>WGNA01000027.1 GCA_016124755.1 Bacteroidota bacterium | reverse complement strand
TTGTCTTTGCCCGCGCAAGTCTCTACCGTTAAACATACATTATACGTAGCATTGCTCAGGAAAATCTGCTCCATGTCCTTGCTGTTAGACAAAGACGTGCCGTCGATCTCCCAGTTATAAAATACCTCTCCACCCGCGTTTTGCGAGGTGTTAGTAAAGGTTGAATAAACCGCATTATATAAAGTGTCTGAAACACTAAAGGATGCCTTCGGAGGATCTTGAGATCCAACACTGGATGTCCAATGTGCTATAAAACCTTTGTCGGTTGCTGTTCCTGAAGAATTCCATAAAAGATATAATGCACCTGATTTAGAAACCAACGGTTGTGTTGGAGGATTTGTAGAAGAAAAGCCTGCTTTAGTGTGGAGCGGAGTACCATTGGCATTTTGTCCATCATAAATTTTCAGGTTAACATTACTCTGAACAACCCATTGGTCAAATGTGAATGTAATGGTCTGGGCGCCACAAGGTGCGATCAACGCATCAAGGTTTGCCTCAGGAGAAGAGTAATTTCCGCTACCGTTGTCTTTGTTTTTAATAGTACCGGCCTCACAAGTGATTACGTTTCCGGGAATTCCGGTTACGGTTCCGGGACCCATTTCAACGTCGCAACCTTTAATTACTTCAATATAATCATGCTTAATAAGAGTAACAGAAGCTCCGACGTCATTGGAAGCGGTTAATCCTACACTCCATTTTCCCCGATCCGGAAATCCTGGGATTCCTTTAGCAGTAAACACCTCAGGATTCTGATTAACTGTTTCGTCACCACCTCTTAAATCCGGATAATCATCTCCGTCGATTCGGGTACCGGCAGAATCTGATTCCTGATATAAGAACCAATCCCAATAGATAGCACCATTAGTTGACAAGTCGGTTAACTGGAACGTGTTGTATATTTCAACTTCATTTCTATCTGAAATAAAATCTGCAACCGGCGGTTGAGTCGGTTTTACAATAGTTAAACAATGAACTACTGAATCACGACCTAAACAGTTCTGACTGAATAAACGAATACAATAAGACCCTGGTGAGTTGAACTTATGAGTAGCGTTTGTTGTGGTGTAATCAATTTTTCCATCATCACCTATATCCCATCCATGATAAAGATAACCTGTTTGATTGCTGTTAACAAGTTGAACCGGAGTTTTTACAAATGCAGTATCAACAACAAAAAATCCTGCTTTTAAGGATCCTGAAGTTGCCAATGCAATTGTATAATCCTCGGTTTCACCATAGTTTACGTTGGTACAAGCAGAACTTTGTGTAAAAGCAGCAGACCCTTCGTAATCCGTTCTAACCCTCATTCGGGTAGGACCCGTTTTAATGTTCGAACAAGATAAGGTAAAGTTGTAGGTTGATGTTGAGTTTGCAGGCATGTCTTTCCATCCTTGCGAAACCCATTCACCGGCGTCATCG
This sequence comes from Bacteroidota bacterium, assembly GCA_016124755.1. GTDB lineage: Bacteria > Bacteroidota > Bacteroidia > NS11-12g > UBA9320 > WGNA01. Next base: position 117,946 of record WGNA01000027.1, on the reverse strand, counting down.
AAATCACCGTCACCGGTAATATCGACCCAAACACCAATGTGTGTGTTATACGTGGTTCCGGAACCAATTTTCATGGTATAAGAAGAACCCCCGTTTAAGGTGAAAGAAGGCGAAGAAGACATCAGTGTGTAATTGGGAACTGAGGTCTGATTACAGCCATCATTAGCCTTACTAAAGAGTGTGTTTCCGTTGTTGATTACTTCAATGCCTCCGATGTACATATAGTAAGTCGGACAACCAGTTACGGTGTGACTTACAGTACAATACTGTGCATGAGCCATCAATCCCGAAAAAACAAAAACAGCCAACAGGGAAAACGCCTTCAGACCAAATGCTGAACTCATCTTCCGAACTAAATTTGTAAAGGTGTGATTCATAGGTGACTTTAAATACTACTTTTCTAATCATCTGCTGCCAATGATTGACAGCTTTGAGTTAGACACCGAAGCTAAAAAAGGTTGCGTACTATTTTGTTCAAGTCTACTGTGCCAAATCATAACTTATTAAATATCAGTGGCAAAATTTAATTTTATCTCCAAAAAATTGTCAAATATTGAAAACAGATCATTAGACACAATGAAAGAAATGTGACCTATATCGCTATTTTGGTCTAATTGAAATGCAACTTTTTAATGCGCAGATGTTAAAACTCAACTCAGAACAACTCACGGCAGTCAATCAGATTGAAGGACCCGTCATGGTAATTGCCGGTCCCGGAACCGGAAAGACACAAATTCTTGCAGAACGAATCGCAAAAATTCTGAGCATAACAGATTGTTCCCCTCACAATATTTTATGCCTCACTTTTACAGAAGCCGGCACCACTGCAATGAGATCAAGGCTTTTAAAGACTATTGGTATGCAGGCCCATAATATTAGCATTCATACATTTCATTCCTTTTGCAACCGTGTTATTCAGGAAAATCCTGAAGCCTTTCAATATCGAAACCTTCAGCCTGTAACTGAACTTGAAAAGATTCAAATGCTCAACCAGCTCGCGACAGACTTACCACAGGATCATGTTCTAAAAAAAATAAAAGGCAACGTGGGTTATTTGGTAGGGCAACTCAAGACCTTGTTTACCTGGATGAAACGAGAGGGTGTAACCTCCACCGAAATCGGAGAGGATAGCGCCAATTATCTCGAAGAAGTTTACAACAGTGATAAATATCGTTATAAACGAAAAACAGGCAAGTTTGAAGCGGGAGACCTGAAGGAGGCCGAGGTAAAAAAGATTGAATCCAGAATAAGTGAGTTAAAGGCGGGATCAGAACTACTCGAAGATTTTACCGCTCTTATGGAATCTGAAGCCAGATACGATTTCGATGACATGATTCTTTGGGTTCTGGACTTGTTCAAAAATGATAAAGCAGTGTTGGACAATTACAGAGAAAAGTTCCAATACATTCTTGTCGACGAATTTCAGGATACATCAGGATCTCAGAATAAATTGATTACCTATCTTACTGATTATTGGGATGCTCCTAATGTGTTTGTAGTCGGTGACGATGATCAGTCCATTTATAGATTTCAAGGGGCAGAGATAAAAAACATTACAGACTTTGCCTTCAGGTATAAGGACTCCGCTCTTACGGTTGTTTTAAAGAAAAACTATCGCTCAACTCAAGAAATACTGGACGCCTCAGAGCAACTTATTACAAACAACGAATCGAGACTTGTGAATCAACTCGAAGGTTTGAACAAGCATCTTGAATCTCAAAGATTTACTACAGGCCCGGTAATATCCGTTTCATTTGACACCCAAATTCATGAATCTGTATGGATCATTTCACGTATCAAAAAACTTGTAGAACAAGGTGTTTCTCCTACAGAGATCGCGGTGATTTATAGAAAACATCAACATGGTGAACAATCTGCCAAACTTTTGAGTTTGAGTGAAATTCCAGTCTACTTTCACAGAAGTGAGAATGCGATCTTTTCCGAACTCAACCAACAAATCATTTCCTTATTAAGGTATATAAATGACGAAATCAGCCTGCCCTTAAGTGCCGATCATCACCTTTTCAAAATTTTGCACTTTCCGTTTTTTAATTGCAAGAACATTGATATTTCCAGATTCTCCTTCCAATGTGGTATTAAAAGAATAAAATGGCGTGAGGGACTTTCCAAAATTTCAGATAGTGATGATGTATTCTCTGAAATAGATCAATATGGACGGATAAACCTATCGGAAGCAGGCCTTAAAATCGAAGAGTGGATTTCTAGCTTTCAATCCAAACCCGTTCTGGTTGCCATTCAGGAATTGGTTAGTGAATTCTATACAAATACAAACACATCCAATTCGAACGATTCATTTGAACTTGAATGTCTCAAAACGTTGCTGGATATGGTTGAATCGGAAATCAAACTCAATCCGTCACTAACACTAAATGACTTGGTTCTAAAGATTGATTTGATGAATGATTATAAAATATCTCTTCCTTGTGAACATGTATTATTCGATACGTCCGGTGTTCAATTTATGACCGCACATGCCAGTAAGGGACTTGAGTTCGATTATGTTTTTATAATAAATGCCTCAGCAAATGCATGGGAGAAGGAAAGAAAAAACAGTCCGCTTGGATTTATTAATATTTACGACCCGGAAGATGAAAACCTTTCATTTGAAGAAAAGCGACGTTTGTTTTATGTAGCGATGACAAGAGCTCGAAAAGGCTTATATATCTCAAATTTTCAGCACACAGATTCCGGAAAGGATAATCCAAGAAGTTCTTTCGTAGATGATTTGGTTCTTTCTCAGAAAATTGAAGAGCAGCATCCCGAAATTAATATGAAGGAAGCAGAGAGCGCCCTAAGAAAGTTATTAATTAGTCCGGATCTTAACAAAGCCGAATTATTGGATAATCATCTGATTGACGAATTTATCGCCGGCTATCAGTTAAGTGCAAGTCATCTTAATGCTTATCTCGAATGTCCGATCTCTTTTTATTTCAATCACATACTCAGGGTTCCATCTCCAAGAAATAAGTACTTGTCTTTCGGAACCGCTATTCATAAATCACTTGATCAGTTATTCAAGTCAAGAAAAAACCAATCAGGTTTTAACTCTGCAATTCTCAGATCCAGTTACGAGCAGGCATTGATGAGAGAACGCTTTGTATTTACGGAAAGAGAATATCAGGATTTTCTGAGCCTTGGTCAGAATGTTCTAACGGAATATTTTAATGAAAGAGAAAATTTCTGGATTTCCCGAACCCATACGGAAACGGAAGTAGCACTGGATCGAATAACAATTGGTAATGTCCCGGTGAAGGGCCAACTTGACTTGATGGATGTAGAGCAAGAAAACGTTCAGGTTTTTGATTTTAAAACCGGTGATGCCCAAAAGTCTCGTGGTAAGTTAATTCCCCCTCAATTCGACAATCTAGATGCAGAAGGAGATAAAAAATACGGAGGACCGTACTGGAGGCAAATGATGTTTTACGCGCTGATGGTGAAAAACAATCCTGTTAACAGACTTCGGATGACCAGCGGAATTTTCGAGTTTGTGGAACCGGATGAAAATAAAGAATTTCATCGGCATCGGATTGTAATTGACGATGATGGTCTGCAGTTTATGATGAATCTGATAGAAGATGTTTACCAAAAAATTCAAGATCGGCAATTTCTGAATGGTTGTGGCAACGAAAGTTGTACCTGGTGCAATTTCGTTAATGCCCGAAAAAACAATTCCTCAGATGAGTAGTTACTTTTGTAGACTAATTCTAAAGAGAGAACATGACACTGGATGAAGTGATAACAATATATGCGGAAGCGACTCCAAATCCGGATTCGATGAAATTCGTTTCCAACAAAATGATTCTACCGAGCGATAGCGTGGATTTTCGTTCAAAAGAAAAAGTAAGTAATTCACCTCTTGCATCCGCATTATTTGAGTTTCCTTATGTTAAAGGTGTATTTATAATGAACAATTTCATCAGCATCACTAAGTCAGTTGACTATGAATGGTTCGATATAATGCCACTGATGAAAAAGTTCATTCAGGAATATTTACAAAGCGGGAAGGAAATAATTACCAAAGTTGAAGTTCTGTCACAGGAAGATGAAGACGAGGTTGTTGGTAAGATTAAAAAATTACTGGATGATCATGTTAAGCCGGCTGTAGAAATGGATGGAGGTGCAATCACCTTTCAGGATTTTAAAGATGGTGTTGTTACGGTTGTAATGAAGGGGTCTTGTAGTGGATGTCCTTCCAGCACAATGACATTAAAAGCCGGAATTGAAAATCTTTTGAAAAGAATGGTTCCTCAGGTTGAAGCCGTGGAAGCAGTTCCCGGCTGATCATAGGTTTATCTCAAAACCGAAACAGTTCCATGCTTGTATTGCAGAGGATCCGGGAGACAAGTTGATCGAATCTGGCAATCCCATATATAAACATCCGGTTTAACATATTCTCCGTTAAACTTACCATCCCAGAATTCATTTGGGTCTGATGTTTCAAATATTTTTTGGCCCCATTTATTATATATGCTAAAGTGGTAAGCCGTTACGTCGGTAAATTGAAATACGGGTTTAAAGTTCTCGTTTAATTCATCTGCGTTTGGCGTAAAACTGTTGGGTACATAAAAGTTCTGTCCTTCAGAAAGCATGGTAACCACAACTTGATCTGATGCTGAAAATCCACATTCAACATTGGTAACTAAAACCGAAAACTGGCCACCAGTATTTACCTGAATCCATGGCGAGGTGTCTCCGGTAGACCATAGAAATTTATAATTAATCGTATCTCTCAATCGGGTATCAAATGTTAATTCAGATGCTTCACAGAGTAAAATATTCTCCTCACCAAGATCAAATTTTGGTTCAACAATGTTGCGGATTGAAATGGTATCCGAATACCAACATCCCTTCCTCCAAATAGTTAAAAAGTATTTACCAGATTGTTTGGCCGTGATGTAAGATTGGTTTGTTCCATCCGACCATTGGAAGGTATCGCCTGAAATATGAGGCGCAAGAACGAGATCAACATTACCACAAATAGTTGTATCACTTCCTAAATCAAAATAAGGAGTAGCCCCATCTGTCACATGGATACTGTCTGAAACATAGCAGCCATTTCTGCCAACTGTTAAACTGTAAACTCCAGCCGTGGAGACATTCAAATAATCGGTGGTGTCACCGGTAGACCATTTGTAAGAATCAAACACCCGGTCTTTCACCCCTAATTTCAATTCGGATTGACCAAAGCAAACGGATGTATCATTCCCCAAATCAATATCAATAACGGTTGGGTAAATTTCAATTTCATCCTTAAAACTACCGCACGCCGTAAATACTTCCACCCAATAAGATCCGTAATCCTTGACTACTATTTCGTGACTTGTATCGCCAGTTGACCATTTAACCTGTTTGTCCTCATATCCCGATTTTAAAGTTCTTACAAAATCAGAATCACAATAGGAGGTGTCGTTACCGAGGAGAGTTTCGTGCTTAAAACTCTTACTTTCAACAAATACCCAGGAATCTTTGATTGGATCTCCCACATCAGTAATGGCCAATTTAATTGTGTACCATTCACAGGGTTGTAATACCAATGAAGCTTTTAACACAACGGTTAATCCATCCGCTTGAATGTTTTTGTGAAGTGTGGTATTTAAAACAGCATTGTCCCGAAAATATTGGGTATTTCTCTTTTGATTAACATTATCGATACTTACCTCTATAGAATTTCCAGGTAACAGCGCAACATTTTGTTCCCCGGAAATTCCGGGTCCGGAAATGAAAAAGCCAAAAATATCATTGAAACCGGCATCAACCCATTCTTTGTATTCATCAGAGGCGAATATGTATTTAAACTCTACATGACTCGTCTGGGGCTTAAATTCAAAACTTAGTTCTGCAGCATCAAGTGTCTGAATACCGGCAATTTTTTCGAGAATTGGATGCCCGGGCCCGCCTTCCCCTGATGTGAACCCCGGATCATCATTAGGGCCTTTGGCACCAACGGCAATTCCACTTGAGAGAATGATGCCCTTATCTATACCCAAATCTGATTTATCCCCATTCTCAAATAATCCCACAGCCCTGTCATAACCAGTAAACTTGGCATTTCTGGTTTGTACCCCGTCACCAATCAAAACATTATTAACCAAAACAGAAGCACTGAATCCTTCAGCAACTATCAATTGAGCATAGGAGGGAAATGGTGCCCAAAACACCAAAATTGTAAAGCACCATTTAATGTACTTTTCAGGTTTAAAAATCCTACTCAAAAGCAATGGTAACAAGAGACAAAGGTACCTTTTGGTGCAGTCAAAATAATGACATCATTGAAGCTTTTATTATGTACAAACCGATCTATGTACTTTTTTTTTATCAATTTGCACCACCCAAAAGAAGAATGGATATGAAAAACATACTGATGGCTTTCGCTTTAACAATGGTAAGTTTTGGATTAAATGCCCAAATTACCTGGGATCATCAAAAACCTGATACAGTATTTCGACCTGAAACGGATTTAGATGTGGAAGTCCATAACAATGTTACCTTTCAGGATTCCGGAGTGTATCGTTGGGTTAGAAGTGTCATTACAACTTGCCCTATCACTTCCGCAATTTGTGATAAAAATACCTGCTATCTCGAAACAGTTGATTCTGCAAACTTTGAAGTTACTGCTAATGAATCCTTTCCTGTTCTTTGCCACTTTTACCCAGACAATAATTGTTGTAAACACGCCAAGGTCTTGTTGAAAATTTATAAGATTTCTGATCCGAAAATTACATCAACAGCAGAATATAACATTTCATTATGGTGTACTCAGTTGTCGGTTACCGATGCATCAAGCAGCAAACTTGAAGTTTATCCAAACCCTGTTCAGGATTTTTTAAATATTAATCTTCAACCAGCCAACAAGGCAAAGCTTGATGTTTATAATGAATTGGGTGTCTTAGTAATTAGTAAGGTTATCGAATCAACCGAACTTGTTGATTTAACCGAGTTAAACAAAGGCATATACACCGTGGTTACATCAACAACAGAAGGGACTTTCCGAAAAAGAATCGTAAAAATTTAATTTTTTAAAATCTGGAACTTAATGTTATAACAATTGAGTTCTGCGTGAGGTTGTTTTTAGAATAACTCACATCTTTAGATTCAAGAGTATAAGGTTGTCTTATTTCCAGAGTTCGCTTTTGCACCAAAGCAAAATCTAAAGCCCAGTTTTTATCGTGAATTCCCATACCTCCGGTAAGATATAATTTTGATAAGTTGTTGTCCGTAACATTGAAAAGTGGACTTTGGTAATGCGCGACTCCAGCCCGAAAACGAAACATATCTTTTACATACTCACCACCAACACGAATATTTACGGTGTTACTATATTTTGATCGGATGAGATCATTTGCCGTTTCAAATGCGTTTACATAAGGTTTTAATCTCATAGAAGAATAATCTGAGAATTCCACATCTGTTGAAATGAAACCGTTCTTCCCAAATAAATAACACGCACTTAGGGTCGTTTTCATTGGTGTTAAAACTTTGTAGTCATATGTTCCATCCACAGATTTTAAATTCAGACTTCCACCGTCGTCATACTGAGCTGATAATTCATCATTATACTTATCGGTAAGAGAGAATACCGTTGGTGTTTTAATGGAAGCCCCCATTCTCAGGTTTTTCGCAGCCCGGTAAATCAAACCCATATTACCACTTACGCCCAAACCAGAAGTGGTTAAATTTTGAGTTAGTTGCCAAATATTCCAATTATTAAAGTTATTGCTCTTATCCTCTTCACTGTACCGGTTTGTTTCCTTATAGCGCACTGTTGTTAACTGAATGCCCCCGCCTAAATAAAATTTGTTTTCATAATTTGATGAGAGTGTAAACCCAATTTCATTCATTCCACCACTTGAACTAATTGTGTTTCTCTGATTGAGGTTTCTATCAAGTGGGTCCAGATTAGCAACATATTGTCGGTCTGAAACAGTATCTATCAGGTAAGACTCCCAGGCCATTGTTTCCACATCCTTGTATCCATAAGTTAGTTCATCATCGGTTGCCCCTAATTGTGAAGCCGGAATTCCATTGACCCTCTCGGCAAAATATTCCAGCATTGATGATTGGGGATTTAGTCCGGAGTAATTCACAACCTTATTAAAATCGTTGACTCTGTTGAAAGTGATTGCAAAATTTGTGTTCAGCCAACCGGATTTTGCCGGACTCCTGCCATCATATTTAGTTTTATTAAAGACCAAACCAATGTTTGGCATATTCAAACTAAAGTCATTGTCTTTAGTTGCGTTATTAAGGTACTGTGAACTCGATTTGGCGTTCTTCATTCCAAAACCAAGAACAAAACTGTTACTCCGGTAAAGACCAATACCCGCAGGATTTATCGAAACGCTTGAAATATCCGCGCCTAAAGATCCAAACGCACCTGCAGACCCCATTGATCGTGCAGTTGTTCCAATATCATTGGATGAATATCTATAAGCATCTTGATCCGATTGTGCTGAAACCACATTGCAGACCAAGGCCAATATTACAATGGATGTAATTGATTTAATTTTCATAATTATTCCGTTTTATCTGCCGCTGCGTGTTCGGTTTGTAGGTGTACCAGAATTCCTTGAAGTTGAACCGGATCTAGCAGTTCCTGCATTACCCGAAGTTGATCCAGAACTTCTTACAGTTCCGCTTTGATTTCGGTTGGTTGTACCAGAAGAACTTGTTCTCGATGGTGATGGACGATTGGTATTCCCGGAAGATCTACCTTGAGAAGGTGGTGATGTTGAATATCTGGGTTGAACATTTCCCGGTCTTGTATACGACCCACCGTTTCTATTTCCTGAATTGTTTGGTCTCGATGAAGTTGAACCGGAATTACCAGACTGTTTTGTTCCTTGATTCCTAGTACTACCATATCCCTGATTACCGGTTCTGGTATTTTGACTTCCTGAATTTGTTGGTCTGCTCTGACCTGAATTTTGACTACCCGAATTATTAGCATTGGATGGATTCGAGCCGTTTGTAGTCGTTGTTCGGCTACCATTTGAATTAACCGGAGCTGTTTTGTTCGAACCAGAATCCCCAGATCTAGTTGGTTGTCCGTTTGTTGATTCTTGCCCTTTGTTTCTGTTAATATTACCCGGATCAGAACCATTTCCACGAGAAACGGTTGACGAAGTTGGAGCACCATTAGTCCCTCCACCATTATTGGTTTCAGAGTGTCCGCTTCTAGGTGTCGTTTGGTCTATTCTTCCTCTGGTTGGAGTATTTGATCCAATAGATTGCCTTGGCCTGCTCACAGTTCCGGATCCAGACCCATAAGATCCGCCTCCAGTACCCCCGGTATTGGACCCGCCTCCGACTCCATTTGACCAACCACCATATCCATGATAATTGTATCCGTTGTAATATCTTCTGCTGCTCCAATAATTATTGCTATATCCATAATAAGGATATTGATTATAACCATATGAATAATATGGCCATCCATATGAATAAGAATAATACGAACCGGGATAACACGTCCAACCATAATTATAGTAAGGGTTCCAATAATTTTGATATCCTGCATACCACCCACTATAATTCGAATAACCTATGTAAAAGCCAGTACTTCTGTATCTCCTGTATGGGTATCCATATGTAGAATAACCCGGATATCCATAGTAGTAATTATTTCCCCAATATGAGTTTGCGTATGGATAACCGTAGTTATAGTAATTATTGTAAAATCTGTTCCCTGCACGGCTACTCGAATAGGAGTAATTGTCGTAATAGCTATCAGAATATCCATCCGAGTAGCCATCATTATAACCGTTGTCGTAGTTAGAATAGTTGCCGTTTAATCGGTTAAAATGGTCCTCGTAAGAAAAACCATCAGAAGCTAGCCCATCATCGTATACCTCGCTTAATAATTCTGAATCACCGGAATCGGAAAAAACATCATCTGTAAGGCTATCATAACTATTGGTGTTAGTATAGCTTGATTTTACCTGATTTGACTGGATAGGATAGTTGATTTGGTTTTGATTTGCCCCTGCTTGAGATTCGTTTACCTTGTCATCGTCTGGTGAATAATAGAGATCATCATAAACTGCTGTATTATTTTCTGTTTGGCCAAAAGAGAGTTGTCCCGCCCCCATTAACATGAGTAAAAAGGACAAGGTAGATTTTGCTTTCATGGGCGTGATCAATTAATCAATGAAACTGGCAGAAGTCATAAATTTGCCTCCGCGATTGCAATTTTTACAAACCACATTCCAATATACAACGTATGTCTTACGAAAAGGTTAGCAGGGAAGAAGATTATAACAAATGGTACCAAAATCTTGTGGTAAATGCAGATTTAGCGGAACATTCTGCAGTAAGAGGTTGTATGGTTATTAAACCCTACGGTTATGCAATATGGGAAAAAATGCAGGCACAACTCGACAGAATGTTCAAAGCAACTGGACACTCGAATGCATATTTCCCATTGTTTGTGCCCAAAAGTTTGTTCGAAGCGGAAGAAAAAAATGCAGAGGGTTTTGCAAAAGAATGTGCGGTTGTCACACACTATAGACTTAAAACAAATCCGGATGATAAATCGAAACTTATGGTCGATCCGGAAGCCAGACTTGAGGAAGAATTAATTGTGAGGCCCACGAGTGAAGCAATAATCTGGAGTACCTATAAAAACTGGATTCAAAGCTATCGTGACCTTCCTATTCTTGTTAACCAATGGGCTAATGTTGTAAGATGGGAAATGAGAACTCGTTTGTTTCTTCGAACTGCGGAGTTTCTTTGGCAGGAAGGACATACTGCTCATGCGTCAAAAGAAGAAGCCATACAGGAAACAGTTCAAATGCTTGACGTATATTCAGAATTCGCTGAAACTTTTATGGCAATCCCGGTTATTAAGGGAGTTAAAACAGAAAATGAAAGGTTTGCCGGCGCAGAAGACACCTATTGTATAGAAGGTTTAATGCAGGATGGTAAGGCTCTCCAGATGGGTACCTCACATTTTTTGGGTCAAAACTTCGCTAAAGCTTTCGATGTAAAATTCACAACTCAACAAGGAGTGCAGGAATACGTTTGGGCAACGAGTTGGGGTGTATCCACCCGTTTAATGGGTGCACTTATTATGTGTCATAGTGATGATGATGGATTGGTTCTTCCTCCAAACCTTGCCCCTATACAGGTTGTCATAGTTCCTATTTACAAAGGATCTGATCAACTTATTAAAATTGATGAGGTAGCCAATAAAATTAAAAACGAGCTGGAATTAGTAGGTATTAGTGTGAAGTATGATAATCGCGATACTCAAAAGCCTGGTTGGAAATTCGCTGAATATGAATTAAAAGGAGTTCCTATCAGACTTTCGATCGGACCAAGAGATTTAGAAAACGGCACCATTGAACTTGCAAGGAGAGATACCCGGGAAAAGGAAGTTCTGCAGCAAACGGATCTCACCGGAAAAATTCAAAACCTCTTGAAACAAATTCAGGAAAATTTGTATTTGAAGGCAGAAACTTTCAGAGACAATAACATTACCGCTGTAAATACCTGGGATGAATTCAAAGAAGTACTCAATACTAAGGGTGGCTTTATTTCGGCACATTGGGACGGAACTTCTGAAACGGAAGAGACAATCAAACAGGAAACAAAAGCAACCATTCGTTGTATACCATTAAATCAGAAAGCTGAAATAGGTAAATGCGTGTTTTCCGGTAAACCATCAAACGGAAGGGTGTTATTTGCAAAGGCTTATTGACAAGAATGAATGGCAAGATCTAAACAGACCGCTTTTGTTGTTTTGAGCAAATGTTTCTCACCAATCGAAGCCCATCTGTTAAAAAATATTCTTGACAACGAGGAAATATTTTGTCAGATTTTCAACGAGACGGCAATTCAGATCTACAATTTTCACACACCCTCAGACGGGGGTATAATTATTAAGGTACATCAAAAGGATTTTGAAAAGGCCAAAGCCATTCTGAGTTCCAACATTAGGTCAGACCTACTTACCGAAAATCTCTGGAATCAGAGCGAACATATTGATTTTGAAGAAGAACATAAAAAGAAACCTAATCTTCATTTATTAGTGTGGATTATGAGTTTAGCGATTTTACTGTTGGTGATTCTGTATTTTTTCGGTCGCTGAAATCAATCCCTGTTAACTTCGCGGGGTGTTTACAACCTACCGCGACACAATTAATATTATCCGATCCGTAACTCCCAGAAGATTCGCGAACGCACTTCTAATTTTCTACAGTTACTACTGGTCTAGAATTACCAGAAAAAATCATCACTGGGGTATGCCGATTTCGATTAGCATTGAACCAACAACATCCTGTAATCTGAGATGTCCTCAATGTCCGAGTGGACTCCGGCAGTTTACTCGTGAAACCGGAATGCTCAACACTGAACTCAACAGAAAAGTATTGGATGAACTTGCCCCCACTCTTACGTGGATAACCTATTATTTCCAAGGGGAGCCCTATCTGAACAGAGATTTTCTTGACATGGTTTTGTATGCAAGTAAGAAGAATATTTATACCGCAACTTCAACCAATGCTCATTATCTCACGCCGGATATTTGCGAAAAAACTGTTCATAGCGGACTAAAGAGATTGATCATTTCGATCGATGGTATTGATCAGGAATCGTATGCCAAGTACCGAATCGGAGGAAAGCTTGAGAAAGTTATTCAGGGAACAACAAATCTGGTTTCGGCAAAAAAAAAGTTAGGGAACGGACCAACCATAATATGGCAGTTTATCGCCTTTCGACACAACGAACACCAAATACCCGAGTTGCGAAAACTTGCGAAGGAGGTTGGGGTGGACAAACTGGTTATTAAAACTGCTCAGATTTACGATTTCGAAACGAACGACGATCTGATTCCAACCAACTCCGAACTTTCCCGGTATTCAAAAAAAAATGGAAAGTATCGTATTAAAAATAAGCTGCTTAATCATTGCTGGCGGCTTTGGCAGGAGTGTGTTGTCACATGGGACGGGAAAATTGTTCCGTGTTGTTTTGATAAAGATGCGAGTCATCAACTCGGCGATTTATCCAAGCAAACATTCTCTGAAATATGGCACAATTCCAAGTATGGTTCGTTTCGAAAATTAGTTCTCAAATCCCGCAAGAATATCGATATCTGTCAGAACTGTACAGAGGGGACAAAAATCTGGGTCTAATCCCCTAAATCACAGATTGTCAAAAAACTAAAAATGGTTTAGAAATTTTTTTTATTTATCGAAGAACCTTTAATATTGTTGACTGAGATTTATGTGACATTTCACAACTTAATCTCTCGTAAAAGCGATTAGAGAACTTATGACAAGGACTAAAAAGGTATACGCGATATATGCGCTTTGTGTTTTGGGAATGTTAGGGATTGATCAGGCAAGAGCCCAAAACTACCTTCACAAATTTGGTTTTGAAATCAGTGGTGGTATCAGGGAATACGGAGGAGACAGAGGAACCCGATACTTTCTGGCAGAAAAGCCGGATTATCAGGCTGCAGGAGGCTCCTTCAGCTACTACATTAATTCAATGTTCGACGCAACTGTTTATGGTTCCGTTGGTATGTTGGGCCACAGAGACGACTCTTACCCGGTTAAACTTGGGTTTACTGCACATGTTACAGATCTGATGTTTGGATTGAGATACAAACTGGCTAACGGTAAAATCATGAGTGAACAAGCTCGTTTCAAACCGTATCTTCAGGCAGGTTATGGTGGTATGCAATCCATCTCTCACATTGTACACAATGTTCCGGGCTATGGTTCAAACCGAACCTGGTTTGCGGCTCAGTGGTCTGCCGGCGGTGGCGTGCGTATTCGTTTAACAGACTATCTGGATCTTTCACTCCAGATGTTGTATAACTATACATACGACGACAATTACGATGGGCTTCCATTCTCACTCTCCAGAGTCCGTTTACACAAACTTCATGATGCTTATCTGTATCACACTGCTGGTTTTGTTTACCACTTTAGTGACAATCCAAATGGCGGTGGTTACAACACCAGTGCAACTGATGAAGTTCCGAAAGAAGCTCAGGATAAAGTGGACATGGCTGCCAAGAATATTTATTTCGAAACCGGTAGCTCAACTATAAAACAAGAAAGTTTTGGTAACCTAGATTCAATCGTTGCCATTCTACTTACATATCCTACTCTTGACGCTGATATCGAAGGATATACCGATGATGTCGGAGATGATGACGACAACCAGAAATTAAGTCAGGAAAGAGCGGATGCTGTTAGAAATTACATCATCAGCAAAGGTGTTGACGGCAATCGACTTACTTCTACCGGTTATGGAGAGAAGAACCCAATTGCTAAAAACAACAGCGATGAAAACCGGGCAAAGAACCGACGAGTTGAAGTTCACCTCAAAACCAGAGACTGATATTTTAACCACCTATAATAAAAAAGGCCTTTCGAATCGAATGGCCTTTTTTATTATAGGTCTGTTTTATTAAAGCATTTTTTCCAACGCGGCAATTTCGTCTCTGAAACGAGCAGCCTCAATAAAGTCAAGATCCTTCGCAGCTTTTTGCATTAGTTTTCTGTTTTCTTCAATCGCTTTTCTAATCTGATCTTTCGGCATAAACTGATAAACCGGATCCGCAGCCATGCTAAACTCATTTGATTCATCGTATGGCTTGGGTGCTTTTTGATTTTTCCAGTCTGCAACAGAAGTTTGCTCCAATATCGATTCTTTGCTCTTTTGAATGGTTCTGGGTGTTATACCATGTTTTTCATTGTGAGCCATCTGAATCTCTCTTCTTCTGTTATTTTCTTCGATCGTCTTGCGCATTGAATCGGTGATATTATCTGCGTACATAATCACCCGACCATCCTGATTTCTTGCGGCCCTGCCGATTGTCTGAGTAAGCGAACGATGTGATCTGAGAAAACCTTCCTTATCCGCATCAAGAATGGCAACCAACGAGACTTCAGGTAAATCGAGACCTTCACGCAATAAATTCACGCCAACCAAAACGTCATAAACTCCCATTCTCAGATCCCGAAGAATTTCAACCCTGTCTAAAGTCTTCACTTCCGAATGAATATATGTACTCTTAATATTCAGTTTCTTCAGATACTTATCCAGCTCTTCAGCCATTCGTTTGGTTAAAGTTGTAACAAGAACCCGGGCTCCTTTTGCAACCGAACTATCAATTTCGTCCAATAGGTCATCCACTTGATTTACGCATGGCCTAACCTCAATTATCGGATCCAGTAATCCGGTCGGTCTTATAAGTTGTTCTACAACCACACCTTCCGATTCCATAATTTCAAAATCCGCTGGTGTAGCACTCACATAAACTACCTGATTTATGAGTCCCATAAATTCATCGAACTTCAGAGGTCGGTTATCCATGGCTGCCGGCAACCTGAATCCATAATCTACCAGATTAATTTTTCTGGATCTATCACCACCATACATAGCTCTTACCTGAGGCATGGTTACATGGCTTTCGTCAACAATCGTAAGATAATCCTTGGGGAAATAATCAATTAAACAAAAGGGTCTGGTTCCGGGAGCTCGATTATCCATATATCGGCTGTAGTTTTCAATTCCGCTGCAATACCCAAGTTCACGGATCATTTCGAGATCATAGTTAGTTCTCTCCTCAATTCGTTTGGCTTCAAGTGGTTTTTCATTTGTTTTAAAATATTCAATTTGTTTCACGAGGTCATCCTGAATTTCCCGAACAGCCTGATTCAAACGTTCTCGAGGAGTAACCCACAGATTCGCCGGGAAAATTGCTGCCTCAGACAATTGCTCAATGGTGCCGCCAGAAACCGGGTCGATTAATGAAAGTTCCTCTATCTCATTCCCGAAGAATGTTACACGTAACGCATGATCATCGTATGCCAGAAATACGTCCACATTATCACCTTTAACCCTGAAGGTTCCCCTTTTAAAATCAGCAGTTGTGCGACTATAAAGACTTTCAACCAATGAATAAAGAAGCGTATTCCGGCTCAGTTTATCTCCTACTTTTAACCGGATAATACTCGATTCAAAGTCGTTAGGGTTTCCTGCTCCGTAAATGCAACTCACGGATGCCACCACAATAACATCCCTCCTACCACTTAACAAAGAAGATGTCGCACTCAGCCTGAGTTTTTCAATTTCCTCATTAATCTGGAGATCCTTCTCTATGTATGTATTCGTGGTTGGTAGAAATGCTTCCGGTTGATAATAGTCGTAATAAGAAACAAAATACTCAACCGCATTATCCGGAAAGAACTGTTTGAATTCTCCATAAAGCTGGGCGACTAATGTTTTGTTATGACTGATCACAAGCGTTGGTCTCTGAACTTTTTGAATCACATTGGCCATTGTAAAAGTTTTTCCGGAACCGGTAACCCCCAATAACGTCTGGGCATGAATTCCCTGATTCAATCCATCAACTAATTGTTCGATCGCCATGGGCTGATCTCCCATAGGTGAAAATTCAGAGTGCAGTTTAAAAGGCATGAAACAAAATTACCCCCCGGGAAGGCAGTTCCAAAAAAGTTTCAAAAAAGCATTTACCTGTTTCGTTCAATCAGAATAGCAAATTCGATGACCCTGAGAATTCCCACTTCAATCCGCAGTATCTCACTTCGGGATCCCCGAATATTTCAAATCATTTTTCTGGGGTGTTTCCTGGTTTTCGGTATCGGATTTTTAGGTTGGAAGGCAGAATGGAAAAATTACCTGGCAATCTTCCTTGCTGCCGGGTTCACCCAATTTATTTGGATTAAAATTACAGGAATCGGGTTCAGCTCCTTTAAAAGTTCATTAATAACCACCCTCGGACTTTGTCTTTTGCTGAAATCAGGAAACCCTATTTATCTGGCACTTGCAGCTGCTTTGGCGATTAGTTCTAAATTTCTGATTCGGGTTAACGGTAAACATTTATTCAATCCCGGAAACTTCGGTATTGTAGTCAGCATCCTTCTTACACATCAAACCTGGATTAGTCCGGGACAATGGGGATCAGATATCATTCTGTTGATATTTTTCGGAGCAGCTGGCTTAATGATGTTGTTTCGAATCAGCAGACTCGAAACCGGAATTACATTTCTATTGGTTTATTTCATTCTGCTGGTCGCCAGAAATGTATGGTACCTCGGTTGGGATATGGAAGTGGTCTGGCACAAATTCACCAATGGCTCACTTTTACTTTTCGCCTTTTTTATGATTACTGATCCCATGACGATTCCGAATCATCGGATTGGCAGAATCATCTGGTCAGCGGTAGTAGCCATCATTTCTTTTTATCTGAGCGCAAACAACTACATCCATACTGCAGCGATTTGGGTGCTGTTTTTCGCCAGTCCGGTGTCGGTTCTTATTGACAAAATTCTACCTGCAATCAAATATCAATGGATTAAGAATCCAGCAAAACCCAACCTTATTAATTGAACGATATGAAAATCCGATCTCTCTTCTCCTTAATTCTGATCGCCTCAGCACTAAACAGTTCTGCCTTTTGCGGATTTTATGTTGCCAAAGCCGGAGCCGAATTATTCAACAACAAATCACAAATTATTCTGGTACGGGACGGACAAAAATCCGTGATCACAATGAGCAACGATTTCTCTGGAAATGTTGATGACTTCGCCATGGTAGTGCCGGTTCCCACTGTTCTTAAACGGGAACAGATCAGAATTGCAGAGTCTTCAATCTTCGACAAACTAGACACATATTCGGGTCCGAGATTAGTGGAATATTACGATCCAAATCCATGTCAAACCAGAGTGTTATATGAATCAGTTGCCAATGCTTACACTAAAAGAAAATCCGATATGTTGATGGACAAAGAAACTCCGGAGGATGAGTATAACGTCACCATCGAAGCGCAGTATGCTGTTGGCGAATATGATATTCTGATTCTCTCGGCGAAAGAATCAGAAGGATTAAAAAACTGGTTGATTCAGAATGGGTATAAGATTCCTGCAAAAGCGGAACGAGTGCTTGAACCTTACATTAAAAATAATCTGAAATTCTTTGTGGTAAAAGTGAATGCTGATGTTCATGCCATGCAAGGTTATCAGAACCTCAGACCTTTACAGATTGAATTTGAATCCGAAAAATTTATGCTACCCATTCGACTCGGCATGGCAAATAGCAAAGGAGAACAAGATATGATTGTTTATGCGTTCACCAAAACAGGCAGAGTTGAAACCGCTAATTACCGAACCGTAGAAATTCCATCAAACCGCAATATTCCTGTGTTTGTGAAGGAAAAATTCGGGCAGTTCTACACCGATCTTTTTGACAAGAGTCATAAAACAGCCGGAAAAAATTCAGTTTTTGTTGAATACGCCTGGACAGTTACCCCCTCGTTCGGGGGAGTTAAATGCGATCCATGCGTCGGGCCTCCTCCGATTTTCGCGGATTTGGAACAGGCAGGTGTTTGGTGGCTGAAAGATAACAAACAAGCAGACGTATTCTTCACTCGTTTACATGTTCGATACGCCGAAGAAAAATTTCCGGAAGATCTACTTTTTCTCACTACACCAAACCGAACACATTTTCAGGGTCGGTATATTCTCACACACCCCGCAAGTGGTGAACTTAATTGCGATGATGCAAAAGAATATCTGAGCGAATTAAAATCAAGACGTCAAAAAGAGTTGTATGAACTATCCGCACTCACCGATTGGAACACTTCAAAATACACAAAGTATGTTTCGGAAGGAAGCAGTTGGATCGATGAGAAAAAAGAATCCTCTCCCATTCTAAAACCACATAATGACGAGCCCGGTAATAACCTCCCATGGTTGAGATGGATCACAATTTTGGTTGTTTCCGGAGTGATGTTATTCTCTTTGAAAAATATAGCAGCCGGAATCAGGCAGGTGCAGAATAACTGATGAAATCCGAACTTTGTATTGCCTTTAATTCATCAATTATTTTTCGGTCGTTACTAAGTCTGGGAACTTTGTGCTGACCCCCGAGTTTACCGCGAGATTTCATCCAGTTATAAAAAGTTCCTTCCGGACAAACCACAATTTGAGGCGGACGAAGTGCCAGATCACCGGCCCTTTTTGCTTCGTAATCTGAGTTAACCTGTTTGAGTAGCTTATCTAATTCTTTCTGAAAAATTTCAAGATCATCCGGAAGTTCTTCAAATTCAATCAACCATTCATGCGCACCACTGTTGCCATTTGAAAGGTATATCGGCCCGGCTGTATAATCTCTGATTTTTGATTGGGTTACCGAACAAGCACCGCTCAATGCTATTTCCGCATTATCAATCATTAATTCTTCACCAAAAGTGTTGATGTAAAGTTTGGTTCTTCCGGTGATACGAAAACGATATGGATTCGTAGAAGTAAACATGATGGTATCTCCGATCATATATCTCCAGAGTCCGGAATTGGTTGTGATGAGCAGAGCATAGTTGCGGTCCTTTTCAACTTCAGACAAGGTAATGGTTTTCGGATGTTCATTTCCCATTTCGCTCATTGGAACAAACTCGTAATAAATGCCGTAATCCATCATGAGCAACATATCTCCGGTTGCTTTAACAGAATCCTGAATTCCGAAAAAACCTTCTGAGGCATTATACGTCTCCAGATAATTCATGCCGGTTTTGGGAATCAAATCCGCGAATTGTTCGCGATACGGATCAAAACCGACACCTCCGTGCATGTACAATTCCAGATTCGGCCATACATCAGTGATGTTGCTTCCTCCTTTCATTTCTATTAACCGGTGCATTAGCAACAACGTCCAGGTGGGAACACCCGAAATACTGGTCACGTCTTCATTCAGCGTTGCTTCTGCCATCATTTCCATTTTCTTCTCCCAGTCCGACATCAATGCAATTTCCGGTTTAGGAGTTCGCAGCAGATTAACCCAGAAGGGAAGGTTATTCATCATCACCGCAGACAGATCCCCGTAATACGAATCCCGCGAAAGTTTGTTGAGTTCATGACTTCCCCCTATCATCAGACTTTTACCATCGAAAATCCGGGTCTCCGGATTGTTGTGACAATAAATCGTAAGAAGGTCCCGCGCGCCTCTGAACTGACATTCATCGAGCGCCTCAAAACTCACAGGAATAAATTTGCTTTTATCCGAAGTCGTTCCGGAAGATTTTGCAAACCACTTAATTTCACTTGGCCATAAAACCTGTTGCTCCCCTCGCAATATCCGGTTGATGAAGGGTTTTAACGATTCATAATCCTGAACCGGAATGTTGTTCCTAAAATCATCCTGATTTCGCACTGAATCAAAACCGTGCAGAATTCCAAATGATGTCGATCGGCCATTATAAATTAGATCCTGAAAAACGCTTTCCTGAACTTCATACGGATTTTCAATTCCATACTGAACTTGCTGAATTCGCTTTTTGAAGTACCAGGATATAATTGAATTGAGAATCATTTTTCAGGTAAGAGAACACCCTTCATGACAAATATAAGACAAACACCTTAAAAAATTTTCTGCTCCTCAATCTTGTTTTTGACGCATTAACTCCATAGAAAAATCCCGGATCAATAAAAAGGCATTTGAATAGACAGAAGAATTAAGTCTGAGGTTTTCCCGGTTGTCGTCCACATCGTGGTAATGGGGATATTTACCCATCAGATAAAAGAAAAATCCAGGGACCCCTGCCTCAGTGAAAAAGTAATGATCACTGTTACTTGCCTTACCCCGACTTTTAACAACACTCAAATAATTATGGGCTGAATTAATTGAATCGAGCGTGTTAAATTCCGAAGTAAAAACTTTACCGTTCACGGCCATAATTCCTTCTTCACCGGTACCCATCAGATCCATGTTAATGAGAAACCTGATTTTTTCCGGTTCCAGAAAGTTATTAATCTCCTTTACGAAAAAATAGGAACCGATTAATCCTGCTTCTTCAGCTCCAAATGCAATGAATAAAATACTGTACCTCGGTAGGTGATCTGAATAATATTTTGCAAAATCCAGCATCATCGCAATTCCGCTTGCATTGTCATTTGCTCCCGGCATATAAGTTTGAGAACCCATCCTTCCAAGATGATCGTAATGTGCCGTTACCACAAGAAAAGAATCCGGGACTTCTGAACCTTTCAAATATCCAAGCACGTTTAAGCCGTCTATCCCAAAGTTCATTTTCGCTTCAATCTTCACAGAAATATTTTTCTCATTTGTGATAACACCCGGTAGAATCTGAATCAATGGAATCTTGTTATTTCCTCTGGCAACAGACCAGGTTAATTTTTTACGAGTCTCTATTATTAGCTTACCCTGGAAATTTGTTTTGAGTTTTTCTAATTGTTGCTGATAAGAAAAACCGGTGGGTAATGTATCGATAAGTAGTACGCAATCTTTGTATTTCCTTTTTCCATAGCGTTTAATTAAGCGTTTATTCAAAAGGTTATCTGTTGAAAGTCTAATGATTTTCACATCAGAAAAAGATACGCTCATACATGCCGGATCCACAATAAAATCTCTTCCGGGGACCAGTAAATTACCATCGCAAACCACCGACATATCACCCGGAAATGTATTCGCATTAAAGGTGAAATGATGATAGCGGGAATTCAGTTTATCCAAACCGATTTGAGTCATTTCATTTGCTATAAACCTAGCTGCTCTTGATGCTCCATCATTTACATAGCCCCGGCCATCAAAGGCCGGTGAGCACAACGTGTCAATCATCGATTGAGCATAACCGGGAATCTGAGCTGATGCAAGCATAGCCATGAAATTCCCGATTAATAAAAAAATCAGATTCTTCATTTTGTGTTTTTGATGCAACTAAAATAAAAAGGGCGATGATCATTGATGATCATCGCCCCGAACATTACAGAAAACAAATCTTAAATCTTTCCTTTTTTGGCTTGCTTAAGGTATTTCTTAATGGCTTTGTACTTTCTTTTCTTGGCAATTTTCAAGGCATTATTGCCATCCGAATCTGTTGCAGTGAGACTTGCATTTGAAGCAACCAGCAACTTTACCATATCCAGATCTCCGCTTTTAACCGCCGCGTGCAATGGCTGATCTCCTGAAGCATCTGTTGTTGAAACACTCGCTCCGTTTTTAAGAAGCGCCTCAACCGCAGATGTGTTATAATTATTAATAGCCCAGAACAAGGGTGTATTTCCGTTGTCATCCTTTTGTTCCAGATTATAACCTTGCTGGAGGATGTAGTTAACTGCTTCCAGATTATTCTTATTAATTGCATGGTAAAGCATGGTTCGCCCACCTTCAAGTTTTAGAGAACAATCCATTCCTTCGTCAATCAGTGTTTTAAACATTTCGGTTCTGCCATAATTCAGAGCGATTACACCAACCGGATCTTTGCCTGCCAGTTCATTTTTAACAAAGGCTGCGGTATCCTGTTGAAATATCCAGGTATAGATGAGATACTTGTCGAACTGGTCTGCATCATTTTTACGGATTGCATGTTCCATATTTCCATAGATAGCCCGAACTTTAATGTTCAGTGGAATACCGGTGATACGCTGAACTTCTGTACTCATCAGATCCATTTCAATTCCCCAGTCATCCAGGATCGATTCCGCTTCTTCGTTTTCGTATCGCACTTCCTTCACGCAGTTGCAGGTAGAGTCGAGGTAATATCCTTTTTGTCCTTTGTCAATTCTTCCGCGAACCAGAATTCCTTCCAGCATTCCAATACCGGCAGTATTGTATACCGGCCCTCCTGAGTTTCCTCCAAACGCATCGAGGTTTGTACCGAACCAGTTGTTGCTGGTGTTCAGGGTTACCTGTGCCCCATCCGCCAATTTCAGCGGCAAACCGGCAGGAGAACCGATCATCGCCAGGTTATCACCTTTGGCAATTTTAGCCCCGGTGCGGAATCGAAACGGATCTCTATCCGTTTCTCTGTCCAGTTGAATTACCGCATAATCGATGAGATTGTCCCAATCCATTACACTTTTCAAAACTTTCTTAACGGTGTATTGATTCGATGACGGGATGGTTGTAATAAAGTAGTCCCCGATTTTAGCATCAGATTTTTTGGTCATCTTTAAATCGTTGGTGTAATCAAAAACCCACTTCCAGTCAGCATAATCAAATTGTGCATATTTATCCTGACTTGGAGTGTGCGACTGAACTACACCGTCTGTTATCATATGATTATCCGATGAAATGCAATGTGCTGCAGTAACCATAATGTCTGGTGCAATCAGAAAACCGGTACAATTACCAAGAGCCGGCTGATCCTTGAAACGAACAGAAGGATCAACATTGGCTTTATATCGATTTTTCAATTGTTGTTCAAGTGTGTAGGCGTAAGCATCATTCCCGTTAAAATCGTCTTTGTGGATTTGGGTTAATACTGCCTGAGTATAGCCATTATAGTCATAGGTTTTAGCCTCGCGTCGGCTGTCGTACCCGTAAATATCACGGGTGGTTGAAGTATCGGTTTCCGACACTCCGAATGGGTTTTGTGCCATAATGCCAGCCGGAGCCAGTATCATGAGCAGCGTCGTTACTTTCAGTGTTTTCATAGGTGTGTGTGTGTTGAATGTCTTTGGTATGCCTTACTTGTTGATGACAAATATCCAATAAAATTAATCAGAACAATGACATGAGTCTTGGGTTAGAAGACTTGTCAATAGAATTATAAATTTCGTAGTCTCTGTTCTTCACGTTTAATAGTCTTGATGATTCGGGATTCAATCCGCCAAAATCGAAGCGTTCGTTACCGGTTGCGTCGGCGGCATTGCGATAAATTTCAATGTCGTAGAAGCCCTCTATCACCGGAGACTGAACAATGCCCATCGACTTCACTTCGAGTCCGATTCGGGAAAAGAGTTTCTCGTAAGTCTCATCATTTCTCTTATTCTCAAACACTCTTTCAAGTGCTCTGGTTAATGCGCCTGCTCCCTGATATTCATAAGCAATCTGATTCGATAATCCGGCAGAAATACAGATTACGGGAGCGAAAGATTCTGCCGGTGCGCCGAACGGGCGATCCTCATAAATGCTTGCAGAAACATCCGCAAACCTCGAAGTATTCACAAAATTTTCTGGAACCATTGCCTTCATTCCTCCTCTTGTTGAATCAGTAGGGCCATTAAGAGATGAACCGAAGCCGGCGTCAAGAGTAATTAATACTTCTCCGTTCAATCCGAGTTTAGATCGCATTCTGTCAATTATTTCACTGAACTCATCATCCCGCAAATGATTTTCATCGCGATACCACCGGTCGTATTCAGAAGGTGCTCCGTAAAGAACCAAAGCTTCATCCAACTGATCGATGTCGTCGCCGTTGTCATCTTCCATTTGTTGTCCGTTCCCGGAAAAGTGGAAAGCGAAAACATCCCCTTTTCTAAGACTTACAATTGCTTGTTCCAAAGCTTTTACCACAGCCTTTTTGGTTGCTTTTTCATTAGTTAATACAACAATGCTATCGAAGCCCTGAAGCTTAAAAGATTGCTTCATAATTTCGGCATCCTTTTGTGCGTGATTCGATATCCAGCGTGTATCGGTCGGTTGATTTCCTACCGCAACTACCAGCGCATATTTGGTGGCAGAAAAACCCAATGCATAATTTCCTAATAATCCGATTAAAATCAGCAGGCGTAAATATCGGTTTCGGTGGTAAGAATTTGCTTTCATAATGTTTCTGAAATTTGTTCATCCATACAGCTCATACGTTGCTGGTAAACGGTTACAGAATTTTTTATTTTAAATTTATTTCCAGAACAAGACGCACTTCTGCCAAACGAATTCGCATTCGATTAAATAAGCAGGATTGTTTTTTCTTTAACTGTTAATCAGCCTTGATAATAAAACTCAGACTAAAAGTTGAAGCTTCAACAGCAGCACTGAAGTTGGTTGAAGACTTGCCACCGCGGGAAGCCGTTTCACATGCATCTGAAAATAGAAGTTCCATTTCATTCATCTCTCCCCGATGTCCTTCGCCTGTGAGAATAGGCCTGAAATCGATTGGCTTTTTAGAAGCAAATAATTTAAAAACTTCGGATCCGAAGGGTGCCCCGAACAACACTTTGTGATTGGGTATTACATACGTTTGATTTGGTGCAATTTCAAACTGCTCAGGAGTATGACCGCTATTGGGATCAGGGTCCGGAATAATGCCGTTGATAATCCCGTTCGGTTGAATATCTATAATGGAGAAGAAAGCTTTTTGTGTTCCGTTATTCGTGACTTTTATGTGAACACCGATATTCTCATTTACGACTATAGACCCGTTCTCAGAAATCTGATCAATGGTTAAAGTATCGATAATCTCGCCATCATTATCAACGCGAACCGGAATGAATTCGAATGATAAATTAATACCCGGCGAAGACAGATCTAAGTTTTTAATAAAATTTCCGCGGGCGTAATTTTTCAATATTTCTCTGAGTTCTGATGCGCTGTCTGTTAATGAAACCCCTTCGGCAAAAACAGAATTGTCATTTGCATTTAACAGATCAATCATTCCTCTTCCACCATCTTCAATCACCAGCTCAGGTTCTTTATCAACCCAATTAGCTAAAGCAAATCCTGCCAGTTCATTTTTCACCAATTCGGCAAGAGAAGAGTTGTTCATCTTCATTTTAAGATCCACCGTGATTTCACCGAATGTCTGTTTGGTCACAAACAACCAGTAGTCTTCCGGATTTCCGGTTATCTCCTTGCTCAGTTTGGCTTTAGACCAGGTTCCCTCTGCATTTATTATCGTTGCTGTTGCGATCGGTGTTCCGCCCTTTTCTACATTGGTGGTTCCCGACGGGTAAACCGAAAGCACGGTTCCGTTATTCAGTCCGTTTAAAAAACCTCCGGTGATATTCATATCCAGACTTCTGAATTTGTATGCCTGATAATAGGGTTGTTGAGCGACTACCTTTCCCGCAAACAATTCACGATCGATGTCTCCTTCAAGTGCAGGAATCTGGTTCGGTGCCAACACTGTCATCTCCTTCAGAATTTCAGCAAAAAACGACCGGTAAGTTAACTGACTCTGGACTCTCGCCGAAACTCTGCTGATTGCAGTTGAAAGTGATCCCGCTCCCTGATATTCATAATTTATTTGTGAGGCCTGCGATGCAGAAATTAGCACATAAGGCGACTCCTGATCTCCGGCTCCTCTTGAAGCCGTGGTATGCTGAAACAAACCAACATCCTCTTTTCCATTCGACTGAACCGGATGTTTCGGGTCTTCAAATGCCGGCATTCCTCCACGAGTGACAACAGAGGCATCACCTCTTGACAAGGTTCCGCTGTGACAAGCATCGGCAATCATTAAAACATCTCCATCCTTTCCAACCTTTTGCCGGAGACCTTCGATTAGAATTTCAATTTCATCATCCCGAAGATGTTCTTCACCATGATACGTTTCCGAATAAAACGCATGGGCATTATACGTAACAATTGCTTCGTCGTATCCATCCAGTTCATCCCCGTTATCATCTGCGATTCGTTGTCCGTGACTGGAAAAATGCAACACTAAAACATCACCTTTTTCCGCCCGGTTTTGCAAATCCCGGATGGCATCGACAATTCCTTTTTTTGTCGCCTGTTCATTCTTTAGAATGGTAAAATCATTAAAGCCCTGAATTTTTAATGCAGACTGAACTAATGGGATATCGTTTAAAGAACTGATGTGTCTCCATTTGGTTTCCGGCGGATAGTCTCCGATTGCAACGATAAGAGCGCGTTTTTGCTGAGCGAAAGAAAGCACAGGCAATAGGGCCAGAATCAGTGAAAAAAGTCTTGGTCTAAAGTGTTTCATGTCTCAGTTTTTTACCCCTCAATAATTCAGGGTCGTAAGTTAGTAAACGGAACCTTGTAAGACAATTGTAATAATGCCGCAGTAACACGTGATTTTGAGAACTCAATTTTGATTTTCCGTATTTGCATTTGAAAATTCTTTCTTCATTTTTGAATCCTTCATCGTGTCGCAGAAAATAAATTTATTTACTTCCGAACAATTGAAAACTTTGAGAAATAACCAATTGTTAAAATGGAAAATTTGCGAATTGGCTACACCCGAAAATTTCATTGGATCTGTGATTTAAACTGATGCAATTGGCACTAAAGCAATCACACTTCCTCATTCAAAATTGCTAATGCAAATAGATTCATCTCAAAAAAGTGATCAAGGTAATTCACAAAAATTCGTGTGATGACTAAGCCTGAGTGGTTAAGTAATTGGATTTAAAAAATTAAAATATCCCGAACGATCGAGCTGTGTCAACTTCATTCAATCTAACCGAGAGAGATAGACAAAACCTGTCGAAACTTGCCCGTTATCTTCCGGAAGGAACTGCAGAATCTATTTTTGTTTATCTAAAAGCAAACCGGGTAAGTTTAAAAATTAAAAAACCGAGAAATAGTAAACTTGGTGACTACCGGCATCCATACGGTGATTTGGGACATCGCATTTCCATCAATAGTAATTTAAATCCGTTTGCATTTCTCATTACGCTGGTTCATGAAATGGCTCATCTTGAAACCTGGGAAATGTTCGGAAACCATCATATTCCTCATGGTCAGGAGTGGAAAGACAACTTTAGTAAAATGCTTCGGGAATTTGTGAATCAGGAAGCTTTACCGGCGGATATCCGGAGAGCTCTTGCAGATCTTATCAGTAAGCCGGGCGCCAGTAGTTGTAACGATCTCAACCTTTCAAGAGTTTTAGCAAAATACGACCGACACGAAGTTTTACATCTTGAAAAACTGCCAACCGGAAGTGTATTTATTTTAGAAACCGGCAGAAGATTCCGGAAAGGCCAACGGTTGAGAAAACGTTTTAAATGCTTTTGTCTCGACGATGAGAAATGGTATTACGTTCACCCGTTAGTTCCCGTTGAGGTAATTTCCAAACCCGATTGATTTACTTCGAAGAGCATCACAGAATTCACCAAAAAAGAGTGCCTTTCGCATTTCATATTTAATTTGCCTCATGAAAAAAATCGTCTTCTCCCTATTCCTCCTTCTTTTGAATATCACATTTCTGTTTGCCCAGAATCCGGAGTTGCCGAAAGGAATGACCTTGATCAGCTCCTGCAAGGCAACTGAGGTAAAAAGTCAGGACAACACGGGAACTTGCTGGTCTTTTTCAACTTCGTCATTTATTGAATCCGAGATTTTAAAAACCACCGGTAAGTCTGTTGACATTTCCGAAATGTTTACGGTTCGAAAAATATATGAAGACAAAGCCGAGAGATATGTTCGTTATCAGGGGCATCGTCCGTTTAGTCAGGGAAGTTTGGCACATGATGTTTTCAGAGTTTATACACTATATGGATTAATGCCAGAATCAGCATATCCGGGAAAAGCCGATGATGCAAAACACAATCACACTGCCTTAGAGAAAGAACTCAAGTCGTTTCTCGACACCATGATAGCTTCAGGAAGTATTAAAGAAGACTGGCAAAAAGACTTTAATTCAATTTTGGATCAACACCTTGGAAAAGTGCCCGAGAAATTCAAATTCGAAGGAAAAAAATACACAGCCCGAACATTTGCCGACGAAGTCGTACCTCTGAAATTTGACGATTATATCGGAATTACCTCCTTCACAAATCAACCAATGAATCAATTTGTGATCGTTCAGGTTCCCGACAATTATTCAGACGGTAAATACTACAATGTAAGTCTGGATGAAATGATGGTTGCCATCAACACAACTCTTACTAATGGTTACAGTATAGAGTGGGATGGAGACGTGAGTGAACCGGGATTTGTGGTTAGATCTGGTTATGCGGTTTTGAGCGACGATACCGCAACCCTCAGAAAAGACCCGCTGAAAGCCAAAGAGGAAAAGGTGAATCCTAAAATCCGTCAAAAGGAATTTGATTCGTATGAAACAACCGACGACCATTTAATGCACATCACCGGAATTGTGAAATCCACAGACGGAAGAACATTTTATCTCGTAAAAAATTCGTGGGGAACACTTCCGGGTTTCGATGGATATCTACTAATGTCTGAGTCGTATTTGCGTATGAAAACCATTTCTGTTTATATGAACATTCATTCATTACCTGCCAACTACAAAACTCTACAGGTTCAGCACTAAGGCAGTTGGTGAATATAATGTTCATACACCAACATCACTTCTGCTGTAATTTCGACTCAACTAATAAAAACTGAATATGGGCATTATTAAGGAATTTAAAACCTTCGCCATGAAGGGTAATCTGATAGACATGGCGGTTGGATTGGCAATCGGGGCTGCGTTTGGTGCAGTGGCTACTTCATTTGTTGCAGACATCTTTACTCCAATTCTTTCTATGCTATTCGGAAGTCCGGATTTTTCCAATCTGTTTATCATTCTTAAAAATCCAGCAAATACGGAAGGTGTTGACCTAACATCTGTAACCTCCATTCGGGAAGCCGGAGGCGTGGTGCTTGCCTGGGGTTTATTCCTGAATGCTGCTGTATCATTCGTGATAATTGCCTTCGCTTTGTTCATGGTTATTAAAGGAATGAACAATATGAAGAAAAAAGAAGAAGCTGCACCGGCGGCTCCCGCAGGTCCGTCTGAAACCGATTTGCTTGCTGAGATTCGCGATCTTTTAAAGAAATAAAAAAGAATTTTCGGTCAGGGTTCCCTACGATCAAAAATCAGGTAATCTGAGTTGTTGAATCTGCATCTGTAACCCAAAAGGTGAAACAGCGGAATCACCAACCATTTTGCCTTTTTTCTGTTTACCCTGAGTCTGTTCTTCTTCTCGGCGACTTTTCTTACACCCGGAAGCATTGTAAGAAATAAGGTCCACGAAATTTTTCTGAGTTTCGATGACAACCAAAGAGGAAACGGAGAAATTTCCCGAATCAGAAAAAACCCGTCTGAACCCAGCTTTTGGTATAACGGCATAAACAATCGCGCAGAGTACGGATTAAAAACCGGTTGATCATTCAGAAGTGCGAGACTTTCATCTTTCGCAACCTTACTAAAGTTTATGTATCCGGGTTTCATCATAAAATCTTCCCCGGCTTTTATTTCCTGTCTGTATAACACTTCAAAAAACTTCCCGGAAAGTTCTCCGTAAAGTCTGGATTTAAACTCCTCCATTTGGTGTTTACTGCAGGAAGTAATTCCCAAATAATGAAGCATCAGGTTTAAAAATGCAATTTGATTCACGACCGTTTCCGTTTCATCGTGTTGCCCGCCCTCAAATACGAAAGCTTTGCAACCTAATGTATTTGCAAGATTCAGAAATGTTCCGTGAAGATATTCCTCCAGCCCGAGTAGTATTGGAACAGGAATGTGCGAGGCAAGGCTTCGGTTAACAATTGAATCACTGATT
Source organism: Bacteroidota bacterium (assembly GCA_016124755.1). GTDB lineage: Bacteria > Bacteroidota > Bacteroidia > NS11-12g > UBA9320 > WGNA01. The sequence continues at coordinate 87,740 of WGNA01000027.1, read as the reverse complement.
GCGAGAAACGGTTCTGTTTGAGACGAGGTGGAATGCAGATCTATAAAAATAAGATTGCTACTGTATCGCTTATACAATTGCTCGGTATAATGAAATAATTCAACCTGCTCTCGGAATTCATTAGTCGTATTCTCCGCAGTTCTCTTGCCTGACTCAATTTCCGCCACATTAGCAGCTGTCCACAGCCGGTTTAAGTCGGTTTCAATAAAACGTTGACTTCGTTTAAATGCAGGCATGTTTCCGATAAGCCCGTGAATTTCCCCGTGAACACGTTCGGGATTTAATGAAGAAAAAAGGTGCTCAAGTGCGGTTACTCCGCTTCCTTCATTTCCGTGTACAGCAGCGGTTATCAGAACAACAGGGCCATCAGACCTGCCTTTCGTTATACCTATAATTCTGCTTTCCTGCATTCGTTCCCTGTTCGGTTCGGGAGCGTCGCAATTTGTGAATAATTCAGAAAAATGCGCTATGATTTACATCAGAACAAGTCGTGAGTATTCGAAAACTCTCTCACATGTTCTTGATCTCATTCAGTACTTTTTGAATGGCATCTTTTGCATCTCCGAAGAGCATTCCGGTTTTAGAATTGAAGAATAATTCATTTTCAATTCCCGCATATCCCGGCTTCATCGATCTTTTATTAACAATAATTTGCCGGGCATTTTCTACATCCAGAATTGGCATGCCGTAAATCGGACTTGAAGGATCATTATGAGCCGCAGGATTCACCACGTCGTTTGCACCGAGAACTAAAACCACATCTGTATTCGTAAATTCCGGATTGATATGCTCCATTTCAACCAACTTGTCGTAAGCAACATTTGATTCTGCCAGTAATACATTCATGTGGCCTGGCATTCTTCCGGCCACCGGATGAATTGCGTATTTAACCTGTACACCTCTCGATTCTAAAAGTTCCTCCAGTTCGTGAATTACGTGTTGTGCCTGAGCTACTGCCAAACCATATCCCGGAACGATGATCACTCTCTGACTGTAATTCATCAGAACAGCAGTATCGGTTACAGAAACTTCGCGAACACTTCCTTGTGGTCCGCCACCTCCGCCGACACTTGCTGCGGCACCTTCTCCAAATGCACCAAATATCACGTTCGACAGAGGCCGGTTCATGGCCTTGCACATCGCAAGCGTGAGAATTGTTCCTGCCGATCCAACCAAAATACCACCTGTGAGCATTACCATGTTACCATAAAGAAAACCACCAAATGCGGCTGCCAATCCGGTGAACGAGTTGAGTAAAGAAATTACCACAGGCATATCGGCGCCACCGATCGGAATTACGAAAAGCACACCGTAAATAAGTGCTACTGCAAACAGAAGATATATGAGTGCAACATTTTCAGAATTTGTTGCAACAAGGAAAATGGCAAAGGCAAAAATGCCGACTAACAAAAGATTATTAATAATATTATATGCCGGTATCCGGATTGATTTATTCAGAGTACCGTTGAGTTTGGCAAATGCGATCATACTGCCGGAAAACGAAACAGAACCGATGACCATTCCGGCCAAAATGATTCCGACTTTGCTCGGATCTCCCATGTTGTGTTTAAATTCAATTAATGAAATCAACGCGGCACAGGCTCCCCCCATTCCATTGAAAAGAGATACCAGTTCCGGCATCTTGGTCATCTGAACTTTTTTCGCCGTTATCCATCCGATTACCGTTCCGATTCCGATAGCAGAAAATATGAGAATATAAATGATCGGAGCTACTTCTTCTTCGTGTAAAACAAGAGTTCCAATAATTGCGAGCAACATACCGAAAGCTGCAATGAGATTTCCACGTCGGGCAGTTTCTGCATTACCCAACAATTTCAGACCGCCCACGAATGTTACGGAAGCGATCAGATAAATGATTTCTAACCAATGTCCTTGCATAATCAATTATTTCTTGCCGGGTTTCTTTTTAAACATCTCAAGCATCCGGTCGGTTACCACAAAACCACCAACAACGTTCAGCGTACCTAACAGAACAGCAATAAAGCCGAGCGAAAGGGCGAGAATATTGTCTGGCTCTGCATGCAGCATTACGAGAATTGCACCGATGATTACCACACCGTGAATTGCGTTTGCACCACTCATAAGCGGAGTGTGAAGTACAGAGGGAACTCCTCCGATAACCTCCACCCCGACAAAAATCATCAACACCAGAATGTAGATCATCTGAATGTTGTTGAAGATAAATTCCAGGATTTCGTTCATATAAAATGTCTTAATCGTTAAGAATAATTAATTGAAATTGAGATCAGCTTTTTCGGATATTTCCCTGATGTGTAATGAGTGTCGCATCGGTGATTTCTTCTTCCAGATCCCAGTTAAATGAGTTGTCCTTCGTTAAATGCAAAAGAAAAGTGGTGAGGTTTTTTGCATATAGTTCACTGGCATTTGTCGCCAGTGTACTCGGAAGATTATTAACACCGATAATTTTCACACCGTGTTTCTCCACGATTTTGCCGGATTCTGTAGCTGCGCAATTACCGCCCTGTTCAGCTGCCATATCCACGATTACAGAACCGTACTTCATTTGTTTTACCTGCTCTTCTTCGATCAGCACTGGAGCTTTTCTACCCGGGACAAGTGCTGTGGTAATCACCAGATCGGCGGCGAAAAGAGATTTATTCACCGCTTCCTTCTGTTTTTGCTTGTAATCTTCCGTTACTTCTTTAGCATATCCGCCTTCCGATTCTGTCTGCCCTTCCACCACAATAAACTTAGCACCCAATGATTCCGCCTGCTCTTTGGTTTCCGGCCGAACATCTGTTGCTTCTACTACTGCTCCTAATCTTTTTGCTGTAGCTATGGCCTGAAGTCCGGCTACACCAACTCCGTATACTAAAACCTTGGAAGGAGTTACGGTTCCGGCAGCGGTCATCATCATCGGGAAGATCTTCGTCATTTCATTAGCCCCGAGAATTACTGCTTTATACCCGGCTAAGTTACTCTGCGAACTCAGTACGTCCATGCTTTGGGCACGACTGATTCTTGGAATTGCATCCATAGAAAAAGAAGAAACCTTCTTCTGGTTGAGACCGGCAACTAAGTCTTTATTTACAAGGTGAAAGAGCAGTGAAAACACAATCTGACCTTCTTTCATTTTTCCTATCTCTTCCTCAGAAAAAGGATTAACCTTCACCAGAATGTCTGATTGAAATACTCCGTTACCATCTGTAATATCGGCACCGGCTGTTTTATAGGTTTCATCTGTAAAGGCCGACAGATTACCTGCACCGGATTGTACCGTAACCGAAAATCCCTTGTCGATTAATTGCTTTGCAGCCTGCGGAGTGATGGCTACTCGTTTCTCACCTTCGCGGCTTTCTTTTAAGACTCCAATTTTCACAACCTCGTCAATTTAGGGTCGTAAAACTAAGTTAATCAACCAAAAAACCAAATGGTATCGAATGAGGTTAATCACAATTATTAATGGTTATAGATTACCCTTCATAACCGTAACATTGCTCCCCGAATGCAAAAACGAAAAGCGCTCGCCGTTTTATTTCTTACAATCTTTCTCGACCTCTTTGGTTTCGGGATGATTATACCCGTACTGCCCATTCTTACCACAGATCTCGGAGCTACTTCTTTTCAACTGGGCATAATAGCATCGCTTTACTCACTCATGAACTTTTTGTTCTCTCCCTTTTGGGGAACGATGAGCGATCGTTACGGAAGAAGACCCATTATGTTAACCAGTATTCTCATCACAGTAGTTGCTTACCTGTTTCTCTCACAGTCCACCGTAATCTGGGTTTTGGTGATTTCGCGGATATTCTCCGGATTGGGTTCTGCCAATATAGGCGCGGCACAGGCGTACATTGGTGATGTAACCTCAGCCGAAGACAGAGCAAAGTCTATGGGATTGGTCGGGGCAGCATTCGGATTGGGATTTATTCTGGGCCCGCCAATCGGTGCATGGATTATGGATGCGTACGATATTCACATGCTGGGTTATACGGCAGCCGGATTTTCCGCCATCAATTTTGGACTTGCATTTTTTATTCTGAAAGAATCAATCCCACAAAAAAATCCTCAGGCACTTTTCCGGTTTAAGATTATTTCATCTATCGCATCTGAATTAAAAAAACCTTTCATACGGGAATTGTTTCTCGCCAATTTTCTTTTCATGACGGCATTCTCCATGATGCAGATTACCGCCGTTTTGCTTTGGACAGAACACATGGAAATAGACAAAGGTCATGTCGGGTGGATTTTCATGTTCATCGGAGCTTGTAGTGTATTAGTTCAGACTTTGGCAATTGGTTTTTTCAAAAAAAAATTCGGAGAGATGAATATGCCATCAATCGGTATTTCACTTTTATCAGTTGGATTGCTGATTATGCCCTTTGTATCGGTTAATTGGTTTATGCCGGTTGAGTACATTGCCCTGGCTTTAATTTCGGTTTCCAACGGATTTTTCAATCCTTCGGTTCTTTCGTTAATTACTCAGGTGAGCGATCCGAAACTGATTGGCAAAACAACGGGGCTCAATCAGTCGCTGGTTTCACTTGGCAGAGTGTTCGGTCCTCTAATTGGCGGGGCTCTATACGATTTGGATTTTCATCTGCCATATATCGCCGGACCTGTTTTACTGATGATTGGCCTCGGTCTCACATTAAAGTTCCGACAGAAATTTGCATTGAGGTTCGCCGGTTCCGAATAAATCAGAATCGTACCGCTGAACTAAAAAGTGATGTGAGTATTTGCGGGTCTTCCTCCAACGCATTACCGATAACAACGATATCGGCTCCGGCAGACCAGGCTTCCTCAATCGATTTTTTATTTCGGATTCCGCCACCCACCACAACCGGTATTTCAACTTGTTGCCGAACGGCTTTAATTAAAGAAGAAGGTACTGATTGTAATGCTCCGCTTCCGGCATCGAGATAAATCAGATTTAATCCCAATTGTTGTCCGGCCAGAGCTGTAAGTGCCGCAATACCAGGTTTGTTGTTCGGCAGTGGGTTCGTGCCGGTAACATAAGACGCGGTGGTTTCAACACCTCCGTTTACGAGCATATAGCCGGTTGAAATTATTTCGAGACCCGACCTTTTTAATTTCATCGCAGAGGAAACATGTTTACCTATAAGCAATTCAGCATTCCTTCCGGAAATAAGGGACAATAATAATATCGCATCTGCCTGATCGTCGATCTGATCGGCATCTCCGGGAAATATTACCAACGGCAAGTCGCACAATTCTCGAATGTCGGAAAGTGTTGTTCTGATATTTCCGGAAACCAGAAGACTGCCTCCAATGAACAACATATCGATGTGTTGAAGATTTTCACGACTCAGCAAAACAGAGAGATGGGCTTTGTCTGATTTGTCCGGGTCAATCAGAACTGCCAACATCTTTTTTCCGCTCTTGCGGTTCTGTTGTATTCTGTGGTAGAGTTCTCTCTTCATTATACCGGTTGCAAAGAAAGGTAATTCGGTCTAAAGAGTACCGTGGAGAGAATTGCAGATTTAAAGTTTAAAACATTGGTAACCACGTTTGTTGTAATTTAACTTTCACCTAAACGGATAAAAGAGTGCTCAGAAAATCAATTGAAATCCAATTGGTAAAGAAGGTGATCAATGATGTGAACAGAGTTGAAAAAACAACTTTCAGAAATGTCACGGCTATATAATTTGCCCGCGGAATTTCAATCATGTTGGTTGTCAAATCGTTAGAAAAAATCCTGATAAAACAAGACTAAATGTGATCTAATTGTTATCAACAAGCACAAGTCAGATTTATCGTACGAATCAATTTTGGTGTGGAAAAATGCGGTTCATTCAACACTCTTCACAGACATACTTTTGACCAAAAACCCCTCTAAAATTTTTAGGTAATCGAATCGTCCAACACAAGAAACAATGAGCCAAAAAAAGTCTTCGCCCAAAAGCCCAAAAGGATTAAAATTCGAGCGCTTCTTTACTAAAGACGGCGTTCATCCAAGCGACCTTTTTGAATATGAAATCCGTCAATCGGTAATTAAAAATCCGGCCGGTGATTATGTTTTCAAAATGGATAATGTTGAAGTTCCAAAAGCCTGGTCGCAGGTGGCAACCGACATTCTCGCTCAAAAATATTTCAGAAAAGCAGGTGTTCCTCAAGCGGATGGGTCAACTGGTTCTGAAACATCTATTAAGCAGGTCGCTCACCGACTTGCAGATTGTTGGAAAACGTGGGGAGAGCAATACAACTATTTTAATTCGGCAAAAGACGCCAATGTATTTTACGATGAATTAGTTTACAGCATCACGGCTCAGCATGCTGCACCAAATTCACCGCAATGGTTCAACACCGGTCTTCACAACACATACGGAATTACCGGAAAACCACAAGGACATTATTACTGCGATCCGGAAACCGGTGATTTAAAGAAATCAACTTCAGCATACGAAAGACCTCAGCCACATGCTTGTTTCATTCTATCGGTAAAAGACGATTTGGTGAACGAAGGCGGTATCATGGATCTGTGGGTTCGGGAGGCAAGAATATTTAAATACGGTTCCGGAGTTGGAACCAATTACTCTTCAATTCGGGGTGCCGGTGAAAAACTGAGTGGTGGCGGAACCTCAAGTGGTTTAATGTCTTTCCTTAAAATTGGAGACCGGGCCGCCGGTGCCATTAAATCCGGTGGAACAACCCGACGCGCCGCCAAAATGGTTACCCTTGATCTCGATCACCCGGAAATCGAATTGTTTGTAAACTGGAAGAAAGACGAAGAGAAAAAAGTAGCCGCTCTTATCGATGCCGGATACGCATCAGATTACGAAGGCGAAGCTTATCAAACCGTATCCGGACAGAACTCAAATAACTCTGTTCGTATTCCGAATAAATTTTTTGAAGCACTTAAAAGCGGTACCGACTGGGATCTGATTTCCCGAAATGACGGTTCCGTTATGAAGAGCATTCCGGCAGATAAACTTTGGGATGATATTGCATTTGCTGCATGGGCTTGCGCCGATCCTGGTGTTCAGTTCGACACCACGATCAATGAATGGCATACATGTCCGGAAGGAGGAAGAATTAACGCATCCAATCCTTGTTCAGAGTACATGTTCCTCGACAACACAGCATGTAATCTTGCTTCACTCAATCTTCGGCACTTCTTTAACACCGATACTCTCGAATTCGATGTTGAAGCAGTTAAATACACATCAAGACTCTGGACGGTTGTTCTGGAAATTTCCGTATTGATGGCTCAGTTCCCGTCGAAAGAAGTTGCTGAACTTTCGTATGCATACCGAACACTCGGACTTGGTTATGCGAACCTTGGATCTGTTCTGATGCTGGCCGGAATTCCTTACGACAGCGAAAAGGCAAATGCAATCTGCGGTGCCGTAACAGCCATTCTCACGGGAACATCCTATGCAACATCTGCAGAAATGGCTTCTTATCTCGGAGCATTTAAAGAATACGAAAAGAACAAAGAAGCGATGATGCGTGTGATGAGAAATCACCGCTACGCAGCTTACAACGCAAATGAATATGAACAACTGAGCATTAAACCGGTCGGCATTAACCCGCGCCATTGCCCGGATTATCTTCTGAAAGCCGCTTGTGATTCATGGGATCTGGCTGTAATGCTTGGAGAAAAATACGGTTACCGAAATGCTCAGACAACGGTAATTGCACCAACCGGAACCATCGGTCTTGTAATGGATTGCGACACTACCGGAATTGAGCCTGATTTTGCTCTGGTAAAATTCAAAAAACTCAGCGGAGGCGGATACTTCAAAATTGTAAACCAATCTGTTCCGGGAGCATTGAAAAATCTCGGTTACAGCAATGAGCAGATCGATGAAATTGTAAACCACGCCAAAGGACACGGCTCGTTGAAAAATGCACCGCGTATCAACCACCGGTCACTCAGAGATAAAGGATTTAACGATAAGGATATCGCCGCCATTGAAGGAGGACTTGCAAGTGCATTCGAAATAGGTTTTGTTTTCAACCAGTTTAATCTCGGAGTTGAAACCATGAATCGATTGGGCTTTAGTGAAGAACAGTTCAACGATCCTTCATTCAGCATGCTTCGCGCACTCGGTTATTCCGATTCGGATATTGAAGAGGCAAACGATTATGTATGCGGAACCATGACGATTGAAGGAGCACCTTATTTAAAAGAAGAACATCTTCCGGTTTTTGATTGTGCGAATCGTTGTGGAACCAAAGGCACCCGGTTTATTCATGCTCATGGTCACATCCGCATGATGGCAGCCGCTCAGCCATTTATTTCCGGAGCCATTTCCAAAACTATCAACCTGCCTCACGAAGCCAATGTTGACGATATTAAATCGTGCTATGAACTTAGCTGGGAACTCGGATTAAAAGCCAATGCTCTTTACCGCGACGGTTGTAAACTTTCACAACCACTCAGTAATAAAAGTGATGTTAAGAAGAAAAAAGACGAACCGGTTGAAGAGATTCAGCAAAAAATTGAAGCAGTATTAGGCGAAAAAGCAGAATACAGTCTCGATCAGATCACTCCGGATATGGTGCTTGACGCTGCGAAAAAAATCATCGATGAATCGCACGACACCACTTTCCAGATGCAGCTTTCCAACATTGTTGAACGCAAAAAACTCCCGAACAAACGAACCGGCTTTACTCAAAAAGCCAAGGTTGGGGGACAAACATTATTCATCAGAACCGGTGAATACAGCGATGGCCGACTCGGTGAAATTTTCGTGGATATGCACAAAGAAGGAGCAACCTTCCGATCGCTAATGAACTGTTTCTCTATTGCCGTATCGATTGGTTTACAGTATGGTGTACCTCTCAGAGAATTCGTCGACAAATTCACTTTTACCAAGTTCGAACCTTCCGGATATGTTGAAGGCCACGACAATATTAAAAATGCAACTTCCATCATCGACTTCATTTTCCGTCTGCTCGGTTTCGAATATCTGAACCGAACGGATCTTGTTCAGGTTCCACCGGTACAGGAAGAAGAAGATCGAAATGATACTCCTGTGCAAAATATGAGAGCTACAGATGAGTCAACCAATATTCCGGTTAACGTTAATATTGAAACTCAACAATCACCGGCTTCAAAACCGAAGATGGTTCCGTTCAAAGTTCGAATGGCTCAGGAATCGGCCAGTGATAAGTTCCTGCAAAATATGCAAAGTGATGCGCCGGCCTGCAACGTCTGCGGTCACCTTACCTTAAGAAGCGGCACCTGTTACAAATGCCTCAACTGCGGTAATTCTCTGGGATGTAGTTAATCCCGAATCAGAATATACTAATGCTAAGTCGGCCTCCGGATGATCACCCGGGGGCCGTTCTTTTTAGACGTTAAGCCATTCCACCCTTCATTTCAAATGTTATATTCACATAATGAAATTTCACTTGTTGTCGGCATTTCTTGTCGGGTGGATCCTGATTTCCAATTCAGCTGTGCTATTGGGTCAAGATTGCGACAAGTTAAATATTCAACTTACGGGAAGTGTTGAGTCTGGTTGTTCTGATCAGGTAATGACGATGACCCATGATCTTGTGGGTCGTAATTTTTTATATGTTGCTAATAAAGAATCCGGACTAACGATTTTCAATCTTTCGAAATCATCTCCGGAATTAGTTGCTTCAGTTCCGGTCGATTCATTAGATGGGCTGGAAGTAATGGGAGTAAGTCAATATGGTTCGACACTATATCTGGCTCTTGGCAACTTCTTTTCTGCGAAACAAAATCCCGGGTTGGCGATGATAGATGTTGACAATCCGATAGAACCCAAAATAAAAGGTATCTGGAAATTTTCTCAACCCACCGAAGGGTCTTCCTTAGTTCTCGTTCAGGGGAATTATGCATTTCTGGCGGCCTTTTCTCATGGTGTTTTCATTCTCGATATTTCCGATCCGAAAAACATTCAACAGGTTTCTCAGATTATTCCGGCACTCAATTTCCCGGATTCAAAACCAGACGCCACGAAAATAAATGCCCGTGGAATGGTTCTCGAAAAGGATGTTCTTTACTTGTGTTATGATGCCGGTGGGATTAGAGTAATTAACATATCAGACAAACAATCGCCAAAAGAAACCGGACGGTATTCGAATCCGGTAATGACAGGTAAGCCAAGAGCATATAATAATGCCGCTAAATATGGCAAGTATCTATTTGCCGGGGTTGATTATTGCGGAATGGAGGTTCTGGATGTCAGCGATACTTCCAACATAAAACAGGTCTCATGGTGGAATCCCTGGAACTGTGAGGAAAGCGCGCTCAACTGGTTTTCGAGTAACGGACATGTTAATGAAGTGAGATACGATACCGTGGAATCCAAACTCTTTATGTCGACCGGAAAAAGTGATTTTATCGTTCTGGATGTTTCCGATCCTGCAAATCCGGATTCCTGTTCAGGCTACGGTGGCGTTTCCAACAATATCGGTACGTGGGGCCTTAACATCTTTAATGATGAAATTTATCTGGCTTACATCTGCACAGTAGTTCCTTTTTCATCAAACTGGAGTGGTGTTAAGGTTTTGAAATACAACCGTCATGTCTCCATTTCAAAAACAGAATTAAATCACTTCATAATTCAAAACCCTGTTGTTCCCGGAACCACAATTTTCTTCTCTGATGATGAAAAGTTTAACATCTTTCTGGTGAATACAAATGGGCAGACTGTTCATCAGGAAAACGCATATCGTTCATTTCAGATTCCGGAAATTACCGACGGATGTTATTTTCTGAAAATGGAAAACGGAACTTCATTTATAACCCGGAAAATTTTTATATGCCATTGAGAAAAGTGCGGTTAATGCTCAAAAAACAGCGTTCAGTTTTTTAATTTCTCTCCCAACGCATTTGAATTTGGGACTTCGGTATTCCGTTTTTAGTTTTACCCTAATGGAAATTCTTGAGCGCATAAAAGAGGTATTTACCGGGCCCACCTGGGATGGAACGCTTGAAATATTGCCCGAAAGTTATGTTCAGGTAATTGACGAATCTCCCGACGGTTTCCCTTTACTCGGCATGTTTAATTCTTCTTATCTCAACTACCGGAGAAAGAAATTATACCCATGGTGTCTGCGGTTTACGATTCACATGCAAAGCACCAATCTCACTGAAATCGGTTTGCCATACGATGCCGAACTCCGGTGTTCATACCGAATTGAGCAATTATACATGCGCCTAATTCCTGAAGTTACACCCTGCCATTACCTCGGTCATCTCATGTTCGACGGCAAGTTTACCATTTGGTGGTACGTTCGGAACGGCGAACTCCTCAGGGAATTTTTAAGAGAGGAACACAATCGTCCGGATCCCTTGCGCATCTTTACGTACGAAATAGAATTCGACCACAAATGGAAAGACGTTCAGAAGTTTCTGGAAATTGATCCGTACGCTCCAAAGAAAAAACTACCGCGATTAAAACCTACTGTAATGCCGTAATCTGGAATCGAGTATGTCGCTTATTTCATTATGCCACACGATCATTTCCCGTTATAATTCGCTTCAAAGGTTAATGAATATATTTATTCGGCGAATTCACATTTACAGGAATTCATATCATTTTTGAGTTAATCGCGATTTAATGAATGTTCAACTTCAAAAATGGAAAACAGAAGATCTGGAGAGGTTATGCCTCCTTGCGAACGAACCGTCGATTGCTGTAAATCTAAGCGACAGATTTCCGCATCCTTATACGGAAGCAAGTGGCAAAGCCTTTCTTTCTCTGGCAACTTCCAACGGTCCGCAACGCATGTTTGCAATTTATTATAATAATGACCTGGTGGGCGGCATTGGCCTTCATCCACAGGAAGATATTCAAAGATTAAATGCTGAAATCGGCTATTGGGTTGGAAAGGACTACCGGAATCTGGGAATTGTTTCAGAGGCAATTCAGCTCATTGTAGAATACGGATTTAAAAACATGAACATCGATCGGATTTTCGGCAGAACCTTTGGCAGAAACGCGGCTTCCAGAAGGGTTATGGAAAAATCCGGATTTGTGCAGGAAGCATTCTTTTCCAAAACACTCATTAAAAACGGAATTAAGGAAGACGAATACATTCATGCCATCCGCCGAAAGGAGGTTGCAGAACTTTGAAGATCGTTATCCTGTTTATCTTTGAAGCTCAGATTTTCTCTTGAAAAACCCGCTTTCAAAGCTTGCTTCGGATACAGCCATTTATGGAATCACCCACACACTCGGGAGAGTTCTGAATGTTCTGCTGGTACCATTATATACCTACATTTTCAGCGAAAGCGAAAACGGAAACTACAGTGTTTATTATTCCGTAGTTGGCTTTGCCATTGTGATTCTGATGTATGGAATGGAAACGGCCTTTTTCAATTTCGCCCGAAAAAACGATCCCGAAAAAACTATTTCCACCGCGATGACTTCGGTGTTGGTGTCTACTGTAATTTTTCTCTTCATCGGGTGGATGTGCCGCCAGCCAATTGCCAATTTTCTGGAATATCCTGATCAGGCTTCGTATGTTGCAATCTTTGTTTTTATTCTCGCCTTCGATGCTTTGGCCACCCTTCCGCTTGCCTGGTTACGTTATAAAAATCACCCGATCAAATTCGGACTTATCCGTTTATTAAATGTTATAACCTACATATTTTTCAATCTTCTGTTTCTTGTTGCCTATCCGAGATTAGCCGAGAGTGGATATCACCCATGGTTCTACTCACCGGATTTTGGAATCGGCTACATTTTCGTTTCGCAACTGCTGGCGAGTATTTTCACCTTTCTTGCCGTGTCTCCAATGTATCGTCTTATTCAGAATGGATTCGACAAAGAATTATGGAAACAAATGATGATTTATGCGAGACCGTTGATCTGGGTCGGGCTTGCAGGAATTGTAAATGAAACACTGGATCGGGTGTTACTAAAAAAGTTGTTGACCGGCCCGAACGATGACGCTGAAATCGGAGTGTACGCCAATTTTTATAAGCTCAGTATTATGATGACTTTGGTTGTACAGAGTTTTCGTTATGCCGCAGATCCGTTTTTCTTTGACAATGCGGACAAACAGGATTCGAAAAAAACCTACGCTCGGGTTATGCATTATTTTGTTCTGGCGCTCAGTTTTATCTTTTTGGTTACATCCGTTTTTGATGAAGAACTCGGCCGAATTCTGATCCGGCGTGAAATCTATTTCGAACATCCTCAATGGAGATATCTCGTTCCGGTTTTGTTGCTCGCCAATTTATTTCTCGGTATTTCTTACAATCTCAATATCTGGTATAAGGTTACCGACAACACCCGGATAGGGAGAAAGATTTCTATTATCGGAGCCGTGATAACTCTGGTGTTGAATTTTATACTGATACCGGTGATCGGAATTCTTGGTTCAGCAATTACAACCTTGATTTGCTACTTTACGATGGCCTTTCTGAGTTATCGTTTGGGTCAGAAATACTACCCAGTTCCGTATAACCTGCGGATCATTTTATTCTATATCATTCTATCACTTTTATTGTTCGGGGGAGTTCAGATAATTCGGGTTCTGTGGGGCATTAACACGGTTCCATCCGTACTTGCTATTCTTTCATTTGCGGGTATTGCATGGTATCTCGAACGTCCGGTTAAAAACATTTAAGTTTGCGCAAAAAATCTGCAGGTGCTCAGCGTTAAAATCGTTAATCAATCCGGTTTCGAATTGCCGAGGTATGAGACTCAGTTCTCAGCCGGTGTTGATTTAAGGGCATCTATTCTGGAAAATATTGTTATTCCTTCGGGTAATCGCGAATTAATTGGAACCGGATTATTCATTGAATTGCCGGAAGGTCACGAAGCGCAGATCAGACCGAGAAGCGGACTTGCCCTGAAACACGGAATAACCGTTCTTAATTCTCCGGGAACAATCGACTCCGATTATCGCGGAGAAATAAAAGTTCTGCTCATCAATCACGGGAAGGAAGACGCAGTAATTCACCCGGGTGACCGCATTGCACAAATGATTGTGAGCCGCGTTGAGCAAATCAAATTTGAAGAAGTAAATACTCTTAATACAACTGAAAGAGGATCCGGAGGATATGGACACACCGGATTTCAATGAACCTGAATTAATTATTGACCACTAAAGAAATCGCTTCAATACTATGAACATCATCATCCCAATGGCCGGAATGGGCAAGAGAATGAGACCTCACACGCTCACCACTCCTAAACCGCTTCTGCCTATCGCCGGTAAACCAATTGTGAGAAGATTAACCGAAGACATTGCGAGAGTTTGCGGAGATCGCGTCGATAATATTGGTTTTGTAATTTCCAGTTCGTTCGGAAAAAAAGTGGAAGAAGATCTTCTCGGCATTGCCCGTGATCTAGGTGCGAGTGGTCATATTTTTTATCAGAATGAAGCGCTCGGCACCGCACACGCAGTGTACTGTGCAGCCGAACTACTGGATGGAAATGTAATCGTTGGTTTTGCCGATACATTGTTTCGTGCAGATTTCACTATTGATCCCGATTGCGATGGTGTTATCTGGGTTCAAAAAGTTGCTGACCCGCGTGCATTCGGTGTTGTGAAACTGAATGATAATAATGAAATAACCGACTTTGTAGAGAAGCCGGAAACCTTTGTTTCGGATCTGGCAATTATTGGAATCTATTATTTCAAAGACGGACAAAGACTCAAAAGTGAAATCGAATTTCTGCTCGACAATGATTTGCGGGAAAAAGGTGAGTTTCAACTTACTAATGCCCTGGAGCAGATGAAAGACGATGGTTTGAAGTTTCTCCCGGGTGAAGTAAGTGCCTGGATGGATTGCGGTAACAAAAATGCTACTGTCGATACCAACAAACAGGTTTTGCAACATCTGAATGGTGAACTCGGAAAAGACCGTCAGGTGGAATTGATCAACAGCGAAATTATTGAACCCTGTTATTTAGGTAAAGGAGTAAAAATTGAAAACTCTACCATCGGACCGTTCGTTTCCATTAGCGATGATACCACTGTGCGAAACTCAAAAATCAGCAATACCATCGTTCTGTCGAACACGCTGATCGAAAATGCCAACCTTGTAAACTCAATGATTGGTAACTACGTTGAATATGACGGATCGGCAAACGAACTTAGCCTCAGCGATTATAGTACTTGTAAAAAAGGATGATTAAAACGGTCGGGAAAATAGCCCTGTTTCTTTCAGCAGTTGTGCTGCTCTCCTCGTGTGCCGGTCGTAAAAAGACCTCTGCTTCCCAGCTCACCTTTCAGCAAAAGAGTCTTTTCGACAAATATTATTTCGAAGCCATTAAGCTAAAGGTTCTCGGCGACTACACCGGTGCTGCCACTCAATTTGCCGATGCATTAAAGGTTGACCCGAATAGTCATGCTGCGATGTATCAGATGGCCAATCTGAATATGGCCCAGCGAAATTTTCACGAAGCCGTTTATTGGGCAGAGCGATCTGTAAAGTATGCTCCCGATTTTAATTTCTGGTATTACGGCCAGTTAGCTCAGGCGTATAACAAGGTTGCTGAATTCAAAAAATCTGCGGAAACTTTTGTTAAAATGATTGATGCCGAGCCGGGTAGACGCACCAATTACATCGAAGCCGGAAACCAGTTCATCAATGCTAAAGAACTGAAATCGGCTCTTCAAATCATTAATAAATACGAAGACAAATTTGGTGTTGATGAAGAATCGGCTCAGAAAAAATCTGAAATCCTGTTTGCCCTGGGAAAATCTTCAGACGCCATTCAGGCAATTCAGAAATTGGTGAAGGCTTACCCGGGGGAAGTAAATTACATGGGACTCCTTGCCGAGGCTTATATGCGGATTAACAATTTCACTGAAGCTGAAAAATGGTATAAGGAAGTTTTAAAAATTGAAAGTTCAAACGGACTTGCCTATTTCGGACTAGCGGAGATTGCACGTAACAAGGAGCAGAACGAAGAGTCTTTTAATTACATGAAACGGGCTTTCGAAGACCCGAATCTGAGTGTGAGTTTAAAAGTTCAGGTTCTGGGTTCGTACTATCGTTTTATCAATCTCAATCCAGACATGAAAAAGGAAGCGTTGGCACTTTGCAAAACGCTGATTGAAACCCACCCGACCGAGCCGGAAGTTTATATGATTAACGGAGATATGTATTACGCTGCAGGATTTCCGGATACCGCACGACTAAGTTTACTGAATGCTGTTGAGCTCGATCCTGCGAATGTCGAAATCTGGAGAAAAATCATCAGCATAGACGACGAACAGGATGATTATCAAAAGATGAAAGAGGACTCGCGTAATGCCCTCGAACTTTTCCCGAATCACCCGTTTCTGTATATCATTAATGCCTACGCCAATTTGTATCTGGAGGATTATAATTCGGTGATAGAAGTCGCCAACGCAGGTCTTGAAATTTGTGTTCTGAATCAGGATCGTGTCGATCTGCTGAGCACATTAGCCGACGCCTGTAATTCTCTTGGTAAATATGCTGAAAGCGATCAGGCCTTTGATGAACTTTTGGAAATTGATCCGGAAAATCACCTCGCACTTAATAACTACGCGTACTATCTTTCGCTTCGGGGTTCTTCGCTTGACAAAGCGCTTGCAATGATTACCAAAGCATTGGCATTGCAACCCACACAAGCCACCTATGTTGATACACACGGCTGGGTTTTGTACCAGTTGGGACGATATGAGGAAGCCGAAAAAGTGTTGAAGATTGCATACGAAAAAATGTCGGGAGAAGCGGAAGTTGTTGAACATTATGCCACCGTTCTCATTAAAAATGGCAAAGTGGAAGCGGGTAATGAACTGATGAAAAAAGCGAACGAATTAAAATCGAGTCAAAACGGAAATAATCAACCCTGAGATGAAATCAACACTTTCCACTTTTAAGGTTTTCATTTTAATCTCTTTATCCGGTTTCGTTATTTCCGGTTGCAAATCCAGGAAATTACCTATCGACAGCAATGTTGTTTTAACTCAACTTCCCGACGGAGCGGAGCAAAAACTGGCAAAAAGTTATTTCAATCTGGAAAGCCTCAGTTTGAAAATAAAAGCCACATATACCGACGGTCAATCAAGTCAGTCGTTTATGATGAATGCTAAAATGGTGAAAGATTCTTTTCTGTGGGTTTCCATTACAGCCTTTAATATAGAAGTTGCGCGTGCACTCATTTCATCCGACAGTTTTAAACTAATCAACCGGCTCAATAAAAGTTATTGCACCGGCGATATTGATATGTTGGGCAATTTCACAAATCAGAAATTTAGCCTCGGTCAGTTACAGCAATTGTTGATTGGTAATGCGATTTATAGCAGCCAGAACTATGTTAAATCACACGATGAATTGCGAAATGATTTCCTGAATTATTCTGATTCAACCTTTAAAAATTATTTACAATTAACCGAGGGCTACCGAATTAAAAAAAGCGAGTTGCAGAGTGTGGGGAACAACCGGGATGCGAATGTGGATTACGATCAGTTTGTAAAAGTGAAGAAATCAGGATCTTTACCAAGTCTGGTAAAACTCATGTTTAAAGACGACGATCGAAAAATGGAATTGCTGATGAATTATATTTCAATCAGCATTGACCCGATCGAACAGTTGAGTTTTACGATTCCTGCTAAATATGAAAAGAAGTGTTAGACTAATTCTCACCTTTTTCCTGATGGCTCTGATCGTCTGGTTCGCCAGAGGACAAAACCGCACCGAATTGCAAAAGCAAAGGGAAAGAAATGAGAAGGAAATAGCGCTAACCCGACAGATTTTAGAACAAACCCGTAATCAGAAAGTTTCCAGTCTTCAATTGTTGAGTGCGTATAAGCGTCAGATTTCTCAACGAAAAATTCTCATCCGGAGGATGGAGTCGGAACTCACCGTTCTGGACAAGGAAATTGAAAACGCGAGAGAGGAAATTTCTTCGATATCCAAAGAACTGAGTTCCATGAAAAGTGAATTCGGAGAGCTCATCCGTCAGGGTTATAAATCTCAAAAAAACCACAGCCGAATTTCTTTTCTCTTTAGTTCAAGAAGTTTCAATGATGCTTTAAAACGGATCAATTATCTCCGGAAGCTATTAGAATACAGAAGAATTCAACTGCAGCTCATTTTAAAAAAGCAGGAACAAAACAGTGCGAGAATTAACGCCCTCCTTTCCAAGAAAAACGAAAAACTAAGCCTGATCGAAAGTCGTGAAAGCGAGCAGGAAAAATTAGTCAGCGATCAGAAAAAAGAGGAGTTATTAATTAATGAACTAAAGAAGAAAGAGGGCGAACTGGTTGCGAATCTTCGGGAAAAACAGGCACAAGCGAAACAACTCGATCAACTAATAAAGGCAGCAATCGAAACAGAAAGCGACGGATCGGAGAATAACCCGGAACCTGTTATACCATCAAACCGGGTTATTACCGGAACCTTTCCGGGGAACAAAGGCCGTCTTCCATGGCCGGTTCAGGACGGATATGTGAGCGAACATTTCGGAGTTCACAAACACACAGAACTAAAAAATATCACTACTCAAAACAACGGAATTAATATCGCCACAAAACCCGGCGCCGAAGTTTATCCGATTTTCCCGGGCGTTGTAAGTGCCATTCTTGAAGTCCCCGGAATGAAGCGATCGATACTGGTTAAGCACGATGGATTTTATACGGTTTATGCAAACCTCGAAGAAGTATTTATCGAGCGCGGACAGGAAGTTACCACAAACGACCGGCTGGGAAGAGTGGTAAAAAATAATGAGGGTTTCACCGAAGTTCACCTCGAAATCTGGAAAGGAACCGACAAACTCGATCCCGAAGAGTGGCTAAAAGAGAAACTCTGACTGCCTTTCGTGTGAATGTCAGAAACCGGTAAGTGGTTTTTCTTAATTTCGTTTACTTTCAAAAAAGGGTTGGCATAAATGGGCAATGAAAAAGTTCTACATGTTCGACTACCCTTAAAGAAGTACAAAATGAAAACAAAGATTTACCACATCCGAAACATCATATTTGGCCTGTTGATTTTAACCGGTTCAAAAATCAATGCGCAGTCGTTGAGAATTGAATATGATTTTATAAAAGATAAAGTTCGGTATTACCGCACATCACCCGGGGATGATAAAGGAAAAGAAATTCTCTCACCGGTAGTGGGTCGCAATAAAATGATCACGGTGGAAGTGGTGAATTTTAACAATTTTGTTTACACGGCACAGGCTAATTATTCATCCAGCAAAGTAGAAACACAGTCAGACATGAGTCTGATGAATATTATAACGCCACTCGTGATTCCTGGAAGTACCGGTGCTTTTTTTACATCTCTCGGCGGCAATTTACCGGAAGAGGGAGATGGCCGCGGCGGACTAATGGCAACCCAGACAGCCAGTGATGCATACGACGATATGCGCGATGCATTTGATGACTTAACCAGCATTGCATCCAACATTCAGACGATGGAATATGCCATAAAGAAGTTGAATAAATTGCGTTACAATCCATATCTCCCGACAGATACAATTGTTCAGATTACGGATCATCTCATTCAGTTAATTTTTGAGAAACCGACTGTAAATCCTACCGATTTTACCGACGCGATTCTGTCTTTCAACAATCGACTTAACGATGCGACTAATACTTTCAGCAATGCGTCGAACCGGTTTTTGAACGCCTATAATGATTATGCCTCACACCAGAATGGTATGTCTTTCGACGGACAGGGAATGGATCAAACGGTAAGAGCCTTGCAGGCACAGGTAACAGAAGTTGCGGCTCAGATTGATCCGGAATATATCACACAGCGAATCGACCTATTAGAGTCCCTTTACACTTCCATTAAAACCACCAGTTTTACATTTAATTCAAGTCACGCCGCAAAAGACGATCAGATCGAACTCGTACTTTCCTTTTATAAAAATCCGGCGACAACCGATTCTGCAGCACCGGGTATGGCAGATATGAACAACATTGATCAGCTCAGTAAAATAAAGGATAAGAAGATTTCCATAATTGTACGCGGAGATATGAAGATGAGTACCAGCATTGGTCTTGGATTTCCCGTATTCGGCAACAACGAGGCATTTATCAACAAAGACAGCATAATAACCGGAGTTCCCGGAAACAACTATTCCCCTAATCTGGCTGGATATATAAACTTCTATCCTTACAACGGACGGGTTGCAAACATTGGCGGAACTTTCGGAATAGGTGTTCCCCTCACCGATAAAAACAGAACTGTAAATATGTTCATGGGAGCCTGTGGAATGTTCGGCTCACAAAACAGAGTTGCCATACATGCCGGAGCGACTTTGGGTCAGGTAAAAATATTAGGCGAAGGTTACTCCAGCGGAGATCAGCTTCCTAGTGCAACTCAGGAAGTTCCGACAACAACCAATTGGCAGTGGGGCGGATTTCTGGGTATTTCCTTTAACATTGCCAAAACCAGTTCGAATTAATTATGCATTTCATTGGCAGTATAATCGTTGGCGCCATTGCAGGTTGGATCGCCAGTGAACTCATGAAGCGAAAGAAAAAAAGTTTGCTTCGGTATTTAGTACTCGGAATTATTGGTGGTCTGGTTGGAGGAATTCTCTTTTCATTTCTGCAGATCGAACCCACCGGAATCATCGGCCAGTTGATCTCATCGGTCTTGGGTTCGGTGGTGGTAATCTGGGGTGTCGACAAACTCCGGTCTTAGTTCTCCGACCTCAAAATACGCTAAGTTTGCAGCGGATCGAACCGCTTGAAACTCTCTGTAATCATTGTTAATTACAACGTAAGATACTTTCTCGAACAGTGTCTGTTATCGGCGTTGAAGGCTCTCCGGGGAATCGACGGTGAGATAATCGTCGTCGACAACAATTCGGTCGATGGTTCGGTGGAAATGGTTCAGCGAAAATTCCCGGATGTAATTTGCATCGCCAATCAGGATAATACCGGATTCTCTAAAGCCAATAATCAAGCGATTAAAATCAGCAAAGGAGAATATGTTCTGTTATTAAATCCGGATACGGTTGTTGAAGAAAACACATTTGAACTTTGCCTTAATTACCTCAACAATCATCCGGATACAGGAGCCCTCGGAGTAAAAATGATCGATGGTTCCGGGAAATTTCTCCCCGAATCAAAGCGTGGACTTCCAACCCCGGAAGTCGCCCTTTACAAGATGATCGGGCTCAACAAAATTTTCAAAAAATCAAAGCGGTTCGGGAAATATCACATGGGTTTCATTGGTGAAAATGAAACAGCCGAAGTAGATGTTTTAGCCGGGGCTTATATGATGATCCGGAAGTCGGTTTTAGATAAAATTGGTTTGCTCGATGAAACTTTTTTTATGTACGGGGAAGATATTGATCTGAGTTACCGAATCACTCAGGCCGGATATAAAAACATCTATTTCCCGCAGACTTCCATTATTCATTATAAAGGAGAAAGTACAAAAAAGATGAGCGTTAATTATGTTTTCATCTTTTACCGGGCGATGGTGATTTTCGCTAAAAAGCATTACAAAGGAAAAAATGCACGACTTTTAATTTTCTTCATTAATACCGCTATCTGGGGTCGGGCCCTGCTTGCCGTTGTGCAACGTTTTATTTCAAAATCATGGATTTATTTCGCAGATGTTGCATTGCTTGCGATCGGTCTATTAGCCATAAAAGACTATTGGGAAGAGCACATTAAGCTGTTCCATACCTTTTCACCCAAGTTGGTCTATCTTCATTTTCCGTATTATATTTTAATCTGGATATCTGCTCTTTACATTAATGGCGGATACAAACAACCCTGGTCTGCGAGAAGAGTTCTGAGAGGAGTTTTTACCGGCAGTGTTTTAATTATTGCGGTGTACGGACTACTTCCGGAAGAGCTCAGATATTCACGAGGAATAATCGTGATTGGTTCAATTTGGGCGGCCATTTCACTTCTGGGAATTCGTTTGCTTGCTCATTATTTTCAGTATAAAAATTTCCGTCTTGGAAGTGGTACCGAAACGAAAACCGTAATTGTTGGTGCACAGGGAGAACGCGAACGGGTAATGCAATTATTAAAATCAGGTATGCAACCGGTTCATTTTCTTGGTTATGTTTCCACTGTTGATGAAACCACTAATGATGAAGTTCTCGGCAAGCTAAACCGGCTTGACGACATCTGTAATATATACGGCGTAAACGAGGTAATTTTTTGTGCCCGGGATGTAAGTACGGCAGATACACTGAACTGGATGAAAAAAATAGGATCCGGAAAAGTGCATTTTAAAATTGTTCCCGAAGAGCGATATTTCATTATCGGAAGTCACTCGAAAGATCTGAACGGTGAATTATTTACTGAAGAAATACGGTTTGCACTAAACGACGATTACAATTGCCGGAACAAACGTTTGTTCGATGTTTTGTCTTCTCTTTTCTTTTTCATTTTTAGTCCTGTTCTGGTTTGGTTCTCGAACGGAATAGGAAAATATTACCAATCGGTTTATTCTGTTTTTCGAAAAAGAAAGACGTGGGTAGGATATGATACAACGGTTGGCACCGATCATTTGCCGAAGTTAAAATCCGGGGTTTTTACGGTATCGGATCAGCATCAATCGGAATTAGACGGACGCACAAGAGAGAAGTTAAATTTCTTTTATGCTAAAAATTATCATCCGGAAATTGATCTGGCAATTGTCTGGAAGAACTTATTCCAAAAGAGATAACTACTATTTGAATTCCGCAATCACACTCTCACCGCCGCGTGTGATATCATCAATTTTTGAAACCACATTAGTTCCCAACGGCAGAAAAATATCAACCCGGCTACCGAATTTAATGAAGCCCATTTCACCACCTTGTTCAACCGAATCACCTTTGTCGACGTAATAACAGATTCGTCGTGCAACAGCCCCGGCGATCTGACGAAACAACACTTCTTCTCCGTTATCGGTTTTGATTACCGTTGTGGTTCTTTCGTTTAGTGTGGAAGATTTTGGATGCCAGGCAACGAGATATTCACCCGGATGATATTTAAAATAAGACACGACTCCGGAAACCGGATTTCGGTTGACATGCACATTCAGAGGTGACATAAAAATACTCACCTGAATTCTTCGGTCTTTAAAATATTCCGGTTCTTCTACTTCTTCAATCACAACCACTTTTCCATCTGCCGGAGCGATGATTTGGTTAAGATTTTTAATTGTATTTCTCGAAGGATTTCTGAAAAACTGCAGGAATAATCCGAAGATAACAAGACTCGCAAATCCTAATAAATACTTCAACCACTGGATGGATGAAAACTTCCAGGTGATAAGGTTTATCACGAGGAGGACGATAAGAGTAATTATAAGGATCTTATATCCTTCCCGGTGTATCATAAATATTTATCAGAATGTTCCCCGCAGTTCCATTGTCTTGGCCACTTTGTCGATAGCCACGATGTAAGCTGCGATTCGCATATTCACGTTGTATTTGATGGAAGCTTCGTACACACTTTCGAATGCCTGCTTCATAATTCTGTCGGCTCGTCGGTTAACGCGTTCTTCTGTCCAGAAATAACCGAGTCGGTTTTGAACCCATTCAAAATATGAAACGGTAACTCCACCCGCATTGGCAAGAATATCCGGAATGATCATGATTCCTTTATCGTTCAAAATCTGATCGGCGTTGGAAGCGGTTGGACCGTTTGCTCCTTCCACAATCAGTTTTGCTTTAATACGATCGGCGTTTTTAACGGTGATCTGATCTTCCATCGCTGCCGGTACTAAAACCTCAACATCGAGTTCCAGCAATTCTTCATTGCTGATTTTATCTGCTTTTTCGAAACCTTCGAGCGTACCTTTATTGGTTGTTGTATAATTGATAGCTTCTTCGATGTCGATTCCTTTCGGGTTGTAATAACCGCCACTGATATCAGAAATCGCAACGATTTTCACACCTTGTTGTTCGAGTAATTTAGCACTGATTGAACCCACATTGCCAAATCCCTGAACGGCTGCACTCACCTTGCTTGGGTTCATTTTAAGTTTTCCCATTGCAGAACGGGCAGATACCATTACACCCCGGCCGGTAGCTTCAATTCTACCGAGTGAACCTCCTAAAACAAGTGGTTTTCCGGTAACAACAGCCGGACTTGACACACCTTTTATTTTGGAGTATTCATCCATGATCCAGGCCATGGTTTGCTGGTTGGTTCCCATGTCGGGAGCCGGAATATCTTTCTCCGGGCCAAAAACATCTGCCATTGCACATGTGTAGGCTCTGGTGAGTCGTTCGAGTTCTCCGGCACTCATATTACGGGGTTCGCACTTGATACCACCTTTTGCGCCGCCGTATGGAATACCGACAACCGCACATTTCCATGTCATCCAGGCAGCGAGAGCTTTCACCTCATCGAGTGTTACCGACATGGAATACCGGATACCGCCTTTTGAAGGTCCGAGATTCGCAGAATGAACCACCCTATATCCTTCAAAAACGTGGATTTTTCCATCGTCCATGGTAACCGGAAGGGAAACCGCAACCGTTTTTTCAGGGGATTTAAGAGCGTTATACATTGATTCGTCAAGTCCCAACTTTTGGGCTGCTTCTGAGAATCTTTCCATCATCGAATCCAACGGATTCAGATGGTCTTTGATCGGGGCGGGTTCTTTGTACCGTGCCATGCTGGATGATCTGTGCCTTTATAAATTTGGGCGCAAACTTATCCAATAAACCAACGCTGAACACAAGTAATTACGAATATTTCGTAACGTTCTGTTTACATGACCGCGAAGTGAGTTAAATAATAATATGCGGCAGGTGCAGCAAAGAGAATAGAATCAAACCTGTCGAGAAAACCTCCGTGGCCTCCGAGTGCAGTACCGCTGTCTTTAACGCCTAATGTTCTTTTCAATTTAGATTCGAAGAGATCTCCGAATGTTCCGAAAACCACCACGATTATTGCCAGAATTGCGAAATGGAAAAACGGCAGAAAAGGAAAAACTAAATAAAGAAGATAAGAAACAGCAATGGTTAAAATAGCTCCTCCTATAAAACCCTCAATGGTTTTTTTCGGAGAAATGGTTGGAGCAAGCGGTGTTTTGCCAAGCCATCTTCCAACCAGATAAGCACAGGTATCGCTTAACCAGATTAGAATAAAAACAACCAGTATCTGACTTCCATGATATGGAAAAAGTTCCCCTGAATGGTCAAAAGACAGATTGCCAATACGGAGTAAAAGCGCCAGAGGAATGCTGATATATAGCCAGCCAAAAACAAAAGATGATACGTCTTTAATAAAAGAATCGCCTTTATAATAAACGGCCATCACGCCTGCAATTAATAAGAACGGAATCATCAGATACTGATAACTACCTATATTAATTACAGCATCCTGATTTGCGAAAAACATCATGAACACCACTGAACCGCAGATTACCGGGATTATTTTTATTCCTGATTTTGCCTTGGTTGTGAGGCGATAAAATTCGTAAAGACAGAAAATCTGAATCAAACCGATGTATAATGCCGCGCTTGTTTGTCCGAACTGTAAAGACAAAACGGTAATAATTACATACAGGGCCCCAACAAGTGCGCGGGATTGAAAATTAGTAATCGCCAATTGGTTTTGAAATTTTTCTGATGAACCAGATCGTGATAATTAGAACAAAAAAAGCGACGAGGGTTGTACCTCCTGTAAATTGAAAATCTTCTTGTAACCAATCCACTTCCAATCCGTGATTTTCTGCCCAGGTTAGCAAAACAAAAACACTGTTGTTGAGAAAGTGAAAAATGATGGATATCCAGAGAGAACCACTATAAACATAAAGGTAGCCCAACACCAGAGCCAGTGTCATCATAGGAAAAAGTTTGTACGGTTGTGCGTGAATCAGCGTAAACATCACCGCACTCATTAATACAGCAAGGTGAAGTGAGAACACAGAATTGCGCGGTTTAACTTCCACCGGAACCGTATCGTCGGGTATTACTTCCTGTGATGTATCAAAACGTGCCTGAAATGAATTGAAGAAACCCCGGAAGAAATTTAACAACAAACCACGAAAGACGAGTTCTTCACCAATCGCCGGAAGAAGCGCCATAAAAAAGAGGTTGAAAAACAGAAAACCACCGTCGTTTAATTTAAGGAAGGCACTGTAAAGATTGTTGCTCATTTCCTCAAACTTTTGAAATTCATCAGCAAGATCTTTCGGTAAATTCCACGACTGATTCCATGTAAGTAAATACCCAACCACCGGAACCGATGCTGCGAACGCCAGAATTAAAAACGGAATCTGAATCGCTTTCACCGGAACATTTAATCTGGCAAATGGCTTCAGCTGTAGTCCGGCAACCAGTGCGGTTAAAACTGCTGAGAATAAAATTCCAAGTGCGATAAAAGTCTGATGAACTTTAATGGCAATCGCCTCGCTTCGAGAAAACTCATCTGCCGGTTTTACCTGAAGAATCTGAGTATCGAGATGAAAGAAAAGCCAGACTAATTTTCGTGCAAAGAAGTCTGCAAAAAATACAGTGAGAATAAAAATTCCTACACAGATAAAAATCCTTGCAACGTAGTGAATTGGCCGCTCGCCCTCAATTATCATGCTTCAACTATCTTTGCAAAGGTGATAAAAATCGGTGATATAGAATTGGGTGAATTCCCGTTGTTGCTGGCTCCAATGGAAGATGTAAGCGATCCGCCGTTCAGAGCAGTTTGCAAACAAAACGGTGCAGATCTGATGTACACCGAATTTATCTCTTCTGAAGGACTGATTCGCGATGCAGCGAAAAGCACGCAGAAACTCGACATCTTCGAATATGAAAGACCTATCGGTATTCAGATTTTCGGAAGCGACATCGACGTAATGAAAGAAGCAACCGAGATTGCCACGGAAGCCAAACCCGACCTTATCGATATCAATTATGGTTGTCCGGTTAAAGCAGTTGCATGCAAAGGAGCCGGTGCCGCGCTGCTTCAGGATATTCCGAAAATGGTGAAGATGACGGAAGAGATTGTGAAAAGCACACATCTTCCGGTTACGGTTAAAACCCGTTTGGGTTGGGACAACAATTCGAAATTTATTGTTGAAGTTGCCCGACGTCTGCAGGATATCGGGATTCAGGCTTTAAGCATTCATGGCAGAACGCGGGTTCAGATGTATAAAGGTGAAGCAGACTGGACATTGATCGGAGAAGTTGCAAATGATCCGAAAATTCACATACCCATTTTTGGTAACGGTGATGTGAGTTCTGCCCGAAAAGCAGCGGAGATGAAATCCAGGTACGGTGTTCAGGGAGTAATGATCGGCAGAGCGACCATTGGAAATCCCTGGATTTTCAGAGAGATTAAACATTTTCTCGAGACCGGAAATGAATTGGAACCTCCCACCATTTCAGAAAGAATTTCAACCTGCAGGTTTCATTTCGAGGAAGGAATAAAATGGAAGGGAGAGCGTCAGGGTGTTTTTGAGATGCGCCGGCATTATGCTAATTATTTTAAAAGCATTCCCAATTTCAAACCATTCAGAACCCAACTGGTTTCACTCGATCAGTCGGATGATATTCGCGGAGTATTTGAAGAACTGGAAGAAAAACTAACCTTAGAATTGGTTTGATTAAATAGCCGCAGTTGATTTCTTAAGTCCTTTTTTCAAAAGAAAATTCTGCCAACTGTCGAACATTTTTCCTTTCATCACCCGGGGAAATTTATGCTGGGAGCCTTCTTTCCCGTTCTCGCGCATCCACTCTAGAAAATATTCAATCGGGAGAATATCTACCTCAACACCTTTGAGGGCATGACTTCTTTCAACCGCATAATCATCATTTAACACACACAAGTGTTTGTCGAGAATTTCGGCTACCCTTATTTCGTCGATAGAATCAAAGTTATTTCCCTTAACACCCAGATACCATCGATGCCCGAACCCTTCTGAATTTCTGACACCTGCCATGGTAAATTCATTTATTTCGAGCTTGAGATCGGCCGCAGTTAAATCAACCGCCCGGGTCATATTGTCGACAGAAAGATGCTCACCAACCAAACTGATGAAGTGTTTGGTTCTGCCTGTAATAATGATTTCTTTCTTTTTGAGATTTACAAAGCGAACCGTATCACCAATGAGATATCTCCAGGCACCGGAACAGGTGGAAATAAGCAGTGCATAGTCCACATTTTCCTCCGCTTCCCAGATCGGAATTGCACGGGCATTGGGTAAAAGCTTTCCCTCGGAGTCGAAGTTATCATCATCAAAGGGAATGAATTCGTGAAAGATTCCGTTACGGAGCATGAGGCGCATTCCGCCATCGGCATCTTCCCGGGTTTGAAATGCAATAAAGCCTTCAGAAGCCAGATAGGTTTCGTAATACTTTATCGGTCTTCCCAACAATGCATTAATACTTTTCTGATACGGCTTAATGGAAACCCCTCCATGAATATAGACTTCGAGATTTGGCCAGATATCATGGATGTTTTTGAGTCCGTATTTGCGGATAATGTTTTCGAACAAAAGTTGAATCCATGCGGGAACACCGGCCACCATACCAACGTTCCAGTTAGGAGCTTCCTCGGTAATTCGTTTTATTTTTTCCTGCCAGTTAACACTCGACATTATTTCGGGTTCTGGTTTTGAAACCCGTTGAAAAATTGGAGGAATACGTGAGGTTGTAATACCGCTCAAATCACCCGAATAATAAATTCCATTGTAATTTAGAGAAGTACTTCCGCCAATCATTAACCAGTGTTTCGTGATGTGATCCTTCGGAACATCAGAACGGATAATTGCAAAAACCTGCCGCATACTGGCTCTGCGTATCATACGAACCATTTCATCGGAGACCGGAATGTATTTACTCGCGCCATCCGAAGTGCCGGAACTCAATGCAAAGTGATCAATTTTACCGGGCCAGCAAACATCCTTCACTCCTTCTCTTGCCCGTTCCCACCATTTGAGCATATTGAGATAATCACCCATGGGAATTCGTTTTTTGAACTCTTCGTACATATTGGGTGATTCCAGAATTTGAGTGAAGCCATATTCACGACCAAACTCGGTATGTTCAGCTTTTATGAGTAATTTTCTCAGCGTTCTGAGTTGATATTCTCTTGCGGTATTACCTGAAATATTAAACGTCAGATATCGCGCTGAAGAAATTATTTTTTTCAGAACTGGATCTTTTACCGACATGGGTGCAAGATAGGCAGAATAGAATTATACGGATGACAGTTTTCTGAATCTGCCTTTGCTAAAGATTCTAACTCCGTTGTCTTTACCTTTTCTGAGTTCTTTCTGTTCTGCCTCCGGCAGATGGGTTATTTCCATACATTCCTCAGAACAGCAACCTTCGAATTTTTCGGCACATTTCGGACATTGAATAAAGAGAAGATTACACGCTTTGTTTTTGCAGTTTACGTGATCGTCGAATGGCTCTCCACATTGGTGACAATGAGCGATAATATCATCTGTAATGCGTTCGTGTAATCGCTCATCGAACACGAAATTCTTTCCGATGAATTTGTTGGGAAGACCTTGCTCTTTGGCGTCCCTGCTGTATTTAATAATGCCACCTTCGAGGTGATATACATCCTTAAAACCATTGTGCTGTAAAAATGCGGAAGCTTTTTCACAGCGTATACCTCCGGTGCAGTACATCACAATTGTTTTTTCCTTTTGGTATTGAAGTTCATCCACCACAAGAGGAAGTTGTTCGCGGAAGGTATCTACATCAGGACACCAGGCATTTTGAAAATGCCCGACTTCACTTTCGTAATGGTTGCGCATATCAATTACGATGGTGTCGGGATTTTCAGTTATTTTATTAAATGCGGCGACATCGAGATAAGGTGCAGGTTTGGCAAAACTGAAGATGTCTTCTTCAAGGCCGTCTGCTACAATCTTATTGCGAACCTTAATCGCTAATTTGAAAAAAGATTTTCCATCATCTTCTACCGCATAATTGAGGCGAATCCCTTTCAGAAAATCAATTTCATCAAGCGTTTCTAAAAACGAATCGTGTTCATTTTCAGGAACCGAAATCTGTGCGTTGATTCCCTCAGTGGCTACGTACACTCTTCCCAACACACCTATAGAATTCCATTTTAAATAAAGATGATCTCTGAAAATCTGGGGATTGCCTATAGCTGCATAGGTATAAAAGGAGATGGTTTTCCGCTTCTCAGAACTGTTGCGGATTCTCTCTTTTAATTCTTCCCCATTAATGTAATTATGCAATTTCATGTTACACTATCATTAATAGTTAAGGGCTGCGAAGATAAAGGTTGCTCAACTTAGAATCCGCATGATAAATTTGTGTGAAATCATTACAACGATGGGAGTAAAATCATTCTTTAATAAGTTGTTCAATCAAACCAAAACAACGGTTGATGATCTCGGCGAGAAAGCAGAAAAATTTGCATCGGATGCAGCAGAACAGACCGCCGATTTTAGAAATAAAGCAAAAGAAAAAGGCAGGGAACTCGCTGAAGACGCAAAAGAATTAGGTGCCAAGGTAAAAAATGAAGCGAAAGAAATGGGAGAAAAGATCTCTCAAAAATCACATGAATACGGTTCTGAACTTAGAAAGGAAGCAGCAGATCTGGCTGATGATGCTGCCGATATTATTGAAGATGCTCAGGAAGCAACAGAAAAGGCCGTTGAAAAAGCCAAAGAAGTTGGGAAGAGAATCGCCAACAAAGTTCGGGATGCATTTGATGATGAAAAGGGAGACACACCTCCTCCTCCGAAAGATGAAACGGCGGATTAATAAGTTGACCCATTCAACCATTTTCTTCTGATGATACTGTCCGTAACATTCTTGGCAATGATTTGCCGGCCGATCTGATCATAATGTTCGGTTGTCCAATCCTGATCGCGATAATGTTTACCGTGAACCGATTCCAGATTGTCTACCACCAGCACATTACCAGACTGGTATCGATTAATAAGATAGTTCCTGTTTTGTCGCATTAGCCAAACCAGATTTTCTCCGACAAAACTGTCTGCGTATTCCACATTTTCCGCCATCAGGTTTAGCACTAATCTGAGATTTTTATCCCGACAAACCCTTACGATTTCATCAAAATCTCTTACTCTAGGATTCTGATCATTGATCTGAAACGCAAACGCTTTGATGTTGTGATCTGCCATTAATCTGAGTGGCATATTCTCTATTCCGTTTGAATCCGGAAACTTTATAGTCTCACACCAGCGTCGAATAGTATTCGGATCAAATTTTATTTTGGGGTCATCAGATTTAAGTGTGTCGTACGTCCACGATTTCCAGGTTTGCAAGTCCCTTTGCATGGAATCCCGGTTATCATAAAAATTGAGTGACATTAAAAACCGGTTCATCAGTGGTGGACGCGGATGATACATAGTATTGGATTTTTGCAGTGCACTTTCCAGTTTAGAATTTATCGCAGCCTGATCAAACGTTCTCATGTTCAGTGTAACAATTACCATCTGAACTTTGCTGCCTTTGTCAATCTGCCGGATAAGTTGCAAATAGAGTCCGGCGTGATAGGCACTATTGTTAATCGTTGCAAATCTTGAATCCGGAAAATGGTATGAAATAAATTTACTGATTGGCTCCTTCAACGAATCATCAGGATGTGTGGAGAAATTCGAGGATTCTCCAAAATACAGCACCTCTGCAGAATCTTTGACAGAAATGAGCTCGCTTAACATAGGTGCATACTGCTCCAAATCATCAATCCAGAAAAATCGGGTGTAAATAAAATTAAGAACCAAACATATTAAAGCCAGTAAAGCGACTCGTCCCCCAACACGATTGATGATATTTCTGATGTTTGATGTCAAAACTGAAAATAGATAAACGGATGATCAGTAGTTCCTCCCCATGCTGTTATTGACCAGAGAAAAAAAGTATAAACCGACCAGCGAACCGGTTTGGAAAGTGTCCCGAGATAACTGTCAATACGCCGATTATATAACACCAAGTCACTCAAAATAAAAATTATGAGAATGAGTATTACTGAACCCTTTATGATCAGACTTTCATTTCCGCCGGAATCAAAAAGCGATGCCAATTGGTGAATAGAAGATTGAGTGCTTTTCGATCGAAAAAAAACCCAGGCTAACTGAACTCCTAAAAAAGTAACCAAAGCACTTGATGCCTTCAGAAATTTTGATTCACCTGTTTTGTTCCCGAAGATGAAACGTTCAACCAGATACAATCCACCGTGAATTAAACCCCAGATCAGAAAAGTTTTGTTTGCGCCATGCCACATACCGCTGATTGCAAAAACGAGAAGTATGTTAAAAGCCCAACGGAAAACATTAACCCGGTTTCCTCCCAACGGGATGTAGAGATAATCGCGAAACCATGTGGAAAGAGATATATGCCATCGTTTCCAGAATTCAGTAATTGTAACAGACAAATACGGTGTTTTAAAATTATCCATCAGATTTACTCCTAAACAAAGAGCTGCTCCCTGTGCAATTAGAGAGTAACCGGCGAAGTCGGCATAAATCTGAAATCCAAAACCAATTGTACCAAACCATCTTGAAAACAAATTATATGCATCAGGATTGGCATATACCTGATCCACTAACAGTGAAAGATTATCTGCCACACATATCTTCACAAAAAAGCCAAATAGCATTAAGCGGAAAGCATTTGAAAAATTTTCATACAGGGGCTCAACTTTTTTCTTAAGCTGCGGCATTAAATGGGTGAACCTTTCGATCGGACCGGCTACCAACTGAGGGAAGAAACTCACAAAAAGTGCGAACTTACCGAGATGTTTTTCCGGCTCCGCTTTCCGGTTAAAAACATCCAGCGTATAGCTTAGAGTTTGAAACGTATAAAAGGATATTCCCACCGGAATGGCGTAATAAATTCCGTAAAGAACTAATGCTTTAAAGGGAAAGTCCACCATATAAATCGTGAACAACATGTCGTCCTCCGGTTTTGCCGAAAACATGATGTAGTACTTGAACAGAAACAGTAAACCCAGATTCGCTCCGAGACTTATCAGTAAAAGACCGATTCTGATAATTCTAAAGCGGGAGAAATAAATGAGTCTGGCAACCACATAGTCTAAAACCGTCGAAAAAATTATTAGAGCAAGAAACTCAACTTTCCACCAACCGTAAAACAAATAACTTGAAGCCAGCAGTAAAATCCATCGGAATCTGTGAGGCAGTAAATAAAACAGAATCACCACGCAGGGAAGGAAAATCAGGAAAGCAACCGAGTTGAATAGCAAGCGTTGTATTTTGAGGTACTTTGCAAAAATATCCAATACCTTTAATGCGCTGTCTTCTTGGCATTTTACTAATATTTTTTGCTCTTACTTCTGCTAATGCCCAAAACCATAATTGGGATACCGTTCGGTATTCACTCAAACAAAAGCCAAAATTCATCGCCGGATTAAATAACCGGTATGCACTGGCTTCAGGTCAACCACTCATTATTAACGGAGTGCTGATTGGCATGGACTTCAACAACATACTCAAAATAGGATTTGGCTACAATTGGATGCCCAAAGAAGTTCGTGAAATCAGAATAGAAAATCATTCCGGAGGAAACGACACCGATATCATCAAATCAAGAATCAGTTATTTTAATCTCTCGACCGACTATGTTTTCAGGCATACGAAAAAATGGAAATTTTCAATTCCGCTTCTTATCGGAATTGGGATCAGGGAGAGAACCGAGATTTTGCATAACACCCCGAAACCTATTTTGAATTCTAACCCTGTTATTCCAATTGAGTTCGGAATTACATCAACCTATTATATTACAGATTGGCTGGGTTTAAAAGGAGGATTGGGAAATCGCATTGTGATCGGGAACGGATTCCGACAATTCAGCGGACCTTATTATACTTTGGGGTTGACAATATTTCCCAAACCCATCATTAAGAGAATTCAACAAGTCATAAAAAAAGCACAGGACACCTGAATTACTTTGGTGCGCTGTGCTTTTCTTCATATTCCTTCAGCATAATGTCTGCAATGATGCCAACATTCTCAGCCGGTGGATTCTTGTACAAGATCTTTTTGTTTTCATCTAATAGCAAAACCTGCGGAGTTGAAAAGATGTTGTAATCCTTTCTAAATGTAGCAGAGTTAGTGGCATCCATCACATTAATCCAGTTGAGTTTGTTATCGATAATGTATTTCTTCCAACCCTTCCAATCTCCTTGTGTGTATACAGCATAAACTTCAACTCCCCGGCCTTTTAACGAATCGTACATCTGTTTTAAAACCGGAATTTCCTTTTTACAATGACCGCATTGGTGATCCCAAAAAACAACGATAGTGACCGGAGCTGTGATCTTGTGTAATTGATATCTTCTAATAAAAGTAGTGTCTTCCAACACCATATCAGGAGCAATTTCTCCGCAAAGAGTCGGACCAATCTTGGCTGCATGTTCACACATCTTGGCAACTAATGCCGAGTCTGCCCAAAAGCATCTACCAGCACAGTAATAATTTTTGGCCATGTGGTGAAGAACTTTATCCATGCACATCAATTTTGAATCTTCATAGTGATTTGTACACCACCAAACAGTGTATTTGTATAATTCGGACGCTCCGTTTTTCTCCAGCATGTTGGCCATATCATCTATTGCAGGGATAATGCTGTCGGGTGTTTGAACAAAAAGCTTAGTGAAATAATATTCGAGTTTGTTTTTGTAGACCGGTGTTCTAAGAATTCCATCGTCGGTGAGATCGTAATGATCCCAATAATGCTCTCGGTAGTAGTCGAATTTCTTTCCGGTGGTATCATTCTTAATGTTGTCGGGAAATTCAATATCTAAAACAGTTCGGAATAGTTTGGCGGTAAATGTTAGAGGATGTTGAGAGATAATATCCCTTCGTTTTTTGTCGACTTCTTTGTCGATATTGGTCATTTGCTTTTTCAGATTCTCTTTCTCTTTTTCATCGGAAGTTTCATCATATTTCTTTCGGAGATCCTTCATCACGGTTCCTTTTGTTGCTGTGAAATGGTTGAATTCGAAAAATGCTTCATTGTCTTCAGAACCACTTGCAGTTACAGCTAAAGGGTTGAGGGTTGTGTCGAAATTGATAACAAAATCCTGATCGCCATTGGGCACCACAAATTCAAGATATGTGTGTTTTGGAAGAACCAGAATGTACACACCGTTGAGCAATTTATCTTTTCCCTTAAAAACCACTTTGCCGGTTGCAGTGGCTTCTGAGGTGTCGACTATTTTATTTTGGTCTGCGTAGTAGTGTGCAAGAATACACTGATCACCACGGTTGAGTCCTTTTACGTTAAACTCGAGATTGTGCTGGGCAAACACATGTACCGTTGAAAAGAGAAAGCCCAAAATTGCGATAGCGTATTTCATTTAAATCAAATTTTTTCCGTTGAGATGTCTACAAAAATAAGGGTGCAAAAGTTTTATGTTTGTTACAAAGAGCATGCCCCTGATGAATTCGTTGCAAGCACATGATAAAGACGTTTCGTTCTTTGATTTGGTTTATCAGATTGTGCGATTAATTCCAGCCGGACGAGTTACTTCATACGGTGCAATTGCACGTTATCTCGGCACAGGAAGATCAGCAAGAATGGTTGGTTGGGCAATGAATAATGCCCATACCGTTCTACCGGAAATACCTGCACACCGGGTTGTAAATCGGAATGGTTTGCTAAGCGGTCGGGCTCATTTTAAACCTCCTGAATCGATGGAACAGAAACTTGTTGAAGAAGGAGTTTTTATCAAGGATAATCAGGTTCAATTTTTTAACGATGTGTTTTGGGATCCGGCGACTGAACTAAAAATTAATTGATACGGAGATGGGGAATAATTTCTTGAATGCTTTTGTCTATCTAAAGAATCCTATTTGAATGTTATGAAAAATCAGATCAAAATATTTCTGCTTTTTATCGCTATTACCATTGTTTGGGTATCGTGTGTAGATGATGATAAAAAATTGGAAAGTACGCCTGTAGATGATCAGGAAATTATTGATAAATACCTGAATATCGATCTTTCAAACCTGTTCAATTATGCATCTGTTACTTTTCCGGTTCACTACGACAACAATGTTCTGTCGGCTGATAACACACCATCGAACAATCCGGTAACAGACATCGGTGCTACTCTCGGCAGAGTTTTGTTTTACGATAAAAATCTCAGCCGCAACAACACCATTGCTTGCGCAAGTTGTCACAAACAATCCAATGGTTTTGTGGATGAAGCTCAGCTGAGTCTGGGTTTCGAAGGCGGACAAACAGGCGCACATTCCATGAGGCTTGCCAACGCTAAATTCTATTCCGGTAAATCGATGTTCTGGAATAAAAGGGCAACTTCTATTGAAGATCAGTCAACCAAACCAATACAGGATCAAACAGAAATGGGGTTTGACTCGGACCATGGCGGCTTCGAAGCAGTAGTGGAGAAACTCAACGAATTGCCGTATTATAAGGTACTCTTTAAAAGAGCATTTGGTGATACATTGATTGATGAAGAGCGGGTTCAGCAAGCTTTAGCACAATTCGTAAGAAGTATGGTTTCGGTAAATAGTAAGTTCGATGAGGGATTTGCCGGTGTTTATAATCCGGCTCAACCCAACGGCGATATCATTCGTCCTTTTGCGAATTTCACTCAACAGGAAAATCAAGGAAAGGCAATCTTTTTGGTTCCTTTTCCAAACGGCGCCGGGTGTGCAGGTTGTCATGTTCCTCCCACATTTGCTCTGGATTCAGCTTCCAAAAGCAATGGACTTACTCAGGGAGAAACCACTATCTTCAAAGCACCGTCACTAAAAAATGTTGCTCTTACTGGTCCATATATGCACGATGGAAGTATCAAGGATTTACCCGGAGTTGTAGCACATTATAATAATGCGGTTCAACCAGGTCCTGCATTAGACAATCGCCTGAGAAATCAGGGAAATATTTTAAGACTTAATCTCGATCAGGACCAGATAAATGCCCTGGTTGCATTTTTAAGCACCCTAACGGATCAGAGCATTATCAATGATTCGAAGTTTTCAGATCCGTTTAAGAACTAAGTTAATCCTCCCTGTTTTATTCGTATTCTCCCAACATACTACCCAGCAAATCGCTGAACACAGCCTGATTCTCAAAAGTCTTTCTGCTCAGACGGGAATGTTCTGCCAAACCGTGAAGTACAAATTCCATCCAAAGGTATTTCTCCATTTTTCCGGAATCAGATACATACCGGTCCACCAATTCTGCTAATCCGTCAACCGAATTTAAGGCTCTCGCATACGCACTGTCCTTTAAATCAAATTCAAGATTCAGATTGTGTCCGTTCTCAAACCAGTCGGTAATTCTTGAATACGGGTTTTTATCATTCTGTTTAGGAAAATGTTTTTCAAAAAGGGCCCTGATTGCTTTTCCAATTAAAATAATAGCAACATTATAAGGGCCTTCCTGCTCGCCTTCATAAACCATTTCGATTTTTCCTGTAATGCTGGGTATTATTCCAAAGACGTCACTAATTCGGGCACTGGTCTTTTTCTCATTATTAAGTATGGCTCTTCTCTCTGCGGCACTAACCATGTTTTCATAGGCAGTTATACTCAATCTTGCGGAGACACCACTTTTGTGATCGACATATTCATTTGTTCTGGCTTCCATCACCATTTGTTCAATGATGTCGTGAATTAGTTCCGGTACTTCAACCAATGCTCTCTGATCACTTGTAAGATTTACTTCCTGCCTGGTAATTTGTTTAGCGATTGAAATTTCCTTTGGATAATGCGTTAGAATCTGACTCCCGATGCGATCTTTTAATGGAGTTACTATGCTTCCACGATTTGTGTAATCTTCAGGATTTGCGGTAAAGATAAATTGAACATCAAGCGGAATCCGAAACTTAAAACCTCTTATCTGAACATCTCCTTCCTGTAGCAAATTAAAGAGAGCCACCTGAATTCTTGGTTGTAAATCAGGCATTTCATTTATCACAAAAATGCATCGGTTCGCACGAGGTATTATCCCAAAATGAATTACTCTTTCATCGTTGTATTGAAGTTTTTCATTTACTGCCCGTATCGGGTCAAGATCGCCAATAAGGTCTGCCACAGAAACATCCGGAGTCGCAAGTTTTTCAACATATCTGTGAGTTCGATGAAGCCAGCTAACCGGAGTTTCATCTCCCAGTTCTGCCCCCAAATCTCTGGCAAATTTGCTTATTGGATTAAACGGATCATCGTTCACTTCTGAACCCTCCACTACCGGAATGTACTCATCGAGCAAGTTCACCATTAACCTCGCAAGTCGGGTTTTCGCCTGCCCTCGTAACCCAAGAAGATTAATATTATGACGACTTAAAATTGCTCTTTCAAGATCGGGAATTACCGTGTGTTCATAACCCCAAACTCCTTTAAACGGATTCTTTTTTTCCGTCATCAACCGAATAAGATTCGATCTTAATTCGTCTTTCACCATTCGCGACTGATATCCGGCTCTTTTTAATTCGCCTAAAGTTTTCAAGTGATGAAGACTTTGGTTTTGCGTCATATTTATACGTTCTTTTTCTTGTTGTTCAGGTAATCGTGAAGTACAAAACTTCCGAGTTTATCAAGACCGCTGTAAAAAGCTTTTCCATTTGCTGCCTCCGTAAATTCTGCAATAAACTCCCTTAAATACGAGTCACTCGCAATCATAAAGGTTGTGATATTTATCTTTTGTCTTCTGCACCCCGCGGCCTCATTCAGGGTTTTGTTTACGATCTTCCGGTCAAGTCCGAAACTGTTTTTATAATAGCCTCCAGGCTCTTTCAAACAGCTTGGTTTTCCATCGGTAATCATCAGAATCTGTTTATTCGGATTTTTCTTTCTTCTCAGTATTTCCCGGGCGAGTTGCAAACCCGCAACTGTGTTTGTGTGAAATGGACCAACTTGCAGATACGGGAGATCTTTAATACTCACTTCCCAGGCATCATTTCCAAAAACTATAATATCCAACGTGTCCTTCGGGAAGCGGGTTGTAATGTATTCTGACAATGCCATAGCTACCTTTTTCGCCGGGGTGATTCTGTCTTCACCATACAAAATCATACTGTGGCTGATATCGATCATGAGCACCGTACTCGTCTGTGTCTGATATTCAGTTTCCCGCATTACCAAATCTTCTTCAGAAAAGGATAAGGAAGTTCCGGCAGATCTTACCGTTGCATTGTATAGACTTTCCGTAAGGGCAATTTTATCCATAGAATCACCAAAACGATAAGGTCTGAATTCCGACAAATTTTCATCTCCGGATCCGGCTTGCATAGTCGAATGATTTCCGGAGTTCCCCTTTTTTATTTTTCCGAATAACTCCTCCAGCGCTCCTTTGCGAATTACCTGTTCCATTTTGGAAGTAATTTCCTTCACTCCATCTTGCCGATCTTTCAGAAAGCCTCTTTCTTCAAGATCCCGAATAAAGTCACCCATGCCGTATTCGGCGTTGGTAATCTGATATTGCCTATCGAGCTCATTCATCCAATGGATTGCTTCTTCTACATCTCCATTAGTGTATATCAGAAGCTCTTTCAATAAATCGAATAACTGATCGAAGAGCGGTTTTTCCTCACCCGGAACAAAAGCCTCAAACCGGAAACCTTTCATGTTAGAATTAGAACTTGAAAATTAATCAAATGTTCAGAGGGATTTTAAAAATTCATATTCTTCAAAAACATGATCTGAATTGTGTTTTTAAATAACAAGTTGTAATCAATCTGTAAAATGCATTGTAACCCATACATAATCAGATGTTTCTGTTTTACATTCACGAAGCAATTCCAAATACTTAATTACTTACATACCATGTTACACATTGCCTGTCCCAATTGCCACCATCACAAGTTCGAAATCAAGGCTGTTACCGGAAACAAAGCACTTGACCGGATTGAAAAAATTTTAGTCTTTGTGGGATTGCCCGCACGTTGGTTCAGCAACATTTTGATGCGCTGTAAAACCTGCAAGTATTACTGGAGAGCCTGATTCGGTTCTTACCAATCATCTTTTTTAACCGGTTCACCAACTTTCATGTAAGTTGCAAGTTCAGAAGTCAACTTCTCAAAATACTCGGCCGTCTGATCGATATAAGAATTAAAAACCAGTTTGTCGTAATTGGTTTGAGTTGAATCAGACCATTTGGTTACATCGTAATATGAGTTTTGTTCCCAACGAATGTGATCAACAATGTACCGGAATTTCTCATCCTTAAATTCCATAGCAATCTGATACGCAACAAACCCACCGGTATTCTGAAGATTTCCCTTTTTATCAGGCACTTTTAATTTGAATCTTGCTTTGCCATCAATCAAGCCGCCCTCCTTATCTTGTTTTTGCAAAACTCCGGTCGGATTAACATAGAATTTGTTCACCCATTTAATTCCGCGATCATACAGATCTCCGGCTTTTAAACCCGGAACACTGATGACTTCCTTGTACATCGCAAGTCCGGTGTCGGGATCGGTCGAAATCTGATTGCTGCCATTGGTGAACGAAACCAATATCATCACCAGTAAGACTGTCATTACTTTATAGGTTGTTTTCATACTTTCAAATTATCTCACGCAAAATATCCAATTCAATTGTCAAATTCCCCTTCAGGTAAAAGAGAAGTTAATTTCATCACGGATTTTCGAAGTTTTAAAGGACGAATTGAATTTTTTAGCACACTACTATTTCGACAAAAAAACGGGAGAGCCATATTATAATCTCGGCTTA
Organism: Bacteroidota bacterium; assembly: GCA_016124755.1. Lineage (GTDB taxonomy): Bacteria > Bacteroidota > Bacteroidia > NS11-12g > UBA9320 > WGNA01. The sequence goes on along the minus strand of WGNA01000027.1, from coordinate 47,224 downwards.
CTTCTGCCGGATCTAACCCGAAATTTTATCAAAGGGGCCAGATTGAAACCCGAGTCAACCTATCTGCAAAATCCGGTTGAAAAGCAAATCTCTTTGGGTTGCCTTCAACATATTCAAAGTGATAAAGTCTTTCATTCCTGGTCGGGTTTTTTGAACCTGATGGATCTGTCTACAGAGCAAATGAGGTCTTCCGGAATATCCATCAAACGCGACTGGTTTGTTTCACATATTTTAGTCGAACTTGTCATAGACCAGTGGTTATTGAGAAAGCATCCTTCTTTGGCCATTGAATTATACACCGATTTCGAATCATTGGATATTGAAGTGATTCTCGGATTTCTCGCACACCTCGAAATCAATAACTTCGAATCTTTTGAAAAGGGTTGGAAACACTTTATGGAAGTGCGATACCTTGAGAGTTATGTAAAGACCGAAAGTATTCTTTATGCTCTTGACCGTATTTGCACTAAAGTAGGACTCGACCCGTTTACCGATCGACAGAAAACATCTTTGCAAATCGTTGTTGATGTTCTTCTGAATCAGATGTCGGATCAAATAATTAAATTGAAGAGAGAACTGCAATGACTTTTAAGAAGCTGCTATTTTTGATTTTTACCCTTCTACTTTGTGCTGATTTGTTCGCACAAAGTACCCCGAAATACTCAAACGAATTTCTTTCGGTTGGTGTTAGCGCCAAGGCCTTTGGGATGGCTCAATCAGTTGTTGCTTCTGTTGACGATGTTTCTGCCGGATACTGGAACCCTGCCGGATTGGTCTATCTGAAAGACAATTTTCAGTTATCTTATATGCATACGAATTACTTTGGTGGAATCGCCAATTACGATTACGGTGCTCTTGCTTTTAAAACCGGAGATAACAGTGCAATGGGTGTTTCGTTTGTGCGAATGGGTGTCGATGGAATTCCCTACACTTTAGACCTCTTTAAAAACGGAACTCTCGATTACGACAATCTCAGTTCTTTCTCGGCGGTGGATTATGCATTCCTTTTCAGTTACAGCCAAAAGACATTGAGAGAAGGTTTAACACTCGGAGGCAGTGCCAAAATAGTTCACCGGAAAGCCGGAAAATTTGCAGAAGCCTGGGGATTCGGTATCGATGCAGGTCTTCAGTATAAAACCAAATCAAACCTGAAATTCGCAGTAATGGCACGAGATATTACCAGTACTTTTAATGCATGGAATTTTTCGTTTACCGATTCTGAAAAAGAAGTTCTCACAACAACGGGAAACCAGATTCCTAAAAACTCTTTGGAAATTACTTTACCTAAAATTATTCTCGGGGCTGCAAAACATTTCGATTTTGATAAAATCTCATTAGATGCTGAAGCCAATTTTGACTTGAATACCGATGGTCGCAGGAACGTTCCGATTCAAACGAATTTTATAAGCATTGATCCGCATTTCGGCGTTCAACTCGGCTATATGAAAGTAGTTTATCTGCGTGCCGGTATGGGCAACTGGCAGAACATTAAAACACTCACCGATAAAAACGGGGTTCAGAGCAGTTGGACATTCCAGCCCAATATTGGTGTCGGGCTCGATATGGAAAAATTTAGTCTGGATTACGCAATGGCAAACGTGGGAAATGTTGGAACCATAAACCCGAGCCATATCTTTTCTATTAATTTTAAGATTAACTCCCAAACCAGTTCTCAATAATCATCTGATGCATTTACTTACTTTGCGCCGGTAACAGAATTATGAAAACAAGTGTAATCGGTGCAGGTGTAATGGGGTCCGGAATTGCTCAGGTTTTTGCACAAGCCGGACATTCGGTTTTAATTTTTGACGTTAATCCCAACGTTACCCAAAAAGCTATTCAACGGATCACTTCAAATCTCAACAAGGGAATTGAATTGGGTAAACTTTCAGAAGAAGATCGCGATCTGTGCCTTTCCAGAATTTCATCAACTGACCAGATTTCAGAAATTAAAGCCGACCTTATTATCGAAGCGGTAGTTGAAAAACTGGAAGTTAAAATCGAATTGTTCCGAAAATTAGCTGAAAGTAACTCGCCTGATACCATTCTTGCAACGAACACTTCATCTATCCCCATCACCCAGATTGCTGCGGGCGTTCCCAATCCCGAAAGAGTTATAGGAGTGCATTTTTTTAATCCTGCTCACATAATGAAGCTTGTTGAAATCGTTAGCGGAGCACACACCGATCCTATGATTGCTCAAAGATGCTACGACTTAATTAAGGAAACAGGTAAAACTCCGATTATGGCTAAAGATGCACCGGGATTCATTGTTAACCGCGTTGCACGGCATTATTATGTGGAAAGCCTGAAAGCCCTGGAGGAAAATGTCGCCGATCACGAAACAATCGACAAGCTTCTGGAAAGCTCAGGATTTAAAATGGGCCCGTTCAGATTAATGGATCTCATAGGTGTAGAAACCAATTTTTCTGTAACCGAATCAATGTACAACCTCTTCTATCAGGATGAAAAATTTCGTCCTAGCAGAATTCAAAAACAAAAAGTGGACGCCGGACATTTCGGAAGAAAAACCGGAAAAGGCTTTTACGACTATTCATCATGAAATCCCTTTCAATTTTTTTACTGCTGCTGATTTTCGGACTCCCCGCCTGTAAAGACAACACCAAACAAAATAATTATCCATTCATTCCGAATGTTCCGGTAAGCATTACAATTAACCTTGAATTGCCGAATTACTATCAATTACAAACGCCGGGTGCATACACATTGCTGGATGGCGGCCACCGGGGAATCTTTTTGGTTCACAATTTCGATGACCAATTTTATGCGGTTGAAAGAACCTGCACGTATCAACCGGATGATTCTTGCAGCGTGATTCAGGTCGATACCACAAAGATTCAGCTTCGGTGCGGTTTGTATTCTAAAAGCGGATTCGAGGAATGTTGCGGAAGTCAATACTCGTTTGATGGAAATGTGATTCAGGGGCCATCAACCTATGCATTAAAATTATACAGCGTTTCGCGAAACGGCAGTTTGCTTACCGTTCGAAACTGATTGGATTTATTCCTCTTTTCGCAGAAATCACAACCGTCAAATAATTCGCAACTTCTTGAACGTACTATCGTTGTAGCATCGTGAAATTTATCCTAACCCTTGCTTTAGCGCTTTCTGTATTGTTAACTTTTGGGCAGGGGCAGGATTACCACACCGTTCGGGGTTATGTATACGATGAGAATAATGTTGAATTACCTGGCGTGGAAATCCGGGTGAAAAACACCGGCCTCGGCACCATCACCAATGAGAACGGACAATATGAACTGAGATTAGAAAAAGGACTCAACCGTCTCGTTTTTTCCTACATGGGTTATAAATCTCAAACCATTGATGTGGTTGTTTCAAAAGATCAGGTTCAGAATGTCTGGCTACAACCCGATGAAAATCTCATCAACACAGTAGAGATCAACCGAAAGAAAAATGATATTTCAAACCTCATCATCAAACACGTAATCGATCATCGCGATTCTCTGGACAACCTTTATCAGACAAGAAAGTGTAATGTCTACATCAAGTCGGTAGAAAACACCATTAACCGGGAAAAGAAAAAGGATTCCGACGAAGACGGGAATGCCAACTTCGATAAGTTTGAGAACAACGCAAATCCGGAATCAGATTCTTCAGCTAAAATCGCAAATCTCAATTTGTATGAAGCGCAGATCGTAAGACATTTTAAAAAGCCCGGTGATTTAAAAGAAGAGCGGCTGGCCGTTAAAAAATTCGGAGATCAGAGCAGTTTGTTTTATACCAGCACTACCGAAGGTGATTTCGACCTCTACGACAACCTGATATACATTCGGTCCTTGGGTCAGAATGCACTCACTTCTCCCTTTAGCAATACAGCCTTCATTGCATATAAATTTAAGATGGAAAACATTTATCAGGACAGCTTAGGCAAAAAGGTTTATGTGATAAAAGTTATTCCCCGCAAACTCGGAAATGCCTTATTCAAAGGCGAGGTTGAAATTTATGCCGGAGAATGGGTTCTAAAATCCGCCAGCTTAAGTGTGCCCAAAACCGCCTTAGTTCTTTATGATGAGTTTTCATTTTATCAGGAATACGGAGATGTTAATGGTAAGCACATAGTGGTAAAACAAGTCTTCAACTGGAGTCTTAAAACCAATCATCAAAAAACTGATGGAACCTGCATCGCCCGATACAGTAATGAAGTTTTCGATACACTGTATGCTAAAAAGTTTTTCAACGCCGAACTGAGAATTACAGAGAAATCTGCTTATGAAAAGGACTCAGCCTTTTGGTCAAACATCCGCCCTGAACCGTTAACACAGAAAGAACAGGTATTCGTTCGCTACCAGGACAGTCTCCGTATGATTCGCACTTCGAAGCATTATCTGGATTCGATCGACTCGCTCTACAACCGGATTACTTTTTTAAATCTGGTGTGGCACGGACAAGGCTACATCAATCGGGAAAAGAAAGAAAATATTGAATTTTCTCCACTTGTTTCCATGTTGGATCCGGTTGCAATCGGGGGTTGGAGGGTGCGGTACAACCTTTCGTATTACCGAAGATTCAAGAACCGCAAGAGCATTTATGTTTCGCCCTTTTTTAATTATGGTTTTAAAAACCACGACCCGAAAGGCAGCTTATACATCAACTTTTTATACAACCCTAAAAAGTTGAGTTTTCTAAGTTTCAGAACGGGCAAATACTTCGATTTCGTAAATCCCTATGCGTCCTTGAGAAGCATTATAAGACGGAATAATTTTTTTGAAACAACCTATGTAGGTATTGCGCATCGTACAGAACTCATTAATGGGTTATACATAGGAACCGACTTCGAAGTGAGTCACCGGAACAGTCTTGCTAATTTCCAGTTCGCTGCAATTGGCGACACCTTATTTCAGAACAACCTACCGGTTGATTTTGTAGAACACAATGCTGCTATCCACGACATCTATATAGAGTTTACGCCAAAACAACTTTACCTACAGGAGCCTTATGAGAAAATTGTTTTAGGTTCTAAATACCCAACCTTTTCACTGAGTTGGACCAAAGCCTGGAACAACATTTTTAACTCGATCGTAAAATATTCATTTGTTGAATTTGATATTGAACAGAAATTTAATGTCGGCATTTTTGGCGTAAGTCATTACCGAATTAACATGGGAAAATTCCTGGATACGACATCGCTTCGGGTGATGGATTACAAATATCAACGAGCAGGAGACCCATTTTTCTTTACTCCATCGATGTACACATACCAGTTACTCGACAGCACCTTTCCTACCTTCCGCTTTTTTATTGAAGGGCATTATACACATCAGTTCAATGGGTTTATTATGAATCGGGTTCCGCTGCTCAAAAAGACTCAGATTAAAACAATGGTTGGCGGCGGATTTCTTTACGCTCCGGAAAGAAATTATCAGTACTCCGAATTGTTTTGCGGAGCAAACCGCGTTTTAAAAATCGGGAAAGAACGACTTCGGTTGGGCGTTCACTATGTAGTGGCACAAAGCAATCATTTCGGTTTCCGGAGTATGTTTAAAGTTTCGTTCGAATTTTATAACCGAACTAAAAACACCTGGTCATTCTGATTCGTAAGGATTTGCACCGATTCAAATTATTACTAAATTCGCGGCCTGCAAGAGCGTGATCAGGGGGAATTTGATTCCCCCTTTTTATTGCTTGCGAATTTGATATGAGTCTGAATGATCGTGTGAAGGAACTGGTTGATGCGGAACTTGAGGGTACCGATTACTTCATTGTTGAGGTCACCGGAAGCGAGAAAAATCACAAGATCTGCGTATTGCTCGATGGTTTGAACGGTATCTCAATCGACACTTGTGCTAAAGTGAGCCGCAGTGTTTCAAGGATTATCGATGAAGATTCATTTGAAGCAGATGCCTTTGTTCTGGAGATATCAAGTCCGGGTGCAGACCGGCCTTTGTTGGATCCGAGACAATACAACAAACACGTCGGACGAGAACTGGTTGTCGCTCTGAAAGACGAAAGAAAATTAAGCGGAATTCTGAAGGAAGTTTCCTCAAATGCAATTACGCTGGCAGCCACAAATGTTAAAAGAAATAAAAAGAACAACGTTTCGAAACGAAACATAAGTGAAGGAATAGCCGAAGTCGTTGAAGATACAATTCTGCCATTCGATGGAATTTTAGAATCAACGGTAACGCTGTCATTTAAATAACCGGATATGAGTTTAGGACTTGTAGAATCGTTCTCCGAATTCAAGGAATTCAAAAACATTGACCGCGCAACGATGATGCGTGTGATGGAAGATGTTTTCCGAAGTATGCTTCGACGTAAATACGGCGATGACTCCAACTTCGACATCATTATTAACACAGAACATGGTGATCTTGAAATTTTCAGGAACCGTAAAATTGTTGATGTGGATGAAGTGGAAGATGAAAATCAGGAAATATCCATTGCTGAAGCAAAAAATCTGGAAGAGGATTACGAAATCGGAGAAGATGCAATCGAGGAAGTAAAAATGCTCGACTTCGGAAGAAGAGCAATTCTTGCAGCGCGTCAAACTTTGCTTTCCCGAATTCTCGAACTCGAAAAAGACGAGCTCTTCAGAAAATATAAAGACCGTGTAGGTGAGATAATCGTTGGGGAAGTTTATCAGATATGGAAACGGGAACTGATGATTCTCGACGATGAAGGCAATGAATTAATTCTGCCCAAATCTGAGATGATCGGTCGCGACTTCTTTAAAAAAGGAGACAGCATAAGAGCCGTTGTTTTGCGGGTTGAAATGCAGAATAATAATCCGAGAATTATATTGTCCAGAACTGCCCCGATCTTCCTCGAAAGATTGTTTGAACTGGAGGTTCCGGAAATTCTCGATGGTCTTATTACCATTAAAAATGTGGTAAGAGAACCAGGCGAAAGAGCTAAGGTTGCTGTTGAAAGTTACGATGACAGGATTGATCCGGTTGGTGCTTGTGTGGGAATGAAAGGTTCACGGATTCACGGAATTGTTCGTGAGTTGAGAAACGAGAACATCGATGTAATTAATTACACCACCAACACTCCGCTTTATATTCAGCGGGCACTTAGTCCGGCTAAAGTTTCCTCGATTCAAATCAATGAGGAGGAAAAACGTGCAGATGTATATTTGCCGAGCGATCAGGTTTCTCTCGCCATAGGCAAGGGTGGATACAACATCAAACTTGCCGGAAAACTGGTAGGTTATAATATTGACGTGTACCGGGAAAATGTGGATGATGAAGATCTTGACGTGGATCTGGATGAATTCACTGATGAAATTGATGAGTGGATCATCGATGAACTCAAGAGTATCGGTCTTGATACTGCTAAGAGTGTTCTGGAAACCAGCACTGAAGATTTAGTGCGCAGAACAGATCTGGAAGAAGAGACCGTAATTGAAATTAAAAAGATTTTTGAAGCTGAATTCGAATAATGAATTCAGCTTCCTATAATTTTTGATTATGCGGAATTGGAAAATCGATCCGAAGATATGAACTAACAGGACAAGCATACATAAGGCCGGTTCGTGTTAGCTTTTGCTCGATGTGCTATTCCTCAAAAATGTAAAAAATTACATGGCTGATAAAACACACAGAATATCAAAAGTAGCGGCAGAACTCAACGTTAGCTGGAAGAGTTTGATTGAACATCTCAGTGCTAACGGATTTGATGTCGAAGCAAAGCCCACGGCTAAGATTGGCCAGGATATGTATGATGTTCTGGAAAAAAAATTCCGTTCCGACAAACAAGCCAAAGAGGAATCTCAGGCTTTGGAAATTCATGTTCGAAGACAAGATGAAACCCTTGTTGCCGACCGAAAATCCCCAAAGAAAAAGAAGAAGGAATCATCTAATGATGTAGTACTCATTAAGGACACCGGTTTATCCATTAAATCTCATGATGCACCGGCACCTCCTGCTACTCCTACTGCTCCTGCGCCTCCGGCACCCACACCTCAGCCACCGGTTGTAAAAGAAGAGAAAGTTGAGGAGAAGGTTCCGGAACCCGAAAAACCCGAAAAACCGGTTGTACCCGAAACTCCGGAAGTTGTTGAACTGGTAGTAGAAAAAGAACCGGAAAAACCGGTAGAGGTTAAAGAACCCGAAAAACCGGAAACCCCTGAAATTACCGGCAAAAAAGAACTACCCGGAATTAAGGTTCTCGGCAAAATTGATCTCAATAAAAAGCCGGAAAAGCCAAAAGCAGAAGAAAAACCTGCACCTCAACCTGAGGTGAAAGAACCCGAAAAACCGGTTTCTGAAGTTCCTCCTGTTGCGGAAGAAAAGAAAGCTGAAGAACCCGTCGCAGAAAAACCGGTTGAACAACCGGTAAAACCGGAAGATACGGTAATACGTCCTCAATATGAAAAACTGGACGGGCTTACCATTAAAGGAAAAATCACTCTTCCTGAACCTCCTAAAAAGAAAAAGCCGGTTGCGAGCAGTGAGGGAAAACCCGACGAATCTCAACGCAAAAAACGAAAGAGAAAGAGCAAAACCGGAGCTCCGTTACCACAGGACGACAGAAGAAATAACAATCGTAGGGGAGCTGGTCCGGGTCATCAGAAAGAGGAAGCCAAAGACGAAATCACTGAAAAAGAAATTCAGGATAAAATCAAGGCAACTCTTGCCAAACTCGGTGGACAAAAAGGCGGTGGCAAGTCGTCGAACGTACGTCAGAAACTTCGAAAACAACGAAGAGACGACCACAGAACCACTCGTGAAGAAGAACAAATGCAGAAGGAACTTGAAAGCAAGATCCTTCGTGTTACCGAGTTTGTTACCGCAAATGAACTCGCGGTGTTGATGAACGCAACCGTAAACGAAATTATCACCGCTTGCTTCTCTCTCGGTATGATGGTTTCAATCAACCAGCGTTTAGATGCGGAAACCATTCAGATTGTTGCGGAAGAATTCGGCTATACCGTAGAATTTGTTGATGCAGAAGAGCAGGTAGAATTTGAAGAAGAAGCGGATGACCCGAAAGATCTTCAGGAACGTTGGCCGATTGTTACCGTTATGGGTCACGTCGACCACGGTAAAACCTCCTTACTCGATTATATCCGTAACGCAAACGTAATTGCCGGTGAAGCTGGAGGAATTACCCAACACGTTGCGGCTTACGAAGTTCAACTCAAGAACAATAAGAAAATCACATTTGTGGATACACCGGGTCACGAAGCATTTACCGCGATGCGTGCACGGGGAGCCAAAGTTACCGACGTTGCAATTATTGTAATTGCTGCCGACGACAATGTGATGCCTCAAACCAAGGAAGCAATCAGCCACGCTCAGGCTGCAAACGTTCCGATCGTTTTCGCGATTAACAAAATCGACCGTGAAAATGCGAACCCGGATAAAATCAGGGAAGAACTTTCTGCCATGAATATCCTCGTTGAAGAATGGGGTGGAAAATATCAGGCACAGGAAATCTCCGCTAAAAAAGGAACCGGTATCGATGACTTGTTGGATAAAGTTCTTCTGGAAGCAGAAATGCTCGAGTTGAAGGCTAACCCGAACAAACGCGCAAAAGGAACCGTGATGGAGGCTCAGCTTGATAAAGGTCGGGGTGTTCTCGCGTCTATATTAGTTCAGGAAGGAACCCTAAGTGTTGGAGATGCTCTCGTTGCCGGTCATCATTTCTGCCGTGTGAGAGCGATGTTCAACGAAAGGATGCAGCCTGTTAAAGTTGCCGGACCATCAACTCCGGTGAATATTCTCGGATTCACTTCGGCTCCGACCGCTGGTGATATATTCCAGGTTTTTGCCTCAGAGCAAGATGCTAAAGACATCGCGAACCGAAGAGCTCAATTACAACGTGAACAAGGTATTCGGGCAACTAAACATCTTACACTCGACGACATCGGACGACGTCTGGCAATCGGAAACTTTAAAGAACTTAAAGTTATCGTTAAAGCAGATGTGGACGGTTCTTCAGAGGCACTTTCCGATTCGTTGATCAAACTTTCTACGGAGGAGATACAGGTAAATGTGATTCACAAATCAGTGGGACAGATCACAGAATCCGACGTATTGCTGGCTTCCGCGTCAGATGCCATTATCATCGGCTTCCAGGTTCGACCTGCCGCTTCAGCGAAGAAACTCGCTGAACAGGAAGAGATCGATATACGATTGTATTCTGTAATCTATCAGGCAATCGATGAGATTAAAGCAGCAATGGAAGGAATGCTTGCTCCTGAGTTTGAAGAAAAGATTACCGGTAATGCCGAAATCAGAGAAGTATTTAAAATTTCTAAAGTTGGTGCTGTTGCCGGTTGTATGATAACCGATGGCAAGATCGCCAGAGATAATAAAGTTCGTTTGATTCGGGACGGTGTTGTGGTTTATTCCGGAGAGATGTCGTCACTTAAACGCTTTAAGGATGATGTTAAGGAAGTGAACCGAGGTTTTGAATGTGGTATTCAGATCAAAAACTACAACGATATCCGTGAAGGCGATATCATTGAATGCTACGAACAAATCGAGGTTAAGAGAAAGCTGAAATAATTCGATCGGGATCGAACTAAAAGCTTCATCAGTTCCTGTCTGTCCCAAAAATGCAAAAGTGATTTTGTAGTAAATTGCGTGAAGTCAAGCCAGTAAAAAGATGAGAACAGCGCGGATTTCGGGAATGGGATTTTATGTCCCAGAGAATGTGGTTACGAACGACGATCTGTCGAAGTTGATGGATACCTCTGATGAATGGATTCGCGAACGAACCGGCATTGAGCAGAGACGGTGGGTTATTCCCGGAGAAGATTCTACGTCCGGCATGGGCGTTAAAGCTGCCCGGATAGCAATCGAAAAAGCCGGTTTAAAGCCGAACGATATTGACTTTATCATTTTCGCGACCTTAAGTCCCGACTACTATTTCCCTGGGCCGGGTGTTCAGGTTCAGGAAGCATTAGGTATCGATACCATTGGTGCACTTGATGTGCGCAATCAATGCTCAGGATTCGTATATGCTCTCAGCGTTGCCGATCAATATATTAAAACAGGTATGTACAACAACATCCTGGTTATTGGTTCTGAACTACACAGTGGAGGTTTGGATAAAACCACACGCGGAAGAGGAGTTACCGTAATTTTTGGCGACGGTGCCGGGGCTGCAGTCGTAACCGCTTCAGACGATCCGAACCGGGGAATACTTTCAACGCATTTACACAGCGAAGGCAAGAATGCGAAAGAACTTGCTCTTATTGGCCCGGCAACTTCACGATGGGTCGATCAGATTATGGCGGAACACGATGAGAAAGACCTGAGTTATTATCCGTATATGAATGGCAACTTTGTCTTTAAAAATGCCGTAACCCGCTTTCCGGAAGTGATCATGGAAGCACTTAATCAAAACCGGTTAAAACCGGAAGATATAAGTCTTCTGGTTCCACACCAGGCCAATTTGCGGATCTCACAATTCATACAGAAAACCATGAAGCTGCGTGATGATCAGGTTTACAACAACATCATGAAATACGGCAACACTACTGCTGCGTCTGTACCGATTGCTCTTACAGAAGCACTCGAAAACGGTCGCGTTAAAGAAGGAGATATTGTTTGCCTTGCAGCTTTCGGCAGTGGTTTTACCTGGGCCAGTGCGCTAATCAGATGGTAATAGGTGAAATAGAATTGAAGAAAGAATTATTCTTCCAGATGTCGCTTTACGACTTTCTGGTTATTGGCATCACATTAATTCTTTGCTATGTCTTGGTTCGATCTCTCCGCCACTTCCTGAGCAGATATTACCGGCGCATAAGTCTTCGGGATGAGGAAAGAATAACCAGCCTTAAATTTATTGGAAACATCACCGCCTTTGTTATTTATTCAATTGGAATAATGATCGTGGTTTATAACATTCCACCGCTGCGTAAAGTCGGGCTATCGCTTTTTGCAAGTGCCGGAATTTTGGCAGCCATTGTTGGTTTCGCATCTCAGGCAGCCATTTCAAATATTATTGGCGGCGTTTTCATTGTGATTTTTAAACCCTTTCGGGTGGGAGATTTTGTACGCATTGCCGATACTTATGTGGGAATTGTTGAAGATGTTACCATCCGTCATACCGTAATCCGGAGTTTTGAAAACCGGAGAATTATCATCCCAAATTCCATTGTTAATACAGAAACGATTATCAACAGCTCGATCATCGACGATAAGGTTTGTAATTTCATTGAATTCGGAATTGCTTATGACGCAGACATTGATAAGGCAAGAGAAATCATCAAACGGGAAGCCATCGCCCACCCGAATTGCTACGATAACCGAACCGATGAGGAAATTCAGAATAACCAGCCTGTGGTAAAGGTTCGTGTTATTTCACTTGCCGACTTCTCTGTTAATCTCAGAGCCTTTGTGTGGACAGAGAATTACGATAAAGGTTATGATCTGAAATTGGATTTATTGGAAAGTGTAAAGAAGGCTTTTGATAAAGAAGGAATTGAAATTCCATTCCCATATCGAACCATCGTATATAAGTCGGATCTTCAGAAACAACAGATTTCACAAAATCATAATGTCGGATACAACCAAGAAGACAAGGGTTAAGAAAGTCAAGAAACTGATTGTGATCGGCACAACCGATGTAGTTGATTTGCCGGATTATGGAATCACAAATCTTCCGTGTAAAGTAGACACCGGGGCAGATTCTTCAGCTATTCATTGTGATGAAGTGATGGTTAAAAAGATTGATGGGAAAGACCACTTGATTTTTAAACTCCTCGACAAAGATCATCCGCTATACACCGGAAAAGAAATCGCAGTCACCAACTTTAAAGAGAAGAAAGTTCGAAGCAGTTTCGGCAATCTCGCCGATCGGTTTCAGGTGAAACTTACGGTTAAAATTTTCGGAAAGCAATTCAAGGCATCATTTAATCTTTCCAGCCGACCCGATATGCGATATCCGGTTTTACTCGGCAGACGGTTTTTGAAAAACCATTTCATCGTAGATGTCTCTAAAAAAAATCTGAATCAACAAAACAAAGTGCTCGTCTTAACCAAGCCCGAGTAATGTCATATTATTGTATGGAGTTCTGAATCAGAATTTTACATCCCGGTTGTTTTGATCTGCTTGTGAAGTCAACTAAAACATCTAATTTCAACCCCGGAAACCGGCATTTCTCGTGGCAAATTCAATCTCATCTATATCCGATTCTGAACTTGTTGATAAACTAAAATCCGGTAATGCAGATGCATTCAAGGCCGTCTATTACCATCATTTTGGAATGGTGAAATATTTCATCACTAAAAATCAGGGTAATGAGCAGGACGCCGAAGATATTTTTCAGGAAACCATTTACGTACTCTACAATCTGGTTTTAAAACCGGATTTCTCAATGTCGGCAAAACTCAAAACGCTGATTTATTCCATTGCCCGAAATCTTTGGATTACAGAACTCCGAAAAAGAGGAAACAGAGCTACCCGAATAAAATCGTACGAGCGGTATTTAAAAGTTGATATGAGTTCTCACGGTCACCTTGTTCAGGCACGCGAAGAGGCATTTTCAAAAATCGAGAAGGCATTTAAAGTTCTCGGAGAAAACTGTCAGAAAATTTTAGGCATGTTTTATTTCCACCGGAAAAGTATGGAGGAAATTGCCACGTTGTTGGATTATACCAATGCCGATAATGCCAAAAACCAAAAATACCGTTGCATTCAAAACCTTAAACGAATGATCTGATCGTGATTACCATCGACGACATAACGCTCATCGACCACTTCATTAATGAAGAACTCGACCCGATTGAAAAGATCAAATTCGAAAAAAGAGTTCGTGATGATCTTGAATTTTCCAAAGAAGTGCGAAAACAGATCAACGCCATCAAGGCCATAAAAACTTACGAGTCTGTTAAGTTCATGAATTCGATTGAAGCACAACTTCCCGATTGGAAAGCTGGTGGCCATAAGTCATACACGCCCTCAGTTGATATGAGCCGGATTTTGTTGCGTATTTTAATTCCGGCGATGGTTTTGGGAATCAGCTATGCCATTTTCCGAATAGTTAGTCCGCCGGATGATAAGAAAAAAACCACACCTGTTGAAGAACAGACTCCGGCAACCAACGTGGAAACCCTGGATTATTTCCGGATGAAAAACGAGGGTGACAGTGCTCCTCCAGAACTAAAGATCAACATAGAAAACCCTGAAACTTATAAAGGCAAGTTGCTATCTTCTGAGAACGGGGAATATGTTTATGAACTTGAATACGATGGGAAAACGGTTCATCTGAAATCGGATGATGGAAATTTGCTTCCGGCAATTCAGCAAAACGTTGATGCGGAAATTGATGCCCGAAAGAAAGATTCACTTCCACCGGAAGAATAATTCGACCTGTTCTGTTTATTCTAAAAACCCCTTTGCTTTTTAAACTACTTCCCGGAAAGAAATATCGGGCGATGGCATTGTTTCCATTTGTTTTGGTAAGAGATATTGATATCGCTTCAAATCCGGCAATTCTCAATCACGAAAAAATTCATCATCAACAGCAAAAAGAGTTACTGCTGATATTCTTTTATCTGATTTACATTTTAGAGTTTCTGATCCGCTATCTTCAGCTGCACAATTGGGATGAAGCGTATAAGTCTATTTCCTTTGAGAAAGAAGCCTATCAAAATGAAAAGGATCTGAATTATTTAAAATCCAGATCCCTTTATTCCATGTGGAAGTGATTCCTTTTTTAGTTCAAACCCAAAACCTCAACTCCCTGCTCAAAGAAAACATCAACGGGAATACCGGCGGTTGCCAACCGGTCGAGATCGCTTTGAAGTCCCATATCAATCATGCCTTTTTCTGTTGTGAGTTTTTCCACTCCGGCTTTATCGCCATTTCCCTGAAGTGTGATTATTAGTGCAGAAAGGTCATTCATTGCCGTCCGCATTTTTTCCATGTCAACCGAATACGTTCCGTTTTCGTTTCGAACAAATGCCCCTTTTTCTTTGAAGAAATTAAAACGAACCATGTTTGCTTTTCCATGAGCACTGGCAGCCCCGAAACGAACGCTTCTGAAAATTCCGGCCAGAAAAGTTACATAGTTATCCATGAGTTCACCATCCGTAAGAATGCCTTTATCCCGCAGATATGTTACCATGTACAAACCGAGGATGTCTGCTTTTCCCTCTTCCAAAGCAGACGATTCCGCACCCAAAGCATCCCGAACCGTTCCGCCGTTCAGGGTATTTTTTATTCCCAGTCCGTGCGCTACTTCGTGGAACATTGTGTTTTCAAAAAACGCGTTGAAAGTCACGTGCTTTCGTTGACTTTCATCGATCAGAACATCTGAAATGGGAAGCATGATTCTATCAAATTTTGCCCGCATCGCATTCTTCAGTTGCGATCTTCTGGTGCCGAGAGTTGTCTGGAAAATTTCGTCGTTGGGCAAATTAACCGCGATGGTTTTACTGCCGGCGTTGCAGTCTCCGGCATAATAAATTACATCGTAGGCATTCAGTTGAGAAGATGAACCGGGACTTTCCTTTTTATATTTTTCATCAACCGGTAAAGACTTTTGAAGTTCGGGAAGAAGAGCGACATACTTCTTTAATCTTTCACTCCACTCTTTGTCTTTTACCAGAACATACGCTTCGTAAGATGTTTTTGCGCTGTACCAATGGTCTTCATAATTTTCAATCGGACCAATGATGATATCGATGGCATTATCCTTCATGGCGATCCATGCTTTATCGCTTTCCAGAAACTGATCGCTGAGCAAAGCCGCAGCCCGAAGTTCGAGATATTTCTTTAGTTCCGGAGATTCACAAAGTTTTGCCGCTTCCAATAAATATCCGGAAGCTTCTTTCAGTTTATCGGCAAAAAATTCGTGGTAAGGAATCGTTTTGAGTTTACCGGAATCATCACGGCGAACCATGGAATACTGATCTTTTATAGCCGGCCCGGCAGAATCAAGTTCCTCCTGGGTAACATCCTGAGGATACAGATTTGCACCTTTGGGTTTTTCGCCGACACCTTCAATAAATGGCTGATTGTTTTCCAAACGATCCCAAGGACCGTAATTGAGATCGGCAAAAAGTTTTTCAGATTCATCCTGCAGATCACTCATCAGCGAACTCTTATCACCATAGGCTTGCATCCAGAATAGTTCGTCCATCACCTTTGCCGCTTTTATCAGGAAAGGAATCATTTTTCTTTCTGATTCTGAAAGTTTGGAAATATCTGTTGTAAGCTTAACGGAAACATATTTCGACAATCCCACTTCTGCCATCGATGGCTTGGGTTCTTCCTGGGGCGGTTCTTCTTTTGGTTTTTGTTTGCAGGAACCTAAACTCATCAGAGCCAAAAAGGTCAGCAGAAAATAATTTTGGTTTTTCATTTCAGATATAAATTGAAGGAGGTCAAAATTCACGAATTATTGATCGAATCCAAATTATACTCTCCGGCATATTTCACAAGCTCATCGATTCCTGCATTCCATTAACTTGCCGCTTTATAATTATTGAAAGATGTTCGGATTAGATAAGTTCAAAGATCTCCGAAAGAATGCGGAGGAGACAAAAGCCAGATTAGAGAAAATTGAAGTCGACGGATATGCCGGGAACAAACTTGTGAAAGTAACCTGTACCGGAAACCGAAAAATCAGCGCAGTAGAAATTGATGAACGCGTGTTTCGTACTGCCGATAAAGACCAGATGGAAAAATTAATTCTCGAAGCAACTAATGCAGCTCTTCACGAAGCTGATAAAATTATGGAATCGGAAATGCGCGCCATTATGCCGAACATTCCCGGCCTCGGTTTATAGCGTGAAACGTCAGCCCTTATTATTATTTATTCTAATGATTTTGAGCTGTTCCATTGGCTTCGCTCAGAAAATACCGGATTATTCCAACCTCGGATTCTGGTACGCACATCCGGATAAAAAGGATCTTACCGATAAATGCCCGTTGCTTAAATCAGAGGATTCGATACGGGCAGATGTATTCTTTGTTCATTCCACAACCTATATCAACGGAACCAAATGTAATGGTCCGTTGCATTCGCAATCGGTTATCCGAAAAACAAATTTGTCGTTGATGAATCAGGCAACAGTTTTTCACGGAATTGCGAATATTTATGCTCCGGCTTATCGCCAAACCCGGTTAAGACTCTATTTCAGGAATAAAAGAAACACAGATTCCGCGAACTGTATCGGATCACTTAATCTGGCGTACGAAGATGTACGCACTGCATTTCTATATTATATGGCAAACTGGAACAATGGTCAACCGGTTATTCTTGCCGGCCACGGACAGGGAAGTCTGCACATTCAGCGACTGATTTCCGAATTCAGTTCCAACATATTAAAAGATAAACTCATTGTTGCTTACGTCCCCGGTTTTCGATTGCTGCATGAAGACGAACTTTCTTCAATTAAATATTGCAGGGATTCCACTTCAACAGGATGTGCGGTTACCTGGAACACATACGGAAAATGGGGTGCTCTTGACTACCCGACACCACTCTATGTTTGGCGGGATACCGGTTATTCCATCATTCACCACGATTCGTTTATGGTTACCAATCCGTTCAATTGGAGGAGTAATATTTCGGATACGATTCCAGTAAATAATATTTTAGCTCTGCGTCCTTCAAGAAACCGCCGCATTCCATTAAAGACTGTGGAATACGATGGACGTGCGACCATTCGCGACAACGCCCTGTTTCTTTACGGAATTGATAAACAGATTTATAATGGTATTGCGGACTTTCTGTACCGATACGATTACAATCTCTTTTATTCGCTAATCCGGGCTAATGCGATACTTAGAATTGAAAACTTTTATCAAGCCAAACCATGAATAAGATTCCATTTTATCAGGTAGATGCGTTTACAGACACCGTCTTTTCCGGTAACCCGGCTGCGGTTTGTATTTTTATTGATAAACCGGATGACGATTTAATGCTAAAAATTGCCGCAGAAAACAACCTATCGGAAACGGCTTTTGTGTTTTTAAATAATGGGAATATTGAGATTCGATGGTTTTCGCCAACGGTGGAAATTGCTCTTTGTGGTCATGGATCCATTGCAGCCGCTCACATTATAATGAATCATTATTCCCAATGGCTTGAAAATCGGGACGAGGTGAAATTTCAAACCCGAACACGAGGCGAGGTCAGTGTTCGGAAATTCGGAGATGCCTATCAGTTGAATTTTCCATTGGATACAATTCAAAAAGTTGAAAACAATGAAATCCTGAATCGTGGAATCGGAACCGAACCAACCGAAACATGGAAAGGTTCCACTGATTATTTGTTGATTTATGAAGGTGAAGAAGTAATTCGGAAAATTAATCCGGCTCATCACGAATTAAAAAAATTGGATGTTCGTGGAATCATTGTGAGTGCTCCGGGGAATAATTCGCATTTTGTTTCCCGATTTTTTGCGCCGGGTTCCGGAATTGATGAAGATCCTGTAACCGGATCTGCGCATACCTTATTAACTCCGTATTGGTCAGACAAATTAAATCTTCAACATCTCAAAGCTGAACAATTATCAGAACGAGGTGGCAAACTCGAGTGCTCTTTATCGGGTGATCGCGTTCTGATAACCGGGAAAGCTATTACTGTAATAACCGGCGTATTTCAATATGAATAATTCTATAATCCAAACAACAATTTCTGTTGCTCTCCTTTTTTCAGTTGTAAGTGCCTGCAACAAACCGGGATCTCAGAATTCCGAAGTAAAATCAACGGATGTAAAAACTGAAATCGCGAAACCCGGCTGGACATTTATTCCCGCTTTTGACAGCATTCTAATGCATTCGGATATGAAGGGAATTATTCTGATTTATAATCCTGCCAACCAAATGTACTTTACCAACGATTCAACAGGTTGGCAACATGGAACACTTCCGGCATCAACCTACAAGATTGTAAATTCCATTATCGGATTAGAAGCCGGCGCCATCCCCGACACATCTTATATTTTTAAATGGGACGGAAAGCCTAGAAGACTGCCGCAGTGGGAAGAAGACATGACTTTGCCCAAAGCCTATAAGGTTTCCTGCGTGCCTTGTTATCAGGAACTCGCAACGAGAATCGGAGTGGAACGAATGCAGCACTTTATCGATACTTTTCAGTACGGAAAAATCTCCGTTACGGATTCCAACCTCACAAATTTCTGGCTGGAGGGAGAAGCACAGGTGAGCCCGTTTGATCAGTTGCAATTGCTTCAGAAATTGTTTGAAAAGCGATTGCCCATCAGCGAGAGAACGCATTCCAGAATGATGAGCGTAATGACATTAGAACAAAATGATTCGCTCACATTTTTCGGCAAAACAGGCTGGGCCATCCGCAACGGAGAAAATACCGGATGGTTTGTTGGTGCATTAAAAAACAAATCGGGTTTCTGGTATTTCGCCACCCGTGTTCAGCCTGAAGAAGATTTTAATATGAATCTGTTTCCGAAAATCAGAAGTGAAGTTACGCTAAAGGCATTTTCAGAACTCGGTTTGTATCCGGAGGTTAATTGAAAGAAGCTAACTCACTTGAAGAATTATTAATACAGATTCGCAGTTGCCGGATTTGTGAAGCGCATCTGCCGTTTGAACCAAGGCCGGTGCTCTCGGCATCTGTGCATGCGGGAATCGCGATTATTGGTCAGGCTCCGGGAACAAAAGTGCATGAATCGGGAATTCCGTGGAACGACAAAAGCGGAGAATTGTTAAGAATCTGGTTGGACGTTACGCCTGAAACTTTCTACGATAACTCGCGATTTGCTATCACGCCGATGGGATTTTGTTATCCGGGCAAAGGAAAATCCGGTGATCTGCCTCCCCGACCGGAATGTTCATCGCACTGGCAATCCACACTATTTGAATTTTTACCAAATGTGAAATTGCTGTTGTTGATTGGTCAGTACGCGCAAAATTTTTATCTCGGAAATCAAAAGGAAAAAACACTCACCGAAACGGTAAGGAATTATGAAAAATACCTGCCCCGATATTTTCCCTTACCGCATCCTTCTCCGCGCAACCGACTTTGGTTGAGAAAAAATCCTTGGTTTGAAGACGAGTTGATTCCGGTTTTAAGAACTGAAATTCGAAGACATATCAGCATTTAGTCTAACGTAAGAAAATGGAAGTAATCAATATAGCCGACAAACTATCCGGGTTTTCAGAACACTGGTCGCCGCACATAATTGCAGAACTCAATGGCCAACATGTAAAGCTAGCGAAACTCAAAGGCGAATTTGTGTGGCATCACCATGAACATGAAGACGAACTTTTTATGGTAATCAGTGGTGTGCTTAAAATTGAATTTCGGGATAAAATTCTCACCGCAAATCCGGGAGAAATAATAGTCGTTCCAAGAGGTGTAGAGCATAAACCGGTTGCTGAGGAAGAAGTTTGTGTGATGCTGTTTGAACCGGCGGAAACACTTAACACCGGCAATACTGAAAATCATCTTACCAAAAAAGAATTGCCAAGAATCTGATTGCATCGGATTCATCCAAACAGTTGTTCTAACCTGAACGTTACCTTTGCGCCATGGCCAAAATATCAATTGACATCGCCACCGGAGAGGTAAAAAAAACCAGCACTGTGGTTGGCATTGATCTCGGGACAACCAATTCTTTGGTGGCCGTTTACGACAAAAAACACAACGAACCTATTGTGTTGCGGGGAGGAGATGGCGGACATATTATCACTCCTTCATTAGTTCATTTTGATGGAGAAAAAGGATTTACAGTCGGCACATCCGCACGAAAATTACTGAGCACCGATCCCGGCCAAACGGTTTATTCGGTTAAAAGACTTCTCGGAAAATCATACTCCGATGTTGCCGGTCACTCGCATTATTTCGGATATAAAATTATTGATGAAGATGATGAGCGGATGGTGAAAATTCAGCTGGGTGATCGCTTCTTTACTCCGGTGGAATTGTCCGCAGAAATTTTAAAAGAATTAAAACACAAAGCCGAAACCGCATTGGGTCATGAGGTTTCAAAAGCAGTAATAACAGTTCCGGCATATTTCAACGATTCGCAAAGACAAGCAACACGCGACGCCGGAAAACTGGCAGGACTTGAAGTTCTCCGAATTGTAAATGAACCCACAGCTGCGAGTCTGGCGTACGGATTAAATCTCGAATCAGACGAAGCCCGGAATATTGCAGTTTACGATCTCGGCGGCGGAACCTTCGATATTTCCATCTTGAGAATTGAAGAAGGTGTTTTTGAAGTATTATCGACTCATGGCGATACGTATCTGGGTGGCGACGACATCGACCGGTCTGTTATCGATTACTGGTTAAAACATCATCCGGAATTAAATCAACTCTACAACGATCAAAAGGTAAAAAGTGAACTTCGGTTAATAGCGGAAGAGGTAAAACAAATGTTGAGCAGTCTGGATTCTGCGGAGATCAGATTCAGAGAAATCAATCTGTCACTTTCGGCATCGGAACTCCGGAACCTTATGGATCCGTTAATTCGGAAAACCCTCGAAAGCTGTTCACAATCGATGAAAGATGCAGGACTTCAGAAATCAGAAATTAATGAAGTAGTTCTGGTTGGCGGATCCACACGATCACCGTTTATAAAACAGGCAGTAACCGAATTTTTTTCTCATTCACATATTAATGATCAATTAAATCCGGATGAAGTTGTCGCCCTCGGTGCAGCAGTTGAAGCCGATATTTTGGCGGGCAATCGCCGGGATATGTTACTTCTTGATGTAACACCACTTTCATTGGGAATTGAAACCGTTGGAGGATTAATGGATGTAATTATTCCGAGAAACAGCAAGGTTCCGACGGCCGTTGGCAGAAATTACACAACCTCGGTCGACGGACAGGTAAATCTCAAAGTAAGTGTTTATCAGGGAGAGCGGGATCAGGTTTCTCAAAATCGCCAACTTGCAGAATTTGTATTGCATAACATTCCGGCAATGCCGGCCGGCCTTCCCAAAATAGAAATCATATTTATGCTCGATGCCGATGGAATTTTAAAAGTGAAAGCCATCGAACACCGGTCGGGCGTAGAACAGGAAATTGAAGTGCAGCCGAAATATGGATTAACAGATCAGGAGGTTGAGAATATGTTGAATGCTTCTCTTCAATTTGCCAATGATGATGTGGCTTTTCGTTCCTTAACCGAAGCCATTAACGAATCGAAATACCTTATTCTGAACACAGAGAAATTTTTGAAAAATCACAGCTCAGAAATTTCCGAAGAGGAATTAAATACCACACAAGAATTAATAGCCAGACTCAAAACCACCATGAGTGAAAATAAAAAGGATGAAATTCTGAGTCTTCACGAACAACTCAGCAACTATACAAAACCGTTTGCTGAAAAGATGATGGACGAAACGATTAGCAAAGCTCTGAAAGGAAAAACCATCTGACGTACTTAACATTGTAACAGATGAACAGAATCAACAAAGGAATTCTAATACTTTTCTTTCTGGCGATACAGGCTGTTCCCGGCTATTCTCAGTATTTTAAGGACAAGGAAAAGTTTCATCTGGGAGTTGACTTCGGCCTGAACATTACCCGAATCAACGGGAAAGAACTGGAAGATCCTTCCATTAAAATGGGTAGTGTAATTGGTGCGTATTACCGCCAGCAACTCGGAGATAATTTTCAATTACTCACGGAGGTTGCATTCTCACTGCGGGGTTCCAATTTTAAGCATTCACAGGAATCGTTTTACAGTCGGGTCAAGTTTGTTTACATGGATTTTCCGGTGAACCTCTTCATTAATACCAGTGGAAAAGAAAAAGATCAGCATTTGGTTTTGGGTGTAGAACCCGCTTATTTGCTTCAATCCGAAATTTATGTAAATCCTGATTTTGTGGCAACATATCGAAACATCGGATTCAAACGATTCGATATGTCGGGATGTGTCGGTTATCACTTTGATTTTTATTATCTCGGAATACAACCGGAATTTAAGTTCGGACTCCTGAACATTAATGACAACCTGAATTTACCAAATGTTTATCCGGCAACAGGTAAAATGCAAACGATCCGGAATTTCACCTTTGATATTAAAGTCTTTTTCTGATGAAAACACTTAAAAAAATTACGGGTTCCACACTTCCTTCGATTTTGATTTTAGTGTCAACCGCCTTTCTGCTTATTTCTTTAAGCACCGGTAGTTCAGAAGAAAAATCAAATCAGATTTCCGCTGATTCGTATATGATCCGGTCAACCCGAATTCCCGAGAAATTGTCTTTTGCAGACGAATCGGTTCCGCTGGCAGACTGGAATGTTTTAGAACGACTCGATAAAGAACTCTCCGTAAATGCGTATTGGCAATCGAATACATTATTAATGTTGAAGCGCACAGGAAGATATTTTCCGCAAATTGAAAAAGTGCTGAAAGAGGAAGGTGTACCGGATGATTTTAAATATCTCGCATTAGCCGAAAGCGGTTTAACCAATACGGTTTCATCTTCCGGAGCCAAAGGCATCTGGCAGTTTATGGATGGAACTGCCGACAGCTACGGGTTGAAAGTTAGTACGGAAATCGACGAACGCTACGATCTGGTAAAATCCACAAGAGCTGCCTGTAAATATCTTAAAAAAGCCAAGTCGGATCTTGGAACCTGGACACTCGCCGCAGCCGCATATAACCGAGGTTTGAGCGGAATAAAAAGAGATGTGAGCAGTCAAAAAGTTTCGAATTATTACGACTTATATCTCAATACCGAAACGAGCAGATATGTGTTCCGGATTTTAGCACTAAAACTCATTTCGGAACATCCGCATGAATATGGATTTGAAATAAATACTAAAGATTTTTACAAGCCGGTTCAGGTATACGAGGTAAAAATCGACACAACAATTTTTGATCTGGCTGAATTTGCTCTAAAAAACAAAACCACGTACCGGGATATAAAACTGCTCAATCCGTGGATTCGGGACGATCACCTTACCATTCGATCGGGAGATAGCGTAATCATTTCACTTCCGGAAATTCTTTCATCCTCATCGCAGGACTAAAATTCAATTAATCCTTCTTCCGAAAAATACTCCACGATGTGTTGGCGAAGAAGCCCTTCCTGGTCAAAGACGTCGCCGAACGGAAGATCTTTTACTTTTTCCCATTGCGGCCAGCCTTTGTGGTTTACTCCTTTTAATTCGTAATAACCTGATGGGCTGAAGATCCGGCAAATCGCGATATGCATAAGGCGTACTTTTTCCTCTTTGGTGAATTTATCACGAACCTGCCCCAATTCCCGAATTCCGATCATCATGAGAATTGCATTCATATCCATTCGTTTTTGAAAGCGGTCATTTAAAAACTCAACCACTTTCTTCCACGAATTATTTACCTCTTCCATAGGCGCAAATTTCTACTCAAATCACGATGTAGCCAATTGGCTAATTTTGCCGGTCTTGTCATGCTCGAAAAATTAGAAGCCATTTATCAACGATATCTTCAGGTTGAATTACAACTCAGCGATCCGGATGTTTTGTCGGATGTGAAGAAATTTAACCAGCTCAACAAAGAATACGGGGAGCTGAAAGATCTTGTTGATGTATATCATCGGTATAAAAAAGTTGTAACCGATTTAGCCGGGGCTAAAGAGTTACTGCGCACAGAAAAAGATGATGACATGAAGGCATTCGCAAAAGAGGAAATTGATGAGCTTTCTGAACGAAAAGAAAAATTAGAAGAGGAAATTAAGTGGTTGTTAATTCCGAAAGATCCCGACGATAATAAAAATGCCATCATGGAAATTCGTTCCGGAACCGGAGGTGACGAAGCCAGTTTGTTTGCGGGCGATTTATACCGGATGTACCAGCGATATTGTGCTGAAAAAGGTTGGAAAACGGAGCTGGTCGAAATGATGGAAGGTTCGGTTGGTGGATTTAATAAAATCGTATTTGAAATAAGTGGCAACGATGTTTACGGAACACTCAAATTCGAAAGCGGTGTGCATCGGGTTCAGCGGGTACCGGATACGGAAAGTCAGGGTCGTGTTCACACCAGTGCCGCAACAGTTGCAGTTTTACCGGAGGCAGACGAGGTAGACGTGAAACTCGATATGTCGGATGTTCGACGAGATACATTCCGAAGTTCCGGAGCAGGAGGCCAGCACGTTAATAAAACCGAATCAGCTATACGACTAACTCACCTTCCTACAGGTATTGTGGTTGAATGTCAGGATGGAAGATCTCAGCATCAGAATTACGAAAAGGCATTGATGGTTTTAAGGACCCGTATATACGAACGGGAATTAGAGGCACACCAGAAAGCCATAGCTGCTGAAAGAAAGTCTTTGGTTTCGACAGGTGACCGGTCTGCAAAAATCAGAACGTATAATTTTCCTCAGAGCAGAGTAACGGATCACCGGATCAATTTAACAATGTATAATCTACCGGAAGTGATGAACGGACAGATTCAGGAGATTATTGATCAGTTAAAAATGGCTGAAAACACCGAAAAACTCAAAGCCGGCGGCTTGGATTAATTCGTTTTCTGTTTATAAGTTGTTCGTTTTAAAACGATTGACGCCGCACCCAATTTGCGCCCCGATTTATCTTTGCCATTTGGTAAATAAATCTCTATTTCGCCCACTTAAAAAATCCCGTCGTCATGAGATTCAAGGCTCTCGAAATCGCCCAGTCAAGACAACCCTTTCAACCCGTTAAACAGGAAAAATCCGTTCAGGAATTGTATGCTTCAAACGTGTTCAACGACGAGGCAATGCAGAAGTATCTCGACAAAGAGAGCTACAAGGCAATTAAAAATGCAATTCGCAACGGTTCAAAAATTAACCGGGAAGTAGCTTCACACATTGCAGCAGGTATGAAAGCCTGGGCCATGGAACGCGGGGTAACGCATTACACACACTGGTTTCAGCCTCTGACAGGAACAACTGCGGAAAAGCACGATTCGTTCTTTGAACCACAGGATGGAAGAGCGGTCGCAAAATTCAGCGGTGATTCTTTGGTTCAGCAGGAGCCGGATGCTTCAAGCCTGCCAAGCGGAGGTTTGAGAAATACATTCGAAGCCCGGGGCTATACAGCCTGGGATCCTTCTTCTCCGGCTTTTATTTACGAAAACACTTCTGGAAAAACCCTTTGTATCCCAACCGTTTTTGTTTCATACAATGGTCAGGCGCTGGATTATAAGGCTCCTCTTTTGAAGTCTCTTCAGGCTTTGGACAAAGCAGCTTCCGCAGTTTGCAAATAC
Source organism: Bacteroidota bacterium (assembly GCA_016124755.1). Lineage (GTDB taxonomy): Bacteria > Bacteroidota > Bacteroidia > NS11-12g > UBA9320 > WGNA01. The sequence goes on along the minus strand of WGNA01000027.1, from coordinate 21,101 downwards.
TTTTATTCGGATGTAAAAAAGGTTAGCGCATCTCTTGGCATTGAACAGGAATATTTTCTGGTTGACAAGGTGTTGTACAACCAAAGACCGGATTTAATACAGTGTGGCAGAACACTATTTGGCTACATGGCGGCGAAGAATCAGCAGATGGAAGATCATTATTTTGGTTCTATTCCGGATCGTGTTTTTAACTACATGTACGACTTCGAAATAGAAGCATTAAAACTGGGTATTCCATTGAGAACACGACACAACGAAGTGGCTCCCGGTCAATACGAATGTGCTCCGCAGTTCGAGGAAATTAACCTTGCCGTTGACCACAATCAGCTACTCATGGATTTGATGGATGAGGTCGCAAACAAGCATGGATTCAAAGTTCTTCTGCACGAAAAACCATTCGCCGGAATTAACGGAAGTGGTAAGCACAACAACTGGTCGCTGATAACAGATACAGGAATCAACTTGCTTTCACCGGGTAGCAAACCAGAATCAAGTCTTAGTTTCCTTACCTTCTTTGTTAATACGATAAAAGCTGTTCATGACAATGCTGATTTAATCAGAGCAAGTATTGCATCAGCTTCTAACGATCACCGACTTGGTGCCAATGAAGCTCCTCCGGCGATAATTTCCATTTTCATCGGATCCACCCTTTCCAACTTAATGGAAAATATTTTGAGTGGTAAAAAGACCGACAAGAATAAGGAGGGTGAAAAGACAATCAACATTGCTCAGATTCCGGAAATTCTGGTTGATAATACAGATCGAAACAGAACTTCTCCATTTGCATTTACCGGAAATAAGTTTGAGTTGCGTGCGGTTGGTTCTTCTAAAAACAGCTCCTCTCCAATGACGGTTCTCAATACCGCAATGGCAGACCAGCTAACGCGATTTAAGAATGATGTGGATGCGTTAATCAAAAAGAAATCTCTTAAAAAGAATGAGGCGATTCTTCAGATTTTAGCCGGATATCTTAAAGATTCAAAACGAATTTTATTCGAAGGAAACGGATACAGCGACGAGTGGGTAAAAGAAGCGGCAAAGCGGGGACTTAATAACATTCAGGATACTCCGGAAGCATTGAAAGCCTATATCTCAGATAAAACAGTTGAGATAATGACGGCTCACGATGTTCTCACCAAAGAAGAACTTCATGCCAGATATCACATTGAACTCGAAGATTATGTAAAGAAAATTCAGATTGAAGGGCGGTTAATAGATGAAATGGTTTATACCAGTATTCTTCCGGTTGCAACCAAATATCAGAAGATTCTTGCCGATACGGTGATTGCATTAAAAGAAGCCGGAATGACCAAGGCGGATATTTCTGCACAAACAGAAGTTCTGAAAGAAGTATCGCAAAATCTTACGGCATTGAAAAAAATTACGGATGAAATGATCGAAGCCAGAAAGAAAGCGAACGCCATTGAAAATATTGAAAATAAGGCAAATGCTTATTGCAATGAGGTTCGGATTCACTTCGATCAGATAAGATCTCACGCGGATAAACTTGAGCGGATAATAGATGATAAATTATGGGAACTCCCTAAATACAGGGAGCTTCTGTACATCAAATAATAAAATTGTATAGGCAGGCTTTGATCTGCCAACCCTTTTTCCTGCACCGTCGTCAGAGTATCGATAACCCGCCATGAATCGACTCTATCTCATTCATTTCCACCACTAAAAAATATTTGGAATTAGATGGTATTTTGTTGATTTTTGGCGTTTGGAACAACTCTACAACAGGGATTTTGGCATGATTAAACATCGTAAAACAGCTCTTCTCGTTCTAACTCTTCTCTCCATCGTTTTTGTGCTTGGCGAAGGATGTAAGGTTTCCCTTCAGGAAGCCAACAAAAATTATGGATTACATCAGTATGGTTTAGCTGCCGACATGTATGATCAGATTCTTTCGAGCAAGGAAGGAAAAGAGTTAGACAAAATCCAAAGACAAGAAATCGCATTCAAAGCCGGGGAATCATATCGATTAAACCACGACAGCAAGAAAGCTTTAAAGATGTATTCCAAAGCCATTACCTATGGTAGAAAGGATGCAATCATTTATTACAGACAGGCGGAAATGCTGATGGAACAGGGTCAGTATGTTCAGGCTCTTACCATTTTAAAAGAATATAAAAAGAACAACCCGGGTGATCCGGATGTCGACAGGCTGATTGAAGGATGTGAGCTTGCATTAAAGTGTGCCGATAAAAAAACCCGTTACATTGTAGAATCGTTTAAACCCGCCAACATGAGCAAAGTTGATGACCGGGTTCCAAGATACGCCGACCGAAAACACGAATCTATCATGTTCACTTCAGATCGGGACGAAGGAGAAAGCAAATCTCAGTTCAAATGGACAGGTAGAAAATTCGAAGATCTCTGGATAACAGAATTAGCAGGCAGACGCGGTCGTGAAAAATGGCAGAAGCCTGTTTTAGTTGAAGGCTTCGGAGATTATAACGAAGGAGTTGTAACCTTTGATGAACGGTATTCAACCATGTACTTCACCCAATGCAACGGCCTCGACGGAAAAGATTCCACCTGTAAGATTTACGAAGCCAAAAAAAGAGGAAAAACCTGGGAGGTTAACCCGGTTCCACTCCCGTTCTGTAGCGATGATTTTAATTGCGGTCATCCCGCTCTTTCTGCGGATGGCAAGCAACTGTATTTCGTGAGCGATATGCCGGGCAGTATGCAGGATGACAAAGAACCGAAGGAAAGAACCAAAGATATTTATGTGGTGAACTATGTTCGCCGGGGTAAAACCTGGAGCACTCCGATAAACCTCGGGCCCACCATCAACACTCCGGGAAATGAATTATTCCCTTACGTTCACGAGGATGGAACCTTGTATTTCTCATCAGACGGACACGTAACTCTCGGAGGTTTGGATATTTTGTATTCTAAACCCTTAAGTGAAAGTCCTACTGATTGGGAAAAACCCGTGAATATGGGTTGCCCGATTAATTCTCAGGAAGACGACTTTGGTATTATCGTCGACACCGATAAAGAACATGGTTTCTTTACATCAAACCGCGATCGTGGAGATGATGATATTTACGAGTTCAGCATGACTCCTTTAATTCTGATTCTCAAAGGAACTATCACAGACTGTCAATCAACTCTTCCTATTAAAGGTGCATTGGTTGAAATCTCTAATGATAAAGATTCGACCAAGATCAGACTGTACACTGATGAGAAAGGATATTACGAAGCCCCTCTTCGTCCTGAGGTAAATTATGAAATCTCCGTTTCAAAACGTGAAGATTATTACTACGATGCCAAACCAAAATCTGTGAGCACAGTTGGTGTTGAACAAAGTGCGGAATACGTAAAGGATTTCTGTTTGGAAAATCAATGCGACGATGTTTTTGTACTACCCATTTATTACGATCTCGACAAGGCGAACTTGCGACCGGAAAGTAAGAAGGTGCTTGACGATCTCATTGCAACGCTGAAGAAATACCCTAAAATGAGTATTGAGTTGGGTTCTCACACAGACTGTCGTTCTTCTTATGAGTACAACATTGATCTCTCTCAAAGGCGCGCCGACTCCGCGGTTCAATATATTCTGCAAGCCGGTATTAACCCATATCGTTTGGAAGCAAGAGGATATGGAGAGTCTCAATTAACAAACAAATGTGCCTGTGAAGGAGGAAAAGTTGTTCCGTGTACTGAGGAGGAACATCAGGCCAATCGTAGAACCACTGTTAAGGTTGTAAACTGTAAATACGAATTCCAATGGAGTAACCCCGAAGTGCAGGACACAAACAATGTTGCCATTGAGGGTGGGCCGGTATACAGTAAAGTTATTATCGCTGCGAGAAAGGATTATATCAAGAATCACGGAAGTGAATACGAGAAAGAGATTAAAAAGATTGAAGAAGAGAAACGTCGTCAGGAAGAAGAAGCCGAGCGGATCAAACTCGCCAAGATGTACGACATTGTTAATCTCACCAAATCCCGCGACATATATTTTGTTAATGCCAGTGTTGGTCGTAAGCGGGTTAAACTTCAATACGATCCGGACGGATCACGAGTAGAAATCCCGCAGTCAACTGTTGAACAGTTGTTTAGATCAGGCGATTTGAAAGTAGAAAACTTCACCGATGGCAACGATAAAATCAAGTTGCCGGATGGCACGAAACTCACTTCAACTTCTTTCCGCTTAGATTCACTTGTGCTGGATGGATTAACCCTGTATAAGGTTCGTTGTAAAATGGTGAATGACGACAAGAAAGCAACTATCGGTGCCGGAGTTTTCCAGAACTACATCGACATTGAAATTAAAGACAACAAACTCTACCTCAAAAAAGAAGAAGAGGAAGAAGATTAATAAAGAATCCAATTATTGTGAAACGCCTCATCTCAACAGATGGGGCGTTTCTGTTTTATATGCCTTGGCTGTTCAACCGTATTTTTGCACGGCACAAGAATGAATAAGTACGCAAAACGAGGAGTGAGTTCGGACAAGACCGACGTTCACAAAGCAATTTCAAAACTGGATAAAGGAATATTTCCCAACGCTTTTTGTAAAGTAGTTCCGGATATCATGGGAGGGGATGACGATTTCTGCAATGTGGTACATGCCGACGGAGCAGGAACGAAATCATCATTAGCCTATATATATTGGAAAGAAACCGGAGATCTTAATGTCTGGAAAGGTATCGCGCAGGACGCTATCGTAATGAACACAGACGACATGCTTTGTTTGGGTTTAACTGATAATTTTCTTTTGAGTTCAACAATTGGAAGAAATAAAAATCTTATTCCCGGTGAGGTAATTTCAGCAATAATTGAAGGTACGGAGGAATTTATTTCCAACATGCGCGACTACGGAGTGAATATCATTTCTACCGGTGGTGAAACTGCTGATGTCGGGGATCTTGTAAGAACAGTGATTGTTGACAGTACAATGAGCTCCAGAGCCCGACGCTCCGATATTATTGAAAACCGCATAAAACCCGGTGATGTAATCGTTGGACTGGCTTCATACGGACAGTCGAAATATGAATCGGAATACAATGCGGGTATGGGTAGCAACGGATTAACTTCGGCAAGACACGACATATTCTCTTCAGTGTACCGCGATAAATATCCGGAAAGCTACGACCCAATGGTTGACAAAGAATTGGTTTATTCCGGTTCTTATAAGCTCACAGATATTGTGGAAGACATGCCGGTTACAATGGGAAAAGCCGTATTGTCACCAACCCGAACCTTTGCCCCGGTTGTAAGAGAAGTTTTAAAAAATCTTTCCGGAGAAATTCACGGCATGATACATAATACCGGAGGCGGGCAAACCAAGGTAATACGATTCATTGAAAATTTACTCGTTGTTAAGGACAATCTTCTTCCCATACCACCTCTGTTTAATTACATCGCCAAGGAATCTGGAAGCTCACCGAAAGAAATGATGGAAGTGTTTAATATGGGGACTCGTCTGGAGTTTTATGTTGAGCCGGAAAGAGCTTCGGAGATTATTGAAATTGCACATTCATTCGGAATCGATGCAGGTATAGTTGGATTTTGTGAAAAATCTGACGGCAGGAAGTTAGAGGTGAGTAATAATTCCATAACACACCGATGGGATATGAAATGAATCATTCTATATTCGATCAATTAAAGTTTGTGATGTTATGAAATACAATTTTCTTTTAATACTAAGTGCGGCGTTGATTATCAGTTCGTGCAAGGATGATGAGGTAACTCCTAAGGTTAGTTCAACAGCGAGTGATAAACAGGTAGCCACCGGATTTTTCTTTACGGGAACATGGGCCAAAGAGTGCGGTGATTATGCGGTTCCCGCGGTCAAGAATTTAGGAACCAAATACCCGAACGATTTCGCTTACATTGGAATTCACGGCAACGGATCAGGTACAGATCCTTTCGCCAATTCATACGGAGATGAGTTTCAAACCCTGTTTAACAACAATCAGATACCAACCCTCATATTTGGTGGTAATTCAAAGGCGCTTATAGCCATGTCGAATAATGTGAATTTTGAACACATTGCAGACAGCATCATTCAGACTTACAAAGCGCTCAAACCTACTGCGACCCTGAGCATTATCAATGACATTGAAGATGGTGCTATCAGTACGACTATCAATACCAAATTTATCGAAGCCACTTCTGATGAATATACGCTTTCTGTTTATCTGGTGGAAAGCAACCTCAAACAGGATCAGACAATTTCTTCCGGCACTTTGAGCAACTTTGAACACAACAATGTTCTTAGAAAAAGAATGTCTGCCGACGTAAAAGGTGACGCGCTAAAGTCTGGTGCCAAAGCCGCCGGCGATGTCGTAACAACCATCCTCGGCGATTTTCTGGATTCGTCTTGGGTTGAATCAAACGTACACATTGTTGCAGTTCTCTGGAAAAAGAGCGGCAATAATTATTTGTTAGTGAACTCAGCATTCAAATAAGAATTTTAATTCAATGAACAAAAGCCCATCACCACTTGTGAAGGACTTTTAAATAAAATGAAAAAACCTCCGGTGTCGGAGGTTTTTTCATTTTATACTTTTGCATACAAATGCAGGATATACGCGAAATAAGCACAGAGGAGCTCACCAATATTCTGGAATCCTGGGGTGAAAAGTCTTTTAGAATAAAACAAATTCTTGAGTGGCTGTGGCAAAAGCAAGCCTCATCCTTTGATGAGATGAGCAACATATCCCGAGATCTCAGGACCAGACTCTCTGAGCATTTTACCTTTAACACCATTAAGCCGGATGTAACACAAAGAAGTTCAGACGGGACTTTTAAAATTGGTTTTCGATTACACGACGATCACTTTATTGAAGGCGTACTAATACCAACTGAGGATCGAATGACCGCTTGTGTATCAAGTCAGGTCGGCTGTAGTCTGAGTTGTACTTTCTGCGCAACCGGTTATCTCAAAAGGAAGCGCAATCTTAAATACTATGAAATCTTTGATCAGGTTGCCAGATTGAACGACATCGCCCAAAAAGAATACGGCAAAAAACTCACAAACATTGTTTTCATGGGAATGGGTGAGCCACTTCTGAATTATTCTGAGGTAATGAAATCTATTGATTTTATAACCAGCCCGAACGGTTTAGGAATGTCTCCCCAACGTATTACTGTGAGCACAGCCGGTATCGCAAAAATGATCCGAAAAATGGCGGATGAAGATGTTCGATTTAATCTCGCTATTTCGCTTCATGCGGCCACCAATACAAAACGTTCGACCATAATGCCTATTAATGATTCAAATCCTTTGGAAGTTTTGATGGAGGCCCTGCAGTATTTCTACTCCAAAACCGGAAACCGTATCACACTCGAATATTGTGTGATAAATCATGTAAACGACTTATTAGAAGATGCAGAAGAACTTATTGCTTTTGCTAAACAAGTAACATGTAAGGTAAATCTGATTGAGTACAATCCAATCGACATGGCTGATTATGAACGATCTTCAGGCAACAGAACCGAACGATTTGCCAAACACCTTGAGCAGAATAACATTATCGTAAATCTCAGAAGAAGCAGGGGAAAGGATATCGATGCAGCATGCGGTCAGTTAGCCAACAAGCATTAGTCGTTTTCTTTTGTGACCTTTTTTTCGGAAGCTGAATTGATCAGTTCCTTTTTCCAATCAATGTACTCACTGAGTAATGCATCGTAAAGCATTTCTCCGACATACCTCGCCCCTCTTGCATTGAAATGCGTATAGTCTTTTGAGGCCAGAGACGGATTAGCATTAACCCAACTCACCATAGAATTGGGTCCACCCATGGCAGAATACAAATCCCAAAATGCGCAACCCGTTTTAAATGCAGCATTTCGCATTGCGTTTCGAATTAAAGGAACATTGGGATAGGAAGTGTATTCACCTCCTGATTTCATACTCATATCGCTGGGACCGATAACCAGAACACTCACTCCCGGAGCCGCCTCCTTAATAGCCTGTAGTTCCGCCAGAAACATCCTTTCATAGAAATCATAATTCTTTCTCGGATGAGGAACCACATTTATCCCATATTGTAAAATGATCAACTTCACATTACACAACGCATATTGTTTTGACAGCAAAGACCTTCGAATCGTGGTATAGCCGGTTCCACTACTTCCCCGCATCGGAAAATTATCAACTGCAATTCCTTTATGGCCATCCAACAAAACTCCAAAAACAACTGGGGAAGGACCCGAAAAATTAATCATCACCTCATCAGACACTTCGCCTTCATAAAGTGAAACTTTTTTAGCTTCAGGAGAAGGTTTCAGTTTTAGGGTTACAGGCTTGCCATCAACTTGAACAGTAAGTCTGCAAGTGTCTTCAGATTGATAAATCAGTTCTACTCGATTGAATGATCTTACCAGAGGGTATGACTGAGAAGCACATCGAAATCGAAGCCAACTACTTCCGGATTTTGCGGTTCCGAATATGTTTTTATAGATGGTATCATAATGAAATTTCGAAGAATCTTGCGGTACTTTAATTTCAACATAGTAAACCGAATCAACTCCGGTAGGAAAGGTTCCGGTAGTATCCTTCACCTTTATTTTCTTTTCAAGTTTTTTCGAGATAAGTGAATCGTAGGCCTTGCGAATAATGGTATCCTTTCCCACAACTACCGGAACAGCACCTGTGTACACATAAGATGATGCCCCAATGCCATAAATACCATCGTCTCTGTGTGATGTTCCGTAAATCGCATATTTTTTCCAATCCTTGCTTTCCGATTGTAGTACAGAAACCCTCGAACGACTAACATCAATAGGAAGAACCACGCCAGGGCCGTTACCTCCAAACCTCAATTGTAGTTGGTTTCTTAAATAATCTGAAATGCGATCTCCTTCAAGTTGAGAATCCCCGTAATGGATAATTCTGTACACCGTATTATCACCTTTCTCCAGGGCCAGTAGCGATTGAAAGAAATCGTTTAGAGCCCGTTGGTCTTTTGAAGGGTATTGAATCCTTTTGATCAGATCCGGTTTTTTTACCAGAGAATCGGCCTTCATGGTAGTTTCCAGATCGAATGAAGATGTATCCGATAGATTCGCAATCCCCTGCAAGATGGTATCAAGATCCGGTGCTTTCATTCTTGGATTAAACAGATCAGAGGCGGATACAAACTGAAGCGTGAAATTTTTTGCTAAACCACGTTCTCCGTCAGGAAAAAGAAAGACAATAAGTGCGAGTAAAAAATTAAGAAGTAGCAGCATCCATACGATGCTCAGGGGTTTTACCGGTTGTTCCCTGTGATATTTCTCGCTGTCGAGTTGCACCTTTCAATCTTTATTGATGATCTGTTGTTTCTGATAAGAACTCATAGCGTTTATTCCAGAGTACTGATCATATTTGGCAGCCGGCACATAGATTTTCAGGCGTTGATTCACATTAATTTTATCCCCTTTGATTTCATTCCACCTCCTGATATCCGAAATATTCACATCGTAGAGATCGGCGATCTTTCCCAAATAATCTCCTTTTTTTACTGTGTAATAAAGCAGTTTCGTTGATGAGGCTGTGTGCTTGTTAGATGCGGATAACTCAGGTTCCTGAACTTCTGGCCTCTGAACAACCGGTGCCTCTTCCGGTTCCTCAACGGTATCCTTTTCGGTAATCTCCCCGTAGGAATAAACCGAATCTCCCAACTGATAGAACCGACCAACTTTATCAAATGGCAACAACAGATAATAAGTCTTCTGTGTATGGGGAATTACCTGTTTTTTATAGATAGCATTCAGGTCTTTAAGGGTATCAAAATCGATTTCAAGTGCTTTACTCAATTGGTAAATTGTGGTCCATTGAAGAATTGGCACTTTCTCTAAACCCGGAGGGTTGTATTTTACAGGAGTGAGATTGTGCAACTGATAATACGAATGAATGTAGACCGAAGCAATGTAATTCGGAACGGTGGCTTGAAAACGAGCCGGAAGAAAACGGTGGATATCCCAGTAATTCTTTGATCCACCAGCAAGTCGGATGGCTTTGTTTACTTCTGTTTCGTCTCCATAAAAGGCAGCTATGGTTAAAAGCCAATCCTGATATATTTTATGTAAATCACTCAGATAATTAATCGCTACCTGAGTCGCCATTTTGAAGTCTCTTCGCTCATCGACATAACTGCTGATATTGATAGCATACCTTTTAGCTGTTAAGTATCTAAGTTGCCAGTAGCCGGATCCACCGTCGTCAGAAACAAGCCAATTATTATAACTACTGAGTGATGCAGGCAGATATTTAAGTTCAACCGGTAAATGATGAACTCTCAGGCTATCTTCAAGTTCCCTTACATAAAGACCGGATTTACCCAATATTTCGGAAGTTTTGTTCTGATCATTTAAAAGCAATGTGTTGATCGCCTCCTCAACATACGCATTATACGTTAATGGAATCGATTGGGTAATTTTATCGAGTCTTTTTGCGACTACTCCTGTTTGAGAAAAACTTAGGAACGCGAAATTTCCCAGAAAGATAAAAATCAGAAACTTCTTCAATGGCTTACCAAATTATACAAATATTCAGATACGGCTAATAAATCGGTTTCACCATAGTGATGATTCATTAATTGAATACCAAATGGTAAACCTTGATTGTCAATTCCAGTAGGTATTGAAATCGCAGGAATACCGGCTAATGGTGCCTGAACCGTAAAAATATCCGCCAGATACATTGCGATTGGATCTCCCGATTTATCTCCAAGACTGAATGCCGCTCCCGGGGTAGTTGGTAAAAGGACAAAATCAAAATTGTCCAGAATTTTTTGTGTCTCCTGCTGTATTACCTTTCTTACTTTCTGACCCTTGGTATAATATGCATCATAATGATCAGAACCGAGCACAAAAGTTCCCGTCATAATCCGTCGCTGTACTTCGGAACCGAAGCCTTCGCTTCTGCTCTTTTTAAAAGTTGATTCCAGATCGAAAGAATCTTTACTTCTGTATCCGTACATCAAACCTGAATATCTGGATAAGTTAGAAGATGCTTCAGCCGTAGTCAGAACGTAATAACACGGAACCATGTATTTTAGAAAAGGAAAAGAAACGGGTTCAACAAGATGCCCGTCATTTCTTATCTTGCTAATCACCAATTCAAGATGTGCTTTAACCTCTTCAGAGATTCCGGGATGATCCAGACAATCCTGTATGTAAGCAAATTTTCTCGTTCCGTTAACTTCCAGATTTTCTGAATACGAATCCACCTCACGTCTGGATGCGGTTGCATCAAATTCATCGCTACCGGAAATCACTTCAAGAATCAAGGCCATATCTTCAATCGAATTGGTTATAGGACCGATCTGATCAAAAGATGATGCGTATGCTAAAAGACCCCAACGCGAAACCCTTCCGTATGTGGGCTTCATTCCAAAAGTTCCTGTGAAAGATGCCGGTTGACGCACTGAACCTCCTGTATCGGAACCTAGTGCTGCCATGCACAAACCTGCCTGTACAGAAACGGCAGAACCACCGGATGAGCCACCCGGAACTCTGGTGTTATCCGCGGCATTCAGAACCGGACCATAGGCACTGTTTTCATTACTGGCACCCATGGCAAATTCATCACAATTTAATCTGCCGATAATGATAGCGCCTTCTGCAAGCAACCGTTCTGTTACAGTAGCATTATAGAGAGCTTTGAAACCTTCAAGAATTTTTGAAGAAGCAGAAACCGCGTGGCCTTTGTAAGAAATATTGTCTTTCAGGCCAATAACCAAACCCGCTAACTTTCCTTCAGAACCCGATTTGAAGTCGGCATCAATTTGTTCGGCTCTGTCTAAAGCCTCTTCACCGTAAACTTCAAGAAATGCATTCAGATGACGGTTTTCCTCAATTTTGTTGAGGAAGTGCTCAACGAGCTTAACACAAGAAGTAGAACCAGCTCTGATTTCTGACTGGTATTGTTTAATCGTCTTCGGTTTCAACCCCGGATTACTTGTCTTCCTTTCCAGACTTGGAATCTTCTCTCATGCCATCTTCAATGTGTTTTTTAACATCATTTTTGGCATTGTTAAATTCTCTGATCCCCTGACCCAAACCACGCATTAATTCCGGAATTTTTCTTCCGCCGAATAACAACACAACTGCAAGCAGTATCAGACCCCACTCCGGGAAACCGAATACTAATAAGATTGACAAACTTGTCATGATAAAAAATTTGGCTCAAAGTTAGGTTTTTTGGCAGAGAATAAGGATTTAGCTCACGGATCAGAATTCATTATTAAAGAGTTGAATTACACGGAATTATAATTTCGAGGAAATGCGCATTCGCTTCGGCGCGGTTCAATGTGCTTTCCGGAGTCGGGATAAATACCGGATAAGGGCAATTCCTAAATTCGAAATGAGCAAATCCCCATCACTTTCATTTGACCGTGAAACCGTAATTTCGGCCAAAGCTTAGGATTATGATCAGAAGACCTTTTAACCTTAATAAATGGATTGAAGAAAATCGCCATGAACTAAAGCCTCCGGTTGGAAACAGGAATCTGTACAAGGAAGCCGGAGATTATATCGTAATGATTGTTGCCGGACCGAATGCCCGAAAGGATTATCATTATAATGAAACTGAAGAACTGTTTTACCAATTGGAGGGCGACATCACGGTTAGAATTCAGGAGGATGGAAATGCGGTAGATATAAATCTGTCTGCCGGAGATATGTTCTTATTACCGGGCAAGGTTCCTCATAGTCCGGTTCGATCGGAAGGAAGTATCGGCCTGGTTGTCGAACTCAAAAGACCCGATACCACAGATGGTTTGCTTTGGTTTTGTGAAAACTGCAATCATAAACTGCATGAGACATATTTCACACTTGAGGATATTGAAAAGGATTTTATACCGAGGTTTAAAGAGTTTTACGGTTCAATCGAGATGAGAACTTGTCCGGAATGCGGACACGTAATGGAAGCTGACGAACGCTTCGTATAATCAAATCACATTCAACTGAATTTAATTAATGTCTGATTCGAATCAATTCAAATTCGATATACACGCTCACATTATGCCTGCGAGCTGGCCTGATCTGAAAGAAAAATTCGGCTACGGTGGATTTATCAGGCTTGAAAACGAGCCTCAATCTGATTCAAAAAGAATGATGCGGGACGATGGTGTTTTCTTTAGAAGAGTTGACAGAAATTGCTATGACCCGGAAGCCATCATTGAAGACATGAATGCCAATGGTGTAAATATCATGGCGTTATGCAATATCCCCGTTCTTTTTTATTACTGGGCAAAACCAGAACATACCTTAAACTGGAGTATGTTCCTGAACGATTTCTTTACTGAAATTCAGGAAAAATATCCCACTCGCTTTGTTGGCCTTGGTACACTACCAATGCAAAATATCGATCTGGCAATCCAGGAACTTGAACGATGTAAACAACTGGGCTTACCCGGGATTGAAATCGGTTCTCACATCGAGGATAAAAATCTCGATCACGAAGATTTTTTTGCCTTTTGGGAGGCTGCTCAGGATCTCGAAATGGCTGTTTTTGTTCATCCATGGGAAATGATGGGACAGGGAGATATGCAGAAATATTGGTTGCCTTGGTTGGTTGGAATGCCTGCAGAAACATGTCGGGCAATTTGCAGTATGCTATTCGGGGGCGTATTTGATAAGTTTCCCAAACTAAAAGTGATGTTTGCTCATGGCGGAGGTTCCTTTGCCCATACACTTGGCAGAATTTCTCATGGCTGGCATTGCCGTCCGGATTTGGTTAACATTAATGACGTATCCGATCCTTATGATTATCGTGGCAAATTCTGGGTTGATGGTATTACTCACGATAAAGATGCACTGCGGTATCTGATTCAGGTTATCGGAGAAGACCGAATTTCCTATGGAACTGATTACCCTTTTCCGTTAGGCGATTTGCAGCACGGGAAATTTATTCAGGAAATGAATGACTTAACACAGAGTACCAAAAACAAATTATTTTATAAAAATGCGTTTGATTTTCTCGGCCTCAAAGTGAAACTCAGTTGAGTTGTTTCCGGATTTCTGTTAGTGCCTGAGTGATTAGCGAGTCTTGTTGAAAGGGAATAAAGTGATTAACACCTGGCACCCTGATCACCCTGAAATATCGTGACGAGGTAATTTCCTTTTCAGCAAAATCTGCATTCGCCGGATCAACCAAAATATCCTTTTCTCCCTGAATTACCAAAACCGGTTTCTTGATTTCTTTCCACGAAGATTTCAGGTTTTCCAAATCATTTTTGAGTGCAAGAATTTCCTGATTTGATGTTACCATTACCTGCGGAAGAATCCATCGAACCCAAATACTATTCGCAGGTTTTCTCCACCATTCTTTGGGCTCAAGATCCGGATCAATCGACCCGGCAACTATAACCAAAGCATCGATTATTTCAGGATACATTACCGTGATTTGTCCCACCAACGGCCCTCCATAACTGTGACCGACAAGAATTACCTTTCTACCTGATGATTTAAGAGAATCCAAAAGAGGTTTAATAATTCGGGCCTGCTCACTTAAAGAAGGAACCGACCTGCCAAAATCGGAGAATCCGAACCCGGGTCGATCTATACTAATCATTTCAAAATCAGACCGAAGGGTTGAATCAAACATACTGTTATAATAATTATTGAGAGAACCCGGCGAACCATGAACAAAGACAACGTACGGTTTGAGGCTGTCTCTTGATGTGCTGACAAAGTGCAATGATTTATTGTCAACTGTTAAAGTCGTTAGTTTAACATCGAAACCTTTGTCTTCAAATTTGGATCTGATTTTTCGGGGGGAATCCCGGAGCCTGACACAACCCGAAAATTTTAAAATGAGTAAAAAGAATACGGTGAGAATACCAATTTTTTTAACCCATCTAAAAAGAAACTTTACCATTTTCGACATACAATATAGAATCGCAATGCGCTAATACCGATGCGTCGTGTGAAATTGTGATAATGGTTTTTTCATCATTCTTAAGACGCAAAATCAAATCTAAAATATCACCTTTCGATTGCTCGTCCAATGAGTTTGTAGTCTCGTCAAAAATGAACACCTCTGCCTCCGCATAGAGCGCTCTGGCAATTGACAGCCGCTGTCGTTGTCCTCCGGATAAATTCCCGCCCCGTTCAATCAACACATGATTAAGTGCATTCGATTGTTGCAATACCCAATCGTACAAATCGACCTTTTTAAGAGCAGTAACAACACGTTCCTCGTTAGGATCATTTTCCCCAAAAGCAACATTCCTCATTACCGTGTCCATTAATAGCTGAGGTTCCTGACCAACATAAGCAATGATATTCTGCCAGGATTTTCTGACCGTTCGAAGATCATTGTTGTCAATCAGAATTTCCCCGGAGTCGGGTTCCAACAAGCCTGTTAAAAGCTTTGCTAAGGTTGTTTTTCCATTTCCTGATTTCCCGGAAATTCCAGTCCAACTACCTTTTAAAATTGAAAAGTTGCATGAGTCCAGAACCTTTCTTACACCGGGATAGGTAAATGAAACACGTACGAATTGAATTTGATTATTGAAATGAATAGGGACGGCACCAATTCGACTTTTCTCGATTTCAGATAGTTCCTTTTCCGGTCTAATTAAGTAGCTGAAAGAATTGAAAATTGAATATGAGTTGGCAAGCCGGTTAATAGACGGAATCATTCGAAAAGCAAAAGATGAGAACAACGCGAAGGATGTAACGCCTTGAGTTGTACCTTGTTTTAGGGTATATAACGCCAATGCAACCACACTAAGAATCGACCCCAATTCAACGAGCCTGATATGCACAAGATTCCTGTACGTATACATCTGCTTTCGGTTTGCATATAAATCATTACGGGAGTTTATGAGTTGTTCCTTGAAATAATTTTGTTTCCCGGACAAAGTGATATCAACAAAATTATGGGCAGTATTGATCACCTTTTGAAAGAATAGATTCATAGACGAGTGATCTCTTTTCCCGAGTTCTCTTAGTTTTTTTTGTCTGAGCAATAACGTTACTAACACAACAGGAATTAGTGAAAACAGAAAGAGAACAACGAGTTGAAAAGAATACCAACTCAAAATAATAACACATAAGAACAAGAAAAGTAACTCTGAAAAGAAAGTCACCATGGAAAAGATGAGATGCAACGGAAAAGTTTCCGTGACCGAATACAATTCATTAATCCATTTTGAGACATTGCTTTCGTCGGTGAAGTAAATCTTCTCCCGCAACCGTTTTTCATATTTATCTTCTGTTACCTTTTCGGCAATTTCAAACGCCAGTTTTACAGAACCTAAATTTAGTCTGTATGCGAAGAATATCTTTAAAAGAAACAGCACAAGAATTCCGACAATATTCTGAACCCGGAGATTTGTTGAACCGGTTAAATTGACTTGGAGTTTAAAAATATGGTTGATGTAATAATCATACTGATCCGGGTCAAGTATCAGCACTACAATCAGAAATAACAGAAAAACACCGAGCACTTCCAGAAAAAGAGCAATCAGAGAAAGCAGAAACATTTTTGCAAGTGTTCCGCGATTCTGATGTCCAATGAGATCGATTAAAATTTTGTAACCACTCAGTACCGAAGCGGTTTCCGGTTTCATTTAAGCAAGTTTAGCAGATAATCTCCATACCCACTTTTCGTGAGCCTGTTTGCGAGTTCTTTTAATTGACCTGAACTGATATATCCTTCCTGAAAGGCAACTTCTTCAATACAACCGATTTTCAAACCCTGACGATCTTCAATTACCTGAACGAATTGTCCGGCCTGCATAAGTGAAGCAAACGTTCCGGTATCCAGCCAGGCGGTTCCCCGATCCATTACGCCAACTTGTAAATTATTTCGATTGAGATATTCTTTATTTACATCTGTGATTTCGTATTCACCCCGGGCAGATGGTTTCAAATCTTTGGCAATTTGTACAACTGAGTTGTCGTAAAAATACAATCCCGGAACAGCGTAATTAGATTTGGGAGTTGCCGGTTTCTCTTCTATCGAAATGGCTTTCATATCCGAATCAAATTCCACAACTCCATATCTTTCGGGATCTGAAACATGATATGCGAAGATCACACCTCCTTCCGGATCGTTATGGGATTTCAACATTTCTCTGAGGGAGGCACCAAAGAAAATATTGTCACCCAATATCAGAGCTACTTTATCATTACCAATAAATTCAGCACCCAACACAAAAGCCTGAGCAAGACCATTCGGAACTTCCTGAACCATGTATTGAAACCTGCAACCAAGATTTTCACCATTACCCAGTAATCTGCGGAAATGAGGAAGATCCTGAGGAGTACTTATTATGAGTATTTCCCTGATACCCGCCATCATTAATGTCGACAACGGATAATAAATCATGGGTTTATCGTAAACCGGCATCAATTGTTTACTCATCGCCAGAGTTAAGGGATGCAGTCTTGTACCGGCGCCTCCTGCCAGGATTATTCCTTTCATTCTATTCTATCGTTGACTGTATTGCTGTTCGTAATAATGTTGATATTCTCCGGACGAAACTCTTTGAACCCAATCCTGATTTTTCAAATACCAGTCTATCGTTTTTTCAATTCCTTCTTCAAAGGTTACTTCCGGTTTCCAGCCCAATTCCATTTTTAATTTCGATGCATCAATGGCGTACCTAAAATCGTGACCGGCCCGATCCTTAACAAAGGTTATCAACTCTGAACTTTCTCCGATTCGACGATTCAGTTTTTCATCGAGAATTCTGCAAATCAATTTTACGATCTCAATATTCTGCCACTCATTTTCACCGCCAATATTATAGGTTTCCCCAACTCTGCCGTGATGTAAAATCAAATCAATAGCAGCGGCATGGTCTTCTACGAACAACCAATCCCTTACATTTTTACCTTCACCATAAACCGGAATCGGTTTTCTTTCTATTACATTTTTTATTACCAGCGGAATGAGTTTCTCCGGAAAATGATTTGATCCGTAATTATTAGAGCAATTTGAAATTACTACCGGAAGATTAAAGGTCTTGTGCCATGCGCGAACCAAATGATCAGAAGAAGCTTTTGAGGCAGAATAAGGAGAGTTCGGTTTGTAGCATGTTGTTTCGGTGAATTTTCCTGTTTCACCCAGTTCTCCGTAAACTTCATCTGTACTAATGTGATAAAATTTACCAACCGAAATATTGCCGTATAATCTGTAGGCATCTAACAAATTAGCGGTACCCAATATGTTTGTTTGAAGAAAAGCTTTAGGTCCCGAAATACTTCTGTCAACATGCGATTCTGCCGCCAGATGAACTACTGAATCAAACTTGTTCTCTTCAAATAAAGAGACGATAAAAGCTTCGTCGCAAATGTCACCTTTAACAAAATGATAGTTCTGTTTCGATTCAATATCCTTCAGGTTCTCAAGGTTACCTGCGTATGTTAGCTTATCCAGATTGTAGATTTGATGATCAGGATATCCATTAACCAGACGCCTCACCACATGAGATCCGATAAATCCTGCGCCTCCGGTAACAAGTATTTTCATTTCAATTATTGAATAGCTATTTAAAACTCACCGGCTTGATAACCTTTTTAACTTCCAACTCCATGATCAGAGCAGTGTAAGGTGGAATCATCGGTTCGAATCCCTCTTCACCAAAAGCTTCAGAAAAAGGAATTACCGCTCGAATTTTTTCATCTGCATGCATCATCTCTAATAACCGATTCAATCCACTCACCCTGAATTTATCATCACCGACCAGATATTTCCATGTTTCTCCTGGCTTAGTTCGGGTAACACCGTTCTCATTAATCGGGTAATAGATGTATGAAATTTCCACGGAATCACCTGTGATAACTTCAACACCCGAAGGATTCAACTGGACAAATTCATACATAATTCCGGTTGAGTCAAGTGTGGTTTTCCAATCCTTGCGCTTCACAAATTCCTCCATGATCTTAACTTCTTCTTCGCATTTCACCACAAAATGTTCATATGGGTTTAATATGTTAAGAACCCCGATGTACAATTTTATTTTGTCATCCGGATTCGTAAGAGCCTTCGGTTTCAGGTGCATGAGACCATGATTGCGAAAGAAAGAATCGGCGTTCAACAAAAACTCAACACTATCACCCACATGAAGCAACGATAATCCTTCATGAACATCTCCCGGGTAAACCGGTTCGTGTCTTTCGAAGTAAGTGATGTCCTGCATCAGTTTTTCATTTTCCAGAGTCGTTAGTGTGAGATTAACAAAATAAAAATCTCCCACCTTCCCTGCTTTAGCCACAGGATTTTCTGTTATAAACCGATAACTGAGACCGGATGCGGTTTTATGGTATTCCTTTTTACCCGAACAGGCAGACAGTAAGTTCAATGCAACCAGAAATAAAATTATGTTTCGCATGCCGGTTTAACTTTTCAGGTATTTACTGTATTGTGGTAATAACTTCCGGAATTTTTGAACGGTTAAGTCCAACGAGTCTTTGCTAGATCCACCTGCCGCATTTTTATGTCCTCCACCAGAAAAATATTCAGAGGCAAATTCATTACACGGGAAATCACCACTTGATCTGAAAGACATTTTTACTAGCACAGTTCTGTCAACGATTAAAGCTGAGAACACAACATCTTTAACGCTTAATCCAAAATTCACAAAACCTTCGGTATCTCCAGTTTGAGCTTCAAACATTTTTAGTTCTTCTCTCGTGATATAAACCAAGGCGGTATTGTATTCCGGTATAATTTCCAATTTTTGATAAAGCACATAGCCCATAAATCTGAATCGATTCAACGTGAAATTATCAAACAGTCTTCTGTGAATTTCGGCTGAATCTGCTCCCTTATCAATCAGATTGGCAATAGCCCTGTGCGTATTGCTGCTGGTAGAATCAAAACGGAATGAACCCGTATCAGTCATTATTCCTGAATAAAGGCATGTCGCAATTTTCTGATCAATGGAATCGAGACTACCGTATTTAAGAATTGCATCGTATATCAATTCTGCCGTAGAGCTGGTATTGATAGTCCAATATCGATAATCATCAAAGCCGCTTGGTTCGCGATGATGGTCGATCATTACCTTAACCGCATTAGACGCTTTAACATACTCTCCAAGTTTGTTAATTCTCGACAGATCATTAAAATCCAGACAAAAAATTAAGTCTGCGGTCTCCACCAATTCTGAACAAACCTCCTCGGATTCTTCAAAGTTGATTACATCCTCATTTCCCGGCATCCATTGTAAAAATGTAGCATAATCGGTTGGAGAAACAGGTGAAACCCTGTGACCGAGGCTTTTTAAAAAGTGATATAGACCTAATGTTGACCCCAAAGCGTCAGCATCCGGTTTGTGATGAGTGGTGATTACGATTTCGAACTTAGCCCTGCCGGTAAAACAGTCGGAAATGCCATCAAGATTATCCTCCAAATGATTCATTTACAATTTCGGACAAAACTCGTCAAATTCAACCAACCAAGCTATTTTTGCCGCGATTTTAAGAACGACAACACAAAGCTAGAATGGCAACTAACAGAACCTTTACTATGATTAAACCCGATGCGGTTAAAAACGGCCACATCGGAAACATTTTGAAAGACATTAACGATGGAGGTTTCAAAATAATCGCAATGAAGTACACTCATCTCAATGCGGAAACTGCAGGTCAATTTTATGCAGTTCACAAGGAACGACCATTTTATAAAGACCTGGTTGAATTTATGAGTTCAGGTGCGATCGTAGCTGCGATTCTGGAGAAGGATAACGCAGTGGCAGATTTCCGAACACTCATTGGTGCAACAAATCCGGCTGAAGCTGCCGAAGGAACAATCCGTGCTAAGTATGCAAAATCGATCGATGCAAATGCAGTTCATGGAAGCGACAGTGATGAAAACGCAGAAATAGAAGGCAATTTCTTTTTCAGTTCACTGGAACGTTTCGCATAATTACTTTAGATAACTTTGCGCACTCAAAAAGTGCATTTCCGGGCAGCCGGTAGTTATTTTTTGTTTTTCTCTTTCCGGGCCTATAGCTCAGTTGGTTAGAGCACCTGACTCATAATCAGGTGGTCCCTGGTTCGAGCCCAGGTGGGCCCACATTTATTAAGGTAGATTTCTACTTGGCCAAACTATCCCTTATCCTGAATATGTCTTGTTGTTACATTTTGTTCTCTGAGTCTCGTAACCGATTTTATACTGGTATTAC
>WGNA01000004.1 GCA_016124755.1 Bacteroidota bacterium | reverse complement strand
CGGGAACGGTGACTGTAACTGTAACAGTAACGGTCCGCCTTCGCTATGGCTACGGCGGATAATAGAGCGTGAGAGCAGAGAGCATAGAATTCTGAGTGGAACGAAGAATCTCTATTCACCAAAAAGAACGACCGTCTTCGTGAGTGAAGCGAACGAACCCGAGGGAACGGGAACGGTGACTGTAACTGCAACCGTAACGGTCCGCCTTCGCTATGACTTCGGCGGATAAAAGCACAGAGCATTGAATTCTGAGCACTGTTAAGAAAACTCGTTTTACCAAAACCTTCACCGATACACCTGAAAAAGCTGTACGAAATTTTTAATCTTCAATTTTCGAATCAAAAATGTCCGTCTCAGATTTCGGATTTTGTAGGGGTATGGCATGCCTTACCCCTACAAAATCAGAAATCTCAGAATTCCCACAACCTTCATCATACAATCGAAACTGTCCGTAGCGTCCCCGCTACGGACTTAATTCATTTCATTCCTTTCATTCATTTCATTATTTTAATTCTTTTCATTTTACAATGTCGGTAGCGGGGACGCTACCGACAGGTTCCGGTTTTTACTTAGATTCCTTTTATCCAATAAATTCTGAGTGTAACGAAGAATACCTCTTTATAAATAAGAAACCCACCTACTTAAGGAATTCTCCAATTCCCGTATTCTCAAATTTATCCTGACAAAGCCGGAGCGTAATACTTTTTAGTGATAATAGTTTAAAAAGCTTTCGTCAGGAATTTCTCCAATTATTAATTCCCACCAGCTTTCCCTGCCTGCTCAACATGTCGCTGATTGTGATAAACCACAACCCGAAATGTGTCGCCCAGCCTCAGTTTTATTAAAGGAGAAATACTAATCGCGGTTTTGATTTTAGATAAATTAACAACCAAGGCAGAATCCAGTAATTCCAGCATTTTGTTCTGATGACCGATGAATTCCCGAATCACAGTTAAATCCAATTCCTGATGAATCGGATTCATGCTCCGGAAGGTTTTCATGGTGTTCAGTTTCGATTTGGGTTTCATGCTTTCGGCGAAATAATTTCCCAGCCAACCGCTGTTAAAAATCTGCTCTGCTTTTGAATCTGATTGTGAAATTCTCTTTTCAATTTCCGGATGGTAAAACCGCGCGTACCGATTCAAATGTTCAATACACTCCAAAGCATTCCACGACTCAGGGGATTTTCGTTTGAGGAGATTGGACTCCGGTTCAGTCAAAAGCTTTTCCGCAAAATTCAAATGTTGTTCGGTGAGATCTTTCAGTTCTTTTAAAAGCGAAACAGAATCGATTTTCATGTTGATTTTTTTGGCAAAAATGAATGTTGCTTTTTCCCCGAATCTTGACCGAGATCAAGACTTTTTTAACCTCGAAAGTGTCTCCGGACTCATACGCAAATAATTCGCAATGTATTTATCGGGAATTTCCTGAAACAAATTCGGACTTCTTTTAAGCACGCGTTCAAATCGTTCTTTCGGAGAATTGGTTAGCAGATCAATTTCGCGCTCGGTTTGCTGTAAAATCAGGTCTTCGAGAATGAATATCCAAACCTGCATACGTTTCTCATCCTCATTAATGAATGCATTAAATGCCGACTTACTTGCAATTTTTAATTCGGTTTTTTTAATCGCCTGAATACACAGTTCAGATGGCTGTCCCGATAGATACGAATCGAGTGAAACAATGATATTTCCTGCATAACCAAAACGGATGATCCTTTCCTCAGAATCATCCGTTACAAAAATTTTCAAGCTTCCGCTTTCTATTAAATAAATATCCGTGTCAACCGTACCCGGTGGTTTCACAATTTCATTGCGCTTCACCGTTCGTGATTTTTCAAACACTCCGGAGTTGAGCATGGCGGTTATTATGGATTCAATCATTATGAAGTTCGATCTCAGATTTACGATTTACGAATGAAACCACTTTCGTAAATCGTAATTCTGAAAAGCTAAAATTGAAGAGCGAAAATCGAAGTTTTTGTCCAGACATATAAATGGTCTGTATCAGGCTTCTACAACGGTTTCAATTTTCGTGTATTCGTTTTTTCTCTTTTCATTTTTCGCTTTTCATTTTTCGCTTTTCATTTTTCGCTTTTCGCTTTTTAATTGGCTGTTATCTCAAACTCATTCCGAAACACAAAATGGTTTTTATCATCGACATCCAGTATGATGTGGCTGTCTTTGTGAACCGTTCCCTGTAGGATTTCTTTCGAAAGTTCATTGAGCACTTCCCGCTGAATGGCACGTTTCAGAGGTCTCGCTCCAAAAGTCGGATCAAAACCAATCTGTGCCAGCCAATCCAATGCTGCCGGAGTTGCCTTAAAGCTCACTCCCTGATCTTCCAATAATTCTTTCACGCGTTCGAACTGAATTTCAACAATTCCCCGGATGTCTTCTCTTCCCAATGGTTTGAACATGATGAGTTCGTCAATTCGGTTCAGAAACTCCGGCCGAATGGTTTTCTTCATCAACTCAAAGAGATCCGATTTCAGACTTGCCTCAATCTCATTAGAATTATCATCCGTTAACTCCGCATATTTTTCCTGAATCAGATGTGCCCCGATATTGGAAGTCATAATGATGATTGTGTTCCGGAAATTGGCAGTTCTACCTTTATTATCCGTAAGTCGTCCGTCGTCGAGAACCTGTAGCAGAATGTTAAATACATCCGGATGCGCTTTTTCGATTTCATCCAACAGAATAACACTATACGGTTTTCTTCGAACGGCTTCTGTTAACTGACCGCCCTCGTCATATCCCACATATCCGGGAGGCGCTCCCACCAAACGGGAAACGGTGTGCTTCTCCTGATATTCACTCATATCGATCCGCACCATCGCATCTTCTTTATTAAAAAGATAGTCAGCAAGTGCGCGGGCTAATTCAGTTTTTCCCACACCGGTTGTTCCGAGGAAAATGAAGGAACCAATCGGTTTCTTTGGATCCGATAAACCTGCCCGGCTCCGGCGAATAGCATCGGAAACAGCAGTTATTGCCTCCTCTTGTCCTACCACACGTTTGTGTAGTTCGGCTTCCAGATTCAGCAACTTTTCACGCTCGCTCTGCAACATGCTCTGAACCGGAATTCCGGTCCATCGGCTCACCACTTCCGCAATGTCTTCATTGCCCACTTCCTCTTTCACCAAAGAAGATTTTTTCTGCATGTCCATCAACTCCCAGTTGAGGGCTTCGAGAATGTCTTCGGCTTCTTTAATTCTTCCGTATCGGATCTCAGCAACTTTCCCGAAATCTCCGGCGCGTTCGGCTTGTTCTGCCTGAATCTTCAGGTTTTCGAGTTCCTGTTTTTTGTTCTGAATCTGATCGACAACTGCTTTTTCTGCCTGCCAACGGGCTTTCAATGCATCGCGTTCTTCCGATAAATTGGCGATGTCTTTCCCGAGCTGTTCGAGTTTAATTTTATCGTCTTCCCTTTTAATAGCTTCCCGCTCAATTTCCAATTGCATGATGCGGCGCTCGAGTTCATCGAGCTCTTCGGGAACCGAATCAATTTCCAACCTCAGTTTCGCTGCCGCTTCGTCAATCAGGTCGATTGCCTTATCCGGAAGAAAACGATCGGAAATATATCGTTGCGAAAGTTCCACCGCCGCGATAATGGCTTCGTCTTTAATCCGCACCTTGTGGTGAACCTCATAACGCTCTTTTAGTCCGCGCAAAATACTGATCGCATCTGCCGCATCCGGTTCGTCGACCATTACGGTTTGGAATCGTCGTTCGAGTGCCTTGTCTTTTTCAATGTATTTCTGGTATTCGGCTAAAGTAGTCGCCCCCACTGCTCTGAGTTCCCCTCTGGCAAGTGCAGGTTTTAGAATATTGGCAGCATCCATGGCTCCTTCTCCGCTCGCTCCTGCTCCAACCAATGTGTGAATCTCATCAATGAAAAGAACTAACTCTCCATCGCTTTCCACCACTTCTTTAATTACGGCTTTTAGTCTTTCTTCAAACTCGCCTTTGTATTTCGCACCGGCCACCAATGAGCCCATGTCGAGTGAAAAAATTCGTTTGCTTTTGAGATTTTCCGGAACGTCTTCGCTCACGATCCGATGCGCTAATCCTTCTGCAATGGCGGTTTTACCCACTCCCGGTTCTCCGATCAGAATCGGATTATTTTTGGTTCTTCGGGAAAGAATTTGCAGCACTCTTCTGATTTCTTCATCGCGACCGATTACCGGATCAAGTTTTCCCTGAGCAGCAAGTTCGTTGAGATCCCGCGCATATTTCTTTAATGCGTTAAAGGCTGCCTCGCCCGATTGTGTGGTAACATTATTCCCTTTTCGCAAATCAAGGAAGGCCTTTTTAATATCCTTCTCGGTTACCCCTGCATCTTTCAGCATGCTTGAAACCTCATCGTTGTTAGCCATTAAACCGAGGAAGATGTGTTCAACGGAAACGAAGTCGTCTCCGAAGTCTTTGATCATTCCTTTGGCTTTCACTAAAGCGCGATTGGCGTTGTTCGACAAATAATGGTTGCCACCGGAAACCTTGGGATAGCCGGCCAACATCGCATCCAATGCACTGGTGATCCGCCCCATATTGGCGTTCACTTTCTTGAGTGAATACGGAATGAGTTCCTCGTCAACCGTAAAAAGTCCTTTTAAAAGATGGCCTGTTTCGATGGCCTGATTATCTGCTTGTATGGCAAGCTCCTGAGCCTTTTGTACGGCTTCCTGAGCTTTTATGGTAAAGTTATCTATGTTCATATTTTCTAATTCTCTTCCGGCCGGAGGTCAAAAAAACTTCCATCGGAATTTAGCTGACAATACTTCCTGATTATTCTAAAATTCTCATTCAAATCACGACATCATTTCCGATTAACACTTTGAATATGAAAGTTTTGCAGACAGCCTGTCAGATTTCTTTGAAGTTCAATTTTCCAAATCCGAAGTTATACGAATGCCCTGAGAATTAAGATGCCTCATTCCAAATTTGCTTTAATTTCGCCGGCATGATGGAGCCATCCAAGCGACTTCAGGCCGTTGAAGAATCTCAAACCCTGGTAATGACCAAGAAAGCAAGAGAGCTTTCGGAACAGGGAATTTCCGTAATAAATCTCAGTATTGGTGAACCCGACTTCGATACACCGCAATTCATAAAAGATGCGGCAATCGATGCGATTAATAAAGGACATACCCATTATCCGCCGGTTGCAGGTTACCTCGAACTACGGAAAATTATATCGCAAAAATTCCGGGATCAGAATAATCTGGAATATGCACCCGACCAGATTGTGGTGAGTTGCGGAGCCAAACATTCGATTATGAATGTGATCATGGCATTGCTAAATCCGGGCGACGAGGTAATTATTCCGTCTCCGTTTTGGGTGAGCTACCCGGCGATGGTAAAATTAGCCGAAGCCAAACCGGTTTTTCTCGAATCGAATATCGACACCGACTACAAATTCAATATTGAGCAACTCGAAAATGCCATTACGCCTAAAACACGGATTGTGCTTTTCAGTTCGCCGTGTAATCCGAGCGGGTCGGTTTTTAGCAAAGAAGAACTCAAAGCCATTGCGGATGTAATTGCCCGCCATCCGGATATCATCATTGTTTCCGATGAAATTTACGAGCATCTTCAATATGGGCAGAACCACACCAGCATCGGAACATTTGAAAATGTAAAAGACAGGGTGGTAACAGTTAACGGACTGAGTAAAGCATACGCGATGACCGGCTGGAGAATCGGTTACATCGGAGCGCCGAAATGGATTGCGCAGGCATGCGAAAAACTTCAGGGACAATTTACATCCGGTGCTAATTCCATCGCTCAATATGCAGCAATGACGGCCATCGGATCACCTTTAGACGAAACCATAAAAATGCGGAATGAGTTTGAAATCCGCCGGGATGTTTTGTTTAACGGATTAAGAGAATTACCCAGTTTTAAACCCAATTATCCGAAAGGTGCTTTTTATATTTTCCCTGACGTGAGTTATTATTTTAACAAATCATACAACGGGCAGAAGATCGAAAATGCAGAAGATCTGTGCTTTTATCTTTTGGCGGATGCTCATGTTTCTTTGGTAAGCGGCGCGGCATTCGGCAATCCTGAATGTGTTCGGGTTTCGTATGCGGCATCAACCCGGGATCTCAATGAAGCTATACGTAGAATGAAAATTTCACTGGCGAAACTTGCCTGATATAATATGACAACCGAGGCTACCATCAACCGGATTTTTGAATCGTTCACCGGAAAAAAAATTCTGATCATCGGTGATGTAATGCTCGATGCCTATTACATGGGAAAGGTGGATCGGATTAGCCCGGAAGCTCCTGTCCCCATTGTATCAGTTACAAAGAAAGATCGCCGTCCGGGTGGAGCAGCCAACGTCGCTTTTAATGTGAATGCTCTCGGTGGCATTCCGGTATTATGTGCCGTTCGCGGAAACGATCCGGAAGGTGAATGGCTCGAACAACATCTTCGGAATTGCGAAATGGATGTGGAAGGATTAAAGGTTGACGCCTCCCGCCCCACAACGGTTAAAACGCGGATTATCGGAAACAATCAGCAGGTTTTGCGGGTGGATGAAGAGACCACCAATCCGCTTTCGGTTGAAATGGAGCAAAGTGTTTTGGGTTTTGTGCGGGATAAAATCGGTGAAATCGACGCCATTGTTTTTGAAGATTACAACAAAGGACTTTTAACCTCTTATCTGATACGGGAAGTGTTGCGACTTGCCCGAAAACAAAATGTGCCGACCCTGGTAGATCCCAAAAAAGAACATTTCGACGAATACCACGGAGTTACTCTTTTTAAGCCCAACCGGAAAGAAATTATCGAAGGGTTGAAAATCGATTCAGACCTCAGTGACCGCGAATCGGTTCAATCGGCTTTACAACAATTAGCAGAACACCTTCAGGTTCAAAATATTCTATTAACGCTATCTCAGCAAGGCGTTGCAATTTATTCAGAAGGACAAACTGAATTTTATCCGGCACATCAGCGCAAGATACTGGATGTTTCGGGAGCGGGTGATTCGGTAATTAGTGTGGCGGCATTGTGTGCTGCCATTTCGCTTGACTGGAGCACAACCGCCCGACTCAGCAATCTTGCCGGCGGACTTGTCTGCGAAAAACTCGGCGTAGTTCCGATTGACCGCGACGTATTGCTTGAAGAGGCGATTAGTTCGTTGGGGTGATTAAAGACCCTATAGGTAGAGCACCTGCTACCAATCCAAAAAATCCAAAAGCGTAAAAACAAAATCGAACTTCATCATTTCTATCGGTAGCGTCCTCGCTGCCGATTCATGTGTTCTATAGGAACCTTAATGTTTCATTCATGCAAACAATGCCGTATCGAAATGCTGCTAATTAAAATTGCCCTTCGGCATTCGTCTGCAGTATGACTTTCCCCGAATTTATCCTGACAAAGCCGGAGCGTAATCCTTTTTTAGTAATAAAATTTTCAAAGGATTTCGTCAGGATTTATCCTGACACTGCCGAACCTTAATGTGATTGGTACATCCTAAACTCGAAGGCATTCGTCCGGATTTATCCTGACAATGCCGAACCTTAATGTAATTGGTGCAACCCAATCACAAAGGCATTCGTCAGGAATTTTCTCCCTCTTCTTCCGACAACTCCGGCAGAATCTTCGCTGTTTCCGCATCGCTCAAAGCCTCCACGCCTTTAAGTTTTCGCTGAATGGCACGTGTGCGTTTTCCCATCACTTCGTCGAGTTGATTGAGTCCGGTCTGAATATTCTTTTGCGCTTTTCCCATCAGACCTTCGAAATTTTCAAATTCTTTTTTCACCGCACCCAGAACCTGCCAAACCTCGCTGCTGCGTTTCTGAATCGCCAGCGTTTTGAAACCCATTTGCAGACTGTTGAGCATGGCGGCCAATGTCGATGGGCCCGTTACTACTACCTTATATTTTCTTCTCAGATCTTCTAAGAGTGCAGCCTTTCGAACCACTTCGGCGTACAAGCCTTCGAACGGCAGAAACATAATTCCGAAATCGGTGGTGTTTGGCGGATCGAGGTATTTCGTTCCGATGTCTTTTGCCATCGAAGTGATAGTCGCTTCAAGTTGTTTCTGAGCAGAGGCAATCAGATCCACATCGCCTTTTTCATACGCATCCTGGAGATACTCATATCGTTCTTTCGGGAATTTCGCGTCAATCGGTAAAAACAGATTGTGATGATCATCTGGGCCCGGGAGTCGGATCGCAAATTCCACCCGATCAGAAGAACCGGCTTTGGTCGCCACATTGGCTTCGTATTGTTCCGGTGCCAGAATCTGTTCGAGCAACATGGATAACTGAATCTCCCCGAAACTTCCCCGCATCTTCACATTGCTCAACACTTTTTTCAAACCACCAACGTCGGTGGCTAACGTCTTCATTTCACCCAATCCTTCCTGAACGGCCTGCAACTGTTTGCCGACGGTTTCAAACGACTGACTCAACCGCTCGTTCAATGTCTTCTGCAATTTCTCATCTACGGTTTTGCGCATTTCATCCAACTGTTTGGTGTTGTCTTCCCGAATGGTTTGCAGGTTTTTATCAACCGTTTCGCGCACTTCTTTGATCTGTTTCAACTGGTCTTCGTGTCGTCGAACCTGCTCGTTCGCAAAGTCGCCGAACTTCTGCCGGATCGACTCCTGAATATCCTTTACTCCCGTCGAAAAATTGGCACTGAAATGCCTGAGATTTTCGGCTAATTCGGTTCGGTTCGCTAATTCGCGTTCTGCATTTTCGGATCGGTTACGTTGAAATTCGTCACGAATAATTTTTTCGTTGCGATCGAGTGCATCCTGAAACCTCCTCAGATCTTCTGAAATCTGCCGGAACTGATCTGCATAAACGTCTTCGTTCGAATTATTGATTTTATTCCAGATGAGAAAAAGTGCAATCAACAGGATGATGCCGATTAAAATATCAATCCAATACATGTGCATAGTGATTCAAAATTAGGGGATGAAGTTTCGAATCAACTTCAATGTGAATAAAGAACATGTATAAGGTAAATCTTTGATCTGATCCAAACTCTAACCGGGTTTCGTATTCGTGCCGAACATCAGTATTATTGCCCCTCAAACTTTATTGCATGTCATCATTCAATCTCATAGATCGCTTCACTTCATACGTGCGAATCGATACCCAGGCCGATTCCGAATCGAACACTTTCCCATCAACCGAAAAGCAGAAAAATCTCGGTAAAGTTCTTCGAGACGAGTTACAGAAAATCGGGGCAACTGAACTCGAAATGGACGAATGGGGCTATGTATATGCGACCATTCCGGCGACGGTTGAAAAGGAAATGCCGGTACTCTGTTTTTGTTCGCACATGGACACTGCACCCGATTGCAGCGGCACCGATATCAATCCCATCGTTCACTACAAATGGGATGGCTCCGATATCGTGCTTCCCGACGATCCCACACAAATCATCACCACAACCGAACATCCGTATCTCACGGAAAGAATTGGCGACGACATCATCACTGCCAGCGGCAAAACCCTTCTCGGAGCGGATGACAAAGCCGGTGTCGCGATCATCATGGCAACTGCCGAATATCTTTTGCAACACCCTGAAATTCCACATGGCAAAATCCGGATTCTTTTTACACCCGACGAAGAAGTAGGCCGCGGTGTTGAACATGTCGATATGAAAAAGCTCGGTGCCGATTTCGGTTACACGCTCGACGGAGGAGAACGCGGTTCACTCGAAGGCGACACTTTTAGCGCAGATGCAGTGAAGGTAATTATCAACGGCGTGAGTGCACATCCCGGATATGCCAAAGACAAATTGGTAAACTCGCTCAAAATCGCCGGAGAATTCCTCGACGAACTCCCCAAAAAAGAGTGGAGTCCGGAAACCACAGAAGATCGCCAGGGTTACGTTCACCCGGTGAGCATGAACGGAATCGCCGAACAAACCACCATCAATTTTATCATCCGCGACTTTATCACGGCAAACCTCAAAACCCACGAAGACAGACTGAAATCCATTCTCGATTCGGTGATGAGCCGTCATCCGAAAGCATCTGCAGACTTCATTATTACCGAACAATACCGCAACATGCGCGACATGCTCGACAAGTATCCACACGTGGAAGCCTACGCAGCCGAAGCCATGGAACGCGCCGGCGTGAAAGTGGAAAAACAACTCGTTCGCGGCGGCACCGACGGTTCACGACTTTCTTTCATGGGCCTCCCCTGCCCCAACCTCTTTACCGGCGAAATGGCCATACATTCCAAACACGAATTTGTGAGCGTTCAGGACATGGAAGCAGCCTGCAAAACATTGGTGGAGCTGGTTCAGGTCTGGACAGAAAAGAGCTGATCTTTCAATTTTTTTTGGCGGGACGAACGCGCTTTCCGCTCAAACACACCTGCGGTTTGCGGGTCAATGCATGCGCTCCGCCGGGCTTCTCTTAGTCGCCGTCGGTTCGCGGCATTGCCGTCCGCAATCTGCAGGCTTAGTAACCGCTGCAATCGCTGCCCGCGGGAAACGGAAACGGAAACAGAAACTGTAACGGTAACGGCCAATTTCCAAAAAGAGCTAAGAGCAATAGAGCGGAGAGCCTACAAATGCCATGGCAATTCTGAGCGCAGCGAAGAATCCCTTGATTCCCAAAGAACCACGTCATGGTGAGCGAAGTGAACCAACTCGAGCGGTAACGGTAACTAAAACGGTAACAGTAACTAAAACGGTAACAGCCGCATTCCAAAAAGAGCTAAGTGCATTAGAGCGGAGAGCGTTTGGATGTCAGGGGAAATTCTGAGCGCAGCGAAGAATCCCTTGATTCCCAAAGAACCACGTCATGGTGAGCGAAGTGAACCAACTCGAACGGGAACTGTGACGGTAACTGTAACGGTAACGGCCGCCTTCCAAAAAGAGCAAAGTGCAATAGTGCGGAGAGCGTTTGGATGCCAGGGAAATTCTGAGCGCAGCGAAAAATACCTTGATTAACAGAGAACCACGTCATGGTGAGCGAAGCGAACCAACTCAAAAGGAAACTGAAACAGTAACGGTAACTGTAACGGCCGCTTTCCAAAAAGAGTTAAGAGCAATAGAGCGGAGAGCGTTTGAGTGCCAGGGAAATTCTGAGCGCAGCGAAGAATCCCTTGTCCCCCAAAGAACCACGTCATGGTGAGCGAAGCGAACCAACCCGAACGGGAACTGTAACAGTAACGGTAACGGCCGTTTTCCAAAAAGAGCTATGAGCAATAGAGCGGAGAGCGAAAGAGATTAATTAAATACAGGATTGCTTGCGTGTCCCTTTGAAGGATGGAGAGCACATAACAAAACAATTCGCCATCCGCCAACCGGCGGATAAAAACAGAAAACCACTGAGTTCAAGCAATCTTGGCACAGAGGTTTTCTGTTTTTATCGCCTTTCAGGCAAATTGTTTATGGTCGGGGTGACAGGATTCGAACCTACGACCTCTTCGTCCCGAACGAAGCGCGCTACCGGGCTGCGCTACACCCCGTAAAAAAATCCGGGCAGCGAAATAATCAACTTTACCCGAAATGAGCAAGCAGGAAAAATCATATACCCGGATTCAACAATCAACAATCTCCCGCATTACGCAGGAAACTGATCTCCGAAAATATTGAAAAACTTCTCATCTCCGTAACGACAAAATAATAATTTTGCAGGCTTTTATAAGTATCATCTGGACTCCCCGAAATGAAGCTTTCTAAATTCCGTTACGAACTCCCACAAGAACTCATTGCTCAATTTCCGATGGAACAGCGCGACGACTGTAAACTCATGGTCGTTAACCGCAAGGAAAAAACCATCGAACACAAAAAATTCAGAGACATTCTCGACATCTTCGACGATGGCGACGTGCTCGTGCTTAACGACGCAAAAGTTTTTCCGGCTCGTTTGTACGGAAATAAAGAAAAAACCGGCGCCAGAATCGAAGTGTTCCTGCTTCGCGAACTCAATGAAGAACTTCGTCTCTGGGACGTACTGGTTGATCCGGCTAGAAAAATCCGGGTGGGCAACAAACTTTTCTTCGGAGAAGACGAACTTGTTGCTGAAGTAATCGACAACACCACTTCTCGCGGCAGAACCATCCGTTTTCTATTCGATGGAAACAAGGATGACTTCAAAGCCATGGTTGAAAAACTCGGTGAAACACCGATTCCGAAATATATCGAACGTCCTGTTCAACCCGAAGATGCCGATTGGTACCAAACCATCTTCGCCTCAACCGAAGGGTCTATTGCACCGCCAACATCCGGACTTCACTTCACACGCGAACTCATGATGCGCATGGAAATCAAAGGTTCCGATTTCTGCAAAATCAATCTGAACATTGGTCAGGGTTCCTCCCGACAAGTAGAAGTTGAAGATCTCACCAAGCACAAAATGGATTCGGAAAGCTTCCACATCACACCTGATGTTGCCGAACGAGTGAACCGCGCAAAGGCAGAGAAGAAAAGAGTGGTTGCAGTTGGATCCAGCGTAATGCGCGCTCTGGAATCTTCTGTTTCCGCTTTTGGAAATCTAAATCCGGCAGAACAATGGACAGACAAATTCCTCTTCCCTCCATACGATTTCAAGATTGCGAATTGCTACATAACGAATTTCCATCAACCACAATCAACACTGATGATGCTCACCAGCGCCTTTGTTGACAGCGTGAAATTCACCAAAGAAATCTACAAACAAGCCATTGAAAACGAGTATCGCTTCCTTTGTTACGGCGATGCTTTGTTGATCATGTAATGGTTTGATTGCAGTCTTCTGCATCCGCTTACAACAGCTTTTCATTTCATTCAAAATCGACCTGAACCTATCGGGTAGTGTACTCTTCGTCGATTCATTTTTTTCATTCTATTTTATTTATTAATTCTTAATTGAATTAGAGGTCGGTAGCGGGGACGCTACCGATAGATTCCGTATCGAATGTCGATTTTTCAAATTTTCACTTTTCAGAATTTCGCTTTTCACTTTTCGCTTTTCACTTTTCGCTATTCGTTTTTCGCTTTGTCGGGCAGCGATTGCAGCGGTTACATAGCCGGTTGATTGACGTTTTTGTTGCGGCAGGCAGGAAGCGACCGGCAGTAAGCTCACCTGACCGCCTGCAACAAACGGCATGCAGACGGTGTGTTTGAGCGGAAAGCGCGCAGCACGCCAAGAGAGAATTAAGGAATGAATTGGAGAATTACTGATTAATCTGGTTTAACCAATTTCCTTTCTGTACAGCATTGTCAGCATAAATTGGGGAATGTCGTCCTACAGAAAGATGCCGAAGTGCTGTTATGAAATAGATGTATTTCGATTTGGAATTGTCTGCTTGAAATAAACTCCTTTCAAGATATTTCGATCGCTGAGTTGGATTGAATTTCACAGATGAATCGGTAGCGAGGACGCTACCGACAGTTTCCACGAAGAACTTCGCTTTTCGCTTTTCACTTTTCGCTTTTCCTCAAGAGTTTCTTCTCCAGAAGGCAGGTAAAAACAACAATAAAATCGTGAACAATTCCAATCGGCCGAGAAGCATTAAAAATGCGAGAAACACTTTTGCGGATTCCGGGAAGAATGCAAAGTTATATGCCGGTCCGACCCCGCCGATACCGGGACCAATATTGCCAAGCGACGAAATGGTAGCGCCGGCCGAAGTGAGCAAATCGTAACCGTACATCGTCATTACAATGCAGCCCAGAATAAAGACCGTGAGGTATATAAAAAAGAATGCGAGGATGTTGTAAATGATTTTTTGCTCCACGGCTTTTCCGTTGTATCGAACAGGAATAATTGCCGCCGGATGCATAATGCGTTTGAGTTCTGTCCAACCGTTTTTTACAATTAACATGTGGCGAACGATTTTAATTCCGCCTGCAGTTGATCCGGCAGATGCTCCGAAAAACATCAGCAGAAAGAACATTAGCGTAAGGAAATAACCCCAAGTGGTATAATCTGCTGTAGCGAAACCGGTTGTGGTTACAATGGAGAGCACCTGAAAGAGCGAATCCCGAAAGCTTTTTTCCCAACCTGCGTCCGCATTCATCTGAAGAAAAATGGTGGAAACGAGTGTTGCGAAAATGGTAAGTCCGAGATAAAAGCGGAATTCCTCATTTTTCGCGATTTCACCGATTTGCAGTTTTAACACGAAATAGAACAGAGTGAAATTCAATCCGCCAAAAAACATAAAAAGCGAAATGATATAATGAATAGCTGGCGATTCGAAAGCAGCTACACTGGCATTTCGGGTTGAAAATCCGCCGGTAGAAATGGTGGTGAAAGCATGATTGATCGCATCGTACCAACTCATACCTGCGAACTTGAGTGCAAATATTTCAACACACGTGAGGGCTGCATAAATGTACCAAAGACGTTTAGCTGTTTCGGTGATTCTCGGGTGTAATTTACTTGCGGTCGGTCCGGGAGACTCTGCCATAAACAATTGCATTCCACCGACTCCGAGAATCGGTAGAATCGCAACGGTGAGTACGATGATTCCCATTCCACCGATCCATTGGGTCATGCTGCGCCAGAGCAGAACACCGCGGGGAACCGATTCGATGTCAGTGAGCACAGAACTTCCGGTTGTTGTGTATCCGGAAACGGTTTCGAAAAATGCCGAGGTGAGGTTCGGAATAGTTCCGCTGGCCAGAAAAGGCAG
Organism: Bacteroidota bacterium; assembly: GCA_016124755.1. Classification (GTDB taxonomy): domain Bacteria; phylum Bacteroidota; class Bacteroidia; order NS11-12g; family UBA9320; genus WGNA01. The sequence goes on along the minus strand of WGNA01000004.1, from coordinate 164,272 downwards.
GCAACCGCTAAGGGCAAGAGCCAACCAGCCAATGGTTACAATGAGATAGCCATCGCGGTAGGTAAGTTTTTTATTGTGCTGACGGGAATAAAACCACATCAGAAAACCGATGTTGAAACTAATGGCAGCCGAAATCACAAAGGCTCTGGTATCGCCATCCCCAAACCAAATACATGTGGGAATGCAGGTTACCATAAAAAAGCCGTTCATCATTAGCAACAGCCCCACCACATTGGTGATCAGTCTTAGATTAAAGCGGTTCAAAAGAATTTTTCTACTTCCCGTATTGTATCGTATTCGCTCAGTACGACAACCTTGTCGCCCGGCATTACCTGATCTTCTCCCCGCATCATCTTACCGACTCCGTCTCGAATTACACCGCCGATAATGGCTGTTTTCGGGAATTTCAAATCTTTGATCGGCTTGCGGATAATTTGTGATTTCTCTTTAGCCAGAAATTCCAGAATTTCAGCATTAACTCCATGCAGACCGGCAATTGTGATCACGTCTCCCTGCCGCACATACCGGAAAATATTATTGGCAGCAATCAGCTTTTTATTAATAAGCGTGTCGATACCAATGGTTTGTGAGAGGTTGATATAGTCCATGTTCTCAACCAACGCAATCGTCTTTTTTACACCCCGGGCCTTTGCAACCAATGAAGTCATGATGTTGGTTTCCGAATTTCCGGTCACTGCAACAAAGGCATCCATTTCGGAAATGTTTTCCTGTTCGAGCATTTTTACATTGTGCCCGTCGTCGTTAATAATGAGAATATCGGGATATGCATCTGCGATTTCGAAACTCTTAGTCGGGTCGCGTTCGATCAGTTTAATGTTCCGACGCTTTTTAATTTTATTAATAGTATTGAGTGCAACCCGGCTGCCTCCCAACATCATTACGGATTTAATGCGATGTTCTTCTTTGCCGGTAAGTTTTAGAACTTCATTAACCCCTTCCGGAACGGCAAGGAAGTACACGTGATCTCCTTTCAGAAAAAGTGCATCACTTCTGGGAACAATGGTATTCCCACCCCGTTGGATGGCTACGGTTATAAAGTGGAAATTCGGATTGAGTCCGGCGGTTTCTTTAATGGTTCGATTTACAACCGGCGCATCGCTATCGAGATTTATTCCCAGCAAACTCATCTTTCCTTCTTCAAAATCGAATGCATCGGTGAAGGCGGAACGTTTTACCAATCGGGCAATTTCTTTGGCAGCGAGATCTTCGGGAGATATGAGCACATCGATTCCCATCGCGCGAAAATCTATCTTACAGTTCTCATCAAGGAATTCAACGTTGTTGACCCGGGCGACGGTTTTTCTGGCGCCGAGTTGTTTGCCGAACGTTGCGATCATAAAATTGTCGCTTTCGGATGAGGTAACGGCAATTAGCAAATCGCATGTCCCGACTTTAGCCTGTTTAAGAATCTGGATGGAAGAAGCGTTTCCTTTAATTGTGATCACATCGAGTTCGTTTCCCGCCCGGCTCAGAACCTGATTGTCATCGTCGATCAGGATAATGTCCTGTGCTTCACTCGAAAGCAAACGTGCCAGATAAAAGCCAACTTCACCTGCGCCGGCAATTACGATTTTCATGTGCTACTATTCGGGCAAAATTAGGCAAGTACAGGTCTCGATACGTTCAGGAAGCTGTTTGATTTTCCCTTTTGCCGGTCGTTTTTCCACCATTTACAAAAAGAATTCGTAGATGTGGTTTTCGAAACGAAAAAATTCTAATTTTGCCCACCAAATTTTTAAGCGATGACTGTTACCAGATTAGAGCGAAAAGCGAGAAGAAATAAGACCCGAGCGAAGGAAAGAGTAAAAGAGATTAAGAGAAACGTTAGCCGTATTTTCATTAAATCTCCGTATAAAGATGAATCCGGAGTAATTCTGGAAGAAGACGTGATGACAATCGCAAAGTCTTTGAAATCGGCTCCTGCAACTGCTGCTAAGGAATCAAAAAAAGTGGAAGAAGTAGCTTCTGAGGTTGCGGCTCCTGCTGTCGACAAATTGAACGAAGTAGAAGGTATCGGTCCTAAAATCGCTACCGTTCTTAACGAAGCCGGCATTCTCACATTTGCTGATTTAGCTGCATCTACTCCGGAAAAAATCCGTGAGATTCTGGATAACGCAGAAGGAAACTTTGCAGCTCACGATCCTGCTACCTGGCCAAAACAAGCTGAAATGGCTGCTGAAGGGAAATGGGATGAACTCAAAACCTGGCAAGACGAACTTAAAGGCGGAAAAGAAGCCTGAGTTTTCTTAATTAAGAATTAAAAGAATTAATAAATTAAGAGGCCGACTTTGTCGGCCTTTTTTTTATGCACTTTAATTAGAAGAAGTGGGATCCGTTTTTTCTGCAGAAACTACTTCAAACCTTTCGTTGAGATGCACTTTGTAATATTCCGGATGGGCCAGTTCGTCGCTGTCGACTTTCTTTTCATCAAACGAACAAATGCATTCTACCCAAAGTATTTCATCACTTTTTATTTCCTGTAAAGCCTGAACCAGACTGTCTTTGGTTTTCTCCCATTGCATTACCTGAAGCCGCATTTGAGACGCGACAATCTGCATATACTGTGCGTCAACATCGTGCGGCATAAATTGCTGAATGGTTTTCGAATCCCGATCGTAATCATCTGCTTTTTTCATGAGACTGTCCCGCATCAGCAGTTTTTGATTAACCGTGTCAAGCGCATTATTTAACCAGACCTTAGCCAAAACCGTATCGAGAAGATAAACCTGAAAATGATTTCGCTCGACTTTAACCGAATCTTTCGATTTCAGAAAATTAACTATGGATTCATCTAATTGCTGAATTGCTTCCGATTCTTCCGGAACCGATTTACAGCCGCTGAACTCCATTGTTAGCCCAAACGCAAAAAGCACCAACAGGACGAGAAGATTCTTCTTCCAAAAGTCCTGTAATACGTGATTCATTCCTGAAGAAGATTAATGAACTTCTTCCAGTTCGCCGGCCTTGCGCAGATGAGTTTTTCGCGCTTTACGAATACGGCAGCTAACCACTTTGTATTCCGGACAAAGCGCTTCCGAACAGTGTTCATCCGAAGTAATAATGTTCAACATAACTTCCGGGAAGTGGAAGGTTGAACTGAGAATACCAGGCTTCATTTCGTCTGTTACAAACGCCTTAATATCCACTTTGCCGCGAGGTGATTCCACGCAAACCATATCGCCATCAGCAATACCTTCTTTGGCCGCATCATCGGGATTGATCATCAACACATCTTCCGTAAGAATTTCAACGTTGCCGGTTCTTCGGGTCATCGCACCACAGTTGTAGTGTTCCAGTTCCCGGTTTGTTGTGATGATGTACGGATAATCTTTTTGATAAGTGATGATCTCTTTCGACTCCTGAAATGGAAAGTACGTGAACAATCCCAGACCCCGTTTGAATGAATCGGTATGCAACATCTTGGTGTCGGTTCCGTCGGGTTTTACCGGCCATTGTTTGCCATTATCTCCGAGTTCTTCCCATTTAACACCGGCGAAGAATGGAACGATCTGAGACACTTCTTCCAGAACACCGGCAGCGGTATAATCCGGTTGTTCGTAACCCATTCGATTCATAATATCGACGATGATCTGTCCATCGGGTTTGGTTCCCGGCAACGGCTCCACAACCCGATTCACCCGTTGAATTCGTCTCTCTCCGTTTGTGAACGTTCCCTCTTTTTCAAGGAAACTTGCACCCGGCAAAATCACAGTTGCGTGTTTCGCTGTTTCGGTCATAAACAGTTCCTGAACCACGAGGAGATCAACACTGTTCATGGCTTTAATAACCTTGTTTGTATTCGGATCGGTTTGCACCACATCTTCTCCGATAATCCACAATGCCTTCAGATCACCGTTGATTGCGGCATCAAACATCTCCGGAATTTTGTATCCGATATGACTCGGAACTTCTCTCTTATAAAAAGTGTTGTATCGATGATTTACCTCCGGATCCGTTACATCGAGATAACCTGCGCCCTGATGCGGTTGCGCTCCCATGTCGGCCGCTCCCTGAACGTTGTTTTGTCCGCGCAACGGATTTACTCCTGCACCTGGTTTACCAATGTTTCCTGTAATCATTGCCAAATCAGCAATCAACTGAATGGCAAAAGTTCCCTGTGAATGTTCGGTAACTCCCAATCCGTGGAATTCCATCGCTGCCTTTGCAGTTGCATACGCACGGGTGGCTTCGCGAACCAAGTTTCGGTCAACACCGGTAATGGCTTCTAGTGCGTCAATATCGATTCTTAGAATTTCTTCTTTGAGTTCTTCAAATCCTTCGGTTCTGTTTTTAACAAAGTTTTCATCAACCAAACCATCAGTAATCACATAATACAACATCATGTTCAGCATGGCCACGTTAGTTCCCGGACGAAGCTGAAGATGATAAGTTGCGTATTTGGCTAATTCAATTCTTCTCGGGTCGATGACGATACTCGTAACGCCTTTCATGAACTTCTGCTTGATCTTGGCTCCTGTTACCGGATGCGCATCCGTCGGGTTGGCGCCAATCACCAAAATACAATCGGTGTATTCCAGATCGTGGATGCTGTTGGTTGCCGCGCCGGTTCCAAAAGCACGCTGCATCCCCAATGCAGTTGGAGAGTGACATACCCGCGCACAACAGTCGATGTTATTAGTTCCCACAACTGCCCTGATGAATTTCTGCATCAGGTAGTTTTCTTCGTTCGGCGTTCGCGCTGAGGAAATTCCGGCAATCGCATCCGGACCGCTTGTAGACTTAATTCGATTGAGTTCGTTGGTGATGTAGGTATATGCTTCATCCCATGAAACCTCAACAAATTCTCCGGTTTTTTTATTCTTGATCATCGGACTGCGAAGGCGATCCGGGTGATTGTAAAATTTGAAAGCGTATCTACCTTTCAGACAAGTGTGTCCTCCGTTTGCTTCTGCTTCATACGGAGCACGAATGCTGAGAATTTCGTTGCTTCCATCCGTCGCCACTTCGAGGTTACAACCCACACCACAGTATGTACAGATGGTTCGGGTTGTCTTTGCCTTAGCGATAGATTTAGACTGAAATACATCGCTGATTGCCGACGTAGGACATGCTTGTGCACAGGCACCACAACTCACGCAATCCGATTCGAAGAACGTTTGTTCAATGCCTTTTGCAATGTGGCTATCGAAACCTCGACCGGCCATTGTCAATACGAATTGTCCCTGCACTTCATCACATGCCCGAACGCATCGGTAACAATTGATGCACTTTGAAAGATCTGAAGTCATGTAAGGATGACTGTGATCTTTATGGCGGTCGAGATGTGTTTTGCCTTCCGGGTATCGAACTTCCCGTATTCCGACTTCCGCAGCAACAGTTTGCAGTTCGCAGTTACCGTTAACCTCACAGGTAAGGCAGTCGAGCGGGTGGTCAGTTAAAACCAATTCGACAATGTTTTTGCGCAGTTTCTTTACCGAAGGAGTATCGGTGTAAACATACATTCCTTCCGTGAGCGGCGTGTGGCATGAAGCCATGGTTTTGGTTTTGCCGCCTTGCTGAAGCGCCACTTCCACGCTACAAACACGACACGACCCGAACGGATCGAGATTCGGTGCATCGCACAAAGTAGGTATAGCGCGTTTGTTCTTATTTTCCTTTACGAAATTTAATATGGTGACACCTTCCTCAAAAGGAAACGGTTCGTCGTTTATATAGGCAATCTTGCTCATAACTGTGGTATCTCTTGCTTATCCGAAATAAGGTTTCAATTCATCTTCAAAATGGGCCAGTGCATTTTTAACCGGCAACGGAAGTCCGCCACCTAATGCGCAGAGTGAACCCTGTTCCATTGTATTTAAAAGATCGGTAAAAAGTTCCAGATCCATTTTGTAATCTTCGTTCTGTGATTTCCTGAGCATCTCCATTCCCCGAACCGAACCCAGCCGGCAAGGGAAACACTTTCCGCAACTTTCGGCTGCCGTGAACTCAAACAAATGCTCCAGATATTTTATCAAAGGGAAATCCTGTGGAATGCTCACTACAGAAGCGTGCCCCATTAAAAAGCCGTTTTCCGAAAAGGATTCAAACGACATGTTGATTTTATCGATTTCGCCCAAAGGAACCAATCCACCGAGTGGTCCGCCGATGTGCATTGCCTTTACCGGTGTTTTAAATCCGCCACCAAGTTCATTAATAACATACGAAAGTGGAGTTCCCATGTTCACTTCGTACATACCCGGGCGGTTAAAAAACGAATCGAGCGAAACGAGTTTGGTTCCCGAAGATTTTTCCGTTCCGATCGAGCGGTACCAGCTTCCTCCTTTATTAATAATGTGTGTGTATGCCGCGAGTGTTTCAACGTTGTTGACTACCGTAGGCTTCTGAAAAAGTCCTTTTTGAGTCGGGTAAGGCGGACGAACACGCACTTCGGCACGCTGACCTTCAATGGAAGAAAGCAATGAAGTTTCCTCTCCGCAGATATAGGCACCTTTTGCCTTTATCACTTTTAGTTTAAAAGAAAAGTCGGAGTCGAGAATTCGCTCGCCCAGCAAACCGAGATTTACCAGATCGCGTACGGCATTTTCACAAACCCGGATGCATTCCGGATATTCGGCACGTATGTACAAAACACCCCAACGAGCTCCGGTAATGAAACCGGCGATCATCATTCCGGCGATCACGCTCCATGGCTGATGTTCTAAAAGATAGCGGTCTGAAAATGCGCCTGGATCTCCTTCATCGGCGTTGCATACGATGTATTTCTCATCATCCTGTTCCTTGCGGCAACTGTCGAGTTTAAATCCGGCAGGAAAACCCGCACCTCCCCTTCCCCGCACATTCGAGGTTTTTATTTCTTCGAGACATTGCAGCGAAGACATGTTGATCGCTTTTCGCATTACATCCCGCACAGCTTCCGGCCCTTTGAAGAGTCCGGTCAGAATTTGTTCACCATAATATTCAACATGATAATCATCGTTGAAAATTGATCGGTTGCGAACGATTTCATCCAGCTTATTGATCGAGTCGCCGGAGTAATTTCTCCCCTTATAATGAAACGAGCTGTTCTCATGGCATCGCCCGAGACAGCACATGTGTCCGATCTGATCGGCATTAAACTTTTCCGAAATTTTGTGGTACACATCATCCTGCGTTCCGGCCAGCAAACAAGTGCTTCCGTTGCAGACGTAAATTTCCTTTCCCTTGTTTTCGGGTTTCAGAAAGTCGTAGAAAGTGGTAACTCCATAAATATTGGCCTTCCCCATGAGATATTCATCGGCGAGTTCTTTGGCCGTTGATCTTTCAATGGTTCCGGTTTCCGCAGCTTCCGATCCCAGCCTGTCGAACAGGTTGTTCTCCAAACCCTTCCGCCCCGATAGCTTACTTAGATTCTTAGACATAGGTGATCTTTTTGATCAATTCCCAAAACTAAAGAAAGTTGAGATACGATGAAACATATCACCTTTTCATTACAGATAGAGTCTTTTAGGTTTTACACTTTTGTTTAATCTTACGTGCAGACTGATTGTAATTCTTCGGGTAATTTGGAAAGCTTTCAAACAATTTCACACGACATTCACTATATCCATTAACATATAATACCTCATATTTTTAAAAAACTATACGCATAAACATATAGTTAAGTATATTTGAGACACTTTATATTCATTTACATATAATGAAACGATTATCTGAATTTGTAAAAGAACGTCGGAAGGCAGTTAATCTCACTCAGGAACAATTCGCAGAAAGGTCCGGAGTTGCCTTAACCGTTATACGAAAAATAGAACAGGGAAAAACCAATCTGAATTTGGAGACTGTAAATCTCGTGCTGAGCATGTTCGGACATGAACTGGCACCCGTAAATATAAAAGAGTTAGAGGAATGAGAAGAGGAAAAGTATTTTACAACGATTTATTAGCCGGAGAGATAACGGAGACAGATGACGGTGAATATGTATTTCAGTACAACTCCGGTTATGTAAAAAATCATCCGGCGGACTTTATAACCTTTACAATGCCGGTAAGAAAAGAGCCTTATGTTGAAAAGAGGTTATTCCCATTTTTTGAAGGATTGATCCCGGAAGGTTGGTTACTTGAAATTGCGTCTGGCAACTGGAAAATCAACCGAAACGACCGGATGGGATTATTACTCGCCTGTTGTCAGAATTGTATCGGTGCCGTAAGTGTAACCCCGATTAACGAGAGCGACCAAAATGAAAAATAAGTGTTTGTATTGTTATGAACCGATTGATGAAGGCGTTGATTTTCATACGCGATGTTCAAAGGTATTTTTCGGGACACCAACAGCACCTAAAATCGATTACACATTTGCCCAGATGAATGAGCTGGCTAAAAAGGTAGTTGAAAGAAGTATTGCAGTTCCCGGGGTACAACCCAAACTATCCCTTTCGCTTGTACAGGATTCAAAAGAAAAATCCGACGGCCGGTTTAATGTGGTGGGCATGCTGGGAGGTAATTATATATTCAAACCGCCAACATCAGATTATCCGGAACTTCCGGCAAACGAACACCTCACCATGAGAATAGCAGAATTATTTGGAATTAGCGTTGTGCCGTCTTCGTTAATCCGACTGGCTTCCGGAGAGTTGTCGTATATCACGAAAAGAATTGACCGAACAGATGACGGAAAGAAAATCCACATGATTGACATGTTTCAGATTACCGAGGCATTCGACAAATACAGAGGTTCAATGGAAAAAATAGGGAAGGCCATTAATGATTATTCTGCAAATACGATGTTGGATAAAATCCGTTTTTTCGAATTGACTGTCTTTTGTTATTTAACCGGGAACAACGACATGCACCTTAAAAACTTCTCGATGATCAATGGCCCTCATGGCTGGACATTGGCTCCTGCCTATGATTTATTAAATGTGTCGATTGTTCTCGAAGACGATATTGAAGAATTAGCATTAACCATTTCGGCCAAGAAAAGAAAATTAAAGAAATCTCATTTCACAGAATTAGCTGCCAGATTGGGCTTGACCCCGAAACAAATCGAAGGTGTTTACAAACGATTCGAGGGTCAGCACAAAATGGCGACGAACTGGATAAAGAAATCATGGCTTTCAAATGAAATGAAAGCTAAGTATGAAACACTGCTTAATACTCGATACTCAGTTTTGTTTTAGCGGCTGTTTGGTAATTTGTTGTTCAGAATCTTTAGAAAGGTAATTACGCTTTAAGCCCGGCGAATGATTCGGAGAATACTCGTCTTAAGGTCGAGGACATTGATTTTGCTTTATTAAACGATCCTGTTATAACGAAAAAACAAAAAGTGAATATTGGCTTTTGTATCAAACCAAGAGAAATCAGTTGAGTGCGGTTTGAGGGGGTAAATGTAAAAAACCCTTTATATTCTTCTGTTCATGAAATGAAATCAATTCCATCCAATACCCTAATTTTCACCCGCTAAATAATTTCACCATGAACCACCTCATTCAGAAGTACAGATCCATTCTCGATCAAAGGGGATTATCAGATGAAATTTACAAATGGGATTTAATCAGTTCTTATAGAGGCAGACCTGACCTCACCCTATCCGATCTCGGTGCGGAGATGGGATCCATTAAATACGAAAATCTTGTATACCAGATGGCTCCTGCTATGACCAAACGCCTTGCTGAATTTGACCCGGTACGATATCGTAAAATTTTAGAAGATTTAGTTGATGAATCTGTGGATCTTCAATTACGTATTAATCGTTTTATGAAAGATGCTGAGGTTTTATCCAAAGACATGGATCCCAATCTTTCTTCACACCACGATGAAAGAACTGCTTCAGTACTTCTCACTTATCACAATCCGGATTTATATACTTTTTATAAATATTCTTATTATAAGAAGTTCTGTGAATTGTTGGGCGAGGTAACTGCCGGTACTGGAAAAAATTATGTTCACTACCTGAAATTACTTAAGAACTTTCGTGACGAATTTGTTATCACAGATTTTGATCTCTTGAAAAAAGTAGATTCTATCTTACAAAATCAGACTTTTAAAGATGGGAACAGACTTCTGCTTTGTCAAGACATTTTGTTCCAAACACTTGAGCGGAAAGACAACAATTTACCTGCATCAATTACCCAATTAAATTATCGGATACTTGCACGTATTCTCGGAAATAAGAATGAGGAAAGAGTCCGTCATTTTTTCAACCTTATCCGCCTGATTCTGGAACATATTAAAGTGGACACAAATGATCCCAGATTGGCCTTCAACCCACGAAACGATAGCACTAAAATCATTTCTATTTCTATCGGGAGTTACCGATTAACCTCTCTCACGGATTCGGGTAAAATTGGTTTTTGTTTTAAAAAAACAGATTGGTTACCCTTTGAGAATGAAATTGAATTCAACGTAGATTCCGCACTCAGTTCGCAAACCGAAGTGATAGGATTGGAGATGGATTATTCAACTTATTTACAAAATGAAAACTCCTTAAATGAGCTTGCGCTTAAATCGGCAGATTACCTACTTAACCGATATAAAACGTCCACTTTTCACGCTCATCATGTGGAAGAAATTGCCAGACTTGCTTTGAATCCGGATGGACTACAACCCTATTTTGATGCCACTCCTCAAGATTTGTCGAACTTAAAGATGCTTAATTACACACGCCAACCTGAATCCGTTATAGAAATGAATAAATCCGTTAACAAAATCTTTTTCGGACCACCCGGAACAGGGAAGACTTTTCTAATCAGCAAACAGATTATTTCAAATTATACAACTACGGAATCGTCTATTTCAAAAACTAAATTTCAAGAGAATATTATTAAAGAACTTAAGTGGTGGCAGGTTTTAGGAATGGTACTTTTGGATGTTAATGAAGCAAAGGTTCAAGAAATTTCAGAACATCCTTGGATAAAACAAAAAGCCAGTTTCAGTAATGCAAAAAACCTGAGAGCTAATTTGTGGGGAATTCTTCAAGAGCGCACACCTCTACATAGTCAATTCGTTAAGGTACAAGAAAAACGCCCACCATTTATATTTGATAAAGACGTCAATTCGGTTTGGCGAATTATTCCTGACACAATTGAGAATGAAGCACCAGAGATTTTGGAAGCCTATGAAAAAGTAAAATCTTATTCACCAGATCCTGATAAAATAATAAAGCGATACAGTTTAACAACTTTTCATCAATCCTTTACTTACGAAGATTTCATTGAAGGTATAAAACCCGTTTTAGACGAAGAAGAAAGCGACAAACAACTACGGTATGAAATTCAGGATGGGATTTTTAAAACCATTTGTAACGAAGCTCGTAACGATCCGGATAATCGATACGCGATCTTAATTGATGAGATCAATCGAGGTAATGTTGCAGCAATATTTGGTGAACTAATTACCCTAATTGAAGAAGATAAACGTGAAGGAACGCCAAATGCACTTAGTGTAATTCTCCCTTATTCAAAACAAACTTTTTCGGTACCAGCTAATCTGGACATTTATGGAACCATGAATACGGCCGATCGATCTGTAGAAGCTTTAGATACTGCACTTCGCCGAAGATTTATCTTCGAAGAAATGGTTCCGGATCCGGAGTTAATACGCACCAATGGCAAATTAGAAAACGGCTCCCTGGATGGAATGGATTTGGTAAAATTGCTGACAACAATTAACGCTCGGATTGAAATCCTTTTGGATCGGGATCATCTCATCGGTCACAGCTACTTTTTATCGGTTGCTTCATGGGAAGATCTAGAGCAAGTATTTTTTAATAAAATAATTCCGCTTCTTCAAGAATATTTTTATGGTGATTATGGCAAGATAGGTTTGGTTTTGGGAAATGGCTTTGTTACACAACACAATCGCAATCCGGATAAGTTCCTGTTCGCAAAGTTCGATTATGAGGATGTAGACGAACTATCCTCCAGAATTGTTTACCGAATACTTCATCCAACCGGTGTTGACTTTATAGCTGCAGTTGAGGATTTATTCGCATAAAGCAATATGAAGGTCTTAACCGTTTTTGAACATCAAAAACTTAGAGTTGGAGATAGCTTCAACAATGTGATCTTCACTGAAGAATTGCGAATAAAACTGGAAAAACACTATGGGAGTGATGGGGTCCCTTATTTCAATTTAATTCACAAAGGAGTACATTTTAAAGAATATGTTGGTGTTATTCAACTAGGTAAAACATTGATTGAGGTATTGCCTAAGACCGACTCTGCGTTCCCGGAAACCAGCGAAAACTATTGGCGAAATATGCTAATTCAAATGTTGCAATTCACCCGTTCGTTGGAGGTACACTCAACTGGATCTGGACATCATAAATTAAAGCCAAATGCGATTCTTGATTTGTATTTTGAATTATTCATTTCTGAAGTGGAATATCTGATTCATTCCGGACTCAAAAAAAAATATCGTAAACAAAATTCGAATCAGCAATCACTGAAAGGTGCCCTTCACTTTCCGAAACATGTACAGCAAAATCTTATAAGACAAGATCGTTTTTTTGTAAATCACACAAATTACGACGCAGAACATCTGCTGCACCAAATCTTGTTTGAAACTATTGTATTAATTAAAACAGTAAGTCTTTCCGCAAGACACAAAAGTCGTCTTTCCAACATAATTCTTCATTTTCCTGAACTCAAACGAATTCGTGTTACTTCAAGCACTTTCGATACAATTTGCTTGAACCGCAATACCGAAAAATATAGAAAAGCACTTGAAATTTCTAAATTGTTGCACCTAAGATATCATCCGGATGTATCCAACGGTTCCAACCATGTTATGTCACTGATGTTCAATATGAACAATTTATGGGAAGAATTTATTTATAAAACCGTTAAAATAATGATGCCGGACATCAAGGTGAAAGCCCAACAATCAAAGGAATTCTGGCAACATTCTAATGGTAGGCCAACACGGTTAATTCCGGACATTCTGATAGATTATAATTCAAAAAAATACATCCTAGACACCAAATGGAAAAATTTGCGAGACCGTAATCCGTCACCAGAAGATCTACGTCAAATGTATGTTTACAGTGAATATTTCAATGCTCATCGGGTAACATTAATTTACCCCGGTAACAATACACATGTCTCGGGCAAATATTACAATTCGGATGGAAAAATCCATGAGTATAAGTCATGCAATTTACTTCAATTAGACATTGATCTTCATTTTAAAAACTGGCAAAAGCAAATTGTCCAAACCATTAGAGATTTGGTTTTGGTTTAATCCAACTCTAAAACAAAATTCTTTATTCAGCGCTTGAATATTATAACCCACATTCCCTCTTACACTGATAGCAAACCAGCATTCATCATTATTCCCCAATTTATGCTGACAATGCCGTACAGAAAAGAAATTGGTTAAACCAGATTAAAAGGCATTCGTCAGTAATTCACGAATTCCCCAATTTATCCCAACAATACCCTACACCAAAGTAATTGGTTCAACCCAATCAAGAAGCCATTCATCAGCAATTCTCTCCTCTCTTACCCCAAAAATCCAATTATTAATCGCCCTGCATTCCAGTTAACCCGGTCTCATATCAATTTAATTGTACCGTGATTTTTGAATTAAACCACGAAGTATGTTTGGAGAATCTTCCACCTTGCTTACTGATGTTTATGAAGAAAAAACTTTACCTCGCTATTGTTTCCATCCCTTTTTTCAATGCGTTTTGTACCTGCGCGCAAACCGAATTTCCGGTTGGACAGTACGCCACTGCCAATTTCTATCAATTCACACCAACCAATCGAATGCCCGGCGATTCGCAAACTTTCTGGTACAACGCTAATGGTAATGTTATCGACGATACGATTTTTCAATTTAATGGCGGACTGGATTTTACCATCAACCGATATACGCATTCGGAATATGACTCAAACGGAAAATTGACGTTGCAAACACTGGATTATTGGAACAGCTCAAAACCCTCCAAATGGTCAAAAAGGGTTTTAGTATACAATCCTTCCGGTCTGCTATCGAGCGATACGAGGTTTCTTTGGGACAATTCATCATCGCAGTACAAAAACAATAGCCGGGATGTTTATGTCTATAATCAGCAAAATCAGCTCGTCACTAAAATGTATCAGGATTATCAGGGCGGCTTCGTAACGTTGAGTCAGGAAGCATACACGTATTACACGGATGGAAAAATGAAATCCAAAAAGAATTCGGATTTTTCTCAACCCGGCACATATTGGTTAAATACGTATTTCTACAATGCAAACGGATTGTTAGAAACCGACTCTTCCGTGGTGTACGATCCTGGCACTAAACAATTTTATAATTATCAATACCGAAATTTAATTTACGATGCATCCAATAGAATTAGCAGAATAGAATTCAAACAATTTCAGCCTCCCACCAATGAAGTTGTGTCGCGAACAATTGATTCCCTTTTTTATCTGAACAACGATTTAAGATCCGAAATACATCATTACAAATCAAACAGTTCCGGAAAAATGTTGGAACAACCCGCAACCTTTTACACCTACGAAAACAATTATTCCAAAATCAGCAAATGCACAGAATTAGAGTGCATTTCGTATTATTATCATCAGAGTATTGCTGCAATTGAAAAAACATCCGAAGATGTAGAATTTGAGTTTTACCCGAATCCGGCGACCTCCGAAATTAACGTGTCGGTTAATTCACTGCCAACAGAATTAACGATTTACGATTTATCCGGGCGAATATTAATCCAACAAAAAATGCAAAATTTTAATGAAAAAATAGATATCCAATTCCTCGCTCCCGGAACCTATGTAATATCGCTGAATTCCGGATCAAGCCAGAGTTTTGGTAAATTAATCCGGAATTAATTACATGTAATTTAACGCCAATAAACACTTTTTTTGATAGCCCACCAACTACAGAAATTTTCCCGTGTAGTTGGTTTTAATTTTTTGGGCGTTTTGCGGGCCATCCCTTCAATTCGGTTGTGTTGCCGTTGTTTTGAAACCCGTCAAAAGAGCTTCTCTCAGTCGCTTTTTGCCTTGGTCAAAAACTACCGGCAACACTTTCCTCATTTCCGATCCTGTCCCGAACGCGGCTAAAGGTTCTAAAATATTATCAGTCGGTGAATTCAGATTTTGTACGAAGTGAATTAGAGTTTCTACTCATTCCTTGTGCATTCAGACTTTCATCAGTAAAAACACACCGGTTTCACACAACGACAACAAGCCTGTGCTCCTGTAAACCTTACGATCAACACAAACATTGCATCTCAATCAGATTACCAATAAATTATCCTCCCATTTATACTGACAAAGCCGAACGTTATCACTTGTAGTTTTCCTTAAATATTTTTGGCTTTCGTCAGTATACTGATAGAGCATCGCGACAATTTCAATTGAATCTATAGTTTAGCTTGCTTACGTCAGCAATTCCCCAATTCTCCAATTCTCCAATTCTCCAATTCTCCAATTCTCCAATTCTCCAATTTACGAATTCCCCATTTATGCTGACAATGCCATACAGTAAAGTAATTGGTTCAACCCAATCATCTTGGCATTCGTCAGTAATTTCCCAATTTCCCAATTCACCAATTCCCCATTTATGCTGACAAAGCCGAACGTTATCACTTGTAGTTTATCCTAAATATTCTTGGCTTTCGTCAGTAATTCACCTATTCACGAATTCTCCAATTCCCCAATTTTAAAATTCTCCCTATTTTCACCTCCTTGAAACCCTCCACAACCCGAATTCAATCCATCGACGTTTTGCGCGGAATCGCCATGGTGCTGATGGCGCTCGATCACACGCGCGACATGGTGCACGACACCGCCAACACGATTAATCCGCTGGATCTGGAGTTAACCACAATTCCACTGTTCTTCACGCGATGGATCACCCATTTTTGCGCACCGATTTTTATTTTTCTCTCGGGCACATCCATCTATTTACAAAGTCTTCGCAAGACTCCAAAAGAGCTGGGCGGTTTTTTAATTAAAAGAGGATTGTGGCTTATTTTAATTGAATGGACATTGGTGGGTTTCGCCTGGTCATTTAATCCGAAGCTCGGCTTTCTTCCGCTCCAGGTGATATGGGCTATTGGAATTTCGATGGTGCTTCTCGGCATTTTTCTTTTGTTAAAAATACCGTTTAAAGCATTATTGGCCTTTGGATTTGTCATTGTTGCCGGACACAACCTCCTCGATTTTCATCAGGCTTCCGAAAACTTTAAACCCAACTTCTGGTGGGATTTGTTTCACACTGCATCCTTTTCATTTTATCCGATTACCGACCAACTTGCCTTTCTGATTATTTATCCTTTCCCCGCATGGACCGGAGTTATGATTCTCGGCTATTGTTTCGGTTATTTTTATTCCAAAGATTTCTCACCGGAAATACGAAAGAAATGGTTAACCCGAATCGGATTAGCCCTGATCGGATTCTTCCTCATTTTACGATTCATCAATGTTTACGGAGATCCGAATCCATGGACGTCTCAGGATACTTTTTTAAAAACCATTCTTTCTTTTATTAAAGTGGAAAAATATCCGCCATCTCTCATTTATTTATGCATGACGATGGGGCCGTCGATTTTGGTGTTAGCCTGGATCGAAAACATCCGGAACTGGTTTACCGATAAACTCACCATCTTCGGACGAACTGCTTTTATGTATTACATCTTACACCTGTATCTGATCCATATTGTTGCCATGATTCTGTTCTTCTATCGCGGACACGATCTGGCCTTCGCCATTAAACTCGCACAGCAAATTCCTTTTTATTTCATCGTCCCGGGTGAAGGATTTCCATTGGCGGGAGTTTATGTAGTATGGATTTTAGTAGTGGTCGCACTTTATCCCATTTGCAATTGGTACAATTCGTATAAATCTGCCAACCGGGATAAATGGTGGCTGGCGTATTTATAGTCCGCACAGAAGACATTAATTCAAAAATTGTTGGGAGTAAATTATTCGAAGTAATAATTATCTTTAATCCATTCTACAGCTGTGTTAAAATGATGTACTGATTTACCATACAATACAGCAATGAGAACTAAATTTCACCGACTTTTTCTAATTTCATCGGCCCTGTTAATATTGGTGCCAGATGTTTCAGCTTCATTAGCCAATACTTATCCTTCCCACATAGCGAATCGAGAAGTTTCCGGTCAAAAATTCAAGAATTTTCTGGGGAATAACTTTAATCCGTCTATCAATGTGGGAGTTGGTGGATCGCGATTAAAATTTTTCATTCCTTCGCCATCCATCAAGGTTGGGCCGGTTCAGTTCCGTTATCTCAATGCAACTTTCGGAAGTTTGTGGTGCGAGGCATTTCAATTTGATCTGGATCTTTTTACATGGAATCGGTTGAACGAAAATCACCGGGATTATCTCACTGTATCGTATGGAGAGATTAATTCATGGGACGATAAAAATCCGATCACGTACGATTATGAAAATGTACTCGCAGGAATTACTCGATACAACATCGGCAGCCGGTTATCGTATTCTGCAAAAATTGGGATTACGACACAATGGAAAAGTACATTAATTGATCGTGGATCAGATAGGTTTGTGCACCAATCCAAACTACTGCCAATGGGTGAACTAAATATTTCTTGCGCGGTTTTTAAATATGGTTTAAAGCAAAGTCGATCCAATTCATATAAATCCATTTCATCCTTTTTCAATCCGTATCTTTCTTTCGGCGCCGGAGCTGACAGAGCATTGGTTTATCCTTCCTTGGGTGTGAAGATCAGAACTTTTCATCTACTTTTAAGCGCGGGTCCATCTCTAATTGGTGCCGCAGAGCTTGTTGGTTCCGCAGCTGTGCAAATTGATTTACCTGTGAGAAGTGTTAAAGAGGGAATAATTAAGAGACCAAGCTTAACTTTCACTTATATAAATGATGATCCGGATTTACTCACAGGCCTGATGTATGGTTTCGGGAAATATAAATTAGAAAGTCATTTCAGCCGACAATATAAGCTTGGAGTTGGCTATTTTACCGATGGAAGCAGTTTTCAAAAATTTCATTGGCTGCCAATATTCGGATTAAGCTGGAACATACATATGTTTAAATTCCACGAGAAGAATTTCCATTATTTCAAAAAGCATCCAATACAAAATGCAGGTTAATCTGAGTGCGCTAAACCGAAATCCGTTCCTCCCCGGAATACGCGGTTAAATTCTCGCCCCGGCAAAAGCCCAATAATGTTATTCCGCAGTCGCGTGACGATTGAACCGCTAGACTTGAAGGAGCAGAAATAGCTGCCAGAACCGGAATGCCTGCGCGATGTGCTTTAGAAATTATTTCGAATGAAACCCTCCCTGAAACCAGCAAACAGTTGGCGTGAGTGAGCAAATCATTATTAAGACAAAATCCGATTACCTTATCCACTGCGTTATGCCGGCCGATGTCTTCCTTCATTATTATTAAACGCGCATTTGCATCAAACACAGCAGCGGCATGACATCCTCCGGATTTCAGAAATGCATCCTGAACTTCGGCCATAGCATCAAACATTTTTGTGATTTGCTGCGGACTAAAAACCACCGGATCCGCAATCGGGTCTCCGCATAGTGCGATGGAAGAAAGATCTTCTTTCCCGCAAATACCACATGAGGAAACAGAAGTGAGACTGCGTTTTGAATCAGCTCCCGGCGCTTTTTCGTCATCGCTTAAAAAGACATTTACAACCGAAGGATTTCCGAATGAATCCAATTCCAAAGTCTGATACCGAAATACATTTTGAATTTTATCATACGCGTTTTCGGCAAAGAGAAGTCCGCGTACCAAATCTTTTTCAGAACCCGGAGTGCGCATCGTAACGGAAAACGGTTCGTTGTTTACTAAAATCTGAAGGGCAGCCTCATTGGTAAGCGTGTCTTCCACCTCCCACTCTCTGGATGCATTAAATTTTACCGCCTTAAATTTTGAAATGAGACTCACTCTTTAATCAACGTTCGCCTTCAAAGATAGTTTGAGGCAGTTAATGCAACTTCATTTCGCATCATCATGCGATTTCGTCGGCTTCGTCTTCCGGATACTTTTGGTTCCGGTTAAAAATCCTTTACTAAAATGAAAATCATTAATTACGCTCTGTCTGCAATTGCACTTTCCACTTTGGTTTTTTTCGGAAGTGGTTGCGCTACTATTCTTGCGCCTAAAACCACACCATTAGTTTTGGTTGATGCCCCGTCGGATTTGGTTGTTACCGATTCGAACGGGAATGTTTTAGAAATTGAAAGTGTTTTGTCGAGCGTTTCGGGAAGAACCGATGGTTCCGTTTCCTTTTATGGTGCCGGTGTTAATCTAAACAAAAAGCCAAAAACGCAAACCGTTACACTCACCAGCAATGGCGTATCTCAGGAAGTTAAGGTGATGATGGGAGCTGATGGAAAGTGGATTATTATCGATCTTTTTGTGGGTGGCCCGATTGCGTGGGTAATAGACGGCACAACCGGCAAATGGAGAAAGGTTAAAAACAAATACGTTGATGTACCGGCTGTAATGAGCGGAGCAAAATCCCGGGGTCAGGGAAAATTGAAAAGAACCGTAAAGCGTGAAGCAAAAGGTTAATCATCTATAAAAATCTGAAATAAAATGAATCGTGCCCTTTTGCTTATTTTCTCGATAACCGGTTTCGCTTCCACATATTCTTTTGCCCAAACTTTGCGATACGAAACCGAAAACAAAACGGATAAGCTGGCTCCGCTAAAAATCGGAGCCACCATTTCGTTTGCATCCGGTTTACAGCAATCGGGTGGTTTAATTGTGCAGGGATCGATAAAGAGATTGTTTTATCACTTTGAATACCGGGCGAATTTTTCAAAAGATATTTCTCGTGTATTTTATGTGGATGGAGACAGTCAGGCCACAACGCAGCCGCTTAAGCGTGGAAATGCTATGGAAGCCAGTGTCGATTTTGCTTTAGTTGATAAAGTAAAAAAAGGGAAAATTAAAGTAACGACGGCATCAGGATACGGCTACGAAAAATACTTTCATGCCGAATGCGATGCGCGAAAAATAGTTGCTGTGAGTGGCGGATTATTCAATACATATTACAACTATTATTTGGGTGTTGAAGACGATAATTATTTTGAATCGAATGGTTTAAAACTTCAACCCACCGGAGATAAATATTATCACGCTGGTATTTTAATGACCAGCTTCTATGGTGGTTTGTCGTTCCGGAAAATTAAAAAAGCTGCGGTAACATCCGGTGGATACAGGTATCGCGTTACCCGGGCAACGAGCTGGCATTTGCACGTTCTTACCGGAACAACCAAAATGGATGCAATCCGGGTTAACAATCAGGATTACACTGTTACGAATGTTAAATCTGCCAATCTCGGCTATCGGATCGGGTGGCGCGCCGACCGCGGACCAACCTCTTCCTTTGTTGAAATCGGATATCTCCCGCATCTGCAATTCACCTCCGGCTCGAACCACGCCGACATGTCACTTTTCGGAACTCAGGGGATTAGTCAGGGTGTAAACTACTTCCGGCTGGGATTTAATTTTATTCTGTTTGGAAACGACCGGAGATATGCGTTGAAGCAGTAACTGAAACGGTAACTGTAACTGTAACGATATCGGGTTGTTGGGTAAGATTAAGAATCAAAAAGAGCGTAGAGCGTAGAGCGTAGAGCTTGAGAGCGATTGATCTGCAGAAAATTCTGAGTTTGCGAAGAATCCCATTTACCAGAAAGAAACAATCGTCATGTTGAGCGTAGCGAAACAACCCGAGTGAAAACTGAAACGGAAACTGTAACAGTAACAGCAACGGGTTCTTGGGTAAGAATAAGAAATAAAAAGAGCGGGATAGCATAGAGCGTGAGAGCTGGTAATCTGCAGAAAATTCTGAGCTTGCGAAGAATCCCATTTACCAGAAAGAAACAATCGTCATGTTGAGCGTAGCGAAACAACCCGAGTGAAAACTGAGACGGTAACGGTAACTGTATCGGGTTGTAGGGTAAGATTAAGAATCAAAAAGAGCGTAGAGCGTAGAGCTTGAGAGCGATTGATCTGTAGAAAATTCTGAGCTTGCGAAGAATCCCGTACACAAAAAAACTTCACGTCATGTTGAGCAAAGCGAAACAACCCGAGTGAAAACTGAAACGGAAACTGTAACAGTAACAGCAACGGGTGGTTGGGTAAGATTAAGAAATAAAAAGAGCGGGATAGCATAGAGCGTGAGAGCGGGTAATCTGCAGAAAATCCGGAGCTTGCGAAGAATCCCGTCCTCCCCAACCCGCCCGTCATGTTGAGCAAAGCGAAACAACCCTAGTGAAAACTGAAACGGTAACAGTAACAGCATCGGGTTGTAGGGTAAGATTATGAAATAAAAAGAGCGGGAGAGCCGAGAGCCTTAGAGCGTTTGATCTCCGAATAATTCTGAGCTTGCGAAGAATCCCGTGCACAAAAAACTTCACGTCATGTTGAGCAAAGCGAAACAACCCGAGTGAAAACTGAAACGGAAACTGTAACAGTAACAGCAGTAAAAATCCTCGCTCTTCCGTTCTCATCACTCCTCCAAAGTAAAATACATGCGGTTACAGTTACAGTTACAGTTACAGTTACATTGACAGTTACTGATTGCGTTCCCGTTGGAGTTGGTTCGCCTCGCTCACCATGACGTGGTTCTTTGGGAGACAAGGGATTCTTCGCTGCGCTCAGAATTTCCCCGGCATTCGTACGCTCGTCGCACTCAACTCTTTTGCACTATGCTCTTTTTTAATTGTTACCGTTACCGTTACCGTTACAGTTACTGTTACCGTTCCGCCCCCTACCTCATCTTATTAATCGCCTCCAGCTTCGAATTCACCTGAAGCTTATCGTAAATATTTCGGATGTAGGTGCGGATGGTATTCACACTTACAAAAAGGATATCTGCAATTTCTTTATAGGTATATCCTTTCGAAAGCAATTCAAGCGTCTCGCCTTCCCGTGTAGTTAATTCCTGCAAATCGACTTTAATTTTCGGACTACGGAATGAACTGATAACCATTCTGGCGATCGACGAATTCATGGGAGAGCCGCCGTCCAGCACTTCCTTTATCGCGTCTTGTATTTCATGAGGAGGTGAGTGCTTCAACAAATAACCGGAAGCACCGGCTTTAAAGGATTCAAACACATCATTCGTTTGAGTCGAAATGGTGAGCATCACAATCTGTAGGTTTGCGAATTTGTTTTTGAGTACAGAAGTCGCTTCAATTCCACTAATGCCCGGCAATTGAATATCCATTAATACCACATCGGTATTCACCGCATCTATTTCCCTTATGGCAGTTTCTGCGTTCCGAAAAACTCTGCACGTAAAATCCGGAACCGCTTCCACAATCACCCTCAGACATTCCGCCAACTCGCGGTTGTCTTCAACAATCGAAATCTGAATCATTTTGCCCAATGCAAATTAGCAACACGAAAACTTGCCTTGGAAAATTTTAATAAAAAACGGCTGCGAAAATTTTCCGCAGCCGCTTCTTAAATATTCTGAATCGATCGAAAGTATCAGGAAAGTCCGGTGATAACTCCGTTTCCATCGATGGTCATTCCTTCTGATGCAGGAACTGATGGCAATCCCGGCATACGCATCATGTTGCCCAGAATCGGAATCACAAAGCCCGCTCCCACTGCGTATTCAAATTCCCGAACCGTAATACGGAAGTTGCGCGGACGTCCGATCAGTTTTTCATTATCACTAAAAGACTTCTGCGTTTTTGCCATACAAACCGGCAAATTGTTGAGTCCGAGTTTATCGATGGTTCGCAAACCGGCAAGCGCCTGAGACGAGAAATCCACTCCATCGGCACCGTATATTTCTTTGGCAATGGTTTCGATTTTTTCTTTCATAGGCGAGTTCCAGTCGTAAAGAGGTTTGAAATTGTTTTCACCGGATTCAATCACCTCCACAACTGCTCGGGCCAGATTTGCTGTTCCGTTTCCGCCCTCTGCCCAGCCTTTACTCAACACCGCTTTCACTCCGAGTGACGCACATTTTTCGATCACCCAGTTCACTTCTTCTTCGCTATCGGAGTAGAAATTATTTACAGCAACCACCGGAGTTAATCCGAATTTCTTGCTGTTTTCAATGTGTTTTTCGAGGTTTTCAAAACCTTTCTGAACGCGCTCCAGATTCGGCTCGTTGTATTGATCCGGAGTTGCTCCTCCATGGTGACGAAGAGCACGAATGGTTGCAACGAGAACCAGGGCTTCCGGTTTAAGATTTCCGTAACCACATTTAATATCAAGGAATTTTTCGGCTCCGAGATCCGCACCGAAACCGGCTTCGGTTACTACGAAATCGCCGAGTGAAAGTCCCATTTTAGTGGCAATAATGGTATTGGTTCCCTGAGCAATGTTGGCAAACGGGCCACCGTGAATAATCGCCGGATTTCCTTCTAAGGTCTGTACCAGATTCGGTTTAATAGCGTCTTTCAACAAAATCGTCATGGCGTTTTCAGCATTCAGATCACGCGCATAAACCGGCTGACGATCGAAGGTGTAGCCGATAAAAATATTCCCGAGTTTGGTTTTCAGGTCTTCAAGATTCTTCGACATACAGAGAATCGCCATAATCTCGGAAGCTGCTGTGATGTTAAATCCATCCTGACGCGGAACACCGTTTCCGGTTCCGCCAAGACCGATGACGATATCGCGAAGAGCACGGTCGTTCATGTCGATTACACGCTTCCAGATAATCGTTCTCGGATCAATTCCAATACTTCGTTTTTTGTCCTGAATATTGTTGTCGATCAAAGCAGCGAGCAGGTTGTTCGCTTTTTCAATCGCGGCAAAATCTCCCGTAAAATGAAGATTGATATCTTCCATTGGTACAACCTGAGAATGACCGCCACCGGCTGCTCCTCCTTTAATCCCGAAAACCGGTCCGAGCGAAGGCTCACGCAAAACCACGATACTTTTCTTTCCGATTTTGTTGAGTCCTTCATTAAGTCCGATCGACACAGTCGTTTTTCCTTCTCCTGCCGGGGTAGGTGTTAAAGCCGTAACGAGAATCAGATGGCTTTTGGCAATCTTATTTTCATCGATCAGACTGAGCGGAAGTTTTGCTTTATATCGTCCGTATTGTTCAATGATATCTGCATCCACGCCAAGACGGGCGGCGATATCATTAATGGGTTTCATGGTTACCGATTGGGCGATTTCTAAATCTGTCATAGCTTGATATTTGGGCTACGAATATAGAAAAAATGCATACCGGCAAAAGGTGTTTCAACAAGATGCAACATCTCGTGTTATCAAATGATCATATCCTTGAATGTTTAAAAAATCTGGCTTAATAAAACCATAACTTTACCGATTCCATTTAATATGAAAAAATCCGTTTTACTCCTTCTGTCATTGGTCTTTATTGCGGTTACCGGTCAGGCACAAAAAGCAGTCATGACTTTCGACACGCTCCAATACGATTTTGGAAAAGTATATGCCGGCGATTCAGCAGTTCATGTTTTCACTTTTCGAAATACGGGCAATATCGACCTCAAAATTGACGAAGTAAAAACCACCTGTTACTGCACGGCGAGCAAGTGGCCACACGAAGCAATTAAACCCGGAGCCACAGGTGAAATAATTGTAGCTTTCGATACGCATGATAAAGAAGGGGTATTTGCGAAAGGCATTAATATTTATTCAAATGCCGGCGAAACCAATCTTATCATCTTCGCCGAAGTATTACCCAAACCCGGCGCACCGGCTCCCGAACCGGTAGATCATTCGGGGCATCAGCACTAATAAGTTGAATTTCAAAACTGGTTCACCTTCCTCTTCCATTCACCATTTTTCACAGAAATGTCGACCGCACATTATTGGGCCGAACCAAGTATTCACACATGATTCTTCTGGAATTCTCCAATTTTATGTAGGCGCTTTTAACACGCTTTCCGCTCAAATATTTGGTGTGTTTGCGGGGTGCACAATCGTCAAAAAACGAGCTTTCTTTGGTCGCTGTTTTTCGTCGTTGTCACCAATCCGCACACATCACCAAACATAACCGCTTCAATCGTTAAGCGAACATTTCGGTTCTATATAACCTTGGTTTATTTATTCGAACTTTTTCGTTTTAAACGTCCGTAGCGAGGACGCTACGGACAGGTTCGTTTTTATTTCCAGTTCTAAGTATTTAAAGTATCAAAAGGCTAAAAAAGGAATTTCCCAATTCCCCAATTTATGCTGACAATGCGGAACCTTATTACCTGTTGTAAAACTTCATTTATTAAGGCATTCGTCAGTAATTCCCCAATTTATGCTGACAATGCTGTACAGAAAAGAAATTGGTTAAACCAGATTAAAAAAGGCATTCGTCAGTAATTCTCCAATTTATCATGAGGGCATTCGTCAGAAATTCTCTTAATTATTAATTCTTTTAATTCCCTTAATTCCCTTAATTCCTATAGGTGTACTTTCATTCCCATGCGTACACCGGCCGCCCATTGGTTTTGTTTGATTTCGTAATCAGAACGGAAGGTTGAAGTGTAAGAATAACGGAATTGTGGATTTGCGAATAATTCGATGTTGGATGCGATGTATTGAGATGCACATATACCGGTAATTCCCGTGAGATAATTGCGATTGAAAACGGGGAAGTTCGCAGAATTAATCCAGTAATACTTATTCGCTTCGTAATTATAAAGAAGTGCGTCGGCGTGATCTAAATACGCATACGAACCCCCGAGTTGAAATTCGAGTTTTATCTGTTCAGAGGGTTGAAAGCATTTATACGAAACCAAAAAAGGTATGTCGATTAAACCGTAATAATTGCTGTACGGAACTTTTTGATCCGGATCGTACTGAACCATTTCCGGCGAGTCAAATAAAGGTTGAAGAGAACGAAAAGAAGATTTTTCCGAAACGGTCGCATGATTTGCATATTGATCATCTCCCAACCGAACCACCTGTAGTTTCTCTCCGAACGACATATAATAAAACCCGGATTGCACAGTCCAATGGCTGTTGATGTGATAGTAAACATCCAGCCCGGTAAAGAAATTCATAATCGGCCGGTCGTGTTTGTTGCGGTATTCCTGACTCTGACCATACGTATAAATCTTTCCGTCCTGATCAACACGGTTTACAACACCAACATCAGAATACCGAAGATTCCGGAAAGTGAGACTCGGGGCGAACGAAGCACCGACGGCAATTTTAGAACGACGGGTATGAATATCGGGGGAAATCAGAAACTCTTTCTCGGTCGGATCAATATATTTCCCGGAACTGATTCGCGGGTTACTGTTAAAAGCAATCGGATTCACCTGATGAATTTCGATGGATTGCAAACCATCAGCACTTGATTTTGAAATTATGTTTTCGGCGACTTTTAATGCGTGTGCTTCACGAGGTTTGGGAATCTGAATTTCATGTTGTTTAACCGGAGCTTCCGGAGCAACAACACGAACAGGCTTCGCCGGAACAATAGCTGGCTTTGGAGTGGTAATCACTTCTTCAACCGGAGTTTTTCCGTTTACAGCCCACGACCAGAGTTTGCCGAGATTAAAATCAAAAAGTGCGTACTCTCCTTTTACGCCATAAGACAACTGAAATACAATAGCAGCAACACCGACCAGAATCAATGGCGAAATAATAAGCGCTCCGATGCGGAATCGCTTACCTAATTTTTTGTGATGAATCTGTTGTGCTGTACCCACTATTCGCAATCAACAACAAGCAAAATTATCCGCATATTACCAGTAACTCAGGCCTTTGAGACCATTTTACCCAAATATGAAACAATCAAATATAAAGCGATCATCGACATGGGGAAAGTGATAAACCATGGCACACCGAATCCGGCCGGAAGTGTACCAAGCATCACAGAAACTCCACCAACCGTTAATGCGTACGGCAACTGTGTGCGAACATGCGAAATGTGATCGCAATCTGAAGCCAGACTGCTGAGAATGGTGGTGTCGGATATCGGTGAACAGTGATCACCCAGAACCGCGCCTGCCAGAACTGCCGATACCACATTGGTGAAAATAAAGATCGCTGAATCGTGATCCAACCCTGATTTCATACACAATCCCCAACTGGTCGTTAACACAATCGGGTATAAAATCGACATTGTTCCCCAACTCGTTCCGGTAGAAAATGCAATCAGTCCGGACAAGATAAAAACCAACGATGGCAACACATACGGTGAAATGGATCCATCGACCAATTGAGCCAGATATTTACCTGTTTTAAGTTCGCCCGTGATGGAAGAAAGTGTCCAGGCCAATGTTAAGATGGCAATAGCCGGTAACATCAGTTTTATTCCGTCTAAAGCATATTCAACCGTTTTCGGAATATCAAAAATTTTCCCGCCAACAGTCATTAATACGGCAACAAGACATCCGCAGAAAGAAGCCCATATTAACGCTACATAGGCATCGGCGTTTCCGACGATTGCCGATATATTTTTTAAAACCGATAATGTGGGTTTCCAACCATGTTCAAGATAACCGGTAAAAGCAATTCCACCGATAGCTACCAACAAAAGAGTAAAGATGGGTATAAGTGCATTTCGCGCGTGTTCTTTTCCAGTTGGAACCTCATCTACATCTCCTACTTCGGCAGCAAAATCTGAAACCTCCTGTTCCCGCGCTTTTCTTTCAGCCAACAGCATCGGGCCAAAATCGCGGTTCTTCCAAATCAGAAAGAACATGAACACTAAAGTTAAAACCGGATAAAATGCATGTTGAAGCGACATCAGAAAAACGGTGTAAGCATTTCCAATAATTTCTCTTCCATTGGTAATGGCATCCAGCCCGTCGTTGATATAACCGATTTCCGCGCCGATCCAGGTAGTAATAAAAGCAACGGACGCCACCGGAGCCGCCGTAGAATCAACGATATACGACAACTTTTCCCGGCTTATCTTCATGCGATCCATCAACGGGCGCATCGTTTTGCCGACAATTAATGTGTTCGCATAATCATCAAAAAAGATCGCGATTCCCAAAAGCCAGGTTGCTAATTGTGCGGATCGCGCAGAGTTTGCGCGGGCTGCAATGTGTCTTACCAAAGCCATCATTCCACCGTTTTTACTGATTACCGAAACCATCGCACCAATCATCAGCGTGAACAAAATCACCGAGATGTGATCCTTATCCACAAGAGCAGTTCGTATGAGAATCGGGATGTCGAGTAAGGCGCCGGGGGCTTCCTGAATTCCTCCGGAAGTCCAGTTGAGAATAAGTATCCCGGAAAAAATACCAATTAGTAAACTAAAAATTACTTCCCGAAAAATCAGTGCAAGAACAATGGTGATTAATGGGGGAATAACCGACAACCAGCCGAACGAAACTTCAACTGTAGATTCCGGTGCTGCGAGTAACAACAATGGACTAAAAAGGAAGGCGGAAGCGGTCAGGAATTTTCTCACCGGCGAAAAATACTAAAATCTTCAGCCTTCTTCCCCTTTTAAATATGTGGAAAGTTGTTGCGATATGCCTTCCCAGCTAAAGCGACTTTGGGCTAATCTGAGTCCTGTTTGTCCGACCGATTTCCTCAAATCTTCATCCGACAACAAGGTAATCACCTCCTTAACAAAGTCCTCCCCTGTTTCTGCCAGAACAACACCTTCCCCGAATTTCACTTCCAGTCCTTTAAAGCCGATATTAGTGCAAACAACTGGAACCGCCATTGCTAAGGCTTCCAGAACTTTGTTTTGTGTTCCGGCTCCGAATCTGAGTGGGGCTATCACTACATCTGCCTGCTCGTACATGGCCGAAATATCTTCCACAAAACCGGTGATTTCAACTTTCTCTGATGCGAGATCCCGCACCTCTTTAACCGGTCTTTGTCCTGCAATCACCAATCGGGTTTCCGGTTTCGCATTCAGAATCTTCGGGAAAAGTTCTTTCACAAACCACACAACTGCATCGACGTTGGGAGCGTAATCCATATTGCCTGTAAAGAGCAGTGTTTGATCGCGGGAATAATCGTGACCTTTAAAATTAAAAAGTTCGAGGTCGACTCCGTTTCTCAATAAATCAATACGCGCTTTGGGATGAATTTTCCTTAGATGATCGCGGTCTTCAACTGAACAAACCAGATTGAGGTCGAATTGATTCACAACCGATTCGTACCGAATTACACGCTTCGATTCGAGGTTGTCGAAAATACGGTTTAACAAAGGGCGTTGAACCGACTTCCGACGTTGCCAGTAAAGAGAATACGCATCCGGCAAATCGAGAATTCGTCGGATTCCTTTTAATCCGGAAGTGTATTGCGACATGCGCAAATGCTGGGTATGAATCACATCAATTTCATGTGAATCCAGAAAGCTGCTGAGTACCATTTGCATCTTCCGGCTCCGGAAATAAGCGATCTGAAAAGGTGTTTTTTGAAAGAAATTAAGTGCGCTGTTTAACCAGGATTTCCACACCGGAAGTTTAACGAGATGTACTTCTTTGAAAATTTTCTTCAGCTCGGTTTCGTACTGAAAATCCTGATCGTTTTCGGCAAAGGCAATCAGATAAATTTCATGTTCGGTACAAAGTCTTCTCGCCAGATTAAAGATCTTGAGCTTATCGCCCCGATGCGGAGGATACGGAGTTCTGTTGGCGAGAAAAAGTACTTTCAAGCCACAAAAATAGAATGCCCGGTTGAAGTCAGAGAGTTAACGTCGGGAAAATCAATGCACAGATTTCGGATAAATGTTCTGAAACCTTCTTTGCGGCATTGGTGTTTTTTGTAGTAGGGTTGATCTTTATATTAAGCGGAACCCAATGTTAAAAGCAGCCTAAGATTAATTTTGCACTCAAATGGAAATAACGCGATTGAATACCATTCCGGAAGCGATCGAAGAAATTCGAAACGGCAAACTGGTGATTGTGGTGGATGATGAAGATCGGGAAAATGAAGGAGATTTTCTTACCGCTGCCCGAAACGTAACACCGGAATTGGTGAATTTTATGGCGAAGGAAGGTCGGGGATTGATCTGTGTGCCGCTCACCGAAGAGCGATGTGATGAACTCGGTCTGGAATTAATGGTTGGAAAAAATACGGCCCAGTTCGAAACACCTTTCACCATTTCTGTTGATTTGATCGGCCACGGAACTTCAACCGGAATTTCTGCGGCAGACCGTGCAAAAACGATTCAGGCACTTGTAAACCCGAACACCAAACCCGAAGAACTCGGCAAGCCCGGGCATATATTTCCGTTAAAGGCCAAAACCGCCGGAGTGTTGCGCAGGGCCGGACATACCGAAGCAGCCATCGATCTGGCAAAACTTGCTGGCTTTGAACCAGCAGGTTGTATTGTGGAAATTATGAACGAAGACGGAACTATGGCCCGACTTCCGGATCTTTTCAAGGTTGCTGAAAAATTTGATATGAAGGTGGTTTCCATTGCCGATCTCATCAAATACCGATTAGAACAAGAAAGTCTGATTTCCAAAGAAATTGAAATTCACATGCCGACAGCTTTCGGAGATTTTACACTTCACGCGTACAAACAAACCAGCAACGGCCAGGAACATCTTGCACTTTCAAAAGGAAGCTGGGATGAAAACGAACCGATTTTGGTGAGAGTGCATTCCTCTTGTTTAACCGGAGATATTTTCGGTTCGTGCCGATGCGATTGTGGTGAGCAATTACACAAAGCGATGGAGCAGATTCAGGAAGAAGGAAAAGGTGTGATTGTGTACATGAATCAGGAAGGTCGTGGCATCGGATTGCTTAATAAATTAAAAGCATATAAACTTCAGGAGCAGGGACTCGACACCGTGGAAGCGAATGTAGAACTTGGTTTTAAAGGCGACGAGCGCGACTATGGTGTGGGAGCTCAGATCATCCGCGATCTGGGCGTACGCAAAATCCGGTTGATGAGCAACAATCCGAAAAAACGTTCCGGCCTTATTGGCTACGGCCTCGAAATCGTGGACAATGTTCCGTTAAAAGTAAAACCCAATCCTCATAATCTCAGTTATCTGGAAACCAAGAAAATGAAGATGGGTCATGAGTTGTGAGTAACAGGCAGCGATTAATATTCGCTGATCAGAAGATATCAACCGCAGTATTTGGATGCAAAACCTTCACCCAATGCGATAACTGCTTTGATAATAATCTTTAGTCCCGGATTTTTGATAATCGTGGCTAAGGCTTCCAAAACTTTCTTTGCAGTCGGCCAACTTGCGCAAAAAATGTTTTTAGCCCTTTCGCCATGAATCAATGCATCCTGATCCAAGGAAACATCCTCCAAATTCGAAAGTTTTTCAAGATTTAAATCCATCTTTTTTAATAAATAATTAGAATTCAATTCCTACTCTTAAATGGCTTTTCGGTTCCGCCGCTTTGATAATGAAGTGAGCTCTTCGAACGGAACAAAGGAGTTTAATGAAGAATTGGCATCCATACCCAGAATCGGGTAATTTGATCGAAGCTAAATACCCACTTCCGGGTACTGTAAAAGAGTTTTGTATCTCTTTATTTGCCTTTGAAGGTTCAAAAAAAATACCTGATTATCGGTAGTTATCATACCGGTTTATTTACTTCATTTAGTCAAAATTTCAAAACTGAGCAATGAAATCAAAAATTATCCTGAGTATCATCTTAACCACGTTATTATGCATTTATTCATGTACCAAACAAAATGAAGAACCTCATGTATATCCCGGACAGTTTACTTATGAGATTCCAAGAGCAGATTACCCCGACACTTTGCTACTTCATACTGATACCATTGGTCAGGAAGTTTTGTATGAATACCGGGTTAAGGTGCTATTAAAATCATATCAATCGGTTAATGCAATTGAATATACCAATTACTTCAACTGGCCTGTAGTTGGAGAACAGGTTGTTAAGAAATTAACGATTTCAATTGATTCACTCCCCAATGCACCTAATGAAGATAATTATATTGAAATTCCTCTTGGGACTTTTCTCGAAGAACTGGATAAAGACTTTATTTTAACCATTCAACAGGATCAGCAAACAAAAAGAAAAGGAACTGCTCAATATTCAAATGCTAAACCTAGCTTTTTACCAGACAGCCTTTTGACCCCAATTAAAAGCGCAAAAAATATTTCTATTCATCCGGGAAAATTAACCTACGAACCACTTCCCATGAGTTCATGGCTCGATCGAGGAGTTATGCAAGAAGATGTTCTCACAAAAGATACCTTAGACAATTCTTATCAGTGTTGGGTAGTGGTAGACAATTCGGAGCAAATTGATAGTTTTAGTTGGTCCCAAACTCCCAATACGATTCATTTGATAGTCTATAAATCTGGAAACGCAGATTTGCATGAATTAAAAATGCAACCCTTTCTAATACCTTTTGACGTTTCAAATTATCCGGTATTTTCCCTTACAGTATTGAAAAAAATTAACAACGAATACAAAGTTTCCCGAAGAGGTCAATCCGGTTTTTCAAATGCTAAACCAAAGAAAAAATAACCTTTTATTAATTAGGTTTATAACAACCCTAATTTTTCTTTTCTGCAGCACTCTTTCTTTTCCTCAAACAACCAAAATCGATAAATTGAATGAAGAAGGAAGAGTCGCCTTGGAAAAGGATGTCGGCATTGCCATTCGAAAAGCCAACTTTGCCCTTGTTGAATCCAGAAAATTGTCGTATCTACAAGGTATTGGAGATGCGTATATGACGTTGGGAGCTGCCGCTAAGCTAAAAGGTGATTTGCAACAATCTATATTGTATTACGACACTGCGATACAAATTCGCAGTCTTATTAATGATCCGGTTAAATTGGCAAATTCCTATTCCGGAGTTGCCTCCGTTTACGTCGATTTTGCAAGTTTTAATTCCGACAGTTTTGGTTATTATAATAACCGGGCAATGGATTATTATCGGGCTGCAAGAGCAATTTATTTAAAAAATAACGCAACGGAAGATCTGGCGAAAAACGACATCAACATCGGTCATTTGCTGGGATATCTGAACAACCTGCCCGAAGCAATAAAATATTTTAAACTGGGCTACCTAAGGGGAAAAATTATTTCAGATTCAAATGAAGTCTCCAGAGCTGCCAGAAACATTGCCGGTGCGTACATTAATCTTGAATTATATGACTCAGCGAAATTTTGGCTTGATTCCACTGCTTCAAATCTTTGTGCAAGTTGTGATGAAATCAGAATCGGAGCAAATCAGATAAAAGGACTCATGTTCTTTAAAATTTATGAAGATGATTCGGCGAAAACTTATTACGATGTTGGGATGAATTTATTAAAAAGCAAAAACTTTCCATTTCTGCTTCGTGATCAGTATACATATTATCTCGATTATTTTCTGGAATTAAAGGAAGTTGATTCAGCCTCAAAATATTATTACCTTCTCACAGAATTAAATGATTCGTTATTTAATTCTGAAAAGAGAAAAGGTTTTCAGTTGAGTGCCGAGCAATTTCATTCGTTACAAAAAGAAAAGGAAGCAAATCAGGCAATGCGCTTAACCTATGTCGCCAAACGCAACCTCACTCTCACGATAATCTGTGCATTCGTAATTGCTCTCACATCCTTTTTTCTGATCCGGAACAGTCGTCAGAAACGAAGAATTGCCGAACAGCAAAGCGAACTTTCCAATCAGAAAATCGACAATCTTTTGCAATCGCAGGAAATGAAAAGAATCGACGCCATGCTCGAAGGTCAGGAACAGGAACGGAAGCGAATTGCAGCGGATTTACACGACCGGTTGGGAAGTATTCTGGGCGCGGTGAAACTTCATTTCAATACCGTGGAAGAGCAAATCGACATCATTAAACAGGAAAATAAAAGTCAGTACGAACGAGCGAAAGCCCTGTTAGACGAAGCCACGGATGAAGTACGTAAAATCGCCCACAACATGGTCTCCGGTACCTTAATGAAATTCGGTTTGCTTTCGGCCGTGCTCGATCTAAAAGCCGATCTGGAACAGTCCGGATCCATTAAAATTAAGGTCTTTCATTCGGGAATGAATGAGCGGTTGCCGGCTGAATTGGAAATTGAAATTTACCGGATCATTCAGGAATTAATCAGCAATGTGCTCAAACATGCATCCGCTCAAACCATCGAAATCGGACTCAATCAATTAGAAGATGAATTCAACATTACTTTTGAAGATGACGGAAAAGGCTTTAACCGGGAATCGGTTTCGGAAGGTCTGGGTTTCCAGAATCTGAAACAGAGAACCTCGAAACTGAACGGAATCCTCGACATCCATTCTGTACCGGGAAAAGGCACTCAGGTTACGGTTAGCGTTCCACTTATCTGATAAACGATGATAAACATTTTGCTGGCTGATGATCACGAAATAATGCTGGATGGATACATCAGTATTCTTCAGCATCAGGAAGACATAAATATTATTGGCACCGCAGCGAATGGGCGGGAAGTACTAACGGTTTTAGAAATGAAACCATGTGATGTTTTGCTTCTCGATATCAACATGCCGCTCATGGACGGTCTCGAAACCGCAAAATTTCTAAGATCTTCTAAACCCGGAATTTCTATAATCGTTCTCACCATGCTCAATAATCTCCGGTACATCCACAGTATGGTCGATCTTGGCGTTTCGGGATACGTTTTAAAAAGTTGTGGTAAAAGCATTTTACTCGAAGCAATCCGAACCGCTGCCCGGGGTGAAAAATACTTCGATGAATATGTGACATCTATTATAAAAGCCGGTTATAAAAGAAGTTTTACCGTAGATGATTCGGAAGTGGTTTTGTCGGAAAGAGAAACGGATATCATTCGGCTGGTTGCGTTAGGATTAACCACAAAACAAATCGCAGACGAATTGTTCATTAGTCCGTTAACCGTTCAAACTCACCGGAAAAACATCAACTTTAAATTGCAACTCCACTCACCATCCGATGTTACCCATTTTGCTTTTACACACAATCTGCTGATAAGTAAGCCTTAATTGAATCTCCGGGAGCCATAGATTTGCATCGATGGCTAAAACCGTTATTGCGTACACCGATGGCGCTTCCACCGGAAATCCCGGTCCGGGTGGATACGGCGTTGTGCTGAAATCCGGAGATCGGAGAAAGGAAATCAGTGAAGGTTTTCGTCTAACAACCAACAACCGGATGGAACTTATGGCCGTAATAGTTGCACTCGAAGCATTACTAATTCCGCAAACCGAAATTATAATTCACTCCGATTCAAAATATGTAGTGGATGCTGTTGAAAAAGGCTGGGTTTTCGGATGGCAAAAAAAGAATTTCGATAAAAAAGCCAATCCGGATTTGTGGCGACGGTTTCTAAGTATTTATCCGAAACACAAGGTTAAACTTCAATGGGTGAAAGGCCATGCAGGGATTCCGGAAAACGAGCGATGCGACCAATTAGCAACAGCCGCGGCCGCTTCTTCGAATCTAAAAATTGATACCGGTTACGAAAATCCTGCGAACACCACAACTTTGCTCTGAACATGAAAAAGGATTTCAGTATTCGAAAAGGCGTAAAAAAAGATATTCCCGACGCACTCCGGTTAATTAAAGAACTCGCCGTTTTTGAACGAGAACCGGATGCGGTAATCACCACAGAAGAATCTATGCTAAAAGACGGATTCGGGGACAAACCGATTTTCGAATTTTACGTGGCAGAAATAAATAATGAAGTCGTGGGTTTGTCGCTTTTCTATTATCGTTACAGCACCTGGAAAGGAAAGGTTTTGTACCTCGAAGATTTGATTGTAACCGAATCTGCCCGGGGAAACGGAATCGGAAAAACTCTTTTTGAAACAACTCTCCATCATGCTAAAAAAGAAAATTGTGTTCGTATGACGTGGCAGGTTCTGGATTGGAATACTCCTGCTATCGAATTCTATCTTCAATACGGGGCAAGCATGGACGGTCAGTGGATTAACGGTACGCTTGACATTAATCTCTGATTTAAATTAATGAATATTGAGCCTGTCATCGGTAGATTAGTTTTTCATAAAAAGAAAGTGATGCGAATAACGTCGCTGTTATTTTTTGCTTTCTTTCTTTTACTAATGATTCCGGCTGTTCGGGAAATATGTATCGGTTTTGCCGAAAATCTAAAACACAAAAACCTCGATTATTCCAAGTGGCACAATTGGTTGATTAAATGGGGAATTTCCTGTGCTTTATTCGCTCTCACACTGATCAGTCTTGTGCCGGTTAAATTATCGGTAGTAAGAAATTGGTTGACCGATAAATTCATGAAACGCGATTTTCCGTCTTTATTAATTATTCTGCTTTTAACATTTGCTGCATCGGTTTTTCTTCGATTGCTGAGTGTTTACCTCGGTAGAAGTTTTGATGCCGAATCGTGGTTTATTGTCGGGAAGGCAGCCAGAGAACATCTCAATATTTACCGCGAAACTTCACGCTATAACTACGGCCCGGTGTATTCATGGTTTCTGGGGTTCATTTATTTCATTAATGAAAATTTCTCCTTTCAGTACAATGATTTCCGGAGAATGGTTGCGCTGTTTTTATCGCTGGTTGATATTGGAATCGGCATCATTCTTTGGAAACGCTTCCGGAATCTCAATGCGCTGTTTCTTTTTCTTCTGAATCCGCTTTCCATTTTGTGCAGCGGATATTTTAATCAATTCGATAATCTTGCAATCCTTTTTGGCATTAGCGGAGTACTGCTGTATTTTCAGAATGAAGAACAGAATACGTTATTCCAAATCGCCGGGGTTCTTTTGTTCTCTTTATCACTTGCGACCAAACACATCCTTTTTTTATTTCCGGTATGGGTGGTGCTAAATGCCAGACTTACTAA
Source organism: Bacteroidota bacterium (assembly GCA_016124755.1). Lineage (GTDB taxonomy): Bacteria > Bacteroidota > Bacteroidia > NS11-12g > UBA9320 > WGNA01. The sequence goes on along the minus strand of WGNA01000004.1, from coordinate 127,640 downwards.
CCGGCAAAAAATAGAAATGGGCTTGGTTCCGGTTATTTTGTTCGCATTGTCCTTTGTCCCCTATCTGGCTAATGGCGGATTACCGGGAATTCTGAACAATGTTCTGGGCTACAGATCCATTCCGCAATATCCATTACTCGGATGGTTACTGGAACCTGCCGAACTCGGTTTCTTTAGCATGTATATATTTCTGGGGTTGCTTTTATCGCTGGGCTTTATCACACGAAATCAGAATATCATTTTGCAATTTCTGATTTATCTCTCCGGAGTTGTCGCCTTCTCCTCCGGAATGCTTCCGAATTACTATGTGATACCAATGATTGCGGTAATTCTCTTGGGGGGAAGACTGAAATATTTCTATATACTTTGGGTAACCTTAACAGCGGTAATTCAAGACATGATGTTTAAAGGTTTTACAGAATTTATGTCGAACAGCGTTTTAAATTTTATTCTGAATATCAGCGATGAGGTTGCCGTCTTTACATTAGTAATTATACTGGTTCGAACTCTTTTAAAAATACATCACCAACCTCAAAATAGTCTGTCTCTGGTTGAATATATCAACTGGATTGATCAACCGGGGTTAAACGGGAAATAAAAAAAGGCCACCAAACTGGCAGCCTTTATCTGAATTTTCTCTGAATCTGATCAGCTCGCCTGAGCATAGTTAGATTCTTTGCCGAAATGCACAACGAGCAGGTAGTAAAAAATTGCTCTGTACTTATTTCGGTTTGAAGATCCCATTTTCTCACAAACACTGTTGAGGGCTTCGTCTAATGCCGGACCATCTTCGAGACCGAGTTTGTTGATCAGGAAGTTGTTTCTAACCGTATCCAATTCAGATTTGTCTGAACAGGAAACTTTAGAAGAATCGGCGTTGTAAATAGATGGACCCAATCCTTTTGCTACTGCTTCGAGGAGATTGGCGTCGTAAGAAATTCCGAGGTTGTCCATTTCACCTTTGTAGGTGTCCATGGCTTCATCAAATTTGCTCATGCGATAAAACTTTAGTTTGAGATGTTACACTGCGAACTTAAGAACTCGGGCAACCAAATCCAACCAAAACCCGCATCCAAAACATCAGATTGTGTTATGATTCTGTTACGAGGCAGAATTCGTCACGGCTTTTTTGAGAATAATTTCCAGTTGCTCTTCTTCCGATTTTCCGATCATATCGTTGTCGAGCATAACCTTCGCCTCTTTGGCAAAATTGCTTTCCGGATATCGGGCAATCAACTCTTTTAAAATGGATTTTGCATCCTCTCCGCGGCCTTGTTCTCCGAGCAGGTTGGCTTGTTGCATCATAGCACCGGGCGCACTTTCCGAATCCGGAAAACGACTAACAAAACCAGCGTACCAAAAGATAGCACTGTCGGGAATTCCGATCTCTGTCCATTTGTTGGCGAGCATTATCCAACCGTAAGACTGACGATTGTTACCCTCATCATTTGCGAGTTTCTGGTATTCGTTTTTCATTGCAAACAGATCCGAATTTTCCAACGGACTAGTAAATTCCGCTTTTTCAAAGTACCGTATTGAACTATCCGTTATACCCTTTTTAGAATACGCTTTAGCCAGTGAAAGATATACTGTGCTGAACTCCATCGCTTCCATTTCGTTGGGCTTTAATGCCGAATGGGAGTATCGCTTTAAAAATTCATTTCCCAATCGAATGGCCGTGTCTGAATGTCCGATAACCTGCCGGTACTGCAATGCTTCGAGCAGATAAATCCGGCTAAGAGAATCTGCTGGAAAATCGGTTGCAAATTGCTCGTAAAGGGAATATAATTTCAATCTTGATTCGGGCGTAATGCCAGATTCCTGAGACTCCAGCTCATTAATTTCCTTAATAATCTCTGCCTTATGATCTTTCTTACAAGCCGTGAAAAAAATGGCGATAGCAGAAAGAAGGATAACTCTTTTCATACGTTTTTAAATACTTTGGCAAGATTAGTAAAAAGGCAAATTAGTATTGATCCAGATTTAATAAAACCAATGTACAGGCTTCTTCGGTTTCAATGCCATTGCGGTTTGCAAGTTCAGCCAGCTCCGGGTTTTCTGCTCCCGGATTAAAGATGATTCTTTTGGGATTAAGTGCGATTAAATATTGGTAGAAAGGTATCTGTCTCGGAGCTCCAAGGTACATCGTAACTGTGTCCACGTTCGGATAAAATTGTGGTTTGGTATCGATATCAACATCGGCCACTTTTCCCGGTTTCAGACCTAATGCCACCACTTCATGTCCGTGTGAACGCAAACGATTGATCGCAATATTGGCATATCGGGTGGGATTTGTTGAAGCACCCAAAACCAGTGTTTTCTTGTTTGTTGACATCAGATTCCTGTGTAGTTGAATGGTGTGATCGCCCGAATTTCGGCTTTCACTTCTTCCCTAACATCCAGCTGACTCACAAAGTTTGAAATAGCATTTTCGTCGATCACGGAATTGGTTCGTGTAAGTTCTTTCAACGCTTCATACGGGTTCGGATATCCTTCTCTTCTCAAAATGGTTTGGATACCTTCTGCCACCACAGCCCAATTATTTCTCAGATCTCTTTCCAACGCGGCTTCATTCAGCACAAGTTTGTTCAACCCTTTTAACAAAGAATGAAATGCGATTAACATGTGGCCCAACGGCACTCCTACATTCCGGAGAACCGTTGAATCGGTAAGATCTCTTTGCAACCGGCTGATCGGAAGTTTTTCGGAAAGGTGTTGCAGAATGGCGTTGGCCATACCGAGATTTCCTTCGGCATTCTCAAAATCAATCGGATTTACTTTGTGAGGCATAGCAGATGAACCAACTTCATTCGCCACAATTTTTTGCCGGAAATACTCCATCGAAATATAGGTCCAGATATCCCGGCTGAAATCGATCAGAATTATGTTGATTCTTTTTAATGCGTCGAACTTGGCCGCGAGATTATCGTAGTGTTCGATCTGGGTTGTGGGTTCAGAGCGCTTCAAGCCGAGATTGGCTACGAACGAATCGGCAAAATCAGACCAGCTCACTTCCGGAAATGCGACGTGGTGTGCGTTAAAATTACCGGTTGCACCTCCAAATTTTGCCGGCCATTCGATGCTTTTCAATTGCCGGATTTGTTCTTCCAAACGGGCTATAAAAACATAAATTTCTTTTCCCAAACGTGTCGGGGAAGCCGGTTGTCCGTGCGTTCGCGCCAGCATGGAAATTTCTTTCCAGGCATCTGCCCGTTTTTTTAATTCTGAAATCACTTCATTTAAAAGCGGCAGAATTTCTTTATCCACCGCATGAAGCAGCGACATGGGAATGGCTGTGTTATTAATATCCTGCGAAGTGAGCCCGAAATGCACAAACTCTTTTATTTCACTCAGACCGGCTTCGTCGAGTTTGTGTTTCAGAAAATACTCTACCGCCTTCACATCATGATTGGTAATGGCTTCTTTGTCTTTAATCCATTGTGCATCCTCCAGTTTAAAATTATTTACCCAGGATCTGAGCAGTTCTTTTTTCCCCGATTCCAACACCGGTTTCACCGCCGTTAAACCGGTTTCTGCAAGTGCAATCAGGTATTCAACTTCTACCCAAACGCGATAGTGAATTAATCCGAATTCGGATAAATAAGGAGCAAGTGATTGGGTTTTGGAATGATATCGTCCGTCGACAGGACTAATGGCGTTCAATGAATTTTGCAAGATCTGCTGAATTAAACGGCAAAAATAGAAGAAAGGATTGTGGGATGAAGAAAGTTAAAAATTGCCGGATGACCGGATGGGTAACAATTGCTTTATGTTCATCCGAAACTGGATAAAATTACCTTTGCCCCATGTTAAAGCGCGCATTAATTCCGGTATTTATCTTAACCGGATTTCAGGCTTCAGCCCAATTTACCTTGTCCGACTCAGCGATTGATTTCGGCACCGTTACTAAAGGTAGTCCGAAAACAGTTGAACTGATCATCACCAACAATTCGGATCAAGGAACTTTGTTTCGGATATTACCCGAAGACAAATCTTTCACGGCAAATCTTCCGGAAATTGGCATCAACGCCCACAACACCGATACGATCCGGATAACGTTCGATCCGTTTCAGAATGTCGATTACAACTCCGAAATAATTGTTCAATCTTCGGGCTTAGCGGGTTCCAGATCTGTGGATGTAAGAGGCAAAGGTGTTTATGTGGATTCCTATTACGACGCCACGCAAAACCTGTATGACGAAGATTTGAAAAGTGCGTTAAAATCACTTCTCGCCAAAAATTACAAGAGTCTCGGTTACAACACAGCGCGGGATTATATGTATGGAAATATTGATAACCATGACGGTGTGGTTACCTGTGTTTATACCGGAAGAACGGCGGTTTTTAATGACCGGAACGGCGCGAATTCCAATAGTTTTAATTGCGAACACACGTGGCCACAGAGTTTGTTTAACAGCAATGAACCTGAAAAATCAGACCTTAACCATATCTTTCCGACCGACAATACGGCGAATAGTTACCGGAGTAATTATCCCTTCGGAGTGGTAAATTCACCAACCTGGACAAACGGTGGATCGAAATACGGAAGCAGTTTGTTTGAGCCAAGAGATGCGCATAAGGGGAATGTGGCAAGAGCTTTATTTTACTTTTCTATCCGGTATCAGAATTACAGTTCTTTTCTTACCAATCAGGAAACCATTTTAAGGAGTTGGGCTTCTTCCTTCCCTCCTACTTCTTCAGACAGTTTAAGAAACGAGCAGGTGTTTTATTATCAGAAGAACCGAAATCCGTTTGTAGATCATCCGGAATTTTTAGAGCGTATTCAAAGCATCAGCAGCACTTCGAAACTGCCGCCAAAATACATTGCAGCTATTTCCGCAAGCAACATCGATCTCGGCAAATTTCCGGCTACCAACTTACAGCCTTACGTTTTGGTAGTTTATAACGGGGGTAGTGATTCGTTGCGTTACTCCCTCTCGAATTCAAGACAGGAAATTGTTCCGGAAGTGAATCAAATTTCAATTGCGCCGGGAGAATCATACGAACTTAAAATCTGGCTTCATGCCGGAACAGAAATCGGGAAAATCACCGATACCATTTTTCTGAGTACTTCAAAAGAAGCTTTGAATTTTAAAATTGATGTCACCGCCGAAATCCTGAGTCTCAGTGTTCGTCCGAACGAACTCATTAAAGCAAATCTGTCGATCATTGGAAACCGGCTTTCCATATTAAATGCGAATCACGGCACTATCCGCATTCTTGATATTTCGGGTCGCACCATCCGCTTGAACGATATAACTTCTTCATTTACCGAAATGCCTCTTAACGACTTTGTGCCCGGCGTTTATTTCGCAGTACTCGAAGACAGAAATGGTGTTCAGCAGTCGAAAAAGTTCGTTATTTCAGAGCACTAAAAGCTGATTTGAGATTCAGACCAATCACACTTTTATGAAACAGTTTTTCAAGTTCGTTCTCGCAACCATCACAGGTATTTTTTTACTGATGGGTATTTTCTTTTTGGTAATACTTTCATTGGTTTCCTCAAGCACTAAAAAACAAACCGTTGAAGTGCAGGATAATTCTGTTCTTACCATAAAACTGAATTATGAATTGCCGGAAAAAACGGATGACAACCCGTTTGAAGCTTTCGCATCCGAATTAACAGGTGGTGACGTCGGTTCACCTGTTGGAATTTACGAAATCTTGAAAAGCATTGAACACGCAAAAACGGATGACCGTATTAAAGGTATTTTTCTCGATCTCACGTTTGTGGGTTCCGGTTATGCGAGACTTACGGAAATCAGAGAAGCACTCGAAGATTTCAAGAAATCCGGTAAGTTTATTTATTCATACGCCGAGATTTATTACAACCAGACGTATTACCTCGCTTCGGTTTCCGACAGCATATTTCTCAATCCGAAAGGCAACATGATATTTAATGGAATGTCTGCCGAAATCACATTTCTCAAAGAGACATTGGCCAAAATCGGAATTGAAATGCAGGCGATTAAACACGGAAAATTTAAAGGTGCTGTTGAACCTTTTACCCGCGATAATCTAAGTGATGAAAACCGAAAGCAAATAGATGAATACATTAATTCTGTTTTCGAAAATTATCTGGCTGCGGTTGGTAAATCTCGAAAACTTACTACCGAAGAATTAAAAAATATTGCGAACGATCTAAAGGTGACTAATCCAACTTCTGCTGTTGAATACAAAATGATCGACGCTCTTGCTTACAGGGATCAGGTATTTAAAACGATGGCTGAAAAGGCGGGGTTGAATAAAGACAAAAAGGATGTTGAGCAAATCACTTTAGCCAAATACGCACGCACACTCAGAAATGAATCTGAAGGTGACGCCAAGAAAATTGCAATTGTATATGCTAATGGTGATATCGTTTCCGGCAACGGACAGCAAGATGAAATAGGTTCTGATAAATTTATTAAAGCACTAAAAGCGGCACGTGAAGATGAAAATGTAAAAGCGGTAGTTCTGCGGGTTAACAGTCCGGGTGGAAGTGCCCTTGCCAGCGATGTAATCTGGAGGGAAGCAATGCTCACTAAAAAAGTGAAACCGCTTATCGTGTCTATGGGTGATGTTGCAGCAAGCGGTGGATATTATATCTCGTGTATTGCCGATACTATAGTTGCGATGCCGAATACAATTACAGGTTCCATCGGAGTGTTCGGTTTGTATCCGAATGCTGAGAAACTAATGGATAAACTGGGTGTACATTCTGAGTTTGTAACCACTTCAGACTTTGCAGATTTCGGTAGAATTGACCGGCCTTTGAATGCACGTGAGATGGAAGTTTTAACAGCCTTGGTGGAAGAAGTTTACTCCGATTTTGTTGGAAGAGTTAGTGAAGGTCGATCGTTATCAACCGCCTTTATCGATTCGGTTGCACAAGGTCGTGTTTGGACCGGAACCATGGCTCGTAAAAACGGGTTGATTGACGTGTATGGAGGACTTAATAAAGCATTAGAAATTGCCGCTTTCAAAGCAGGTATCGAAACATACGAAATTGCTTCCTATCCGAAAATGGACAATCCGTTTGCAAGTTTCATGGCTTCCTTCAATGGTGCATCCATCAAACAAAAACTCATTAAAGAAGAGTTGGGAGAAAATTATCAGGTTTACGACCGTTTGAAAAAACTTCAGGGTATGACCGGCATACAGGCAATCATGCCGTTTTTTATTGATGCGTATTAATAATTTGTAGTTTGGACATCTTCCGGCTTCGGTTTACCATAAATAACCCGCATGCCGATTCGCTTCGGTATCCTAAGAAATCCCTTTCTGAAATAGATTTCCAATTTTTCAGGATTGGGTTCAATAGGTGACCGATACTCCAGAATATGAATGTGACGGAGATATTTGTCCCCCTCTGGAATTAAATATTTGCTGTTGTTATGGTTATTGTAACGAACTTCTTTAATCGGATAAATTTCAGAATACTCCTTTGCCGGTAGAATTTCATTTAGAGTTAAAAGCAAAGTGAACGATGTAACCCCGATCCCAAACAAACAGAAAAGCGCGTAGATGAGAGCATAGCTGTATCTCCCGATTTTCTTCATCCAGGGAAGAATCGCCAGGCCCAATAAAGCAAGCACCAAAACTATGATTAGCTTGTCGAGATAATTGAGTACATACTCTTCGGTGATCATCGACATGGGAATGAGACAGGTTAATCCAACGAAAATCATTCGGTCGTCCCAGTCGTTTTGAACACGATACGGATTGCCACCTACTTTTTTAATTAGTTTCCGCCAGGCCGGAGAATTTTCATCGGGGTGATAATCCTGTTGAGTACGGGTTGGGTCTTGATTAAGCAGAAAGGAAGTGTATTGAAATAATTCCGGCTTTTCTATTTTAAATTCTTCCGGGGTTTCAAAAAAATGTTCAACACAAACCGCAAAAAATTCATGCACATTAGTACCGCCATATTTCCGGAGATATTGGTCTTCACCCGACTTTAATACGAGGTAGTCTGCCCTCGACGCGGCAATCCAATCGGTAAACTGATCCGCAAATTCAGATGATTTTCCGGATTTCCTGAACGCCACAAAATGCAGTGCGTGGGCCATTTCGTGCAGACCGAGATTCAGGTTGTCTTTGTGGTCCAGATATCCTTCCTGAAAATCTTTCCATGAGAAAGCAATGCCATCTCTTGATGCATAACCTTTTACCATCTTCCCGATTTGGGGTTGGTAAAAAATATCGGGATAAATCAGAATTTTTTGAAATCCGGCGACGTCGTATTTCCGGAAGCCAAATGTAATCTGAACAATAGAAGCACAAATCCAAACCCGCATTTCATCTGTAACTTCCAGACCTTCCTTCCCCTCAAATTCACGATCCATTGCTAAAAACCGAACCCGCTTCACGAATCGGATTTTAGCCTCTGAACTCAGGTTATGGAAGTATTGAAAATCTGCTAATGTCCGGATGATTACGTCGTCCTTTTCAGGAACAGAATCCGGATATACAAACCGGATCTTAAAGATAATTTGCGCAAGGAGGTAAACCAATGCGACTATTGCCCAGGCAACACTAACAACCAGTGTTACGACAAATAAATCCAAATCTTTTTAAGACACCGAGTTAATGGTATTTTCTATGATATCTGCACATTCATGAATCTGATCTTCAGTAATCACTAATGGCGGTGCAAAACGTATAGTATGTACGTGTGTTTGTTTGGCGAGCAGTCCGTTTTCCATTAATAGAAGACAGATGTCGTAGGCAGTTTTTCCTTCACCAAAAGGTTCAACATCGATCGCATTCAGTAAGCCTTTCCCACGAACCGTTTTAATTAAAGGTGAATTTATTTTCCGCATCCGGTCCCTGAATATTTTGCCAAGGTGGTCTGCCTTTTCTGCGAGATTTTCCTCTTTCACAACTTCGAGTGCGGCAACTCCGACAACACAAGCCAATGGGTTTCCTCCGAAAGTTGAACCGTGTTGTCCGGGTTTGATACACATCATTATTTCATCATCCGCTAATACGGCAGACACGGGCATTACTCCACCCGACAGCGCTTTCCCGAGAATAAGAATATCCGGTCTTACTTCTTCATGATCACATGCCAGCAGTTTCCCGGTTCGGGCAATTCCTGTTTGCACCTCGTCTGCAATAAACAGCACGTTGTGATCATCGCACGCCTGACGAACAGCATTTAAATACCCATCTTGGGGAACAATTACACCCGCCTCTCCCTGAATGGGTTCGATCATCACGCCGGCAACATTTTCCCCGGCAATCGCTTTCGTGATTTCCGAAATATTGTTGTACGGAACTACTTTAAATCCGGGCAGATATGGTCCGAAATGACCGCGTGCATCCGGATCATTTGAAAAAGAAATGACACCTAAAGTTCTTCCGTGAAAATTACCGGAAGCGACTACAATCACTGCTTTTTCATCCGGAATTCCTTTCACCTCATAACTCCACTTGCGGCAGATTTTTAACGCAGTTTCAACTGCTTCCACACCGGTGTTCATGGGCAACACCTTGTCGTATCCGAAATACCCGGTAATATATTTTTCATATACACCAAGTTGATCATTATAAAAAGCTCTGCTGGTAAGCGTAAGTTGATCTGCCTGATCTTTCAATGCCTGAATAATTTTCGGATGGCAGTGACCCTGATTAACGGCACTGTATGCCGAGAGAAAATCGAAATAACGTTTGTCGTCGGTATCCCATACAAATACGCCTTTCCCTCTTTTCAGCACTACCGGTAACGGATGATAATTGTGTGCGCCGAACTGATCTTCGAGCGCCATAAATTTTTGTCCTTTGGTTTCAATCATGCCGCAAAGGAAGGGAATAAGAAACGAAGGTGGAAACAGTAACGGAAACAGTAACGGTAACGGTAACTGTAACAGAAACAGAAACAGTAGCCACTTTAATAAGAGCGAAGAGCGGAGAGCAGAAGAGCGGGTAGATGAGGTTTAAATTAAGATTACATCGAAGGGTTTCTTGACTCTCAAAAGAAACTTTGTCTTGTTGAGCAAATACGAACGGCGGCAATAGTTACAGTTACAGTTACAGTTACAGTTACAGTTACAGTTACAGTTACAGTTACAGTTACTTAACTCTCCACAAAATACATCTCCATCTCTCCTTTGCCCTTGGCGGAAATCTTTCCCCGGGGAACACAGTTGAAATAATCCTTCACTAATTCGAAAGTGGTTTCGCTAATGTTCACTTTACCCGCCTCGCCTGAACTCTCCATTCGCGATGCGGTGTTCACGGTGTCGCCCCAGATGTCGTATTGGAATTTTTTCACCCCTACAATACCTGCCACCACGGGTCCGGTATGAATGCCGGCCCGCATGTCGAAACCCACCCGATTTTGCGCCTCCAATTCGGCCTTTCGGTTCAGAATAAATTGTTGCATTTCCAGCGCGGCGAGTACAACATCTTTGGGTTCGGAAGTACTGGGCACGTGCAGACCGCCCGCAGCCATATAAGCATCCCCGATGGTTTTAATTTTCTCCAGATGGTATTTCCCGATGATTTCATCAAAGGCCTTAAAGCAGGTATTGATCTCACCCACCAGTTCTTTAGCAGTGAGTTTTTCTGCCGCCTGCGTGAAGTGGACAAAGTCGGTGAACAACACCGTCACGGTTTCAAAATCCTTGGCTTCACTTTCCCCTTTGTCCTTCAGTTCTTTGGCAACCTCTTCCGGGAGAATGTTCAGCAACAGGTGTTCTGAGCGATCTTTTTCCTTTTCGATGACGGCTTTCGATTTTTTCACATATCGCCATCGGAAATAAAAACCACCGGCGAGCACCAGGAAGAACAGTCCTGAAACGATGGCGATGTTCCGACCGCGACTTTCCCGATGGATTTTTTCATCGCTTTCCATTTTAGCCTTCAAGCGCGCTTCTTCGTTCTTCAGACTGTCTGCCAGCACCTGTTTGGCGAATTCCATTTGCTGAAGTTTTTTGGCAGTCTCTGTGGCATTCAGACTGTCGTCCAGGGCCAGCATCCGTTCGTGATATTCCAGGGCTTTGGTTCCGTTTCCTAATGCTTTCTCAGCCGCATACAGGCATTGACATGCCTCTTTTTGGGAAGTGAGGACACCAAGTTCTTCCGCCCAGGTCAACCCTTTTTCACACCATTTTTTAGCTTGCTTGGGATCCATCAGGAGATTATAAACGGCCCCAATTCTGTTCGATTGAGTGGCTAGTTCATCTTTATAGTTTAACCCTTCAAAAATTTGGTAAGCCTGTTGGTAGTTTTCCATAGCATGGGTGTAGTCTCCCTGTTTTTGATAGATTAAGCCGATATTGCTCAGGGCGTTGCCCTTAAAACTCTGTTCGCCAATCTTCTCACAAATTCCCATACCCTTCCGAATGTATAAAATGGCCTTGTCATAGTCGCCTTCCTCAACATAGGTCAGACCGATGTTGATATTGCTTCCGGCTACCATGATCTGGACATCAAGGTCTTCATAGATTGGTAAACTTTGTTGGAAATATTCCCTGGCTTTCGCGTAGTTTTTTTGTTGTTGATAGATGCTTCCGATACCGTTCATTTCATCCGCAATTCCGCGTTGGTCGCCCAATTCTTTATAAATAGCAAGACTTTGGTTTTGACAATCAATTGCCCGGGGAAAGTCTCCGATTTCACTCAGAATGGCGCCCATCATATCGAGGTCGTAGACGATGCGATCTTTCTTTCCCGTTTCCCGATCTATGTCCAAACTGCGCTGATACAACTGAAGGGACTGAGCAAATTTGTGCTGATCGTAATAAATATATCCAATGCTTCGCATGGCATTACTTAAGAACAGATTATCACCGATTTCTTCACACAGGGCTGCCCCTTTATTTAAGTAATCCAATGCCTTGGGAAAATCCTTCATGTCCCGGTAAATCAATCCCATGTTGATGAGGGATGCGGCAACTCCACGTTTATCCCCCAGTTCCTCATGGATTTCCAGACTACGCTGATAGTAGACCAAAGCCTCTGAATAATTCATTTGCTGGAAAAGGGTGATTCCTATTTGATTAACAATGGCGCCCTGAATTTTTTTAAAACCCCCTTCTTCACAGATTTTCAATGCTTGTCGGAAATATGTGAGTGCCTTTTCAGGATTATTAGAACTGACTGCATCCCCCATCATTTTAAGGGAGTTGGCCATCTTTTTTTTCATGCCTTTGCTCTTGGCGAATTCATACGCCACTTGTGCGAAATAAAAGGCTGAATCCGGGTTGGTTTCCATGTATCCCTTTAATACTATTTGGCGCACAGCCCGGAAACGGGTAGTGTCGGGTTGGGATTTGTCCTTATAAATTTTCCAAAGTGAGTCTATGTTTTGCGCAGATGTCGGAAACGCATTGTGCACAAAGCAAATGATGAATAGAAATAGCCGAATAATGAAATGATTTTTCATTCGAGGATACCGGGTTATTCTACCTGAATATTAAAATAAAAGTAGGAGCAATTTAGGTTAAATATGATGAGAATATGCACGAGGAATATTAAAGAACTTCTAATGTCTGAACTACAATGCGCTTATCTCAATTTTTGATGGTTTGAATATTTCGTGATTTACTTGTGAAACTTGATTCGGGTTGCGGGGTTAATTTCACCCATGCGTCTGCGCGGGTAGAAGGGCTTAAGCCCTTTCTCAAGACCCGATCAAATTCACTATTAAACAAAATTCCCGCAAACCTACACCTGCCACAACATCGGTTGGTTTTTACCGTAAACATTCAGGATCACGATCAATTCCCTATTTTTGAGACGCATGCCTTCAAGCCACCGATTTCTTCCTTTCTTGCTCACCCTTTTGCTGATGACCGGATTATCAGCAAATGCACAGGATCATCTTCGCGAGGGAAGCGACACTCATAGTTGGCTCGAACTCGAAACCGACCACTTTCATTTCTTTCATGAGGAAGGTTCCGGAAAAATGATTCAGAGCATTGTTCCCGATTGCATCTTAGCTCTGCAGAAAATTGAAGGAAAAATCGGCTATCGCTTGAGTGGCCGTCTCGACATATATGTGCATCGTTCTAATAGTGAAATGACTGCCAATTACGCCACTGAAGACTTCGATAAAAACAAAGATCTCGGAGGTTTTACGGCAATTAATCTGAATAATATTCATGTCTATTTCAACGGTTCAACTTCGAACCTAATAAATCAGATTCGTGACGGAGTTGCCGAAAATCTGATTCTTGAAATGATATACGGAGGCACAGTTCAGGAAAGAATTAAATACGCAACGCTTCTTCATCTCCCGCTTTGGTTTGTTAAAGGACTTTCGACATACCTGTCGCGCGAATGGGATGCTGAAGCCGACAATATTCTACGCGACGGGATAAACAACGATCTCTTTCGGAATTTTAATTCTCTGAATCCGGAAAGACAAAAACTGGTTGGGAGAAGTATGTGGCATTATCTCGAAGTTACCGAAGGCCCGACCACAATTCAGAGAATTCTCTATCTCGTTCGGCTAACCCGGAAAGTTGAAACCGCTTTGGTTTTTGTAACCCGACGTACTTCAAAACAAATTTTCGACGATTGGCATAAAACCGTTTCCGCACTGTATGCCACTGAACTGAAACGAAGACTTCCCACAGATCCCGAACCCATTGCTTTTCCATTATATGAATCTAGACTTATGTCGTGCACCATTTCGGATGATGGAAACAAGGTTGCCTGCAGTTTTTATCAGGATGGAAAATTTAAAGTGGTTGTTTTTAATATAAACACAGGTGAAATTCAGGAAATTTATTCACGCTATTTCCTCTATAATGGATTCGAACCCGACGAACATTCAATCGTATTATGTTGGGAAGACAACAATTTGCTTTGGGTTGTGCTTAATGATGTTCAGCCACGGTTACTGAAATACGAATCAACCGGTGAACTCATTTCAGAAGACGATCTTCCGTTTGATTGTATTCACAGTTTCGACTACTCTCCGATTAATAAGGAATTAATTTTTTCCGGAATTAAAAACGGACAATCCGACCTGTTTCTCTATAATCCGTCAACACTAAAATTAAACCAGCTAAGCAACGATATAGCCGACGACGTATATCCCAATTTTGACCGGTTCGGTAACATTTATTTCAGCCGCTCAATCCGAAACCCGGAGGACGAATTTGCCTTACCGACTTTCGATATATTTCATCTGATTCTTAACGGATATGAAGTTCTGTCTAAAGTGAATATTTCTGAGACACCAGGATTCAACGAAATTCTTCCGTTCAAACTCACCTCAGAAATGATCAGTTTTATTTCGGATCGCAACGGGATTTACAACGCATACGCCTACAATTCAGCATCTGAAATTTTTGCTCTTTCTGATTATCAATCCGGCATTTTGCTTCAAAGCGTTAATAAAACCCGAAGTCATGTTGCTGAACTCATGCTCAGGTCGGGCGTAATTCAGTTGTATGTTTCGGAAATCGGACCGAATGCCGGAGTTGGATCCACACTTCATCCAACTTCAACTTTAGCCGTTAAAGAATATATTGAAGAACATCGCGAAGAACCGGTCGACAGCATCGAACCTTTTATTTTTAACGATACGGTTTCTTCCGAAAAAATCTATTTCCAGTCAGCGTTCCCAATACCTCAAAATGTGGATAGTTTGGAAACAATCGCCGAAGAAAATATCCTGCACAAACAATATCCGACACTTCAGGTTCCGGATAATTATTTGGTTTTGTACCCGTCAGGATTATTTCTTCAACTCAACAATTCGAATTTCCTCACTTCCCGGATGCCGGATTTCAGGCCACCTGAAAGCACCCTTCTGAATAAATTCGGATTTGTACTGGGAATGCGAATGGAGGATCAATACAAACTCCATAACATCTCTTTGCGTTTGCGATCTTCCACACGTTTCGACCGGTTTCAGTTTTTAGGTGAATACACAAACCGGAAAGGAAAATTTATTGAGGAAATTAAACTCGCTTCCGATGGTTACGTGGTCGACAGATCGGAAGGCGCATCCCGCATTACATACAGAAGTTACAGCATTTCGGTCATTCGTCCTTTTAAATCCGACTGGTTTGCAGGAATTCATCACAGCATGCGGAACGATGTTTTCAGACCACTTTCCACAGATGAAGCTTCATTCGGATTAAAAGCCATTTCAAGAACCGTATTTACAGAAGGATTTTCCGCCGGAATTAACAGAACCTTCAGAGAAGGTCGTTGGACACATTTAGGCTGGAAAGCAAAATACGCAGTGGAATTGCAGGTGTCCGACAAAAAATTAACCAGTGCAGTAAACCAGAACTTTCAGGCGAGTTATGGTAAAAAAGTTCTGGGAAGATTTACGTGGTTTTCAATCATGAAAGCCGGGCATTCCAGCGGAGTTAACCGAACTGTTTATTTCCTCGGTGGAAATCAGAATAATGTTCAGCCCACCTATAAAAATAATCCGATGATCAGTTCCGGGAATTGGTTTTATCAACCGGTTTATGGGGTGAGAAATAATCCGATCAATATCCGAAACGGGAATTCATTCGCATTCATTAATTCCGAATTTCATGTTCCGGTTCACGAATGGATTGCCAGACGTCCACTGAGAAATCAACTGTTACAAAATCTCGATCTGATCGCCTTCACAGACGTGGGAACTGCGTGGTACGGCAGATCACCATACGATAAAAAGAATCCTGCGAACATCACATTTCTTTCATCCGGAGCACTGAACATTACCATTTATAACATTCGCAATCCACTGGTTTATTCCTTCGGTTCAGGTTTGCGTTCGGTTATTTTCGGTTATGATATCCGATATGATCTCGCCTGGACATATGACAACAATATTTGGGGTAAGCACATTCACTGCGTTTCACTCGGAAAGTCATTTTAGCATACCGTGTAAAAATTGTAAACAATTGCTCCAACGCGCGCGTGCTGCCGGACTAATTTTGCACCATGACAAACAGGCGCATCGAATCAGCACTGATTTCGGTTTTCTATAAAGACGGAATTGACGAATTAGCAAAATATCTGCACGATTCAGGAGTAACCATTTTTAGTACCGGCGGAACCCAAAAGCATCTCGAATCACTCGGCATTAAAGTGATTCCGGTAGAAAGTGTTACCTCCTACCCTTCCATTCTCGGTGGCAGAGTTAAAACGTTACACCCGGGAATTTTCGGAGGAATTCTCAACCGTGCAGACAACGAATCGGATCAGGCCGAACTCAAAGAGCATCACATCCAAAACATCGATCTGGTTTGGGTTGATCTGTATCCGTTTTCAGAAACGGTTGCCAAAACCAACGATGAATCAGAGATTATTGAAAAAATCGACATCGGCGGTGTTTCTTTAATTCGCGCTGCTGCCAAGAATTTCAACGACAAGGTGATCATTAGCGACAAACATCAGATTAATGGAGTTTATGCTGAACTAAAAAAGAACAACCTTTCAACGAATGTCGAATTCCGAAAAAGACTGGCCGGCGAAGCTTTTTTAACCACAAAAAAATACGACACGGAAATCAGCCATTATTTCACGAATGTTTCTACCGTTTTGCGTTACGGCGAAAACCCGCATCAGCAAGCGAGATTCGATGGAAATCTCAATGAAGTTTTTACGCAATTAAACGGCAAGGAAATTTCGTATAACAACCTCCTCGACATCGATGCCGCCTTATCTTTAATTAACGATGTGCGACCAGATGATCAGCATGTATTCGCTATTTTAAAACACAATAACGCCTGTGGATTTGCTATCCGGGATTCAATAAAGGAAGCATACGAATCGGCTCTTGCTGCTGATCCGGTAAGTGCTTTCGGTGGAATTCTGGCTACTCATTCAAACATTGATCTGGCAACTGCTGAATTGATGAACGACTTGTTTTTTGAAGTACTGCTCGCCCCGTCATTCGACCAGGACGCATTGCAATTATTGTCTTCAAAAAAGAATCGAATTATTCTGCAAACCGGTGATTATTTCTTCCCTTCCGAAAACGTTCGTAGTGCGCTCAACGGAGTGTTGGTTCAGGATCGGGATTCGGCGGTAAATGCCATTACAGATTTCAATATTGTGAGCAAAATTCCTCCAACAGCCTCTCAGTTACAGGATTTATTCTTTGCAAATGTTCTGGTAAAACACACAAAGAGTAACGCCATTATTCTGGCTAAAAATAATCAGTTGCTGGCCAGCGGAACCGGTCAAACATCTCGGGTTGACGCGCTGCAACAAGCTATTGCCAAAGCACGTCACTTCGGATTTGATCTCAACGGAGCGGTGATGGCGTCTGATGCATTTTTCCCTTTTCCCGACTGTGTCGAAATCGCAGATAAAGCCGGCGTTACAGCCGTAATTCATCCGGGTGGAAGCATAAAGGATCAGCTTTCGGTCGATTACTGCAACGATCATGGAATGGCCATGGTGATGACCGGTATGCGCCATTTTAAACATTGATGTTTTGACCAACATTTTTATTGTCAATTGATGGCGGTATGGACTAATATTGCAGGTTTATTAGAAAAACTCACATTCTCAGCATTGTAAATGGGCATTTTTAACTTCTTGACTCAGGAGGTGGCGATCGACCTGGGTACAGCCAACACCTTAATTATTCACAAGGATAAAGTGGTTGTTAACGAACCTTCCATAATCGCGGTAAAACGCAGTACCGGTGAGATTATCGCCATTGGTAAGGAAGCCCAGAAGATGCACGGGAAAACCCACGAAGACATAAAAACCATTCGTCCGCTTAAAGACGGAGTTATCGCCGACTTCAAAGCAGCCGAACACATGATCCGCGGTTTTATTAAAATGATTAACCGCAAAGGCAATTGGATGACGCCGCAGATACGAATGGTAATTTGTATTCCGTCGGGCATCACAGAAGTGGAAAAACGAGCGGTTCGCCAGAGTGCTGAAAAAGCCGGAGCAAAAGAAGTGTATATGATTCCCGAGCCGATGGCAGCAGCAATTGGTATCGGTATCGATATCTCAGAACCGATGGGAAACATGATTATCGATATCGGGGGTGGAACAACTGAGATCGCGGTTATTGCTCTTTCCGGAATTGTGTCAGATGAATCGATTCGCGTTGCTGGAGATAATTTCACCGACGACATCATCGAATATATGCGTCGCCAGCACAACCTTATGATCGGTGAAAGAACCGCAGAACAAATTAAAATTGAAGTGGGAGCTGCGTTGCCGGAACTCGAAAATCCACCCGAAGATTACGCGGTAAACGGTCGCGACCTTATGACTGGAATTCCCAAACAAATTCACGTTTCGTATTCCGAAATTGCACTTTCACTTGATAAGTCCATCGCAAAAATTGAAGAAGCCGTTCTGAAAGCTTTGGAAAATACTCCACCGGAATTAAGTGCAGATATTTACCAAACCGGATTGTATCTCACAGGTGGTGGAGCCTTGCTTCGCGGTTTAGACAAACGTATTTCGAGCAAATCAAAATTGCCGGTTTACGTTGCGGAAGATCCGTTACAAGCCGTTGTTCGCGGAACCGGAATCGCATTAAAAAATCTCAGCAGCTACAAAACCATTATGCAATAGGTAATTTGATATGCAGAACCTCCTCCAGTTCCTGAGAAGAAATTTTCACCTTTTTTTATTCGGAGTTCTGCAAATCGTTTCACTTACCGCATTGTTCCGATACAATTCGTATCACCAATCCATTTATTTCAATACTGCCAGTGAAATCAATGGCGAAATGCTCGAATGGAGAAATGGAGTATTGGGTTATTTTAATTTAAAAGCTCAAAACGAAGCGCTTCGAAAAGAGAATATTAAACTCAGAACCGCAGGAACCGAGAACTTTTTGTTTTTCAGCAGCGACACCTTTTTATTTAAAAACCGGGAGGGTGTTGTGATGTTTTCGTATTTCCCGGCCAAGGTTGTGAACAACAGCATTCACCGGAACAAAAATTATTTCACCGTAAACCGGGGAAGTGAAGAGGGAATTGCCAAAGGAATGGGTGTGATGGCGCCAACAGGTGTTGCCGGCGTAATCGTAGAAACCACTAAGCATTTTTCAGTGGCCATGAGCATTCTCAACAACGATTTTAAACTTACGCCTCAGATCAATAATACCGTACACTACGGCAGTGTTACCTGGAATGGAAAAGACCCGCGGTTTGTGCAGATCAATAAAATCAACAACTATTACAACATTCTCGAAGGTCAGGAAGTGTCGACGACTTCATTTGCTAAATATTTCCCTAAAAATATTCCGATCGGCCGCGTTAAAAATGTATCGAAAGCCAAAGATGGAAAATACCTGAACATCGATGTTGAATTGTCAACCGACATGACACAGCTATCGACGGTTTACATTATTAAAAATACGTTTCAGCACGAACTGGACTCACTCGAAAAACCCTATTACAATGAAAGCGAGTAACTGGTTCCGCTACCTTCGTTTCGCCATCTGGCTATTACCGTTGCAGGTTCTGGTGATCAACAATCTCGATCTCAACCGGTTTATGTTTCCGCAGGTTTACATTCTTTTATTGCTAACACTTCCTGTAAACATTCAGCATTGGCAGAGTTATCTCATTGCCTTTTTCACCGGATTTGCCGTTGACATGTTCAGCTATACTCCGGGACTTCATTCTTTCACCTGTGTTCTCCTCGTTTTTTTGCGGTATGTATATTTTAACAACTTCGTGGATAAAGATTGGCTGAATAGCGGAATATCTCCGGATTTCGATTCTACCGAACCCATCTGGCTGATCGTTTACGTTGCTATTTCTTCGGTGTTTTTTCATTGGGTTTTATTCACACTTGAGAATTTGTCTTTCGCCAATTACGGAAATACGTTGTTGACGGTTTTATACAGCTCGAGCCTCGCCATTTTCCTAATTTTGCTCATACTGTTCAGCCTTCGCACAACCATAACAGATGAGACCTGATCAAAGCCGGAGTATCGTTCTGCGCCTTGCCGTTATTCTCGGCGGCCTCATTCTCATTATCCGGTTATTTTACCTGCAGGTTGTGAGCGACACCTATGCTCAGAAATCCGACAGAATTTCCAAACGAATTATCACCGATTATCCTGACCGGGGATTAATGACCGACCGCAATGGTGAGTTGATCGTTTTTAATGCCGATGCATACGATCTGGTTGTGCATCTTCCGATGCGGGAAAAAAATTTGGATACGCTCGCATTCTGCGAATTGCTGCAAATCAATCCGGAAGATTATGGACCTTTATTAAAAACTGCGAAGGATCATTCTTTTAACGGAAAAGGAGTCTTTAAAAAGAATCTGAATGCCGCCGAATTTGCCAGAATTCAGGAGGGACTTTACGAATTCACCGATTTCGAAATTGAAACACACGCCGACCGAAAATACGCCCACTCCATTGCAGCTCATGTTCTGGGGTATGTTGCTGAAATTTCCAGAAGGGAACTTGAAAAAGACGAATCCAAATATTACGATGCCGGCGAATACCTCGGTAAGTCTGGATTAGAACAATTCTACGAACAACAGCTACGAGGCATTAAAGGACGAAAGCACTATCTGGTAAATAATGTCGGTCAGATCAAAGAGAAAGTCAATGATGGGAAAGACGATACAGAAGCAATTGCCGGATCGCCATTAGAAATTTCGATCGATGCCATTCTTCAGGAATACGGCGAATTGCTGATGAGTGGAAAAACGGGAAGCATCGTCGCGATAGAACCGGAAACCGGAGAAATTCTGGCGATGGTTTCAACTCCGGGGTACGATCCCGATGAATTTGCAATAAAGAATTTATCACAGAATTATCCCCGGCTTGTTATGGATCCGGGTAAGCCTTTACTCAACCGGGCGGTTGCTGCTCAATATCCTCCGGGCTCCGTATTTAAGCTGGTTATGGCTTTAATCGGACTTCAGGAAGGCGTGCTCACCGAAGAGACACATTTCTCTTGTTTCGGCGGATTTCACATGGGAAGTTTAACGGTTCGATGTCATCCGCATCCGAGCTATCCTGATCTCAAATACAGCCTCCAGACTTCCTGCAACGCGTATTACTGCAACGCATTCCGCGAAATTCTTCACCAAAAAAAGTTTGCGAATATTGAAGAAGGATACAACAACTGGCGCGGATATCTCACCCGGTTCGGTTTTGGTTCAACTCTCGGTTTAGATATAAATCAGGAAAAAGGTGGTGGTGTTCCAACGGCTGAATATTTCCATAAAATTCACGGACGCAACCAATGGAGTTACGTTCGTATAATTTCACTTTCAATAGGTCAGGGAGAATTGCTCTTAACACCGGTTCAAATGGCGAATCTCGCGGCCATAATTGCCAATCGCGGATATTTTTACACCCCGCATTTTGCCCGGAAAATTGATGGCAAATCCGACATTCCGAAACAGTTTACCGAAAAGCATCAGACCGGTGTGAGTCCTCACCACTTTGCAACGGTTGTTGATGCGATGGCATCCGTTGTTTCGGGTGGAACAGCAGCAGCATCAAGAATAAACGGAATCGAAATCTGTGGTAAGACCGGAACGGTGCAGAATCCGCACGGAGAAAACCACAGTATGTTTATCGCATTTGCTCCGAAGGATAATCCGAAAATCGCAATCGCCACAGTTGTTGAAAACGCCGGTTACGGAGCTTCCTGGGCGGCACCGATCAGTACGCTGATGATCGAAAAATACATCAATCGCGACAGCACAACCACACGCCCCGACCTATACCGGAAAATTACCGGAACTCAACCTGCCGGTAGCTCATCCGGGAATAACCATTCTACTGTTTCACATTCAACCGATTCGACGCATGCAGCAATCGACGAATGACACCGAATCGCAACTGGATTTTGTCACCATCCTGCTCTACCTTTTGTTAGTGGCGGCGGGCTTCATGTGCATTTATTCTTCTTCCCACGGAACCGAAGGATTTAAATTAAATTTAGAAACCAACTACGGTAAAGAGATCATCTGGATTGTGGTGTCCTTGGTGATGGGAGGTTTATTATTTCTTATTGATGCGCGCTTTTTCGAAGTCTTTTCGTACGCGATTTACGGTATTTGTATGGGCTTGCTCATACTGGTTATTTTTCTCGGCAAAGAAGTTAATGGTGCCCGTTCGTGGTTCGAACTTGGTGGCTTTCGTTTGCAGCCCGCCGAATTTGCCAAGTTCGGCGTTTCACTGGCACTCGCCCGTTACATCGGCGATATGGATGTAAACCTCAAGCGTAGAAGATTTCAGATAATCACCACCGGAATGATTGTACTTCCCATTTTGCTCATCGTATTGCAGGGCGATGCCGGGTCGGGATTAGTCTTTCTTTCACTCTTGCTCGTACTTTATCGCGAAGGTTTATCAGGAGCGGTTCTGGTAATCGGCTTGGTTGCTCTCGTTCTCGGTGTGCTAACGATTGCTCAGGGGGGAACCGCAGTAGTAATCGGTGTTCTGGCCATTATTGCCGTGATTGTCGGTTTTACCTATACGAACAAAGCTTTTTTGAGAAAGCTCGCACTGATCGCCGGAAGTGTTGTGGTTTACGTGGTAATGGTTCAGATTTTTTTCGACAAGGTTTTGGAACCGCATCAGCAGATTAGAATCGAGGTGATGCTCGGTTTAAAAGAAGATCCGCAGGGCTGGGGATACAACGTAAACCAGTCGATGATCGCCATTGGTTCCGGAGGTTTTCTGGGAAAAGGATATTTGAAGGGAACTCAAACCAAAGGGGATTTTGTTCCGGAGCAACACACCGATTTTATTTTCACGAGCGTCGGAGAAGAATTTGGTTGGGTGGGCACCTCCGCAGTGGTCGTGTTATTTGTTTTGTTGTTGTTGAGAATCGTTCATCTTGCAGAAAGACAGAAAAATAAATTCAGTCGTATTTATGCCTACTGTGTTTTCAGCATGTTGTTTTTCCATGTATTGATCAATATCGGGATGACCATTAACCTCGCGCCGGTTATCGGAATTCCGCTGCCGTTTTTCAGTTATGGCGGATCGAGTATGATTTCCTTTAGTCTGCTTTTATTATTGATGGTACGACTCGACGCCAACCGGGGCAACGAATTAGATTCGATTAATTATTAATTGACATTTAGTTTCCGAATCAGAGTAATTCCGAAACTGAGATAATTAAACTGAGCCTCCGCATTTTTATCTCCTTTATAACCGTAACTAATAGAAGTAACCTGACCTTTCTGGTCGGTATAATATTCGGTTTCCACAAGGCCAAACGTATAAACGTAAGGTTGCCAATGCTGATAACTCAGATTAAACCGAATCTCCGATTTGCCCGAAGTTTTCCATCCGGTGCTGATTTTAAATCCGTAATTAACCCCTGATTTTAATTTGCTTTCCGATGTGTACGTGTAATAATTATTCCCCGACAAATCGCCTTTCATTGTCAATCCGGTTTCCGATTCTGTTGGTACATCATAACTAATGTTGGGTTGAAAATCGATCACCAAATTTTCTTTAACCGGTAGTTCAAAAGATAAAACAACCGGCACTCCGATTAATCCGTAATTGAACACCGGAGCATTTAATAACCGGGAGGAAGCGCCCAGAGAAAAAAGGTTTTGATAATACGAAAACCGGTTCGCCTGAATTCCGGTTCCAATGGAAATACTTCCCTTAAAAAAATCACTGACCTGATGAAAATAGCTGAGTTTTAAACCGTGATTCGGACGTGCATGCGGTTCATAAACAAATCGGTTATTCATTTCTTTAGTCGGGCTCCGCAAAAGATCTCCCGGTACTCCAAAATGATATTCCAGCTCAAATATGTTTTGGGCCTGAAGAGAATTAAAGGCCAATAAAAGCAAAAAAATACATCCTGATTTTTTCATCATATTCCGGTTTAATGGTTTTACTCAGGGAGCTAAATTACACCACAAAACCGGTTTGGTTTCGGAATTATTAATTGATTCCTCCGAAAGAAAACATGGTTTGCCAGTTCTCAGAAATTTTAATCGCATCTTCACCCGGCATGTGAATCAAATTGATTTGAGCAAGGTCAATCGTATTGGGCGAATGGAAATATTCCGACAAATCTGCGTTCAGCGTAAGTTTATTTTTCCCTAACTGACTGCTCAGGATTTTACCACTATCGAAATTAACTGTAACGTGTGCAATCGCCATATTCGGAAACAGGTAACCACCGACGTGTAAAACCACACCCTGACTGGTTGCGCTCGGAGATTTGCCTTCCAGTTTAAAGTTGATATAGCCGTTTGCCATTCCCCAATACATCGGATCTGTAAACAGGCTGTTCAACATTCCGTCGGCATTCACGGTTGAATCTTCAACACCAATTGTAAAACGAATTGCGGTAAATTCTTTGTTGTCGAGATCTCCCATCGTAAAGGTCGGATTCATATTCTCTTCCGAATTCACCATAAACCATTTTTCATCAGCGGGAGTTGCATTGCCATCGGCATCAATTAATTCAAAATTATTGATGTGATAAATCAGTTTGGTCAACTGAAAACTGTCGTTGTTGGAAGTAGTATTCCAATCTTCGAGGTGTAAAGCAGAAGAACCCCAGACATGATTCATGGTCACCGTAATCTTATGCGGATCCGTATCGATTGGTTTCGGGTCATCATCACATCCGCTCAGTGAAATTGAAAAAAGCAAAGCGGCCAATCCGAATGCAAAAAGGAAGGCGCGGTTGATCAGGTAATTTATTCTTGTAGTCATCGGTACTGTTGTTAATAATAAAAAATTGGAGCTAAAGTTTAAGGCCCTTTAACCCGTTCAAAAACATGAATTTCAAAATTATAATCATTCAAAGTCTTAAACGGATGAGCCGGGTAAAAGGATTTGATTTTAACGAAATCAGGATGATTCATGAGCAATTCTAATGGAACCTTTCCTTCGTTCGGACCAAAATGACCGTCCCAGATAACAATACTTCCCTTCGGCGCATATTGAATATCGAAGCTCCATATTTCGGTGAAATGTTCGTGGTCTTTCGGATCAATTCCCGTGAGCATGTTCAGATAGGGATAAAGAAAATATTTCATCCTGTTCTGATAAGAGGATTCATTGTACCAATTAGCTGCTTCCACAAACAGCTTTTGTTCGTCACTAATATCGATCGGGTATTTGTGTCCGTAAATCTTCCAGGGCCAGTACATCAGAACTCCCGACAGGATTATTAATAAAACCGGAATAAACCGGAACAGATGTTTGGGAAGAAGTTGTGACAAATACCTCCATGTAATTTCCAATGGCAACAGCATCAGAATAGCCGCCAGCGGATCAATCACAACCATCACCCGCTCATATCCGCAAGAGCCCATTAAGCCATAATACCAGATCAGGGAATGAATGGAAAAATAGAGGAAGTAAATGCCAAACAGCAACCAGAAAAGCTTGTCGGTACGATCATCATTACGAACCACGACATACAATCGTAAAAGCCATATCAACAATCCGGTAATGGCAGTAAATTCTAAAAATTTAATACCCGTCACGAGTGCGGTTAAACCAAAAATAAGGATCACAATCAGTGAAATACTGTTTGCTTTTTTTCGGATGATGTTTGGAATTCCCCGGCTTGCAACAAAAAGAGTGACGATACTTCCCAGTACGAAGAGCGTTTTTCTGGGCATTCCCATTATCCATCTCAGCGCATGCCAATAATGAAGAAGTGCTCCGCTTCCGCAGATATTCTTCTGATCAACCATACTCTCCCGCTGATATTTTATGTACGGATTTTTTGAATAGATCCAGAATGGTTCTCCTTCTACAATCCAACCGATAAAGTTCATTATCACAGAACCGGCTAATAACATGAAAAAAGCCCGGGGAGATTTTCGAACAAATAGCAGGTAAAATCCAATTACAGCCATTATCACAAAGCCTTCAGATCGGGCGTACGGTAGAAATCCTGCCACCAATGCACCTGCTAAAAGTCTATCAGAAACCAGCAGATAAATACTCAGCATTAATAAAAATGCATTGAGCGGTTCGGTGAGTCCGGAGATGGTATTATCAAAAAATACCGGACTTGCCAATGCGAGAATAAAACCGAACCAGGCCAGTTTAAATCCGAGTTTACGGGCAGTAAACCAGGTAATCCATGCTGTTGAAACGAGCAATAAAATATTAAAGACTTCAACGCCCATCATTCCGAATTGGGCGAATGGAGATGCGAGGATGTTGTACAAAGGTTTACCCCATTGATCGAGCATCAACTCGCCTGGATGTTGCCAAGAAAAACGGGAAATGAGGTAGTGGTTGTAGCTGTCCATACCTCCTTCTACTCCGGGAGAAAGCCATGCGAGATACCAGAGAGCTGCAATTGCAAGCAATGAAATAATGAGCAAACTCATTACTTCAATCCGACTCACTTGCCTATTCTCTTTCATCGCGCTAAAATACTTAAAGTGTTAATGTTGGATTTTGGAAATGTAGCGGGGGTGTTTGGGTCGGTAGCGGGGACGCAACCGACAGATCTGATTTGATTTGTTGTTTTACTAAAACTAATATCACCAATTCTACCCTGTCGGTAGCGTCCCCGCTACCGACAATTTACCTTTCACCCAACAAAATTTCATTATTTTGGAATCATGAAATCATTCATTCGGTTGAGCATGTTTTGGACAATCGCATGGTTGTTTTTCGCATTAGAAGTTCAGGCCCGATGGATACCGAAACCCGGCTTACACGAATTTGAAAATGCCATAAATGAAGGAGATTGGGATTGGTGTATATACGAAATCGAACGCTGGGCAATCCGGAATGGAGTTTATCCTTCCCAAAATTTAGTTTGGAGAAAAGGAGATCTTACCCAACTGTACAACACGTATGATTCGGAATCTGAATTTAATCCGGTCATTTCCGTTTCTCGATTTCCGGAAAAAAAAGAAGTCTGGGAATATTGGAATTATTGGAGCAATGCCCTTACCGAAGGAACCTGGAATCCTAAAAAACATTTTAAAAATAAAAAGGAAGCACTCTTAGTTGCGCGCTATCATATTCTTTGTTTGCTGGCGCACGAATTTGGTCACCATCTCGACGACCGGTATCAAATCAAACCAACTAATCTCAATTGCAAGGAATATCAGGCCGATAAAACCAGCTTTGCGCTTCAGCATTTTCTTAGGGAAAGTCATTTATTCAAATCACTGAGTTTAAAGTATGAAAAACTCCTAACGGCATTTCACCAGCACATTCCGAAAGAACTCCGGTTCAATTTGATTACATACGATTCGTTACAGAACAACTGCGGTGCTATTTCCGTACAATATCCGAAAGATTCAGCGCTCATGGTTCAATATGCGTCCGCTTACATCGTTAGACAGCTCGCATTTCGAAATTCAAACTTTAGCGAACGGGATTTTTTTTCCAACAATCATCGC
Source organism: Bacteroidota bacterium (assembly GCA_016124755.1). Lineage (GTDB taxonomy): Bacteria > Bacteroidota > Bacteroidia > NS11-12g > UBA9320 > WGNA01. The sequence goes on along the minus strand of WGNA01000004.1, from coordinate 100,364 downwards.
CGGAATGATATAACGTGGAAGCGGGATTATCCTCTACATCCGTTCGCCTGTGTTTATTCCTCAACCTTCACAGATCACTTCCACCAAAACCGAAAAGATGCGGAACAACGCGGATTAAAATACCTCAACAACTGGGGAAGCGAAGAATCATCGCTTTTACAAGCTTCCGGTTTCGGAATCGACAGTTCCGGAAATATTATTTACACCGAAGTGAGTATTAACCGAGAAATTAATCCGGGAGATTTATGGTTGTTCCGGATGAGCGATACTTCCGGAAATCTGTTGAATGAATGGCATACCAAACCTCCTTTTTCTATGAGTTGTACTAACATTCGTTTTCATTCAATAGCCATTCAGAATGCTCAGAGCGATTTGGTCTTCGTCGTTGAACTTACAAATGACTCTTTGAATGAAAAATCGCTTTTTCTGTTATATCCCAATTCCGATGGACTTTCGCTAAACTGGGCAACTCTCGGCCCTCCCCTTCCCGATTTTTTCACCATAACACCCGGTGTATCGAATAATGCCTATTGGATAATAGTGACTGGAAATACGTTCCCAACAATAAATTCATTTGAAAAAACAGATAAACTACCACCATTTTTTCTAAAGAAACTGGAGCCCATTTCCGAAAATATTAATCCGTTAATAACCGATGGAAACAATTCCGTTTTCGGATTTTCAAACAATTATCTGGTCGAAAAACGTCAGCAATTTCTTTACACAATTGCTGGAAACGGAATGGAAGAATTCGAATGCAATCAATATTTCAGCGAAGTCTCCCAAATACTCGCCATCCGCTGGATTCACGACAACATTATTATTGTCGGCGGTTTAAAAGATACAGGGCAAAACCGGATGAAATACGGAGTGATGGAGTTGAAGAGACAATGATTAAGTGTTAACATTGTTTCCATTCAGTTTGTTAGTGTAATGAAAATATCATGAATCATAAAGAGCTAATTGATTAAACAAAAAAAACAGAAATTGAGGGTGTCATACACATGAAAAGATATCTTCTAACACAGTTAATCTTGTTTACATCAATCTCAATTTCTACTTGCTTCGCACAGAATTGGTACAGAAAGATTGAAGGTTCCCTATGCTACGAAAGCATTGTTTGGAACGATACTATATACACGTTGGCTGATAATTATTATCATTCTCCGACCAAAAGACAAACAGGATTAATCCTATATAAAACAGGTCTTGATGGCTCAGTGTTGGACTCATCTGAGCTAATTCTATCAAAAGAAATTGCAGATAGCCTGCCAACTCAGAATTGGAATGTGGAACTTTCTACGTATGGAGCAAAATCAATTTTTATCATTGATGGGGTAATCAATATTTTGGCAATTACTAATTTGAATGCGGAATCCGTGAATAGACCCACCATCATGAAGTTTGACGGAAAGGAGATCTATCATCTCTCGTTCAATGAAAGAAAATTCTATAAAAAGGATTTAAAGCTTAATTCCGCTGTTCAAATTAATGATAAACTTTATTATGTTATTACTGATGAATACAGATCCCTATATAGCTTTGAGAACGGCAATCACCTGATAATCCAGAGTTTTTCCGGGTATCCGGATATCCACTTGAATGCATATTTACAAGACACATTACTTCTATTTGTTCAAGATAATGATTCAAGAATAAGAATAGATAAAATATCAACCGAAAATAATCAGAGACATAATGCTCAGATTTATAATGATCCTGTATTTAAAATATCAGATCCAAGCTTCTATGCTTTTGATACAAGCTTGTACATTTTTTATAAGAATTACGAATACCTGAATGGTCGGAACCCGAATAAAAAATACAGCTCAAATACAAAATCAACAAATCCTATGGTTTCCTTTCTATCCGTAAAAATTAATTCTGCAAATTCAGTCACAACAGACTTTTATAATTCTCTGTTTCAATCAACGGATGCCATGTATTTTACATCAGCACATACCGGTGTTGCATTTATTCCGGAGTTTGAACGCAAAGACGTATTAACATACATAGAGGTAATGGGACAACCTCGTAAGTTGCTGTTTTTCAGAATCGACAAAAATGAGAACATCTCTGATTTTCTTGATCTTTCTGAGTTTATGAAATATATCAATGTTAGTTATATTAATCCAACAGCAAGGGCTTTTAACATAATACCGATTTCAAATAAAGTTGATTTGGTCACCATGGGAATAAGTTCAGTGAATTACCTCTTTACAACTGATGGTCTTAGTGAACCTGTTTCCGGTCTTCAAATTAGGGGATGCACAGATTCATCCGCATCAAATTTTAATCCTCAAGCCAATGTCAATGATGGCAGTTGTGTGTACCAAACCTGTTTGAACAATGAGTTTGAATTTTCTTTTAATCTCCAAACACCAATAGTAAAATCATTCAATCCGAATATCTCTGCAAATCCTTCTACGTTTATTGTTGATATTAAAGGCACAAATTCCCCCGAAACATTCTTACATAAAAAACTGATTGATGTTTGTAAAATCATAGATATAACATCCAGCAATGCAACATACAGAAGCTGCCATACTTCACTTTGTTTGCCAATTGATGATTGTTATAAAATTTCATTGATTGACAGTTCAGGCTATGGTGAAAAAACTCAATTTACTTCTGAATATCGACTCGATTATAATCAAGCTGGCTTCATTAATTTATTTTATGGCAGTACTTCCGCCGACACACAAACAATGTATTTCGATAATCACCAATTTTATTGGGATTCATGCATTTTAGATGCCTCTCTTAATTCTTCATCGGAGGAGTTTATTTGTTATCCAAATCCCGCAGATGATTATATTTTGGTCAAAATCCCAATCTCACCTCACCAAGATGATATACTCCAAATTTTCAATGTAAATGGAGCAAGTGTTATTTATCAAAGTGCTCCTCAGCCAGAAACCAGAATCGACATTTCATATCTTGATTCCGGTATTTACTTTTTAGAATATTTTAATTCACAAACCGGCAAAAGAATATTCAAAAAAATAATAGTCCGGTGACTCGGTAATTATTGCTAACAATTACAACAAAATCAAATCCTGAAATAAAGTAAATTCATACAGACAATGCCGTGCGAGTATGATGCCTCAACAAAATTGCACTTCGGCTTTCGTCAGTAATTCCCCAATTTATGCTGACAATGCCGTTCCGCCAGCAAGTTATTACATGGTATTTTCAAAGGCATTCGTCAGTAATTCTTAATTCCTTTCATTCTTTTCATTATTAATTCCCCTCCGGGGTATGTTCCAATACATCTAACAAGAATTTCCAGAATTTCTGAACCGAAGAAATAGAAACACGTTCATCCGGACTATGCGGACCAACGATGGTCGGACCAAAAGAAATCATATCCAAGCCGTGGTATCGCTCTCCGATAATTCCACATTCGAGTCCGGCGTGAATTGCCATTACGTGCGGCTTTTCCCCGAATAAGGTTTCGTAGCGGTGCTCCATCACATCGAGAATTTCCGATTTCGGATTTGGTGCCCAACCCGGGTAACTTCCCCCCTGTTCTACTTTGCAATTGATCAGTCGGAACGGTGCAGCAACCGTATTCGCCACATCCCATTTTCCACTTTCCAACGAACTGCGTTGCAAACTTTGCGTTACAAATTTTCCGTCTTCCACAATTACGCGGGCGAGAGATGAAGAGGTTTCCACCAAACCGGGAATCGCGCGGCTCATTCGGAAAACTCCGTTATGACAAGCGTATAAGGCAACAATAATTTCCCGACTATCTTCCAGACTCAGTGCATTAGCCGGAGTTTCCGTTTGAACAATATTTATGTTGAGCCCCGGATCTTCCGCCGTGTATTCTGCTTTAATTTCATCAACCAAAGAAGCGACATCACTCTTATAATTTTCTCCGGCAATTATTACCGCAAAACTTTCGCGTGGAATCGCATTTCGAAGACTGCCTCCGTTGATCGACACAATTTGAACATCGCGATTGAACATCAACCGGTTCATGATTTTATTAGCGTTTCCGCGTTCCAGATTAATGTCTACACCGCTGTGTCCGCCTTTTAATCCGTTAACCGTGATCTTCCACGCAACACCTTTTGAAACCGGATGTAAAGGATAGTGTTTTTCGGAATTTGTATCCATCCCGCCGGCACATCCAATCGAAAATTCATCGTCGTCTTCCGTATCGAGATTTAATAAAATAGAACCTTTCAGAATACCTTGTTCCAGATTAAAAGCACCGGTCATTCCGGTTTCTTCATCAATGGTAAAAAGTGCTTCTAACGGAGGATGAGCAATATCTGTAGATGCCAGTAAAGTCATTATGGAAGCTACTCCCATTCCGTTATCGGCTCCGAGAGTTGTTCCTTTTGCGCGCACCCAATCACCATCGATGTACGATTGAATTCCGTCTGTATCAAAATTAAAATCGGTATCTGCATTCTTCTGGTGAACCATGTCGAGATGGCTCTGAAGAATCACAGTTTTGCGGTTTTCCATTCCTGCAGAAGCCGGTTTGGTAATTATTACGTTTCCGATCGGATCAACATGTGTTGGCAAACCCAGACCTTCTCCGAATGATTTTATAAAAGCAATTACCCGCTGCTCTTTCTTGGAAGCCCTTGGAACGGCATTCAAATCTTCAAAATGATTCCAGACGGCTTTGGGTTCAAGATTTCGTACTGACATATAAATATTGTTTGCGGCCAAAATTAGAAGAATTGAACGGAAACCGGTGTTACAGAAATCGTAAGTTCAACAGTAATCGATCAGCTTACCCAAAAATTCATTTGATAAAAGTGAGATTCATTTTGAAAGCTAATTAGTGTCAGATTCACACCTTTCAAGATATCCATCACATTTTATTTACCATAAGAAATCGGATTACTTTCGCGGCCTCAATCAAAAATGCACTGCTAAAATGAAAAGAATAGTTGCCACATTATTCGTCATACAATCAGCTCTAATATCAATGGCCCAGGTTGATTACGACCTAGACACAATCGATATTTCCACTGTTCGGGTTCCGTTAAAAATGAGTGAAACCGGCCGGAACATAACTGTAATCACAGCCAAAGAAATTCAGTCTTTACCAGCAACATCCTTAGATGAAATTCTGCAAACCATTACCAGTGTTGAAATTCAATCCAGAGGCGGATTCGGAACACAGGGAGACATTCTCATGCGCGGTTCCACTTTCACGCAGGTTTTGGTTTTAATCGACGGTATGAAAATGAACGATCCCCTCACCGGTCACTTCAACAGTTATATCCCGATTCAACCGGCAGAAATCGAGCGAATTGAAATTCTTCGCGGAGCTGCCGCAGCCATTTACGGAGCGGATGCAGTCGGAGGTGTTATTAATGTGATCACCAAAACTTTTTCGGCTTCACATCAGAAAGACGGAATGGAGGTTTCCGGAAATCTCAACCGGGGCCAGCACAGGCTTACTTCCACCAATCAGGGTTTTAATTATCGAAGTGGAAAGGTAACATTCGGTGCCGGTTTTATGCTTAATCAATCCGATGGTGAATTTATTCCGGCGAAAATTCTTGATACGGCAACCACACTTTCATCCTATAATAATTACTTCAACAATTACTCGGCAGGTGCTTCTTTCGCCTATCGTTTTTCGGATCAATACAGTCTTCATATCCGGTCTTCATTCGACTTCCGCGATTTCGGAGCCAGATATTTTTATACAACAAGTCCGTTCGATAAATCCACCGAACGCGTTACCAATTTCTGGAATCAAATGCGGCTGCAGAAACAAACCGCCAAAACATTAACCGATCTCAACATCGCGTATAAATACAACACCGATTCTTTTATGTTCAGTCCGGATTTCGCTTCAACGAATATCCACACCAGTCAGTTTTTAAATCTTACGTTGAATCACATGATTCAGTTGGATAAAAATATTACGGTTAAAGGCGGGCTGCAAGCCGACAAACGAAAAATTGAAAGTACGGATCGCGGCGATCACGAAAATTATCATTTCGGAGCGTATGTCATGGGCGTTTACCGTCACAATGGTTTGAATATTACGACCAGCCTTCGCGGAGATTACGACAATAATTATCAGTTTGAATTTTCTCCGCAGGTGAATGTTTCGTATGTAAAAAATAAATTAGTAATCCGGGGTTCAGCCGGAAAAAGTATCCGGGCAGCCGATTATACCGAACGGTTTGTTTCGAACAGTTTAAAAAATTTAACGCCGGGAAGAAGTCTCGGAAATCCGGATCTGGTTGCCGAAAGAAGCTGGTCGGAAGAGTTGGGATTAAATTATACGATCGTTAAGAACTGGCAGGTAAAAGCAACCGGCTTTGTTCGTCAGTCGGGTAATCTCATTGACTATGTTTTAACCAATCAATCGGAAATCGGGTCGGTAAGCTCAGTAGGAAGTCTTCAACCCGGAGCCGATTATTATTTCGCGAAAAACGTCACCAAGGTTCAGACATACGGTTTCGAAATCGAATCGGGATTGCGAAAAAAAATTAATTCTGAAACATCATTAATCTGGAATCTGGGCTACACTTATTTAAATACCAGCAATGCGGATGATGTTGTTTCGGTTTACATAGCAAGTCACGCCAAACATTTAATTACCAATAAACTCATATTAAATATTCACAAATTTGAATTTGCCGTAACCACTTTATACAAAGAACGGCTCGGTGTAATTGCACCTGAAATCGCTACGGTACTTGCAAAAACCTACACACTCTGGAACTCCAGAATCGGCTATATGATCACTCCCGAATTCGGTTTAAATATTCAAATCCAAAACGCTTTTGATGTTCAGTATCAAAACATCCTCGGCAGCAAAATGCCGGGTAGATGGATTATGGCAGGAGTTCTTTGGAGAATTAAGAAATGAAAAGAATTAAAGGAATGAAAAAAATGGGATTGGTAGGTTTTAACGCTTGACTAGCTGGGTAAATTTCAATCAGGACTTGAGATAGTGACTAAAGATTTAAGTGTTTATCTGAGCTGAGTATTACGAATTAGTTCTTTTTTTTGATTAGCCAACTAATCATCAAAATGAAAGAACTCTTTTAAATTGGGGAATTCGTGAATTGGAGAATTGGTAAATGTTCATTCGAAGATCATCCTGAACTCGATGCAGTACCTTTTGCCATGGAAGTTAGTTGAAATTCTGAGTGTCACGAAGAATCCTTTGTTACAAGCACAGACAACGTCGTCCTGAACAAAGTGAAGGAACTCTTTTGAATTGGGGAATTCGTGAATTGGAGAATTGGTAAATGTTCATTCGAAGATCATCCTGAACTCGATGCAGTACCTTTTGCCATGGAAGTTAGTTGAAATTCTGAGTGTAACGAAGAATCCTTTGTTACAAGCACAGACAACGTCGTCCTGAACAAAGTGAAGGAACTCTTTTGAATTGGGGAATTCGTGAATTGGAGAATTGGTAAATGTTCGATCGATGGTCATCCTACACGCGTTTCAGAATCTCATTCTTTCGAATCGAAATTTTCGGCTATATAAACCTGCCTTTTACCATCATTAATTATTATCCAAATGAAGAAGCCCATTTAAATTGGGTGACGAAGAATTAGGCGATCCGTGTTGTCAGCTTAAGCCGTTTAATTAAAATACACAAATAAGGTCTGTACGCTTAGTCAGAAATTTTAAGCGTTAAATTTTTCCCCATTTACAATGCTATAATAAACGTAAAATTCAGGGTTCCTTTATAGACTAATTCTAACAAGATGGAAGATTCCAACCCGGTTTTGATAAAAAGTTTTGCGTTTTCAGTCAACCTCTTGAATTACCTCAAAAACAAGAAAAGATCCGAAATACCGGAAGTTTTAAAGAATCAATTATTCAAATCGGGAACGTCGATCGGTGCCAATATCGAAGAATCAATGGGGTCTCAATCGAGAAAAGAATTCTTCCACAAAATTAGTATTGCTTATCGTGAAGCAAGAGAAACTCATTACTGGTTAAGAATTATTAATGCAACTTCCGAATCCAAAAATCCAGAATTGAACCGACTAACAGTATCGGTTGAAGAATTGCTCAAACTAATTGGTTCAATCAGAAAAACTACAAGAGCTAAACTTAAATAAAATTAGAAATAGCAACAATATAAAAACATTGCAATTCCTGCTTTTTGAAAAGATGTACTTGCAGTTTCAGCACGCACAAAACGTTCTTATTGTTAACGGTTCGAAAAATATATTCTCCAATTCCCCAATTCTCCAATTCCCCAATTCTCCAATTCCCCAATTTAAACTGACAATGCCAACGGAATTGATTTGGTTAAATCAAGTTTCTCCAGCATTCGTCAGTAGTTATCAATTGATTTTTCGCATTCTGAGACTCTCCGGTGTTACTTCCAAATACTCATCTTCCCGAATGTATTCCATAGATTCTTCCAAAGAGAAGCGCACTTTGGGAGCGATCTTGGCCGCTTCGTCGGTGCCGGATGCGCGTATGTTGGTGAGTTTTTTCCCTTTGATCAGATTGAGATCCAGATCATTGTTCCGGTTGTGTTCCCCAACTACCTGACCTTTATAAATTCGTTCGCCCGGTTCAACGAAAAATCTTCCGCGATCCTGAACACGATCCAGTGCGTACGCCAAAACCTGACCTTCTTCCATACTCACCAAAGAGCCTTTGAGTCGTGTCGGAATATCACCTTTTACAACATCGTATCCGCGGAAACGATGATTCATAACCGCTTCTCCGGCGGTTGCAGTTAAAATATTATTTCGAAGACCGATGATACCTCGCGACGGAATATCAAATTCCAAATGCAGAACATCCCCTTTGGGTTCCATTACCTGAAGTTCTCCTTTTCGCATGGTAACAAGCTCAATGGCCTTTCCCGAATATTCTTCCGGCACGTCGATTACGAGCGTTTCAAAAGGTTCTTTAACCTGACCGTCGATTTCCTTTGTGATTACCTGAGGTTTTCCTACCTGCAATTCGTAACCTTCCCGTCGCATAGTTTCAATCAATACGCTCAGGTGGAGAATTCCCCTGCCGTGCACAATGAATTTATCTTCGCTCTCCGTTGACTGAACACGCAGTGCGAGGTTTTTTTCTGTTTCTTTATACAAGCGGTCGCGGAGATGTCGCGACGTAACAAATTTTCCTTCTTTTCCGAAAAACGGTGAGTTGTTAATCGTGAAAAGCATACTCATCGTAGGTTCATCTACCTTAATTCTGGGCAGTGCTTCCGGTTTTTCAAGATCAGCAATTGTGTCACCAATTTCAAAGTCGTCGAGGCCGGTGATCGCACAGATATCTCCGCTTCTCACACTGGTAGCCGGAGCTTTTCCGAGTCCTTCAAAAACGTGGAGCTCTTTAATTCTAACCTTTTTAAAATTCCCGTCTTTAGTACAAAGACTGTAATCTTTACCAACGTTCAGATCACCTCTGAAAACCCGTCCGATCGCAATTCTTCCGACAAAGCTTGAGAAATCGAGGGAAGTTATTTGCATCTGCGGACTTCCTTCTCTGTACGGAGCTTCCGGAATTACCTTAATTATGGTATCGAGCAGCGGGAAAATATTATCTGTGGGTTGTTTGTAGTCGAACGACATCCAACCTTGTTTTGAACTGCCGAAGAGAGTCTCAAAATCGAGTTGTTCTTCGGTTGCATCGAGGTTAAACATGAGTTCGAAAACGTCTTGCTGAACTTCATCCGGACGACAATTTTCCTTATCGACTTTGTTAACAACCAGAATGGGTTTTAGTCCCAGTTCAACAGCCTTGCTCAACACAAAACGCGTTTGCGGCATTGGACCTTCAAAGGCGTCAACCAGCAGAATTACGCCGTCTGCCATTTTGAGAACGCGTTCAACTTCGCCACCGAAGTCGCTGTGACCCGGTGTATCGATGATGTTGATTTTAACATCCTGATATCGAACGGAAACGTTTTTAGAAAGAATGGTAATTCCTCTTTCTCGCTCCAGATCGTTGTTATCGAGAATTAACTCACCGGTTTCTTTTCGATCGTCCAGTACTTTACAAGCCTGAATGATTTTGTCAACCAATGTGGTTTTCCCGTGATCGACGTGCGCTATGATGGCAATATTTCGAATGGATTGCATGCTTTTTTAATGGGTCGGCAAAATTAGTCTTTTGTTGTTCCGAAATTGCTTCAAACCGAACTATTCCGGTCATTTCATTTTTGAGAGTGCATTATTCAGGAACAAGTGAAAAAGCCACCCGGATTTCTCCGGATGGCTCTAACAAATTATCAAAATAATCAGTCTGTGACGTATATAATCTGATTTCTAAAATCAGAAGGAATGTTTAATACCAAAGCTGAACGAACGTCCGGGATTGATACTGCTGAACACTTGCTTGTCGGCTTTGTACGATTTATAAAAAGCTTCCAGTTTATCGTTCAAAATATTTGAAACCTTGAAATCGATTTGTGTTTTCTGTTCTTTACCAAGTTTTTTATTAAAACTAAAATTCAAACTGTTGAACGGCTCAGAATAAATATCCGGGAACAATCCTCCACCAACGATGTATAAAGCAGGGCCTTTAACATTATAGAAAATTCCTGCATTCGTGCCGTTTTCATAATCGTTAAAGCTAATTCCTGCGTTTACAACCCAAGGCGACTGACCGGCCATTGGTCTTGTATGACCTACATCTTGACCTTCTTTTTCGTACTGTTTTCGGGCATTGTATTCGGTGGAAGTCATGTCGATCTGTGACTGCACAAATGTGAAGTTTCCGCTAAAGCTCCACTTGTGGAAAGCCGGATGAATAAAGTCAAAGTTCTTCTGAACTTCAATTTCAACTCCGAGCAATTTGCCATTACCCACGTTTCTCGGCTGATATTCCGTTGTGGTTTGTTGTTCCGGAATACGAACCATTTCAATCGGGTTCGTGAACATTTTATAGAATCCGCTAACCGAGAACATTTGATTTCGTTTGAGGAACATTTCCCATCGAGCATCCAGATTGTCGATCATGGTTGGAACCAGATTGCCAGCCCATGATGAATACTGGAATAAACTTCCGTTGAAAAAGCGGTTGGTGATCGGGTCAAGAATCTGTGCAAAAGACAATTCTTTAAAGGAAGGTCTTGCAGTTGTTCTTCCGTAAGTAAATCGGAGATTTGATTTTTCGGTGTAAGAATAAATGAAGTTAAGGGAAGGGAATAGGTTGAATTGGTTAATAACGATGGTATCATCTAGATTTTTACCGCTTACATGATCGCCGCGAGCCCAGGCCTGATCGCGACCTGTGTGATGCTGAAGATAATATTCACCTCTTAACCCTGCAATTGCCTTAACTTTTTTACTCAGTTGAAATTCATTAGAAATATAACCTGACGAACACGTTACATCGGATGAATATGCATTTGGATTCGGACTTATCGTAGTGGTTTGGTAGTAAATTTTATTCGGGGCATTAGGATAAACATATTCCGGTTTCAGTACCTGATTTACATCGGTTGAACTCCAGTTTTGAGGCCCGAAGAATTGCATAAACAAAGAGATGATTTCGTAATCTCTTTTCTTATATGTTTCGGAAAAACCAAATCTGAGTTTTGAATCCATTTTACCCAAACTATATTCTTTTTTGAAATCCACTTTTGCCGTTACGTTAATCTCAGTGAGTGATCTCCAGATCCGGCTAGGGTTACCTCCGGCTCCTGCCGAAAAGAATGTATCGTTGGAAGCATAAGTAAAGGCGGTTTTACGAATGTCAGGATCGGTTGAAGATGACAATGTAGGTGAAACTCTCCAGTCTATTTCCCATCCCTTTTTAGGTATTACGTGATTTCCCTGAAGCAACACATTTGCGAGCGTTCGCTGGTTGTATTCCAGGTTATTGGAAATTGCGTAATATCCCGATTGACCTACTGCCTCCGAGGCATTGTCTATTTCAAAAATTCCGGCTTTGCTTTCTCCGCTCTGAAGCAGCATAACCGTAAATCGATATTTCGACAATTTGGTTTTATACGCAATACCACCAAGCATTCCGATCAGTACATTATGCTCGCCCATTCCTCCGGTTTGCATATTCGCCTGAACCATGTCGTAAACACTTGATTTCTGACTTCTCTGAAATTCTCCGTACGCTACATCACTATAATACTTGTAATCAGTTTTGTAGGATAAAGAGAAAATATAACCCAGCTTCGGATCCTTTTCGGTTGGCATAGAATCGCCTTTAGTGAGGCTGATCTGATTTCCAAAAGTGATACTGGCAGAAAAATCAAGAGGACTTCGTTGTCTCGTTCCTCCGAGTGTAGGATTAAAACTATTTACAAAGTCGTTAACCTGTTGAGATTTTGAACCGCTGATCGGGGTAGGAATTGTCGATTTTTCGGCACCGTCGGGCAATGCTCTGGAGCCATCATCAAAACCGAGAAAGTCATACTTACCTCCCTGATAAGAAATATAATTTTTATTCAGGTTCATCGCCGGATTGTATGATGTACCTATCGAAACATTGAAAATCTTTTTATCCGGAAAATCCTTGGTCTCAACATTTAATAAACCGCCGGTAAAATCAGCAGGTAATTCTGCAGAGAAATTTTTGCTTACAGTGATACGGTCTATCAGGTTGGCCGGAAATAAGTCCATCTGAAGAGAGTTCTTATCCGGATCAAGTCCCGGGATATCTACGTTGTTCAACATAGTCTTGGTGTATCTGTCTCCAAGACCTCTTACGTAAACATATTTGCCGTCTTCCACAGAAACTCCGGTAACACGCTTTGCAGCTTCTGCGGCATTCGGATCCCCGATCAATTCCATTTTTGCGGCAGGAATTCCATCCAGGATTGTTGGAGAACGTTGCTTCATAGTAATCAATGAAGCTTCGGTGTTCTTGTTTGTTTTTACATTGATTGTAACCTGTTGAATGACGTTACCTTCTCCATCCGACTTCTCTTTTATTCTGAGATCGTTGAGAATCGTTACATCATTTGCTTTAACGACTACATCGGTTAAAACCAACGTTTGATAGCCGAGATAAGCTACTTCAAGAGTGTAGGTTCCGGGCGCAAGGCTAATGGAAAATTTTCCATCAATATCGGTGCTGGCCCCGTTTGGATGTCCCTTAACAAGAACATCTGCAAATATTACTGGATCCCCTGTTGCGTCTTCGATTACGGACCCACGAATGGTTCCGTTCTGGGCCGAGACAAAGACAGAAGAAATTAATAAAAGAAATAAAATTAGTGGTGATTTCATTACAGACAGACAGATTGATAATTAAAAAAAGGTGAAACCCGGATGAAAAAATCAACCGGGTTTCCCTTATTCTTTATTCAAGATTTTGATACTTGATATTTCAAAGGATTAAAGTGTGCTGAGAACTCCGGCAGCTTTAGCCCAAGTCCATCCGAAACCGGAAATGTCAGCGTATTTAGTAGAGCAAGCTGTAATTCCGGCTGGAATTGTAGCTCCGCTTTTGAAGTGCATTGAGAGATCTGCAGCAGCAACATCAACACAGATATTTTCGAATGTTACACCTGTTTCAACAACTGAATTGAAGATTTGTCCTTCACCAGCATTTTGGTAGTAAAGGTTTTTAAGGGTAACGATTGTGTTCGGGTCAACGTTCGCGAGGTCAGTAGATGCACGACCATCAAGTGTGCAAATGATAGAACCGTTTTGGATTGTATGTCTTCGTTCCATTGATCCTTCCGCACCGTCGAGCTCGAAACTTCTGTCACCCGGAGTGATTACAACAACGTTGTCGAGTGTACCGCCCCAAGACTGGTCAGTATCGATTCCGTCGTCACCTACGTTCCAGGAAACAACGTTTTTAGGATTAACCATTCCACCGAAGAATTCGATAGCGTCGTCCTGATTTGAAACGATTTCAATGTTTTCGATTACAGTTCCTGAACCTACACCACCCAGTGTAAGACCGTTGATTTCGTTACCGGCTCCGATGTTTGTACCACCGTGACGGATAGAAATGTACTTCAATGAACCAGAGTTATCTGCGTCATCGCTTCCACCATACAATCCGCTAGGATCTGATGTAGGAATACCTTCGATCTGAACTTCGCTAACATCTCCTGAAGAGTTTGAAGCAGAAATTTTAGCTTTTCCTAAAAGGATAACTCCACCCCAAAGACCGTTGATATTCGGGTCGAGGTTCGGGCTTGCGAAATTACCGGCAGCTACCTGATCCATTGTGATTTCGTCAGCAACAGTTGTAAAAATGATTGGCTTGTCAGCTTTTCCTTCAGCGATAAGTTTACCACCTCGGGCAACAAGAAGAGCTGTTGCATTTGCACCGGCTCCAGCCTCACCTTTAATAATAGTTCCGGCTTCAATTGTTAAAGTAGCTCCTGCAGTAACAGTGATTCTATCGCCCAATTGCCAGTAGTGATTTGCATCCCAGGTTGTGTTGGTCGTGATGTTTTCAGTAACAACTACGGTTTTTTCATCAACCGGCTTTACATCTTCTCCACCATCGTCGGTTTTGTCTTTACATGCTTGAAAGCTCAGTGTTCCGATAGCTATTGCCGCGATAGCTATTCGATTTAGATACTTGATTTTCATGAATTCTATGTGTGTTCTTTAGTCACCGCAAAAGGACTTCGGCTGTGTTAAGGCTATGTTAACAACATATAATGCTTTTGTAAACTGAATCAGAATCTTACTCAATATCGAAAATCGCGACTCTGCATAATGCTTATTTTCGACTCTAAAGTATTCTTTTTAAGGATTTTACAAACTCCCCAAAATGTGGATTAAATGTGCTCAAACAAGATGAGTTGAAGCATAAATGCGATATTAATCAGGCTGCAAACCCAGATTGAAGTATATGTGTAGTTCCCTTTTCTTAATAAAGAGGTAACCATATAATAGGTTCCGGCAATGATTGCTACTGATAGAATAAAAATGCCGGTGATGAATAAAAAGGTTAGTAAAAATCCGGCAACGAGAATTACGAGAATCATCAGTATTCGGAGAAATTTTATGCTGTTCACCTTTTCTGCTTTTAGCATTAAAAAGCCGGATGCCACGGAAGTTAAAACGGAAATAATAAATGAAACCAACAGAAAAAATTCATCGCCCTCCGGTACTTCCATTATTAAATCACGGGTTACCGGAACCATAAACCGACCTGCCAGATAAAGACTGAACAATGCTGTTGGCAAACCCAAAATGAAACCCCATCGCATCGGGCAAATTAAAACAAAGGTGAGTTCAAATTATTCGACCCAGCTTTTCCAGTACGATTTGTCTTCTAAATTAATAGCGGCTTCGGTAAGATTGAGCGGGTAAAACGGATCTATCATTACAGCGAGCTCTCCGGTTTCTTTTTGTCCGATGCTCTTTTCCACCGTTCCCGGATGCGGCCCGTGCGGAATTCCTTTCGGGTGTAAACTAATCATACCGCGTTCGACATGTTTGCGGCTCATAAAATCACCATCCACATAATACAGAATTTCATCGCTGTCGACATTGCTGTGATTGTACGGTGCAGGTACTGAATTGGGATGGTAATCGTACAACCTCGGCACAAATGAACAGATCACAAAATTGTGTCCTTCAAAAGTCTGGTGAACCGGTGGCGGCTGATGCACTCTTCCGGTAATCGGTTCGAAGTCTTCTATATTAAAGGCGTACGGGTAAACAAATCCGTCCCAACCAATAGCGTCAAACGGATGTGTTGCGAAAGTGTACGGATAATAATGTCCCGACTTTTTAATAATTACTTTGAAGTCGCCGGATTCGTCGTGGGTTTCAAGATTTTCCGGAAGACGGATATCGCGCTCGCAATACGGACTGTGCTCCAAAAACTGTCCGTAATGATTTAAATATCGCTTCGGCGGAACAATCGGCGAGAAACTTTCAGTAATAAAAATCCGGTTGTTTTCATCTTTAAACGTGAGTTGATAAATCGTTCCCCGGGGAATTACGAGATAGTCACCGTAACGAAAATCAATATTCCCGTAAATGGTTTTCAGTGTTCCGTTTCCCTCGTGAATAAAAAGCACTTCATCGGCATCCGAGTTTTTGTAATAATAATCGGTCATGCTTTTTTTAGGTGCTGCTACAGCAATCATCAGGTCGTTATTCCCCATTAGTATCACACGTGAATCGAGGTAATCGTCTTTTGGCGGTGTACTAAATGTGAGAAAACTGCGATGCCGAAGATTGTGTTCCACGATGTATTTCGGGCGAACATCAACCGGTTCTCCGATATCTTTTACCAACGTTGGCGGATGGCAGTGATAAACCAATGAGAGAATATTAGAAAAGCCTTCGGTGCTTATTAGTTCTTCGGCGTAAAGACTGCCGTCGGGTTTTCTGAATTGTGTATGTCTTTTATGCGGAATCTTTCCCGCCCGATGGTAAAATGGCATGGGCTCTTTCGTTTTGGAGTGGTCAAAATTATCGAAATTCGGCCCATTAAACCAAGGTTGGGCAAGGTCAGATTTTGTGGCCTGATGCAGATCAAATCCGCAAAGGATTCGGATGGTTTAATACACATTGATTATCACCAGAAGTATAGATGATTTTAAAAACCGATTTAAAAGTTAACATCCCATTGAGCAAATTTTTCACAACGATTATCATCGCCACTTGTACTTACATCATTATCACAGGAACCGGAGGTTGTTCCGGAGGATTTTTCGGTTCGGGCGGCAGTGCCATGGCAAACGACACAACATTGAGTTTAGTGGTTCGGGAATACAGCAAAATGATCGATGCCAACCCAGACAACGATGAACTGCTTTATAAAAGGGGACTTGAATTGGCGAAAAATAAAAAGTTTAAACTGGCACTGAAAGATATGGAAGCGGCCATTAAACTAAAACCGAAGAACGCCGATTATCACATTGGCAAAGCGGAAATTCTGATGGCCGAAAACGAAACCAAAAAAGCATTGGACTCTTATGAAAAAGCAGTCGAGGTTGACAAGAAAAATGAAAAGGCACTGCTGGGGCTCGGGCGGTTTTATTTGTTTGTGCGGCAATTCGACAACAGTAAAAAAACATTGAGTTCTTTGGTTGAAATAAATCCTTCAAACAAGGAAGCTCACTTTTACATGGGAATGCTGTACAAAGAAACCGGCGACACAACCGGGGCTCTCACAGAATTCCGGAAAACCATTCAGATCGATCCGTATGATTATAATGCTCTGATTCAACTCGGACAGTTACACAGCGAAAAGAAAGATTCCATCGGACTTGCCTATTTTCATAATGCTACAGTTGTTGACGAATACAATGATGAAGGATGGTATGGCAGAGGTTATTTGTTTCAGCGATTGGGGAAATACGATTCGGCAATTGCCAATTATCAGAGGGCAATTGATGTTAACCCCGGGCACTTTCTTGCTTATTATAATACCGGCTACATTCTCTTTAGCCAAAATAAATTAGACCGAGCTATCGAACATTTTCGCATCGCGGCTAAATTTGCCCCTGATTATGCAAAAGCCCAATATATGTTGGGATTGTGTAATGAAGGCAAGGGAAATTTAGACGAAGCTGCCACGCATTATAAAAGCACTCTTGAGATCGATCCCGAATTCAATCTCGCTAAAGAAGCGCTGAAACGTATTGGCAAAAACTAATTCTCTCCTCTCTTCAGGTTTTAAATTTTAATTGCAGAAAATTGAGTTCGATTGAAGTTAAATTGCCGGATGGCAGTGTCCGGAATTACCCTGAAGGAACATCATCAATGGATGTTGCTCAGGACATCAGTGAAGGTCTGGCGAGAAATGTACTCGCTGCTAAAGTGAACGGAGTGGTTTGGGATGCCACGCGAACCTTACCACAACAAACCAATCTGCAATTATTAACGTGGAACGACACCGAGGGAAAATCAACCTTTTGGCATTCGAGTGCTCACCTCATGGCAGAAGCATTAGAAGCTTTATATCCCGGAATAAAATTAGGAATCGGCCCCCCGATTGAAAATGGCTTTTATTACGATATCGACTTTGGTGAACATCATTTTTCGGCGGATGAATTTCCGAAAGTAGAAGCCAAAATGATGGAACTCGCCAAAGAAGACAACTCGTATGTGCGAAGCGAAGTTTCGAAAGCAGACGCCATAAAATACTTTGAGGAAAAAGAAGATCCGTACAAACTCGATCTCATTTCAGGGTTGAACGATGGCGAGATAACTTTTTACGAACAGGGAAATTTTGTGGATCTCTGTCGCGGGCCGCACATTCCGAGTACCGGAAAAATTAAAGCCGTAAAACTGATGCTGGTCGCCGGTGCATATTGGAGAGGCGACGAAAAGAATAAACAGCTTACCCGAATTTACGCTATCACTTTTCCAAAGCAGAAAGAACTTTCGGAGTACCTGCACATGCTGGAAGAAGCGAAAAAGCGGGATCATAAAAAGCTCGGTAAAGAACTCGAATTGTTCACCTTTAGCGAAAAAGTCGGTGCTGGTCTGCCGATCTGGTTGCCAAAAGGAACTGCGATTCGCGAACGTCTCGAAAAGTTTATGCGTCAGGCACAGATCGAGCGCGGCTACGATCAGGTGGTAACTCCGCATATTGGTAAAAAGGAATTATATGTTACCAGCGGCCATTATGATAAATACGGTAAAGATTCATTTCAACCGATTCACACTCCGAACGAAAATGAGGAGTTTCTGCTGAAACCGATGAATTGTCCGCATCACTGCGAGATTTATAAATTCAAACCAAGATCCTACAAAGACTTACCGCTTCGCATTGCAGAATTCGGAACGGTATATCGCTACGAACAATCCGGTGAGTTAAACGGACTTGCCCGGGTTCGCGGTTTTACACAAGACGATGCGCACTTGTTCTGCACGCGTGAACAAATAAAAGAAGAGTTCGTGAACGTAATTGACCTTGTGATGTTCGTCTTTGGAAAACTCGGTTTCGATAAATTCACAGCACAGATTTCTCTCCGCGATCCGGAGAATAAATCTAAATACATCGGTTCGGATGAGAACTGGGCGATGGCAGAACAATCCATTATTGAAGCTGCCGCCGAAAGGGATCTTGAAACTGTAACGGTTTTGGGAGAAGCGGCATTCTACGGACCCAAACTCGACTTTATGGTGAAGGATGCTATTGGAAGACAATGGCAATTGGGAACCATTCAAGTCGATTATAATTTGCCGGAAAGGTTCGAACTGGAATACGTGGGAGCCGACAATCAGAAGCACAGACCAGTGATGATCCACCGTGCACCCTTTGGTTCATTGGAAAGATTTATCGGAATTCTGATCGAGCATTGCGCCGGAAATTTCCCGCTTTGGTTGAGTCCGGAACAGGTTGTTATTCTGCCGATTTCAGACAAGTTTAACGACTATGCACAAAAAGTTTTAAAATATCTAAAGAATCTCGATATTCGCGGCTTCGTTGACGAAAGGAACGAAAAGATTGGTAAAAAAATCCGTGATGCGGAAGTGAACAAAGTTCCGATCATGCTGATTGTCGGGGAGAAGGAAACAGAAAATGAAGAAGTTTCTGTTCGCCAACATGGCAAAGGAGATTTGGGATCGATGAAGTTGGAGGAGTTTGCCGGATTTTTTAACAAAGTTTTAGACGAAAATTAATTTTTGAAAAGAGTTAAGGCTAAAGGTCCTACCAAACGACAGGAGGATCCACACAGAATCAACACCTATATTAAAGCTGACCCGATCAGATTGGTCGGTACCGGTGAACCACAGATAGTATCACTCGCTGAAGGCCTGAAAATGGCGCAGGCGGAGGAGTTGGATCTTGTTGAAATTAGTCCTAACGCGAAACCGCCGGTTTGTAAAATTCTGGACTACAAGAAGTTCTTGTACGAGCAGAGAAAAAAGCAGAAAGAGCTTAAATCAAACCAGTCGAAGTCTGTTGTAAAGGAAATCCGATTCGGGCCCAACACAGACGATCACGATATCGAATTCAAGCGGAAACACGCTGAAAAGTTTCTGCTGGAAGGGAACAAAGTAAGGGCTTATGTATTTTTCAGAGGCCGTACGATTGTGCATAAAGAAAGAGGAGAATTACTCCTGCTTCAATTTGCGGAGAAGCTTCAGGAAGTTGCCAAACTGGAGCAGATGCCGAAAATGGAAGGAAAGAAAATGATTATAATGTTGTCACCGAAAAAATAGAACATCATGCCTAAGATGAAAACAAATTCCAGTGCCAAGAAGCGATTCAGCCTCACTGGTTCCGGAAAAATAAAGAGAAACAAGGCGTACAAACGACACATCCTCACCAAAAAGACTACGAAGCAAAAACGTAATCTTACCTATAGTGGTTTGGTACACGAGTCGGATGAAAACAACGTGAAGTTTCTCCTGAGAATCGGAAAGTAAATTTGAAAAACGAAAAGCGAAAATTGAAAAGCGAAGATCGGAAAGCGAAAAGTGAAACCCGGACATCAGACCATTCTCACTTCGCAAATCGTCGATCGCACATCGTCAATCGTACTTCGTACTTCGTAAATCGTAAATCGTAAATCGTAAATAACATTAACCTTGGCCTGGCTTAAGAACCTTTAACGGACGCCTCGGTCAACAAATATTTAAATTATGCCACGTTCAGTAAACGTAGTTGCCGCAAGACGCAGAAGAAAAAACATGATGAAGCACGCCAAAGGATATTTTGGCCGCAGAAAGAATGTGTGGACCGTTGCTAAAAACGCCATCGAAAAAGGTTGGGGCTATGCCTACCGAGATCGTAAAGCGAAAAAGAGAAGCTTCAGAGGTCTGTGGATTCAGCGTATCAACGCAGGTGCACGCATCAATGGGATGAGTTACTCCAAACTCATGGGTGGAATCAAAGCCAACAACATCGAATTGAACCGTAAGGTTCTCGCCGATTTGGCCATGAACAACCCATCGACTTTCGCTGAAGTCGTTAAAGCAGCGAAATAATCCTGAAGATATGAAGTCCGTCGCTGTTGCATTGCATGGTGGCGCCGGTACTCTTCGACGCGGCTTTCTCCCGAAAGCTGAAGAGGAGAAATACATTCTTACCTTATCTGAGGCAAGAGACACTGCCTTTTACATCGTTGAAAGCGGTGGCTCTGCATTGGATGCTGTAATTGAATGCGTAAAAATTCTGGAAGACTCTCCTCTCTTTAACGCCGGAAAAGGCAGTGTTTTCACAGCGAACGGAACGCATGAAATGGATGCTTCTATTATGGAAGGCAAATCCAGAAATGCCGGAGCCGTTTCTATGGTTACCGGAATCCGGAATCCGGTTCAACTTGCCCGGGATGTGATGGAGAAATCAGGTCATGTAATACTCGCCGGGGAAGGTGCAATGGAATTCGCGAGATCTCAGGGTTACGAGTTTCTTCCTCCCTCCTACTTTTATAATGAACTCCGCTACAACCAATGGCAGAAAGCCCGTGAATCGGATGTTGTTCAATTAGACCACAGCATCAATCCCGAAGGAAAGTTCGGAACTGTTGGTGCCGTAGCCCTCGATTTAAACGGAAATCTGGCTGCCGCAACTTCAACCGGCGGCATGACCAACAAGAAATTCGGTCGCATCGGAGACTCACCAATTATTGGAGCCGGAACGTATGCCAACAACAATACCTGCGCTGTTTCCTGCACCGGAAGCGGTGAATATTTTATACGGGGAGTCGTTGCGTATGATGTCTCAGCTGCAATGGAGTTCGGAGGATTGTCTTTAGCCGAAGCTTCCGAATTAGTAATTAATAAGAGACTGATTAAAATTGAAGGAGATGGTGGTCTGGTCGCTGTTGATGCGAACGGAAATGTTTCTCTTCCTTTTAATACGGAAGGAATGTATCGAGCTTACCGAACTTCATCAGAATCGAAGGTTGCGATCTACGAAGACTGGATTTAACTAAGCCCATTCAAATTTATCGTGCATCGGGAGTGCTTTGGCTGCTCTTGTTTCAAGGTCGATCGTATCACCGTTCGACAGAATATGCGTGTTCAGACCTATCAGGGTCATTGGTGTTCCGTCTTTGAGAATTTTATCGTTGTTGTGCGTAATTCCGGATGGGTCGATCACAATCACCATCCCGGAACCGATCACTTTGGCGTATCGGCCTTCCTTAATTATAAGTCCGGTATCTTCGGCCAATCCGAATCCCAAACAATGCGGGTGACGGGCAACTGCTTCAGTTAATCTTCCGAATCTACCGCGTTGAATAAAGTGCGTATCAATAATGAGTTTGGGAAGAAGACCGAGTCCTTTTTTCATTTGTACCGCACCTTTAAAAAACGCTTCGGTACTGCTTCCTCCGGCAATCATTTCAAGAGCCATCGCCATTGCTCCTGCACTGGTTCCGGCTATATTAAGCTCGTCGTTCAGGTGCCGGTCTAACATGATTCTGAAAAATTCGGAACCTCCGATTCGCCGGGAAATTCGGGATTGATCCCCACCGGTGAACATCACACAATCTGCTTCCTGCAACAAGTGAAGAAATTCCGGTTGATCCGATTCTCCTTTTTTTCGAATATGAATTACACGAACATCGCTGCAACCCAGAATTGCAAATGCTTCCTGATAATTTTCTCCAACTTCTTCCGGTATACTGGAAGCGGTTGGAACCACAAGAATTTTTGCATCTACTCCACCGCTTTCTCGAACCACATGCGAGAGAATTCCCTGCTGTACAAAATCCAATGTATAGTTCTCATCCGTTCCTGCCCCTTTGTCTTCGTTCCCTCCAATCGGTATTAATTTCCCTCTTTTTGTGCGATCCGTCATACAATCTTTTGCGCTAATAATCAGCGGATAATTTGATTAAATTACCGGCTTCAAAGGTACAATTCAATTTTATCGTCTATGCGCATCCGGGAAATAAACGTAATGAACGGACCAAATTACTGGTCTGTGAGAAGACACAAGTTAATCGTAATGACTCTCGACCTCGAAGAAATGGAAGATTATCCTTCAGATAAGGTGGATGGTTTTTATGACCGGCTCGTTGCGATGTTCCCTTCGATGTACGAACACCGCTGTAGTGAAGGTGAACCCGGTGGTTTTTTCAAACGCGTTAAAGAAGGAACCTGGATGGGCCATGTGATCGAACATATCGCTTTGGAAATTCAGACACTCGCAGGAATGGACGTTGGTTTTGGAAGAACCCGCGGTTATGGAGAACACGGAGTTTATCATGTTGTGTTTGCTTACGAAGAACAAAAAGTTGGAAGATTTGCGGCCCAATCTTCTGTTAGAATTTGTGAAGCATTAATAAAAGGAACCGAATATGATTTGGCGGCCGACATTCAGGAAATGCGGGAAATCCGCGAAGCTGAAAGACTCGGACCGTCAACTGCCAGTATTGTCGAAGAAGCGGCAAGTCGCGGAATTCCCTGGATCCGGCTCAATAAATATTCACTTTGTCAATTGGGATACGGAGCCAATCAGAAACGCATTCAGGCAACTGTAACCAGTCAGACGAGCAGCATCGGAGTTGAGATTGCCTGCGATAAAGAAGATACAAAATACTTATTGGATCAGGCGGAAGTTCCCGTTCCAAGAGGCGAATTAATCCGCACAGAAAGAGGATTGAAGGAAGTGGTGGAATCCCTCGGATTTCCGGTAGTTACCAAACCGCTCGACGGAAATCACGGAAGAGGAATCACCGTGAATATCCGCTCCATGGAAGAAGCACTGAAAGGTTTCGAAGCGGCAAAAAAGGTGTCGAACAGTGTAATGGTCGAACGCTATATTAAAGGAGATGATTACCGTCTTTTAGTTATCGACAACAAATTAGTTGCGGCTGCCAAACGAACTCCGGCAAATGTTGTCGGCGACGGAAAATCAACGGTTCAGCAATTAATCGATAAAGTGAACAGCGATCCGCGACGCGGTTACGGTCACGAGAAAGTACTGACCATGATCACAGTAAACGAACTCACCGAAAATCTGCTGAAAGCTGCGGGTGTTACGCTGAATGACGTTTTAGAAGAAGGCAGAATTCTGTATCTGAAAGACACGGCGAACCTCAGCACCGGTGGAACCGCTGAAGATGTTACCGACTTTGTGCATCCGAGCATTGCCTTTATGGCCGAACGTATTTCCAAAATCATCGACCTCGACATCTGTGGAATCGATATTTCAACAACCAATATTTCAGAACCACTGAAAGTTACAGGAGGAGCTGTTCTCGAAGTGAATGCCGGTCCCGGTTTCCGGATGCACCTCGCTCCCACTTCCGGTTTGCCGAGAAATGTCGCCGGCAACGTGATCGACATGTTGTTTCCGGCAGGCTCCAATGCCCGGATTCCCATTGTTGCCATTACCGGAACCAATGGAAAAACAACCACGTCGAGACTCATTGCTCACATGGCACGACTAAAAGGATATCGTGTCGGTTACACAACCAGCGATGGTGTATATATACAGAATCAATTGATGATGAGTGGCGATTGCACCGGACCTGCAAGTGCCGAATTTGTGCTAAAAGATCCGACCGTTGATTTCGCGGTACTTGAATGCGCGCGCGGGGGTTTATTGCGCGCCGGACTTGGTTTTCATCACTGCGATGTCGGCATTGTAACCAATGTGGCAGCAGATCATCTCGGCTTAAAAGGTATTCAGACCATCGAACAATTAGCACGGGTGAAAGGGGTAATTCCAGAAACTGTTTTGCCCGATGGTTATGCCATTCTCAATGCCGACGACGAACTGGTGTATGCGATGAGAAAGAACGTTCAGTGCAATGTTGCGCTGTTCTCATTAGACGAAAATAATCCGCATATCAAATCCATGATGAAGGTCGGCGGACTTTCGGCGATATATGAAAACGGATATGTTACGATTTGTAAAGGTGAATGGAAGATGCGGGTTTCCAAAGTGGTGAACATCCCGATCACCTACGAAGGCAAAGCTGTGTTTATGATTCAGAATGTTTTGCCCGCTGTGTTGGCGGCGTACGTTCGTGGATTTTCACTTCATGATATCCGGGCTGCTCTCGAATCCTTTATTCCGTCAGCATCACAAACTCCCGGAAGATTGAATTTGTTCCGGTTTAAAAAGTTCACTGTTTTGCTCGATTATGCGCACAATCCGGCTGGTATGAGAGCGCTTCAACAGTTTGTCGATAAGATGGAAGGCCATCCGAAAGTCGGGATCATTGCAGGAATCGGTGACCGTCGCGAAGAAGACAATAACGAAATGGGACGCATTGCCGCGCGAATGTTTGATGAGGTAATTATTCGTCAGGATAAAAATCTGCGTGGCAAAACAGAAGAGGAATTAATTGCCATGTTAAAAGCCGGAATCATCGATGTGGATCCGAATAAAAAGATCAATATCATTCCAAGCGAACGGGAAGCAATTACATACGCCATCCGCAATGCAACCGAAGGCAGCCTGATTGTTTTGTGCAGCGATGTGGTTCCGGATGCACTGAAACTCGTGATGGAATTTAAAGAAGAAGAAGCGAGCGAAGATCTCAATATTGGCAAAGGCGATATCCCGAATGTAGTGAGTTCGAATTGAGTTGATATGTCCTAATGCAGCTATGTTTAATTTATTCCCAAGAAGAGTAAATTAATCGCTAACGTTCCCGCGTAAGGTGTTATCACCTCCAGCTATTCCAATAAGTTTGATTTCCTTATGCAATCAGGTCGGAGTTCAATTGTCCGGTTTTGTGTTGATAACACCAACAACAAGAGTGCTTAGTTAAAATCACGTATTACTAAGAACCTTTTTTTTTGTAAATGCTAAAGTTACATTCAGGGATGGTGAATACAGCATCATCAATGTTAAAGTTTTGATCTCAAGACGGCGTTCAGTATAAAAAATACGGCGTTGAGTTTTTTCCAAACAGGTAAATGATTAATAAAGGAGATGAACGATCTTTCTTTATCAAAAAAAATTTAACATGAAAAAATTAATTTTATCTCTTGCTATTTTTACCCTGCTCATGGCTTGCTCTGAAAGTGAAAAAAGGGAGGAAGGTCCTGCTAATATTTTGGGATTTTCTAATGAATCGGTTACTCCTGCAAGTCGCACTTATTTACAGAACATGTCCATGGAGGAAGTGCGGAATGAATTGCGAAATCTAACTCCGGAAGGTAGATATGCACTATGGATTGACAAGATGAACCATTGCCTTAATAGCAATTTGGTAGCAGACTCGGTTAAAAATTCCATCAATTCTTTACTTCCACTTTTAAATACCAAAATATTTGATTGGACAAGCTCAGAATCTGATTCATTCCGGCTCTATACTGCGGTAAGTTGGTTCAACTCGAATAAAGACATTATCGGTAATGTTCTGGGTACTGCTATTTTTTTAAACTTGTACGACTTAGATAATCAAGATCCTTACATTATAAATGGAGGCAACGGTTCTGGTGGGAATAATGCTCCTCCATGTGGTTGTAATCGCGGTTCTGTGTTTGGGGCCTGCCAATTTTTCGGTTCCTATTGTGCCCAATCGCAATGCGATGGTTCAAGTATGGGATGCGGATTTATGGCCATTTGGCCGTGTGATGGGATGTGCGAACATGATGCCTTAAACCCGAATCCGGATCAAGGAATTGATTAAGAACAAATATGAACTACCGTCGATTTACACAAATATCTTTATTAGGACTGGTTTGTTTGATTGGCAATGACGCCTTCCTGATGTGGCAGACTTCCGAGGGAAATATTATAATCGCCTTCTTTATTTTCTCTATTTTATTCGGATTTATCACCAAATGGTTGGTGGGAGAACTATACACTTCCGATAAAATCGCGTATGCGCTTTTTCCATTGGCCTTCCTGGTTTTTGTCCTTTCCGTGAGATTGCAACTTTGGTATATTGGTTTATCCGTTTTTGTTTTTTCGTTGATTGGGGTTTTAGTCCCTCAGGTTAGTACCAGAGGAAAAATATTATTCATCAGTTCTGGAATTGGCCTATCCATAGTTTTAAATCTTTATTTGCCTTTTTATTTATCCAACAAGGGTAAGAATAAACTAATTCTTGGTAACCTTGAGGATCAGCGGATACAGACGAATACTGACTCCTCTATTGTGCTTTCAACCTTATTAAATAAGCCGTTTGTTTTAATTTCCTGGACAAAAAACTGTGCTTATTGTAAATTGGAGATAGACGAAGTACTCAATGAACTTTGCGAGGAGTACCAATCTTCGGTTGGATTTCTGGCACTAAACCCGGAAGACACCTGGAACGAGGCGATACAATTTAAAACAGATTTCTGCCCTCAAATAGCTCTCTCGCCTGAGTTCAGTAAAAATTTGGGTGTGCGGTCTTATCCAAGTGTAGTAATCTGTGCCTCCAACGGTGACATAGTGTATACACATCATGGATACATAAGAGGAACCAACGAAGTGATTAAAAATGAAATAAGAGACGTCTTGAATAAATTAATTCTTGCTGGCAATCATCGATAAAAATTATCCGGACTTTCCAATAAATCAATATGGCTCAATTCCGACGATAAATATTTCACAAATTCGATTATTGGAATTGAGCTTTATGTGACCAACGACTTAAATCCGCTGACCAACGATTTGACTCGTCGGTCAGGTTCAAAAACGGATGAATAGATTTGTAATCAATGCAATCATTTCGTCGCGGTCTTAAAACCGGTTTACTTCTGTTCATCATTTTTATTACGTATCGGTTTGCGTTCCGAACGGATTTCGAGGTAATGCAGATCCTTCAGATTATTTTCAATTCGATTTCCGATATTCTGGTTTGTTCGCTGATTTTTATAACGTATCAGCGCGCACAAATCAGGATTACTTTACTCCAAAAACAGTGGATTAAAAACTTCCTTTGGGCATCATCCGGTGCGCTGTTGTTTGTATCGGGCGTGTTTGTTCTAAAAGAATTTCATCGTTTGATTTATATGACTACGGGTGCGATGAACGAACATTTCTTGTCCATATTCGACACTTTAAGTTACCAGATTTTCGACAGCTATCTTGTTGTCGCATTCGGATTAATTGGTTTTACCGTGGCTTCGTATCGCGAAAAATTATTGCTTGCCAAAAGACAAAAAGAGGAATTGGAAAAGGAGCAGATTGCAACCGAACTCAAATTTCTGAAAGCGCAGATTAATCCGCATTTCATTTTTAACACACTCAACAACATTCATTTCTCCATTGATGAACAAAATGCAACCGCCCGAAAACTCATTCACGATTTTTCTGAAATTCTGAGGTATCAGCTATATGAAGGTTCTCAAGACAGGGTTTCGGTACGTTCCGAAATTGAATATCTCAAAAAATACATCCGCATTCAGCAGGTGCGAAAAGAAGTTGGTTTTCGAATAGAAAGTCAATTTGAGGATTTCCCTGACCTCAAGATCGCGCCGATGCTGTTAATTATTCCTGTAGAAAATGCCTTTAAGTATTCACCGGGCGATGCTGATGGTTTTATTCGAATCAACTTAAAAAGCGAAGACGGGCATCTGATTTATAAAGTTCAAAATAATTGCGGAGAAAAAACCTTTTCCGACAAATCCTCCGGAGGTTTGGGATTATCAAATCTCCGAAAACGTTTGCAACTAATTTACGGTGATGATGCGTCTTTAAAACACGGGAGAATTAACGACGTTTATTCAACTTCCATTCGCATTAAAATAAATACAGATGCATAAGATAAGATGTCTTGTGGTTGACGACGAACCCATTGCCCGCAAAGGGATTAAGACATTTATCGACAAAATTTCTTTTTTGGATTTTATGGGATTTTCATCAAACACCGATGAAATGATGGAATGCTTAAAACAAGGAAATATCGATTTGATTTTTATGGATATCGAGATGCCGGGAACTTCCGGAATGGAGATTTTAAAATCAGAGCTGATCAATTTTCCTATGGTAATTTTCATCACGGCGTATCAGGAATTTGCTTTAGAAAGTTACGAGGTAAATGCGGTTGATTATCTCTTAAAACCGGTTTCGTTTGGGCGTTTTTACGATGCGGCGAACAAGGCATTAAAAGAATTCCAGACAATAAATGACAAATCAACCGTTCGGGATTTCTTGTTTCTGAAAAGCGATGGCAAACATCGGAAGGTAAATTTTGAAGACATTATTTACATCTCCGGAATGCAGAATTATTCAAGGCTTCATCTAAAAAATGATAAAACGTTAATTGTTCGGTATGCCTTAAAAGCCGTTTTAAAAATGCTCCCGGAACCGTTGTTTTTACCCATTCATAAATCTTATCTCATCAATACCCGCCAAATAGAATCGTTGGCAGCAACTACCGTAAATCTTAAAAATTCGGGGCAACTTCCGATCGGACGAACGTATCGGGAAAAAGTGCTCAAACTGTTAAGCGAAAAATAATTCGTCGTTAGTCACCGGTTTCGGGTTGTTGGTCACAATCAGTTTATCAGTCGTCACAAGTCTCGTCAAATGCCGGTTTAAACATACCACACAATTCGCATTGAAAAGCTCTTTAGTTCAAAAGACAATTATCATTATGACTAAATCTTACACATTATTTCTTGCGGGAATTTTATTGATTCTGGTTTCCTGCAAAGACGAAACACCGGTTAAAAAAACTACAACCGACACGAACAATCCTCCGGCTGAAATGTCTACGATCGAAAAATTCGCACAAACCTGGACTCTTGATGAAACGTATGAAAACGGAGCTTTAAAAACGAGTAATGGTACCGGACAATACCTTTACAGCGAGGATGGAGTTTTCTTTTTTCTAAGCAACGGCAACTGGGAAGTGGTAGGAAATTATGCATTCACCGGCTCTGATTCAAGTCAGTATGCACTCACGTTTACCGGCACAAGTAATCCGGTTTTAATGAACATCACTTCGCTCACGGAAACGGATCTAAAAACAGAATTCGAGACCAACGGTAAAAAGTTCAATTATAATTATAAACGCTAAACCCATCTTTTGCCCTGCCCCAAGGCTGCTTCGAAAGAGGTGGCCTTTTTATGTTTTGGGAATAAGTGACTTCATGTTATTCTGATGCCGATCCGTTTTTTGGCACTCTCTAAATCATACGTTTTCGAATACTAATCTTTGGGGCTTTAGCTTATAGGTTGCGGGCGTGATATACCCCGAAGAATTTTCTCCTGCCAGCCTCTATTCTATGATGGGCATATAATTTTTCAGCAAAAACGCATTTCAATGTCTGAGTTAGAATATTGATGTAATAAACCACATTCACCAACGTATCTTAGAAGACTCCAATTAATCGAATGAAACACATTATTTTAAGAATTTTTATTTTGTTATGTTTTGCAGAAGGTTTTATATGTTCCGCTCTTGGTCAAATAAGACAGGTTAACATTGGTTACAGGTTCATTAATCCAAAACCAGAAGACCTTTTTGTTTCTCCAGCTCAGATTCCTGTTTCATTTCGTTTCTACAATTATGGAAAGGATACAATTTATTCCACAGACTCCTTCACGTATATTATTTCACATGAAATTCTGGGACCTTATAAGGAAGTAATTGGAAGAGTTAAAGTTGGAAAAACAATTATACCCGGAGATTCTTCAGAGGTGTTTTCGGATTCCATAGGTGTTAATTGGACCAACGATCATCATACATATCATTTTAAATTGTTCCTTTTGTGTTCATACTTTACCTGCGATAGAAATAATGGGAGCCCGGTTATAAGAGCAACGATTGATAGTAGCCAGATGTACCCCTACTATATTTTGCTGAGACACAATTATTCAAGTTCAGTTGATAAATTAAAACTTCCATTTCTGCCTTCTGTTTCACTAAATCCCAATATGCTTTCCAGTGGTTCTGATGGTCTTAATATCCATCTTCAGAATGTCGATCCCAATGTAATTCCGTCCTTTAAATTATATTCTGTAAATGATCAAATCATCACGGTTACAAATGTTTCAGGCAGCGATCAGAACTTTGTTGTTCCGGTTAACAATCTGTTGCCAGGTGTCTATTATCTAATCACCGAACTTAACGGTTTGAGATTTCAAAATACATTTGTTGTAACCAACTAACAACCTATGAAGAATCAAATTGGGATTGGCTTATTGTTTTGTATATTTTTCGGTTTGACTAATTCAGCCTCTTGTCAAAACCATCGTTTTTGCGATATGGCAATTTCCATTGATAGTCCGGCAAGTAATCATATTTTCACCAGTCCGGGTTTCGACAGTTGTATTCTTAGAATAAAAAATCTTGGTCTGGATACAATTTCCCCAAACGATATGTATTCAATAACTCTAAATTTTGGTGGTTGGCGCATGTTGCCTGTTGTGAGGCCCTATTCAAGACAACTAAATCCCGGAGATAGTTTGAAAACATCGATTGTATTTAAAATGAAGGGAACAAACGATGTAGACAATGTTAAATTCTGTGTTCAGGAGTTTTACTCTTTTACTCCTCCGCCACCAAATGCTCCGCCAAACCTTTTACCACTTTTTGATGAAACAGATTCAGTAAGTCTTTACTTCAATAATACCTGCTGTATAATAGGCTCGCATAAATATGTTTCAATCCATTCTTTAGAAATTTCAGAGATTTTGAAGGTTTATCCAAATCCGGTGATAAACACACTTCATATTGATTTTGAATCTACCCGAATCGGATCATCCATTTGTGAGACTTACGATTTGAATGGAAAGTTGTTATTAACCTGTGTGCTGGACGAGAAAAATAATTCAATTGATGTTTCGTCTTTGAATAAAGGAATTTTTATACTTAAGATCTGGTCGGATTCGACTTTTCAAACTCTTAGATTTGTTAAATCATAGAAGTATCGATTTGATTAATGACCGGTAAACAATCGGGAATTTTGAATAATAAAGAATGCTTCTCCGTTTGGATACACCTTGATTGTAAATTGGTTGGGGTTCGATGAGCAATCTCTTGTCTTCCCACTTTTTTCTTGACAAAAAAGTAAGCAAAAAATCAAGTCGGAAAAAAGCTGCCTAACCCTTTCTCATTTGTTGAAAATCTGGCGAAAGAAGTGACAAGCACTTTCCCCGATTTTCCACCAAATGACACTATCCCGCCTTACCGACTGCCCACCCACGCTTTCCAATTCTTGTTTTAGGTTCCAATTCGCACAATTCATTTTGTTCTATTTAATAATAATCCACAAGCTGGTGTAAGGAAGTGGAGAAACATTTAATAAATGGCCCTTTTAAGCCGACGATTTCTCTAAGTTCCTCTTCGGTTTCCAGAAAATATTCAGCAAAACCCCGATCATCACTAACGCCATTCCCGCCAGACTGTTGATTGTGAACGTTTCGGCGAAAACAAAATAGCCGATCAATAAAGCGTAAACCACACCAACATTGGTTACAGCTGCAACCTTATTTGCCGACTCCGATTGATAAGCCCGGGTGAGAAAATATTGCGCTATTTGGGTGAGAACTCCGATCAGCAGCAATAAACCCAGCTCGTTCCATTCGGGAATTATAAATCCGGTGCTGGCCATCATCAGAATAAAGGTAATCGGAAAAGCCACCATCGGAAAATAGAGAATTATTACGTTGCTGTCTTCTGTGAATTTCAGCCATCGGATACAATTGTACGCAGCACCACTCGCCAACGCAGATAAAACCCCAATGGTAACATCACTCCAGGAAAGTCGCGCATCAAATCCTTTCATCATAAATACACCGGCAAAACTGATGAGAAAGAAAAAGACGTGTCGCAGTTGCAGCTTTTCCTTTAGAATAAAATGAGCAATGGTTGCTGTGAAAACCGGCGACAAATAATGTATCACCATTGCCGACGCCAACGGCATTGCATGCAGTGTGTAGAAATAAAAAATAAGGGCGAAGGTTCCGAAAATGCCTCGCAGTAAAAGCACCTTTTTATTATTCCCGAATACCGGCAACTTCTTTCTTTTCAGAATCAGAAAACTTAATAGAAAGGAGATCATGGCCCGGAAGAAAACAATCTCAAAAACAGGAATTCGCGGAACGAGTTTGACGCACAGATTTACGCCGGCAAACACGAGGCTCGCCATCAGCATCATCCGAATTCCGTAGCCGGCTTTCAAAATTTATTTCTAAAAAATAAGAGGAACACCTGATACAGATGTTCCTCCTTTATTTATGATTTCTGATTTTCAATTCAGACAGTCGAAGCTGTCGTGTTTTATGCCGGCATGCTGTCGATCACCGCATTCATATTGCGAACGGCATCGGCAGATTTGTTGAACAAGGCTTGTTCGTCTTCGTTGAGATTAACATCAACGATTTTTTCCCAACCGTTTTTACCGAGAATAACCGGTACGCCCATACAAAGACCTGATTGTCCGTATTCACCTTCGAGGTAAACACTGCAAGGGAATAATCTCTTCTGATCGAAAACGAGGCTTTCTACTAAAGACGCTACGGCTGCTCCCGGAGCATACCATGCAGAAGTACCGAGAAGTCCGGTAAGCGTTGCGCCGCCCACCATAGTATCGGCCGCAACTTTCTGAAGGTTTTCGGCACTCAGATGTTGAGAAACGGGAGTTCCCTGATAAGAGGCAAGTCGTGTTAAAGGAATCATCGTGGTATCGCCGTGTCCGCCGATTACCATTCCCTGAATATCATTTGCAGGTGCATCGAGAGCCATTGAAAGATAGCATTTGAAACGTGAACTGTCGAGGATACCGCCCATTCCGATCACCCGGTTTTTCGGGAGTCCGGTTGCTTTGAGTGCGAGGTAAGTCATCGTGTCCATCGGGTTGCTCACCACTACAATGATGGCTTCCGGTGAATGTTCGAGAACGTTTTCAGAAACGGATTTTACGATTCCGGCATTGATACCGATAAGTTCTTCGCGGGTCATTCCCGGTTTTCTCGGAATACCGCTGGTGATCACTACGACACTGCTTCCGGCTGTTTTAGTATAATCTCCGGTTGTTCCGGTGATTCGCGTGTTGAAACCATTGAGGGTAGCGGTCTGCATCATATCGAGGGCCTTGCCTTCCGCAAATCCTTCTTTGATGTCGAGTAAAACTACTTCGCTGGCGATGCTTCTCATGGCGATGTACTCAGCACAGGTGGCACCCACATTTCCGGCACCGATAACACTTACTTTCATTTTAAATAATTGTTGTTGTTTTGAATTCAGTCAATAAAGAGACAGTCTCTTTTCGGCCGCAAAATTAAGGGCTATATCACCATAATCACCAATGAGATCCATACTGAGATTTATCAAATCTTTACTTCCCCACCGGCTGGTGTTGTTTATCGACAGTCGGCGCCGCACAAAGCTGATGCAATCGCGATTGGAAGAATCACTTCTGGTTGATAAAAATCAGTTCGAAAGGGAGAAAGAATCGGCACGAAACCAGAATCACGATTCAAAATACTCTTACGAAGAAGCCATACATTGGTTGATGGGAAAAGGAATTCCAGAAACTCAGATTCGGACGGGGAGTATTCCGGAGCAGAATATTTTAAGACTTGTCGATTCCTTTGGTTCAGAAGGAAAGAGGGAAGTAAAACTGTTACATGTTGGAAACTTCGTCGGCATTTCACTGTCTTCTTTGGTGTATGGCTTAAAGAAAAACGGATTACATGTTCAGGTAGTTACCATCGATCCTGATATTCCACACCGAGGAGTAGAACGCCCAAACAAAATAGCCCAACACTTAATGGAACATTACCAACTAAATGAAAATGTTTTGTGGCTGCACGGTTATTCTCTTCACAAATCTTTGAGCAACGACGGCCGCAATTATTCGGGTGATTACAATCCGGAGATTCACTTTGAAAATGAATTTGCCCCTTCTCACCAATTGGCTGCATTAGCCCGAATGATACCGGAACAGTTCGACCTGATTCTTCTGGATGGAAACCACAACGCTTCCTATCTGAATCAGGAAATGGGTTATTGCCTCCAATTGCTGAAACAAGATGGTTGGCTGGCACTTGATGATGTGGACGAAAACTGGCCTGCGATAAAATCTGTTTATACAAACCATGATTCCTCCAAATGGAAGGAAGTTTATGCGGATGGCCGAATGGGAATTTTACAAAAAATATTTTAATTAAATCTCCATGGTTGGAATTTCTCCTTCCACTACCAATCTACCTGCCGTAGCATTCTTCACCATTTCCACCGTTACACCCGGAGCGAGTTCTTTTAATTCAAAACCCCGGTCGGTGATATCCATAACACAGAGATCAGTTACCACTTTTTTAACACAACCCAATCCGGTGATGGGCAAGGTGCATTCAGTCAACAACTTGGATTCGCCGGCTTTATTGGTGTGCATCATGGCAACAATAATGTTTTTAGCAGAAGCAACAAGATCCATTGCCCCTCCCATTCCTTTCACCATTTTACCCGGAATTTTCCAGTTGGCAATGTCACCGCGATCGTTGATTTCCATTGCACCCAAAACCGTAAGATCTACCCGACCACTTCGGATCATTCCGAAACTGGTGGCCGAATCAAAAAATGAGGATCCGGGTAAAGTGGTTACCGTTTGCTTTCCTGCATTAATGAGATCCGGATCTACCTCCGCTTCGGTTGGGAAAGGTCCCATGCCGAGCAATCCGTTTTCCGATTGAAGTGTTACATGCATCCCTTCCGGAATATAATTAGCAACCAGTGTGGGAACACCTATTCCGAGGTTTACATAATATCCGTCTTTGAGTTCTCGGGCAATTCGTTTTGCGATTCCGTTTTTATCCAACATCCGGGTTTGATTAAATAATTAGTGATTTAGAATTAAAAGTATCAGTTCTGACGAACGGTTCTTTGTTCAATTCGCTTTTCGTAGTTCACACCTTTAAAGATCTTGTTGACAAAAATCCCCGGAACGTGAATTTCGTTTGCAGCGAGTTCTCCGGGTTCCAGAAGTTCTTCCACTTCGGCGATGGTAATCTTTCCTGCCATAGCCATCATCGGGTTAAAGTTTCGGGCTGTTCCCTTAAATATAAGATTGCCATCGGTGTCACCTTTCCAGGCTTTTACGATCGCAAAGTCTGAATCAAAAGCATGTTCGAGCAAATACATCTTTCCGTTGAATTCGCGAACTTCCTTGCCTTCGGCGACTTCGGTTCCGTAACCTGCCGGTGTAAAAAAAGCCGGTATTCCCGCTCCGGCTGCCCGGCATCTTTCTGCGAGTGTCCCTTGCGGAATGAGTTCTACTTCCAGTTCTCCGCTTAGTAGTTGTCTTTCGAATTCATCGTTTTCTCCCACATACGAACTGATCATTTTCTTCACCTGACGTGTTTTCAACATCAGTCCGATTCCGAAATCATCTACTCCTGCATTGTTCGAAATGCACGTAAGATTTTTCACTCCCATACGAACTAATGCGGCAATGCTATTTTCGGGAATTCCGCACAAACCGAAACCGCCCAACATCAGTGTCATTCCGTCTTTAATATCGCGAACAGCCTCATCGGCATTGGCAACTACCTTATTCATCTCACTGTGATTTGCCGACAAAAATAGAATTAATAGCTCTCTAAAAACGGGAGGATTTCATCCGTAAATAAAATGACATCATCTTTCTGAAATAATAGACAACCCGCGCGATTTGAGAATAGTTGAGCAATGCTTCTTTTAGTATTTTCGATAGTTAAAATACAATTTCGAGGTATGAAACGGTGTACCTTTTTACTACTTGGATTTCTGATTTGTTCACTGGCAAATGCCCAATACGGCAACGAGTGGATCAATTACAATCAGACTTACTTTAAATTTAAAACCAATAAGGAGGGACTTTACCGTCTCAGTTATTCCACTCTTACCGATGCCGGGGTACCGCTTGCGTCTATTGATCCGAGAAACATTCAGATCTTTCACAACGGAAAAGAACAGTTCATTCTCATTGAAGGTGAATCTGACGGAACATTTGACCCGACCGACTTTATTGAGTTTTACGGATATTACAACGACGGTGAACTGGATGCTCCGTTGTGGAGAAATCTCGATGAACGCGCTCATTCATACACCAGTTTTTATCAGGACAGTACCGTTTATTTCCTTACATGGACCACTTCCACACCCGGAAAACGTTTTCAGCAAAACTCCAATACCGACTTCACAGGTTTAGCTCCGGACGCCCGGTTTCAGTACACCTCTTCTTTGTATTGGTGGGTGAGCGGAAGTTGGTTCGACGGAATTCGATATGCAGAACTCGGGAGTTACGCCGAATACACCCGCGGTGAAGGTTTCGTAAGTGGAGCTGTAGTGTCAAGCCCCAGAAATTACAGCATGGTAACACCTTATTACGACAGTGCGGGGCCGGCACCGGTTGTACGGGTAGAAGCCATCAGCACTAATGATCCAACGGATTACGGAGCAGACGGGAACAACCATGAATTTCAAATGGCCATTGTGGTGAAGGGAAAGGAAAATATTATTTATTCTAAACGACATCGTGGATACAACGTGGTTCGATCCGGAGATATCACCATTCCCAAAACGTATGTCTTGTCTCCAACCGCTTTCCGGTTCCGCTCGCTGGCCAACTCGATTGACCGGCATTATGTTTCGGTGGTTGAAATGGATTATCCGAGAAAATTCGATCTGGGAAGCAGCACCCCTTTCCGGTTTACTGCTCAGACTTCCAATACGATGGTGGAATTCGCCAATTACCCGACTACCAAAACGGCTCCCAGAATTTATAACCTCACCACCGGTGAATCTTCAACCGGAGTTAAGAATGTAAAGGCGCTCCGGTTTCGATGTAACCCGAATCCCGGAGATCAGATTTTTATTGCGGATGCAGCAGATGCGATTCAGATTGTTACGGTTCTACCGGTGACTTTCCGCGATTATTCATCAGAGCCAACAGATATTTCGTATCTCATGATCAGCAATTCTACATTAGACAGCGGAGCTCAGGAATATCGTAAATACCGGGAATCGTCTGATGGCGGGTCTTATGTTGTGGGACTGGCTTATGCCGATGAGCTGTACGATGAATTTTATTACGGAATCCATCATCCACTCGCATTGAGAAACTGGATTCATTATATGTCAGACCGACAAGCAACCAAACCCGAATTCCTGCTTTTATTGGGTAAAGCGAGAAACTATGTTGACGTAGTTAGCAATTACACGGTTCGCACTTATTCCGATTTGGTACCGACTCTCGGATATCCTCCATCCGATTATCTTTTCACTTCTCCATTAGACCAGAGTGATTTAAGACCGTCTATGGCAACCGGTAGAGTCCCCGCAACCACCAATCAGGAAATCACCGATTATCTCACAAAGGTTAAAGCACACGATTTATATCCGATAACGTCAAAGCGAATAATGCAGATTGCCGGAGGAATCGACGAAGCTGAAAACGTAAAAATGGTCGGCTATCTTAGTGATTACGGAAAAATTATTGCCTCCGATTCTTTTGGCGGAACCACCCGTTTATTTTCTAAAGAATCTGCTTTAACCGTTGATGAAAGTCTCATTGAAAAAATAACCTCAACCGTTGATGAAGGGGTTAATATGGTAAACTATTTTGGTCATGGTGCCAGTACCATTACGGAGGTTGATATGGGAAAAGCCGAAGAATATCACAACCTCAACCGATATCCGGTTTATTTTTTTAACGGATGTATTTTAGGAAATACCTTTACACAGGATCCAACACTTTGCGAGGAATTTCTTTTTACACCTGATCGAGGAGCCATCGCCTGGATTGCAGGATCATATTATGGTTATACCGCCGCTCTGAACAGCATTTGCCGGAATTTTCATCTCAATGCCTTTCGCAAAAGTTACGGAAAAACACTCGGTGAAATCATGCAAAATGCAATCGCTGATAATATGAATCTCTCCGACGATTATAACATTACACATTCGCGAGTTATGTTGTTGCATGGAGATCCGGCAGTGAGGTTTTATAGTCCGGACAAACCCGATTTTTATTCTGATGCCTCCACCATTTCTATAAATACTTCAACCGGAGATCTGAACTCATTCAATATCGAATACAAGGTTTTTAATCAGGGAAAGGTTACGTACGATTCTTTTACGGCCATTACTTTTTTGCTAAACGGCAGCGACACATTAAGCCGCGACACATCGGTTGTTCCCGGTTTTACAACCGAAGACAATGTAGTTATATCTGTAGACCGGCACAAATTAATCGGAGGAATAAACCGCGTTGTGATTTTAATTGATCCGTTCAACACCATTGCCGAATACGGAATTGACGGCGAACAGAACAACATCACTTTCAAAGACATCTTTATCCGGAAAAATAAATTAGAAATAATTGCTCCCGAATTAGATGAAATTGTTTCGACCTCAGAAGTTAAAATCTGGTTTACCGAATATTACAAACCCGAAAATCCGATTCCATATAAATTAATTATTGATACTACTTCCGCATTCAACGGAGTGCCGACGGAATATACATTTAATGCTTCTGAAGTTTTGAATTCGTATAAGCTTCAGATTCCACCGTTTAATAAAACCGATTTTTATGTTGCAATCGTAAACACGCAAACCGGCGACACTGCGGTAACAACATTCGCGTATTTATTTGGATCCACGCCGGGATTGTCTCAGGGCTACTTTGAAAAGTTCAACAACAATCTTCACGACCGTATTTATTTAAACCCGAAATCTGGGAAGATGGAGTTCACTCGAAGGGTTACTCCACCGATCTGGCTGTATACTTCCGGAACCAATCTTTCCTATTGGTTCAGCACACAAGCAACGTATACCAGTATTCTTTATATGGGTGTGTGGGGAACCATGCCGGGGCTTAATGTATTTGCCATAAACCGGAACGACGGTAGTTTTTATTTAAAGAAAAACACCTTTAATCAGGTGAGTCCGGCTCCGTGGGATCCCGCATTTAATACAGACAGATATCTCGGCAAAGACAGTCTGAGTTGTTTGTACCGGTTTAATACAACTATTGCTGCAGACCGGGATTCACTCAGAGATTTCTTAAATGGAATACCGGGTGATTTCGAAATTTTTGTGATGAATGAAGGCAAAACCGGAATCGTTGACTGGTCCGAAGATTTGTTTGTTGCTTTTGAAAATCTCGGGGCTTCAAAAATCCGTTCGCTTAAAGAAGATTATCCCTACATCTTCCATGGCAAACAATCTCTAAATCCAGGTGAAGGAATTGAAGTAACTGCCGACCTTACCGACTTATCCACTCCTCCCGAAAGTCAGATTATAACCTATACTAGCGCAGTGTATCCGTTGGAAACTTCCGGCACATATAAGAGTCGTGTTTTCGGACCTGCAAAATCCTGGGGCTCGGCAGAATTCCATGGGATGAGTGATAACAGTTCGGATGAATTTGAATTAAATGTTTTCGGAATTGACACATCCGGAATTGAAAATCTGGTTGCCTACGGAGATTTTAACGAAAGTGTTGTGGATCTTTCTGAAGTGGATGCCGCCAAATATCCAAAGGTGTATCTCGTAGTGAATGTTTACGACGAAAGGAAAAGAACTCCGATTGAGATAGAAAGATGGACGGTTCGGTTTACCGGCTTCCCCGATGGTTTTGCATATTCTGAAACACCGGCGAATGACACCTTTGACATCGGTGGAAATTACACGGTTAATTCTGTATTCTACAACATATCCGCTCTTCCGCTTGACAGTGTTGTGGTAGATCGTTCTCAGACTTTTTACGGTTCTGCGCCGGTTACCAGCCGGGATACGCTCCGTAAAATAAGTGCCGGTGATTCCGTGCATTTTAAGCATCAGTACCCAAATGTTGAAATCGAAGGAAATCATCAGATTATTACGATTTTTAATCCCGGTGGAATTCAACCGGAAAAAGATCTTTCGAACAACGGCGTGCTGAACGAAATTTATGTTGCTCCGAATCATTTTAAACCACAACTGGAAGTCTATTTCGACAATCAACAAATCATTAACGGACAAATTATTAATCCGAACGCCCGCATTAATATACTTGGCAAGTCGAACCATCCGAATCTAAAAATTGATGAGGAAAATTATTACAGCGTATATCTGATTAAAAAATCCACTTCGAAAACCGATACAATTTCTGCAACGAATACCGCCATTGATTTTGTGGCGGAAAATGGCTCTGATCCTTCCACCTTTCAATTTAGTTTTAATAATTTAAGTGCAGGAAAATATACCATACAGGTTATTCTGTACTCGCCCGGAACCGACAATCAAAACCTCAAAACCAAATACGCTATTGATTTTGAAGTGAGCGATAAAAATGAAATAACCGAATTACTTCCGTATCCCAATCCGATGGTAAACCAATGTAGGTTTGCCTATAATTTTAGCGGAAGAGTTTTGCCAACCCGATATCTGTTAAATATTTACACGATCACCGGAAAACTGGTTCGGAGTATAGATCAGGACGAATTCGGAGCACTTAGTTACGGACCGCAATTGAGTCAGTTTGTATTTGACGGAACAGATGACTTTGGCGACAGACTGGCGAACGGAGTATATCTCTATCGGTTCGATATTAAAGACGTTGACAAATCACAAGACGACAGACTTGCAACCTATTTCACGGATGGTTATGGCAAGTTGTACATCAGCCGTTGATGAGAAAAACCCGGATACTTGTTGTAATCGTTTCTTTTAACGGGGAAAGAGATATTGGTGATTGCCTGAAATCCTTCGAATCTCAAACCGGTTCCGGTATTGAAATTCAAATTTTACTTATCGATAACCAATCTGAGGATAACACGGTTTCGGTTGCACGCAAGTTTATGAATGTCGAATGCATTTTAAATGAAAGGAATCTGGGGTTCGGACGAGCGGCAAATAAAGGTCTCATAAAATCGATTCACGAGAACTACGACTTCGTTTTTTTATTAAATCAAGACACCGTTTTAGAGAAAGAAGCCATTCAATATTTGGTGAATGCGGGAATAAATAATCCGAATTGCGTTTTAAGTCCGATGGTTTTGAATAATGATCATCAAACCGACGAAGAATTTAGTAAAGCCGGAATTACGGATTCAACAAAATCCCTGAATTTTATTCCAGCCATCGCCTGGTTTCTACCGACAGATATTATTCGAAAGACCGGTGGTTTTGACCCGTTCTTCTTCCATTACGGAGAAGATCACAACTATTGCGATCGCCTGTTGCTGCTAGGGTTTGGATTGAAAGTGGTTACCGAACCCGTCATCATTCATAAATCCTCACCATCAACGCTTAGAAATAATAAAACAAAACACGAAGCTTATTTAAAAAGAAATCTGTTGAATCCTTTGAGTGACCAAAATTTGTGGTTGACGCGAATTATTTATGATCGAATAACAGGGAAACTTTCCGGTACCGGATTCCGACATCTGATTACCTTTTATTTTAAAAATTATTCGTCTATTAAAAACCGGAAAAACTTGTATCGACAATCACCTTTTTTAGACTAAAGAAATTACACCTATCA
Organism: Bacteroidota bacterium; assembly: GCA_016124755.1. Classification (GTDB taxonomy): domain Bacteria; phylum Bacteroidota; class Bacteroidia; order NS11-12g; family UBA9320; genus WGNA01. Next base: position 58,164 of record WGNA01000004.1, on the reverse strand, counting down.
CGGATAGTTTTGGGCAACATGATTTTTCATGAGTATGTCTCACCAGCAACATATAAACAAAAAATAGCTGTGGTTACTCCAAGACTTTTGAATTAGACTGTTATAAAAACCCGATCGGCGCGTGTATCGAGTGCCGGAAATGGGATTTTGATGTTCTCGCAAGGTGGAAATGCCGGAAAAGAATAAAGCAAAACTTGAAGGCATAAAAGGGCTTAAGCCCTTATTCCCGCGCATGATAAACACTTTTTGACGAAGCCGCAAATCGAATTGATCACCGGATCATCACAAGTAACTAAACGCGTTGTACCCATTGCAGACCGTTTTTTTGAAACATGATTTTTTATAAGCATATCTCGCCTGCAACCTGTAATCAAAAATCATAGTCAGGTACTCCCAGCCAATTGATTTAGAAGATGCTAAAAGCCCGATCGCTTTTGGTATTTCTACACACCTATTTCATAATAATCAGATCTTTTGTTATTAGCTTTAAACTTCTTTAAACCTGCATACGGATAGGTTTCACATATTCTTTCCGAAACTCCGTAATTAACGAGCAATTCAACCGGATTAAATTTTTTCACCAACGGCTTATTCCTGATTTCTAAAAAAATAGAATCTTCTTTTTCAACAGCCGTTTTTTTAAATTTCTGCAGGCCGGATTCCGAATAATCCCGGTTTGTTAATTCCTTTAAAGTTGTTGCTTGCTGGGCTAATTCACGTATTGGATAAAAACCAATATTCATCGAAGGATGCTCTTTCAGCGACCGGCATTCATCATCCTTAAGTGAAGAATAATACAAGACATCAGAAAAACGATCCGAATAAATTTCACTCGTATCGTGTAGAAGAAAACAAAATTTTCGGTTCGAACGAATTTCCAATATCCCGATTAATGCGGTATAATCAAATGAATTATGATTACAATGATAGACCGGAACAGAACCGGAATATACCTTTTCCCCGACATCCCATCCTCCCTCAAAAACCACGATATCATTTTCCGAAACACCCGAATGTATAAGTCCCTTTATCAAGTCGGGAATTGTTTTTACCGCATACGTTTTTGTAGTGGAAATTATTACAACTACGTCGTTCTTCTTGCCTTTCCATTTATTAATTTGAAGTTCCGCATTTAGCTTTAAAAGCGAAAAATTACAGATTAAAAAATCCCGTATTCCAAGCAAACGAAGGAATATGCGGATTGCCATTTTCCAGATTCCGGTTGATTTTAATTTTCGGTGATTCAAAGCTTTTGTGGTTTGCAAATGTAAACCTCACTTAAGATGAATTGGGGAATGATAATTTATGGAATTCAGCAATTGATAGACTTTATTAAAAATCTTTTGCGGACTGAAATCGTAATATTGCCGCATTGAGCACCACTCCTTTCCATATTATTCTGATTGCTTACAACCGCCCGGAATCATTCAGGCGATTGCTCCTATCAATTGATGCTTCCTGTCAAAATCTCAATCCGGTTGCAGATGTAACTCTTTGTCTCGACGGAAACTATCATCCGGATCATGATTTCATTTTCGAAGAATGGAACTGGCCTTTTGGTTTAAAAAAAGTAATCCGGCAGGAGCGCAATCTCGGCGTTGATCAGCATGTTGAATTCTGTTTAAAACTTGCTTCTGATTATGCATTCAATCTCTTTTTAGAGGACGATCATTATATTACCCGAAGAGGTTTCCGACTTGTGGAAGAATTTATTAATTCGGATGCTGACTGTGCCGGATACAGCCTTCACAATTACAGTCTTCATCCGATAACCCGGTTGCCTTTTCAGCCGGTTGATCGCGGCGATGGTTATTACTTACTTACTCGAATTTCTTCATATGGTTTGTTCATGACAGGCAAACAGGCCGGCGATTGTTATAACTGGTTACAGAACAAACACAACAGTTTTAATCTGGATTATCCTCCACATCTCGACAGTTATGGAAGTCATGCCTGGGAATCGCGGTTCACGAAATACCTAATTGCAAACAAAAAGTATTTAATGTTTCCGGTGATTTCCGGATTAACGGTATTCGGGGAAAAGGGTGCGCATTTCAGGGGAACAGACGACAGGCATCTCGCACAATGCTATATACCGCTGCACGACAATGTTCCGAAAATTCCTAATCGACCATTGCTCAAGTACGATGCGTGGTATGAACTGGAACCGGAAAGTTTTAAAGAACTGCTGCCGGATTCTGTTTTTACAGAATTCGATCTTAATGGCACCAAGAAATTCTATCACGCCAAAAATGTGGTGACCATTAAACCCATGAAAAATCCGGTTAAAACTTTTGGGCTCGACTTTAAACCTGCCGAGCTGAACGTGATCTGGAATAATCCGGGAAATGAAATTTCGTACGGGCCCGCAACAAATGTTTTAAAGGAAAATCGTTGGCAGCTTCAAAAGCGGAAAAAATTTCTGCGTTGGTATCATAACCAGCGATACAGTTTATTTGAACTCCTTTACCATTTGTACCAAAGGATATTTCAGAACACTTTTAAAGCCGGGAAATAATTACAGTTTCAACAAGCGGATGGTCTTGTATTTTTTTCGGTAATGAACGCGTAGAAAATAAATTCCGGATCGCAGCATCGTTACATCAAGCTGTTCATCGAGTTTGCCCACGACGGAATTTACACTTCTTTCAAAAATGAGCTGACCCGAAACGTTGTAAATTTCCAGTTCCACCAATTCTGCTCGGTCACTTTCAATAAATACGCTAAGCAAATTGCCTTGAATTGGATTTGCGCCAACAAACACTTTAAATTCAGACGCTACAACTTCCTCGTAATGCGGAATGGAATCAAAATTCCGCACCACCCACAAACCACCGGAAACGCTTCCCGCCCAGAGTTTTTTACCCGACGGATCATTCGGATCAAAAAGGATAGTTCGGGTTCTGCCGCCAACATTCATCGGCCCCCGCTCCTCCCATTTCACCGTGTAGTCCGCTTGAATTTTCCCTGTGAACATTCCTCTTCCGTGTGTTGCAGCAACCAGAGACATATCCGATTCTCGCAGCCTGATCATATTGACTTTAAGATTTGCAAGTCCGGTATTAACCGACACCCATTTTGTATTCGAGTCATTCAGGTTGTTCGTCATCATAACGCCGGCTTCTGTTGCGATGTAGCAAACCGCCGGATTCTTCGGATGCAGCGCAGCCCAGCGAACAGGAATATCCGGAAGATCGCCTTCCTGACTTTTCCAGATCGGGGTGGCATCTAATGCATTTTTACTTTCCCAAACACTCTCCACACCGTAATTAGAATAAACCGATATCACGTGGTTCGCATCTTTGGGATCCACATAAATACAATTGCAATACGCGGCCGATGGAAGCGATCCCGTTGGGTCGGCGCTCACCGGGAAATATGTCTCGTCGGTTTGGGTAGCATTGTCGATCCGGTAAATTCTGCCACCGCTGTTCCTGCCAATAAAAACGGTGTTCGCGACATTGGTAGAAATGCCAATCGCCGTAAAACTTCCGAACGCCCGGCTGCATTGTATCCATCCGGTTCTCGAATCGGTGGATGCATGATCCATTCTCCATAGTCCGATTCCACTCAATTGGTAGAGAATCTCCGGATTATTGGGATCGATCTCAATCGGATTAATAAATTCGGTATTGTCTTTATTGAGTTTGCGGTTGGCAATGGTGTCGATATTCCCGTGATTGAACCGGTAAACCCGCTGATACTGAGTTGTGGTAAAATAGATCTCCGGATCTTTATGATTTATGTTGCAATAACTTCCGTCTGCCCAGGAAAGTTGATCAAAAGGTGAAATTCCATTCGCTGTAGAACCCAACGAACCGTTATCCTGAGCGCCACCGATAATTCTTTGCGAACCTGAAACATTCTCCCGGGCACAGGAATAAAATTGGGTGACGTTGTAATTGTCATTGAGATTCACAAAAGAAGGAGTGTCGGCCAGCATATCCGGCGACATATAAATACCACCGTCGTTACCGAACATCACGGTATCCGAATTTTTAAAAACAATTTCGTGCTGATCCACATGAACATACGGAAGCGTTGTCTTCACATTCTTCTGCCCTTCGAAAAGCTGCTGCCAGGAGTCTCCGGCATCCCGGCTTCTGTAAACATTGAGACCGCCAACCAACAAAACCTTTTCATCATTCGGGTCTACTTTAATAATGAGATCGTACCAACCCTGAATTTTAGCAAAGTTTTTATCACCGCCCGGAAGGGAAACCGATGTCCAGCTCATTCCCTTATCAACCGATTTATAAACTCCGACAATCCGGTTTGAATCGGAAGTGCTAGAACTGGTTGGTATGGCATACATGTAATTAGCGTTGGATGGGGCCGTTGCCAGTTCTACCCGCCGGATTGAGTGCGGAAATCCATTCATTCTTTGTTCCCAGCTACCGGCATCTCCATTGGCTGAGAAATAAATTCCATCCGTATTAAAGTTCCCGATACAAACCACTAATTCATTGTCTGCCGTAAGTTCAATGTCGGTTGTGGTATTGTATTTCGATCCGTTTCCGGCACCTAAAACCTGCATCCATGAATTCCCTCCGTCTTCGCTGCGCATTAAACCACCGACACGTGTGGCAACATAAATATCCGAAGTCAGCGGATGAACAAGCATGTCGTGACAATAGGAGAATGAATCATTGAGAGTGCTGGAAAGCTGAATCCAAGTTTCTCCGCCATTTACAGATTTCCAGACACCTGCTCCTCTGGCTGCGTCTGCATTATTCCAGCCTTCACCGGTACAGAAGTACATCGTTAAAGGGTTTCGCGGATCGTAAACAATTCTTTGAACCGATAGATTCGCGAAAAAATCATCGACGGCACTCCAGGAATTCGGGTAAAATCGTGCTTTGTTAAAACCGCCTGCACCCAGAAAACTCTTCTGATTTAACAAATATTTCCAGAGCCGCAGACTTTCAACTCTCCCCGTTTTCGGATCGCGGGTTTTCTCCCACTCCTGCTCGAGATCTTCCACTTCCTGTTCGAGAACGAAGGGACTTTTGTTCGACACCTGGGTGCATGAAAAAAGAGAAACGAGCAACAGAAGTAAAGTGAATTTAAACTGCATGATTATGTTGCAATATTAATCGGTATTACCAATCGTGAAAGATGTGGAACCAAGTCCGTTTATTGGTGGATTAAGTTTGGAGAGAATGAGTTCGATCCGGGCAAGATTCCCAAACCGGTTTTCGATTTCTTTATAAACATCTTCTGCCGCTCTCTCAATCAGTTGGTATTCGTTTTTCATTTGCCTTCTGATGATTGCACACACTTCCTCGTAATCAATAGTCTGATCCAGATGTTCAATGGATTGGGTATTTCTAAAACAGAATTTCAGATCAAATCTCAGTTCTGTACCCAGAATGCGCTCTTCTTCATAAAACCCCAAAGGGGCTTTCACCCGGAAGTTGTGAACCTGCAGTATTTTCTTCAACGACAATTAATCTTACGTAAACAGCCCGAACAAATCGTTTGGCTATTTTTGCAAATCTATTTAAAAATGGCTGCATGACTTTGGATTTCAACGCACTGAAGGAGGAGAAGAAAGGTCAGGATACATTTCAACATCCCGATTTTTACGCTGTCGATGACTTGTTGACCGAAGAGCACAAACTGATTCGTGATTCGGTTCGGGATTGGGTTAAAAGAGAAATTTCTCCCATTATCGAGGCCTGCTGTCAGGAAGCAGTTTTCCCGCATCACATCATTAAAGGTTTGGGTGAAGTTGGTTGTTTCGGGCCACAGATTCCAGCAGAATACGGAGGCGGCGGACTCGATTATATTTCATACGGACTCGCAATGCAGGAATTAGAAAGAGGCGATTCCGGTATTCGTTCAACCGCCAGTGTTCAGGGTTCATTAGTGATGTACCCGATTTATAAATTTGGCTCAGAAGAACAAAAAAGAAAGTATTTACCAAAGCTTGCAACCGGAGAATACATGGGCTGTTTCGGCCTAACGGAACCCGATCACGGTTCTGATCCGGGCGGCATGCGAACCACCTTGAAAAACATCAACGGCAAATACATTCTCAATGGATCCAAAATGTGGATCAGCAACGCGCCGTTTGCCGACATAGCTGTTGTTTGGGCTAAAGCCGATGATGGAAAAGTAATCGGGGTAATTGCCGAACGCGGAATGAAAGGTTTCACCACTCCGGAAACACACAACAAATGGAGCCTAAGAGCTTCGGCTACCGGCGAATTGGTTTTCGATAATGTTGAAATTCCGGAGGAGAACATCCTTCCGGGAGTTCGCGGACTAAAAGGACCACTTACCTGTCTCAATTCTGCGCGATACGGAATTAGTTGGGGAGCCATCGGAGCGGCCATGGATTGTTACGAGTCGGCAGTGAAATATTCTAAACAAAGACATCAGTTCGGCAAACCCATCGGGTCGTTTCAGTTGCAACAAAAGAAGCTTGCTGAAATGCTAACCGAAATCACCAAAGCTCAATTGCTCTGCTGGAGACTTGGTACATTAATGAACGACGGAAAAGCAACTCCGGCACAAATTAGTCTGGCCAAGCGAAACAATGTTGCAATGGCTCTGAACATTGCACGGGAAGCCCGACAGATTCACGGAGCCATGGGTATAACCGGAGAATATCCGATTATGCGACACATGGCAAATCTCGAATCGGTAATTACGTATGAAGGAACACACGACATACATCTGCTGATTTTAGGAATGGAAATCACCGGAGAAAACGCCTTCGCCTGACAACATGAAAAACCAAACCCGAATCAAAATGAAAATGCGAAACCGGAATAAAATCCTGTTCGTGTTTTTGCTGATTTGGGGAGGAATCGCAAATGCTGCGAGTTACGACCCGACACCGGTTTTACTTCAGGTGAGTAAGTTCAATCAACCCGATTCATTAGGATTTTCATTAGTGGATCAACTCACCGGAATGGTGTATCGAAAAATTGCTCTGGATCAGATCACACTCTGGGATTCGCCTGCAAAAAAACTAAAGATCAGCAAGGTTGCGCTTAATCTGATGGAAACGCAGAACAACGTTTCGTTCTTAGATAACGAAGATATTTTTCTGTATGAATTCTGGAAACTCAATCATCACGACTTCGAGTTTCAGATATTTGGAATATCGTTTTTCAGAAGACTTCCAAATGGAGAAAAAGTAAATTTTGGTTACATCGATGTTGAAGAAGCTTTAGGGGTTTTAACCAAAGAAATAATACCAACGGGTTCAAACGGAACCGCGCATCTCAATTTCTGGACGGCGTTAAACTGCAAACAATATCAGTTTCAGGTTGTGAAATTCGGGAATAAGGATCTTACGTCTAATCCGGCTAAATCCTTCAATCTCCGCGATGAGGTTTTTTCGAATCCTAAAATGAAAACCAATGCGTTGCCGTTAGCACAAATCAAGGAAATTGAGTTTTCGATTTATCCGGGATTTACGCCATCAGATCTCAATTACTGGATATTTCAATCTCTCGACAACTACTTTTCAGAAAACCGACACGAGTATTTCAACCTCACTTCCGAACCGGTAATTTCCCACTTCGATATGAAGACCGTGCTGAAAGTTACTAAAATTGAAACCGTTGAAATCTGGGAAAAGAAAGACAGGGAAATACATTACGGCTCAAAGCTTTTCCGCATTTATGTTAATAACCAACCATTGAAAGATCTCACAACAGATGATCTTGACAAGCTGGGTTTGCTGGTTCAGTTTAAACCGCTTACGGAAGCGATTCGCGAGAAAAATTATGAGTTCACATTAAAGCGGATCAATGACGAAATTGTTCCGGCATATCTGAACAAACCCTACCAAAATGCGTTGCTGCATGCCGACTGGAATAAAATTACCCGGGTTGCAGAAACAGAGGAAACAGACAATTAAAATGACTTACCCAATTAAATTCGGAACCGACGGCTGGCGCGACATCATTGCGCTTAATTATACAGTCGAAAACGTTAAACGAGTTGCTGAGGCAACTGCATTATGGATTCTTAATAATAAAGCTGCCCCAAAAGTGGCTATTGGTTTTGATTGCCGTTTTGGCGGATTGATGTTCATGAAGTCCACCGCTGAAATCATGTGCAAACACGGAATTGAATGTCTTGTAAGTGAAGTTCCCATAACCACTCCCATGGTTTCTATGTGCACCCATATTAACGGATGTTCATTGGGAATCGTAATTACCGCAAGTCATAATCCGCCCGACTACAATGGTTTTAAACTAAAAGCGACTTATGGTGGTCCGGCATCACCCAATGTGATAGCAGAAGTTGAATCGTTAATTCCGGACACTACCGCTTCGGGTCATTCGTACGAAGAACTTTTGAGCACCGGAAACATTCGGGTGGTTGATATGGAAAGTATATACGCAGACGCAGTTGAAAAAGCGTTCGACATGAAACTCCTCAGAAGCGGAGAACTCCAGTTTGCGTACGATGCTATGTATGGTGCCGGTCAGGATGTGATGAGGAGATTATTTCCTGACATCACCTTTTTGCATTGCGAACACAATCCGGGATTTGACGGCCAGGCTCCCGAACCGATTCATAAAAATCTGCTTGAATTCAGTGAACTGATTGAACTGGCAGAAGACATCGACAGCGGACTCGCAACCGACGGCGATGCCGACCGCATTGGTTTGTATAACAATAGCGGAGAGTTTATAGACTCCCACCATATTATTTTGCTCCTGATCCACTACCTGCATAAAGTTCAGGGAATGGGAGGCAAGGTTGTCAAGAGTTTTTCGTGCTCTTCAAGAATCGACAAACTTTGCGCTCACTACGGTCTTGAGGCCCAAACCACTAAAATCGGATTCAAATATATCTGCGACATCATGGTGAATGATGATGTTTTAATTGGTGCGGAAGAGTCCGGGGGAATTGCCATCAAAGGGCATATTCCGGAAAGAGACGGAATCTGGATCGGATTGGTGATCTGGGAGTTTATGGCAAAGAGCGGAAAGTCTTTGAACGAATTGATCGAAGACATTTATGCCATTACCGGATCTTTTGCTGTGGAGCGTTACGACCTGCACATCAGCGCCGCTCAGAAAGATGAAATCGTTGAAAAATGCCACAATAATTTCTATACACAATTTGGAAGTTTCAAAGTCGGAAAGGTGGAAGACCTCGACGGCTTTAAGTATCATCTGGGAGACGACCGTTGGGTTATGATCCGGCCATCGGGCACTGAGCCTGTACTAAGGGTTTATGCCGAAGCGGAGTCTTCCGAAGCAGCATTCAACATCTTAAATGTTACCAAAGAAACTATTCTCGGCTCTTAGCCTGGTATTTCTCGTCCTCTTTACTTCAGGGTTTTCCAATGCGCAAACCGATTCCCTGATACACCGCCCGTTCAACCGGAAGAAGTGGCTTGTAATCGGCAACTCCGCGTCGTATGTTTCGGCTATGACCGGACTTTACAACCTGTGGTACCGCGATTATCCGATTGTCAAGTTTCATTTCTACAACGACAATCACGAATGGAATCAAATGGATAAAGTAGGCCACACTTTCAGTTGCTATTACGAAGGCGTTGTGGGAATCGACATGTTGAAGTGGGCCGGTTTTAGTCGCAAAAAATCTATACTGATTGGCGGCGCGTACGGTTTTTTTATTCAGACCGGAATAGAGGTAATGGATGGATTTTCACAGGAATGGGGTGCGTCGTATGGAGACATGATAGCCAATGTTACCGGGGCATCACTTTGCATTTCTCAATCCTGGTTCTGGGACGAACAACGCATCTGGTTGAAGTTTTCATTTCAACCGACGCACTATCCGGATATACGTCCGGAACTTTTAGGACATAATTTTATTGAACACGTTTTTAAAGATTATAACGGACAGACGTACTGGCTTTCCGGAAACATTGCCTCCTTTATGAAGCCGGAAACCAAATTCCCGAAATGGCTGAACATGGCGGTGGGTTATGGCATGGACGGTTTCGTGAGTTCAGATGACAATCTTTATTATCAAAATGGCTGGTTACACGATCGCCGCGACATTGCACAAACCCGTCAATGGTATTTATCTCCTGATATTGATTTAACCCGACTACCATTTAAAAAACGCGGATGGAAAATCGCAATGCGCATGTTGAACTGCATTAAATTTCCGATGCCTGCTATGATGTGGAATTCCACAACGAACGACTTCCGTTTACAATGGGTTGCCTTCTGAGATAGACGTCCGAAAATTGTGAGCAGAATGTTGAAGGCTGCTGTCCCGACGAGTCTGCTAACTTCATGTTTATCCTTTAATTTGTGTTTAGCTAATTGACTATTGTGCGTATTTTCTATTGCCTGTGTTGTTTTATTTTAATGGGAGATTTGGCTTTAGCCCAGTTTCCTGAACTTGCTCAGCAACAGGCTCAGTATAAAGATGAAATTAAAACGGTTGAAGGTTTAATTCAGAATCAGGGACAAAAGGCACAGGTACCATTTATCCTGAGTCTCGCCCGAAATTATTACCGACTCGACCGGTATCAGGAAGCCGAGCAGTATTTCCTTCAGGTGATCGATCAGCCCATGTGCAGTGATTTGGATTTCAAAGAACTGGCGATTTGTCTTGCGATGAACGGAAAAGAGAGTCTGGCCCGCGAGTTCTACCAGTTGTACATCAACAAGGTTCCCGACAACAGAAGTTTCCTCATTCTTTGGGAACAAATGCGCTCGAATACCGGCATCTCCGGAACTCCGGTAAAAAATCAACTCACACGATACACTTCGGTTTATGGAAATCTCACCGGAAGAAATTCTGCACTGTTGAGCATCGAAGGTCACCCTTCAAGAGTTAATCTGAGTTGTGGAAGACTGGCAGATATTTCGGAGGTTACGATTCCGGTGGATGAACCCGAACGGCTCGCTTCAATTTGTGAAGGCCCCGGAAAATCCGGTTATATCTTTAGTTACAAAGAGCCGGAAGGATATTATTCGCTTTACTGGATTCCGCAGAAAAAAAACAAATGGAAAAAGGCCGTACGTCTCGAATTGGGGGAACACCTGGCGAACTACATTCATCCGTATTATTTAGAAGAAGAGAAGAAACTGATTTTTAGCAGTGATCGTTCGGGCGGTTTCGGCGGTTTCGATTTGTATTCCGTAGAATTTGACGGCAAAGACTGGATTAATGTTAAAAATATGGGAGCCGTTTTTAATACCGAGAAGAACGAAATACTCCCGCAACTTTATCAGAATCAACTGAGCTTTTCATCAAACGGTCATCCAGGAAGAGGTGGTTACGATGTTTTTATTTCTGCTCCCGACAGATCGGTTATCCGTGGAATTGACGCACCGTTTAACAGCACAAAGAATGACTACCAGATTCTCGACTTCACACCATCAGAGGCAATCATGGTTTGCGGAAAAAACGGTCAGCCAAATATTTTTAACATCACGGTTTCACAGCCAACCGGAGAAATGCTCACCGGAAAAGTGTTCGATACGGACCGAATGGGAATTGCACAAGCACGGGTTTTATTCCGTGCCGCCAACGTGGTTAATGGCCGATTCGCTTTAACTCAAACCGACGGATCTTTTCAGATTTCGCTCGACAAACAGATATACAACTGGGAGGTTGAAGTATACTATCAGGGGCGAAATGTTTTGTCAACCACCGTTGATCTGCTAACCTTAGGTTTAAATCCATTAGAACTAATTATTAAAACAAGCGAAACCCCTGTAGCTTCCACGAACAGTTCTTCTCCGAAATCTTCCGGCTCAGAGGTTCAGCCGGTTTATCCAAAGGTTACATCTCCTGCGAAAACCGAGAAACCAGCCGAATCTATTTCAAACCATACCGGCAATACGGCGCCTAACACAGAAACAAATCCTCCGGTTTCCGGCGGTTATTACGTCGTTTTGGGTTCTACAACGTCGTACGAATTTGCGCAGTCGTATTGGGCCAAATGGAAAAACACCTTTCCAAAATCCGAGATTATCGCAATTAAGGAAGACAACGGCACCCGTTACCGAATCGCAGAATTCGCCGGTACCGATTATTCCACTGCACTCAATCGAAACCGGGAAATTCGCAGAACCGTAACCAACGCCTGGTTATACCGATCGAACTAAGAATTTTGATGCCCCGGTTAGGATTTTAATTTTGCACCTCAAAATCCGTGGATCAGTTTCGCCATATAATTTACGACCGGTTAATCGAAATGGGTTCCTCAACCGAATCGGCGAGGTATCTCAATATGCTGATACTTTTTGCCGCATTGGTAATTGTGGTATTGTGTATCGACTACATTGGCCGAAAGCTTTTACTCGGAGCATTCGTGCGATATTCTGCCCGCACCAAAACCCAGATCGATGATCTTTTAGTAAAAAACCGGGCTCCGAGAAATGTCGCTCACATTCTTCCGCTGCTCATTGCCATTCAGTTTATCCCGACAGTTTTTACCGACTTCCACGACACCGAGTTTTACGCAGAACACAGTCTTAAACTTTTGGGAATTGTGCTCGCCCTCCGCATTGTGCGAAGTTTTTTAAATGCACTAAAAGATTACCTGAAAACACTTCCGCACCTGAAAGACAAACCGCTCGACAGTTACATTCAGGTGGTGATGATTTTTGCATGGCTCGTTGGAATCATCATGGGTTTTGCACAGGTTACCGGCATAAAACCCTGGAAATTTTTCACGGCTCTCGGAGCTGCTTCCGCTGTAATAATTCTGGTTTTCAGAGATACCATTCTCGGTTTTGTCGCCAGCATTCAGGTTTCGATTAATGATATGGTGCGCATCGGTGACTGGATAACTTTTGATAAATACGGAGCCGACGGCGATGTGATCGAAATAAATCTGGCAACCGTTAAGGTTCAGAATTTCGATTATACAATTACAACCATTCCTACTTACGCGCTTATCTCCGATTCATTCCGAAACTGGCGCGGCATGGTGCAATCAGACGGCAGAAGAATAAAACGATCGCTGAACATCAAACAGAAAAGCATCCGGTTTTTAAGTGATGAAGACATTTTGAGGCTTGAAAAAATTCAACTGATCTCAGAATATCTCGCGCATCGCAGTGATGAAATTTCCAAATACAACGAGCAACACGAAGCCGATAAATCTCTGGCTATTAATGGTCGCAACATGACCAACATCGGTGTGTTCCGGAAATACATCGATACGTATTTAAAGCATCATTCGGCAATCAATAAAGAAATGATCATTATGGTGAGGCAGCTTCAGCCCACTCCTACCGGCATTCCGATTGAGATTTACGCATTCAGCAAAGACAAGCGATGGGCTAATTACGAATTTATTATTGCCGACATCTTTGATCATTTATTATCGGCGGTTTCTTTTTTTGATCTCGAGGTTTACGAAATGCGGGATAACGGGGAATAATAATCACTTCAATTTCCGCACTCGCCAGACTCCACCTCCAAACGTTGCCGCATATAAATAACCATCTTCAATTTTTAAATCGGTTGTATGCAAAGCCGGCATTTTTTTATTGAGCTTCACCCAGGGAGAACCGGGATTTTTTCGCATAAATACACCTGCTGAAGTCGCCAGATACAATACACGGGTTGCCGAATCTAAAAGCAAATTGTAACACAAAACATCGGGCAGGCTATCCGAATAATTTTCAAAAGTCTCTCCTCCATCGACAGTTCTGAAAACCTTTGCCCGAAGCGGAGAATTTGAAAAACCCGTGAGACAAACGAACATCTCTTCCGGATTTTTATGATTGATTTCAATCCCCGAAATACTTCGCCAGGCAACAATTGGAAGATGCGAAGTAATGTCTTCGAATGCCGGATCCTTTCCATTGTAACGGCCGCGGAACAATCGGTCGGTCAGACCTTCCGGCGTGGGATTCCAGGTGGGTTGATCTTTCGCCAGATACATGATGCCGGAAGCCGAATCAGCTGAGAAGACCGTAATTTTTGTGATTCCGGTTTTAATATTTGTTAATTGGTGCCATCGTCCGTTCTTCAGATTATAACTCCAGAGGTTAAAATCGGCACACCAGATTTCATCCTTTTTTCCAGTGAAGGGATTAAACAATAAAGGATAAGTAAACCGGTCTGGTCTGAACGGAGGAGTAATCGAAGCCCAGTTCCTGTTCTGAAAAGTTCCGTATCGCAAACGACCACTTTGCATCACGAGTAAAGTGTCGCCGTTGATCAGATTAAATCCACCATCGCCATAAATCTCTCCGGTGTTTTCCCATTTCTTTTCCGAATAAATCATGGAACTCATATCCTGACATCCGCCAACGATTCTTCCACCACTGAGTTCAATCTGATAAAAATCGGAAATGGTTAATCCTTTCCCGCTGATGTCTTTCCAGTTTTTACCATCAGAAGAGCAACCAACACCTCCGTCGTTTCCGATAAATAATGTTCCATCGGGTGCGTAAAACAATTCCCGTATGTCGTCGTGAATTCGGTTGGGCGAACCGGCAATCGGTTCTGTTGCTGTTATAAATGTTAATCCGCCGTCGTGCGAAAGATAAATACGAACGGTTCCCACAGCGATGGTGAGACTATCTTTCGGATGCCACGCAACTTCCGCATGATTTCGGTCGAGGCGATTAAAGTTGGGACGCCTCATCAGCAAAATCCAGGTTTCCCCGAAATCATCGGATCGTTGTATATAGTCGTATCCGCGATATTCATACGCAACAATTAGCTGATCGTTGTTCTGCGGATTAAAGTCAAATGCAAACCGATCGGGAAGCGAATCGTATTTAGTGTGATAGCTATGAAAGGCAAATTTATCTGATTCGTTTGTCCAGGTATTTCCTCCGTCGCGACTCACAAAAAATCCATCGCCTGATGCAATTACTTTTTTCGCATCCCGGTTGTGAATCCGAAGATGTCGGAAATGCATTCTGGCACCATCTCCCGAATCCAACACAACATTCCAGGATTTACAGCGATCGGTTGTTTTGTAAATCCGGGTTTCGGAACACGCGTAAAAAACTTCGGGGTTTACTTCACTTCTTTGGAGACACCAGAGTGGTTTTGAATTCCAGGGTTGAAACGATAGTCCGGTTGGTTCCCAGCTTCGTCCTCCGTTATTGCTGTGCAGAACTCCATAACCCCAGTCGATATCAAAAAATATGGTTCCGGTACTCACCCACAATTCCTTTGGATTTTTATCGTCAATCACGATATCCGAAACCCCGCAAACGGCATCCAGATCAAAAACAAATTTCCATTTTCGCCCACCGTTTTTAGTTCTGTACAAACCACCTGTATTACTCCCGGCATATACTATTTTCGGGTTGGAAGGTGACACCGCAAGACTCTCGACCCAGCCCAAACCATTTGCTGAATATTGCCCTGAATCTACTCCAAAACCCGGCAGCTCTTTTGGCCCGAGACATTTCCACCGGGGTTTGAACAATTGAGCATTAACCCGAAAAGAGATCAGGGTAAGACCTGCAATCATGGCAAATTGAAGAATGTAAGTCCGCCTGAAAAAAGTCATTTATTATTCGATTGCGTTTTGATTTATTTCCAAAGAATAACACCCAACTGCAAAATACCAATACCGATTAATATCCACCCGATCAGAACGTTTATCGGAAATCGCATCCAGTTAAGAATTCGTTCCCGGTTTCGCACGGTGATGTAAATAAAAATACGAAGAGTGATATAGGCACCCACTGCGGTTCCGAGAATAAAGGTAATCTTGGGTGAGATGAATGAATAGTTGCCGAACTCCAGAAAATTATAAGCGATGAGTAACCAGCCAAACCAGAAAGTTATGAGCTGGGGATTGAGCATTGCCAGAACCACTCCTTTATAAAAAGCCGAATGTTTACTGGTATCTTCTTTAATCTTATCGGGATCACTTTTCGTGAACAAAAAATAAATTCCCATGGCAATCATAATCGGGACAACCGCAAATTTCAGTTTGTCGAAAAGGGCGTGGTTGGTTCGCACCATTTCCACTCCGAAAATCGCAATACCCGAATACAGCAGCTCGGGCAAAACACCGCCAAGTGCCATCCATTTGGCATGTCTCTTACTTTGGTGCAGGGCGCAGTAAATCACATTGACGTTTACAATGCCTGCCATCAGCGAACCGTAAAGGCTGATTCCGGTTGAAAAAAGAAATACGTAAAGTTCGTTCACAGGAGTGGCGCAAAAATGCTGATTTGCAGCGAAGTGTAAAACCGGTGAACAATTTAGTAAAGGTTCTTTGTGGAATCCTTAATTTGACCCTTAGTTTCGAACAATTATTCGTGTAGCATGAGTCTGGAATTAAGTGGAAAGCTGGTAAAGCTGATGCCGGTTCAAAGTGGAGAAAGTCAGCGTGGGCCTTGGAAAAAGCAGGAAATGATCATTGAAACCAATGAACAATTTCCCAAAAAAGTTGCGATTACCTGTTGGGGTGAGCGTGTGGATGAAGTTCAGAATCTTCAGCCCGGTACCAATTTGAATATTAGCATAAACATCGAGTCAAGAGAATACAACGATCGCTGGTACACCGATGTTAAGGCTTGGAAAATCGATGTTCAGAACGGCCAGTCTCAGGCCAACAATGATGTTGGAATGATGGACGCTCCGGTAATCGATATGGACGAGACCGGCGACGATCTTCCGTTCTGATAACCGGGAAATTCCTTGAAAAAAATCCTCATCCTGTCCGATACCCACGGGTATATGGATGATGCGATCATTCGCTATGCTGCAGAACACGATGAAGTGTGGCATGCAGGCGATTGGGGGGCGATTGAGGTCTTCGACAAACTTTCTGCAGTGGCAGACTTGCGAGGAGTTTACGGAAATATTGACGGTGCTGAAATCAGGGCTGTTGTTCCGGTTGAACTCAATTTTACCTGCGAAGAAGTTTCTGTATACATAACGCACATCGCCGGTTATCCGGGAAAATACAAATCGTTTGCTCTCAAGAGAATTCAGGAGTTGAAACCCGGTTTGGTAGTTTGCGGACATTCGCACATTTTAAAAGTGATGTACGACAAAGAATTAAAACATCTGCACATCAATCCCGGGGCAATCGGAATTTCAGGATTTCACAAGGTGCGAACTATGATATCTTTGGAAATTGATAAAAAAGAGATGCGCAATCTCCGGGTAATTGAGTTTAGCAAGTAATAAAACCATGTCAAGGATTTTTTTTCTAACCCTCGCTTTGAGCCTCGTTCAGGTTTCGTGTATCGGACAAAAATCCGGAAAGAAAGGCGGCGGCCCTGATAAAAAAGCGTATGATTTGTTTGGTCAGGCATTGCTCGCTCACGATGTTCGGGAAGATGATAAAGCGCTGGAAATTTTGGAAAAGGTTCTGAAACGCGACCCCAATTATGTAGATGCATACAGCCTTCGCGGACAAATTTATCTCGAGCACAAACAAATTGATCTGGCGACAGAGGCATTAGAAAAAGCGTATCAGATTGCTCCCGACAATTTGTACACGATTCTGGATCTCAGCAATGTTTATTTTGAACAGGATCGTTACGACGATTGTCTTCGATTGCTCAACAAAGCACTTACGGTGATTCCGCCAAAAGCCCGTGGACAAGTTAATTTTAGAATTGAGTGTGCCGAATTTGCTAAAAATGCAATGGAAAATCCGGTTCCGTTTGATCCGAAAAATCTCGGACCGAATGTTAACACCAAACTCGAAGAATATTTCCCGGGACTCAGCACTGATGAAACACTTTTGTATTTCACAAGCCGCGACGGAAGTCTCAATCAAATGCTGCAGGATGAAGATATTTATGTAAGCAGTAAAATCGATTCGGTTTGGGGAAAATCCATTAGTCTGGGATCACCTATAAATACGAAATTGAACGAAGGTGCTTTCTGTGCTTCTCCCGACGGCCGACATTTGCTCTATGCGTCTTCCCGCGAAGGAGGTTACGGGAGATTTGATATCTGGATCACAACCAAAGAAGGCGATAAGTGGACGCAACCGGAGAATCTCGGAAGGCCGATAAACACACCGGATTGGGAAAGTCAACCTTCGTTATCTGCCGATGGGAAAACACTTTTTTATGTTTCGAATCGGGAAGATGGTTATGGAAGAGCAGACATCTGGTATACAATAAAAACAGAGAACGGCTGGTCGAAACCGAAAAACCTGGGCCCCGAAATCAACACTCCCGGCGAAGAGCAATTTCCCTTTATTCATCCGGATGGAAAAACGCTGTATTTCGTTTCCGACGGTTTAGTGGGAATGGGCGGCAGTGATATTTATTACACGCGATTGGTTGATGGCAAATGGACAACACCGGTGAATCTCGGCTACCCGATTAATACGCATGGAGACGAATGGAGTTTTGTGGTGAACCGAAGCGGCGATAAGGCATTTTTTGCTTCCGACGGTTTAAATGGTTACGGCGGAATGGATATTTATTCAATGGATTTATATCCGGGAGCCCGACCTAATTTAACCGGTTATGTAAAAGGGATTGTGTTCGATGTGGATACAAAAGAAAGATTAGGCGCCGAGGTTGAATTGTTTCTTTTATCATCCGGAGATAAAGTTATTTCCACCACTTCCGATCGAAAAAACGGAGAGTTTTTAGTTACACTTCCCGGAAATGAAAATTATGCTTTTGAAGCCAGAGCCGATGGTTATTTATTTCACTCCGAAAATTTTTCATTAAAGGATTACTCATTAGAAAAACCATTCGTTCTGGAAATCGGATTAAAGAAAATTAAAAAGGATCAACGCATTGTTTTAAATAATGTATTCTTCGATGTTGACAAATGGGATTTAAAAGAAGAGTCGAGAGCGGAGATGGAAATGATTCTGGATTTATTAAAGAAAAATCCAACCATAAAAGTGGAAATCGGAGGACATACGGATAATACCGGAAACGAAGCGCATAATAAAACACTTTCTGAAAACCGGGCAAAAGCAGTGTACCAATATTTGATTGATCACGGAATTGATGCGACAAGGCTTTCGTATAAAGGTTATGCCTCTTCACAACCGATTGCCGATAATAATACCGAGGCCGGAAGGGCTAAAAACCGGAGAACAGAATTGCGAATTGTTGAATAGATACTAAATTGATTTTGGTCACCGTTCGAAAAACATGAGTGCAATTCGACCCTTTTTTTTATTCTTTCTTTTATTGTTTTTTCAGCCGGCTCAAAATTGTCCCGGATATCTCAGTCGATTATTTAACGGTTATATAGGACTTGAGCCCGGAGTTGCTACTAAAAACGAACTTCTGGAACTGGATCTCAATAACATTCGAGATACAAACAACATGGCAATAACCAAAATGTCAGTTGTTGAGATGTCTGTTTCTACCCGTAAAATTGGTGAAGCCCAATACAAATACATTAGCACTTAATGGGTTTTGAAGGATAAAAACATTACAAGCGTGCTGGACACCATAATTCCCAGTCTCAATCTCCAAGACACTTTGTTGCTTCAATTCAATATGTATACGAAACGCCAAACCTATTTAAATGGCGACAAATTTTACGAATCCTCGTTCCGTTATCGTAGTCCCCAGAAATACATAATCAGTTCGCAAACAGTGGTGGATCTCAAGCGAAATACTTCGGGTAATTTATTTCAGGTGTATCCTTCTCCGGCAACGGATAAAGTTTCGGTTCGATTTGATATCCGAGAGAAAAAAGGGGCTACTATTTATGTATACAATTCGCTTGGCGTAGAAATCAAATCATACTTTCAGACAGACTTAAACCAGGTTACCGAATTTAAGATTGATGAACAACCCGCCGGAAATTATTATATCCGAACAATGATTGATGGCGTACAGTTCACTAAAAAACTGGTAAAGCTTTAAATGTTTCTCTTCTTCATTACACCAACCTGTGGATCACTTCCATTTCAGTATTAAAAAGTACAAAATGAATTGTGCGAAGCGGATCCCAAATCAAGAATAGGATCGCGTGGGTGGGTCGTCGGAAAGGCGGGATAGCCCCGGCGGGAATTTTTCATTTGGTAGAAAATCGGTGAAAGTGCTTGTCACTTCTTTCGCCAGATTTTCAACAAATGAGAAAGGGCGCTTGGGCAGCTTTCTTTCCGACTTGATTTTTTGCTTACTTTTTTATCAAGAAAAAAGTGAGAGGAAAAGAGATTGTTCATCGATCCTTAAACCGATTCGCAATCCTGGTGCATTCAAACGGAGAAAAATTAAGCTCTAAACTTATTTTTAAGAAAATTCTCAATCACTTCCGGGAAAAACCGGTATTCAAGTTCGTGAATTTTTTGTGCTAAAATTTCCGGCGTATCCTTTTCTTCTACTGCAGTTTTAGCCTGAAATAACACCTCTCCCCGATCGTATTCTTCATCTACCAGATGAATTGTTATTCCCGACTCAGTTTCTTTATTTTCAATAACGGCTTCGTGAACGTGCATTCCGTACATTCCCTTCCCTCCGTATTTCGGTAATAAGGAAGGATGAATATTAATAATACGCCCGGCAAATGCCCGAATAATTTCCTGCGGTATTAACCAGAGAAAACCTGCGAGAATAATCAGGTCCGTCTGGTTTTGTTCGAGATCGCTTAAAATGGTTCCGTCGTGGAATTCACTTTTAGAAAAAACAGTTGTTTCTACTTTTAACCTTTCGGCTCGTTCTAAAACACCCGCTCCTTTTTTATTGCAATAAATTTTTGTGAAGATAATTTTCGGGTTGTGCCCAAAATACCGGATGATATTTTCGGCATTAGATCCGCTTCCACTTGCAAAAATGGCAATGCGTTTTATCATTCTTTGCAACGGAAGGTTTCAGCAATTAATTCGGCTTGACGTACCAGCCGGTTCTTGTCTTCGCCGGGAGCAAAAATATTCGCATCAATGGTAATCACCCGTTTTTTATCAGGCGATAAAATGGAATAATTAACAAACGGTCCGGCCATAAAATCGTTCTCCATCTCCCACCAACCGCGGGTTTCTATGCAGTAATATCCGTTGAGTTCGATTTGTTTTCTGTAGAGTTTAACATTAATGGTATCGGTCGACATGTAACCAATTACGGAGTCGGGACGCTCTGTTTGAATATGTTCCTTTAATACCGCATTTCGTCTGCCGATTATATACGATTGAGAAAACTGTTTTTCCTCTGTATAAGGTTCATCATACATGTAGAGTGCAATGCGTTTTCCGTTCATATCGCGAACAATTCCGGCACAGTCGTCTGCACTAATGGCTAAACGGAAAGTTCTCGGTTTTCGGAATGAGTACCCTTTCTGCTCCAGATGACGATTATAAAAAGTATCATTTTTAACATCATCATTCAGAATGGTAACAATCGAAGTAGTTCTTTCCGAATTCAACGCCTGCTGCAAATACGATAACTTACGTGATCTGAGATTCTCCACCATTTTTTCTTCGTTTGGAGCCAGAACAAAATTCACATTCTGCGGTGTTGCCCAGAGATCTTTAGCCGTAAAAACAACAACTCCGTGCGGGGTGAATTTTTGTTCAATTTTGTCCTGAAGATCTTGTGAAAAAAGTTTGCGGATCATGTTCCAGCGATCGCGTTGCAGAAAAACAAAAACCGAATAATTCTTTTTAAAATAACCATCGAACTTATCTTCGTCTGCATGGCGAATTACCATTCGGGGTTCGTAGTCGGCAAGTCCGGGAACAGGTGCACTAAAGATTGAATCGAATAATTTTCCGTGTTGATTCCAACTAATCTGATCGGTTAAAATTACGATATCTCCGGCCTCTCCCATTGCATCGTCTTTCACCTCCTGTTCTTTTTCCAAGTTGCAGGCGGAAATCATAAAAATAAAACCGGAAATCAGCAGGGTAACTCGCTTTGTGATCATCTTTCTGTTTTGATCACAAATATAATTTCAGTCGTTTGCCGGGGTGAATGAGATTTGACGAAAGGTTATTCCAGTCTTTAATTTCGGTAACCGAACAACCGTGATGATTGGCTATCGCTGGAAGAGAATCCCCTCTTTTCACAACATAGATAACCTCTTTCACTTCCGCTTTATACTCGTTGCTGAGTCGCAGAATTTCTTCCTGATTCTCAATAAATTTATAAGCGAGGTCTTCGGGAAGTTTTAGTTTAAGATCTTCAACATTCTGGGGAATCACATCACCTTTAAGGGAAGGATTTAATTTTTTGATATCTGCCTCCGAAATTTCAAGAACCTGTGCGATGGCTTTCAGACTAAAATCTTTTGAACAATTCACCTCCAGAATATCGGTTCGGGGAACGCTCACTTCGGTTGGAAAAATACCGTAGTGTTCATAGAAGTTCATCAAATAGGCAACCGCGATAAAAGATGGAATGTAATGTTGGGTCTGACTGGGCAAGTACGGATAAATATCCCAAAAGCCGGTTTTGCCTCCCGCGCGGTTAATGGCTTTCCGGATATTTCCGGGACCACAGTTGTAGCTTGCAATCACCACGAGCCAGTCATCGAAAATCTTCGACATATCCGAAAAATATCCGCAGGCAGCTTCCGTACTTTTATATACGTCGCGTCGCTCATCCTGATATCGGTCGATTTGCAAATGGTATAATTTTCCGGTATACGGCATAAACTGCCAAAGCCCGACAGCACCTGATCTTGAAACCGCATACGGGTTTAAAGCACTTTCAATTACAGAAACATATTTGAGTTCGAGGGGAAGATTATTTTTATCTAAAATGGATTCGTAAATCGGGAAATAGTATTGTGAAAGAGTAATCATCTCCTTCAACTTCGGTTGCCAACTGGTTCCGAAATAGTCGATAAAACGCTTTACTTCCGAATTAAAATCGAGGGGAATCTGAAATTCCAAAGATTGAACATGCGAGAAAAATAAGGCGCTGTCGACCGGTATTTCATCGTTTTCAAATTCGGTGATATCCGGACAAAACATCAAACCCCAGCAACGATCTTTATCTGTTTCTTCCGATACGATCAG
The DNA here is from genome assembly GCA_016124755.1 of Bacteroidota bacterium. GTDB lineage: Bacteria > Bacteroidota > Bacteroidia > NS11-12g > UBA9320 > WGNA01. The sequence goes on along the minus strand of WGNA01000004.1, from coordinate 35,309 downwards.
AACCGAATCGGTTTTCATTTCTGCAACCGACTCATCACCTTCAGCAACTGCCCACTGAGAAAACAGCAGGAAAGCTCCCAACCAATACAACTTTGCCATGTTCATGATTTTCCAAATTAAACTATAAATGAACTGAAAGCTAAACGGCAGCAAAATCTTTTTATGCAACCGGGATTACAATTTTGTACAAATCCGCAACACTGTTTCCGAGCGCAAACATCAAAAACTTATCTTTGATTTTCGAAACAGCCTCACTGTCGCACAAAGTCAATGGCAGAAATTTCAAAGAAAACCCTATCCGATTTAGCCAGACAGGCAACTCTGCAAACGCAGGAAATGCTGCAAATGAAAAAGCAGCATCCGCACTCTCTCACTATTTCTATCCCGGCGGAAATAACCTATCAGGAAAAGCGTGTGCCGCTGTCTCCTCTCTCGGTTGGTTTGCTGGTAAACAACGGACATACGATTCGAATTGAAACCGGAGCAGGCAAACTGGCCAACTTCAGTGATATCGAATACAGCAATGCAGGAGCTCAGATTATTTACGATCATAAAACCGCATTTGAATCCGACATTATTCTAAAAGTTGATCCGCCAACCCGGGAAGAAATCGAATGGCTTCAACCGGGGCAGGTTCTTATTTCTGCGTTGCAATTAGCCGATATGAAAAAGGATTATCTGCAATTGCTGATCAGAAAAAAAATTACCGCGATTGCCTACGAATTTCTTCGCGATGAAGAAGGAACACTCCCGATTATTCGTGCCATGAGCGAAATTGCCGGAAGAGCTTCGGTTCTTATCGCTGCCGAATTACTCAATAATGCACAAAAGGGAAAGGGCGAATTAATGGGCGGAATTCCGGGCGTTCAACCGACAGACATTGTAATAATTGGTGCCGGTGCGGTGGGGGAATACGCCGTTCGTGCAGCTTTGGGTTTGGGTGCTAATGTTACGGTGTTCGACAATTCCATTCACAAGTTACGACGTCTCGAAACCAATGTGGGCAGACGAATTTATTCATCTACTGTTTTACCGCACGTGCTTGCAGAATCACTGAAACGATGTGATGTTGCAATCGGCGCACTGAGAAGTCAGGAAGGCCGGAGTCCATGCGTGGTTACAGAAGCGATGGTCTCAGGAATGAAACCTAAGTCTCTCATAATAGATGTGAGTATTGATCAGGGTGGCTGCTTCGAAACGAGTGAAGTTACCAATCACGAAAACCCGGTTTTCACCAAATTCGATGTGATACATTATTGTGTCCCGAACATCGCTTCAAGAGTTTCGAGAACTGCGAGTTATGCCCTGAGCAACATCTTTTCACCACTTCTGCTCGAGATTGCCGAGGAAGGCGGTTTACATAATTATCTATGGCAACGAAACGGTTTGCGACACGGAGTTTATCTATATAAAGGCCATCTCACAAACTTTCAGTTGGGTTCCCGATTCGGTATTGCTTCCAAGGAGATTGATTTTCTTCTTGCCGGAAAACCATAATCATAGGCCTTCGTGTATTTTTGCGGCCGCTTTACCAAATGCTCAACAGAAGGTTAATTCGTGTCAAGGTTTTTCAGGCCTTGTATTCATATCTGCAAGACGACGATCAAAGTCTCAACAAAGCCCAGTCTTATCTGGCGGATTCAGTTGATGGAATTTATCAGAACTTTAAAACTGTTTTTATTTTTCCGTTAGAACTCATCCATTACATCCGCACCAAGCAAAATCCGGCAGACTTCAAATACATCGTTGAAGAAAAAGATGCCAGAATTTATAAGGCACTTTGTATGGAAGGCGCTTATGAATTTCTGGTTCGTCAGGATGATATTCGTTCTGCCATGGAACGTCCGGCGCATAACTGGCAAAAAGATCCGGATCTGCTCAACACCATTTATCGCCAGTTAAGAGAACTTCCTATAACCCAAAAACTGGCAGAGGTGGATCAACCCACGGTCTCGGTTCAGATCAAATTCCTGAACAAAATTTTCGAATTTCTGAAAGACAGTGAGGTGTTTGATCACGCCATGGAAGAAATCGAAATGCTTTGGGAAGACGAAAAGGTTCCGGTTTTTAAATTCATTCGAACAACTGTTTCTTCAATTAAAGAAGAGGAAGAACTACACCTTCCGTCGCCACACGATAAAGAAGACGACAGCCGCAGCTTTTCCAGTGATTTGCTAAAACTTGCTGCCCGGCACTACAATGATTATACAGCACTAATTGATGCGAACTCTCCGGGCTGGGATAAAGATCGTATTGCGAAAACCGATATGATCATTATGACTCTCGCTCTTACTGAGTTGCTGAATTTCCCTTATATACCTGTGAAAGTGACGCTAAACGAATACCTTGAATTAGCCAAGAATTACAGCACTCCTCAGAGCAGCAAGTTTGTAAACGGAGTACTCGATAAACTTGTTAAACAATTAAAATCTGAAAACCGTCTGGAGAAAAAAGGCCGGGGGATGATTGAGAAATAAACGAAACTTCCTGATCTCAAAAGATGGATTATCGGCTGATGCAGATTTTCTATTGCATTTTCTGTTGGGTATGTAATTTTGCCCGCACAAAACTGATTTCACTATGAAGAGAAAGAATATTTTTTACGGATTACTCATCGCACTTTCTGCGATCACACTTACTTCATGTGGTACTTCAAATAAAGGAGAAGGTGACATGGATTCCTCGGTTGTAGAGAACAACAAAACAGCCGACAACCCCGATGCCCCTAATGAAGTCGCCGCCATTACCTGCGAAAATCCGGAGTGGAATTTTGGTAAGATCAACGAAGGTGAAGTTGTGATCCACTCGTTCCATATTAAAAACACCGGCAACCACGCACTCAGAATTACCAATTGTGTGGCGAGTTGCGGTTGCACAACTACCAAGTGCAAAAAAGAACCGATCGCACCGGGAGAAGAAACCGATATTGAAATAAAATTCGACAGTAAAGGCAAGAAGGAAAATGTAACCAAAACCATTACCGTAACTGCCAATACGCTTCCTCCGGAAACCGAATTCAAAATCAGAGGATTTGTTATTCCTTCTGAAGATTAATTAGAATAAAACATTAATGGACTTTATACTTTTAGCATCTTCCGGACAACCACAGCAAGGTGCCGGTAACAGTTTCTTTATCATGATCGCGTTAATGCTGATCGTGATGTATTTCTTCATGATTAGGCCTCAGGTAAAGAAAAACAAACAGCAGCAGGAATTCCGGGAACAACTTGGAAAAGGCGACAAAGTGATTACAACCGGTGGAATCCACGGAAAAATTACAGAAGTTCGCGATACCACTTTTGTAATTGAAACCGAAGGCGGCGGAAAGTTGCGAATCGAAAAATCCGGAATATCCATGGAAGCTTCTGCGGCACTAAAAACCGGAGACAAAAGCTAAAAATTAATTACATCTGATCTGCATTTGGAAGAGCACAGTCATTTAAAAATCGGAGTTACGGGCGGAATCGGTTCCGGTAAATCAACTGTCTGTTCCATTTTTAGTCATCTCGGGGTTCCAGTTTATTATGCCGATAACCGGGCGAAACAACTGATGGCCGAAAGCGAAGAATTGCGCAAAAAACTTCGTCAGGCATTTGGTTGGGATGTTTACACCAAAGACGGAGAACTGGATCGTTCGTATCTCGCCAAAATTGTTTTTAACAATCCGGTTCAACTCAAAATTCTGAATTCGATTGTACACCCTGCTGTATTTGAAGACTACGAAAAATGGTCGAAACAACAGGCAAAGCTCGGCCACCTTTATTCCATAAAAGAGGCTGCACTGTTGGTAGAATCGGGTAGTTACAAAAAGCTCGACCGGTTAATTGTGGTAACCAGCCCGATCGATGTCCGGCTTGATCGCATTACTAAAAGAGATCACATCCGGAGAGAAGAAGTGCTGAAACGAATCGAGAATCAGTTGAGTGATAAAGATCGACTTCAGCATGCAGATTATGTAGTTCGCAATGCATCCGGCCATTCGCTTATCGAACAGGTTTTAGAACTGCACAAACAAATCGTTTCACAAATTACGGTTCCCGCTTCCGAATGACAACTCCACGCCAAACCCACATTCTCGGTCACGAAGACATTCAACTCAAATTAGAGCGGATGGTGTGGCAGATATTGGAACACAAGCACGGTCACACGAATAATGGTGTCGTTCTTTTCGGCATCGAACGCAAAGGGATGATCGTTGCCCGGCAACTGGCGGAAGTTCTCCGGAAGATCCGGTCGTTTCCTGTAACCATCGGCAGCATCACGCTTGACAAAGACAATCCGAACGGTGAAGTGGTGGTTGAAGGAATCGAAAACGCGAAAGATTCTCACATCCTGTTGGTAGACGACGTTCTGAACAGCGGAAAAACCTTGATGTACGCTGCGATACCATTATTAAAAGAAGGACCGGCGAGTATGCACACGGTAGTTCTGGCAAACCGCGATCACACCACATTCCCTATTAAAGCCGATATCGTTGGTATTTCATTAGCAACCACCTTGCAGGAACACATCACCTTCGACATGGATGCGGATGGGAGGATGTCGGTTTACTTGAGCTGATTCACATTTATTTTTAATGCAATGGCTCTTGCGCATGAAATTCCATCAAGAGCGGCAGACATAATTCCACCTGCATAACCTGCTCCTTCTCCACACGGATACAATCCTTCTACTTCGGGATGCGACAATGATTCTCTGTCTCTTGGAATTTTAACCGGGGAAGAAGTACGGGATTCTACCCCGACTAAAATCGCACGATGATCCGCAAATCCCCGCATACGCTTGTTAAAAAATCGCAGTGCTTCGGCGATTCCTACAGATATTTCCATTGGGAGAACATCGTGCAAATCAGAAGAAACCATTCCCGGGATGTAAGATGATTCCGGAAGATCCCTGCTCCATCTTCGCTGAACAAAATCGCTTGCCCTCTGCGCAGGAGCCGATAAATTACTTCCACCGGCGATAAAAGCCTTTCGTTCAATTCTCTGCTGATACCGGAGAGCACCTAACGCAGGATCGCCTTCTATTGATTTCCAATCATCCGGAAGAACCTGAACCACAAATCCGCTATTGGCAAATTGCCCGTTTCTCTTACTTGGCGACCATCCGTTCACAACCACTTCTCCCACGTTTGTCATGGAAGGAGCAATGATTCCACCCGGACACATACAAAAAGAAAAAACTCCTCTCCCATTGCTTTGATGAACTAATGAATAAGAAGCCGGAGGAAGAAATTCACCACGTGATTCACATTTATATTGAATCGAATCAACCCATTTCTGGTCGTGTTCGATGCGCACACCCAAAGCAAAAGGTTTCGCTTCTATGCCTATTTTATTTTGTGCTAAAAGGTTAAAAATATCGTGTGCAGAATGCCCCGTGGCGAGAATAAGCCGGTCAGTTTTTATTAACCCGTGAGTTGTTTCAACAGACACAATTCGTCCCGATTCAACATGTATATCCGTGAGTTTGCATTCAAAGCGAATCTCCCCGCCCAAACGAATTATGGTTTCGCGAATGGCTTCTACAATCGCCGGAAGCCGGTTCGTTCCGATGTGTGGATGTGCTTCATAAAGTATGGAAGGATCTGCACCGTGTTCAACCAACGTTTGCAACACCGATTGAATATCTCCCCTTTTTTTGCTACGTGTGTAAAGTTTCCCGTCGGAAAAAGTCCCGGCACCTCCTTCTCCGAAACAGTAATTGCTTTCCGGATTTACAGAACGGTCTTTCATCAGGTTGGCCAGATCTCGTCGCCGTTCCCGAACCGGTTTACCCCGCTCGAGCACAATGGGTTTAATGCCTTGTTTCAGGAGCTCAAGTGCGGCAAACATGCCTGCCGGACCAAAACCAACAATAACGGCTTCTCCACGATTCACCGGCTCCGGATACCGGGTTACAGGTTCAATTAAAAAAGGTTTCGAATCGATTTCACATCTCAGAATAAACATCACAGGAACGCGACGTGCATCGATTGATTTACGCAGAATCCGGTAGAAGAAATCTGCACCAGAAGGCCACCGGCTTTCCTTCTTTAATCGGGATGCAATTATTTGCTCATCGGATGCCTCTTGTGGAGACAGCTTTATTTCTAAGGTTTGAGAAGTCAACGATTTTTCCAGTAAGTATCCACAACCCGTTTCCGTTAAAACCGGGTAATTTCATCCGGCAAAATAAATGGCTATTCAGCTTATTGATCTGTTTTGCAGAACATTTAACCATACAAATCTCAGTCGTGACTGATTCCGTAACCTTGATCAGAACCAGGCTTGTTTTGAAATTAGAGTACGGAGTTCAAATCGCAGGTTGGAGAATATTCCATTTATCGACACCTTTGCCGCATAATCAGATTGAGTGAAAAACACACAGGAGTTACAGGATCTTGTCACGCAGGTTAGACGCGACATCGTCCGCATGGTGCACAATGTACAATCCGGTCATCCGGGAGGATCTTTGGGTTGCGCCGAATTTTTTACGGTCTTGTATCACAGAATAATGGAATACACTCCGAAACCTTTCAGCATGGAAGGCAAAAACGAGGATGTATTTATTTTGAGCAACGGCCACATTTCACCTGTTTTTTATTCAACTCTGGCACACGCAGGTTTCTTTGACAAAGAAGAACTCAACACGTTTCGTAAAATCGATTCAAGACTTCAGGGACATCCGGCAACAGAAGAAGGTTTACCCGGAATTCGTGTCGCGACCGGATCATTAGGGCAGGGATTGTCTGTTGCAGTTGGGATTGCGCTTTCCAAAAAGCTGAACAACGACCCGAAATCCGTATTTGTTCTGATGGGAGATGGAGAATTGGAAGAAGGTCAGAACTGGGAAGCCATCATGTTTGCCGCTCACAACAAAGTTGATAATCTTATTGCTACGGTTGACTTCAACGGTCAGCAGATTGACGGTTCAACGGAAGAAATCATGGGACTCACCGAACTTCGGAGCAAGTTTGAAGCATTCGGCTGGTATGTTCTGGATATGAAAGGCAATGACATTGATGCCGTTTACCATGGTCTGGTTTCCGCTATGGATGAGAGCCGACAAGGTCGTCCGGTAGTTATTCTGATGAAGACTGAAATGGGTCACGGAGTTGACTTCATGATGGGTTCACACGAATGGCACGGCATTGCTCCAAACGATGAACAACTCGCCAGCGCACTTGCTCAGAACCCGGAGACACTCGGCGACTACTGATTTTAGTTTTAACAATATTTAGAATACGGATGGGTTATAAGCAATGCATGAAACATACAATTACGCTATGTTTAGCCTTGCTGCTATCCGCCACCTCTTTTTCCCAATCTCCTTCTTCCCCTAAAAATCAGACAACGCGAATTCTCTTTCTGCTCGACGCCTCCGGAAGTATGTATGCCCGCATGGGAGACGACACCCGGATTAACGTTGCCAAAAGACTGCTCAGCCGAATGTCTGATTCTCTTTCCAGTTTAACCGATGTTGAAATTGCCCTGCGGGTTTATGGTCATCAGTACGATAAACAAAGGCAGGTGTGTACCGATACCAAACTGGAAGTTGGTTTTGCGAAAGATAATCACGAGGAAATCAAAGAACGGATAAAGGATATCCGGCCTAAAGGAACAACGCTTATCGCCTATTCACTTCAGGAAGCTGCGTATGATTTCCCTTCTAATGTGAATTGCCGGAATATCATTATTCTGATTACCGACGGACTTGAAGAATGCGATGGTGATCCCTGCGCGGTTTCACAGGCTTTACAAAAACAAGGAGTAATTCTGAAACCCTTCATCATCGGGATCGGAATGGAAGGCGATTTTAAAAAACAGTTTGAATGCATCGGCAAATATTTCGAAGCCAATACAGAGGAGGCATTTGAAAAAGTTCTGGATGTTGTGGTTGCCCAGGCACTGAACAACACAACCTGTCAGGTGAATTTGCTGGATAAATTCGGGAAACCTACAGAGACTGATGTGAACATTTCGTTTTACGACGCGACGACCAAAGAATTTCTCACGAACGTAGTGCATACGATGAACGATAAAGGAGTTCCGGATACCATTTATCTCGACCCTGCACACAACTACGACATTCTGGTTCACACCATTCCTCCGGTGAGAAAAAACAATGTGGAGATTCTTCCGGGAAAACACACAGTTGTTGACATACCGGCACCTCAGGGAAGCTTACATCTGGATGTGGATGGAATTACCGGTTACAATCGATTGAACGCCATTATCACCAAACAGGGAAGTTGTGAAATCCTGCACATGCAGCAATTCAATACCATCGAGCCTTATATTATCGGAACCTATGATTTGGAAATATTGACCTTGCCCAGAATCCGGTACGAAGGAATTAAAATCGAGCAAAGCAAAATCACCACCCTCAAAGTTCACCAGCCCGGGAAACTGAACATGATCACCCGTGTACCTTTTGTCGGAGATATTTACCGGATTAAAGGCGGCGATTACGAATGGGTGTGTAATGTGGATATAAAAGAGAATACGGTTTTTACGCTGCAACCCGGTGAATATGCTGTTGTTGCGCGAAAGACCAAAGAAGTAAATATGATTAATTCACGAGAACAAACCGTAGAAGTAATCTCCGGTAAGACAACCAATATAACTTTGTAACCTGATTGGATCGACCCCATGGTAACCTTAGACATCACTGAAAAAAAAGACACACGTTCCGGATTCGGAGCCGGTCTGCTCGAACTTGGTAGAAACAACTCGGAAGTGGTCGCACTCTGTGCAGACCTGACCGGATCATTGAAAATGGATGCCTTTAAAAAGGAATTCCCGGAAAGATTTTTTCAGGCGGGTATTGCTGAGGCAAACATGATCGGAATGGCGGCAGGTCTGGCCACCGGTGGTAAAATACCATTCACTGGAACCTTTGCCAACTTCTCAACCGGCAGGGTTTACGATCAAATACGGCAATCGGTTGCGTACTCAGAAAAGAATGTAAAAATCTGTGCTTCACACGCGGGTTTAACCTTGGGTGAAGACGGTGCAACTCATCAGATTCTGGAAGATCTCGGAATGATGAAAATGTTGCCGAACATGGTGGTTATTAATCCATGCGATTACAATCAGACTAAAGCAGCCACCATCGCCATAGCCGCGCACCATGGTCCGGTTTACCTCAGATTCGGTCGCCCGAAATGGCCCGTATTCACGGATCCGAATCAAAAATTTGAAATCGGAAAAGCCTGGACAATTCAGGAAGGTACCGATGTAACGATTATAGCGACCGGACATTTAGTATGGAAAAGTATTGAAGCGGCTCATGCACTTGCTGCAGCCGGGATTTCGGTTGAACTGATAAATATTCACACTATCAAACCGCTCGATGAAGAAGCCGTTTTGCGATCCGTTGCTAAAACCGGATGTGTAGTTACAGCAGAAGAACATCAAAGAAACGGAGGATTAGGTGAGTCGATTTGTGGTCTTCTTTCCAGAAATAAACCCGCTCCTGTTGAATTTGTTGCAGTTAACGATTCCTTCGGGGAAAGCGGAACTCCGGAAGAACTTCTCGACAAATACGGACTCGGAACTCAGAACATTGTGGATGCAGTTCACAAGGTGATTGCCAGAAAAAATGGATAACAGAAAGATTATTATTGAGTCGGCATGGGAAGACAGAAGCATGCTGGATTCTACAGAGACTCGACAAACGATAGAAAGCGTAATTGCTGATCTTGATGCAGGTTCGTTAAGAGTTGCATCTCCGGCAAACGGCAACTGGCAGGTTAACGACTGGGTTAAAAAAGCGGTAATCCTTTACTTCCCGATCCGAAAGATGGAAGTATTGCATGCCGGCCCAATGGAGTTTCACGATAAAATGGCTTTGAAAACCAATTACGAGAAACTCGGAATACGCGTGGTGCCGCACGCAGTTGCACGTTATGGTTCGTACATCGCACCAGGTGTGGTTCTAATGCCGAGTTATGTTAACATCGGTGCTTTTGTCGACAGTGGAACCATGGTGGATACATGGGCAACCGTTGGAAGCTGTGCTCAAATAGGTAAAAATGTTCACCTCAGCGGGGGTGTTGGAATCGGAGGTGTATTAGAACCGGTTCAGGCTGCCCCGGTAATCATCGAAGACAACTGTTTTGTTGGCTCCCGATCGATCATTGTTGAAGGTGTTCACGTAAAATCAGAAGCCGTAATCGGTGCCGGAGTAACGCTTACGATGTCAACAAAAATTATTGATGTAAGCGGCAGTGAACCCATTGAATACCGTGGAGAAATTCCGGAGAGATCGGTTGTTATTCCGGGTTCCATTACCAAAAAATTCCCGGCAGGTGAGTATGGTGTTCAATGCGCACTAATAATTGGCCAGCGAAAAGAAAGCACCGACAAGAAGACAAGTTTGAATTCGGCTTTGCGCGATTTCAACGTTTCGGTTTAAACCCATGCGAATCGGGTTCGACGCAAAACGTTACTTTCACAACCGCACCGGTTTAGGAAATTTTTCCCGGAATCTGGTTCAATCTTTAGCACAAAACCATACTGAAGAAAATTGGTTCTTGTTGGATTCTAAAGGCGGGGAAATGCCTTCGGATTTAAATCTTCAGTTAATTACACCTTCCCGAAAAACTTTGCTTTGGAGACAGATTGGAATTAGTGGTGAGATTGAAAGATTAAAACTTAATGTCTTTCACGGACTCAGTGCCGAATTACCTCTGAGTCGACCCCGAAATTGTGCCTTGGTCGTAACTGTTCACGATCTGATATTTCTAAAATTACCCAAAAACTACCGAACCGCCGATCGCTTCATCTACACATACAAACTGCGAAACGCGATGGAACAGGCAGATGTGATTGTATGCACAAGCGAAGTCACAAAACACGATCTTATTGAGATATTCCCGAGATTTAAGAATAAATTACGGGTATTATATCAGGCATGCGATCAACAGTTTTATACTAAGTTTAATGTGGATGTTCTCGACGACTTCAGGCAACAACAAAATCTGCCGGCAGAATTTATACTATGTCTGAGTTCATTTGAAAAGAGAAAAAATCAGATTAATCTGTTAAAGGCTTATGCTTTACTAAAAGGGGAAAAACCAGATCTGGTTTTAGCCGGCAGACCCGGTGACTTCATGCGGGAGATCGAAAATTTTATTCGTGAAAATAATCTTACGGATAAAGTGAGATTGATGACTAATCTCCCTGTCGAAAATCTTAACTTCCTCATTCAGGCATCCACTTTTTGTGTGTTCCCGAGTATGTATGAAGGATTCGGAATTCCTGTTTTGGAATGTATGGCCGCAGGCAGATTGGTTCTTACTTCGAAGGATTCAAGTATGTCGGAAATAACCGGTGATGGAGACTTTCTTTTTGACCCGAAAAGTCCTGAAAGCATTGCCGAAAATTTGCAAAATGCTTTCAATGAAGACCACAGAAATACATCTTTGGAAATTCAACAGAATCAGTTGCCAAATTTCCGCTCAGAATTAATTGCTGAGCAACATATGAATTTGTATCGCGAAATTGCAGGCTGATGCTTGATCTCGGAAAAATTAATACGCTTCAGGTTCAGAGAGCCACTTCGGTCGGGATGTTTCTAGCCGACGCTACCGGCGATGAAGTTTTGCTCCCGATGAAATATGTGGAAGACATTCGTCCCGGTGATCAGATCGATGTATTCGTTTACAAAGATTCAGAAGACCGGCCTGTTGCGGTTACCACAAAACCGATTCTGATGCGGGATCAATTTGGCTATTTGCGGGTGAATGATATTGCAAGTCAGGGTGCTTTTCTCTATTGGGGAATGGAAAAAGATCTTCTTCTACCCTATCGTGAGCAGAACCGAAATCTAAAACAGGGCGACAATGTGCTGGTTTATGTTTACATCGATAATCTGACACACCGTCTGGTTGCCAGCATGCGTCTCAACAAATTCTTTTCGCGGGAAGTTGAAGGGTTAAACATTGGAGATGAGGTTCAGATTTTAGTGACCCGAAGAACCGATCTGGGTTTTAGCTGCATTGTCGAAAATCGGTTCGAAGGAATGATTTACTTCAACGAGATTTATAAACCGGTTAAATCCGGCGATCGTGTTTCTGGATGGATATCAAATGTTCGGGAAGATGGAAAGCTCGACATTAGACTTCAGCAGTGGGGAACAGAAGTAATGGATGAGAATGCTGAAATTGTTTATCAGAAACTTAAATCCTCAGGAGGCAAAATTTCAATTGGTGACAAATCTGCACCTGAGCTAATTCAGGCTCATTTCGGAATGAGTAAGCGAAATTTCAAACAAGCCGCGGGCAACCTGTATAAAGCCGGAAAAATTAAAATTGCCGATCATGAAATCTCAATTGTTTCTTAACGCAATTTCAAATGTGATTTCCAAGGTATGTTTCGTGATGATTCTGGTTGGTTTATCTAATCAGTTGTTCGCGGTTTCCGGATCAAATATCAATGGTTCGGGTATTTCCAATCCTAACCGATTAGAGATTGACGGTGCAATGAGTACTTATCCGGTAAAGGTTTATGCAATCGCACTCACAACAAGTGTTATCCTGAACTACACAACCAATTTAAATGTTAAGAGAAAAGTAACAAGCGGCCCTTTTCTTAATTTTTATTACGGGAGAAAATTCAACGAACGATTTGAACTCGGTGGGCTGTTTTCAAGAGAGGAAGTAAAGGCAACACTCACTTCCGACAGTTTCGATCATCCCCTTACCTACCTGAACAGGCGTTCAAATTTTTCGTTGGTTCCAACCTTTCATTATATTAAAAAAGAGAATCTGGAACTGTATTCCTCGATCCGTTTAGGTGTGAGTATGGTAAGGCGTAAGGCTACGGTAGAACACGAATTCAGTGCATTGCCGACCAATTGGAGTTCACGAAAACCAGGACTTTCCTTTGGGATGACGCTTATCGGAGTTCGAACAAAAATCTGCGGGCCTCTCATGGCAAATTTCCAATTGGGATTCGGGGTACCCAGTGTACTTCAAGCAGGCCTCAGTGCCCGTTTTTAAGGGATATTGCCCGGACAAATCAAATAAGACATTTCACTGACTTGTATGCTGCAACCTTTTGAAGGTTCAATGCGTTCTCTCATTGACGGTTGTTTCGACAGCCGGCCAAAGCAAGTTTAATAGTGGTAAATTAAATTTCAGTTTTAGTTTTTGGTTGCAGGAAGGGGGTCTTCGGACTCCCTTTCTGTTTTTACAGGCATTTCAATTTGTATTCGTTCTAAATAAATTGGCCTGTCTTTTAAAGAATCCACAGTCTCAGATTAGTTTCAAAAAGGGAGTATTTTTGCTCAAATTTCAGCAGGGGTGAAAAGTGTGCATTTTGCACTTGCAACTCACTGAAAACTAATGGTTAACTCAATAACATTTCTACCTAAAAGAATGCAAATCCGTTTCGTAAAACCGAGCATCATTACGCTTCTTTTCGCTTGTTTATTCACCGTTTCATTCGCTGAGCCCTCGATCAAAACGAGTGCTACGGGAATGCCGGTTTCCGAAGAAACAATCAAAGCAGGAGAAACACTTTTCAAAGCCAAATGTTCAGCCTGTCATGCTCTCGATCGCCGGGTAACCGGTCCGGCACTGAAAGGCGTAACTGAAAGACGCGAAGTCGACTGGCTGATTAAATGGATCAACAACAACGCTGATTTACGCCAGAGTGGTGATGCCGACGCGGTTGCTATCTTCAATGAGTATAACGGGGTTTCAATGAACCTTTTTCCGGATCTCACAGAAGAGCAGATCAAATCGATTCTGATGTACACGGAAAATGGTCCGCTTGGAGAAGTTAAGACAGAAGGTGGGCCTGCTCCGGCTCCAGTTGATGAAGGACTTTTAAACAAAACCAACTGGTTGCTTTTGCTTCTATCGCTCATCGTATTCATCGTTGTGGTTATCATCGTTAAAACCCTCGATTTGGTAGGCAAACTCACAGGAAGAGAAGTTATACCCTGGAATAATGTAAACGCAACTCTGATGCTCTTCTTCCTGATTATAGGAATGAGTGCCGGACTATATGAACTGTCGATTCACGGAAAATACACCTTGCTTTCGAATGCAAGTTCAGAGCATGGAGCGAGCATAGACCGAATGATGAAAATTACTTTCATCTTCACTGGCATCGTGTTCTTCGTTACGCAGATTGCACTTTTCTATTTTGCGTTCCGATATCGTCAGAAGAAAGGTGTGAAAGCCCTTTACTATCCTGAAAACGATAAACTCGAATTGCTCTGGACCATTATTCCGGCTATCGTGCTTACCGTTTTAGTTTTAGGAGGTTTGAATGCCTGGAGAGGAATTAACAAAGCACCTGAAGCCGGCACTGCGCAGATTGAAGTCTTTGCTCATCAATTTGCTTGGAAAGTTCGCTATCCGGGTGCAGATGGAAAACTTGGTAATGCCAATTATAACCTGATATCCGAAACCAGCAATCCTCTTGGAGTTGCCATCGATTTTAAAGCAGAAGAAATACTGAAAGAACTCGAAACAGATTTGGTTAAGTTCCAGCAGGCAATTGATAATTTACCACGTGATCTCGGCAGATTAAAAGGAACACTCGGCGGATTGGTCGGTAAAGAAAAAGCTGCTCATATTAAACAGATTGCCTTCATCGAATCCGGGGATGCGGAAGCTGAACTTCGACTACAGATTAGAAGAAGACACACACAGATCAAACGAATTAAAACTGCTCTTGAAGCAAAGGCGATCTTTACAAAGGATGCGCTTGATGACATTGTTGGAGAAGAAATTCACATTGTCGTTAACAAACCGATCACCTTCAAATTCAGATCAAGAGACGTTATTCACTCTGCGCTGATGAAAGAATTCAGAGCGCAGATGAACGTTGTTCCGGGCATTCCGACACAGTTCACATTCAAGCCTATTAAAACTACCGCTCAAAGACGGGCTGAACTAAACGATCCGAATTTCGACTACCACATTATCTGTAATAAAATCTGCGGAGCATCTCACTTCAACATGAAAATTAAAATCGTAGTTGAAGATCAGGATTCATACGACAAGTGGATGCGGGATCAAAAGCCAACCTTCCTGGTTCAGGAAGAAGCTCCTGCTCCGGCAGAAACCGAATCAACCGGAGGATCTGATGAAATCACCGAAATCACTCCAACCATTGTAACAAAATAAAAGCTAAACAAAGAAGTCAAGATACAGAGAAATGAGTAACGATCACGGACATCACCACAAACAAAGCTTCATCTCGAAGTATGTTTTCAGCATGGATCACAAGATGATTTCCAAGCAATTCCTGATTACAGGTATTGTTATGGGCGTTATCGGTGTGGCTATGTCTATATTGTTCAGGCTTCAACTCGCCTGGCCAGACACCAGTTTCCCGATTCTCAACTGGTTGTTCGGTGATAAATGGGCACCAGACGGACGACTCGATTCCGGTTTCTACATGGGACTGGTTACGATTCACGGAACCATCATGGTATTCTATGTTTTAACAGCCGGATTGAGCGGAACGTTTTCCAACCTGCTTATTCCATTACAGGTTGGAGCGCGAGATATGGCTTCTCCGTTTATGAACATGCTTTCGTATTGGTTTTTCTTCCTTTCAAGTGTTGTTCTGATGTCTTCCATGTTCGTAGAAACCGGACCAGCTTCCGGTGGATGGACAGTTTACCCACCTCTTTCCGCACTTGCCAAGGCGATGCCCGGATCCGGTACTGGTATGACATTGTGGTTGATTGCCATTATTCTGTTCATTGTTTCTGCACTTCTAGGTGGTATAAATTATATAGCGACCGTTTTAAATATGAGAACCAAGGGAATGTCGATGAACCGCCTCCCTCTTACCATTTGGGCTTTCCTGTTAACAGCGATTCTCGGACTTCTTTCCTTCCCGGTTCTACTCGGTGGAGGATTGTTGTTGATGTTCGATCGTCTTGCAGGAACCAGCTTCTATTTGTCTGATATTTATTTAAGTGGAATCGGTGCATTAGAGCAATCCGGCGGAAGTCCGATTTTATACCAGCACCTTTTCTGGTTCCTCGGTCACCCGGAAGTTTACATCATTATTATGCCGGCACTGGGTATTACTTCAGAAGTAATTGCTGTAAATTCCAGAAAACCAATTTTCGGATATACAGCGATGATTATCTCACTGATCGGTATTTCCGTTCTGTCGTTCCTCGTGTGGGGACACCACATGTTTATTACCGGTATGAGTCCTTTGTTGGGAACACTCTTCCTTATTATGACGCTCATTATTGCCGTTCCTTCAGCCGTTAAGACCTTTAATTATCTGGCTACTCTGTGGCGGGGAAGTATCCGGTTTACAAACGGGATGATGTTCGCCATCGGACTGGTTTCCTTATTTATTACCGGTGGATTAACAGGTATCTTCCTCGGTAACGCAGCATTGGATATTTCACTTCACGATACCTACTTCGTTGTGGCTCACTTCCACCTTGTAATGGGATCGTCTGCAATCTTTGGAATGATGGCCGGTATTTATCACTGGTATCCGAGAATGTTCGGAAGAATGATGAACAAAACACTCGGTTATGTTCATTTCTGGTTGACATTCCTCGCTGCATATATGGTTTTCTTCCCGATGCATTTTCAGGGACTTGCCGGTGTACCCAGAAGATACTACACCTTCGACATACTTCCCGAATTTGCACCGTGGCTCGATGTGAACGTATTCATTACACTCGCGGCTATACTTGGAGGTATCGCACAGTTGGTATTCCTTTATAATTTCTTCTCATCCATATTCTTCGGTGAGAAATCGGTTCAGAATCCATGGGGAGCCAACACACTGGAATGGACGGCTCCGGTTGAACACATTCACGGAAACTGGCCTGGTGAAATCCCAACCGTTTACAGATGGCCATACGACTACAGCAGACCCGATTCAGACTCAGACTTTATACCTCAGAATGTTCCGGACGAAGGGGCCGTTGAAGAAGTTCATTATGCACCGCAAACTCCCTCCGCACCCGAACATGAAGATGTTCCCGAAAGAGTGATGTTCCTCGGCCTGTTGAAAAACTGGTTCGGATTCAAAAACGCATAAATGAGTCTTGAAGAGAGAAAAGCTATTTCACCGGTTTTGTGGATTATCCATTTTGGGGATAATAGTACTTTTCTTTCTGGGAGGTTTGGTAAGGGTTACCGGCTCCGGAATGGGATGCCCGGATTGGCCAAAATGCTTCGGCAAATTGGTTCCGCCAAGCTCAGAAGCAGATCTTCCCGAGAACTATAAAGAGATTTATTTAGAAAAGAGAAAAAGCAAAGTCGAAAAATTGATTCAGTTTCTTGAACGTATAGGCATGCACAAGAGAGCAGAAGATATCAGCAACACCACGTGGTTGTTTGAGCCTCATGCATTCTCTGCGTCTAAAGCTTATACCGAATATATCAACAGACTTTGGGGTGCCATCACCGGCTTATTCGCAATTGGAACTGTAGTATTTGGGGCCGGGCTTATACGCCAGGATTTCTGGAAATTTGGTTACGCTTTTCTGGGTTTCTTTTTTACCGGATATAATGGCTGGTTGGGTTCTCTGGTCGTTGATACCAATCTTTTCGGAGGAATGGTAACCATTCATTTCGTTTTGGCATTTCTGGCACTTTTCTTTTTTATGCTGGCCTACACCCGTCGCAGAGAAAGTATTGCATCAACAGGTGCCAAGGGTAGAAAAGCTTTGATAATTGCTGCTCTCCTTCTCGCTTTTTTTCAACTCATTAGTGGAACCTTGGTGAGGGAAAGTGTTGATCTGATGAACCGAATGGATTATACCTTAAGTGAGTCAACCATGTCGTTACTGGGATCCAAATTCGCTTTACACCGAATTCTTGCACCGGTTCTCGCTATGGTTCTGTTAGTAATCTGGTATCGTGACCGAAACAGAAGAAACCGTACGTCTATTCAAAAATATTATCTGGCAGTTCTGGCCTTTGTAGCTATACAAATTATCACCGGAACTCTGAACATAAGATGGTCACTTCCTTCCTGGAGTCAGTTGATTCATATCGTTACCGGAAGTCTCACCTTAACCGGTCTGATTTACATCGCTATTCAGGAATTTAAAGTGAAAGAAAATTAATGGAGAAGAGCATAGTCATATCCAGAGTTGGTATTAGAGCAAAATTGCACGACTACCATCAGTTAGCCAAAACAAGGTTAACTATTACGGTTGTGCTTTCTGCCATCTTCGGATTCCTGATTGCGGCCGGTGCCGAAACCAACATGAATCATATCTGGGCTTTGGCAATTGGTGGATTTCTGGTTGTTGCTTCTTCCAACGGACTCAATCAGATCATCGAACGCGACTATGATAAGCTCATGGTGCGAACCAACAACAGACCGGTTGCAACCCAGCGAATGACAGTTACGGAAGCAGCTGTATTTTGTATAATTACCGGTGTTCTCGGAGTGTATATTCTCGGGCATTTCCTGAATCAACTCAGTGGTTGGTTGGGGCTTTTTTCCCTCCTGAGTTATGCATTTCTCTACACACCTTTAAAAAGAATAAGTCCGATCGCTGTTTTTGTTGGGGCGTTCCCGGGAGCCATTCCTCCTTTATTGGGTTGGACAGCTGCCACCGGAAACATCACTGCCGGCGCCTGGACACTTTTCGCACTTCAATTCATTTGGCAATTCCCGCATTTCTGGTCAATTGCCTGGATTTTAGACGACGATTATAAAAGAGCCGGATACCGATTACTTCCGAGTAAAAGTGGTAAGGATCGTAAATCTGCGGTTCTCACTATCTGGTATATTTTCATTTTGATTCCTGTGAGTGTAATTCCCTATTTTCTCGGAATTACTTCCTGGATATCGGTGATAGTTGCCGTGCTAGCCGGATCGGTTTTCCTCTGGCAGGGAATTAAATTTTACCGGAGCTGTGATACCAAAGACGCCAAGAAACTGATGTTTTATTCCATCATATACAACCCTTTGATTTTACTTACGTATCTGTTGGATAAAATTTAGAAAGAAAATGGAAGCTGTATTACCAATGAACGCCGCACAAAAAGAAGGCAGAATGCACCCGAAGAAATTCACACTCATCCTTTTGATGGTTGGGATGCTGATGTTGTTCGCCGGACTTACCAGTGCACTTATTGTTCGTCGGGCAGAAGGGAACTGGTTCAATTTTGAGCTCCCCACACAGTTCATCTATTCTACTTTTTCTGTGTTAATCAGTAGTTTAACCATGTGGCTTTCTTACCGGTTTGCCAAAAAGGACGACCTGTTTCAAATGAAAATTTTGTTGCTGGTTACCTTCATCCTGGGCTGCTCATTTGTGCTCTTTCAGTATCAGGGTTGGATGAGTCTGGCGAATCGCGGAATCTTCATGGTTCCGGCTGAAGGAGCTGCCAACGGAATGATTTCCGGTTCCTTCATCATCATGCTTGTAGGTCTTCACCTGCTCCATCTTTTAGGAGGTTTAATCTTCCTTTTGGTGGTATGGATTAAAGGTCTCGCGCATCAGGTACACAAAAAGAATTTATTGTCCATAAACCTGTGTAATACCTATTGGCATTTCGTGGGTTTCCTCTGGATCTATTTATACACCTTTTTATATTTTGCAACGCAATTGTAAATCACTATGTCGAGTAACGCTGTAAACACATTGCCAACCTGGGCCGGCGGTCGGTCACCATTCCGAGTGAGCTACGGAAAATTCATGATGTGGATTTTCCTCCTCTCCGATGCCTTCACCTTTTCATCATTGCTGGTTGGCTATGGTGCCGTTCGATTTTCATTTCCTGAACCGGTATTAGAAGAGATTTCATTCGGAACCAACTTGCATGAAAAGTATCACGACGGTTTCGTGGAAATGCTTCAGGCTAAAGGTGTATTCAGCGAATCGCACTGGCCTTCTCCGGATTTGGTTTTCAACCATTTTCCGTTTCTGCACGGACTTCACCTTCCGTTACTCTTTGTGAGTTTGATGACTTTCATCCTCATCTTTAGTAGTGTAACCATGGTGCTTGCGGTTGAAGCCGGGCAAAGGATGCAGCAGAAAAAAGTTGCGCTTTACATGTTTTATACTATTCTGGGAGGATTGGCCTTCCTCGGTTGTCAGGCCTGGGAATGGACCCAGTTTATCACCGAAGGAGCAACGCTTAACAGCAATCCCTGGGGACCTGTTCCATTCGCGGCGCTGTTCTTCATCGTTACCGGATTCCACGGATTCCACGTTTTCAGCGGGGTGGTTTTAAATGCGGTGATTTTTACTAATGTGTTAAAAGGCACTTACGAAAAAAGAGGCCATTACGAAATGGTGGAAAAAACCGGTTTGTACTGGCATTTTGTAGATTTGGTTTGGGTATTCGTATTCACCTTCTTCTACCTCATTTAGAATTTTAAAAAGCATCAACGATAGATTACAACACAATGGATCACAATAAACACATCGACATTCACGACGAAGAAAACTACGACCCAACGGTTTGGGTTCCCAAAGCACACAGCCATGGCACTAAAGCTCTGTGGAAGACATTCTGGTTGCTTTTCTTTGTTACCATTCTCGACATTATTCTGTACTTCCAGATGACTCCGGGTATGGGTCGTAACATTACCTTTATCCTGCTCGGTCTTGTTAAAGCAGGTTTCATTGTATTCATCTTCATGCACATGAGTTATGAGCAGAAAACGCTTAAGTTGACGATCATTCTGCCCATGATTTTTGTGCTGTATCTGATTGCCTATTTGCTGAAAGAAGCTTCTTTCTGGAATAGCCTCAACTGGTAAGATCCGAATGAAACTGTCCAGGAGCCAAATCTACCTGGCCATCTTGTTTCTCGCTCCCGTTGTAATCTATTTTATCTGGAAAGGAGCCGACGAACGCCTCACACCATTACCGGTTTTGGGAGATACGGAAATGGATGAAACTCATACTCCCTGGGTTGTAAGAGATTTTACCGTTACAGATCAGGATAGTAATGTTCTGAGTCTTGCAGATTTTAACGATAAAATAGTGGTTGCCAATTTCTTTTACGCCACCTGCCCCTCTATCTGTCCGCGAATGAATAATAATCTTCATCTCGTGGTTGAGAAGTTTCGGAAATTAGATGATGTAATTTTCATTTCGCACTCCGTAAATCCGGATCACGATTCGGTTCCGGTTTTAAAAAAGTATTCTGCCCGATATGCTTATCCAACAAGTAAGTGGCACTTTGTAACCGGCAGAAAAGCGGAAATCTACGACCTCGCAGAAAATTCGTATCACGTGGTCGCACCCTCACCCGATGGTGAATACGATTTTATTCACAGTACCCAAATTGTATTGCTTGATAAACAACACCGTGTTCGGGGAATTTTCGAATCGAACAATAATCCCACTTTTTACAGTGAACTTCGCGACGCGATTAAAGCTTTGTTAGCCGAAGATTCACATAAAATCAATCTGAAAACAAATGAGTGATAAAGGGTTTTTCCGCCTTGCCCTTGGCGTTTCCATTGCCGTTTTTGCCGTAGTTGTAATTCTCAACCGACGAATCATTCCGGCTCCCGAAGTTTATCCTTCGTTTGTAACCTTTCTGCCTACCTTAAATGCAATTATCAACTCGGTTTGCAGTGTCTTGCTGATTTTTAGTCTGATGGCTATCCGAAACAAAAAAGTGAGTCTGCACAAAAAGATAAATATTACCACCTTTATCCTTTCAGCTATATTTCTCATTTCGTATGTAGTTTTTCACTTCTTTATCGGTGATCAGCATTATCCTAAAGATGCACCGTTCAGAACCGGATATCTCATCATTCTCACATCACATATCATTTTAGCCGCCATAGTTTTACCGCTCATACTAATGGCATTTTATCATGCCTTAAAAGGAAATATCTCCCGACATAAAAAAATTGTTCGTTACACCTATCCGGTTTGGCTTTATGTAACGGTTACCGGAGTTGTCGTTTATCTGCTCATTAGTCCGCACTATACATTTTAAGCCACTTGAAAAGTAAAATTCAGTATTTGTTGCAATTGATTTTCGGACTTGAGAACTATCTGTTTCTGTTCTCCTGGTTTAAAATCAAAACACTTTCCCGCGACAAAAACGAAAACGACTTTTTCGAATTTCTCCGGTTCATCAACAAAGAAGACATCGTTCTCGACATCGGAGCAAACATCGGAATCATGAGTTACTATATGGCAAAGCAGGCCCGACGTGGTTCGGTTTACGCCTTCGAACCCATTCCGGTAAACCTCCGCACTCTGCGTCGCATCAAAAATTATTTCGATCTTTCGAATGTTCACGTTCTGGATATGGCGCTCGGCAACAGCGACGGAAGTATTCAAATGGTGATGCCGGTTGTCGACAACGTGAAGAAACAGGGATTGAGCCATGTCGTGAGTGAAGAGTTAACCGAATTTAATGTCGGGGATCGATTCGAAACTCCCATTCACAAACTCGACAGTCTTCGTCAGTTGAGAGAACACGACATCCGTGCGATAAAAATGGATGTTGAGAATTTTGAATTTCATGTTCTGGAAGGTGCGCGTCAAACGTTAAAGCGTTGTCGTCCGGTTGTGTACTGCGAATTGTGGGACAATGAAAACCGCCGCAACTGTTTTAGTTTTATGCAGGAACTCGATTACGAAATCAAAGTGAAAAGCGGAGATACTCTGGTTACCTTTGATCCCGATAAACACGGCACACAAAACTTCTTCTTTATTCCAAAAGGGGTAAATTTGAGCGCATGAAACCGAGGTACAAACAACTCATCGTTTTATTGATTCTGGCTGTTCTAATGGTGGCAGGACAAACTGTGATGGCTCAATGCCCGATGTGCAGAAGCGCTGTAGAATCAGCCATGCAACAAGAAGGCAATACCGTTGGAGTCGGACTCAACAAAGGAATACTCTACCTGTTGGCAACACCGTATTTGGTGGTTGCGGTTGTTGGAGGAATCTGGTATCGGAATCACCGAAGAAACCGGTAATATGATATCCGGATTTCAGGCTTTCCTCAAAGGCAAATGCCCGCAATGCCGCACCGGTAATTTGTTTGTCGGTTCCCTTTTCAGCAAAAAATTTAGAGCGGTTCACACCAATTGTCCTCACTGTCATGTGAAGTTTGAATCAGAACCCGGCTTTTTTTGGGGAGCCATGTATTTCAGTTACGCACTGGTGGTTGCAACTGTGATAATTGTATCGGTGATTATTTATTCGATTCAAGAAGAACCTCCGTTGATGAGCACCAGCATTATAGTAATTGGTATTTCACTTATCCTCACACCGCTTCACCTTCGACTTTCCCGTTTGCTGATGGTGTACATCGCCGCACCTTATCGCAAATTCAAAAAAGAATTGGTGTAATTCCAGTTATCATTTACGGTTCTAATAATCCATTCGGTTTGTTGAGCAAAGAACTTTTGAAAAGCGAAAAATCAAAACCATCATCGATGCCCAAAAATCCCTCTGAATTTCCCGATCTAAAAATCGTAGATCAAAGATCGCCCGATTAACTGCGTTCCTCTGCGACAAACTTTGCGTGTCTTTGCGGTCAAAAGCGAAAAATGAATCCGCCTTTCGGCGGATGAAAATCGAAAACGCTGTCGAAACCTGAAAACCGAAATCTTTAATACCGGTATCTGTCCGCAGCGTCCTCGTTACGGACAAATTATTCCTAAAAATAATCCCGCTTCACCGTATATTCCATGGGTGACAAAAACTGCGTTCCTCTGCGACGAACTTTGCGTGACTTTGCGGTTGAAAGCGAAAAACGAATCCGCCGAAAGGCGGATGAAAATCGAAAACGCTGTCGATGCTTTAATGTGGTAACTGTCCGTAGCGCCCTCGCTACGGACAATTTATTCCAAAAAATAATTCCTCTTCACTGAATATTCTGCGGATGACAAAAACTGCGTTCCTCTGCGATAATCTTTGCGTGACTTTGCGGTTGAAAAAAAACCAAGAAGAGTGAAAACGTTAGACCATTAATAAAACGGGATTCTTTTAAACGCGCACCCGAAACGCAAAATAGAAACGACCGTGTTTTGGCTTGTTTACAAACTCAACTCCGCCTTGTGTTTTTTGAAGTTTGCCGGTGGTTATTAAACGATCGTATCCAAGAGCATACGTAAGTCTCTCGCCGATATTAAGATCGAATCCGAAACCCGGTGTTATTCCTTTACCGGTAAATAAATATTCCCGAAGGTTTGTAACGGAGTGTTTTGTGATTGATGCATCATATACCTGAATCTCGCCAACCGTATAAGTAGTGTAACTCAGTTTTACGAAAGGAAGCAAGTTTTTCCAATCGTATAGTTGATATTTTAAACCATAGTTCTTCGATACCAGCGCGTACGTCTCAACCAACGGTTCGTCGCAGTATTCATAATTCCAGTCCCATTTAAAATCGAGGTACGGCATCAGGTGGTAGTTGAGTGAAAAACCAACACCAATTGAATTTGATTTTGTGCTGTTTGTTGTTCTCGATGTACTTCCCAAAAGCAACTCATTTCCATTTGGATTTCCATCCAGAAAAAATTTGCCCCCATTCAGAGCGAGATCAAAACTAATTCGATGAATACTTATAGGCGGTAATTCATCAACTTCATATTGGGCTAAAGCCTGATTTAAAAAGAAAATGGAAATTAATGAAATAATGATTTTTCTGGTTTTCATAAATTTTAATGTATGATGATTAATTATAAATTTCAGCAAAACCGGAGGCACATCAAAAGATACATACTGAATGATCCCACCAAAGCAATAATGCCATTTGCTTCGGATATTGCCAATTGAGACAAGCCTGCTATTTTCCGGATACGTCACGTAATGAAGTGAAGTTCTGAGGTAGTGGCTTTTCAAAACTATAATACAAAAAGCGAAAAGCGATGAATTGAAAATCCAAAACGCTGTCGAAGCTTTAATGTGGGATCTGTCCGTAGCGCCCTCGCTACGGATAAATTAATTTGAAAAACAATCCGTCTATACCGAATATTCCGTGGATGACAAAAACTGCGTTCCTCTGCGACAAACTTTGCGTGACTTTGCGGTTGAAAGCGAAAAACGAATCCGCCTTTCGGCGGATGAAAATCGAAAACGCTGGCGAAAACCTAAATGTGGAAACTGTCCGTAGCGTCCTCGCTACGGACAAATGGATTTTAAAAATAATCCCTCTTCGTTGAATATTCCGTGGATGAAAATACTGCGTTCCTCTGCGACAAACTTTGCGTGACTTTGCGGTTAAAAGCGAAAAACGAAAAATCGAAAACGCAGTCGCAGCCGGAATACCGGTATCTGTCCGTAGCGTCCTCGCTACGGACAAATTGATTATGAAAAAAAAATGCGACTCCGAATTTGCCGAGACTTCGTCTTAGAACAACTTATTCAATATTCATTTGTTGATTCAATTCTATCCCATAATGTCATGAGCGATCTTTCAGAACTCGAGCGACTTTCAGACAATCTCAAAATCCAGAACCGACGGATGCCGGTGCTGTTTACATCCCACGGAAACCCAATGGATATTCCGCTTTCCAGAGACCAACGGCCATTTTGGAAAGCACTTTATGAACTGGGAAAACAACTTCAGGAAAATTACGAAGTGAAAGCAGCGGTTGTGGTTTCTGCTCACTGGTGTACACGCGGCACATTCGTAAATACCGAACTCAATCAAAAGCAGATTTATGATTATTACGGATTTCCGGATGAATATTATAAGGTGACATACGAAGCCAACGGCTCACCGGTAGTTGCCCGTCAAATTCATGAAATGGTTCCGGATATCGTGGAAACATCCGACTGGGGACTCGATCACGGTGCTTGGCCCATGCTGATGCATCTGTTTCCCAAAGGCGATGTACCCGTTTTTCAACTCAGCATAGATTATTACGCCGCTCCGGATTATCACTTTAAACTCGGGGAATTATTAAAGTCACTTCGGGATAAAGGTGTGCTCATTATCGGAAGTGGTTCGCTGATTCACAATCTGCGGCTCGCTTCTCAAAAAATGATGCGAAACGATTTCTCCCCTTATGGTTGGGAAGAAGAATACGACCAATGGATCAAACAGCAAATCGATCAGCGAAACTTCCAAAACATCATCCGGTATGAAGACAGCCACCCTCTCGGGAAATTAGCCGCTCCAACACCGGATCATTATGTTCCAGTTTTATATTCTCTGGGCCTTTCAGATACTTCTGATGAAATAAAATATTTCTTCGAAGCCCCGACATCACTGCCGGCTTTTAGTGAAAGAAGTTTTCTGATCGCCGATTCAAAATCGGTAATGGTTTAGTTTAACCGAAAAAGATTACTCCGCTTCGGTCGCGGCTTTTCCTTTAACCGGTTCCGGAGATCCCAATGCTTTTTCTTTGATCTTGTTCTCGATCTCTTCCATCAATTCGGGATTGTCGATCAGCAATTGCTTAACAGCATCTCTTCCCTGTCCGAGTTTCGTACCGTTATAACTGAACCAGCTTCCGCTCTTTTGAACGATTTCGAAATCTACTCCGAGGTCTAAAACTTCACCGGATTTGGAAATTCCTTCTCCGTACATGATATCAAATTCCACCACACGGAACGGAGGAGCAACTTTGTTCTTCGCGACCTTCACCTTTACCCGGTTTCCGACAATATCGACGCTGTCTTTAATCTGACCGATACGGCGAATATCCAACCGGATAGAAGCATAAAATTTTAAAGCATTACCACCGGTTGTCGTTTCCGGATTGCCGAACATCACACCGATTTTTTCACGAAGCTGGTTAATGAAAATACAGATACATCCGGTTTTGTTAATGGTTCCGGTAAGCTTACGCAGCGCCTGAGACATAAGTCTTGCCTGCAAACCCATTTTCGAATCGCCCATGTCACCTTCGAGTTCTGCTCTGGGAACCAAAGCCGCAACTGAGTCAATTACGATTACGTCGATTGCACCGGAGCGAATGAGGTTGTCTGCAATTTCAAGTGCCTGCTCACCATCGTCTGGCTGAGAGATGAGAAGTTCTTCTGTATTAATTCCGATCTTTTCTGCATAGAACCGATCGAAAGCATGTTCCGCATCGATAAATGCCGCCATCCCACCTTTTTTCTGAGCTTCGGCGATGCAATGCATGGCGAGTGTTGTTTTACCGGAAGATTCAGGACCATAAATTTCTATCACCCTTCCTTTCGGGAATCCACCGACTCCAAGAGCCATGTCGAGACCGAGGGAACCGGTTGAGATAGCCGGAAGATTCAGCACCGAATCCTCA
This sequence comes from Bacteroidota bacterium, assembly GCA_016124755.1. Taxonomy (GTDB): domain Bacteria; phylum Bacteroidota; class Bacteroidia; order NS11-12g; family UBA9320; genus WGNA01. The sequence goes on along the minus strand of WGNA01000004.1, from coordinate 8,136 downwards.
CTCATCTTCATCACAATTCCTTTCCCGTACGACTTCTCTAATTTGTCGATTGTAAGTTTCAGCGCTTTTAGTTTTTCTGCGTTATCGTTGGCCATCGTTAAAAATTTAGAGTTCAAATATAGTTTCGTGGAACAGCGTGGAGTCTGTATTGGGGTCTATTGTTGATAATTTAAACGCTTAAGTTGCCGGCATGTACGTTGTCCGTTAAATAAGCCGTTCATTGTGGAAATGTTCTATCAAGGCGTAGTCCTGATTCCGCTAATTTTGGCAGATTAATCACAGTAACTTGAAACACTTTTGGTTGATAATAATATTGTCTGTTGGGATGCTCCGATCAGAACGGACTTTAGCCCAGGTCGACACATCAACTTCAAATTACGACCTCACCATCTTAACTAAATTCAATCCGGTTCTTACTTCTGCCAGAAAAAAAATGATCAGTCCGGTGTTGGAGTCAGCGGATAATACACAACCGGAGTTTACGTACGAACTCCCGGGTTTTGGTTATAAAGTGCTTCCTACTTACCAGCCGGCAAAAGCAGTAGATCTGAAAGTTGACGAAAACGAGTTGCTATCCGGCAATTATTTTAAACTGGGTGGAGGTAATTATCTCACACCATACGCAGAATTTCAATTACATAGCATTAGCGATAAAAAATACTCGTACGGGGCTTACGGGAAACATCTTTCTTCAAACGCCGGCAATCCGAAAAACGCAGATTTCAGTGATAACGAGTTGGGGATTTTCGGTTCCAAAATCACCAAAAAAGGTGACCTCACCGGCAAGTTAAATTTCGATCGTCATGTAATTCATCGATACGGATATAACACCGACAGCTTCGAATTTGCGAAGAAAGACATCAACCAGATTTACAATAATTTCAGCGGAAGTGTAGGATACGACAACGGTACAATCCGTAAAAAAACGGCTTTTAAATCACTGCTCGATTTTTATACATTCAGTAACATGGTTGGTCGTGAAAACGATTACCGGTTCAAGGTGGATGCACAGCACGATTTGCGAAACAAGCAGTACATCGACTTCAATGGTTACCTCGATTTCACCACCTACAGCCGCGATACCATCCAATACAACCGTATGTATATCGGGATCAAACCCACATACACGCTTCAGGTGAAAAAGATCGACCTCACTTTTGGGGTGAATGCAGTTGTTTTTAAAGACAGTAGCAAGATTAAACCGTATATCTTCCCGGTAGTTGAAGCCTCCCATTTCGTAGTCAAAGACAAGGTTCAGGCATTCGCGGGAATTGGTGGAGATGTTATCAAAAATACCGTTCGTCAGTTGAGTTATCTCAACCCGTTTGTTCGAACCGAAATGCAATTGCTGAACACAGTTACGGCCTTTAAGGCTAAAGTAGGTTTGCGCGGAGTAGCTGCCAGCCGATTAGATTATTTACTGCGATTGGATTTCAGCGTGAACAATAATATGCCGTTGTTTCTCACCGATTCTTCCGCAACTCGTCCCTTTAATGTGGTTTACGACAACGTTCTGGTAACCGGTTTCCATACCGGGCTCGGAGTTCGCATTGATGAGAAATTTAAGGTACAGGTTGCCGGTACTTTCTATAGCTATTCAACCGACAAAGAAGCGCAGGCATGGCAGCTTCCCGGTTTTGATGTTGATTTTAATCTCCAGTATTTATTGGCTAAAAAGCTTCAGATGCGATTGCAGGTTTATGCTTTCGGACAACGATATCAACTCGACCCGGAAAACATAACCCAGGCTTTAAAATTAAATCCGTTTGCAGATATCAACTTCATGGCAGATTATCGCTACAAAAAGAATATTTCCTTTTTCCTGAACGTGAATAATATATCCAATGCAAGATATCAGAAATGGTATAACTATCCGGTTTACGGTCTGAATGTCTTGGCTGGGGTTACGTTTTCGTTGTAACGGTAACTGTATCGGTAACGGTAACGGGGAATTAAATTGAAGTTAAAAAATTTAAGAGAGAAATAAAGAGTGGAATTAATTGATCTGGTTTCTGATCTACTTTACAAACACAACTGTGTAATCATACCCGGTTTTGGCGGGTTTGTCGGAAATTTTAAAGCCACAGAATTCAACGAAAGCCGGATGCTTTTGAGTCCGGCAAGAAAAAAAGTTGCCTTTAACCAAAGCCTTCAGGAAAACGACGGGTTGCTGATCAACGCACTGATGAAGCGCAAAGCGATCAGTTACGAGCAATCAGAAAAAGAGGTTGCCATATTCGTTCGCTTTCTGAGTGACCGACTGGAAAAATACCGGAACTACGAATTCAAAAACATCGGTTCCTTTTATCTCAATAAAGAAAACCTATTAGTTTTTGTCGCGTATGAAGGACTTAATTTCTTTAAGAAAAGTTACGGACTGCAGGATGTTAAAGTCCGAAAAATAAAGGCAGACACAAAACCACAACCGGAAAGTATTCTTCACAAAACGGAACCAGTTGCGAGAAAAGAAGTGAAGATCGTTCCGCTGGCTCCTTCCGAAAAGAAACGCAGATTTCACCTACCGCAAATCGCCGCATCTGTTGCCGTACTAATGCTTTTCGGAGCCGTGTTATGGCAGCTTTCCCGAACAAGTCAGCGACATGTAAGCCACCCGAAATCTCCGGAGAAAACCATTTCCACCGACAGTCCCGACCAGTCTGCTTCCCTCCTGCCAAACCTGAAAGATGAAAATACGGTTGTTCAGGCGCAACCGGAAATGACTGACGTAACCGACGAATTAATTAAGCGTGGTGAATTGAAAGGAACGGGAGGGGAAACGGGAACTGAAACAGGAACTGTAACGGGAACGGGAACCGTAACGGAAGTTGTGACACCCAATGGACGAAACGAACCGGCAAATACCATAAAGGAAACTCGAAAATCAGATGGCGTTGATAAACCGTCCAAAACTTTAGCACACTCCAATTCAGAAGAGTTGTACAAAAAAGCTACAGCGAAAGAAACCGTTTATTACATCGCTGTTAGCCGGGAAACCAAACCTGAAAAACGCACGGAAGTAATAAACCGTCTCTCCTCATTGCAGTACAGTCACTTTGTAATTTTGGATGACGACGGAGACGAACATGTTGCTGTTGCAAGATTTATAGGTTCGGCAAATGCTAAAACCTATCTCGGACTCGTTCGTCGCTACGATTTCCCGCATGCTTACATTTTGACTAAAGAAGAATAATTAACAGAAACAATCAACTCAATACTTATATCAAATGAAATCTCTGTTGCTCCAGATGGCGGCGAATGCCACACCACAAGACACCATGGTTACTATTGAAACCGAACCGATGAATGTAATTGACGTTGCATTCAAAGGTGGTTGGATGTTGCTCCCGATTGTTCTGCTCAGTGTGATTGCGGTGTACCTTCTGATTGAAAGATATCTCACCATTAAAAAAGCCCGTCAGTACGATCCCGTTTTTATGTCACGCATAAAAGACATGGTTCTGGATGGTAATATTAAAGGTGCTCAAACCCTTTGTGAAACTACCAATACACCAATTGCCCGAATGCTTGAAAAAGGTTTGTCCCGAATCGGAAAGCCTCTCGACGACATCAGTGTTGCTGTGCACAACGTCGGTAATCTGGAAGTTTCTAAACTCGAAAAAGGGATGCCGACATTAGCCACCATTTCCGGAGCTGCCCCGATGCTCGGCTTCCTCGGAACCGTTACCGGTATGATCAAGACTTTTTATACTTTATCTCAAAATGCGGAAGGTATCGATGTAGGTTCTTTCAGCGGTGGTATTTACGAAGCGATGGTAACAACCGTTGGCGGACTCATCGTCGGGATTTTTGCGTACATCAGTTATAATACGCTTACTTCAATGATCGACAAAGTGATTTACAGAATGGAATCCACTGCTATGGAATTCCTCGACATTTTGCACGAACCGACACGATAATCCCGTTGCACTAAAAAATCAAGGCTATGCAACTCAAGAGAAGAAACAAGATAAACCCCGAGTTTAATATGTCGTCGATGACCGACATCATCTTTCTACTTTTGATTTTCTTCGTGATTACCTCGAAGATTACACCAGAACCCATATTAAAAATCATTCTTCCTAAAGGTTCTAAAACGCAAACTATTCAACAGATTGTTAAAGTTGGAGTCGATAAAAACCTCAATTATTCCATCGACGATCAAAGAATTTCTTTTGAACGTTTACCCTATCGAATGAACGAAGTATTGACGCAACAACCGGGAGCCACCGTTTCTATTTACGGAGATAAAGACGTGAACTACGAGAAGGTTATGGATCTGGTTTTTATGGTGAATGAATTGGGTGGAAAACCGGTTCTGGCACTTCAACCTGTTAAATAAACAACTATGAATCTGAGGAAGGAAAACGATCGAAAAGGACTGGTAGGAACCGTCTTTATTCACATTATCATTATCCTTCTGCTGCTCATCTGGACGATGGGTGATGCCAAGCAGATGCTCGACGAATCGGATGGTTCTGTACAAATTAGTTTTGGTGATCCGCTTTCCGGAGGAACCGATGCCATTTCCGAAAGTTCGAGCGATGCCAACTCTCAGGAACAGGAAACTCCGCAGGATATTACCGAACCAACACATTCCGAAACACAACCCGATCCTACTCCGACGGATGCTACTCCTACGGTTACAAACGACGCATCGGAAACCACGGTAAATGCGACCAAGAAGAATACGACCACTCCCCAACCCACCGAACAGCCAAAAGTAAATCAGCAATTGGTTGATGCTTTGAAGAAAATCGGTCAGGGTAAAAAGACCGGCGAAACCGATCAAAATGCCGGGCCGGGAGGCAACAATAAACCGGGAGGCGACCCGAATGCCGATAACTCAGGTCCGGGCGGACAAGGAAAAGGCGGTATCGGTTATAACCATACACTGAAAGGATTTGGGGTTCGGGGTGACGCAATCCAAAATGATCAACAGGATTTCGGTAGCATACAGCTCAAGGTTTATGTTAATTCAAGCGGAAGAGTTGAAAAGGTAGAATACTACGGAGGAACATCCGCAAGTGAGCATCTGATTGAACTTTCCAAACGATCAGTGATGAGTTTTAAATTCATCCCGAACGGTACCGAAAAAGATTTGAATGTTGGGATCTTCACCTTCAATTACGCAGCACAATAATCAACTTGAATTACCGGGAAACACTCGATTTCCTTTTTGCTCAATTGCCGATGTATCAACGCATCGGAGCTGCAGCTTATAAAAAAGACCTCACCAACACGTTAGCACTCAGCGAACGACTTCAACATCCCGAAGAAGGATTTCGCTCGGTTCACATTGCCGGCACAAACGGAAAAGGAAGCACGTCGCACATGATTGCTTCTATCCTCCAGACGGCAGGCTACAAGGTTGGTTTATACACTTCTCCGCATCTGATTGATTTCCGGGAACGCATTCGCATCAACGGTGAAATGATTCCCGAGGAAAATGTGATCCGGTTTGTCGCAGCCATGTCTGATGCGATTCAGGAAATCAAACCTTCGTTTTTTGAAATTACGGTAGCTATGGCCTTCGATTATTTCCGGAACGAACAGGTGGATTGGGCAGTAATTGAAACCGGACTCGGTGGTCGTTTAGACAGCACCAATATTCTGCATCCCGATTTGTGTGTTATCACGAACATTGGCATGGATCACAGCGATATGCTCGGCGACACTCTTCAGAAAATTGCTTTTGAAAAAGCCGGTATTATTAAGTACAACACTCCGGTAGTGATCGGTGAAAAGCAGCCGGAAGTATTGCCGGTCTTCGACAAAGTTGCCGATGAAAAAAGAGCAGAAATCATTTTAGCCGACAGTGAATATTACCCTTCATACGATTCCGATTTAAAGGGAATTTATCAAAAGAAAAATATTCAAACCGTTGCTGCGGCTATCAACCAGTTAAAAGAATCAGGTGTGGAAATTCAGGAATCGGATATTAAAAACGGTTTGCTGAATGTGACGAAGAACACCGGTTTGCACGGTCGCTGGGAAAGGCTTCAAAATGATCCGAAAGTGATTTGCGATACTGGTCATAATGCAGAGGGAATTGAACAAATCGTTCGTGCACTGCGGCTTGAAAAATTTGAAAAGCTGCACATGGTATTCGGCCAGGTTACCGGTAAAGATCCACAACGTGTCTTAAAACTTTTACCGGTTGATGCTCAGTATTATTTCTGTACATCCTCTGTTCCGCGAGCTTTACCGGCAGCCGAACTTGAAATTTCCGCCCGACACGAAAATCTTGTAGGAGAAGTATTCAACGACGTTATTTCCGCGTATACAAAAGCATTGGAAAACGCCGGAAAAGACGATCTCATTTTTGTTGGCGGTAGTACGTTTGTGGTGGCAGATCTTCTCGCCTGGCGTCAAACCCAATCAATTTAAAGACGCTCTTCTTTCTATTTCTTTTTTTACTAAAGTTATTTCCCGCCCGGCTTGTTTGTCGACAGAACTATTTTCTGTTGCGCGTCTGCCGAGATACGGCATCACTGCGATTACGGGTCCGTATGGTAAATATTTAGCAACCTGATATCCACCCTGTGAAAGATTAAAGGAAATATTATCACTCATACCGAACAACTGCGCGAAATAAAACCGTTCGTCTTTCGGATCGATTTCGTTTTGTTCCATTAGTTCAACTAATAAGGCGGAACTGGTTTCATTGTGTGTTGCCGCACATATCCAAACCCGGTCTTTATTCTGAAAACAAACGCGCAACGCTTCATCATAATCGCGGTGTGTATCCTCTTTAACTTTCTGAATCGGATCGTCGTAATTTTTTTCCTGAGCACGTGCCCGTTCCTTTTCCATATACGCTCCCCTAACCAATTTAAATCCGAGCATGTAATTGCCTTCCTCTGCCAATCGGATTTGATTTTTAAGATAGCTCAAACGGTCTTTGCGGTACATCTGAAGTGTATTGTAGATTCTCACCTCACCGCGATTGTGTTTTTGCATCATTTCAACTGTGAGATTATCGATCGGATCCTGAATCCAGGAATCTTCGGCATCCACAAATAATCGCACATCATTTATAACCGCATAATCACATAAGGTTGTAAATCGAGCCTTTACACGATTCCATTCATTCGTTTCTGTTTCGGTGAGTTTGCCTCCGGCGTGAACCTTTTCCAAAAGTTCGAATCGGGCAATTCCGGTGGTTTTAAAAACAGCAAACGGAAACTCAGTTCTGCCTTTTGATGCATCAATTGTCTTTTTTATTTCCGCAACATTGGCATCATAGCCTTCTTCATTATCGGCACCTTCAACCGAATAATCGAGAATAAAACCCATTCCGGTTTCTTTAAAACCTTCCGCAGTTCGGATACATTCGGCAATATTCTCCCCGCCACAGAATTGTTTAAAGATGGTTCCTTTAATTAAACCTTTCACCGGCAAACCGATCTTAAGGGCAAAAACCGAAAGCGGCGGCCCGATTTTAATAAGCCACTTCCAGTTGAACATGGCAAATAAAAATTTTGCGTTTCTGAGATCCCGGTTGCTTTTATGCCTGAAAGCAATTTCGGTGTTGTCGAATGAAATCTTTGACATGAAAAAATCGTGTGGCAAAGATAATGGGAAACGGGAACGGTAGTGGTAACGGTAGCGGAAGCGGTAACGGTAACGGTAACGGTAACGGTAACAGTTTCGGTCATGGGTTAAAGAGCAAGAGAGCGAAGAGCGTGAAAGCGGGGAGTCAGGGCACAGAGCGAAGTGGCCAAGAGCCATTGATCTCCAGAAAATTCTGAGCTTGCGAAGAATCTCTGATACCAACCCTAAAAGAGCTCGTCATGTTGAGCGAAGCGAAACAACCCGAACGGGAACAGTAGTGGTAACGGTAACTGTAACGGTAACAGTTTCGGTCATGGGTTAAAGAGCAAGAGAGCGAAGAGCGTGAGAGCGGGGAGCCAGGGCACAGAGCGAAGTGGGCAAGAGCGATTGATCTCCAGAAAATTCTGAGCTTGCGAAGAATCTCTGATACCAACCCCAAAAGAGCACGTCATGTTGAGCGAAGCGAAACAACCCGAACGGGAACAGTAGTGGTAACGGTAACTGTAACGGTAACAGTTTCGGTCATGGGTTAAAGAGCAAGAGAGCGAAGAGCGTGAGAGCGGGGATCCAGGGCACAGAGCG
>WGNA01000001.1 GCA_016124755.1 Bacteroidota bacterium | reverse complement strand
CCGGGTGGTATGCTCCTGAAAGTAACTGCTGCTTCTGATGCCGGCAACGGTGACGGAACGGTTGGTTCTACTGCCGGACAAAAAACCTTAACCGGATCCAATCAAACTGTAATCAGTGGTATTGGAAGTTGCTATACCGGAGACGGTGCAAACAACGGTCATAACCTGTACTACTCTTTGGAACTCGATCCAACTGCAGGTAGCTATGCGAACATCGATTTCGATGATGCCACTACCCTCACAATCCTTTATACAATCTCAAACAACTAATTCGGGATTAAAGGAATTAATACATTCAAAACTCAACAAAAACTATAAGTAGTTCAGACAGGGCGGTTCTTCCGCCCTGTTTTTTTTAATGAACATTGTCCGCCTTTCAGGCACAAAAAATTAAGATGAACATAGCGGATTTACCTTGTTTTGAGTATTCGGTATCCGTAACTTCTCAAATGAAATCAAAGAAGAATTCAAGTATGAAAAAACTATTATCTGTGATGATCGCTTTTGCAGCGTTCATTTCTGCTCAGGCAAGTATTGTTGTGGTGAATGGTCTTTCACATGAGCACAAACTCGCGGGTACGGCTGCCGTTCAGGGTAATATTGTTGTTCGCAATACCGGTGATAAAACCAAAAGAGCAAGAATTTACAAAACCGATGTAATTCACAATTGTAAAGGCGAAACAGAGTTTGATCTGAATCTCGATCGGGGACGGTGCAATGCCAAATGGCTCACTATTTCCGATAACGAAATTCTTATGACTGCGGGTCAAACCGTAAATATTACCTATTCCATGAAACCGGAAACAGGTGTTGAACAAGTTGGCAGTTACTGGGGCGTAATTATGGTGGAAGAAGTTGAAGATCTCGACACCTCGCTCCCAACTGTCGGAGTAAAAGTAAATGCTTTGGTTCGTTATGCGATTCAAATTATTGGTTCCTATGAAGCCGGTGCCATCAAACAACTCGAATTTCAGGGATTGAAATTGGACACCACAGAAGGTTCTAAAATTTTGAAAATCGGAATAAACAATACAGGTAATCTGATGATGAAACCTATTGTTATTCTTGAATTGTATGATGCCGGCGGAAATCAGGTTGCCAGAAAAGAACTCCCGTATCAAAAAGTATATCCGGGTTATTGCAAATTATTTGAACTTCCAATGGGAGACATTCCTGCGGGTACATACAGCGGAGTTCTGGTTGCCGACTGCGGAGACGAAAGTATCTTCGGTCTGGAAGTTCAACTCGATGTTCCGGAATTAAACCAGTAAATTTAATTGGGGTGGATTACCGGAAGAATGAGGCCTTTACTATTTTTGATTGTGTTGATGTGCTCAGCGCATATTTCACGATCACAGATTAAGGCTGAACTAACCAACCTCCCAAAAGGTCCGGTTGAAACCGGAAGTACGCAAACCATAGTTTACAATGTGGTTAATCAGGGTGACGATACGGTTACCCTTAATTTTTCCAGGAAAATTCCTTCTCCCTTAAAGGCGCTGGTCTTTACTTCAAGTATCACAGTTTTACCCAACTCAACCCGAAATATTCTGATTCCGGTTTCGGTTCCCAACCACGCAAAAGCCGGAAATTATGAACTTGAATTTTCATTGCTCAAAAAAGGTGAGACAATCACTTCGAGTAAAATCATTTTTGAAGTTCCTCGTCGAACGGATATAAATGTGGATTTGATTTCGAGACCCACTTTCGTTAGATCAGACGACACGGTGCGAGCTCAGTTTATTATTTCCAACCACGGAAACGACCGTGAATTAATGACCATTTTCAGCCGTAATTGTAAGATTCCGGGTGCTGCACAATTAAATATTCCTCCCGACAGTAGCGCGTTTGTGGAAGTCGAATTAATTCCGGATAAAACATTATTCAGAATTGATGATAAAGCAATCGATCTTTCGGCACATGTGCTCAGTATCGATCGTGTTTTTTCTGATCAGGAAATCATTAGAATATACCCGACCAAAACCAAAAAAATAGATCCGTATTTCCGGTTTCCGATTTATGTGAACAGCAGTTATATACGACGATACTCAAACGGGGAACAAAAGTTAAATACCTATCAGATTCAGGTGACCGGAAAAGGCTCTCTCGACCCCAACAAAAAGCACAATCTGATATTTGAATACCGCGGACCCGGTAGTGTGAGAGTCACGAGGCTTGGAAACTTCGCACAGAAATACGTTCAGTATTACAACAAAAAATTCGATGTATTTGTAGGTGAAAAAACTTTTAGTTTAAGTAATCTGACCGAAAATTACCGCTTTGGTTCGGGATTGCAAATTAATGCCGTTGTATTGCCCGGATTAAAAATAGGATCATATTACAACCGGCCACTTCTTCAACCGGATATCGACCGCCAGATCTCCGGTTATGCTATTTATGAAACTAAGCGTAAATACACGTACCGTATTAATTCTATTGTTAATGATTTGCACGATTCGGGTTATCTAAATCTCAGTTCGGTTCAGATGTCGTGGAGCGATTTTAACAAATGGTCTTTTAGCACCGAGTTATCCCGAAGCTTCGGAACCGGGAAACAGGGAAACGCCTATTCATTTTCGGGATCCTATGATTTTGAAAGATTAAAAGTATCCGGTTCCGGTTTGTATGCCGATCAGAATTTTAAAGGGTATTACAACAATTCATTATATCTGAATGGAAATCTTGGATATAATTTTCATAAAATCGGAATTCAGCTTGGTGGAAACATGACCAACGAAAGTCCTCATCTCGACACCGTTTACAGTGCGGCTCCTTATTCAATTTATCTGAACAGTGGTTTGGTAGGTCGTTTTACAAAATCCTGGAATCTGCAACTTCTGGCTTTGTATCGTCAGAAAGTCGACAGACTAAGTGACAAGCGATTTGATTACGAAGAACGACGTTTGAGATTTGCCAGCACATATCGCTCGGGGCACTGGAGTGGCCGTTTTTTGAGTGAAGGCGGAATTACCCGAAACCTACTGATAGCAGACTCCACGCACCAAACAGCATTTGGATTCGATGCACAAACGCAGGCGACCTATACGCCCAATGGAAAATTTACTATTAACGCATTTATTCAATATCTGAATAACATACGATTTACGGAATCCAGATTTCAATATTTCCTTTACGGAATGGATATAAGTTGGAGGTTACACCAAAAACTCAGTCTCGAATTTGAATTTCAGAACAATTACCTTGTAGAAGATTTGTACAACGACCGGAATTTAATGAACATGGCCTTTTCGTATCAGATTAAAGAATCTCACCGGCTGAATGTTGCTGCTAACTACGGAATTCTGCATCAGCCCACTATTCGGCGCGACTGGTATTTTAATGCGGCATATTCATTTAAAATAGGGGTTCCTCTGAAGAAAATGTTATCTCTTGGTTCGGTTAAAGGCCAGATCTTAAACGGCGGTGTAAATTCCATCAGCAAAATCGTTCTTATGATGGATGGCCAACTGGTAACCACAGATGAAACCGGTAATTTTAAATTTAATAATATTCGTCCAGGTGAACATCAGTTATTTATTGATAAAAGATCTGTAGAAGTTCGGGATATGCCCGACACCACAATGCCTATCACTGTAGTTGTTCAGCCGGATATGACTTCTTTTATCACTTTTAAAATGACCCGCAGCGGATCTGTAAAAGGCAAAGTTGAAATGTTAAAAGTTAAAACCATTCAGTCTTCTAAAGAAAATGTTACGCTGCCAAGAGTGATTGTTGAAGCATCAAACGGCACTGAACAATTTCTCACTCAGACCAATTCGGAAGGAGAATTTCTCTTTGGTTCACTTCGGCCCGGCGAATGGAAAATACGACTCGTTCCCACCTATTGGAAAGATCAGTTTATTATTAAAGTAGGTGAAGAAACTGTAATGGTTTCACCGGATGGAACTACCGAAGTATTATTAACTATTCAACCGAAAGTGAGACAGATTAAATTCCTTCAGCAAACACCTATAAAAATCGGAGGCGAATGAAAAAATTAACATATCCTCAACAGATGAATTATTGGAAACTAAAATTTGGCTGGGGTATATCTCGCCCGCAACCCTTGAATATAAAACTCACAGGCGGGTATTCGAAGCTGCGCGGTATTTTACAAATCAACAATCTGATCAGCTTCGGAATAACGATAACCTTCATATTGGTTTCTGTATTAAAATTAAATGCTCAGCACAATTGGGACGACGACGATCATCAGTTGTCACTCACTATTCCCGAAATGTCTTTGTTGTCTATCGTTCCGGCGAATGAAGTTATTAAACTTGAAATAACGCTTCCGGAACGCGCCGGAGATGAATTCAATCAGACTGATGGAAATAATATCAATAGCAACACATGGATTAATTATTCCTCAACCTTAAAAAATAAAAATGGGCAGAAAAAGCTGATGGTTCAGGTAACTTCCGGCTCGATTCCCAACGGAATGGCGATCGAATTAACGGCTGAAGAAACCAAGACCGGGAAGGGGCGATGCGGCAAACCATCGACAACTATTCGATTGAGTGATAAACAACAAACATTAATTTCAAATATTGGCGGGGCTTCAACGGGAAAAGGCAAAAATTACGGACACAGATTAACGTATAAATTAATTCTGGTTGATATTAATAAATTAGAATTTAAAGAACCCGACACCTTTATTACGGTCACTTACACTATCTCGGATTAATCATGAAAATAATTACGCTATCTCTATTATTTATTTTAATGGCTCAACTAGAATCAAGAGCACAGGAAATCCGGATACAAGGATCTGTTAGTTTTTCTTTTGATCAGATTCGAATTGAACCCGGAGGAGATTTTGACCTGGAAGCCGAATCCACTGATAAAGTTAATCTCGACATTAAGAAACTTACGAAGAATGCATATTGGACAGTAATGGTGAGTAAGAACGATGTGAACTGGGACAGTCAGGTTAAAATATATGTTCGCCGAACCAGCAGCGGAGATGGAAAAGGTTTCGCAAACGGAGGCTGGAATTACATTTTAATTAATAACCTCAATTCAACTTTTTTAACGGGTTACGAAAAGCTCAACAACATAGATCTGCAATATAAGGTGGAGGGAATGGATGTTTCAATGGAAGCCGGAACGTATTATACCGACATCGTGTACACGCTCTTTGAAGATTGACTTGCTTTGCCGGCTAATGAACATTTTAGTTGGTGATTCCTTTAGACTTTTGATGGTGCAGTGAAACTACGCCAGTAATTTTGCCCGGATGGAAAACAACTTCAGATCGCTATTGAACGACCGTATTCTCATTCTCGACGGAGCCATGGGAACCATGATCCAGAAATACGGATTATCGGAAGAAGACTACCGGGGAGAACAATTTAAAAATTACCCTTACCCGCTCAAGGGTAATAACGATTTGCTGAGTATCACTCAACCGAAGATCATTCGAGAGATACATTCGAAGTTTTTGGAAGCCGGAGCAGACATTATTGAAACGAATACATTCAACTCTACTTCCATTTCGATGGCAGATTATCACATGCAATCGGAAGTGCGAAATATAAATCTGGCGGCGTCCAAACTTGCCCGTTCGGTCGCGGATGAATTCACTAAAAAAGATCCATCCAAACCGCGTTTTGTTGCCGGATCGATCGGGCCAACCAACAAAACCGCATCGATTTCACCCGATGTAAATAATCCCGGATTTCGCGGAGTTACATTCGATGAATTAGTGGAAGCCTACACAGAACAGATTCAGGCATTGGCCGATGGAGGTGTTGATATAATGCTGGTAGAAACCGTTTTCGACACGCTCAATTGCAAAGCGGCTCTTTTTGCCCTGATGAATTTCAATCGCGAAACCGGAAGGGATTATCCGATAATGATCAGCGGAACAATCACCGATGCGAGTGGAAGAACTTTATCAGGTCAAACCGTTGAGGCTTTCTGGAATTCGGTGAGCCACGCCAATCCGGTAAGTATTGGTTTGAATTGCGCTTTGGGAGCAGAACAACTTCGGCCTTATGTGGAAGAACTTTCCGACAAATCGTGGTGTTATGTAAGTGCACACCCGAATGCGGGTTTGCCAAATGAAATGGGGGAATACGATCAGGATCCGGAATTTATGTCTTCAACACTTGCTGAATTCGCTAAAAGCGGTTTTCTCAACATTGTCGGAGGCTGTTGTGGAACTACACCTGAACATATTGCTGCCATTGCGAAAGCTGTACATGATTTCGAACCCCGGAAACTTCCGGAGCTCGTTGACTGAATTTGATCAACTGAAATGAACATTGGAATTGTCTGCTATCCGACTTATGGTGGTAGTGGTGTTGTGGCGACCGAACTAGGAAAAGCCATGGGGGCAAAAGGGCACGAAGTCCACTTTATCTCATACGACCAACCTGCCAGGTTCGACTACTTTAATGAAAAATTATTTTATCACGAAGTAGGTGTAACCGAATATCCGCTTTTCAAATATCCGCCATACGAAATCGCATTGGCAAGTAAGATTGTTGACACGGCAAAATCTGCAAAGCTTGATATCCTGCACGTGCATTATGCAATACCACACGCTGCGGCTGCGGTTATGGCCAAATATGTTTTAAAGGAATCAAATTTCAATTTACCGGTTATCACCACCCTCCACGGAACAGACATAACACTTGTTGGGCGTGATGCGACTTATGGTCCTGTAATTACGTATTCATTAAACCAATCGGATGGAATTACAGCGGTTTCCAATAATCTGAAACAAGACACTTTAGAATTATTTCCGATTCATCGGGAGATTCGGGTGATTCCCAATTTTGTGGATATGGAGCGATTTAGCAAAAAGCCCAGAGAACATTTTAAAATGGCGATCGCACCTCAGGGAGAGAGAATTATTGTTCACACATCGAACTTCAGAAAGGTTAAAAGAGTGCAGGATGTGATCAAGGTTTTTAGTAAAATTCAGAAACGAATTCCTTCTAAATTGTTGCTGATAGGCGACGGACCGGAACGAATAAATATGGAAAGGATTTGTCGTGAAATGGACATTTGCGACAAGGTAACTTTCCTCGGTAAACAAGATGCTGTTGAGGAACTTCTGTCTATCGGAGATCTGTTTCTGATGCCTTCGGAAACAGAAAGTTTCGGATTAGCAGCCTTGGAAGCAATGGCATGTCAGGTACCGGTTGTATCCTCAAACACCGGTGGTTTGCCGGAAGTAAATATGGATGGTATTACGGGTTTCACTTGTCCCGTTGGTGACATCGATTTAATGGCGGAAAGGAGTCTGGAAATAATTTCGAATGACGACACTTTGCGTAGGTTCAAGAGTGCCGCATTGCAACACGCGATGACCTATGACATTAATGCGATTAGTCCGGTATATGAAGATTATTACCGCGAAATCATTCAACAAACAAAAGTTACTGCGTAGGCCCGGCACACTCGCCAACCTTTAAATTTGTGGCGTCGATGAAATCAGAACTCCGCAGATTCCGTATTCTTTTTCTTCTAATTTTCGTTACGGGATCCGGCGTTAATAATCTCTTTGCTCAGGATTCCGCCATTCAAATTGCCGGTGTTGATTCGGCGATAATGCTTGTCGCTCCGGATACTGCATCTGCCGACACAGTTCACAAGCAAAAATCAATTGAACCCGTTCCGGTACTCAGACAGAATCGCCCCAAGTGGTACATCTTTCTTTTCTCCCTTGTTATTTTAACTGTCGTCGGGATG
Organism: Bacteroidota bacterium; assembly: GCA_016124755.1. Classification (GTDB taxonomy): domain Bacteria; phylum Bacteroidota; class Bacteroidia; order NS11-12g; family UBA9320; genus WGNA01. The sequence continues at coordinate 38,348 of WGNA01000001.1, read as the reverse complement.
CTCCGGAATTATAACGGAGTGCGACATCGCTTAGCTTTTTTCAGTTATTTCTCGAGTCCGAAGAATGAAAATGAATTACTCGAAGACACTTTCGGAATCGACATTTATCAGATAGCGGAAATACTGGTTTCGATTCTTCTGATGGGTTGGCTGATTTATCTCTTTAACCCATTTGACTTGAATTTTACATTAACCGGAGAAGGTAGTCGCTTAGTGCTTTGGCTGGTTTTGGTTGGCCTAACGTATTCACTCAAGTATTTCATTCATTATATAGTCGGTTTGATTTTGCAAAGTGACCGGCTTTCGAAGTTGATCGTTTTTAGTCAGAGTAATATGATGTATGTCTTATCACTCGTGATATTTCCCCTACTTCTGTTTTACTATTATGCCCCCGAACCGGAACTTAAAATCTGGTTGCAAACGGGTATTTTAGTATTGGTAATTGTGCACCTGATTCTGCGATTGATTAAATCATTCAGAATCTATCTACACTTGTTCCCCTTCAGCAGGGTGTACATATTTCTATATCTTTGCGCCCTTGAAATACTACCGCTGATGGTGCTGGTTCACTTCATTGTTGTGCGGTAATATGGAAAGATAAAGGGAAATTGAAAGTAAAAAGTATTCTGGTCTCTCAGCCTGATCCGGGAGATAAAAAAACTCCTTACCACACATTGGCGGAGAAGTTTAAGCTAAAGCTTGACTTCCGACCCTTTATTCAGGTTGACCCCGTTGCTGCCAGAGAATTAAGAAAGCAACGACTCGATATTCTGAACCACACTGCGGTTATTCTCACTTCCAGAAATGCGGTTGACAATTTTTTTCGGGTTGCCGAGGAAATGAAAGTTGAACTTCCGCCAACCATGAAATATTTCTGTATGAATGAAGGAGTTTCCCTTTACACCCAGAAATACATCGTTCTGAGAAAGCGGAAAATGTTTTTCGGAAAAGGTCAATTACCGGAATTTCTAACCTTGCTAAAGGGCCACGGAAAAGAACGATTTCTTTTCCCTTGTTCTAACATCCGTGCAGAAGACATCCCGAATTTTCTCGATCAGCATAAAATGAACTATACCGAGGCGGTGATGTACAAAACGGTAAACGCCGATCTCAGTGATCTGGCAGACGTGTATTACGACATCATTGTTTTCTTCAGCCCGGCCGATATAAAATCCCTGTTCGACAACTTCCCGGAATTTGTTCAGAACAACACACGTATTGCCGGTTGGGGAAAGACAACTCATCAGGCGATTGAAGAAGCGCAACTCATTAACAATATTCCGGCTCCTTCTGCAGACGCCCCATCTATGGTTGCAGCTTTAGAAAATTACATTCTTCAGGTAAATGCCTGATTAATCTTTGGCTAAAAGTTTTGAGTGAAGGCACCAGTGATTTGCTACTGAATCGGTGGTAAATAATAAGGAATCTGAGCCGCCATCAGGTGGATTTCCGAGTTTTTTCCGGATTTGATCCACTGATTCGGGGAAGTTTCGTTTGCCGATCATCACCCGTTTGAGTTGCATATCTTTCAGGTATTTACGGATGACTTTCCAGCTAACCGGTTGAGCACTTATCACTTCAAACCATCTCCCGAAGTTCGCCTCGTTTCTTTGCTGAGAGACGTAATACTGTGAATTTACCGCCAATGGATTTAACCCGAACTGACGGCAGTATTCCCGGGCAAGACCGGATTTAATAAGTGCTCCTGAAGGCTCGAAAACATATTTTGCATTCATCACTTCTGAATAGGATTCAGGGCCGTTTGGTTCTGCTGAGACAAATTCATTGAGTTGTTTTTTGCCAATATCAATCGCCTTCAAAATTGGTTGTGCGACTGTCCCTTTAAAGGTTAGCAGTATTTCCTTCACTTCTTCCTGCTCGCTCACAACACTTATTTCATGAAGATTCGAAAAGGTTGCAATGAGATAATGGACATCTACCATAGGACTGATTTTGCACATAACCAATGCCGAAATTCCCAACCAATTATGCAGGTTGGCCCCAAGGTCGGGCTGATATTCATTCAACAAAAATTTTCGGGTTCGTTCGGATCCGGGTCTTCTATCGGGGTCAAGATAAATCAGATCGGGTTGACCGAAACGATCCGGGGCGGCATTTTCCGCAGAATCGTTTATTACTTCAATATTGTCGGAGCCAAGACGTTTGAAATTGAATTCAAGCAATTCAACGAGTTCCGGATTTTTTTCAAAGACAATTACACGCTCAAATCTTTTAGAAAGATAAAAACTATCAACCCCTAATCCTCCGGTTAAATCCCAGGCCAATTTTCCTCCAACCCGTGAAAATCTGTTTCGTGCCACAGCCTCAGAAGTTGCCTGCTCGCATGCAATTCGTTCCAATGCACAAAGGGCTTGAGTCCAGGTCGGCAGCTTTAGCTCAAATTTTTGGTATAATGAAATCAGAGTAATCAGTTCCGGTAACCAGTCGATGCCCTTGTCTGAAAATCTCAAAGCAAGTTTCGTTGGATCTTCATGAAGATTTTTGATGATAAACTCATGTGTTTTATCATCTGTGAGGATCGATATTAATTTGTTTCTTTGCACTAACGAACTCGGATTATCCGTTCTACCTGAGCTGTAATCCAAGAAATAAATCTTATGAAAAAAGTACTGAGCATCGTGTTGATTTCCTTGTTCGCAATTACTCTTTTGTCTTCATGCAGAAGTCATAAGGATGGTTGCCCAAACAACTTCAGCCTTTCCACAGAGCTTCCGTTCTAAAAAACCACTGGAACCGGAACTAACCAAATTGAAAAGTTACAACCTGTTCAATTTCGGGGTGTAAACTTTTAGCCACCGGGCAAGTAATTGCCGCAACCCGCAAAATTTCCTTTTGTTTTTCCGTGTATTCTCCCGGAATATTCATCTCAACTTCGATCTTACCGATTCTTCTCGGATCCGATTTCATGTGCTTTCGGATTTTCACTTTTGCCGACCTAAAATTAAACTCATGTTTTTCGGAGGCAATACCCATTAAGGTAAGCATACAACATCCCAGACCCGTTGCGACCAAATCTGTCGGAGAAAAATATGCTCCCTTTCCATTGTTGTCAACGGGTGCATCGGTTGTAATTTCTTCTCCCGAATTAGTATGAATCGAGAGTGTTCTTAGATTTCCTAAATATTCAATTGTCGAAGTTGTGTCTTTCATTTCAACTAATCGTTGTTGGTACTGGAGCAAAATAATATCTTTACTGCTTCATGAGCGCGATGAGTAAGACGATTGATCGGAGATTGATTTTCACAACAGTTCTGATGAGTTGTTTTTTCTCGATCGGTTTCGCTCAGAATTCTTCATTGATTTCAGGACAATTAGGAATCGGGGCCGGGTTAAAAGCCAGAGGTTACGGCCTCAAATTAGATAAAGGACTTCACCGGTTTAATAATACAGAGTTGTTTTCCCAACTCGATGTGTATTCGTTAAAGCATCCGAGAGAAGTAAAAATTATTAATCAGGGTGCACAAAATCCTTCGCAATATGTTTTCGGGAAATTGTACCATACGGGAATCATTCGTATGAGTGTTGGAATATCCCGACTGATTTTCCCCAGACAGCAAACCCGGGGTGTTGGTTTAGCCATCCGATGCGCTGCAGGGCCAGTCTTCGCTATTAAACGACCGGTTTATCTGGATGTGATGAGTTTTGGTTCAACAGATCAGACACCGAATATAGAAACCATCAAATACAGCGAACATACGAATGTGAATCAATCCGAAATCGTCGGATACTCGCGTCATCAAAGCGGGTGGAACGATCTGGAATATGCTTCCGGTGTTCAGAATACAATGTCGGTCGACATTCATTGGGGAAGTTACGATAACACATTAAAGCATGTCGAACTCGGTTTAATGACTGAGTTTTTCCCCTCTGGTTTACGCATAATGGCCTTTGGTGAAAACCCGAAAATTTATTCTGCGCCTTTCATTACCTTTTGCTGGAGTTTCAACCCCTGAAGTCATGCTTCTGAAAATCTGTTCAGTATCATTTGACGAGTTGAGATATCATGATAAATTTGCAACAGGCTCAATTAATTTTAAGTCCTTTTTATGAATAAGAATCTTTACCTGGGAGTTGCCATTGGCACCATGGCAATCGGAGGGGTTTTACTCTCCAGAACTATTAACTCCGGAAAAAGCGATCACTACAGTCCACGAGCAAACAACAAAACTGAACAACTCTCCGAAGAAGAGGAGGAGTTCGAAACCTTTAAAGGTGCGGCTGAATATATTAATTCCCTCCGCGCCAATGTGCTCACAGGAGAAGTTGATCCTGCCGACGTTCGTAATGCTTTAAACCAGATCGAATTTCACCGAAGAAATTATAAATCATCTTTTCCTCTCAACTGGGAAAGTGCTGGTCCCGACAACATTGGTGGCAGAACACGCGCAATTCTCGTTGACAGAAACAATCCATCGGTTCTTTACGCCGGCGGAGTGAACGGTGGACTTTTCAAATCCACGAACAAAGGGGGATCGTGGTATCCGATCAATGATAAATTCAGCAGTATGGCGATTTCCTCGATTTGCCAGACAGCCAACGGAGATATCTTTTTCGGAACTGGTGAAAGTTTTACAGGAAGTGGCGGGCAGGAAGCCTATACCCCGGGGTTCACAGGCGACGGTATTTACCGCAGTACGGATGACGGAAAAACCTTTGATCGCATCACAACAACCGGCAACTTCACTTTTGTTAATAAACTGGTTCAGCACCCGACCAAAAACATCGTTTTCGCTGCAACAAATCTCGGCTTGTATATAATGACAGAAAACGATCCGACTAAATGGACGTTGGCCAGAGGGGGAACAGCGGAAGACGTGGTAGTGGATAAAAACGGTACTGTTTTTTTGTATGCAGGTAGAATTTTCCGTTCCACAGATCCGACCGTTTCCACAAGCTATACTGCAGCTACCGGTGTGCCCAACAGCACAGTCAGAAGTGTAATCGCGGTTTCTCCTGAAGACCCGAATTATGTATATGTAGTTTCAACCGGATCAGTTACGATAAGTTCAACTTCCGGAAGTGTTCAGGTCCCCAGCGGTTTGCTTGGCATCTTTCAATCTAAAGACAATGGTGTAACTTTCGAAAAAGTGGTTGGTCAGGCAAGTGCCGTTTTCGCACCTTTCTCTATTCCATCGATTCAACATTCACAGGGTGCCTACGATATGTGTGTTGCTGTTCACCCACGAGACAAGGAACGAATTTTTATCGGTGGAATCGAATGGGCAGAGTGGAGCGCCAAGACAGGTCCGAGAATTAAAGGATCTACTAACGACAACCCTTTGAACCCGGTTGGAATTCATTCCGACAAACATGTTATTGCATTTGACACCGTTTCTAATCCAATTGTGATGTATATCGGCTCAGATGGCGGGATTGCCAAAACAACCAACGCCGATCTTACCAATTATACTTCCATCAATAACGGATATCAAACCACGCAGTTCTACCGGATTGCCGCCGGACGTGATGGTGCCGTTTGCGGAGGGACTCAGGATAACAATACCATTTATATTAATGGAAAAGGAAGTACCCCACAAGCTGGTGTAACTATATATGGCGGTGACGGATTCAGTTGTGAAATTTCCAGAATAGACCCGCAGGTTGTTTTTGTGCTGAGCCAGAACGGTACTCTTGGCCGTACGTTGAATGCAGGTGGAAACGCTTCCAACATCTGGGACGAAAGAATTAAAGCCTACTTTGTTGACGGAACCGAGCCTTCGCTTCAGGCAAGTCACATCTTTAACACACCCTTGCAGTTGTGGGAAAACACCACAACCGAAGAAAGCAAATTATTCTTTGCGCTCGACAATGAAGTATGGATGGCGAATGATGCCGTTCGTAGCCCGAATCCAAGTTGGTTCCGAATTGCAAACATTGGAAGAGATCCGCACATGATGCAGATTACTCCGGATGGAAACAGTTTATTTGTTGCAGGGTTAAACGGTTCCAGCATCTATCGTATCGACGGAATTCAAAAAGCAGATTGGGATACCTCTGCGCTTCCTGAAAACAAAATTTCAGATAGCCTCACTATGGTTTCGGTTAAAGGAAATCTTCCCGGACGAACTATTACCGATATTGAAGTTGATGAAAGCAACCCGAACCGCGTTATTGTAACTATGGGTAATTATGGAAGTTCGGCGTATGTCTACATAACGGAAGATGGTCTTTCCGACAACCCAACCTGGAGAAGTATTCAGGGTTCACTTCCTCAATTTCCGGTTTATGATGCCGAAATAAGTGTTGAAAATCCGGACATAATTGTTTTGGGTACCGAATATGGTATCTGGGCCTGCACCAATGGAACCGCTACAACTCCTACGTGGGTTGAAAACAATGATAACTTCCCACTGATTCCGGTATTTATGATGAGACAAATGGAAAAAGTGCACGATACCGGTCCAAATCCTTGGAGAACCGGACCTGTACTTTTTGCCGGTACACACGGAAGAGGAATATTTAAAACCAATAACCTGCTTACCAGTGTTCCCAAGGTTGAAGCGAAAGTTACTCAGAAGTTGAAAATCTATCCGAACCCTTCTTCAGATCAAACCTGGGTTGAACTTCCTTCCGGAATTTCAGGTGCAGTGGAAATCACAATTACTTCCTTCTCAGGTCAGGTAGTGTTAAACACTTCAGAAACAGCTATCGGAACCGGTAGAATTTCTGTTGATGTATCCAAACTTGCCGCCGGCAATTACATCATTTCGGTTTCGGGAAAGAATTACAAAGCTTCTAACCTCTTTGTTAAGATGAATTAAGATTTGAACAAAACCAATAATTGGAAAACCCGTCCTCACAAGACGGGTTTTTTATTTTATGTACAAAGGCTCCTTTCCTGGTTTTGGCCAATTCGATTGGATTCGGCAATAAACGGAGAATCCAACCTTGAGCTTATAATATACCGGGGTGTGGTTCAGCTAAACTCAGGTGAAGCCAATTATTCAAGAGGTAATCTTCAAACAGCCTTTCAATTGTGTTTTGAAGAAAACAAATCCGATATAAACTGGGCCACGATTCATGAAGTTTTAGTATTGGGATTGGGATTAGGCGGTGTCTGCGATCTAATTAAAAAGTACGCCGGAGAAGTAAAAATAACCGGAGTGGAAAAGAGCCATGATATTATCAAGTGGTACCGGACTTATTATTCAGACCCCAATTTGAAGGTAATTGAAACCGATGCAGTCGACTTTGTTAAATCAGACCTGAACACATACGACTTAATTATAGTTGATCTGTACGATGAGTTAGATGTTCCCGAAATTTTTCAATCCGTTGAACTCGTTTCGCGATACTTTGATTTACTTAATTCCGGCGGTGAACTCATATTCAATAAGGTTGTGGCCAATGAAAACCACAGACAGCAATATTCAGAACTAATGATTCATCTCAGTCATTATTTCAAAAAGGTTCGGGTGAATGAACAGATGGAAATCAACCGCTTTTTAATTGTAAAGAAGTCATAATGACATTATTTAAATTAGTCAAATGAATTTTTGAAGCCACATTGTCTGCTTTTGGTTTTAAATCCGGGTGGGAATACGATTTGAAAACGGCTGAAAAAACGAATTTCAATTATGACACTTACTAAATTCAAACCATCAACTCACCTGTTGCGCGACATTTTTACTCCAACAGGAATCGACTCCATGTTAAACGGATTTTTCAGCGAGAACGGAGACAACAACATGAACACTATGTTCTTCAGACCCAGTGTTGATGTAGTTGAAAACAAAGGGGACTTTACTATTCAAGTAAGTCTTCCCGGAGTTCAAAAAGACGACATCACCATTGACATGAAAAACCGGGAGCTCACTATTTCCGGTGAGAGAAAATCAAAATCTGAATCAAACGAGGGAACGTATCACATCGGTGAAATCCGATACGGAAAATTCTCAAGAACCTTCTACCTCCCGGAAACGGTGAACAGCGACAAAGTGGAAGCTGAATTCAAAGACGGAATACTGAGCATCGTAGTTCCGAAAATGGAAGAAGCCAAACCCAAAGCAATCGTTATCAAGTAATAGGAGGGAAATTTATATATCTTAAAGCCGGCACAACCAAGTGCCGGCTTTTTTTGTTTGTTTCGTAAAGAAGGCGAAAGGAGATGTCGAGATACTTGTTTCAAATGATCGAAAAGGGTGAATCGGAACAACTCGATTTTAAACACAGCATCAGCGATCCATCCAAAATTGCAAAAACCCTTTCTGCCTTTGCTAATGGAAAAGGAGGAAGTCTGCTGATCGGGATAAACGATCAAAAACATATCACCGGAGTTCGGGCTGATGAGGAAAAATATATGGTTGACCTCGCGGCTAAATTTTATTGTAAACCGGTTCCTGAAATTGAATACAGAGAATGGGTCGCAGAACACAAAGTAATTCTGGAGTGCAAAGTACTTCCGGTTCAGAATCCACCTTGCTATGCACGCGATGATGAAGATAACTGGTCGGCATACGTTCGTGTTAACGATCAAACGCTACATGCCGGAAAAGTTGCTTTAGGCGTAATGAAGCGCAAAAACTCTGATCAGGGAAGTCTTATTCAGTTCAATGAAGCTGAACGAATTTTACTCGAACAACTGGCACTGGGGAGAGAAATCACTATTAATGAATTTTGTAAAATGGCGAAGGTGAATCGCTGGAAAGCCATTCGAATTCTGATTAATCTTGTTTCAACCGGAATAATCCGACTCAACCGGAACGAAAAATTTGAATACTTCACATCTCTTTAAGTGGAAGCTATCCTGTAAATCAGTCTAAATTTGCATCATGAAATTTGGAGTAGTCATCTTCCCCGGTTCGAATTGCGACATGGATCTTATTCATGTTCTTGAAAATGTATCCCATCAACCCGTTGTTAGATTGTGGCATAAAGACACGGATCTTCAGGGTTGCGATTTCGTTTTTTTGCCCGGAGGTTTTTCATACGGTGACTACCTGAGAAGTGGTGCAATTGCCAAGCTCAGTCCAATCATGAAAGCGGTAAAGGAACATGCTGCATCCGGTGGATTTGTGATGGGAATCTGCAATGGTTTTCAGATTCTTTGTGAGTGCGGATTGCTTCCGGGAGCCTTGCTTCGAAACGAAAATCAGTTGTTCCGTTGTGAGAATGTTTACCTGAAAACTGAGAACAATTCAACGCTCATTACCAGAACTCTTTCTCCCGATCAGGTGGTAAAAATTCCAATTGCTCATGCAGAGGGCAGATACTATGCAGATGATGAAACTATTAACAAACTGCGTGTTAATAATCAGATTCTGTTCACCTATTGCGATGAAAGCGGGGCGGTAACGAAAGAATCAAACCCGAATGGTTCAATCATGAATATCGCGGGAATATGCAATGAAAACCAAAACGTTTTGGGTATGATGCCGCATCCGGAAAGAGCAGCAAGTGAATTCCTGTTGAATACAGACGGCCTCGCTATGTTCTCCGGCATTGTGGCTGAAATGGCCTGATAATCTGACCCCTCTGAACAGAATCCCCAAACTTAACATGTAGTTAATATTGGGCGTTGTTGGAAGATGCCTGTTTGCGTTTGAGTTTAATTGCCCAAATTTGAGGAGCAAATAAACGTTAAAGATGCAACTGGAATTGGGAATGTACAGAACGACTAAGGGATTTAAAAACAATCACAAGTCAACGGAATTGGTTTGCGAGAATTGCAAAGTGCATTTTTTGGCTAACCGCAAAAACGCCAGATTTTGTAGCTCAAGCTGCAGGTCGCAATACTGGCTGAACAAAAACGACAAGAAGGTAATCACTTTGGCTGTTCCGGTGGATATGGATGAAGATTACCTCAATCAGGTAAGAGAAATTTTGTTGAATTATAAGAAAGGAGACTCTATTTCAACATTTACGAATCAGATTCACAAAACAGTTCCTCAACCTGAACGAATCGCAACCACAGTTAAAGAAATTAAATTGTTCGATAACATGGTTGAACTGAAGGATTATCTTGAAATGGCCGGATACGACGATTACAAAATTCCTAAGATCGACAATGGTATTTACTACGATGAAGGACTTACCATCAAGAAAATTGAAGAAGGTTGGGAAACCCGGATAACGCAAAAGGCCAGTTAATTCAACGGCCTTTTTTATTCGTAAACTAAAGATACATCGTCTGTTAATGGATGCGACTGACAAGTAAGTACGTATCCTTCCTCTACTTCCGCGTCGCTGAGTCCCTCTCTTTCATCCATTTTAACTTTTCCACTGTGAACCTTTGCTCGGCAGGTTGTGCAAACACCTACAGTACAGGAAAATGGCGGATCCATACCCGCTTCCTGTGCCGCCTCCAGAATGGTTTGATTCGGTTTTACCGAAACATTCTGAACATCACCGAATAATTCGACTTCTACAGTTCGGGTTTTTATTTCACCTACCTCCGTTTCATCAGATGAATCTGAGACCTCTGCACTTTTTTCTACTGCCGTAAAATACTCGAGGTGAATATGTGAAGACTCAATATTGCTGTGTTCCAATGTTTCCCGCACCAGAGTCATAAGACCTCCCGGACCACAGATATAATATTGCGCAGCGGCAGGTTCAGAAACATGTTGCTGAATGAGTTGGCGAATCTTCATCGGGTTCAACATTCCGGTTAACCCACTCCAACCGGCGGGAGCCTCGTCGAGAAGTTGTACCAATTCAAAACGCCCTGCATATTGTGTTGCGAGATTTTCCAATTGACTTCTGAAAATTATGGAAGACTCGTTTCGGTTGGCATAAATAAGCGTCACCTTGCTATTCGGCTCCCGGGTAAGCACCGTGAGCAGAATTGATTTCAAGGGAGTAACCCCGCTTCCTCCTCCGAAAAGAACATAGTGAGCAGATCGGGAGGAATCAGGTTCAACCGTAAATTTCCCCATCGGAGGCATTGCTTCGATAAGGTCTCCTTCCTTCAATTCGCGATTGAGAAAAATGCTCATTCGTCCGTCTTCAACTTCCTTCACTGCGACCGTAGGCATATCATCAATATACGGACTTTCGCAAACCGAATAGGATCGGCGCACATCCTCCCCGTTTATATTAGCATAAAGGGTGAGATATTGCCCTGCTTTGTATGTGAAAATTCCCTTCAAGGGTGGAGGAACAAGAAATCGGATACTTACAGCATCCTGAGTTTCCCGAGTAATTTTATCAACTTTTAACCTGTAAAATCCGGTTGGCATTTTTTATTTCTGTTTCGGAATGAGTTTATTGTTATAAAGATATTCGGCAATCTGAACCGTATTCGTTGCAGCGCCCTTTCTCAAATTATCACTTACAATCCAGAGATTTAATGTATTGTCGTCACTTTCATCGCGACGTATTCGTCCAACATAAACCTCGTTGGTTCCTTTCGCATTCAATGGCATGGGATAAACAGAATTAGCAGGATCATCCAGAACAACCACACCCTGCATTTCTGCTAATTCCTTCCTGACATCATTAATGTCGAATTCTTTTTTAAGTCTGATGTTCACGGATTCAGAATGGCCTCCATCGGTAGGTATTCGAACTGCCGTCGCGGTGATTCGAATGGATGGATCCCGTAAAATCTTTCGGGTTTCATTAACCATTTTCATTTCTTCTTTGGTGTACCCGTTTTCAGTAAAAACATCGCACTGTGGAATACAGTTCATATCGATGCGGTGAGGATAAACCTTGTCTTCAGGAGACTGGTCGTGAACCCTCTCATACTTCATTTGCTCAACCGCCTTGTAGCCCGTACCTGAAACCGATTGATAGGTGGAAATCACGAGACGATCGATACCGTATTTTTTATGTAACGGATATAACGCCATCACCAATTGAATGGTAGAACAGTTGGGATTAGCGATGATTTTATCTTCAGATGTTAATACATCCGCATTTATTTCAGGCACAACCAGTTTGTGATCAGGGTGCATTCTCCAGGCGGAAGAATTGTCAACCACAAAAGTTCCGTTTTCTGCAAATCGGGGTGCCCATTCCAAAGAAATATTACCTCCTGCCGAAAACAAAGCGACATCGGTATTTGCCTTTATTGCATCTTCCAATAGCACGCATGGAAATTCGCGATCTCTGAACTTTACTTTCTTACCAAGTGATCTTTCGGTTGCGACTGGAATTAATTCATCAACCGGAAGCATGCTTTCTTCCAGTACTTTTAACATTTCCGTACCGACCATTCCGGTCGCTCCGACAAGAGCAATCTTCATAATTTAAAATTCCCGCAAAATAAGGTGATTCAATTCAGAATGATGGTGAAAAGCGGCAGCCGGGTTACTGAAAACATACAGATCAGACATTCACCATTTCCGGTGTCTTTTTCCACGATACATTCTTACCTACGGCAAATGCTACTTTAGAAATATCACCCAGAAGCTTTTCAAATTGTTCCGGATAAAGTGATTGTGGCCCGTCTGAAAGAGCCTCATCCGGATTGTTATGAACCTCGATCATTAAACCATCCGCACCCGCAGCAACGGATGCCAACGACGCAGATCTTACCAAATCCCGATTTCCCGTAGCCTGACTCGGATCTGCCAAAACCGGAAGATGTGAGAGTTGTTTGGCCAGTGCAATTCCATTCGTATCGAGGGTATTGCGACTTGAATTATCAAAAGTCCGGATACCTCTCTCACAGAGAATTACTCTTTCATTTCCACCAAGAAGAATATATTCTGCTGCAAGCAACCACTCTTCAATGGTGGCATCCATTCCTCTTTTCAGCAGAATCGGTTTATCGGTTTTTCCAAGTTCTTTCAGAAAAAAGTAGTTCTTCATATTTCGGGATCCAACCTGAAGAATATCCGTATTTGGATATACCTCATCCAACAGACTCAGATCCATTACTTCCGTAACAACAGAGAGGTTGTGACGCTTTGCCGCATCCTTGATAATTTTAAGTCCGGGATCACCAAGACCCTGAAAAGAATACGGTGATGTCCGGGGTTTGTATGCACCTCCGCGAATGAACGAAACTCCTAACCTGCTGATAAAGGATGAAATTGTCTCGATTTGTTCCTCAGACTCAATAGCGCAGGGCCCGGCAATCATCAAAAGAGAATCTCCTCCAATCCGATGACCATTCACTTCAATGATAGTTTGTTCATTGTTCCAGCGTTTGGCCGCCAGTTTATATGACTGACTGTCTTTCAAACCTTAAACTTTTTGCAAATAAAACACGATCTTCTGATTAAAGTTTGGTGTATGTTACTTTAACCTTAATGTTGGTTACGCTTTGATTATTTCTGGTATCGAGAACTACCCGAGAAGGTGTAATCGGAACATCCGAGGGAATAAGAATATAAAATCCCTTATTTCCATCCACTCCGGTTGACAGATAGGTATCCAAAATAGATTGCAGGTGCCGGTTAAAATGAAATGTGTAGGTTGTACCATCACTGTTCAAACTTCCGCCGTAGTTCGTATAACCAATCCAACCCGAATTTTCCGGTGCAATCTGATCAATCAAATCCAGAATCAAAGAATTGGCTCCTGTACCATTGCTGTTTGCAGGTTGCACAAGAAGAAGTCTTTCCGGCGCAGGATAATTGTCACTCGCAGTACCGTCTTTAATGGTGAGAGTTAGTTTGGCCTCGTTAATAACCACCTGATTTCCGTCTTTCACAAGATCGAGTAATCCCGGAATAAAAATTCTGGTTTTACAGGAACCCATAGACTGAATATAGGTTTCATCAAAATGACCATTAGTTACTGCCAACTGACTGCTTATCGCTCCTGATCTCGATACAACATCATAATGCATAATGCGCTCTGCCTGATCTGAAACAGTGAATTCCTTGGTAAGGCTGTCGTTATAATACACGATAAGTTTCGTGTCGGAATGATTCAAATCAATAGGAACAATAGATCCCTGATTGGTTGAAAGGCTACCGGGCTCCGGTATGAGTGCAATTCCATTCAAAAAGTTTAGAAACGACTCATTACTACCGTAAGCATTTGCATGAAAGAAACTCTCCCCAAACGTTCGGTCAAGTTTGATGCGTAGCAAACCCGTTGTTTTTTGAAGATTTTTTCCCTCATAGTAATACACGGTATCGGCAGGATTTAGACGACCCTGATAGTTGCCTATAGCTTCGAGCAAAGCCGGATTGTAATCAGAGAAATAGCGATATTCTTTTTTCAGAATTTCACCCATTTTGTGAACTCCGATCCGAACTTCCGAATTCACATTGCCATAGGCTTCATTATCTGAGTCCATCACCAATGCGAGTACAACTGAATCCAATGTAGGATTTGTACCGAAATCAATGTTGATCTCCTCCAACAAACACTGAGTATACAGGTTCGCACTCGTTATACCGAATAACGGATCGTTAATGGCTCCGAGAATTGAACTGGATAAAGAGTCAACCCGAATCGAATCTTCTTTAACCGTTTTAGCGATTACAGAAAAAGTATCGACAACTATTCCTGAATAGGAATTTGTATTGGGTAACAAATCGTAGCCAATATCGCCTTCGTACTTTTTGCAGGAAATAAAACCGGAAAAGAATAAAAAGAACAAGGCTGCCCAAGAGGCAGCCTTGCTATTAGTTTTTCGCGAGAATCGTATCATAGAATTCGGTGTACTCCGCTGCGATATTATCTCCGCGGTGTTCGAGCACCGGTTTTTGCTCATCGCTTGCAAGGTGATTTTGCACCTGTGGATCGAGATTATCACCACAATTAACAATTGCGTCTGAGTGAGTAATAGCGCCGATGTACAGACTTGAACAGTCACCGTTTTCAAATGGCTTCATCACTTCGTCTGTGATGTGATTCAGACTTGCTTTACGGGTAAAGTCTTGTCCGAGTGATTCGTTGTGCTCGTTGTTGAATACGCTGTAAACAATCTTCGCATTCTGGAACACAGGTTCATCTTTGTAAATAGTTTTAAGATACAGGGGAATCAGACTGGTCATCCAGCCGTGGCAATGAATGATGTCGGGATACCAACCGAGTTTTTTAACGGTTTCGAGAGCTCCTTTGCAAAAGAAGATGGTTCTCTCATCATTGTCTGAGTAGAACTGATCGTTCTCGTCGTTGTAAATAAACTTGCGGTGGAAATAATCCTCGTTGTCGAGGAAGTAAACCTGCATCTTGGTGTTTGGGATGGAAGCAACCTTAATAGTTAACGGGTTGTCATTGTCGTCGATCGTGATGTTCATTCCAGAAAGACGAACAACTTCGTGAAGACGATTGCGTCGCTCGTTGATCACTCCGAAACGCGGAACCAGAATCCGGACTTCGTTGTCCTGCTCCTGAACCACTTGCGGTAACATACGCGCAATGTCAGCTAATGGGTTGCTGTCCAAAAAGGGACTCATTTCCGAAGAAATGAATAATACTTTCTTCTTGTTGTTTTCCATAGATGAAGAGTTATTACTAAGAATACTAATGCTGGGGCAAAGATACCGCTCAAAATCTGCACATTTGCCGCCGGCGCTTCTTGTATTTAATAATTAATTTTTGTATATGAAGGTGTTCAAATCCCCTGAAGTCCTGCATTCTGAACTGAAAAAGATCAAATTAAGCGGTAATAAGATCGGCTTTGTTCCAACCATGGGTGCGTTGCACTTCGGGCATTTGTCGTTGGTTAAACGCGCAAGGCTGGAAAATGTAACAGTAGTTTGCAGCATTTTTGTCAACCCCAAGCAATTTAACGATTCTAACGACTTAAATCGCTACCCCCGCCCCATCGAAAACGACATGAAACTTCTGATTGAAGCAAATGTCGACTACCTCTTCCTTCCGGATGTAGATGACCTTTACAATGAAAATTACATTGATGAAGAAGTTCCGCTAAACAACCTTGATAAGGTTTTGGAAGGTGCGCAACGACCCGGACATTTTCAGGGTGTTGCCAAAGTAGTAAAGCGATTCTTTGAAATTGTTGAACCCGACACTGCATACTTCGGACAAAAGGATTTTCAGCAAACGGTTGTTGTGAAACACCTCCGAAATCTGTTCTTCCCTGAAATTGAAATTGTGGTTTGCCCGATCGAACGAGAATCAAACGGACTCGCAATGTCTTCCCGGAATATCCGATTGGATAATGAACACCGCTCAAAGGCAACCTTCATTTATCAGTCGTTACTTCAACTTCGTGAACGCTGTCATTTTAAACCCTTGCATCAGGCTTTAGAACTCACCAGAAAATATTTAAACAGTCGGGAAGATACCGTGCTTGAATATCTGGAAGCGGTGGATGGAAATACCATGGAAATCGTGAATGTCCTTTCCGACACATCGTATATTGTCGCAGTAATTGTTGTTCAATACGGCGGAGTGAGGCTTTTAGACAATATCGTTCTGAAAGAATAAATTCACTCTCTTTTATTGTATTCCGGTACAATTGTAATCCATGTAGAGTGTCGAAACATTTCCCATTCAGCCTTTGCCAAATCAAAATAGGGATCAATAATCTCGGCTGGAGTTCTTTCATTTAATCTGACGCGTCCGCTTGCAAATATTTTAATTCCCGGTCCGTACATTTCTTTTAATTGCTGACAGTATTGCCAGATCACATCCGGATGACCAGCCAACAGATTCAATTGGTCTTCCGATAAATGTTTCGACGGATCGTGAAGCTCTTCTTCTCCATTCGGTTTGGAAATTCTAAAATACAATCTGCCGGTTTTGGATCTCAACATCATTCTCCAACTCAACCTATGCCCTTCCTCTGTCCACAAAACCTCACCCGAATAAGCGTAATGCCGAAGTGGTAAAATAATCTGAATCAAAAAAAAGATAAAATACAGCACCAGCATCCGGTTTTGATTTCTGGTAATACGGCTTCCACTCTCAGCATATTTCTTCCAACCGCATTTCCGAAAAAATCCCCCAAATTTCTTTTCCAATGTCTCGGGTGTGAAAAATAGGATACCACTTGCGATCATCAGATACGGAAAGGTACCGATCTGGAAGCTGATGGAATTTATCACATGAAAAAAGATTCCGATTACAAAAGCCACAGTTCTGGTTTTTCGAATCAACAAGAACGGAATCACCAGTAGATCAAACAAAATCCCGCCCCATGAAATGAGCAAAGGTGTAAACTTCCACGCATAGAAACCTCCGATCAACGAAAGAGATTTTTTAGGTGCAAACCACGACTCGATTACATCTCCATGCATCCAGTCGGGATACATCTTCGCGATAGATGCGTAGGTGTAAACAATCCACAACAGCAGAATGAATTGCCATCTGAATATTTTGGAAGTCGTTTCTGAATAGCGAACGCGACCCTGTTTAACATCGAGACTCATCGCCATATTAGCTGGAATAAAAACCATCATCCAGCACAAAAGCACCATCAGATAATGGTGGTTGTTGTAACCCACTTTATGACTGAGATACGTCCATGTCCAGAGAATCGAGAAGCCAACCATGCTTATTCGGTAGAAATATCCTGTAGTTATGGCAACCGCCAATAATCCCATTACAACATAAATCCAGTAAACCCAGCTTCCCGGATGCGGCATGAGCCAATCGAAACCGATAAAAGTGAAAACGCGTTCCGGCGGATCAACAAATACACGTTTGGTATAACCAATTAATAAAGACCCGAAGGATTCGAAAATCAGAATCAATCCGAAAAGAATCCGCCAGAAACTAATAGGTAAAGAAGACTCCGGGGAGAAACAATTTTTTCTGATCATAGTGGCCGGCCAAAGATATCAAACCCTTGAATTTCTGTCTTCGGCTCCTGCTGTTAAATAAAAAAAGGGCCGACAGAATCTGACAGCCCTTTAGAAATTTGTATGAAACCGAATTATCTGGCAGCTTCCAGTCTTCTGCTCACTTCATCCCAGTTTATTACATTCCAGAATGCACTGATGTAATCCGGACGACGATTCTGATAATTCAGATAATATGCGTGTTCCCAAACATCAAGTCCGAGAATAGGTGTTCCTCCACAGCCAAATCCCATAACCGGATTGTCCTGATTCGGAGTTGAGCAAACGCAAAGTTTTCCATCGCACCAGCACAACCAGGCCCAGCCGGAACCAAACTGATTTGCCGCTGCATTTGCAAACTTCTCTTTAAATGCATCAAAACTTCCGAAATCTTTGTTGATCTGCTCTCCGAGATCACCGGTAGGATTTCCTCCTCCATTTGGAGAAAGAACCGTCCAGAAAAGACTGTGATTGTAATGTCCTCCTCCGTTGTTTCGAACGGCTGTATTGTCGTGATGATTTTTCAGTAAATCCTCGAGCGACTTGCCCGCCATGTCGTTTCCTTCGATTGCAGCATTGAGTTTTGCTACGTAACCTGCGTGGTGTTTCCCGTGGTGGATTTCCATTGTCCTCGCGTCGATATGAGGCTCTAAAGCGTTGTAGGCATACGGTAATGCCGGTAATTCAAATGCCATAGTTCTATTTATTTTTAATGGTTCGACAAAATTATCATTTGCTTATTTAGATAAGGTTTCGATCAGGATTTTGTTTGAAGCCCATTGTTTAATTTCCGAATATCGCAATCAAACCAATTACAATCCAACCCGTTTGAATAAATGCTAATCCATCAGTATGAATAACAACATCAGCGAAATTATAAAGAACAGGAGGTCGGTTTTCACCAACCAGTTTTCCGGAGAAAAAGTGCCAGAAGAAATTATTGAAGAAATGCTCGAAAATGCAAACTGGGCACCCACGCACATGCATACCGAACCGTGGAGATTTCAGGTTTTTGAAAATCAATCTGCCGATCGCCTGATGGATGAACTCGCCCGGATTTATAAGTTACGAACACCGGTGGAATCTTTTTCTCAGGCTAAAATGGATAAATACCAACTCCGGAAAAATCAAATCTCTCATGCAATTGTGATCATACTGCATAAAAGTCTGCGACCTGATTTGCCCGAAATAGAAGAAGTTGCCGCAACCGCTGCAGCCGTTCAGAATCTCTGGTTAACATTAGCTTCGTATCCCGGATACGGAGGTTACTGGAGTACCGGCCATCTTGTTTATACCGATGAATTCCGCCAATTTTTAAAACTGCACGAAAACCAATTATGTATGGGAATTTTTTATATCGGTAAGATTAAAACCGATACACCTCATACACCCGGGAAACGGGACGACTGGAATAATAAAGTCACCTGGATTCTCTAACCTTTTTATTCACTGCCTATTTTTGACCCGGTGACCTTCGGAAGCTCTGATGATCTTTTTCAAAACCATTATCTCTTTTCTGCGCGACAAAGAATACCGGTCGCTCATCTATGTAACCATAATGGTGATCCTCACCGGAATGTTTGTCTATCATTTTCTGGAAGACTGGCGTTGGCTCGATGCGCTGTACTTTAGTGTAATCACCCTTACAACAGTTGGCTACGGCGACTTTTCACCCCAAACCGACGCCGGAAAAATCTTCACCATTTTCTACATCATAGTGGGCATTGGCATTATTCTCACTTTTATTGATTCGGTATATACGCATTTCAACCGGCATACTTTGGAAATGAAAAAAAGAAGAAAATGAGGGTATTAATCCAGAAGGTTACTGAAGCATCCGTTTCGGTTGAAGGCAAAATTATTTCACACATCGGTGAAGGCCTGCTCATTTTGCTCGGTATTGAAACCGAAGACGATCAATCGGATGCGGAATGGCTCTCCGGAAAAATCAGCAACCTTCGCATTTTCGATGATGAAAACGGCGTAATGAACCGATCTGTCTGCGATGTTAAAGGTGAGTTTCTGGTGGTTAGTCAGTTTACCCTTCACGCCTCCACCAAAAAAGGAAACCGGCCTTCGTACATTAAATCCGCCCGACCCGAACACGCCATTCCGTTGTACGAATATTTTAAAACAAAACTGGCAGAGGTTTCTGCGTTGCCGGTTAAATCCGGTGAATTCGGAGCCGATATGCAGATTCAACTAATCAATAATGGTCCGGTTACGATTTGGATTGATTCAAAAAACCGTGAATAATCTTCTTCTAATCCGAATCTGCTGCACCTTATTTACTCTTCTGCTGTTATTGGAATCGGTACGATATGTATTTTGCGAATCTTTCATAAGCCAGATATGCACAGAGCACACTTCAACAGACTTCTGTTTTTATCCTTAATTCTTATCCCGTTTGCAGGAAATTCGATTGCACAAACTCAGAAGAAATATCCTTCTCTGCTTTGGGAAATCACCGGCAATGGCTCATCCAAACCTTCGTATCTGTATGGAACGATGCACGTGAGCGATAAGCTGGCCTTTCACCTTGGCGACAGTTTTTTTCTTGCGCTAAAAAGTTGCGACTATGTTGCTTTAGAAAGCGACCCGGAACAATGGCTCGAAAAGGTTTTCGACTCTGCTTACCTCGCACAAACCGGCAGCTACTATTTCGGACCTTACTATTTGTCTGACTTTTACCGAACCGCTTTCAGTGAATCAGAACTCAATACCGACTGGCTGAAATCCGGTTTGAAAATCGGAGCAAGTATGATGAACGGTATTCTGCACCGGAACACCGCTTACAACGCCGAATACGAAGAAGAAACCTACCTCGACATGTACATCTATCAGGCTGGAAGAAAGTACGGAAAGAAGTTGATGGGACTTGAGGATTTCCTGAAATCAGACAGCATGGTTCGCATGTCGATGTTGCCGGATAAAGATCCGGAATCGTACACTGCCCGCATGCGTGATTACCGATTGTTTATGGCTAAAACCGGAAAGTCTCCCGAAGAGATGATGCAGGATGCCTACCGGAACGAAGATCTCGATATGGTGGACTCACTTCAGAGAATGATGAATCCCTCAAAAAATCACCAGAAACTAATGCTCCACGATCGCAATATCATAATGGCACGAAGCATCGACAGCTTGATTAAAACCGGAGTAAATATTTTTTCGGGTGTGGGTGCCGCCCACCTTGCAGGGGAAAAGGGTGTGATTGAAACACTGCGCGCAATGGGATATACTCTGCGACCGGTGCTGAGAGTGATTGATGAAATAAGCAAAGAGAATCGCGACAAACTGGAAAAAACTTACGTCCCCAAAAAGATGGTTCCCCAATCTACTTCTGATGGCTGGGTAACCGTAAACATCCCGGGGAAACTTTACGAGTTGCCGAGCTACGGAACCATGTCGGTTTCGGTTTTCCCCGATCTCGATAACGGAACCACCTATTCATTGGTAAGGCTCGAGCACAATGCTATTCTGATGAATCAGACCCGCGACTACATCAAAAAACGAATCGACAGTTTGCTGTACGAAAACATTCCGGGAAAGATTTTAGAACAAAAAGATATTGAGATCGATGGCTGCAAAGGGTTCGACATCCTCAATAAAACCAAGAAGAGCGATTACGAACGATACCGCATTTTAATCTCACCACTCGAAATCTTAATTTTTAAAGTTTCCGGTACACTCGACTACCTCAAAGACAACAACAATCTCGATGAGGTTTTTAACTCGTTGCATGTTCACAATGAAAAGAAACCGCAAACGGTAATTTCCGATCGCGGACTCTCGGTTCAGATGCCCGGCAGACCGGTTTGGGAAGAGAAAAACAAACTCGCCCGACTCATGCAGAACAACTTGGTGGATATTAAAGGTGTCGACTCCATCAATAATTATTACTCGGTTAAACGCGCTTCTCTTCACGATCTGGAATACATCGAAGAAGATTCGTTTGAAATGCATTACATGGCCCGCGAGTTCAATAAAAAATTCAAATACACAACCGCTTCCGATTCGGATCTCACTTTTTTAAATATGCCCGCCTACAGCATTTCTGCAAAAGACACTTCCGGGAACTGGCTTCATTCTTTTTACTTCATCGACGGACCTCGTTATTTTCAAATGCTGGTTCGCTCAAAAGACAGCATCTGGCCGGAGAAATTCTTTTCTTCTTTTAAATGGGAAAACCCGAAAATCAGAACTTCCTATTTCGAATTTGAAGACACATCCTGTCTGTATAAAGTGAATACTTCCGCCCGATATGTGGGATGGAGTTCGCTCGGATATCAGGAAAAATACCGCGCTTTAACCCAAAAAGAAGATTACAGCTACACCGGCAAATACGAAAACCGACGCTATTACGATCCCATGTCGGATGAATTAATTGAGGTGAATTTCCAGAAATTTCACAAATACTATTATTGCCCGTCTTACGATTCTCTCTGGCGGTCGGTGAAATATCGATGGAAAGATCAGACTTCGCTTTTTCTGGCTTCCACTAAAATGAGTGAAGATTCAACTTCTTATGAAGTGGAACTCACCGATACGAATTCAAACCGAAAAATTATTTCCCGATCTATCGTGCATGGAGACCGCATTTATTCGGTGAGCTATCTCACTTCCGAAAACGGAAAAATAACTCCGTTTGTAACCACCTTTCTCAACAGCTTTACCGTGGAAGACGACACTCTGCCATCGAGACCGTTTAACACCGAAAAAACCGACTGGCTCATGAATGATCTTTTACACGGCGATAGTGTGGAACAGGTTCACGCCATGCGAAGTTTGTATCAGGCCGATTTTAAAGACGAAGATGCACCAACCATCATTTCATTAATCGAATCCTTTCATCACGACGAATTTGATCTCGACAACCGTCTGGGATTAATTGAAAGACTCGGAAGTCTGAACCATCCGGATATCCATCCCTATTTAACCCGGCTTTATAACCGAAGTCTCGATACACCCACCATTCAGTTGTCGGTTCTTACCGCTTTGGCAGATCAGAAAACCAAGTCTTCAACGAAACTCTTCCGGAAACTCATGAATTCCGAAACGCCGCTGATTCAGGGTTACGGTATCAAATCGCTTTTTTATTCTCTGGAAGATTCCATCGAATTGCGCAAATCTTTATATCCTTTTATTCTTCAATACTCCGGCTATCCGGAATACAAATCGGAGGTTTATGAATTTGTTGCCGATCTGCTCGACAGTAACGTGATTAAAAAACGTCACCTCCGGAAATACAAAAGTGAATTCCTGCGTGTGGCTAAAGATGATTTAAAACGATTAATCGCCGGCGAATCCTCCGGCAGCAGTTACGATTACGATGATTACGGCTATTATTCTGATTATATGGGATATGCTTATGCGGACGAAGAAACTAATTACACCGGATCACAGTCGGTTCCATCCGGCGATCTCACTGCCTATAACAAATTGTTGATGCCATTTAAAAAGGATAAAAGCGTTCAGGAATATTTTGATCGCACACGCAGACTTAAAGATGAACGCGAATTATTAATTACCAGCATTCAGTTCGCAGACAACGGAGTTTATGTAAACGATACCATTTGGACACATTATTCGGAAGACGAATCGACCCGTTTTGATTTATATTCTTATCTCAAAAAAATCAACCATCTGGAATTATTAAATGATTCTTTTAAATCAGATGTGTACATGGCCAGAGCAATGCTTTTCGACGGTGTAAGTGTTGAAAATCCCGATAGTGTTTTTCTCATCGAAACCCGTGAAATAAATACCGGAAAACTCGATGGAACTTTATATTTATTCAAACGACCAAACGAAAACGACCGCGAACTGTGGGTGTTCGATTACATAGTGGTAATCAACAAAGGAGCAATTAAAGACACCTATAAAATCAAACGCGCTAGTTCCGAATATCTCGACGACGAAGAAATGTACAAAAAGGTTGATGAAGCAGCAGAAAATCTGTGGTATTCAGATCGCCCGAGAGTGAAGCGTTCGTATGGTGGTTTTAATTATTATGATTACGAAGAAGGATATTGAAATCAATTAATAATTAAAGATTAAATGTTTCTCCGCAAAATTACACCAACCGCCAGATCACTTCAATTTTAGAATTAAAAGAACAAAATGAATTGTGCGAAGCGGACTCTAAAACTAGAATAGGAACGCGTGGGTGGGCCGTCGGAAAGGCGGGATAGACCCGGCGGGAATTTGTCATTTGGTAGAAAATCGGGGAAAGTGCTTGTCACTTCTTTCCCCAGATTTTCAACAAATGATAAAGGGCGCTTGGGCAGCTTTCTTTCCGACTTGATTTTTTGCTTACTTTTTTATCAAGAAAAAAGTAAGAAGAAAAGAGATCGCATATCGATCCTCAAACCAATTTACAATCTTGGTGTATTCAAACGGAGAAGCATTAAAGATTAATTGAATTAAGAATCAGGGTTCCGGTTTGAGATTATATTAATCCTCCCTCGGCTTCCAGTTCACATCAAATTCCTTTGCCTGCGGACCAATGTGCCCCGGGTCAATGTTCACTCCTCCCCGGTCTTTTGAGCTCGAAAAATTGTCGACTACCAGACAAAGTGCCGAAACAAAAGCCTTATCACAATTGGCATTGGCCGTAATTGTATAGTTGTCGCCTTTAAACCAGCTCACCGCTTTTTTGTCCCACCAGGCGATTTGACGACCGTTTTTATAGATAGATGCCTTTCGGCCGCGATGACGGTACAAATCGTACACATCATTTTTATAGGTAATAGAATAATGTCCTTTCCAGAATGAAACCGTTGTTAATTCATACGCAGTTCCGTTCGAATCAAATAAATCATATTTAGGCGTCCATCCCCATTTTCGTTTAATTAAAAATGCCATTCGCGCCGAACCGTAAACCCGCATTTCAATTTCCGATAAAATCCGCATCAGCTTCGATTCTGCCTCAAAAATCTGCTCCTCTCCCTCAAAAATTGCATAGCTGTCGTTCCAGCTTATTTTCTTTTGGTTAATGTTAATTATCATAAAAACTAAAATTCAATCTTTTATTAAAAACCATTGTTGTGAAGTTAGCTTTTTTATGTGGGGCTTTGTCGCGCAGTTAAAGATTAACCAAGCATATTTATAAAACCAATTCCTGCGCAACACCGGGCTATTCGCTCAAACTGCAACGCTGCAACCGGGTCAAAAGCGTTCAAAAACGAGCTTCTTTCAGTCGCTGTTTTTTCCGGTTTTGCCAGCCGTTCGCAGCGTTTTCGTAACCGCTTCTATCCCTAAGCCGGCATCCGTCTGCCGGTAAAACTGTGAAGATTTTTTAGAATTTCATCTTTTGCTCCTCTCCTGCTCAGCATGGTCGTTTTAGCCAATTCCGAAAGAGGTTTCCGAACACTGTCAAACAAAAGTTCGGTAATCCGGAATTCAAGTTCCTGCTCATCCCGAACCACGAACAAAAAACCCAACTGCTGAAACTCTCCGGCTTCCGGAAATTTAGAAATATTCGGTCCGCAAATAACCGGAAGACCGAATGTGGTTGCTTCCAGAATGTTGTGTAATCCTTTCCCGAAAGCTCCGCCGATAAATGCAAATTCGCCGTATTGATACGCCGAACCCAAAACGCCGATTGTATCCAGAATCAATATTTCCGAATCTGCATTTTCGGGCTCACTCCAGAGGTTTATGGTTGCCGATGAAAACATCTGCCGGATTTCTTTTATGTGTTTTAACGAAACATCGTGTGGTGCAATAAGAATTTTAAAATCATCCGGCAATTCCTGATAAATTCGTTTAAACATCAACTCCTCCGCAGGCCACGAACTCCCCATAATCATCACCTTCCCTCCGTTTTTCCAACGCTCAATTCGTTCCAATTTTTCAGCATTCATGCATAAGTCGTAGACCCGGTCATCGCGCAAATCACCGTTTACCAGAACTTTTATATCGTTTGGCAAACCGTGTTTTTTCAAAATTTTCAGACTCTTTTCATTCTGCAGAAAAAGATAATCAAACCCAAAAATCATTTTCAGAAATGGCTTCATGTACCATCGCAAAAGACTTTGATTGGGTCTGAATAAGCCGTTCACCAACCAGATTTCTATTTTTCTTTTTTGCAATTCTGAAATCAGATTAAACCAGAAATCATATTTTACAAAAACAAAAAGATCGGGTTTTAACTGGTCTAAAAATGCTTCTGTCTTTGCTGGAAGATCCATTGGTAAATAAAACTTGGCATCAGCCAATCCTTCGGTTTGTGCATGCCGGAAACCCGACGGAGAAAAGAACGTGATCGCAACAAAATACTGTTCATGAACCACCGGATCCGAGATTAATGGAATAATCATCTGATATTCTCCCAATGACGAGCAGTGAAAGCAAATTACTTTTCGCCCGTTTGAATCAACCTGAAAATCCTGAGACTTTCTTACGTCAAAAAACTGCCTGACTTTTCCGGAAAAGACGGAGATAAATTTTGCGAACAAAAGCGCAATCCGCAAAACGGATGTATAAACCCGTAGCATGATAATTAATCTTCGAAGAATTCTTCATCCTCCCGCTTTTTAGTATAAATCGGGATGGTAACTCCGAGCCTAATTCCGCTCAACACGTCAAATCTTTTTGTATCGTCGTATCGCCGAAGGTCGAATTGAGTGGTCCGGAGACTTTTGGTAAAAGCTTCATTCATCACAAAACCGATGTTAAAATTCATCTGCTTTTTAACATCGAGATGCTGGTATCCGATATACTGACTAAACATTAATCCGCCGGTGAGCCGGTCGTACCCTTTTTCGTAATCGTTTGTAACCTGCGGAACTTTCGATTTGGATGCGTAAATATCGATCCGGTGGTACATGGCTCCCACGCCTACGGTGCAGAGTATTCCGGAGTTCCTGTTGGTTTTCCATACCGGGAACAATCGTCCGGCATCAAACGACATGGTGTGCATTCGCTCATTCAGTCTTATTACTGAGAACAAACCATCCTGATCAATCACTTCTCCACTCGACCCGACAATTGAGTCGAACATGTGTTTCTCTGCAGTAACTACATTTTTACCAAAATTCCAGGTATACGAACCGCCGATAACCCAACCGCTCATAGTTTTGAATTTTACGTCGAGTCCTATTCCCGAACTCCATCCGAAACGGGTAGCCAAATCCGCTTTCGGAAAATACAAACCGTAATTAACCGAGAGCATATAACCTTGTTTGGCTTCAAACGGCTGGAGTCTTTTTAGTCTGAACTGAGCGCTCGACGACTGTGCCGCCAACACGAACAAACCTGTAAACAGTAATGGGAGAAATCTTCTCAACTTGGTTTCCAATCAGCGAATGCAAATAACTCCACAAGAATAAAGGAAACTTTTAGAAGCCATGTCAAAAGCGTATACGTTTTCGAAATCTAATGCTTGCCAAACTATCCATTAATGAATTAAGTTTGTCGGCCGGAAAATCAGGTGTCTCCGGACAAGATATTATTATGCAAAAAATCAGAATGGTCGATCTTCACGGCCAGTATTTACATGTTAAAGGTGAGATCGATCAGGCCATTCAACGGGTAATCGACAATACAGCTTTCATCAATGGTGAAGATGTACGTTTGTTTGCCGATGAACTTGCAACGTATCTGAATGTACCGCACGTGATTCCATGCGCCAACGGAACCGATGCATTGCAAATCGCTCTGATGGCTTTGGATCTGAACCCGGGTGACGAAGTAATCGTACCTGCATTTACCTATACCGCAACCGCTGAAGTAATTCTTCTTCTCGGCTACACACCGGTTTATGTCGACGTATATCCGGATACCTTTAACATTGATCCTGAAAAAATAAAGGAAGCAATTACTCCGAGAACCAGGGTGATTATGCCGGTTCATTTGTTCGGGCAATGTGCCGACATGGAAAGCATTCTCAAAATTGCCGGAGA
This sequence comes from Bacteroidota bacterium, assembly GCA_016124755.1. Lineage (GTDB taxonomy): Bacteria > Bacteroidota > Bacteroidia > NS11-12g > UBA9320 > WGNA01. The sequence continues at coordinate 10,759 of WGNA01000001.1, read as the reverse complement.
ACACAACCTGTATGTGATCGAAGATAATGCGCAGTCTATTGGCGCTGATTATACTTTCTCAGACGGGCGAAAGGTAAAGTCGGGATGTATGGGACACTTCGGAACCACATCCTTCTTCCCTTCTAAAAATCTGGGTTGTTTCGGTGACGGCGGAGCCATTATTACCAACGATGAAAAGCTGGCTGTTAAAGCAAAAATGATCAGTAACCACGGTCAGGAAAAACAATATCACCACAAACTCATTGGTGTAAACTCACGATTAGATACTCTGCAGGCAGCGATCCTCCGTGTGAAGCTCCAGCATCTTGACGAATACATTGCTGCCCGACAGAATCTGGCAGCTTATTACGATGAACATCTTTCGGCAGATGGACGCTTCAGCATTCCGGCACGATCAAAAAATTCAACTCACGTTTTTCATCAATACACACTTCAGTTGAAAGAAGGCAGCCGGGATGAACTGATTCAGCAAATGAAAAATCAGGAGATTCCGGTAATGATTTATTATCCGATGCCGGTAAACGAACAGGAAGCATATTTCACAGATCGCATTATTCCGGTTAGTCATCATCTTTGTGAAACGGTTTTTTCCCTGCCAATGCACACCGAAATGTCGCAGGAACAAAGAGAATATATCGTTGGAAATTTATTAGCATCTAGCCAAAAGCCAGGATCCTTAACATGAAAATTGCTGTTATTGGCACCGGATACGTTGGGTTGGTTTCGGGAACCTGTTTCGCTGAAACCGGAAACCACGTTTCCTGTGTCGACATTGATCATAAAAAAGTAGAATCACTTTCTTCCGGTAAGATTACCATATACGAACCGGGACTTGAAAAACTTTTTGAACGGAATTTAAAAGAAGGCAGACTTCACTTCACCACCAAAATTGAGGAGGTGATTGATGAGGTAAGCATCATCTTTCTCGCGTTGCCGACTCCTCCAGGAGAAGACGGATCTGCCGATCTCTCCTATGTTCTTGGCGTTGCCGATCACCTCGGTAAAATCATGAAGGATTACAAGGTGATTGTAGACAAGAGTACGGTTCCGGTTGGAACTGCGGAAAAAGTTCGTGCCGCAATTGCCGCCAATTACAAAGGTGATTTTGATGTGGTATCCAATCCGGAGTTTTTGCGCGAAGGAGTTGCGGTGGATGATTTCATGAAACCCGACCGGGTAGTGGTTGGCTGTAGTTCAGAGCGTGCACGCAAACTGATGGATGAGCTTTATGCACCGTTTGTACGTCAGGGAAATCCGGTTATTTTTATGGATGAAAAATCCGCAGAGCTTACCAAATATGCGGCGAATTCCTTTCTGGCGACCAAGATCACTTTCATGAACGAAATTGCCCGCATCTGCGAACTGGTAGGAGCCGATGTCGATAAGGTACGCAAAGGAATCGGCACAGACAGCAGAATCGGTAACCGGTTTCTTTTCCCGGGTATCGGTTATGGCGGTTCGTGTTTCCCGAAAGATGTGAAAGCACTGGTTAAAAGCGCCGGTGATGTAAATTACGATTTCAAAATTCTACACGCCGTAGAAGAGGTTAATGAAGATCAGAAAACGATTTTAATGCCGGCCATCCGGGAACATTTTAAGAACGATCTTCAGGGCAAGAAAGTCGCTATCTGGGGACTGGCTTTTAAACCCAATACAGATGACACACGAGAAGCTCCTGCTTTATATCTTATTAAACAATTGCTCGCTGCGGGTGCAACTGTAAATGCGTTTGACCCCGAAGCTATGAGCAATGTTAAGCGGGAAATCGGTGACGTGATTACGTATTCGGAGACCATGTACGAGGCAATTCAGAATGCCGATGCTCTGGTAATCGCAACCGAATGGGCCGAGTTCCGAAACCCGAATTTTGAACGCATGCAAAACGCACTTAATTCTAAAGTGATTTTCGATGGCAGAAATGTGTTTTCGCTCGAGAAAATGGCTGAATTGGGTTACAAATACATTTCTATAGGCCGTCAAAGAATTGAAGCATGAGTAAACGAATTCTAATCACAGGAGCCGCCGGATTTCTGGGTTCACATCTGTGTGACAGATTTATCCGGGAAGGATATGATGTAATCGGGATGGACAATCTCATTACCGGAGACATGAAGAATATTGAACATCTCATGCCTCTGAAAAATTTCGATTTCTATCATCACGATGTGAGTAAATACATTCACATCCCGGGTAAACTGGATTACATTTTACATTTCGCATCTCCGGCAAGTCCGATCGACTATCTCAAAATTCCCATCCCAACACTAAAGGTTGGTTCATTGGGAACTCACAATTGTCTCGGTCTTGCATTAGCCAAAGGAGCGCGTATGCTCATTGCCTCCACTTCGGAAGTATACGGTGATCCGCTCGTGCATCCGCAGAACGAAGACTACTGGGGAAATGTGAATCCGGTAGGGCCAAGAGGCGTGTACGACGAAGCCAAAAGATTTCAGGAAGCCATGACGATGGCTTACCATACGTTTCACGGTGTTGAAACCCGGATCGTGAGAATCTTTAACACGTATGGTCCGAGAATGCGACTTAACGACGGGCGGGCTTTACCGGCTTTCATCGGACAAGCCTTGCGAGGAGAAGATATCACCGTTTTCGGAGACGGAAGTCAGACCCGTTCTTTCTGTTTTGTAGATGATCTCATTGAGGGAATTTACCGGTTGTTGATGAGCGATTATGTTCATCCGGTTAACATAGGAAACCCCGACGAAATTTCCATTCTGGATTTCGCCAAAGAGATTATAGCACTTACAGGAACCGATCAGAAAATTGTTTTAAAACCGCTGCCGAAAGACGACCCGAAACAGCGCAAACCCGACATCACCAGAGCAAAGCAAATTTTGGGATGGGAACCAAAAATAAGCCGAAGCGAAGGTTTGAAAATTACGTACGAATACTTTAAAAATCTTCCCAAAGAAGATCTTTACAAATACGCACATCCACGGGAATTCAACTCATCATCCAAATCATAAAAAACCATTAAATCTCACTATGTCTTTCTTCAAACATGAAACTTCGGTTATCGACGACGGTTGCCAAATCGGTGATGGCACTAAGATCTGGCACTTCAGTCACATCATGCCGGATTGTAAGATCGGTCGTGATTGCAACATCGGACAGAACGTTGTGATTTCTCCCGGTGTTGAAATTGGCAACAACGTAAAGATTCAAAATAATGTGAGCGTTTACAGCGGGGTGATTTGCGAAGACGATGTTTTCCTCGGACCCTCTGCGGTTTTTACCAATGTTTTAAATCCAAGGTCGGGTATAAACAGACGCGGACAATACGAAAAGACTTTGCTGAGAAAAGGTGCAACCATTGGTGCTAATGCAACTATTGTGTGTGGAATTGAGTTGGGTGAATATGCATTTATTGGTGCCGGTGCGGTTGTAACCAGAAATGTAAATCCATTTGAACTGGTTGTCGGAAATCCCGCCAAACGAATTGGCTGGATGAGCAAAGCCGGTCGTCGGTTGGAATTTAACGAGAAAGGTATTGCGGTTTGTCCGGAAGGAAAAGACAGCTACTACAAACACAACAACATAGTTAGCTTGTTGAATGGCTAGTGTACTGGTAACCGGCGGACTTGGTTACATCGGTTCACATACGGTTACCTGTTTAATTGAAGCCGGACACGATGTGGTTATCATTGATAACCTTTCCAATTCCGATATCTCAATGCTCGGTCGGTTGGAGAATCTCACCGGGGAAAAACTCACATTTCACCAAACGGAAATGTGTGATAAAAACGCTCTCGACGAAGTTTTTCTGAAACATCCGGAACTATCCGGAGTAATTCATTTTGCGGCTTTGTTGCTGGTGAACGAATCGGTAGAAAAACCAACTGAATATTATTATAACAATCTGGTTTCAACCCTCAATCTCATTGATTGCTGTTCCAGACACAAAGTGAAGAACATTGTGTTCTCCTCTTCCTGTACGGTTTATGGTCAGCCCGATTCTGTTCCGGTTAACGAACTGGCACCCATCAAAAAAGCTGAATCACCATACGGAAGTACCAAAATAATGTGCGAACAGATTTTTCAGGATGCTGTAGCTACAGGAGACATCCGGGTGATGTGTCTCCGCTATTTCAATCCGATCGGCGCACATCAATCCACTCTGATAGGTGAATTTCAACATGGAGAACCACACCACCTCGTTCCGTACATCACTGAAACCGCAATCGGGAAACGCAAAATGCTCCGGGTCTTCGGTGGAGATTACGAGACCAGAGATGGTTCCTGCGTTCGCGACTACATCCACGTGATGGATATTGCAGAAGCTCACGTTCTCGCATTGGATGCTTTGATGAGCGGAAAAACTGCAGACTTTGAAGCGGTAAATCTGGGTAGCGGCGAAGGACAGACTGTTTTAGAAATGATCTATGCGTTTAAAGAAGCTACCGGAATTACAATCCCATTTGAAATTGCGGAACGAAGACCCGGAGACGTAGAAAAAGTTTATGCCGACATCACTAAAGCGACCTCACTTTTAAACTGGAAACCCAAACGAAATTTAGAAGAAATGCTTCGTTCGGCCTGGAATTGGGAGCAGTCGCTGAATCACAACGTTTAACTTTAATAGCCATTGCGAACAAATTCTTGGTAAACATAAGTTATCCTAAGTAAATCGTTGCCCGCAACGAATGAGCATAGGACCCACATGAAGGTACTCGAAGCCATTTAATAAATCTGATCGGCTTCTGTATAGTAAGATCTCATTTGATTCACCCAAAGAATCCGGAAAACGATTCGAGAGTAGAGTGACAATTGCTTTTATCCCTGTTGATAGAAGTAATGGTTTGCGGAACTAAAACAAACCATTCAAACGATTCCGCTTCACAGGTTGAAAGGGTGTGTTCGAAAAAGGGAAAACTGCCGGAGTAACTCATGTACATGCAGACAACGTCGTTTGCCTTTTCGTGGTGTGCGTTCTGAATAAAGAATTCTTTTATCCCGAAAAGTGGCTTGGCTTTACCAAACAGCGCCCGTTTTTTACCAAACATCGAAAATCATCATCCTGCTTCTCCCGCCACAACACCTTTGCACCGTCGAAAGACAAAAAGATCAGTCGCATGATCAGTCGCATACAAAAAATACAACGCAGTTTGCTGCGCGACTACATAACACTCAACTACTTGAATGATGAAACCGTGTTGTTTCAATTGCACGGACTTATTAACTACTTAAACTATTTGATCTTAGTAATGCAAGGGCGCATCCGGGAGGGTGCGCCTGTTTTTGTGAAAGCTAATGTTCTACTCGAAAATCCAAGTGTTATTAATAAATGAAAGGTATTGTATTTACGGAATTTCTATCGATGATCGAAAACCAATATGGCGACGGGGTTGTCGACACCATTATCAATCAGTCGGAATTACCTTCCGGCGGCGCATACACGTCCGTTGGAACGTATGACATTTCAGAACTTCATCAACTCATTAAAACGCTATGTCGCGAAACCTCCTGTGATTCAAAGAATCTTCTTAATGATTTCGGGCATCATTTATTCGGGACATTTCTAAATCTATATCCCGAATTTTTTAACCGGTGTAAACATCCATTTGATTTTCTGGAATCCATCGAAAACCATATACACCGGGAGGTTCTAAAGTTATATCCGGATGCTGAATTACCTTCATTCCAAACTAATCGAACCAACGATTTCAAACTTGAAATGAAGTACACATCTGCGCGCCATCTCGCTGAACTTGCGAGAGGATTAATTGAAGCTTCATTAGAACATTATAAAAAATCGGGAACTGTAAATTCCATTTCAGATCCGAATCACGACTCAACTATCTTCGTAATTGAACTCAATCGTTAACACTTTAAATCTTTGCACGGAGATGATTCCGAACAACTCATCTGAACAAAGGGAAATTGAAATCCTCAAAAGAAAAGTTGAAAGGGAACGTAAAGCCCGTCAGCAAGCAGAGGATTTTCTTGAAAAAAGATCGCTGGAATTGTTTGAAGCAAATAACCAACTCAAACAATTTAATGAAAAACTCGAGGAAGAAATCAGAACACGCAACACACAGTTGGTTGAAAGTGAATTGCGATACAGAACACTGGTTGAAACAGCACAGGATATAATATTTAATATTAGTACGGATGGGTATTTCGAATTTGTAAATCAAGTTGCTAAAGAATTATTCGGTTACGACGAATCAGAAATTATCGGGCAGCACTTTACCGAATTTATTGATCCCGATCATGTGGAAAGAGTTCTCGGATTTTATATTCATTTCCGGGATAAAAATGAGCAGGCGAGCTATCTCGAATTTCCAATAATTACCAGACAGGGTGAACACCGGTGGATCGGGCAGAAAGTGCGAAGGGTTGAAATGGGAAATCGCGTTTATTTCTCTGCCTACGCCCGCGACATTACCCAACAGATCGAAAGCGAAAAAGCGCTGATTAATGTAAAAGAAGAGCTTCGTAAAAGTGAGATGAAATACCGGTCCATGATTGAAAATATGGAACTCGGAATTATGGAAGTCGACAATCATGGAATTATTCTGAACGCATACGATCGCTTCTGTGAAATGAGTGGATATTCACGTCAGGAACTTGTCGGGCAAAACGCAGAGGAATTATTGCTCGTGCCGGAGTTTAAAGCGGTAATGGATCTTCAGCATCAGCAGCGATCTAAAGGAATTGCCGACACTTATGAAATTAAATTAAAAAGAAAAGATGGTGAGGAAATATGGGTACTTATTTCAGGAGCACCTTTTTATAATGAGTCGGGTGAAGTAGCCGGAACAGCAGGAATTCACTACGACATCACCGAACGTAAAAATCTCGAACGCGATCTGCAGGAAGCCCGTTTAAAAGCCGAAAAAGCTCAAATGGCAGAACATGAATTTCTGGCGAATATGAGTCACGAAATTAGAACCCCGTTAAATTCCATTATTGGAATGACGCACATTTTAAAAGAGTCCCCTCTCAACGACGAACAACACGATCTCGTTAAAATAATTACACATTCATCGCGCCTTCTGCACAGTTTGATTAATGATATTCTCGATGTTTCTAAACTCGAAGCCGGCTCAGTTATAATTCGAAATGAGGATTTTAATCTGCTGGAAATTCTGGAAAATATTCAAAATACTTTTTCGGTTAAAGCGCGCGAAAAGAATATTGAAGTTTCATTGGATATTAATGGTCAGTTAGACGAATTGGTTAATGGCGATCCGTTGCTGATTAATCAAATTCTGATGAACCTCGTTGGTAACGCAGAAAAATTCACCGATCAGGGCAAAATTTGTATTGAAACGGAAATTCTGCCTTCGGAATCGGATGATCAAATTCAGGTGCGGTTTGCCATTCACGATTCGGGCATTGGTATTTCACAGGAACAATTACCGCACATTTTTGATAAGTTCCATCAGGCTGCAATGAGTTCAACCAAACGGCACGGTGGTACCGGATTAGGACTCACAATTACACAAAAATTATTGCAACTTCTGGGATCTGAAGTGAGTGTTACCAGTGAAGAAGAAAAAGGAAGCACATTTTCCTTTACCATTTCGTTTGGAAAAACCGGTAAACTCATCAGAACCAAAGAAAAAACCGGAAACGAGTGGGAATTGCATGCCAGTGTAAGAAGTAAAAGAGCGCTGGTGGCAGAAGACAATAAACTCAATCAGAAATATCTCGATATGTTGCTGGCTAAAGTAGGAATAAATTACGATCTGGCCGAAAACGGAGCTGAGGCAATTCAAATGGCTGCACAGAATTCGTACGATATAATTCTGATGGATATTCAAATGCCCGGTGTTGACGGGTTTGAAGCCACAGCCCGAATTCGTGAAATAACCAGATATAATGATGTTCCCATAATTGCCTTGTCAGCCATGACGATGTCGAGTCATATCTCGCAATTGGAGGAAGCCGGACTGGATGATCTTTTACCAAAGCCATTCACACCACGTGATCTTTATACTATTCTAAATTATTATCTCGGTTATGGCTCTGTTGAGCCGGAACCTGAATTTACCGAATCTGAATTCCACTTTTCAAAAGAACTTGACAGACAATTGTTAATCGATTCGTACGATAATGATATTGAATATGCGGCAGATATTTTCAGCACATTTTTGAGTAATACTCCCGATGAATTGAAGCGGGTTCAGGAATTCATTAAACAAAACAAAACGGCGGAAATACGCACTATTATTCATCGCATTAAACCCACTTTTCAAATGGTAGGATTGCCGGCAATTTCGGTCATGTGCTCAGATGCAGAAAAGCTCGCAGATGAGAAAAATGAAGACTTTATGCTAAAAGTTAATGAAATAACCGATGCATTCGAAAGCACCCGTTCATTAATCATTAGTGAATTGGAAAGAATGCAGAATTATATTAAACAATTAGCGTGATAATTAATCAATTCTAATCTTAAATCTTACCAACAAACCCGGCAGAGATTCCCTTGAAAACCGGGCTCCTTCAATAAAGTTATTTTCCGGATCAATTTGAAATCCGACCGAATTTCTCAAATCCGATTTTACTAATCGGGTTCTGTCGAACGTTGCTAATGAAAGATCACAATCAGTGATTACCGATTCGCTTAAATCCGTTTCGGAAAAATCGACTTCCTGCATCCGGCAATTTTTAAAAACAGTTTTCTTCATCGATCTCTGAAAAAAACAGGCATAATCCAACTGGCAATCATAAAACGAAACGCTGAAAAGGTTTTCACGGCAATAATCAAAGTGAAGTCCGAGAAGTTTGCACTTTCTGAAAACCACATCCTGAAATCCGGTTTGTTTTATTTTGGCATTACTCAGATCGCAGGAATCAAATTCACATTCCGTAAATCGGGACGCAGATAAGTCGGCATTTGTAAATAAGCAATTAACAAAAACACAGTTTTCATAATCTCCTCTGGGGAATAACTGCTGTGTAAAATCCTGATTCGTAATTTCCTGATCTGTTTGGTAAACCTCTTCCACTTAATATTTAATTATAGCAAGTTTAATCTTTTTAAGAGATCCGGTTTCGCTGCCCGGCTCACAGGTATTAATTTTCCTCCGACCTGAATGGAATTTTGTTCGATATCGCGGATATGTAACAGGTTAACGATATAGCTTCTGTGAATTCTCATAAAAGTGGTTGCCGGAAGTCTTTCTTCCAGATTTCGCATGGTGGCATGAACAATCAATGGATCTGAGGTGGTAACAACCTTCGCATAATCACCGACGTTTTCAATAAAAAGGATGTCTTTATAATGCACTCGTATTAATCTCGAATCAACCTTTAGAAAAATGTCTTCTTCATTCAAAGCGTTTTCTTCGGCTTTGTTGATTTGTTGGTTTTTGATTTTATTTAGCTGTACGAGTTTTTCGATTGCTGTATTAAATCTGGGAATTGTAATTGGCTTCTTGAGATAGTCGGTCACCTGATATTGAAAAGCATCGAAAGCGTAGTTCTCCTTTGTTGTAGTGAGTATGATGTTCGGAACGACAAACAGCGAATCCAGAAATTCAAACCCCGTCATTCCCGGCATTTCCACATCCAGCAGAATTAAATCTATCTCGGAATTCTCCATTACCGTTAATGCCTCTTGACCACTTTCGCAAGTCGCGACCCATTCCAGATCCGGATGCTTCTGGACCAACCGCTCCATCGACTTACGGGCCATTATTTCATCATCAACAATCAGGGTTTTTATCTTCACGAAACAAAAATAGGAGAAACGGTAACTGTAACCGTAACGGTAACATGAAGCAAAGAGCGGAAGAGCGGGAAACGGTAACCGGAACATGATCGGGTGTTAAAAAACGAATACAGGGAGAGCGTTATCAATTCTGAGTTGTGCGAAGAATCTCTTATTTCACCGAACGCAAATCGTCATACTGAACGAAGTGAAGTAACTGAAGCAAAGTGCGGGAGAGCGGAATCGGTAACTGTAACTGGAACTGGAACATGAACGGGTATTAAAAAAACGAATACCGGGAAAGCGGTATCAATTCTGAGCCGTGCGAAGAATCTCTTAATTCACGAAACGCAAATCGTCATACTGAACGAAGTGAAGTAACTGAAGCAAAGTGCGGGAGAGCGGAATCGGTAACTGTAACCGTAACTGGAACGGGTGTTAAAAAAACGAATTCCGGGAGAGCGGTATCGATTCTGAGCTGTGCGATGAATCTCTTATTTCACCGAACGCAAATCGTCACACTGAGCGAAGCGAAGTTACTGAAGCAAAGTGCGGAAGAGCGGAATCAGTAACTGTAACCGTAACTGGAACTGGAACATGATTGGGTTAAAAACGAATACCGGGAGAGCGTTATCAATTCTGAGTTGTGCGAAGAATCTCTTAATTCACGAAACGCAAATCGTCATACTGAGCGAAGCGAAGTAAGTGAAGCGGAGAACAAAAGAGTGGGAAACAGTAACGGTAACGGTAACTGTAACAAAGAACAAAAGAGCGAAGAGCAGGAGAGCGGAAATGGTAACGGAAACTGTAACTGTAACAGAAACTGTAACTGTAAACCGGGCAAAGTGCGAAATAGCAATAGTGCGAGAGTGTAAAGGGGCGGGATTTCTTTAAACCAAGATCCGGGCGGTAGGTTTATCTGTAAGGGCAAGTTGGCAAGCTCCGCATATGTATGGGCCAGGCATGCCTGGCCTCACAAATATGGCCCATGCCGGTAAATTGTGCTTTGCTGTAGGGTAAAGAACAATCAACAGATCCCCGATCTCCCGCTCTGTGCTCTCCGCTCTCTCCTTCCCCGTT
>WGNA01000036.1 GCA_016124755.1 Bacteroidota bacterium | reverse complement strand
TGTCATATTGCCAAAACTCTGCGGTCATGGAATTACTCTTTCCCGAAACCTCATCGTCTCTTTCTTGCCCATTAAAACCGAACCTATAATCCTTATTGGCATTGGAGTAGCTACGATCATGCATCATCATCCCGAAAGGATAATAATCTGAGATGCTTACCACCTGGGCTTCATAATACTGAACCTCTTCCGAACTACAGTTTTGAATTTTACGATCAGTTATTACCGCTAAAACGTTACCTAGGTGATTGGAAAGTTCGTAATAGGTTGCTCCTCGATAACAATACCGGATGGAGTCCGTGAGATATGTATATTTATACAAAGTGTCACTTTCGGTTGAAATATAATTCCATGTCTCACCTTCTTTAATTTGTTTATATAAATTCAGATTACGTTTTTTAATGCCAAGCCTACTGGAACCATAGATGTGATGTTCCTCAAGCATGTACGACCAATAACTATTATTGTGATCCGCCAGAAGTTGCTGAACAAGTAGATTATAATAGTTGGATCCATAATGACTTTGTATAGTTTCTAACCAATGGGTAACACTTGCACCTGTGAATGTCGAAACAACTATATCCATTTCCGATGAACCGAGCTCTTTTACTGAATTATAAATAAATGCATCGGTAAGAGTATCACGTATTCCACTTATAACAGCACCCTGTGTTCCGGACGCGTAATAAAATATTCGACCCCACATGTAGTCGTTTCCGTAATAGTCCTGAAAATATTGAAGCAAATCACTGTGGGTAACATTGTTGTAAATGCAAGTACTAAAGTTGGCAACGCTGTCAAAAAACAACTGGGCTGATGAAGAGTTTAACGAGACTAAATTGTCTAATATGGACGTAAATGAATTACAGTTATACATTCCAGAACCCGTAATTATGGAAGAGGTCCCGGAGATTGAGCTAGATGACATAATCTGTGTGATTTTGTCGGGTGGTGGCAGGAACTCTGGAATGGACAAATACGTGCAGATGTAATTAAACAGTGCAGGATCTATTCCGGAAAGTTGTTCGAGAAAATCATGATAACTATGATTCATCATCGCCACCAGCAGATCATCTGTACAACTGTCGCAAAGGATAGTCGTTATGGCCTCATCGTTCATGGCAGTTCTCAAGATGGTAACCAGTGCCGTATCAGATGTAGCTCCATAAATCAGATTGAATATGCTATCTGACATGTAGTTGATGGCATCGAAATTATCCAGGAAATCCTGTTGCTTCATGGCTGATGCTAAGTCCGTTTCTAGTTGATCTAATTCGGATGAGGGAACATAATTTTCCCACTCAAATGCTTCATCAAAGTAGGTCAGTCTGGATTCAAAAGATTTATCTGTCTTTAAAATGGCATAAATCTCAGATGCTAACAGATCACTGGTATCCAGTTCCACCTCCCACGTTCTGGAGTATGTCGCCATGATATTTCCGCTGGCATCCCGCACATACCAGGTTGAATAGGTATTCCCCAATGAATCGATAACGTGCTTGGCAACCCGGTGTCCGTCCGGACTGTATTCGAATGTCAGGTTTGGTTTAGTGCTACCTGAAGTTCGGGTTATGCTCTTTATTTTTCCATATACTGTCCACTCGATGCTTTCTATTTCTTCCGATACATCAGAAATAAGATTCCCGATTTCATCATACTGGTAATTACCTGAAGATTGGTCGTCAATATCATACGAATAGTTGGAGGCTGTAACTGTGTCATCCACATAAGCCAGTTGGTTTGTTCCGGATGTATAGTGGTAGGTGAGATGATCTATTTCCAGTCCATTTTCATCACGTCGATATAAAGATAGAATGTTTCCATTGGCGTCATAGGTATAATTGGTTTTATACTCGTTACCGGCAGCACCACCGCCCCAGGAATTAGTAGACGAAACACCGTTCAGATAAGTAAGAGATGAAGATATTCTATTCAATTGATCATAGGTGTAGGCTTTACCAACTATGGTTTGAGAGACTTTATCCAGCGCTGTAACCATACGTCCGATGTTTCCGTTAAAAAGATCTTTGACCGAAGCTCCGAAGGCACTGGAAGCTTCGCTCATCAAAAAGAAACTATCCGCATAATTTTCATCCATTTCATTGATTGGATCGTAATCACCATGATAGTAATGTAAGGAGTAGCCAAATACATCTCTGGCCACATTTTCATTTACATTACCATTATAAAATCCATCTTGCCCTAAGTCTCGATAGGGGTTTAAACTATTGCTGTTCACCCCTTTTAACCACCCATGAATCGTATAGGCATAATCCACCCCTTGCACATCTAACTGGCCAAGCTGCATCCTTCTCAAAGGTCCATGCAAGTAATAATAGTAGCTGGCGTCCTTATCCCAATGTACATCATCAACAGTCGTGAAAACATCATCTAGTCTGTTGTCTGCATCATAGGCATACCTGTGCGTAAACCGATCTGCTTCATTTTCCTGATAATACACACTGTTTACGTTTCCACTCACTAAATCATATTCGTAACGGATGAATTTATACCCCTGTTCAATAAAATGTAAAGCAGGTATCTCTCTTACCAATTCCTGCACATTACCATGTATGTCATAATCATAGAAAACAGCATGTTGATAGGCAGAATCCTCTGATTCATAATATGCCATAGCAGAAACACGACTTCTCAGATTCCGATGCATAAACCCTTGCCCGGAAAGATCAACAGGTGAAGCGTCGTACCAGGTTCGGGTAATCTGTGCACTGGTACCTGCTGTAATCCATGTACTCAGACTGTTGGTATCGAAGGCAATAGCCACTGTCATTGCATTGGTCTGGTGAATTTGCCCAACTTCGTGAATTCTGCCCAAAGAGTCATACAGCGTATAACTGTAATTCTGATCGGTTCTTTGCTTCGCATTCTGGGAAACAGCCATCCTACCCAAACGATCGTACCAAAACAAAGAACTATCACTGTCCGGTGTGTACTGCCATCTTACCTCATTTAGCGTGTTGTATCTGTACCTTGTCTTAAGCGTATGTGTGGGATAATATGGGCTTCCGGTTCCCTGTTCCCGGTAGGTTTTTACCTGAGCCAAAGTACTGGAACTGGTAATCATTTGTACCCCTTCAGGTGGAACGGTTTGAATCAGATTTCCCGCTTGATCGTAATAATACAGTGTGTAGTGATATTCCTTCACCTGGTAGTCCATATTCAAGGAATCTACCGCTGTCATACACTTGTTGTAATATTTCTTTCTGAAATCTTCCCGCAAAGAATCGATATACAGGTCGTATCGAATTTTGGCAATACTGTTTGCACGAATCATTTTTTCGGCAACACATAGATTTTTAAGTGTTCGATTCAGGGTTCCTATCTGTCGGTTACAGAGTTTTGGAGGGGCGCAAGAACCATCTGAACTGGGTATAGCTGAGAACAACTGATAATCGCTGATAATACCAACCAATTCTATGGTTATTGTATCGCCAGTCGTAGTGGTTTGTCTTGCCAGAACAGCAAACCGGCTGGTACCGTTGCAATTCAATGGCTCAGGTTCCGGTAGAATTTTGATGCTATCGATGCTAATAATGTTTCCATAGTTGGCTTGATTACCATAGTTAAACAGGTAACTTAGATTCACATAGAACTTATCCCCGCAATCATCTTCCATAACAAAATTGGCAAGGGGCATTCGGTTGTTGATCAACCGGTAATGGATATTGGTATGGCAATTCCCCTGATAAAGCGGTGTACTATAATAATTGACATTCATTGGGTAAGCATCCCAACCACTGTACGGGAAGTAATTTCCCAGAAAGCCTTTGTGTGCGGTAAAATCGTTAAAAAATGCTTTGAGTTTGGTGAAGTAGATCGTGGTATCCATACAACAGGTAACCGGCGGAATTGAACACGTTCCGTCATCGCATCCTGGATAGCAGTAATGGCAGGGCAATAAAATACACTTTCCATACTCCAGCATCATGAGCTTCATACGCTCGGAGGCATCCAACGTGTCTTCCCAGGGAATAACCGAATCACCCTGCTCGATGCCAAAACCGGTTTTTAGAGCTGTTACCTCCCAAATAGTATTAAATTGATCATTAAAGTGAGACCATACTGAATTATATATATCGGCAATTGCGATTTTAGAGGCACCAGTAATTGAATCTTCTGGATCGCAATTTTGGCATAGCCACTCGGAGTTGGGATCCATGAGTCTACATAATGAAGAGTAGAAACACTCCTTGAATTGCTCCCATTGGTCATGGTAAATAGTCGTATCCTGACCAAAGTAATCCCTCAAATTTCCATAAATCTCATCCTTCAAATCCTGACACTCAGGACAACTAGTGCATGATTGCGTTGGATAACCTCCAAAATAATAAGTTGAATCATAGTATCCAATAGGTAAAGGTGTTCCATCCCAAAAAGAGTTAAAAGAAGAAGGAGGATTATCTCCTGAACACGAATCAAGACAACCTATATCAATTGTAACCTCCATATCAAAGTTTGCCACATAGGTATTTAATGTGTTCGCTGCATGCTCACTCCATGTAGCTTCCGGCAATAGATCAGTGCTGTCAATATCTTTATGGATTTGTAAACAGACCATTAAGGCCTGTGTTAAATCCGATAAAACATCGGGATCGTTTTCAGGACATCCGAAACTGTGCATAAAATTATCAAACAGTTCTAAAGAATAGTTATTTGCCGTGCCTTGTAAAATGCTGTCCCGTGAAGAAGGATAGGAAACTCCAAAATCATCCAGATAATCTGCCAGTTGGTTGCAGACACAGGTGTCCACACTTTTTGTGCTTTCTGTTTGATTCATGGTTATCGATGCAATAACTGGATAAAAATCACGGTTGTTCACTGAAGCATATTCTATGTGGGTAGAACTGTAAGGATTCATCCAGAATCGTTCTTGCTTTGGTTCACGTAACCATTTTTCCTTTAGCCACTCTTTGGGTTTTAGCTCTTCAAAACCAGGCAGAACCATTCCCAAATCCGCATTCTCATTAATCGATTGGCTGCCTACACTGTAGCATTCGTCTACAAAATCCTTATACTCAAAATAGGTGAGATTAAATCCAAAATAGCTGTTGAAGTAGTTAGTCATTACCTGTTTGAGTTCCCAGGTTGAGTCAATAAAAACACCGCCGTATTTCTGGGCAAGACTATCCCATGCCTGATACAGATCATCACAATAAATACAATCTTCACATGCAAGCGATGTATCCGTCCATTTGTTGTAATACATATACTGCTGCATCTGAGTTGTCGCACCAGCGTAACATGAGTCCAGATTTAATTCGCCAACAACACAGGAAGAATCCAGAGCGGCCAACTTGCTCATAGTACTCTTATAGCTGTAAGGAAAACCAATTGTCCAAACATCGCATTGACCACTGATTTTCAGACTATCGGGAACGATCAGATCAAAGGCTTCCTCAAAGGATCTTGCAGCAACCGGAACCGTGACTCTCTCCACTAATCCATCCGGATAATCCCGGGCCCCCATCGGATGGTTTGCATCGCACCCGTTTCTACAGATGGCTGTAAAGGCTTCAATCAATTCTGCCTGAGTTGCCGAATCCAGATTACACCCACCCAATTTATACAGCCAATAACTGGCTTGATTCATACAAAACGTATCGCACTTCCCAATTACGGCTCGATTGGTTTGGTTGTATATCGTATCAGTATTGGTTTCCGAATTATTGGCTCCGGTCATGGCATAAATAGCAGCATCCGAGGTGTAAAATCGTGCAGCGTAACCCGAGGGTATAGTTACATTACAAATGGGCATGTTTCTGAAGAATGACTCTTTTCGCGCTATATACATACCCCGGAACGTTTGCCAGACAGCATCTGCCCGCTGATCACACAAAACACTTGTGTCCAGTGGTAGGTAATAATTCAGCCATGCCTTCAATTCCGAGCAACTGCTAAAATCCCCGTCCGAGTAATTGGAAATTAGGGCGATTTCAAGAAGAGAGAGAGAATCACATGCGGTTGAAGAAGCCAAAACATAAGGTGCTACCGAATCGGTAAAATGCTTGAACTTTGTTTTTAACGTTTCATGTCCTGTTGCTGTAAAAAACGGGTCTTTTGTTGATGGCGCACCAACTCCAGCTGTGTCTATAGGACACAGATACCCTTTTTCATATGCCTGTTTGAAGGTTTCAGTAGCATACAGGGAATCGTTGTAATCATAGGACTCCTGATTGGCTACACAGAACTCATACACACAATACTCCGGATGATACTGAACAAGTGTTTTTGACCATTGTGCATCATACAGTTCGTAGAATTTGTAATCCGGTAGGTACACCGGTTGAAGATCTCCTTCTTCCAAATGTAGAATTGCTGTATCCCCATTTTGGTCGTAATAGGTATGATAGTACCAACTTCCACCGGATTTGTATTGTTGATAATTGAAACCCATGGGATTGCTTAAATCCAGATCAAAGATGCCCTCTTCCACAATCTCACCCGTTGTTGAGTCCAGGAGTGGAAAGTACTGTCCTCCTGGCATCACATCCAACAGCAAGGTCATATAAATGGATTGACAAGTTGTGATGGGCGCATTGCACAACGTGCTGCATTGTAATTGTTTCTGATTATACTCCAGCAAGGTGATTTCTTCCACTTGTGCAGAGTCATACCCCTTACTTAAGAGGTCGCTGTAACGTGAGGTATTATAGGTGGCATAATCCCCCAGACTATCCAGACACGAAGCACAGGTCTGATAGCATGCCGATGTATCTTGTTCTGCGATTGCCTCAGCCTCAAAATCCTCCAGTTGTTTGATATTGGGCGCCTGTAAAAGTTTCTCCCAGTAATACAAATAGGCATTGTCACTGATGGTCAGTGATTTTTTTAATGTGTAGCGCCCCTTATTCAAGTAAACGGTAATCGTCGAATCATCAATGACCTCATCCAATGTAAAATTGTAGGTCAGTGAAGAAGAATCGCAGGAAACATCAAAATCTTCTCCCAACAGTCCGACCATTCGGACAATGGGTTGATTACCGGCGACGGTATCATTGCCATCCAAATATTCATTGTTGCAGTCGTCAAGCAAGCTAATCGTGAGTTCATAAACACAATCAAAACACATATCCGGCACGCTGTCCAATGTGAGTCTGGGTATGGTTAAATCATAAAAAATGTCATGTCGAGTGCTATCGGAAGAAACCACAAAGACCTTGTCGGTTTGTACGTTATTTTCAGCATAATAATAGGTGGAAGGAATAACCATATTCAAATCGACCTGAGCCCCACTTTCTGAAGCCAAACTTACCATGCTATCCGGACTATCGCCGGCTAGAGAAGTAGCAATGACTTTCCCAGATAGATCCTTGTACGAAACGCTAACTTGTCCATTGGGATCGATGACCATTTCTTTTTGATAGTGAATGTGATCACCAACATTGTTGCCAAAGAGTCTGTCCAATTCCTGATCACCCGGAGTTGCGTAGTAGTATTTGGTTTCATGGCCGCTCTCCAACTGATGATCTGTTCCTACTCCACTTTGGCGTTTTAAACGGCCCGTTCCATCGGCCATATACTCTGTCACAGCCATAGGAAACCCGTGCGCATCCGGAATGAATCCGAAGTTCCGAAATGAAACAGAATCATTATCTGGAGAGTAATATTTAGAGGCACCCGATACGGTTTTTAAAGCCGCCACATCTGACAAACAATAGCTTGATGGGATGCTGTCAAAATCATTCTTGTTATAGGCAATATTGGTTTGCTGGCTGATATTAAAAGCCGGATGAAACCGAAGTTTGGAATCAAACGCAGGTACCGGCAGAATATTTACGGCCGGTCTTCCCTCAAAATCGTATACTGTTTCCCCCACAACAGCTTGCATGGTTGAGCTGATTCGTGTAACGGCTTGTCGGTTTCGTAAAGAACCATCGTAATAGGAAATGACTTCCTTTTTCTTTCCTTCTTCGGCGAAGGAGGCTGCATATTGCCAGTTAAAACTAGTGTCGTGCGGAAAGTAGCTGGAGGTGTGATCTAACGTTACATATTCATACCCACTGGTAAACGAATCCAGTCTTGTTCCATGGCTTGAACTGCTGTAGGGGCCATAGACCGGTTGAGTAACTTTGTATTTGTTGACCCCATATGGTCGTACCCTGAAGACCAAATATCCCTTTTCATACACCGGTGAAATGGAATAGGAGTTTTCGTGCAATTCGACCCGAGTGGCATTGTGCCGAAAATCAACCCATACCTGCGAAGGATCCATCAATTCCTTGTTCTGCCCCACAGCATCTACCCATGTCCATTCCAGTTGATATCCCAGTGCTCCATCCCGAACTCCACCCAAAGAAGCATCCCAGGAAAGATTCAGCTCATTTGTCTGGGAATTCAAGGAAATGGGGTAAAAATCCGGACTTGTTGAAACATCCAAATCCCGGTACCGTTCTACTGTAATCTCAGAGACAATATTGGTGTATTTCAGCAATCCAATATCATTGCAAGCCAGTAGTTTGGCCCGTAACCAAAGAACATCATCCAGTAAGTAACTGGCAATTTCCTGATTGAATGTCCCCAGCGTGGTGTCATATACTATCTGTAAACGGATCGTATCAGTTTTCAAAGAACTGTCCTTCCCTCGGTAAGAAACCAATATATCCGCCCAAAAGGTAAAACTGTCCGGAAAACAACTATCCAGTGTATGAACCAATTCCAGAGCCACTCGGCCTTTTAGCTGATACTCTACAAATCCATAGGTAGGGTAATCCCCATCGAAATTTCCGGCAGTATCGTAACTCAAGGCATCAAAGTTGGTAATAAACGAATTCAGATGCGTTGTATCCCCATTCATCGTGGAATCCCAACTTTGAACATACCGGTTGCCGATGTAGGTGTGGTCTTGAGCTAAAGTTTGTGTGCTTACCAGTAATGAAACAACACATAAAATCAAAAGCTGCAACCGGGTTGCACTTTTGAATAACTGGTTTTTACTTGTTTTCATCGGTTTTGGTTTATCGGTTCAGAAAATTGATGAGCTGAAATTTACTGTAGTTTGGCGCCAATTGTGCTATCCCTTGGCTATCCATACGAATGTATTTGGAAACCGGGGGTATATCCCCGGATTGTAGAGCGGTATATTGATATTGAACCGTCATTGAGGTAATTGTCTTCCCAGCATCGTCCTTTACTACCACCTGTAGCATGGTCAGCAGTTTGGTATTTCGGTTAAATTCGACAATGATTTTCTGCTTGTCAGAAACCACCGTATTCATCTCATACCGCTCAACTCCCCCTCCCAGTATCTTGTGTACAACGTGCGTGTACAAAGTAGCCAGCGTGTCGAACATTTGAAGGGGTAAATCGCCAATGGTTGAAACCGCATTAGAGTCAATCATAATGCTTTGCATTTCTTTGTTCATGACCACTTTTACCCCAGAGCGAACCAGTAGTTCGGTACTTCCGGATTGCATATAAAACTCATCCATAGTCTTCATACTGGCGGTGTATTTCTGTACCTGAGTACCGGACTCGGAGGTGGTTGTTGATGTCACCGACATTTTTCGGTTCAGCGAATAATAGGCATAGTTAATATCAGCCAGGTCTTTGGCTAATGTCGCATTTTGTGCAGTGGCAAGCACTCCCCAGACAAGCGTAAGGGTCACAATCAATAGGGTCTTCATGGCAGAAATCATTAGGGGTTGGTGGTTCTTTGATGTTGACGATTCTCCTGAAGCGTTTTTATACCTCGTTCGGTTTCTTTCTTCACCCGAACCAGACTACCTTCCAGATCATACTCATAGAAAGTGGCATAGTTGTTCTCATCCAATTCGGCCATCAATCGAAGGGTCCGGTAATCGTAGGCATAGCTCTTCATGTTTCCGTTATAAGGATGAATTCGTAAGTCATCAAACCACCCTTGTTCGGAATCCGTCCGGTATTTGATCCGCATAATACTAGCACCACTTGGAACCGAGAAAGTATCGGAGATTCGCTGCCAATCCTCTATGATTATACCCTCCGGTATAAAATCAAGTTGGGAAATCAAACTGCCCCCACCATCTAAGAATTCGATGGTAATATGGGCTGAATTGAATTGGGTATCCTGAATCGAAGTAGTTTCATGAACCCAGGCGCTCAATAGGAATTTTCCATT
Organism: Bacteroidota bacterium; assembly: GCA_016124755.1. Lineage (GTDB taxonomy): Bacteria > Bacteroidota > Bacteroidia > NS11-12g > UBA9320 > WGNA01. The sequence continues at coordinate 11,987 of WGNA01000036.1, read as the reverse complement.
TAGAGGTCGGAAAGGCACAATTTCATCGCCTTGTTTGGTGAAATATTCCTTTCCAGACCACCCAGTGATCGAACTAGTGTCAAAATCCGGATTGAGTGCCACCTCGTGAACAAAAGAATCCCCTGCGGTCAAGCGAAGACTTACATTACCGCTATGACTGATATCAGTATCCACCAGACCACCTTCATCTGATACAACTTGATCCAGCGAAACCGTATACAACCACTCCCAGGGCTTACAAACAAATCGATCGGCAATGTTATGCAGGTATTGATATTCTTCAAACCCGTCATACCACATCTCGCTGTATTTCATGTTGGACCCTACCGCAACGGGGAGCGTTTGGGCATAACCATATCGGGCCGCAGAATACCTTCCTAATGGATCTATGTTCTCCAATTCCATTCCATAGGGAGAATATTCGGTTACCTCACTGGTCCACACCCATTTGCTATCCGTGCTATTTTTCACATAGCGGTTTGAATCGCTATCCCAATGCCAGAAGGAAGAATAGGTTTTAAAAACCCCATCATCTTTAGGACGTGCATCCAAGGCATTGTATGCGCGATCCGCAACATACGTCCAACTTTTGTAAGGTCTCCAATTTCCTTTGATGCCAGCGCGGTATGGGTTTATCCTTTGCGCTTTTTGCCGGACATAACAGGTTTGTTCACAAACTAAAAACAAATCACAATTGGCCGAGAGGGTGTAGGTGACCGTATCGGTAATCAAAGTCTTAGAGTCATAGACGTCATCATACCTCTTTACAATTGCGGTGACCTGAGCATAGGTTGTGCTCAGGACATCGTAACCCAGCAGGTCAACTAATTCTGTGACATTATCCTTAGAACAATTGCTCACAACGTTGCAGTTGTCCTGATCAAACGAAATACTGAAGAAGCTACCTGTCCCAACAATATACATGTGATCTGAATCAACCGAGTCAAAGTCATTTTGACTATTTAAGTCGTCCAGAACATTAGTAAGAGATGATAATGAAGATGAAGAGTCTATGGAATAGATAGTATCCGATAAGGGATAAAAATAAGCAGAACTCCCACCGCTTATGTTTCCGTTCCTACAGATACTAAAGCCTGCTTCTATTAAATCGGTCCAGAAAAAATGCAAGGAATAATAGGAAGGACTAGATCCTGTACTTTTGAGTTTTACACTTACATAAGGTTTGTATCCTCTGACCGAATATTGAATATTTTCAATAGGATCTGTAGAAAAATAGGCATCTTCATCCTGAATCTGATACCCCACCTCATAAGCACTATTGGATATAGTGTCCAAATATTTTACATACAAATCATCAAATTGGATGATAGAGTCCTGTAAATCGCTCAGATCTGCTCCGTACAAACTATCCAAGTAGTTCAACACCGTTTGTTGAAAGCAGGAATCCATGTTCGAAAAGTGTAAGTTACGGTTTATCGAACCGGTCGTACCAACAGTGTCCGGGAAATACGTACCTGAATCGGTATAGGTAAGTTGATCCAAGGTCATTTGCCAAAGCGAACTATCCGCAATGACATCCAAAGCTCCATATAGAGATAAGAAAAAGTCCGATGCGACCGTATCACACCCATAGCTGGAAATAAATTTCAACTCTGTTCTCCAATGGTCTTTGTATTCCACAGCAGAGGTTGCAAGCACATTTGAAAACGACAAATAAGGACTGCCGCCCAAATCCTGTATGGGATTGGAAAGACAAGTCACTGAGCCAATAGATACACTGGCCATATTTCTTCTACCCGAACGAATTACTCGCAATGTGGTAGCATTGTCCTTGTAGCTATTGATATCGTCTTGAATCAGATTTCCATTAGCGTCGATCAGGCACAATTGTCCCGCAGATTGATATGGAGTTTGCTCAGATTCCACAACATAGGCGGTTATATTGTTGTAAATGCTGGAAGGACGATTGAAGATGCAGATATCTCCAGGTACCAGATAATCTTCACAGTCAAAACTACCGGTTGCAGTTAGTTCCCCATCTTCAATCGACAAGCCAACTAGCTCCAATCCCCAATTCTGAAAAGCTTGTCCCATTCCCTCATCGTAGGCCCAATGCGCCGGATAGGTGAAATTGTATACGTTATCGCCAAACTCATTTCCAACAGAGGTTAAAAGAACCATACCGGTTTTTCCGTCGTAAAGCAGATTTTCCGTGTTGATTTCCGACCCTTCTTTATAAGCTGTTGTTTTCTTCAACAGACCAATTTTCCGAACCACCTTAGTAGCCACTGCGGTAAAGACATTTGTTTCTGAGAAATTTACGTTGGGTAAAATAGTCGGGATAAAAAACGGGATGAACCCAATGGTAAAAACATCGGTGTTCCCATCTACGTCCGCACTGAAAAACCGATCTTGCATTTTTCTGAAATCCATGGTGAAATCAATGTTAACCCCCAGCGTCTGGGTTTCAATGGACCCGTCAGATTGAATAACCAGACATTCGTTATCTAAATCTCCATTTGCATCGGTTTGATATTCGTATTGAACCCCGGAAAGCTTTTTTCCCATTTCATCGTAGGAATAATTGCTCTTGGGTTTGCCATGCATGTCGTTGAGTTCAATGGTATACCCCTGACCGGCAACAGCGGTACTAAAGGTCTCGCCGTAAACGAAATTGAACGAAAAACCAGGCTTTACAAACGCACTGTTCTTGGATAGATCCGAGAACGTAACCTTGACCGGATAGTCCTTCGCTGTATAAAAGTTACTTATTTGATAACCGGTTCGATGGTTGGGATTTTGACCGGCGTGGTCTATGCTGCTGACCTTCACCTGGCTGTACCCAACGGAGGCTCCCGGCATAAAGCATTCTCCGATAGGCTCTTCAAACGTGTATCGGTTATCGGGTATTCCTGGCATTTTTTGAACAAAATCGTGAGGTAACACAAATGGATTTTCATCCGAACCAATGGCCGGTTCGTACCCAGCAACACCACTGCTGATGGTATTATACAGCCCAACTCTGCTGGTATCCTGAGTTGTGTATTCATATTTCTGCCCGTAGGTAGCATTTTCTGCATTTCCATCTTGCGAATTAATGTCTTCCCACTGGTCACTTAAGGTAAGTTGCTTAACCCGATGTCCCCCTCCCAGCTTGTTTTTGTCCGGTACATTTAGTCGAACCCAGGAACGATCGGATTGAAACTTCCGACAGAATTTTCGGGTCATCAACATTCGATTTGGCCCCTTGACCACATCCCCCAACTCACTGAGCATTCCAACAAAGGTGCTGATCATGGGAACCGTCGGATGATCATTGAGTTTGGAACGCATGGCATCCGAATTCGGGTGGATGAGAAAATCCAGATTCATTCGCACATATTGCAAGGCAGATAGTGCAATTGGATTGACCATTTCACCTTTTTCCTTATCACGGATATGCCTTTTCCCCAATCGAATCCAACCCGTTGCCCCACCATCGGTGACTCCGCAGTCTATTTGCCAGCTACCGTCACTTTCCTGAATGTAGGCGGGGTTACTGTAGGACTTTATGTACTCATAATAATCCGTGGATTTATACTCCGTTATTTTAGAATAGATAGTGGTTTGAATATCCTGAACATCCTGTAGGTATTCCTTTCTTAAAACATCCTTTGCATTACTTCCCGTAATGGGATCTTTCAGCTCAAAGTACATGACATCGTATTGGGTCTTATCCAGAACCCCTAAACCATATAATGCGACATCCCGAATGCTTTTATCTTCCGAGGGCCCAAACCCGAGAATTTTAAACATCCCCATAGCCCGCCTGTCTTGAACATAGGCATAATCGTCTGACTCGTATTCTACTTGTATAACTCCTCCTGACGGTAGTTCAATTTTGGTTAGATTCCACATGGATGCATAATTGTCTGCCAGTTCCTGGTCTTGTGTGGTATATGGATATTCTGCATTGGTCGGGGATTCTCCCGAGGGTGCGTAAGATCCCCATCGATCGTAACTAAGCAGATGATAAGAGGCATTCTGGTCGTCGTAGGTGAACTTGTAGGCATTGAGCATACCTTTTTTTGAATTACCGTACGTGAAATAGATTTTCTTTAACGTAAGCTTACCAAGTCCATCATTGATCTGATTTTCAATCTCGGGGCACAACGAGTAGTCGTATACAAAATGAACAGTCTTTACCGGGACAGCTGCTGAACCGTTGGTAATCAGATCTTCTTTTAAAAAGAGCTGTATACTGTCCAGTCGATATTGTCTGTCAAATACATCTTTTCCTCCATTTTCATCTTCTACCCCAACCCCATCGTTCCGTTGCGAAATTTTAAATAGGGCAATGTGTGTTTTTCCCTCAATGCTGTGGAGATACCATAATTCCTTCTCCCCGTAGACAATATTTCCCATGTCATCGGCCTGGTCCGCTTTGAGACCTTCTGCATACTTGGCTTTGTTTTCGGCATAGGGTGTTCGCCACTTGTATCCATCGTTCACTCGGGTGTAATTCATCTTAACGGCTGATCCCAAATCGTCATCGGATATTCCATCCCCGGTCATATCGACATAATCCGGAGAAAGAACTCCGGTGAGCAAGTACGAATGCGCATATCCCGGAGTACTGGTAGAGGTATAAAACCCGTCAACTCCAGCAGTATTACTTGTTGAATTTTCAATCCCCGGTGTGTACCCAACATGTCCTTTGGTTCTGTCCGTTCCAGATGGTTCGTTAACCCGAAATGCCATCTCTACCTGAACATTATTGTAGGCTGGGATCCCAAATACATGGCGGGAACCATCTCCGGCCAGAACCGTTATTTCGGTAATGTGTGACGATTTTCTGTTTCCGGAATTTCGTGGGATGTTCTGGGCTATGTCTAAGCTTTGTCCATTATAGGTTCCATTCTTTGAGTATGAAATAATCGTTTTATTCAGACATTTGTCTTTCTCGGCAACTGTTAAATAGGTAAACAAGGTATTTCTGGGGGTTCGACCATCGGCAATATTTTGATTTTTTGCACTGTTGATGGGGTGATGTTGACCATCACCTTTAGCAAGCCATCCTCCAACCACAGCACTTCGGGCCTTTGTAGAATCTGTTTTTTGTCGGTTCAGATAAACACTAGGATACAGATTATCATCACTTCCTACCACAGTGAGATATTTTTCGTTTAGAGGCACCAATTCGCCGACCTCCCGAAAAAAATAGGGCTCATAGTCAACTTGACCAGAATAGGAGTGTGTAGCCCCTAATTCACTGTAATCCGACACATTATTCACGGCCCCAATTTTTTCGGCCAGATAATTATTCTCTGTCCACAAACCGGATTTTGATGCGCTGTGGTTATACCCCAGATTTGCTCCGAATTTGGCTAAATTCCCTACCCCAAATTCCAATCCCAACCGGTACGAATTATTACCCGAACTTCTGTAATCGTCGTGTACCATGGGAAGATCATTCCGGTAAAGTCGGTAGGTTCCTCCAACCCCTTGAGCAGCCACACTGTACATATCAAAAGTGTGATTGGTCCAAGGAAGATACGGCGTGGACGACATTAGTGGCAGTTCGTTTTCACGGTTAAAATCCAGTAAATAATCACGTTCAGAAGCATTATTGGATTGATTTGCCTTTTGTTCATACATAAAACCGTACCCTGGCTTTTGAATTATTCGATCTTTCATGGCTATGTACTGGCTGTACCATGAGCCCGACAAACCAAAGCTTGGATCTACTCCCCACCATTCCGTACCCCATGTAACCCTGAAATCTATTCCATAAGCAGAATAGGGCGTACTAATTCCCGGCGTGTAGGTTTTAGAACCAAAGGAATACATCCCACTGGCAATATCACCAGAGTGGCTGTGTTTGACCTTGTTATTTTCACCCATAACTTTTCTTTTTGCAGAAGCTGTAAAATTGAGTGCCTTGATTCCATTTCTAGAATTAAAGCCGCCGCCTATTCGAAAAGAAGTGCTGCTTTTGGTGCTTTTCTCAGTATTTTCTTGCTCCATTACATCAAAGCTGAGCGAAGGTGAAACATCCAACCCACCATTGTCGGAATAGCCAATAGAGAGTCCCGAGGTTAAACCGGCAGATTTGGCAATCTGCTTGCTTACGGAAAGCCCCCAGTTGAATCCAACTCCTTTGTAATTATTATATTGAAGACCTAAATTAAGATTGAGTTGATCTGCCGCTACCTTTCGCAACAGTTTCGCTACGGTCTTTGTATTTGATGCCTCAATTCCAAAAATTTCAACACCCAAACTTGCATTCAAGCCCAATGTATTGTTTGGCTTCATGTACATGGTTTTGCTAACCACATCTCCGTCCATATCGTCCGGAAGTCCGTTCAGTCCCCGGTTGATTGTTCCGGGATTAATATTCCAACCCAACCCGACCCAACTGGCCTCTTCATCGGCTGATGCCCCTGCGTGATATGAAATATTAATAGGGTATCCATTGACATCCATCAGGGGAATATTGTAGTTGAAGTCACCACTAAAAATATCGACCATGTCCGAGGTTCCGACCGGTTCAAAACTCTGGACTTCGGGCTGTGACGGTCCACCGGTAAGTGCCAATGATTGGAGCGGCATCAATAGATCCAAAAGGAAAATGGTCAAAAGAAATAAGGCTCTTTTGCGCCGGCTGTTAGTTTTTAGGTTTAGTCTCATATTGAAAGTTTTGGCTGATTTCGTTTTAAAGTATTGACATGATCGAATTCGATAATCTCTCCATTTTGAAATACCCAGTCGTGAAACAGGATTTTATCCGGGAGTTCATCGGAGCTTCCGGCCATAGAAAACGTAATATTGATGAAGGGTCGGAGTTTATATGCCCGCTCAAAATGATGCAGCGCTACTCCAAGCGTATCTTCTCCGACAATTCCCTGAATAAGAAAAGGAAATTCAGCCGTCAGAAGTTCTATTCGATTGTAATAGTCGGCGTCCTCTTCTGCTTTGTATCGAAGAATATCGTCTTCTTTATTTTTAAGTTCAATACGAAGACAATACAGACGGTCATCTCCTGCTGAATCGCTCAGTTTGGTAACTGTTTCTTTGGAAATATCACCAGAGCCTTTCAGAAAATTAAGTGCCTGAAATTGGCTGGGCCTATGCTGAAGTTTATATACTAAGTCTTTTGAATCACACTCTAAAAAGGACTCCGGTTGAAATGTATTATAAAAATTGAAGTATTCCGTTGGGGTCAGGCTTTTCCGACAACCCGAAAGAATCATCAATGTCAATAGAATGATAAGGCCAACCGGCCGCATCCTTCTTGGGATTTGAAGCAAAAATTTCATGTTCCGTATCGATTGTTCGGTGGAGAACCTTAATTGGTAAACTGAAAAACAAATCGGAACTTTAAGGTGTATTTTTCACCCGTGGGTGAAATAACTTCCAGTGTATACAATTCATCTGGCTGAAAATCATAGGTAGCCAAATTCAGATTGAAACGGTTATCTCCGTATTTGGTTGCAAAGGCAACATTTGCCGGAGTTACATCCTTACCCGAAGCATCATAAAAGTGAATATTTAGTTGATTTATCTTCCGAGGTTCGAAATAGATAAATTTCAACTCATTTACGGCATTATAAATCGTGTGATCGGATTTGCTCAATCGAACATACGGCATGGGTAATAATTTCTTTGACTCCTTGTCTATTTCAAATTCCCACACCTCTGAAACTGCGACAACTCCATCTCCCAAGACTGCTTTTACCTGCCAAGCATAATGTTCTTCTTGTTGAAGATCCGACAGTTCCTGAGGGAATCCAATGGTAGTACCCGCAATACCACTTTGGGAGTACAGAGGACGGTTTCGTTGAATACCATCCATAGCACTTTGGTTCTTATTCAGATGAACCAAAGTGAACTGATAAGTCAAATCGGGATTGGTCCCAAGGGGCATAGGAGCAATCCAGGTAAACCCAGGTCGCTTATCAGATATTTTGGCCTTATCCTCCGGAGTGGATAATAATAAAGGAGTAGACTGAGGTTTTTGAATTGTAATGCATTCTTTTATAGGAGTCTCAAGGGGCAAAACTTTGCTACACTCAACATCGGCACAGATTAAATGTACACAATAGGTATAATCACCCGGTGGCAATTCCCCGGACAATAGCTCGTAGTTAGCCAAAGCCTGACTGAAATAATTCTTTTTGATCGTCGAGAGCATCTGTTTGTTAAACAGATTAATTCCAGGAGATAAATTCACCGCAGCAGAAATGAGTTCTACCTGTGGCAGACTGGCATCATTATTAACAATGGCTTTAAAATATACATTGATCGGTTTATCTCCAGTAAGGGTTACCGAAAACGACCATACATCCTCGGAGGCAAAGCGGATCTGATTGATGGGTTGAAGTTGAATGGTAACCTGAGCAAAAGAGTTGATATAGGCAAAAAAGCTCAATAGCAACAATAGGCAATATCGTATCATGGAGTCTGAAGGTTAAGTTTTGTTTAATGTGCGGTGGGAATTTAAATTGTTTTTTCAAATAGTCAAAATTTTTTCACTTTCTTTGGGAGACCATGAAAATTCTACAACCGATCAAACGCTTTTCACTTCTTGCTTTGGGGTGTTTGTCATTTTTTTTGTCTAACCCGATATCTGCCCAAACGCTTTCTGACTCAGCTCAAATCCCTGCTTCAACATGGGGCAACCTAAATCAATTGACATACGTTCAACATGGGGTTTGTGATTCGCTGCAATTGAGTAATGTGAAAGTAGAAAAAACTACATCCAAGGATTCCACTCTTGATTTCTCAGCAGCAATACCCGATTTTATCCAACAACTCTCTCCTGATATCGTATTAAAAAGTATCATTCCATCCCAACCGGCAGTCAACGTATCATTGGTCCAGATAGATTCCAATACCTTAAATGCACATGGCCCTTTAAAAAACGCCGGTCAATACATCGTTCGCAAGCTAACAGACCCTTCGGCACTTACTTCCTTCGTCCAGATTGAATCTTATGCTTCAAACTCATCTCTTCCTTATCAGCTGAATGCACCCGTTTATACCCGTGTATCCGCATCCACCAATCTGAATATTTTAGGAATACCCTTTACCTCAGATTTGTATTTTACTACTGAAAAAAACACCTTTTACAATGCTAATTCCATCGGATTTCATTTTAACCCCGGAGGATATCGGGAGAATATAGAAGAGAAACTTAAAGGTCAGGTCAATAAACAAAAGAAAGAACTTAAGGAAAACCGAATGGACGGTCAAAAGGTGGATCAGTATGTAAAAGACATGGAAAATCTTGCCTCGATTGAAAAAAGAAAATTGCAACAGAGATTAAATACTGATCTCTTCGTGCTACCTGATTACAAAGGAGATATTGAGGCCATGGGGAACGACTCCCTTTCACAGGTTAAAAAAGCAGCATATCAACGGTGGAAAGATTCTGTCGACCGTGTTCAATCGGCCAAAGATCATCAATTGGATTCCATGAAAGCAGTTATTCGCACCCTTGAACAATTTATCGAGAAAGCCCAAACAATTAAACACCTTGTAAACCAAAAGGATTCAGTAATGAATATGCAGCTGTATTCATTGGAAGATGAATATAAAAAATTGGCAAATTCCAAGAGACATCAATTGGAAAGTGGTCTGGGCGAAAACCGGTTTATTTCTTCCATTCGATCATTGGATGTAGGTGTTTGTTATCCGATTTTCTCTCCAAGCTCCATTAATGGTGTGGCGGTTAAAGGCTTAAACATTACCACTGCAAACCAACATGGATTCACCAAAATAGTAGGTGGCAAAACTCTCAGCAGCTATTCACTTTCTTCGCAGTCCAAACAACCAAATCTCTTTAATAGAAATATGGTTGCTACTCAAACCGGGTATGGAAACCTGAATAAAAACAACATTTACTGGATATCTTCCGCTTTTTGGGACCCCTATTCAAAGGAGACACAATACTCCACCCGAAATTATGTAAACGGGATTGGTGGTATCTGGATTATTCATAACCAATTCAAACTGGAAGGAGAGATTTTGTCTTCCGCCTCAAAAATTAATGCTCCGGTTGAGATACAAGTTGCAGGTAAAGAAAACGGCATCCATTATTCTTCAACCTTCTCACATCGCGTTCTGGATCGTTCCAGTATTAACCTTCAAAGCAAATGGGATGCATATAAAGGTACTCAACTAACTTTTAAGTTTGATCAAAAGGCATACGGTTTTGAATCCTTTGGGAGTCCGTTTTTACGAAGGAATTACTGTCAGTTCGATTTAAAACTGAGTCAGGACTTGTTCCGACAAAAAATACGCACTACCGCGAGTTATATGCATTATTGCAATAATCTTGACCATCGAAGTAGTGTAACCAACTCTATGAAAGGATTGGGTATTGTTGTGTATTCCAAATTTACAAAGGGGCCCAATTTTCAGTTTACGCACAGCCCCTATCAGCAGGGCAACAATCATTCGGACACTCTGTTACGCACCAACAATAAAATGGCGGTCACCAACTTAGTAGTTACCTACCAAAAGACCTTTCGTAAAAACAAATTCATGTGGTCCGGAAGTATTTCCAAAGCCAAGGTGGAATATTTTATGATCGAAAATCTAGTAGCAAACACCCAAATTTATAACCTTACTCAAAAATGGGAGACATTCAAAATTTCTCTAACAACAGGCATTACCAAAAGTGTGGTTCTACCTGCGGTGGATTCTTTAAACTATACCGGAGGAAATGTCACATTTCGTTATAAAATAAAATCCAACATTTTTTGTATTTCCGCATCTGGGAGAAAATCCAAAACCAATGCCGTGTTTGTTACAGCACTTGCCAGTTATCAGAAAACCTTTAATCGAAACCTCAATATTCAAATCTCAATGAATGCGTCGTATTTGGATCAATACTGGAACATGCAAAATGGATTTTTGTATAGTGGACTTCTGTCAATACGATATACCATCAATCAAAAGAAGACGGTTATTTCTGGTAGCCGTATTTTGTAATAACATTAATCATTTTACATCATGATAGGTTGGGGAATATCGGTATTCGATTATGGCTTAATTTTGATTGGACTAAATTAAAAGAACAGGTATTACCGTAATCCGATAATTAGAATTTATGGGCTTCTTTAATCGCTTCAACCTATCAGTATCTATTACTGCCGGAATTATCACTCTTCTGGTGTTCTTTTTGGGCATTCAAAAGTGCTCCGACTTAATTCCGAACCGGTATAATAAGATTATTGGATTTCATAAAATGTCGTTTCAAGTGACAGAATGTTCGGATGACAAATTCGCTCAAGGGGATTTAACGGGATACTATGATGTAGAATTTAAAAGAGAAGGAAGGATCATCCAAGGATCTGGTGTCAAACATTCTGAAACATTTCATGGGAAATTTATGCGTTACAGCAAGAATTTTAAAGTTGATATTGTAGGTGAGATCGTTAATGGAGTCTTAGTTGCAAAAGTATACGAAGACAATGGGAAGCAAACACATAAGGTGGAAGGCAGCATGCGTCTCAACTTAAATACCATGGAAGGTACCATGAATACCAACTTTTACAATTGTTTTGGCATCATAAGAATACAAAAATGAAAACATTTCAAAACTGTTAAAAAAGTACAATATTAGAACTTACAATAAGTTGAGTTTCTCCGTAATTGAAAAGTGGGTTTAGAAAAATCTGGTGCCAACACATGGCACAACCGGCAAAACGCAGGAACCTCCAAAACCAACTCAAATTACGAAAATTATGAAATGGCCTTTAAAAACCGGGCTTTCCGAAATTTGTAAAGTGATAAAAATACGTTCGGATTAACGAACAACTAAAAATCACCCTACCCGAAATCTAATTCATTGATTACATGTCATTTATATAGCAATATGTTCGACATAAGGAGCCTAGGGGCTACAGGAAAAAGGTTCGGCATTAGCCGGACCTTTTTTGTTTTAAAGTTTCGAACATTCCCTTCTGTTGAAAGTCTGTTTTTAAATTTAATCTGCAAATTGCACCAATGTGTCGAGCAGTAAATACAACAGAAACTGA
>WGNA01000020.1 GCA_016124755.1 Bacteroidota bacterium | reverse complement strand
TTCAAATTCAAGAATGTGTTATGAAAGGGCCCTTGATATTGACCCTCAAAGTATTAAAGCTCATAAATCGATGGGAAGGTGGGAATTAAGTCAGAGTCATTATCCTGAAGCCATTGAAATGTTGGAATTTGTTAAAAAATCAGGATACACTGAAGAAATAGAGTATTACAACTGGCTTGCCATCGCAAAGGCCAATTGGGGTGACATTGAGGGTTCATTGAGTGATCTTAATTATTATTTAAAATCAGTTCCGCGTGATTTAAATGCATTAATATTAAAGTTGGAACTTCTGAAATTTAACCCTGAAAATTATCCGGAAATGTTGGTTGTTTTGGATTCATGTCTGATACTTGCGGAAACCGATTGGAACAAAGCCAATTTCTTTCTGTACAAAAGTGTTTTAAGCTTCCATCTGGGCAAATACGATTCTGCATTATTGTATATAAACCGATCGCTTGAACTTTCTCCGAATACTGCAGAATATCATGTAAACAAAGCATTCTATCTTTATTATATTTACGAAGAAACAGACAGCAATATCACGATCAGTGCCGGGTGTAAAAGTGAATTAGAACTTGCGCTAAAATTGGATGATCACTGTTGGCAGGCTTATGCATTATTTGGTGTATGCTACTATTATGGAGGTGAAAGAGAACTTGCCTGTCGAAACATGAAGCTCGCGTATGAATATGGTGGCAAAATTGATCCGGAGTCTATTCAATTTATTTGTCATGGTCTGAAACTAGGACAAATGGAACCTACCAATCTGAATGTTGAAATAATTACGTTTCCAAAACTGAATTAGTCGCCAAAATTCAGACAAAGTTTTTATCCGTTAAAGTGCATAACTAAACTACTTCCCTTCATTACATTTAATTCTTCCGTGTTGAATTTTGCATGTGCAATGACAATTGAAGAACGACAAATAAGAGAGATCTTTCTGGATATGCTTTCGAAATACGAAGTGCTGAGTACGACGCAGAAAAAATCGCGGCATCTTCACACCACCAAAGTTACGGAATGGATTTCCCAAAAGCTGGGTATTCCGGTAAAAGCGCGTCTTATTGTCAAACTATTTGAAACCGAAGGATACGAATATGTATTTGAAAAAGGCGGTATTCATCATTGGGTGAAGAGTTGATGACTTGAAAATTAATATAATAATAAAAATTGCTTTGTGATTACTTGATAACAAGGACATTAATTAGTACTTATTTTATTGTATTAGTGCGTCATGCAAGACCAAAAGCGAAAGAATAAATATGCGCAGGAAGAAACGCGTTTTAGGATAGTGGATTATTTAAAGAATAAGCGCGGCACGCAAAAGCAGGCAGCGAAAATATTTGGAGTAACCGAAAGAGCGGTAAACAAAATCTGGAACAAGTATAAAACAGAAGGTAAGCGTTCCTTATTGAGTAAAAAGCGGGGTGTAAAAGAAGGCAAAAAGGTAAATGGTATGCAGGTCGCAGAGGTACGTACTCTGGTTAAAGACAAATTACCAAACCAACTGAAACTGCCGTATGGATTATGGACTAGAGAAGCCGTGCAGCAACTTATAGAAAAGCGGTATGGTATATCGCTTAACGTAAAACAAGTGGGCCGTTATTTAAGTCCTGGGGATATACGCCTCAAAAAAACACATACGCAAAGCCTTTGAACAGAAACCCGAACAAGTGCAACAATGGTTGAACAAAGAATACCCGGCTATTAAGAAGCGAGCAGCCAAAGAAAAGGGTACCATCTATTTTGGAGATGAGACCGGCATGCGCAGCGACCATCAGGCCGGTAAAAGCTATGCGCCAAAGGGGCAAACACCGGTCATTAAAAGCACAGGACAACGGTTTTTGTTAAACATGATATCGGCCATCAGCAATAAAGGACACCTAATGTTTATGATAATAGAGCGGTTTAACGGAGAGGTCTTTATTGATTTTCTCAAACGGATGATACGGTATAGTAAGGAGAAAATATTCTTTATAACCGATGGCCACCCGGCACATAAAACAAAAAAACTAAAGACATGGCTACAGGAAAATACAGAACGTATAGAGGTGTTTTTTATCCCGCCATATAGTCCCGAACTAAACGCGCAAGAATATTTGAATCAGGATGTCAAAACGAATATAATTGGCAAGAAACGCCCTATTAACAAGGATCAGATGCGCTCTATTGTTGAGGATTTTATGAATAAAAGAAAGAAAAATAGAAAGCAAGCGCAGAAATATTTTCACGCAGAGCACGTCAGATATGCCGCTTAAAATATCCGTACGAACTAAATCTGGTAACGATTAATATGTTGTGGTTTGTTAACCAATTAATTCTTAATTCCATTCCATCGTTAGTTACAAAGAGATAAAATTAATTGTTTCTCCGCTTCATTACACCAACTTGTGGTTAGAATTAAAAGAACAAAATGAATGGTGCGAAGCGGATCCTAAAACAAGAATAGGATTGCTTGGGCAGATTTCTTTCCGACTTGATTTTTTGCTTACTTTTTTATCAAGAAAAAAGTGATAAAAGAGATTGTAAATCAATCCGCAATTAATTAATAATCTTGGTGCATCCAAACATAGAAGTATTTAAAATTATTAATCTGTACTGAAACTTTCTTATTTTTGGTTGCTTTCGTTTAAGCCAATTCGAAGGCATAACTGAACGCGATTGATTATGGTAGCCAGCACTTCTTCGCAAACCAGCCATGAAGATTTTCTCGAAGCCGCACGTTACCGCGCCGACCCGCTGGCCGACAGGTTTGTGAAAGATTTGGCGGAAACCAAAGAGCAAAAGGAACTCTACATGATCATGGGCGTATTGCTCAATGAATACATCTGGATCGGTAGCGAAAAACTGGATCCGAAAGCGGAAAAACTCCTGATTGAAGCCTCAAAACTTCCTCCGTGGTATGATGAAAAACTTGCTGCCAAAGGGTCTGAGTTCTTTGCTATTCATGGTTTTGAAATCAGCATGATTCTTCTGATGAAAGCACTTCCCGCAACGTATTGTTGTGCGAAAGGTGCTCAGGTTGTTTATTCAACCGGTCGGCTTACCGATCACAGCGGTAACATGAAACCGTTCACCCGACGGCTCATGCAAACCTCGAAATTCATCCTGAATGTGATGGCACCGGATGGTTACGAAAAGGATGGTTCTGGCATTCGCTCGGCGGTAAAAGTAAGAACCCTGCACGCATTCGTACGGCACTTTCTTAACGATAACGGCTGGGATGCAGAGAAATACGGAGTTCCCATCAATCAGGAGGATTACGCCGGAACGATGCTGTCGTTTTCTGTTTTTGTAATTGAAGGTCTCGAAACTATCGGCGTTAAAATTTCTCAGGAAGAAAAGGAAGCCTATTACCACATCTGGCGAACAGTGGCTTATTTGGTAGGAGTGGAGGAAGAAATGATTCCAACTACATACGACGAAGGAGCAAAACTCGGCCATGCTATTCTGGATGATCAAAAGGCTTCATCACAAGAGGGAATTGAACTCACAAAAGCGAGCATCGAATTTTGCGAGGAATTTATGCCCTGGATTCTGCGGTATCTTCCGGAGAATATGATGTATCATTTGCTCGGGCCCGAATTGGCCGCAATGGTAAATGTGAAGCATTCCTCCAATATTTTTGTTCGGGCAGCTTTTACAATTACCAAGTGGATTATTAAATTATACGAAAGATTAAAAACCCGATGGACAATTGTTTACCGTTGGGCAAAATGGATTAATCCGAAATTGCTCGATAAACTGATTCATAAATTTTTGGAACAAACCCGGCATGCATTTTCGCCCGGAATAGTTCGCGAAGAAATTTCTAAAATCGAAAAAGTTCATGGCAACGGCGGCTGATAAACTGATTCGTGAATCACCGGTTCACATACTTTACCTTTCGCAAAAGGAAGGTGAAAATCCGGTTGTAATAAAACGTTTTCATTCTTCTTTTCCCGCCGACGATCTTATTGCCCAACTCAAAAACGAATTTGTCGTTACACAGCAAATCAATATTCCCGGCTTGCGGAAACCGGTTGCTTTTCGAGACAAAGACGGTAATTATTATCTCGAATTAGAATACATTGAAGGTAAAAATTTAACTGAATTAAAAGATTATTTTAAATCGGATACCGGACTATGTCTGGATGCTTTAATTCAACTCTGTGATACGCTCGGAAATATTCACGGAATGAAATGGGTGCATGGCAGTATTGCTCCGACTAATATTTTATTTAATACCGGAACGAATAAAACTACGCTCATCGATGGCAGTCTTATGTCGCGAAACATGCTTCGGGTTAATAACCGGTTAAGCACGGAAAAACTGGCGGGATTGCTGCCGTATTTCTCGCCGGAGCAAACCGGAAGAACGAACCGTGCACTCGACAACCGTTCGGATTTATATTCTTTGGGGATCGTCATATACGAATTAATTACGGGGAAAAGGCCGTTTGCTCAAACCGACACTCTGGAACTAATGTATGCGCATCTGGCTACTATGCCGGTTCCCCCGATAAATGTTAATCCCGGCATTCCTGAATCCCTTTCCGCTATCATAATGAAATTGCTGGCGAAGAATGCGGAGGATCGATATCAATCGGCGTTTGGTTTAAAATATGATTTAGAAAAAGTTCGGGAAACCATAAATAATCCAGCTGCAGATTTTATTCCGGGAGAAAATGATTTTAGCGGACAACTTCTCATTCCGCAAAAGCTTTATGGCCGGGAAGAAGTAATTAATTCTCTTACCGAAAAATTAAGGGAAACGCATCAGGGTGCGCATCACGCAACTTTTATTACCGGTAGAAGCGGAACGGGAAAATCGGCGGTGGTGCTGGAAGTTTTGAAACCCATTACCGAAAAAAGGGGAATTTTTCTTTCCGGGAAATTTGATCAGTTTGTCGGTAATATTCCGTATTCGGCATGGATCGAAATATTTGAGGATTTTGTGAATCAGATACTCACTTCGAGCGAATCGGAAATTCGGTCGTGGCGTGATTTGCTGGTTTCTTCTTTAGGAAATACCATTGGTGTTCTGGCGGATCTTATTCCAAATCTGCGACATGTAATTCCGGATCTGCCGCAAATTGAAGAGGTGGGTGTGCTCGAAACCCAAAACCGTCTGAGCGATTTATTAAATCAGTTTTTTAAAACCATTACCGACGAAGGACATCCGGTTACGGTTTTTATTGATGATTTGCAATGGGCAGATAATGCTTCGTTAAATCTTTTAAAAACATTAATTCTCGACGATGAATGCCGGTATCTTTTTATCATTGGTGCGTACAGATCTGAATCGGTCGAAAAAGATCACCCACTTCAGTTGAAGTTAAATGAAATTGAAAAAGCCGGAAAAACCTTTGATGAACTGCATCTTGATAATTTATCGAGCGACCATGTTTCACAACTTTTAGCCGACACATTTAACACACCAATAGAAGAAATTTCTGAATTATCTGAAATCGTTTACAATAAAACCAAAGGGAATCCATTTTTTACCGTTCAGTTTCTACATGCGATTTATGAAGAGGATTTAATTCGTTTTAATTGGGATAAATCAAAAACACAAAAAAAGCCGGAATGGGAATTCGACCTTGAGGCTATTCATTCTAAACTCGTTAGCAACAATCTGGTTGAATTATTAGTAAATAAAATTCTGGAATTGCCGGAAACCACGGTTCGGTTGTTAAAAACAGCAGCTTGCATTGGAAACAGTTTTCGGCTTAATGAACTGTCTTTTATTGAAAATTACAATGCGGATGATTTAGCTGTACAACTGGAACCTGCGTTGGATGAAGGCTTTATTTTTTATAAAAACATTAATCAGATTCACCGGGTTCGGGAAGGAATGGATGTGGAATATAAATTTTCGCACGACCGGATTCAGCACGCATTTTATTCCTTAATTCCCGAAGAAGTTCAGCAAAAAACACATTATGAAATCGGAAAAATTATGCTCGGTTCCCTTTCTGGTCAGGAAGTGGAAAAGCAAATTTTTCAATTGGTTTTTCATTTAAATTTTGGTGCTAAAACACTCACAGATTCGGCTGCCAAAAGAAGATTGGCGGAACTCAATCTTATGGCGGCGCACGAGGCCAAAAAAATTATCGCGTACGACAGTGCTTATTTGTATGCAAAGACTTCTTCGGATTTAATGGGCGAGGAAATCTGGAAACAGGATTTTGATTTTGCTCTACGGATTGGTCACGAAATGAACGATTGTACCTTCCTCACTCAAAGCGCGGAAGAAGCAGAACGGTATTTCGATTATCTCATGAACCACATGCCCGACAATCAGCACCGGGCTGAATTGTATCTGCTGAAAATTGAGAAATACACGCACCTTTCCCGTATCGATCATATTCTGGAAGTGGCGCTGAATGGACTGGGGTTGTTGGGAATAAAACTTTCGGCAAATCCGGGACGTATGGCGCTGATGGTAGAATTAGTACGCACGATGATTATGATGCGCGGAAAAACCGAAGAGTATCTGTCGAACCTTCCACAAATGACCGATGAAGCGTCAAAACTCAAGATGGAGCTCACCTATAAGGCGATGGTTTATGCGTACGACCGGAGTGAAAATTTGATGGCAATTCTTGGAATGCGTTTGTTGCAAACCACGTTGAAGAAGGGAAATCACATCGGTTCGGAAGCTGCATATCACGTGTATGCGGGAATTCTTTCCATCGGTTTCGGGCAGATTGAAAAGGCTGCCATGCTCAATCGTGTGGCGGTTAAATCCGGCCATAGTACCGGAAATCTTGCGGAAATGGCTATGGGTCATTTCGGTATTTCCATGACGACCTATACACCGCTGGAAATTTCACTTCAGGAAGTAAAAACATCCTTTAATTTGGCATTGCAAGGTGGAGCGCACACTGAGGCGGCACCTTCGACAATGTATATTTTCTTCCTTAATTTTTTATTGGGAAGAAGGTTGTCGGAAGTACATCAGATCGTTTTAGACAATTATAATTTTACCAATAGAATAAAGACGGAGAATTTCCGGCTTTTATTAATGGCGGCTCTTCAGAATGTGGTGGAATTACAGGAGGGAGAAGTTGAAACGATTTCCCTTTCGAGGCAAACCCAATTATCCGTAACGGAATTAGAGGATATGATTTCCAAAACGGAACATAAATCCATTCGAATTTATTCCAGAATATTTCAGTTGCACAACCACATTTTATTTGAAAAATGGGATAAAGCGCTGCAATGTGAAAAGGAAATTCTGGAGGTTCCGAACGTGCTTTTGGGAACGTCACTGGGGCCTTATTTTTATTTTTTAAGAGGATTGCTACACAGCCAGCTTTTGACCGTTGATTCCACTACAGTTCAAAAATCTGATTCAGAAAAACGCTTAAAACACTCGTTTAAGAAGGTGCATAAATTTCACACAGAGAGCACCGGAAATTATGAAGTGTGGGATCTTATTCTTAATGCTGAACTGAACAGAATTCAAAAAGATTTTTCAGAAACACAAAAGCTTTATGATAAAGCCATTGCCACGGCCGCAACTTTAAATAACCTGCACGATCACGCTTTGGCCATTTGGTTTTGTGCTAAGTTCAATAAACAAATTCAAAACCATCGCATCGCGGATTTTTATACGAATGATGCCGTTTTGGCTTTCCAAACCTGGGGAGCAGAATCGGTAGTGCGGTATATTCATGCGCATCAGTCATCGCCGGTTATTCAGGCGGCAGCAGCGACTTCCGGTCCCGTAAATCTGGATGAAAACAGTTTAATGAAATTGTCCCGACTCATTTCCGGAGAAATCGATTTCGAAAAACTGATGCGAAATCTGATGAAGATTTTTATTGAAAATGCAGGAGCCGAATTAGCGGTTTTAATTCTCAAAGATGAGGATGGAAACTGGAATCTGGAGGCCGCGCAATTTCGTGAAAATCCGGTTGTGATGCCGGATACAAACATTCGGAAAGAAGATCAGAAACCGGTATCGGAAGCAATGCTCGACACCACAACTTGTCATTATGTTTTACGTACCGGAAATACGGTGGTAACCGATGACGCTCAAACCGATGATAAAATTTCGAGATCGGAATATATCCGGCAGAAAAAAGTGAAATCACTGATTTGCATGCCGCTGAAACGCAAAGGCGACACCACCGGTTTGGTTTATCTCGAGAATAATATGCTCACCGGAGCTTTTCAAACCGACCGCATTGAATTATTAAATTATATCTCAACCCAGATTGCGGTTTCGGTAGAAAATTCAAGGCTTTATACGGATATGAAAAGTCTGAAACTTGCTTATGAACGATTTGTTCCGAAAGAGTTTCTGCAGTTGTTGGGTAAAAAACGAATCACCGAAGTGCATCTCGGTGATCAGGTGCAAATGGACATGACGGTTTTATTCGCTGATATACGCGACTTCACCGGCCGATCCGAAAAGATGACGCCATCCGAGAATTTTATTTTTATCAATGAATTTCTGAGTCGGATGGAACCTATAATCCGGAGGTTTCATGGCTTTGTCGACAAATATATTGGCGATGAAATTATGGCGCTTTTCCCGACTAATGCCGATGATGCAGTGAAATGCGGTATTGCTATGATGCACGAATTGCGGGTGTACGGAGATCAGCTTCGGGCACGCGGACAAGAACCGGTGGAAATAGGAATTGGTTTGAACACCGGAAGCCTGATGCTTGGAACTGTAGGTGGCGAAGATCGGATGAACAGCACTGTAATTTCGGATACGGTGAACATTGCGTCTCGTGTTGAAAAGGATACAAAACAATCGGGAGCAGCATTTATAATTACCCGCGAGACGTACGACTGCTTGAAGAATCCCGAGCAATACGGAATACGGAATATTGGTAAAAAAACGTACCGGGGAAAATCTATTGGTACCAATGCTTATGAGGTTTTCGAAGGTCAGTCGCCAACCCAATTTGAATTAAAAAAGAAAACCCGTTCAGCATTTGAAGATGCGGTAAATCATTTCGATAATGAAGAATATGAATTTGCTATCGAAGGATTCGGGAATGTGTTAAACCAAAATCCCGAAGACCGCACAGCCCACATGTTCATGAAAAAATTAGAATGGATTAAGGAGCAATTGGAGATGATGCGGAAGGGTTGAGAATACTGACGAATGCCGGAATATTGATGGGTAAGGGGTGATATTTACGAAGGCATTGTCAGCATAAATTGGAGAATACAGACGAATGCCGGAATATTGGTGGATAAAGGGTAATATTACGAAGGCATTGTCAGCATAAATTGGAGAATTGGAGAATTGGAGAAATGGAGAATTGGAGAAATGGAGAATTAACCCATTGTCGGCGTAAATTGGAGAATTAACCCATGGAAGTCATCCTGAATTTATTTCAGGATCTGCTGCCCATAACCCAATATTTGAATTAATCAATATTTAAACTAAAACATTTAGTCGAACATAAACAGACTTTACAAATCAAAACCTAATGGACTGGACATATTATTTCAACACCGACAAATACACCGTGGCACAACTGGTAATGTGTGCATTGGGTGGAGCGATGTGGGCGATTTTATACATATTGATGTTGCTCAATATCCGAAAACACAAATACGTGGAAATGCCCTATTTTGTGGCAGCGGGAAATATAGCATGGGAGTTTCTGTGGGCGTGGGTTTACGCAGATCACATCGACCTTGGAGCCGCTTATGTTTTTCTGTATCGATGCTGGTTCTTTTTTGATTTATTTATCTTTTCTCATGTGTTTCAATACGGGCACAAACAAATAGTAAATCCGTATGTGCGGGAACGTTTTAAACCCATTCTGATCACACTGGTAATTGTTTGGGCAGGATTAATTTATTCGTATATGCTTTCGTCGCTCGATTATCCGCTGGGTGTTAATTCGGCGTATGTATTAAATCTGATCATAACCGTTTTGTACATCCAATTATATATGCGGCAATGGCAATCCGGGAAGTTTTTAAAATCGGTAGCGTGGTTGAAAATGCTTGGTTCCGGGATTATTACAGTTGCATTCTGGTCGATGATAAATATAGATGCGCCACCCAATCCGGTTCAATATTTTGAGCATATCGCCGGTCCGGTTGTTTTTGTAATTGATTGTTTCTACATCTACATGATTTACAATTGGAACAAACCACAGGTGGATCCTGCGTTTGAGCTGTAGATTGAATGTAATAAATACCAAGTACCGATTTGCTAATCAGATGTGTTTTGATGCTTTCTACGCTTTTATTTAAAAGTGGTTTAAATGTATTTGCACAAAACGACAGTTTGTCTCGAAACGAAGTACGCCTGTTTATAGCTCCGTTAAATTTGCTGGATATGTACAGCGGATCTTCGACAAGGGCTGGAGTTGAATTTGGAATAAAGAACAATGTTACCGTTTACACGGAGATTGGTACTTTTTTACCGCGTTCTGTAATCAATCGCTATTGGCTGCGGAAAAACGGCGGATTGATTGCAAAATCTGAACTTAAATATTATACGAATAAGAATAAAAGCACAACCGGCAAGTTTTTTTCATGCGAAATATTTTATAAGGTTCAATCGTATGAAACAACAGATTCTATCGACTTAAATCCCGGATATGTAAAAGATTATAGTGTGTCTAAGAAGGTTGGCTGTTTGACTGTTAAATGCGGTAAAATAACCGTAAACAAGAATCGTTTTGTTTCAGAATATAGCTTTGGATTAGGAGTTCGCTTTAAGCTTTCAGAATCTACTTTAACGGCAACGGAGAATGAACATATCGCGTTAGTTGGAGATAGTGAATCCAATGTCTATAATAACAAATCCGGAAAGTTTATTTATCCCAATGTGGTTATACTAGGATTTAAGATTGGGTATCAATTGAAATGAACGTGTTTTTCATTCGGTAAAATGTTTTAAAGTTTTGCAAGAATCAGTGAAAATAAATACGCAAATAATTAAATGCTTCTCCGCATAATTACACCAACCAGTGGATGAACTACTATTTTAGTGTTAAACAGAACAAAATGAATCGTGCGAAGCGGATCCTAAAACAAGCTTATGAACGCGTGGGTGGGTCGTCGGAAAGGCGGGATTGCCCCGGAGAGAATTTGTCATTTGGTAGAAAATCGGGAAAGTGCTTGACACTTCTTTCCCAGATTTTCAACAAATGATAAAGGGCGCCTGTGCAGCTTTCTTTCCGACTTGATTATTTGCTTACTTTTTTATCAAGAAAAAAGTGAGAAAAGAGATTGAACATCGATCCTCAAACCGATCTACAATCTTGGTGTATTCAAAAGGAGAAGCATCAATAATTATATCAAAAAGGGCAACTGCGTTATTATTCACGGATGATAAATTTATTGTTAGTTTAGCCGACAGAAGGGAATTACCGGTTTCACTTGAATGGTTTTTCCGATTGAGAAATGTGACTGGGTTGCAACGTCAGAATGGGCGATTCATCGGGAACGGCGCAGGCATACATTGGGAGGATTTGGATGAAGATATTCTGGCAGAAAAATTATTAGAATGGAGCCATTTTAATTTAATGGTAAATTCATTCCTTTAGGATAAACCACTCTATTCTCACATCTTACCCGCTACCTTTAACACTTTCAACAACCTTTTTTTCGACGATTCTTTTTCGAGATCAGAAAGTCGGGAGTTTAAGATGGAAATGAATTCTTCTTTGGATTTAAGATCGATAACAGGCAGACTTCTTTCCGCGTACATTGGCAATTGATTAACAGCACTTTTTTTCAACTGCTCCATTAATAAAACCATACACTCACTGCGATAGGAGGAAACCCCGCACAAATAAATCAGGATGTTTACCGCATTGTCTTTTGTTATTACAGTTCCGTTGTCGGCCGCATCCAGAATGGTAGTGAGATTGTGATAAATTCCATCGGAGTCTGATTTGACAATGGCACTTAAAGCCGCCATGCCGCCCCATTGCATACGATTGTTTTTACTTTTTAATAAAGCTAAAAATTCGGATAAATAAGGCGCAATGAGATCCGGTGAACGATCCCCGACTTCATATAATACTTTAATACAATCCGCCTGAATGTTTTTGTTTTTATGTTTTAGTGCCGATATCAATTCTTTGACTGAAGCAGTGTCTTTGTTTTGGGAAATACGTTCCGCCAATTCAATATTCGGAACCTCATCGCGTCTTCCCAGCGAAACGGCCAATTGGTCGAGCACACTCATTTCGCCCATCGTTTTAGTTTTGGAATCCGTTTCGTGAAAAATCCGCCCAAAAATCCCGGGAAACCCATTTCCTTCATTTTGCCTTTTACAAAGAGTTGCATTTCTTCAACCTTCATATCGGGATTTACAAATTTGCCATCCTGATAGCAATACGCACAGTACTCGGTACTGATGGATCCGTCTGCATGGGTTCCTCCGCCATTCGGAGATTTCTTTAACGGCATTCCACAACTCTGACAATTTGAATATTTCTTTTCCATAAATGTATTTTGAGCGAAGGTAGGGTGGTGCACTGACAACCGTATGTCAGTGAATTTGAAAAATTATGAAACCGATTGCAATTCGCGGATATACCGGTTTAGATCCCAATGCTCTGTTTTTTCAAAAGGCGTTTTTAAATCCTGTAAAGCTAAAATGGAATTTACTTTAAAGTCGCGATAATTTTTACGAAGCCGGCACCATGCAATGATATGCCATTGATCCGAATAAAAGGAAATGCCAATTACTTCGATTACCCGATCCGAAATTTCCTCCTTGTTATTCTTGTATTCGATTCGAAGCTGAGTTTTGTGTATAATGGAATTTTGAATGATGGTTAAATAATCACTCGGTTCGATACTATCCGGCGGTAAATAAATCCGAATTGAAGATTGCATTGCATCTGCGTTTTCCTGATGGGTTTGCGGTAAAACCGATTTAATTTTATCCAAACCACTTTCGATGTTTATTCGGGTAGAAGCATCCGCGTATTTCGCCGACAGAGCGGATAACAGAATAATGGCGTTCGCTTCTTCAAGAGATAAAGTAACGGGCGGAAGAAAGAATTCTTTCAGAATAAAATAACCCCGATCGGCTTCAAATGAAATAGGAACACCGGTTTCGGAAAGTGCCCTCAAATCCCGGTAAATGGTTCGTTCGCTAATGCCAAACCTTTCGCACAAATACGCAATAGACGAGAACTTCCTCGTCTGAAGAGTAGTGAGAACGGATATGAGGCGGTCGAGGCGTTTCATGGGATTTGAAGAAAGTTATCTTCCATCTTTACATAAAAACTAACTTCCGCTTGAAGTGCTTTAAACACTTTCAAAATGGTATCAATGGTGGCGCTGTTCGCACTGCTCTCCAGTTTAGAAATCTGAGCCTTCTGAACACCAACTAATCGTCCAAGTTCTTCCTGAGTAAGTTTTCGTTCTAATCGTGCAGCGCGAATCATTTTACCTAAAACATCCATTCGAAGCTCATATTCGTACTGATCTCTTTCAATAGTACCGGGCATTCCCAAGTACTTGTCTTTCATTTCGCTGAGTGAAATAGTCTTTTTCATTCTGTTTCCTTAAAATACTTTTCTCTTAATCTAATGGCTCTCAATATTTCATTGGTTGGAACTTTTCTATCCTTTTTCAGAAATCCGTGTGTTGCAATAACAACGGTTTTTTCTGGTTGAGACTTATCCCAAAATGCGAGCAATCGAATTTGAAGTCCTTTATATTGAATTCTGAATTCCCAAATTTCCTTTTGTAGCTTCTTAAAAAGACGAGAGTCATTTGTCTGTTCTGCCAAGTCAATATTGTACAGAATTTTAAGTACAATTTGTTTTTCCAATCCGGATAAAAACTCTTCTGCTTCATACATAAAAACGGTTGTAAAAAACCTCATAGTTGTTCATAGTTTGTTTGGTTATTCGAAGTTAATATTAGTTTCTAAAAATGGAAACAATTAAGTGTTTAGTTAATTTATAGAGAGCTTTTATGGCGCCGAGATGGTAAAAAGTTGTTGCACTCTCCAGCACCCTTTCAAACTTTTGAAAACACTTCTTACCCGTTTTTTCTATTTTCTGTGATATATTTCAAAACTTCAAACCCTCACTACAGGGATTCGGCTGATGGATTTTCAAAACATATTGCCCGATCCGGAGAGCGCCAGGGAGATCCTGATTTACCTCGCCGGATTTATCTGCGTGCTTTTCGCGTCTGATTACTTTGGTAAATACCTGCAAAAGCGCAAACTGCCGCTCATTACCGGCTTCCTGATTCTGGGAATGGCTCTCGGTCCGCAGCTTATCGGACTCATTAAAAAAGAAGCCATCCCGCATTTGCTCTTCATCAATGATATGTCGTTGGCCTTTATCGCATTCGCTGCCGGTGCCGAATTGTACCTCAAGGAAATCCGCGGTCAGATCAAAAGTATTGTGTGGAATACGGTCGGACAATTAGTCTTTACTTTCGGACTCAGTGCCTTTGCTGTTTATTCGTTGAGCGATCATATTCCGTTTATGCGGGAAATGTCGGCTCACCATAAAATGGCAGTCGCATTAATGACGGCCACCATCTTCGTCGCGCGTTCTCCCTCTTCCGCAATTGCGGTGATAAATGAAATGCGGGCTAAAGGTCCGTTTACCCAAACGGCTATTGGGGTTACCGTAATTATCGACGTGCTTGTCATCATTCTTTTTACAATATGTTTCGCGATTGCCAGTACACTCATCGGTGGGGGAGAAGTGAATTTTAAAGCAATCCTGTTGTTGCTGGTTGAGCTTGTTGATTCGGTATTTTTCGGATTTCTGCTCGGCAAGATTATTAGTGGAATGTTAAAAATAACAGGACGCAATTTTCTGCGAACCGCTCTGTTACTGCTGATCGGTTACCTTGCTTTTTATGCTTCTCATTTGTTGCAGGCGTATAGTGAAGAACTCATCGGAATTGAATTGCATTTTGAACCGCTTTTGGTTTGCATTACGGCGAGTTTCATCGTTACAAACCGATCCGAATTTCGGGTAGAATTTCAGGAAGTGATCGACAAAACCGGTCCGTTTATTTACGTGGCATTTTTTACGTTAACCGGCGTAATGATGTCGCTCGATGTGATCGTGGAAATCTGGAGTATCGCTCTGATGTTGTTCGCGGTTCGGTTGATTACGATCATGATTGGTGCGTATGTGGGTTCTACTTTGGCGCGGGACGAAAAGCTGCACAAACGGATTTCATGGATGCCTTATGTTACTCAGGCCGGCGTTGGTCTGGGGTTGGCTATTGAAGCGGGAGGAGAATTCAGCGGTTGGGGAAATGAATTTGCAACGTTGATAATTGCTGTAATTGTGATGAACCAGATTGTGGGACCGCCACTTTTTAAATGGGCTTTAAATCTGGCAAAAGAGAGTCGGTTAAAAGCCGATTCGACTCAAGACGGAATTCGCGATGCAATCATTTTCGGATTGGAAGACAGCTCGCTTGCATTAGCCCGACAACTTCAAAATCACGGTTGGGAAGCAAAAATTGCCTCACTGCGGAATCAGGTGGATACAGCGTTGGCGAAAGACGTTGATATTCGTTTTATCGACAGTATTTCGGTGGCGAATCTGCGGAAATTAGATGCACATAAATCTGAATCCATTATTCTGATGTTGTCGGATGAACAGAATTTCCAATTGTGTGAAATGATTTACGAACACATCGGGACACAGAACGTTGTGGTGCGATTGCAGAAAAGAACGAATTTCAGTCGCTTTCACGAACTCGGTGCGTTAATCGTGGAACCCGCAACAGCCATCGTGAGTTTGCTCGATCATTTTGTGCGCTCTCCGGGTGCGGCTTCTCTGTTATTGGGGATGGAAAAAGGTCAGGAAACGATCGACATCGAAGTGCAGGACAAGAGTATGCAGGGCATTGCGATTCGTGATTTGAAGCTTCCGACAGATGTGGTTGTGCTTTCGGTTCGCCGAAAAGATCAGATGATCATTTCACATGGGTATACCCGAATTCGGCGGGGCGATGTAATTACGTTGATTGGTCCGCTGGAAAGTCTGGAGAATACACGTTTGCTGTTTGAGAAATA
The DNA here is from genome assembly GCA_016124755.1 of Bacteroidota bacterium. Lineage (GTDB taxonomy): Bacteria > Bacteroidota > Bacteroidia > NS11-12g > UBA9320 > WGNA01. The sequence goes on along the minus strand of WGNA01000020.1, from coordinate 86,915 downwards.
GGTGGTGGTTAACACGGTGCTTTTACAGATTAAAAGACATTACGATTCTTTGAACATTGAATCATATAAACTGGGAGGTTGGTTTTGCATTATTCTGAAATTAACGTCTTCTTTTTAGCATTTCTCCCTTTTATTTTCTTGATGAATGCACTCAACTCTTTTTCTTCTTCATTGCTAAGCGGTCGACTTTGAATAAAGTCAACATCTAATTCTTTTTTTGTTTTATTTGATTTCATGATTTGTAGTATTTGTTAACGAGTTCCAAGGCTGCGTTTGTTTCAATTATCATAAGCTGATTTCCAAAGTGAATTGCTTTTAATGTTTTTTCATAATGCTTTATTAACTGTGATTTAGCATGAAAAGCGACAAATCCGTCAAAACCTCTTTGAAATGAAAGTCTGCAAGCAAATGCAACCAGATTTCCCGGCACCCCTAAATATAATTTATTTTCTCCTCTATTGAATTCTGCCGATTCTATCAGATTTAAAAAAATGTGATCTGATTTAACTGAAATACTTGCCAGACCTTGAATAATATTAACATTATGAAGGATTGTGAGCTTATAAACCTCCTTTTCGGGAGATTGAAATTCTTTCTTCCAATTAAAAAGCCACCCTTGTCTTTTTGTAATTTGCTTTAAGTCAAATATTGAAACCAGCAACACTTCTGTCATCAAACTATCGCCTGATATTCGATTGGTGATTGAGTTGGATAGAATATCAACCACAAAATCGTTGTATTGCTTGGAATTCACTCATGCAAGATACGAAACTTGAATTTTACAGCAAGCCAGAAAAATGCCAACATGCGATTCTTCATTAAGTCAAACTATTTGTACAAATTTACCTCTATTCCACCGTCAACCGCTTCAAAACAACAACATCATCTGCCTGAATTTGTAAAACATAATTTCCGGATTCCAGATTCAATTGTCGGGATGTGAGTCCGCCCGAAATTGCAAAACGACTGATTTCTCTTCCGGTAATATCAAATACCACCACATCTGCTTCAGCTATCGAAACCGGCAAATCAAATTGAATCAACCCCTGTGTCGGGTTCGGGAAAATGCGGATTTCCGTTAACAGATTATTTTGTAATCCCGATGATTTTACCGCTGTGCAATTGCTGATTCCGGAACAATTATCGTAATTAATTTTAACGGCAAATTCTCCGGAATATTTAGGCGTAAAGGTATCTTTTGTGGCACCGGCAATGTCTTTCGAAGTCTTGCAATCGTACCATTGATAAGTTCCGTTTTTCTGAACGGCTTCTAATTTTTCATCGGTAAGCGTAACGGAAGTATTTACAGATTTAACCGTGATATCGGCGGTAATTACCGAATCGCAACCGAAAGAAGTCGGCTTTGTATACGAGATTTTTTGCGATGTAAAATACCAGTTGTTGTTAACAAAAGCAGAGTCACATTCTGTAAACTGATCATTTGAAATTTTAGAAGAATGAATGGTGAGATCGTAATGCATGGTGGAATCACATCCGGATTTGGTCTGATAAAATTCGTCATATAATCCGCTGCTCCAATACACAACATTTCCCGAAGAAAGAAAAGAATCGCACGACTCAATTTGTTGTGAAATATAAAAGCTGTTGTTAATCGTAAGGTCTGTGATAATAGCGGAATCGCAACCAAATTGGTTTGCTGCTTTTAATACGTCGCTGTATTTTCCGCTGGTGGTGTACGTATTCCCGAGCGCCGAATAAAAAGTATCACACGAAGTCATCGCCTGACTAAACACCGACGAATTATTCAATTTTAAATGATAGGTATGTATCGAATCGCAACCATTGGAAAGCGTATTTTTCACCATAACATCCTGATCGGTGAAATACCATTTACCGGCAAGATTAGCCGAATCACACGAAGTCACATTTTCATCGGTGTGAGAGGAATTCGAAATTTTGGCAATGGTTAAAATAATGGAATCACATTTTACACTATTGGCATTAAAAAGCGTATCGGAATACGTTCCGGATTTATAAATTGTTCTTCCGACCGGATTCACAAATGAATCGCATGTATTAGGATAAATGATGTTATACGATCTCCCGAGCTTTAGATTTATGGTTAAAACTGAATCGCAACCAAATCGGTTAGTAAAGGTTTCGAAATAGGTCCCCGGTGAAGAATAATTTTTCCCGGATCCGCTGTTGTATTCGTAGCATTCCAGAATGTCGAGCGTGTCTCCGTTTTTGCCGCCTTGAAGCGTGGTTCCGCTGATCCAGTTGGATGTAGATCCGTACAGATTAAAATTGGTAAGACTTCCATTATACGAACTGCCGGAATAATCGCTAGCGGTTTTCTTAGCTGAATTGTTGCTGCCCGGTGAACCTTCGTTTAGCTTGTAATATGCCACCATTCCGGATGGGATAACACAGAATTCCTTCCACATGTCGGCTTTTATTGCGCTGTCGGTTCGGGCATAATTAAACATGCGCACTTCGTCGATATCGCCATCAAACTGATTCACATTATCGATGCGCATACCAATTCGAAAATTTACCGAGCTGCCGGTACTCACGGTGGTCGGAATATTCCCGCTGGTATCGAGAACGCCATCTACAAATAGTTTGAAATTTTCTTTCGAATTATTCGGGTCATACACGGCTGCAACATGGTGCCATTTGCCATCGTTTACGGGTGTTTGTCCGCTCATTCCGCTTCCGCTCACTTCTAATCGTATCGCCTGATTGTACAACACATTAAAGGTGAAACGGCCACCGGTAGAAGTGGCGCCGTAATCAACAATCACCTTTTGCTTTCCTCCGTTGTTCGGATCACAATTGGCCGAAGTGCGAATAATGGCTTCATAGGTACGAGCCGAATTTCCAGAGATTCCGGAATACGATGTCTGAACATAATCATCGGTTCCGTCGAAGTTGAGCGCGACGTTCTGGGCGTTTGCAATCAAAGAAAAACTTAAGCCAATAATGCTTATAACGGAGTTTCGAATGTGGCGTGCTTGCATACTGCAAAATACGCCAATCGGAATCGAGAATGGAACATTGGAAGGTGATTGTTATCAGTTTTTGTGTCTGTCGGTAGCGTCCCCGCTACCGACAAAAAAAATCAAAATGATTAAACCGGTTTAATAAAACACATAACTCACATACATCATCCGGATGGGATTAAAGTAAAATTTATTGTTTTTAAAATTTCCCGAATTTTTCTTTACTGATTTAGAATCAATCATGGTATTGGACGTATTGGAATGCAGCAAAATCGCAGACATTTCAGCACCGATCTTAAAATGTTTGAACGCTGTAATACTTATACCGGCTAACGGACCTGCTCCTGTGCTTTTGGTTTGAAAATTCCATGTGAAATCGAAACGTTCAACATTATCATATATCTGATAAGAACTCCAACTGGAATTTGCCAAACGAAATATGGCTTCAAAACCGATATAAGGAACGACGACACCGGAACCGAATCGTTGCTCAATGCCAAGCCAAACCGTTTTTGATTGATAGGATGATTTATAGAGATCGGCATAATTTGGCTCATCAGGCCAGGGACTATATTCTTCGGATTTGCCATGTCGGTACTGTGCACAAAATCGCAGGGCGATTTCATTCTTTTTGAATTTGACAAAAGCATCATTAAAGAAATGTTTGTTTGCATCGGAAGCTGTGTTGTCGAATTGCAGGTATTTGCCTGTGGATTGAAAAACGTTAAATCCGATTTCCTTTTGCCACCGCATCGAATCCGGTTTAGATTGACCGTGTGCCGCGAATGCCCACACAAGAAGCAATATGGTGGTGAATGATATGAAAACGAATTTCATGGAATCGCTTTTCTGCTAAATCAAAGCTAACCGAAGAAGTGAGGATTTGGAAATGAGAGAGGAGGAATTCGATGAAAGGAGGTACAGTGGGTTATTTGAAAATGTCTTTCCATTTTTTTTGATTCATGAAAACAAATTTCTTAACGCTTATCCGATGTACACACCAAGATTATAAATTGGTTTGGATACCGAAGTACAATCCCTTTTCTCACTTTTTTCTTGATAAAAAAGTAAGCAAAAAATCAAGTCGGAAAGAAAGCTGCCCAGGCGCCCTTTGTCATTTGTTGAAAATCTGGGGAAAGAAGTGTCAAGCACTTTCCCGATTTTCTACCAAATCACAAATTCCCGCCGGGGCTATCCCGCCTTTCCGACGGCCCACCCACACGATCCTATTCATGTTTTAGGATCCGCTTCGCACAATTCATTTTGTCTGTTTTCATACTACAGTTGAAGTGATCCGACAAGTAGGTGTAGTAAAGCGTTGAAACATTAAATTTTTTTAAAGAATCAAAAAGGTTCTTCCTTAATTTTTCTTTTTATGATTTTGCTTTTTTTATATTTTAGAATGGTAGTCCTGCTTACAAAACCTTGAATTTCGTCATGCAGGATTTCCCGGTATATTTCCTTTTTTAGCGTTTCTTTTTTGAAATATTTTTGGATTGTCCAACATGGCCCATCGTCCCAACACGCGAACGTGTCTCCATATTCTAGACCATAATTATTAACCCAGATTTCAGTCTTGTATAATGAGGATTTTGAATTATAAAATCGCACTTCTCCGATTGCATGAGATTCGGGTAATTTATAACCGGCTAATAACAATTGTCCGCGCTTGTAAATCATAAAATATGCAGTATCTTCATTTTCGATCAATGCACTATCCGAAGCAGTCCATTTATCTTGTGGAGGGATGCTATAATGACCCTCGATCTCGAAAAGATAGTGCCGATATAAGCGCGTAGTTAAAACCATATCTTCTATGTTAATCCGTAGGGTATCCGTTTGTGATTTGGACACCAAAGAATTAAAGAAAAAAAGTGTAAAAATTAATACCGACTTCATTTAAAATAATTAACGTAATTCGGCGAGTGATGGTTGGATTAATTATGCATTTAAATCCCCCCTTCACACATTCGTCTCCTTTATCACCGCATAATTTGCGAAAAACTGGAAGCCGACAAAGCCGACTAAAAAGATCATCGAAAACAGATTCATGATGTTTCCGGATTGGAACGAAACAACGATTGAAAGAATACCGATTATTCCCAGAACCACCGCCGCAATCAGTATGGAGTTTTTGAATCGTGAAGGTGAAAACATGGTGGAAAACGGAACCATCATCGCGAAGCCATACACAACAACCGGAAGGTAAATTTCTCTGCCGGTAGTGAAATACAAAACCAATCCGATCAGAAATACAATGAGACTGCCGGTCACAAAAAGTGAACTCCGTTTTTCGTTTTTGTCTAACAGATATTTTCCGTACGGATCAAACCGCAACAATAAATTGCTGAGTGGATTTATAACCCATGTTGATAATGCGAAAATGGCTAAAAGTATAATTAAAGGAGTTAGGTATGGCCGTAACACATCGCTGTTTTGTGCTACCGACCGAAGGATTTTCATGCCGAAATAAAAACCGAGAATTACGCCCCATTGGTATTTCTCTGAAAGCTTCGCCATAAAAAATGCGTATTTCAAAAAGAAACGGTATGCCGGATTTCGGGCTTTGATTGCTTCCATCATTCCGGCTTGCGCATAAGCATTCGACGGATCATTTTGCAGCGATTCCCGAAAATGATTTAGCGCTTTTTTGTGATCGCCCTGTTCCAGCAAACTCCAGCCGTAATTGGCATGCGTATAAGAGTTATTCGGATCTTCCCGCAACGCCCCTTCAATCGTTAACCGAGATTCGTCTTTGCGATCGAGTTTTAGCAAAGCCGAGCTCCGGGTATTGAGTGCGAGCAGATTTTCTGAATCAATTGCCAGCGCATCATCCGCGTATTGCAATGCTTTTTCGTATTTCTTCCGCAACATGCAGACGTGCGAAAACAACGCGAAATAATTGGCATTATACGGATCAATCTGAATTGCCTGATGCAGGTCGGCCTCCGCTTCGTCGTAACGGTCTTGCTGGTAATTAATGCGGGCGCGCATATAAAAAAGGTCGCCGTCACCGGGATCAATTCCGATGGCCCGTTCCGTTATTTCCCGGGCTTCGTCGTAAATATCCTGCTGGAGTTTTACTTCCGCCATTAAATACAGAAGCTGCGTATTGGTTGAATCCTGCGCCAATAAAACGCTCAGAATTTTGCCGGCTTCCTCAAACCGGCTCTGGTTAATCAGAATCTCGACTTTTACCAATTGCTCCTGACTCATTTCTTTATTTTTTAATTTTCAGCCAGGTGAGAATATCGTCGTACAAACCGGAGTCATTTGCAAACATCGCAAAGTTTTTAGCAGTCGAAAACCATTCAACCGTACTCGCTTTGTGTTGTTTGGAGGCAAGCACAAAATCCTTTGTTTCCAACGGTTTCGGAATTCCGTCACTAAAGGAGGATTCGAGTTTATGTTCAATTGCGATATCAATTAAAGCATCGATGTCGGCGCCGGAATAATTTGCGGTTTTCTGTGCGATTTGTTTGTAATCAACAGTGCCGGTTGGCTTGTCTTTTAGTTTTAGTTTTAAAATGGATTCGCGTCCAACCTCATCCGGTGGCGGCACAAAGATGATTCGATCGAATCGACCTGGCCGACGAAAAGCCGGATCCAGATTCCATGGAGTATTCGTTGCGCCGAGAATCAGAATGCCTTCGTTGTTGTTGTCGATACCGTCGAGTTCCTGCAGAAACTGATTGATGAGATGCCGCCCGGCGGATTGTTTCATGTCGCTGCGACTTGCACCCAAAGCATCGATTTCGTCGAAGAATAAAACACAGGGTGCGTTCCTGCGTGCGAGTTCAAAAATATTATGCAGATTTTTCTCACTGTTGCCAATCCACATGTCGAGAATTTCATTGAGACCTACGCTGATAAATTTGGCGTTTACTTGTCCGGCAGTTGCTTTTGCGATATAGGTTTTTCCGCAACCGGGAGGTCCGTACAAAAGAATTCCGCCACCCATTTTTTTACCGTACGCTTTATACAGTTCAGGGTGCATCAACGGACGAATAATTTTGAGTTCTATTTCTTTTTTAACGGCGTCCATTCCACCAACATCCGAAAAGTTAATATCCGGTTTTTGGAGAAAACGACTCTCTTCATCTTCGTCGTCGAAGTCTTCATCGTCCTCATTAAAACTGCCGCGAACTCTTAACTGTTGATCTAATTCTTCATCATAAAAATCAGGATCAATTGAAAGTGCTTTTTGATATGCTTCCGCTGCACGGCCGATTTCATTTTCTTTTAAAAGTCCTTTCGCATATAAAATGAGAACGTCAACATCGTTAATTCCGTCGTCGATCACTTCTTCGAGAATGACGTTGCAAGCCGAATAATTCCCTTTTTTAAAAAATACTCTTGCCAGTCCGGTTTTTATTCTGACTTCTTTGCTGCTTCGAAGCAATTGAAGAAATTCTTCCTCGGCTTCATCAAGTCGGTTCATACCGGAAAGGGTTTCGGCTAATAATAGTCGCAACGGATGATTATCCGGGGAGTGGCTGAGGGCTTCCCGTAAGCTGTCGATGGTATTGTCGTTCATGCTAAAAGTGGGGCAGTTGTCTTTTTGGCCGAAATTAAATAAATGACCGGAGATGCCTGATCACGTTTGGAAAAATAAGAGAGATTCCTCTTTAGAACATAGAGTTAAGTTGGTTAAACGATTTAACAAAATTCAAAGATCCTCAAGATACTGATTGTACAATGCGGTATCCATAAGACCGAAATATGCCTCTCGCAAACTTGATTTACAATCTTTTCGCAACTGATAGATTAATGTGTCAGGCAGTTCCGGATGCTCATATAGATCGTAGTGGGGTCGGTGAATGAGTACCTTAAATTCCAGGAGTGTATCGCCACACCATTTTAACCGGGAATCAACCATATCCATATACCAGCTTCCACCGTAAAAGGTTCTGATTGATTTGTCTGTTGAATCCATTTCAAAATTCCCGTCCAGAAATCCTTTGCGAACAATTCGGTTCGTATGTTCGCTAAAATCAAAAATTTCACACCATTGGTTCCCATTCATATTTGAGAATGAATAACTGACAAGTTCCTTTTTAGCATCGAAATCCATATCAATTGATTTAAACCCAAAATAGGAACTAAGCGTGTAAAACGTGTCTGAAATTAACTCGATTATTCCATTATGTATTTTGTAAAAAACTAAAGTGGTGTCGGTATAAAATATATGAATCGTGTTATTATTTCCAATATAAAAAACGGAGTCATTCCAATATGGATATTCTTTAGTAACAGGGCGGGAAATTATATTCTCTTTTCGGGTATGCATAGTCCTATTCTCTTTGTTATTACAACGGAAAAGAATAAAAATCAACAGAACCAATAAAAATTTGATCATTAAAACCTGTCTCCGGGGCATTCCAAAGTCATATTAATAAAAAAATAAAAAGGATGGCAAATGAAACAAGACATCTCAGGATTTATTCTCCGAATATTTCACAATAATGCGCACCAGAATATCTTTCAGCATTCCCACGGTAACCTCACCTACCAGCGGTTCAACATGATCGTTTCCAATGCCGCTGTCGTCTGTTATAAAAACGAAGGTTCCATTCGTAAACACAGCGAAATTGCGCATTAAAAATTCGGTTTCGTGATCTGCTCCGCTGGCAATCACCGGAATTATTTTTATTCCTTTTTGTGCAGCTAATGTGATAGAACTTTGAATGGAATTAATTACATCCGGTGTATTATGAGGAGGCGCATCCAATATCAAAAAGGCGAGTCGCGCTTTGGCATTTTCAGACCAACTCAACGATTCAGTTGCCACTTTCAATGCTGCTTCAACAGCTTCCGGATAATCGTGCCCGCCATCTGCTTTTTGAGCGGAAATAAATTGTTGGGTTTGATTTATATCGGTTGAGAAATACGAAAAGCGGGTTACATATTCGTCATCGTAATCCCGGTAGAAAACCGAAGCTGTGCGCAGTTCGTCGGCTAATTTATAGACATTCGCTTTTGTGATGATTCCGGTAAGATTCTTTTTTAAAAAATCAATTTCATCACCCATTGATCCCGTGGCATCTACAATAAATGCAAGATCAATCCGATTGATATCGGTATGTTCGTCAGGCACCTGAATGGTATCTGAAAACAGAGAGAACCAATTCAGACTTGCGTCGGTTTTGAGATGGTTAACATAGAGATCATAATTTTTTAAGGAAGTTGGCGGATTGCCGGCATTAAACGGATTAAACCAAAGTTCTGCTCTTCCAAAAATATCAGACCGGGATGCCCAGATTACGGAGTTATTTTCTTTTAATTCAACAATGGCATCAACAACCGGATTTGTGTCTGACATGAGAACAACGGAAATCCGTGAATTCGTGAATACATTCCAACTTGACGGATAATCGGAAAATTCTTTGGTGTTGAGAACGCCTCGCCAGAAATCCCAGTTGTCGAGATCATTCCACTCTGCTGCGGTTATTTCTCCGTATTTGCAGTCCGGACAATTTATCCCTTTTGGTAATTTGATCTCGGCTGCGGAAGAATCCACTGATGATTCGTCTTTCGAACAACCTGCCAGCATCAACAGGCAAAGAACCGGGTACAAAAGATTTTTCATAATGAAGGAATGGTAGTCAAAAATAGAAGAATTATATTTTGAAACAATGGTGTTGCGCAATGATGACGGAGGAAAGGGATTAATCAAACCTTTGGGTTCTTCAATCTGTATTTTAAGTCCATTCCGGATTGAATGGCATTACGCAACGCAATGAGTTTGGTTTCCTCCTCTTCTATCAGTCGCAATCCGGCTCTGATGACTTCACTGGCATTTTTGTATCAGGCGTTTTTTTATGAATTCATCAAAGTGATTGCCAAGCGATACTGATGTGTTCTCAGAGTTTTTCATTCATTTTAAATTTGTCAATAATTAGTAAACAGGCAAAGCGGCTTTTAATAAAGTGTTCCGAAAATAACATGGTATGAAATCACTCAACTCCTTAATTCTTTAATTATTAATTCTTTTCATTAATCACACGGTATTCCGAATAAATCCAATCCGTAGAATTTACGGAAGCGTAATTTTTTTCCGGGTGATGTAACGGCAATACCGCGACCCGGAAAAAACGTTTCTGCGTAGCCTCCGCGCTCATTCATCCATTTGAAGTTGTCTGCATAAATGAGGTAAACGGAGTCAAGTTTTGCGAAGGATTTATTTTCAAGATTATCGGTATATGCGGGTTCTTCTTTGTGTTTTAAGGCAAACATTTCCCGGTCAAGTTCCGGAAAAGATGCAAACTCAAAACCGATTTTGGCACGGGAACAAAGAATCGGATGCCCCCATCTCTTAACATCTATACTGTCAAAACGGAAAACAATAACATTCGACGCGCATTCACTAATGGAGTATACTACATCCTTCAAATTTCTTTTAATTACACCTTTAGTGCAGTAGATATAAAATTCTCCGGAAATCAGTTTTAACAAAGCTTTGTCAAACGTTTCATTTTTATAAAATAACATCCTATGATTGGTGTCAATTCTAATAATTTCGGGCGAGAGTCGGGCGGCAGAATCCGGGTCAAATAATAAATAGGTTCCGAGATTTTCGGTTGAATCAACGGAACGATAGATTTTCACATAATCCGACTCATGGTCGAAATCCAGTTCGATGGTGAGCCCCATAATATCCGGTGCGAATTCATAAACCGGGAAAAATTCAATGTTGTCCCAGTTCACCTTTATTTCGGATTCCCGGGGAATATTGTTACTCGTTTCAGTTTGTGTCTTGGGATTAGAACAAGCTCCTATTAAAACAAAGCCAATAGTGAAAATGGTGAGTCGGGTTAACATATTCTGTAATCTTTCGCCAAGTTTACTCAAAACCGGTTCACCAAACAAAAACCAAATTTGCTTTTGGTAGAAATAGCCTTCTTCTTCTTATTATTGAAATCATGCAACGAACCACGATATGGATTTTGTTTTCCGTGATGGCAATTGTGAGTCAGGCTCAGAATTACGGAACCAAAGACAAATACACTTTTCTCGACCGTAATTTATTTACATCGTACCGAACCGAATGGTTTGAAGGTGTTACGCCAAAGTTTAATGTGAATTATGTTTCTTCAGACGGTCAGTTCAAAGAATCGTTTCCTGCAAATGTGGCGATCATCTCTTTGGTTGGGATGGGATTTGAGCCCCGTATCAATCTGATTAATTTCCGTGACAAAGCGTCCATTTCTTTTTCGGTTCCTGCGGATGCGCATTTGGCAATTTCGGTTTCGAATCCGGATGACGAGGTATCAACCGGTTTTTTTGCGGCGAGTATCGGTTTCTTCACCGATTTTAATATGGGAAATCACGCAACCTACAACAACATTGATCGCAAGGGTTATTCGGTTGGAATCGGACTTCGGACCTATAAAGCGCCGTTTTTCCGATTACCAGTTTCCGACCGTCATTATTCATTTCCGAGAGTGGTTAAAGGTATATCCCTGAGATTTCAGTATAAAGAAGATTTTCGCAACGGGAATAATAAAATATGGTATTTCGAATCCGGAATTCCGCAAACGATTAAACAGCAAAAGGGTACTTTTTTGGGAAATACTTATTTGCTTTTCGGGATGGGTAAAATTCTAAATTATTAACCATGAGATTGATTTTATTTCTGATTTGCCTTCTGGGTTTTACAGGTTTTTCCTCTGCACAGATTTCGGTACAATCAAGCGGAAATATTCCGACAGAAATATTTAGTTCCACCACCAATAAATACGCGTTAAAGCGAAAGGAAACTCTGGACTCTTCTTATTATGAGCCGAGGGAAGTTCGTTTAGCGAGGCTGCGGTTTTACGAGGAAAGTTATTATCTGGTTGATGCCATTAAAAACAACGCCAATATTTACATTAACGACAGTTATACAAAACTCATAAATGATATTGCCGACGAACTTCTGAAAGACGATCCTGAGTTGCGGAATAAACTGTATTTGTATGCGTATCGGGCACCTTATGTTAATGCATTTTCAACCGATCAGGGAGATATGTTTTTTACCATGGGTTTGATGGCTTATGTACATAATGAAGCAGAACTCGCATTTGTGATCGGACACGAAATCATTCATTATTTAAAACAGCACAACACCGCAAATTTTAGTGAACGTGTAAAAATAGCGCGTGGAGAAGGAAAGTATCAGGGTATGAATATCGATCGCGGAATCGAAGAGGTACACAGTTTCTCCCGGGAACTGGAAAAGGAGGCCGACGTGCTCAGTCTCGATTATTTTTTAAAAAGTGATTATGATCCGAATGCTGTAATTTCTGCATTAAATATGTTAAAAACGGCACATCTCGGATATGCCGAACGACCTTTTAATTATAATTATCTCTTAGGTGAAAGAATAAAATTATCCGGAGATCTTTTACCACAGGAGATTCCGCAAATGAAACAGGATTCAACGGATGATAAACTGAGTACTCACCCGAATCTTAGCTCCCGGATAGAATACTGCACCGAAATCATACATAAAAGTAGTGGCACCGGAAACAAACAGTTTATTCATATTTCTGAAAGTGATTTTAAGGAATTACAAAAGCAGGCACGACAAGAACAACTTCTGCTATTTTATAATGATGATTATTATGCGCATGTAATCTATAATGCATCTTTGATGTATGAAGATTATCCCGAGATCCGCGACTGGTTGCAAGTTGTTATGAATAAAAGTTTCCGGGCGGCGCTCAGGGTGCGGAATGCAACGGCTAAAAGTGCGGAGTATAAAGATAAAAATTATACGGGAGAATTATTTCGTGTTTATCATCTTCTTTATAAACTCAATAAGTACGAAACGTCAACTTTATATTTTTTAAAGGAATATTATGCGCATCTCTCTCACCCGGATGAAGTTTCGAGAGAGGAATTGGAAACAGCTCTGATGGACATGATTCGCATTTCCAAAAGCAAATGGAAGCGTTTTGAAGAAGGAGAATTCGATACGGCACAGGTTAAGAGCCAGTCTTTAGACGCACTGATGCCCTTATTAAAGGAAATATTTTACAGTGCTGAATACCGGGCTGAATTTGAAAATACGAACGTATATTACAAACGGGTGAAGGACGAAAGCGAAGAAGAAATTGAAATCGCCGCAACGGAAATCGATTTAAGCACCATTGAAAAGCCACTCATCGATCGGGTAATAGTTTTAAATCCGTATTATCTGCGACTCGATGAGAAAAAAGAAGGTTATATTGATCACCGGGCTACGTATGAAAATGAACTTAAATTATTAAATGCGATCGACGACGCAACAGCCGCAAATAATATGAATGTTGTAATGTTGGATGTGCGACGTTTGCAACAAAACGAAGGAGAAAAGTTTGATGATATCGCGGTTTTAAACGACTACGTAAACCGGTTTGCTCAGAACGAACAGGATCGTTTCGGAAAAGTGATTCCGGCATCGGATGAAAGACTCGACAGTATTCGGGAAAAATACGGAACAGATTACGTGATGTGGGTTGGCGTGCAGTCGTATAAAGGAACAAATTCCAGAAGCAAAACCGCATTATTACTGAATCTACTAGTCCCGAGTTTTCTGCCATATAGTTTAATTTCGGTTTTTGAGAAAGATCATCAGGTCACTATTTTTTATGTAATGTTTGATTTAAAAAATCACAAAATTGCCGGCGGAGATTACGTAACACTTGAGTACATGAAAGACAATCAGAGTCTGATCAGTTTGTATCTGAACAGCTTTATTCGGGAGTTAAATCGCAAACAGGGTTAATATCTGAAGAAATGGGAAAATCGATTAAAACTCTGTTCGCAGTATGGGTATTACTGTTTGCGAATTCTACTATTTCGGTGGCTCAGAAGAGTATCCTGAAAACACATTCGGCTGTTTATGTTGGCGGAGAAATACTGGATCCGTTTTTTAATTTATATGAATCCATGAAAATAGTTTCAAGAGTTAATCTTGGTGCAGAAACAAAAGTGGGATTGAGAAATGGTATCGGTATTAAATACATGCACTCAAAGTTTAAAACCTATCCGTGGTCATGGGGGCAACAAGAGGAACCTTACACCCGACTTGGCCAGTACGATTCGGTGGTTCCGTTAAAGCGAATCGGGCATACCATTAACAACGGAATGGAAGTTTACTTCAAGCATTTTAGGAAAAAACGAGATGCAATTTATCCGGCTGGACGATATGTGGAATTCGGAATCGGAATTTTCAATACCCGTTTCACCGGATATCATTATACAGTTGAAACATACCAGAATGGAAATTATGGTTTTGCAGAAGTTAATGAGCCGGTAAGATCGGTTCGTACGGTTGCCTTTTCGTACAAAATTGGTAAACAATGGATTTTCGAAAATAATATGTTTCTCAACTACGGTTTGAGCTTCCGGTTACACCTACCACTTTCGTTTGTAGATGTGGATCTGGCTTATATGGAGGACAATGTGCGAACGCTTTATTACAATGATGTATTGAGCACAGACTGGTTGTCTTCTTATTTTCAGATTGGTTATTTATTTTGAAAAAGATTACGCCATTTTTTCAATGATATTTCTTCATCCGAAAGTATATCGTAATACATAATATTTACCGGATTACCGTAAACATGAAAATGGTGCAGTTCCGCGACTGAATTTCCATTATCCTCACCAACTGTTATTTCATAATACGGATTTCCGGAAGTATCGGGAGATGTCTCTATCCAGGAAATCAGGTGATTCGTTCCGTTACTTCGTTTTGATATATTGTCGCTTTCTAAAAGTATTTCCGGTAAGTCGGATATCAGATTTAATGCGCTGTCACTGGATATAAATTGGTTGTGGATTTCGTTATTTGTTTGATGGGTTTTTACACAAGAAATCTGGAAAAATAAAAGAACGGCAACCCAGATGAATTCAAAATGCTTTTTCATTTGGAATCTGCTTCTTCCGGTTCTTCTGTTTCTACGGAATTTTCCTTTTGTCTTTCAACTGCATCCATTTTATAAATTTCATCCACATACTGATCTTTTAAATAATCGTAAAAAGAATGACGGCTTACAACAGTTGCCGTGATGTTGGCGATGAGCGACGAAACCATGATGAAGAATATAACGTTGTGGCTATTCGTCATTTCAAGAACGAGGATGCTGGAAGTAAAAGGACTTCGGGTAATGCTGGTTAAAAAGCCGGTCATTCCGCATAGAATTAATAGGTTGGAAGCGGTTTCACTCAGGTCGAACCATTCGGCGAATACCGCACCAAAACTGGCTCCGGCACTCAGAGACGGAGCAAAAATTCCACCGGAGCCTCCTGTCGCAAAAGAAAGAATGGAACCGATCACCCGAAAAATAGGAAGGTACCACGCTACTTGTTTTTCATTGCTGAATAAAGTGGAAACCATTATTTCTTTTCCGGATCCGAAAATGTGCTTGTCGACAAAAATGGCAAGAGCGGCAACGATTACTCCGAACAACGCGAGGTAGCCTACGATTTTTATTTTCTTTTTAAAGCGGGAAAGAAATTTTAGCAAATAAATAATTGCTCGACCCATTCCGCTTCCGCCAAATCCGGTAACAATACTGAGGGGAATAATGGCGAGAATAATAGAAACATGAAAATCATTTAACTCGGGATAACCGAGATACAGATAAGGTCCGAGGAAACTGAGCGCTGTGAGTCCGGCGATAATCACACCGGTTAATAACGCCGATTTAAAAAAATTAAAGTGAGTTTTTGTGAGTTCTTCAATGGCGAAAACGATTCCTCCCAAAGGTGTATTGAAAGCAGATGCGAGTCCGGCTGCAGCTCCGGTTATGATCATGTTTCGCTTCGAAATTTTGGGATACCAGTGCGGAAGAAAATCATTTATCTTTTTAAATACGGAGGCCGAGATCTGTATTGTCGGACCTTCTCTTCCGATCACTCCGCCACCAAAAACCAGCACCAGACTGGAGAGTATTTTTATTACCACAACCCGTATGCTGAGCAGAGCATTTACGTAGTGATAATATTTCGGGTTCGCCAACTCAATGGAAGCGCTCACCTGAGGAATGCCGCTGCCTTTAGCATACGGTGAATATTTTAAAACGATCCACCACGACAACACGAAACAAGCCGGAGTAATGATGAAAAAGGTCCAGTCGGCCCAGGCAAAAATGAGTTTGGTCCCTTCTTCTGCGAGTGAAAAAAGTTTGGCGTACAACACGGCGATTCCCCCGGAAACAAAGGCACCCGCCCAAAAGGGAATCGCATTGAGAAGATTGCGCTTAAGGTTCTCATTGCTGATTTTGTCGAACTCGTGTTTAATCTTATTCCGGATTCGTTGTAATAGTATGATTGCTTTACTCTTCAACTCTAATTTTTAATGAGGCATCCGTTCACTTTCGGTCGGCAAAGTTAGCTATCCATATTGAACCCGCCTGCCGGAAGATGTAACCGGTTTCGGTTCCGGGAGTTTTTATACTTCTTAATTCCGGATAATGGATGTTTAGAATTATTACCCCGTAAAATTGTTTGAACAGATCATTATCTTGAGTTTCCGGACTTTTTAATTTTCCTATCTTAGCCTCCATGCAACCGACCCTCAACCAAAAACTGAAAGCACTCGGTCCGGGATTATTATACGCCGGAGCTGCCATCGGGGTTTCGCACATTGTTCAATCCACTCAGGCGGGTGCCCGTTACGGATGGATTCTGGTGATCGGAATCGTTTTAGCACATATTTTTAAATATCCGTTTTTTGAAATTGGTCCGCGATACACCGCAGTTAAAGGTGAGAACCTGTTGTACGGATATGCCCGTTTGGGAAAATGGGCTTTGATTATTGTAATGGTTCTAACGGTTTCGACCATGTTTACGATTCAGGCTGCCGTTACGGTGGTAACAGCAGGACTGGCAATTAAAATTACAGGAATTGAAATACCGGCTTGGGAAATGAGTGCGATCCTGCTGGCGATTTGTATTGCAATTTTAGCGGTCGGGAAATTTAATGTGCTCGACAACCTGATGAAGGTAATTATGATTGTTCTGGCAATTACAACATTGGTGGCTTTTGTCGCTTCCTTTAATACTGGAGTTGAAAAATCACCGGAATTTATGGCGCATTTTCAGCTTTCAAATCCGGCCGATGTTGTGTTCCTGATTGCCTTTCTCGGTTGGATGCCGGCACCTTTGGATATTGCCATCTGGCATTCGCTGTGGAGTGAAGAAAAAAATGAAGTAACCGGAAGCAAGTCAAGTCTCTCACAAACTCTTTTTGATTTTAAGGTTGGGTATTGGGGAACTGCAATTCTCGCTTTTTGTTTTTTGGCCTTGGGTGCTAATGTAATTTATGGCAGCGGAACCGAACTTTCTTCCAGTGCCGGCGTGTATGCGGGTCAGTTAATTGATATTTATTCGGTGAGCATCGGAAGCTGGTCATTTACCATTATTGCCATTGCGGCTTTCACAACGATGTTCAGCACTACGCTCACTTGTTTAGATGCAGCGCCCAGAGTGCTGGCGAGTTGTAAACAGGTCTGGAAATTTAATCCCGCACAACCCGCTGGTACGGCACCGGTCGACGACCGCAAGTTGCGGATATTTATCATGTTCATCATTTCGATCGGGGCTAGTGTGATGTTGGCGTTCTTTATTTCGAGCATGAAACAAATGGTGACAATTGCTACTTCCATTTCTTTTTTAACGGCTCCGGTATTAGCATTTCTGGGGATTTTAATCGTTCGGAGGTACGTTCAGAAAGATTTTTGGACGTTGGGAAAAACAATCGTTGCCTGGACGGGTTTTGTGCTTTTACTTTTGCTCAGTATTTATTATTTAATTTCACTGAACAGCCATTGAATAAGTTAAGACCACGCACCGGAAGAGTCTTGTTGTCGGATCCGTTTCTGAAAGATCCGAATTTTGCAAGAACAGTTGTTTTGCTCACCAATCACTCAGAAGAAGGCACGATTGGATTTGTGTTAAATCAACCTATGAAGATCAAACTTCGCAATCTTACCAACGATGACACAGTTCCGTTGGATACGATTTTTCAGGGAGGACCTGTTGAACTGAATACGCTGCATTTTCTGCATACATTAGGTCGCGCCATTCCGGATTCGCATGAATTGGGAAATGGAATTTTCTGGGGCGGAGATTATTCGGAAGCGATGCAATTTCTGAGACGCAATCCGGATTTGGTGGATCATTTTCATTTCTATCTGGGATATTCGGGTTGGTCGGTCGGACAATTGGAAGAAGAAATTGAACAGGATGCATGGCTCGTTACAGATATTGATGCATATCAGGTGTTTCATCGCAAACAACCAATTACGGAACTCTGGAAAGAATTGGTAGAATCATTCGGCGGCGACTACCGGTTTTTGTCGAAAGCCCCGATTGATCCAAGCCTGAATTAGGAAGTACAATCGCAGATCGACGATTTTAGATCGTTCGTTCCTTTGTGTTCATCTGAGTTTAAATGAGCATTTCTTTTGGGAACTGCACTTTAATTAAAACCGATCGTACTTCGTAAATCTGCGTTGGTAAATCTATTTTACCGCAAAGTCACGCAGAGTTGTATTCGCAGATTCACGCAATTTGATAATTGAAATAAAAAAGCTGCGTTCCTTTGCGTTCATCTGCCGTTAATTGAATATTTCTAATAGAAATTAAACACTTTGTTTAAGACTAAATCAAAACCGATCGTACTTCGTAAATCTGCCCTCGTAAATCCTTTTGACTTAATTTGATTATCGTATTAAAAAAGCTGCGTTCCTTTGCGTAGCACTTCGCGTTCATCTGCCGTTAATTGAATATTTCTAATAGAAATTAAACACCTTGTTTAAGACTAAATGCTTCTCCGTTTGAATACACTAACTTTTGCTCCCAGCATCATCAAGTTAAATCAGGCGAAGCGGAGAAAGATGTTTGAGTAGGAACGCGTGGGTGGGCCGTCGGAAAGGCGGGATAGCCCCGGCGGGAATTTGTCATTTGGTAGAAAATCGGGAAAGTGCTTGACACCTCTTTCCCCAGATTTTCAACAAATGATAAAGAGCGCTTGGGCAGCTTTCTTTCCGACTTGATTTTTTGCTTACTTTTTTATCAAGAAAAAAGTGAGAAGAAAAGAATTCAGGTATCACACTTCTGCGACTAAACCAATTACTAATCTTAGTGTATGAATACGGTGAAACATTTAAGACTAAATCAAAACCGATCGTACTTCGTACATCTACCCTCGTACTTCAAAATCACTTTCGAATCACTCGCAGTGTTTTCTGAAATCCGTTTTGTGAAATAATAAAATAATAGGTTCCGGCAGCGACAGTAGAAAGATCGAAGTCGAGTTCGGTTATTTCATTTACGACCTGTAATTTCTGCGAAAGCATTAAATCGCCTTTATCGGAAATTACATCTACCTGCATTCTGCCTTTAAAACCCTGAAGTCTTAAAGTTGTGATTCCATCGGTAGGGTTTGGATACAAGGTTACTTCACCGGTTTTCAGGATTACTCCGCAGGATTGATTTTTAGCTGTTGAATCAATCATTTTTTTAGATTCATCCGGGAGATCTTCATCCGGGAACCACACTTTGGGATCGGTTTCTAATTTCGGAGACAAACAGGCAATTACATTATTGAGATCGTCGGTGAGATGATTTTCGGAAGTGTCGAACAAAACGGGTTGTGTTGTGTTAATCCGGCTGCCTGCCACAAACGAATTCCGGCCGTAATCTTTGTGTGTGAGTTTAAATTTTTTACCGCTATTGCTCTCTAATTTCGATTCTCCGTAATAGGTTCCGGCATATACCAGATTTCCACCACCACAACGAACCTTGTCCGGGTTTGCCCAACTTTTATTCGTCTTTATATCCGATTGCAATATTTTAACGGTGTCGTTGTTCCAGATGCTTAAATAGGCATACGTCGGATCGGAAGGAGCATAAAGAGGCGGTACGTCAGAATCAAAATTTAGCGTATCGTTAAATGTTCCGGTTATGTACGCGTAACCATTTGGATCGAGACAAATGGAAGAAGCGTAAATGTTAGAGGAATACTGATTTTGGGTTTGGTATTTAACGAATTGTAATTTGCCGTTCGGGTTAAATTTGCAATAGAAAAAACTGTTTCCGGATTTCCATTCGTAATTGCTTTTATGATTAAGATCGATGCCATTAGAAATTACGCATTCGTGCTGATAAATTCCGCAGACATAAATATTGTTTTTTGCATCAATAGCGAGATCCCGGATTTGCTGAGACGACATTCCACCCAATTTCCTTGACCATAAATACCGGCCGTCTGAATTGTATTTAGCAATAAAACCGTCGGTGGATTGATAATAATTGTCGTTGGTTAATGAATCGGTTTCGGAGAGGTCGATTCTACCTCTGAAAAAACCGTAAACAATTACATTATTATCCGCATCCGTTTTTAATGCCGGAGCGTGTTTGGAGGAAAAATCTTTGTTAACGGGCTCGTGTACAGGAAGCTTGAACAGGATGTTGCCGTCTTTATCCATTTTTACAATCGAAAGGCGATCATACCGGTTAACCGGTTCGGGAAGGGAATCAATAATTTTAACACCTTTATCATCTTTCAACGTTCCGCGGTGATAAAAACTCCACCAGATATTTCCGGCTTTGTCTGTTGCGATTCCTCCGGTTTGTCCCCAAGCCTGATTAAATTGTTTCACCCATATCCGTTTCCCGTTTTTATTATATCGGGCTATGTACAAAAACTGCGTATTGTGAATGCTGTGTCCCTTATGTTGAAATCCCATTCTTAATGTGTCCCCGGGAGAGGGATACACAGAAATTCCATCGCAAAATCCGGTAATCAGAATATCGCCATTAGGTGCGAGTGCCATTGATTCTATTCGTCCGTCGAATTGCGATTCGAAGGCATGAGCCCAAAGCGGTTTTCCATTGGGATCCAGTCTGCAAATTAAACGGGCGACGTGCCTTCCATACGGGAATTTCGCATTGAGTTCGGGTATGGTGAGTTGCATCGAATAATTAATTCCCACATAAGAATAACCCTGTTCGTCTACCACCAAATCAGCGAGATCCGTTGTATTATAACCATCGAAAACCATCACCCAGTTAATGTCGACCGGAGGAACTTTTTGTGCAGACATATTTAAATGAAACAGGAAGACGGCCAGCAGGAAAGTGAGGTTTCGCATGAAGCGAAGATAAGGAAACCCGAGGAGTGGTTGAGCATGATTGTCTGTGTACGAGGTTTTATGTGCTGTGTTGAGTTTGGTCGTGGTTAGATTAGTTTTGGTTCCTTGTCAGTAACAGTTGGGTTTAGGGTGTGGGGTGTGGGGTCTCGTAGGGGTAAGGCATGCCTTACCCCTACGAGACTGTTCATCAAAGAAATTTTCAAAAAAATTGCATCTCTGTTTTGAACTGAGATTTGAAATTATCAATCCAATTTAAATTTAACAGGAAGCGACATTCTAACTTTTATGGCTTTTCCGTTGGAAGTTCCGGGTTTCCAGTCAGGCATATTTTTAATAACCCGCATTGCTTCTTCATCGAGAAGTGAATTAATTCCTTTAATCATTTTTACATCCGTAACTTTTCCGCTTTCGTCAACCACAAAACTTACTAATACGGTACCTTCTATTTTTTGGGATTTGGCTTCTGCAGGGTATTGAATGTTGTCTTTGATGTATTTCGCCATGGCATCCATTCCGCCAATGAATTCAGGAGGTTCAGTATTCGGCAATATTGAATCGGGGGGAGACATGTTCGTATCAGCTTTTGTGGGTACTAAATTTTTGCCGGTCCAGGAAATGAGCGATAATCCTACCGTAAATACCAACAAGAGAATGGGAATCCACTGAGGAAAGTTTGTTTTGTTTTTCATATTTGAAATGCGTTTGGAAATTATTTTTCGATTACCGAACAGACTCGATAAGTATATTTGGTTTGTATCGGTGTTAAGCTGATGCGCAACTAATTGCAGGAGATATTCATCCTGATATCGCTGATACATTTTTTCATCCACTTCAAATTCATGAACCAGTTTTAATTCTCGTTTAATTAAAAACATGAGTGGATTAATCCAGAAAACAGCGTGGTAAATATCCATCAGAATAAGATCTGCCGAATGCAGCAATCGTCCGTGCAGAATCTCGTGCTCAAGTACAACTGTCTTTTGTTTTTCAGGAAGTCCCTCCCGGATGTGAATGTGATTAAAAAAAGAATAGGATTGTTCCGATACACCTGATGTTATTTTGAATCCGGGATACGCTGCAAGAGTTTGACTGTTGCGGAACGAAAGGGAAATTTTAAAAAGTTTCAGAATTAGAAATAAAAGCATTATTACCGTTCCTGTATAATACGAATAATACCAGGGAACCAGAAGAATCATGCCCGGAGGTTTTTGGGTACTGTAATTACTTCCCGTTACGACTTCCGGCAGATTCAGAATAATTTCACTTCGTATGATATGTTGCTGCAGCCACGGAATTGCGATGGATAAAATCGGAAGCATTAAAAGATAGATTCTTCGATTCCGGTAATTGATTTTATTCCGGAACAGCCAATAAATGATAAACAGAATAGCCAGCAATAAATGAGCTTCCCAAAGTTGTTTCATTTTATTTCTGTTTAATACTTTTAAGTATATCGTCCAGTTCGCTCATATCAATATCGTTCTCGCGTATAAAAAAGGAGAGTAGCGCTTCTGCCGAATTGTTGAAATAGTTCTTTTTTATTTTTTTTAATTGCTGTGAAGAATAATCCTCTTTGCTGATTGTGGGGTAATATTCATTGGATTTACCAAACGTATTAAAACGCACAAACCCTTTTTGAACCAAGACGCGAATTACGGTAAGAACTGTATTATAGGCCGGTTTGGGATCTGCCAGTTGTTCGAGAATGTCTTTGGCAAAGCCTTTTTCTATTTGCCAGATAGCCTGCATAATTTGCTCCTCCGCTTTGGTCAGGTCTTTTTTCATGTTTCGAATCTATAACTATGTTTCTAAATATACAACTATAAAAATAGTTATGACACAAAACCCTGACTCTCGCATTGCAGAGAAACCTATTGGCAATCGGTAAATTGCCGCTTATTGCCATGAGATTTTTAACGGTATCAAAGACGGTCTTTGGAATCGTCGCGCTTATGTGGCTTTCCTGCACTCGTGTTGAGAAAGAGGAGTTGGTATTTCAGGTTCTTCCGTTTGAGAACGAAGTTTTCAGTATAGAGGAAGTCGATGCAGATTTACCTCTTTCTTCATCCGCAATTTCGATGATTGAATTTATTAACCGGGATGTGGGTTTTTTGGGTTCGTTGAACGGAGAATTATTCAGAACAGATGACGGCGGGAAACACTGGACAAAGCCTTTTGATTTCAGTAGAACTTCTCGGTTTCAAATTTTTGATCTGTGCTTTACAGACGATAAGCATGGATTTCTTGCCGGTGGTCTTCCTCAATTTGCTATGTCGGGTAAAGATCCTTTTGGCGGAATTTTAATAGAAACTTTCGACGGGGGTAAAACCTGGAAGGAAATCTATCACCAAACAGGATTGCGCTTTTTTTATGGAGTCTCCGCATTATCTGACGGAAGATTAATTCTTTGTTCAAATGAATCGGGGAATGAATATCGGCAATGGATTCGGGAAAGTTCAGATACCGGCAAAACATGGAACTCCTTGTTTGATTTTCCGGGCTTTTTTAGCAAATGTGATTTTAAGGGAGATTCCATTGCTATCACATCCATTGATGATATATCAAATAATATCTATCTCAGCACCGATGGCGGCAGGAGCTGGAATAACCGGGAAAACATTGGTTTCAGTTCGACATTGAAATGGGCAGACGAGATGTGTCTGGCGAGCCAACCCGGAACTACCGTACTCAATATTTCACCGGATGCACAGAACATTCACACTTTTGCCCGTTTAAACGAACTATCGGTATTGAGCATTCAACCATTCGGAATATCATCATATTTGTTAATCGCTGTGGGCTCCGATGGCAATTTTGATATCGAAGGAAATTTAATTCCGGTGCTAAAAATTTTATGGACCCGCGATAATATGCAAACATTTGATGCGCATGTGTTTAAGGGAATTCCATTGAATTTTCAGGTAGTCAGCAGTTTTTATTCTAAAAAAGAAGGCTATATTCTTTCCGATAAACTGTTGTGGTGTAAAATGAAATAAATTCTTCAATTCATCCCGGAAACCAAACCCACCGGCTCAAACTCCGCCGTAAAATGACGGAGGAACTCGGGCTCTTTGGTGATTTTAAATCCGGTTGATTTATGCTTGTTCTTCACTAAAATGGAGAAGACTTCAGCAACATATTCCATGTGACTTTGCGTATAAACTCTTCGGGGAATTGCCAGTCGAACCAAATCCATCGGCGCAGGAATAAACGACCCGTCTCCGGCATATTTACCGAACATTACGGAACCTACTTCCACGGCACGAATTCCACCGGTTATGTACAGATCACAAACCAACGCTTGTCCCGGATATTCATCAACCGGAATATGATTATAAAAGTTTCGGGCATCCACATATACAGCATGACCACCGGTTGGTTGCATGATAGGTACTCCGAGTTCGGTGAGCTTTTCCCCCAGATATTGCGTACTCCGGATTCTGTAATGCAGGTAGTCGGGTTGAAAAACTTCTTTCAACCCGATCGCAATTGCTTCCATATCGCGACCGGATAATCCTCCGTATGTTGTGAATCCTTCCGTGATAATCAAAAGGTTTTTACATTCATCGGCGAGAGCCTGATCCCGGAGGGAAAGAAAACCGCCCATGTTCACCAGCGCATCTTTTTTAGAACTCATTACCGCACCGTCGGCCAGAGACAACATTTCCCGGGCGATGTTATAGCAACTTACATCTCTGAATTCCTCTTCCCGAAGTTGAATGAAATAGGCGTTCTCGGCAATGCGACACATATCGAGAAGGAAGCGAACCCCGTGCTTTCGACAGATTTGGGAAACATTGCGGGCGTTGGTCATACTTACCGGTTGTCCTCCGCCGCTATTATTCGTTACGGTGAGAATTACCGCACCGATGTTTTCGGCCCCTTTATTTATGATGAGTTCTTCTAATAATGCGACATCCATATTTCCTTTAAAAGGATGAAGAGTCTGCGGTTGTTTACCTTCTTCAATCGGGATGTCGATGGCTTCGGCACCACTGAATTCAATATTTGCCCGTGTGGTATCAAAATGAGTATTGGAAATAAAAGTCTTTCCTTTTCCACCGAGTAAAGTGTATATAATTCTCTCGGCTGCACGACCTTGATGCGTGGGTAAAATAAATTCCATTCCGGTGAGATCCCGGATGGCTCTTTCCATTTTTAACCACGACTGAGAACCTGCGTAAGACTCATCGCCTTCCATCATTCCCGCCCATTGACGAGCACTCATGGCAGAAGTTCCACTGTCGGTTAGCAGATCAATTATTACTTCATCTGATGAAAGTTGAAAAGGGTTGTATCTGGCTTTTTTGAGAAAGGCAACCCGTTCTTCTTCGGAATGCATGGTAATAGGTTCCACCATTTTAATCCGGAAGGGTTCTATTATCGTTTTAATCATCGATTTGCAATTAGGTCGCAACATTAGTTTATGCCCGACACCCGAAAGATGATATTGGTCAGGATTGGAAACAAAAGACTGGAGTCGCAAGGAGAATGCTGTTTGTCTGAACCCGCAGCAAGAAAATTAGTCCGGGTGCAAACGCATATTATTCCATTTGTACTTTTGCCGCCGAATCCAGCCTATGAATTTAGCATTACTGGTATTACGGATTCTTGTTTTAATCTCCCCGATACATACCGGAGAGCGGGCTGAAGATATGTTTCTCAGCATACCGTATTTTTCAGTTCCAGAAAGCGGAGTTTACGCAGACGATCTCCCGGTAACGCATGATTTGTTAGCCGCGAATGCACTGGTTCTCGATATCACCGAGGATTTTAGTCTGGACAGGAAAAACGAAATCTTATCTAAAAATCCGGAGGTTAATGCCCTTTCCTCTGGTAATTTTAATGCGTTCAGAATTACATCCGGAACACATGTAGCAAATCCGCCGGCGCACTTATTTCTAAAGAATTGTGTTTTCAGAATTTGAGGTTTCCGGGCGCCTGAATTAAACCGGCAAAGCCCGCCAATTCTCATTCTTAATTCTTTAATTCTCAATTCTTAATTTTCCTTTAGTGTACTTATTTATTGCAATCATATTCGTTCTGGGCTATGTGGCCATCGCACTGGAACACCCGTTAAAAATCAATAAAGCTGCTTCGGCATTGTTAACTGCTGTTTTCTGCTGGGTTGCTCTCGCGATCGGAAGAGACGATATTCTTCATGTTTCGGGAGAGTCCGGAATATTGAAAATGGATGAAACCCTGATGCATCACATCGGAGATATCGGCGGCATTCTGTTCTTTCTTCTCGGAGCTATGACCATTGTTGAACTGGTTGACGCACACGGGGGTTTTTCGATCATCACCCAACGTATTTCAACTACTTCCAAAAGCAAGTTGCTGGTGATTCTTTCACTCACAACATTTTTTATGAGTTCGGTACTCGACAATCTCACCACTTCCATTGTAATGGCGACTTTACTCCGGAAAATAATTCATGATAAAGAAGATCTGTGGATGTTCGCCGGATTAATGATAATCGCTGCCAATGCCGGAGGAGCATGGTCTCCGATTGGTGATGTTACCACGATTATGTTGTGGATCGGCGGCAACGTTTCGGCAGCCCACATCGTGATGAAAGTTCTGATACCGAGTCTGGTTTGCATCGGAGTTCCGCTGGCTATTCTGAGTTTTAAAATGAAAGGAAACCTGCAAACTGCAACCGGTCATGATCTCGCACATAAAGGAGCGATCCACGTTCCGGAGCGTGAAAAAAGATTAGTATTAATTATGGGAACCGCCGCACTTTTGTTTGTGCCGGTTTTTAAAACGCTCACCCATTTGCCCCCGTTCATCGGCATTTTATTCGGACTCGGATCGCTTTGGGTTACTACTGAAATTCTTCATAGAAACAAGGAAAGTCAGCATCGGAAGTCGCTTTCCATTTCATCGGTTCTCGAAAGAGTCGATACTCCGAGTATTTTGTTTTTTCTGGGAATTCTGCTGGCGGTAGCGGCACTGCAAACAGCAGGACATTTGGCCCAGCTCGCCCATTCATTAGAAGAACATCTGGGAAGTATCTGGTGGATCAACACGGTGATCGGACTGCTTTCGTCGGTTGTCGATAACGTGCCTTTGGTGGCCGGAGCTATGGGGATGTATAATCTTTCGCTTTATCCGCAGGATCATTTGTTCTGGGATTTGCTTGCATTCTGTGCCGGTACGGGAGGAAGTTGCCTTATAATAGGGTCGGC
Source organism: Bacteroidota bacterium (assembly GCA_016124755.1). Lineage (GTDB taxonomy): Bacteria > Bacteroidota > Bacteroidia > NS11-12g > UBA9320 > WGNA01. The sequence goes on along the minus strand of WGNA01000020.1, from coordinate 59,624 downwards.
GGCCGGAGTGGCTACCATGGGTATTTTGCACATCGACTTTCTTTGGTATTTAAAAAGGATTTCGCTTCTGGCACTATCGGGTTATGTTTCCGGAATTGCTGTGTTTTGGCTTATGCATCAGTTTTTGGGTTGATGTTGTTCGTCGGAATGCCAACCGTTTGAAGTTGCGGGAGAGGAGGAATTGTTCGGGGTGGTTAAAGTGATGCTCGAAGGCATGAGAAGGGCTTAAGCCCTTTCTAACGCGCATGATAAACATATCTGCTCAAACACCAAATTCAATAAATCAGCGGATGTTCAATTTTGATCATCCGCTATTTTTTTAATAACTGAACGTTGCAGAACTGCTTTAAGGAGCACCGATTCCGTCTGACTTAAATGAATGCCAACCGAGATTCTGAAGAAGTACAGATGAATTATTGCACGCCCGAATTGTTCAGAGTCGGCACCTTCCGATCAAAGCAAAATTCTCTTTTTCAAAACCGGATTCACTTTGCGACAAAAGATTTAATCCGACAAAAACCATTTACCATTTTACTATCAATTGAAATTGCTATATTGCCCGAACAGAATGCGGGACATTGAGCATTGTGCCCTCTCAACAAACAAAAAACCAAAAGTATTCAGCGATTCATTTATGAACCAGCCAATCAAACTATTTGCCTTAACGGCTCTCATCACAACCACTTCTTTATTTACGTATGCGCAGAACTATTCTGTTCAGAATTCTGCTGACTTCCTGATCAAGGGATACGAATTCCACGAAAAGGAGGCGTACAAAAGTGCAATCAGGGAATATCAGAAAGTGCATCGTAACGATACGAATTATGCCCTCGCTCTTTACGAAATGTCGCTCAGTCAGATCAAAGATGAAAATTATCGGGGAGCAATGGAGACCTGCAAAAAAGGGTTGGAGTTAAACTCGGTTTACCAGGCTGAGTTCTTCCGGAATTTCGGAACCTCGTACTCAGAACTTAAAATGTACGACAGTGCGATCAACCTGTACAACCGGGGCATAAAACTCTTTCCTTTTAATTCAAGTCTGCGTTACAACAAAGCGGTTTCCGAAATGCGGGCCGATCGCTACGACGAAGCAATGGAGACGATCTACGCCAATCTTCGTATGAATCCGTATCACGCGAATTCTCACCTCATGCTCGGCAATATATGTATGGCGCGCGAGTGGGAAAGTCAGGCGCTGATGTCGTATCTGATGTATCTGATGGTGCAAAGTAATTCCGAAGCAAATGTGAATGTATTAATCTACGTCGATCGCTATGTTGGCGGAACCATGGATGGCGATACAACGTACAGCAAACTCAAAAATCTGGAACAGGGCTATCAGGATATCGATGAGCTGATCCGGAACAAATTCTCTTTTAATAAAAAATTTAAAGTTGAATCGAAACTCAAAGAACCCATTGTTAAACAAAGCTATCTTCTGTTGAGCAGTTTGTCTTCTGTCGACAGTGATGAAGAAGGGTTCTGGAACGAATACTACAAACCGTTTTTTGAGAAATTGTATAAAGACGGGGTATTTGAAGGAATGAGTTATTACCTGATGCGTAATCTGGATCCGAATTCTAAAATCGGAAAAACAGTTCGCGCTAAACAATCTAAAACCAATGCATTCCTGTCGTGGTACAGCCGAAACTTTACAGATTTATTCGGTATGCACGAAAAGGAAGATGGCTCGGGAAAAATTGAATATCACTATGAAAACAGCAACCTGATCGGCATCGGGGAATACACCAATTCAACGCATCGGGGTTATTGGCAGTTTTATAATAAAAGCGGTTCGATGAGCACGGAGGGCAATTTTAAAAATGATAAACAAGACGGAACCTGGAAGACTTACAATCACATGGGTGTGCTCAGTCAAGTAATTAATTATTCTCAGGGTAATCTCAACGGTGATTATGAGAGCTATAACGATCACGGGGTTTTAGTTCAAAAGGGCACTTTTAAAGATAATTTATTCGATGGCGATGTAAAATATTATTATCAGACGGGTGGAATCCGGCGCGAGGTGGTTTATAAAAACGGAGTGCTCAACGGCCCGGTAAGAACCTATCACCAGAACGGCAAACTTTATTTGGAAGGAACGTATAAAGACGACAAACTCAACGGACTTTTATTGAAATATTTTCCGAGCGGGCAAATGTCGGATTCTATGAATTACGAAAATGATCTGATCCAGGGAATTGAAAGGCGATGGTACGACAATGGAAACCTGTCGTATGAAGCCGCATTTAAAGACGGGAAATACGACGGGTTCGAGAAAATCTATTTTGAAAATGGTAAACTCAAAAGAGAGAGCAGGTATAAAGACAATAAACTCGTTGGAGAAAGTTCATCGTACTACAACGACGGTTCTCTACTCGTAAAAAATGTGTTGGATGAGACAGGGAAAATTTCCGGTGTTTCAACAACGTATTATCCGAGTGGTGAAAAGTTGAGCGATGAAGAATATAAAAAAGGAGATTTAATTAAATACAGTTTTTATTCTAAAGAAGGAAAAGTTCTGTCTAAAGGCGAAAAGACCGGAAAAGCGATTGAATACAAAGGATACAATACCCGTGGCTACATGTACTTGCAAAGTGAAATGCAAAAAGGGGAATTACACGGGAAACGAAAATTATATTATCCGAATAAAATATTAAAAGCAACAGAGAATTTTAAAGAAGGAGTTTCAAACGGAACCATTGAGTATTTCTACAATCTGGGTCAGGTGAAAACCAGATATAAAACGGTTGACGGTTTGGTTCAGGGGGATTATGTTCAATTTTCAAAAGACGGAAAGGTTATTACCACGGAAGGATATTATGTTGACGACGAAAGACAAGGCGAATACATCGGACGAAATTCGGCAGGAGTAATTACTTCTAAATCTTATTACGATCTGGGAGAACTTCACGGTTGGCAGATCTATTATGGTCAGGACGGAAGAATTACCTCCGAAATATATTACGAACATGGAGATTATTATGGTGGTCTTTATTACGATACCATGGGCCATTTCCAAAAAGTCTGGTTAGATAACGGAAACGGATTGCTAGAATTAAAATATCCCAATGGGCAGACACGGGTTAAACTGAACTATAAAAACGGGGTGGTCGACGGTGAAGCTGTCTGGTACAATGCAGATGGTAAAATTTCAACCAAGGGTCAATTCGTGAACGATAAAAGACATGGCGAATGGATCTGGTATTTCGAAAATGGTCAGGAAAGTCAGCGAATTAACTATTTGTACGGAGACCGGCATGGAAAGGGAATTGAGTATTTTAAAAATGGAAAACTACAGGCTGAATACAGTTATTTATACGGAGACCTTGATGGCAAATACACCGAATATTTTGATAATGGTAAAGTGATGTATGAAGAATATTTCGAGGAAGGTTTGCGTCAGGGGAATTGTAAATATTACGTTCCTACGGGTGATCTGGCAATAATCCGTCGGTACATTGATAATTTTCTGGTTGGATACAGCTATCTCGGGAAAGACGGAAAAGCAGTAGAAGAAATTCCGGTCGATGGCGAGCGACAAACGGTAACAGCGTATTTTCAAAACGGTAAAAAGTCTATTGAATTTACCATCGAAAAAGACGAATACGATGGTGAGTATACCTATTATTATCCCACAGGCAAAATTTTTAAAACATTGCATTACGACAAAGGCTGGAGAAGCGGAGATATTGTTGCGTATTACTCCGACGGAACCATGTGGTACAAGGGAACCTATGTAAAGGATGAATATAACGGAACCTTTGTACGCTATTATACAAACGGCAAAACCGATATTGAATTCACTTATGTTCACGGTGAGCTGAACGGCCTGTGCAAATACTACAACAACAAAGGCGCGTTAACTAAAACACGCTATTATTTCGACAACACATTTTACGGAGGAGAATTCTGATGAAAAACATTTTATACCCGCAACGAATAAATGTAAAACACAACGGCGGGTACCCGAATTTGAGTGGAATTTTTTATCCTTGGAAACGGATCAGCTTCGGCATCTCCTTATTTTTTTTAATTTCCTTTTATGCCGGAGCGCAGAATGTGGACTCTATTGCCGCAAAATTTCCGGATAAGGATGCCTATCATCTCGCCATCGAACACCGGTATGATATCCGCATGGTGGATGGGAAGCCTGCAGTTACACACAGTATAAAAGAAGAAACTCTTTATTTAAAAGACGATGTTTCCTCAGCGCAAAAAGAAACGGTTCATTACAGTTCTTTTTTTGGTTTGAAATCACTTGCAGCGAACACCTATATTCCGAAGAAAAATGGTAAATACAAAAGAGTTCCAGTTAAATCTTTTCGTGATGGGGTGAATGAAAGTTCATGGGTTTTCTACGACGATTCCAAACAAAAGGTATTTTATTTTTATGGTGTAAATAAGGGCGTGAAAACGGAGGTTAATTACACGTTGGATGTTAAACTCCCACAATTGATGACGGCTGTGAGTATGCAGAGTTATTATCCTTCCGAAAAAATTCTTTGTTCTGTTTCGTATCCGGACGATGTGGAAATCGGATATGTATTTACCAATTTAAAAGAAGAAGATGTTACAACCCAAAAAACCAAAGAGGGAAATTTAAATGTAATAACGTGGACGATGAAAAACGTCGACGGATTTGAATTCGAATTTGACGGTCCGTCACCGCGATTTTATATTCCCCAGATTCACACATTTATTAAATCGTATAAAACGCCACAGGGTCGTGAGCCGGTTGTGGGTTCGGTTGAGAATTTACACAAGTGGTATCGCTCATTAATTGAAGGATACGACGACGAAACGGATGGCGTAGATGCGATGAAGGAAATCGTTGATTCTCTTACACATGATCTGAAATCGGAGCGCGAAAAAGTGGATGCAATTTTTAAATGGGTGCAGAGTAATATTCAGTACATCGCTTTTGAATACGAGCTCGCGGGTTTTGTTCCGAGACCTGCCGGAAAGGTTTGTACCAAGCGTTTCGGTGATTGTAAAGACATGGCGAGTATTCTGAAAGACATGCTCGGAATTGCAGGAATCAAAGCGTATTTAACCTGGATTGGCACGCGGGATATTCCGTATAATTATGATAAAGTACCCACTCCCTCAAGCGACAACCACATGATCGCAACGTGGATCGACGAAAACAACAAACCTCATTTTCTGGATGCAACCGACAAGCATATTCCGTTTGGCGAAGTGTCGGATCATATACAGGGGAAACAGGCATTGGTAAGTTTTTCAGATACAGAATTTAAAGTTTATGATGTCCCGATTGCTCCGCCTTCGTTTACGCAATTTATAGATACCTGCAGATTGAGCATTTCCGGCAGCAATATTAAAGGCGATGCAAATCTGTTGGTAACCGGTTATTATAAAGACGATATCGGTTACAGATTGTCGGGAGAAAAGCGGGAAGAAAGAGAAAAATATTTTCGGGCAATTCTCGAAAAAGGCACGAATAAATTTCATCTCGACAGCATTGATATCCGGAATTTAAAAGACAAGGAATTACCGATCGAAGTGGATTATAAATTCACGATTCCCGGCTTTGTGAGTTCGTATGAAGATGAGATGTATGTAGATATGAATCTGCATAAGCGAATTGGAAAACGAATCGACGACCGGCGCAATGTCCCTTTTGTTTACAATTTCCGCGACTTGCACACGGTGGTTCTCATATTAGATATTCCGGAAGGTTATAAACTGGAATCGGTTCCGGAAAACTTCGACGGGGTTACCAGAGACTTTCATTTTACCATTGATTATGTGGTGAAAGGTCGCCAGGTGATTTACACTTTAAAACTGGAACGTTCGGTCCTCGTTATGGACAAATCGTATTTTACCGATTGGAATAAATTACTCGATGGCATTTCAGATGCTTTTAATGAAACTATTGTATTAAAAAAGATTTGAATAACACATGAAACAATTAACCTTACTATTATTAATTCTATTCTCATCAGTTCTTTCTAAAGCCCAGACATCATGGCTGCTGAGCTACGAATGGGATGAAAACCCGACCGTTCACGAATTGTCTGAGGTTGAGAAAAAAGAATCAGCCGTTTATATCAAACATGTATCTGCATCAGAAATATTTTATCAGGATGACCGTGAGGCGATCGAATATTATATGGAACATGTAATTATTCATCTCAACGATCAGGAGGCCATAAATGAACACAATAAAGTGTATATGCCGGGTAGTCGGTACAGCACAGAGAATTACGTAATCGTTGAAGAAGCCAGGGTGATAAAACCCAATGGTGAAATCATTAATCTGGATAACGGCAGTATTCTGGAAGAAAAGGAAGAGGAATCATTTATTAAAAAGCGCTTTTTCGCATTAGAGGGTATTGAAGTAGGCGATGAAATTGAGTACTATTATATTTATCCGAAACAACCCAGAACCAGTGGAAGTTACGCGGCAATGCAAAGTCATTCTTTAAAAAGAGAAGCGACCCGCATTGTAATTACACCGCTAAATCTGATTAATAAATTTCATTCGTTTAACGGATTCCCGGAAATGATTCAGGATTCGAATTACGACGACCGGAATTTCTTTTTTGCCACAGCAAAGGATCTTCCCGGACTTCCAAAAGAAAAATACTCAGATTATTTCGCGAACAGAGGAGCTGTTGGTCATTATTTATACCGCAACACTTATCAGGGATCTTCTTTCGATTTATACACTAATTTTTCTAAAGGTGTCGGCAAATTGGTGAGTGATGTAAATCCGAAAAAAGACGGTGTTCTCAAATTAATGAAGAAGATGGATATTCCTCAATCCGGTTCCACCGACAAGAAGATTCGCTATGTGGAAGACTATATTAAAAAGGAGTTTGCTGTTCTCAACTTCAATTTTCTCGGGATTTCCGTGAATTTTTCCAAGGATCTGAAAAGTAGTATCAAAAGCGGCCTGTTCAGCGATATTTATATTATGCAGTTGTACGCTTCTATATTTAATGAAATGGGTATTGACTACGAAATTGTTTATACATCCGACAGAACAGATCTTCGGTTTGAAAAGGATTTTGAATGTTATCTTTTCCTCGACTACCTGATGTTTTACTTTCCGAAAACCGGCAAGTATTTGTGTCCGGGAGAAAAAACCAGCAGATATGGTTACCCGCCTTTTAAATATGTAAACAACAACGGGTATTTCATTAAAATGGTAACCCTCGGCGGAGTGAGTTCCGGAATCGGAAAAGTGAAATTTATGGATGCCATTCCGGCCGAAGAAAATCTTGACCGTCTCGAAGTAACCCTGCATCTCGATGATCTCACCAACGCCAAGGTGGAAGTTAAAAGAGAAATAACCGGATATGCAGCCGGCTTCGAACAAACGATGATGAATACTTTGGAGGAAGATCGTCAGCAGGAACTCAAAGAAGCTTTGGTTAAATATTTTGATGAGAACATGGAAATTACTTCGATGGAAGTGAAAAATCTGGAGCCCGAAGACTTTGGGGAAAAACCTCTCGAAGTGGAAGCGGAATTCAGATCCAAAGAATTTATACAAAAGGCGGGAAGCAACTATCTTATAAATGTGGGGAAACTCATCGGGCCGCAAGCCGAGTTGTATCAGGAGGGGAAACGGGAGACAAAAGTTTCGAATGCCTATAATCACGAATACATCCGGCGCATTGTCGTTAAAATTCCGGAAGGATATGAGTTGGTGAATCTCGACAGTTTAAATATGAAAGTGGTTTACGATCGTCAGAATAAAAGAGATCTCGGCTTTATTTCTTCTTATGAAATAAAAGGAGATGAGCTGATAATAAATGTTGACGAATACTACGAATCCATTGAATATCCGGTTGCCGAATACCCGCATTTTGAAAATGTAATCAACGCCGCCGCAGATTTTAACAAAATTGCTATTTTACTCAAGAAAAAGTCTTAACTTTAATTTTTGAATAGGAACCTGATTCCTGTGAAATGTTTCTCAGGAATTGAACGATCTAAAAGTCCCTTTGTCTTTTTTTTAAGAGGTCCTCATCGCGAGATGAGGGCCTTTTTAATGTGTTAACTTTCCAAATTCAGATGTCGGTTTTCCGCACTCACGGATTAATTCTGAATCTGTGATTGATCTCCTTATGCAATCGGTGAATTACCTGACGTTCTGCAAGTTTGCATCCTTCTCTTAACTTTGGCGTAATGACGGAGAATCCAATTTTTAATCCGGAGGTAGAAGATTATTACGAGATTCTGGCGCCGGATTATGATGAAATCCGGTTTGGCAACTCATACGGAAAGTACATCGACAAACAGGAAAGAGCCTTTCTAAAGAAAGTTTTTAGCAAACATCCGAATCAAAATCTGATAGTGGATCTGGCATGTGGGAGCGGAAGGTTTCTGGAATTTGCGGATGAAGGAGTTGACATTTCCAACGCGATGGCATCTATTGCGCAACAAAAGTTTACCGATAAAAAGATTCATGTTACAACCGGTAATAAACTTCCATATCAGGATAACTCGGTTGATATGATTTTCTCTTTTCACCTTTTAATGCATCTTAAAAAACAAGCGGTGAATTCCATTTTTCTCGAGGTAAATCGCACGCTCAGGCCCGGCGGGATCTTTTTGTTTGATGTTCCGACTACACGAAGACGAAATATATTTAAACGCACTACGGAAAACTGGCATGCATCTACATCCTTCGGAAATCAGGAGGAAGAATATTGGAAAAATTCGGGATGGGAAATTATGAAAACCGGTGGGGTCGCTCTTTTTCCGGTTCACCGAATACCTGAGTTTCTCAGGAAGTATGTGGTGCATCTGGATATCCTGTTTTGCAAAACACCGCTCCGGAATTTCGCTTCTTATAAAATGTATTTACTTCGAAAGCTGTGAGAATTGTCCTTCGATTTCTTGTCCCGAAAGTTTTGCGGCTGCAACTCCCCTTATTAAAAAGGTTTTTGTCGGATTGGCGCAATCCGGATTTGCATTTTGCATTTCAAAAATCTGAAAACCCGGCTTCATTCAAGTATAAAACAGATTTGGAACAGCGCATTATGCCGGGCGATTGGACAGCCAATAAAGTGCACAATCTGAAATTAGCTGCTCTTACTATTTCGGGATTGATTGTTAAACCCGGTGAAACATTTTCGTTTTGGAATCGGGTTGGAAATCCAACGACTAAACGCGGTTATCGGGAAGGGAGAAATCTGGTTAACGGCAAATTGAAACGCGAAGCAGGGGGCGGACTTTGTCAGCTTTCCGGCGCGCTGTACTTTCTGGCATTAAGGACGGGAATGACGGTCACCGAACGACACGCTCATTCTATAGATATTTACACCGAAGCAGACCGCTATTCTCCATTGGGAAGCGACGCAACCGTTGTTTATGGTTATAAGGATTTCAGATTTGTGAATGACGGAAACTACGATATTTCAGTTTCAATAGAGGTAACAGACGATTGGTTGAAACTGAGTTTTCTTTCAAATCATGAGTTTGATGAACGGAATGTCCGGTTCATATATTCAGAAGAAAAATCGGGTGTTAGCGTGCAAACATTATTAAATGAGGATGTAATCGATTCTTCTTTCTATCAGCGCTGAATAAAAAAATGATTCTCCGTATAATTAAGATATACCTGTAGTTGGCGGTATATGCAAATACATCAAGCTAATTTAGTTAATTAGCTAGAAACTAAAACAAGAATATGAGCAAATTAATAATTATAACATTTAGCATTTTCTTATGTAGTTGGGGTATTAAATTAACAGCTCAGAACGACAATCTAGGCATGAAGTCGATTTTACAAATGGGATTTAATGTTGATCAAAAAGTTGAATATATCGCAACCGTTTATGAACAGAATCTGGACACATTTCCAAGTTTCATAAGGAATTTACCCTCCTCGTATGGTCATGGTCCTAATCTTCCATTCGACAAGAATCTATTTGGCCAAAACAAATGGAGAATTGTGATAGATACATTGAAGGGTGATACCAATTCGATGAAGGTGATTAGTGATCGATGCACCTCTAGTTTCTTTGAAACCATGGGATTAGTATCATATGATAACTTCTGTGACAACCAGTTGTTAAATTCCGAACATTTTAGAATCAGTGGTGGACACGCTATTTTCTATGATATCTTGATTGAACCGGCTTTTCAATATCAACCAACTTCGCAATGTGTGAATTTCACCTACCATGATTTCTCATATCCTCCTTTAGGTTTTGACGGATTGCTTAATAAATTTATTTTTTCCGATATAGATCCGTCAGGTGTGGAAATATCGGAAAGCTGCTTAAGTCTTTGTTCAATGATTGAATCTAATCAAGATAGCATCGTAACCTTTTGTGGGAGATATGATTTTGACATATTTGGACAAATGTCAAAGGAGCCTAAATACTCAGATACCACATGGTTGGAATTTACCTATGAAGCCAATTTTAAATATTCTCTTTCACATAGACAAACTCAGGAAGTTCTATGCACCATTTATATTCAGGGTGTTGGACTATATGCGATCAGAAAAAAAATCGAAATCATTATTACTAAAATTTAAACACTACCGCCACATCGCCAAGCGACAACCGTTAGTATTAATAATAACAAAATGAATTGTGCGAAGCGGATCCTAATACTTGAATAAGAACACGTGGGTGGGCAGTCGGAAAGGCGGGATAGCCCCGGCGGGAATTTGTCATTTGGCAGAAAATCGGGAAAGTGCTTGACACTTCTTTCCCAGATTTTCAACAAATGATAAAGGGCGCCTGGGCAGCTTTCTTTCCGACTTGATTTTTTGCTTACTTTTTTATCAAGAAAAAAGTGAGTAAAAGAGATTGTCCATCGATCCATAAACCGATTCGCAATCTTGGTGTATCCATAAGGTGAACCAATAGATAAAAAATGATTCCAGTTATTCAAAATTTCCTTTTCTTTGCGCAGACCAAATGGTCGGTTTGTTAAATGGATACCCGAACACACATCTTGCAATGCTCTTTCAAACTCTTCTTGCAGAGCGGATTTAAAGCGGTAACAATGAATCAGATTCTGGATGCGTCCGGATTATCAAAAGGTGCATTCTACCATTATTTCAAAAGCAAAGAGGAAGTGTTTGAAGAAATTGTAAATCAATTTGTGCTTCCGTTTGCTGAAGTGGATTATTCAAAGTTTGATCAGACGAGTCTGAGAGGATTTCTCAACGACTACATTCAGCAATTGAAGGATTCAACGAAGGAACTGCAAAAAGCAGAAGGAGGGGAACTGGATTTCAATTTCATGGCGTTAATATTTGAGGTTTTGCGGGTTTTTCCGGGGTACCGCGACAAATTCGTCGCTCTCCACGACAAGGAAGTGAAGGCATGGGATAAGGTGATCAAAACTGCCCAAAAAAAGGGTGAGATCAAAAACGATATTAAATCATTAACCCTGGCCCATGTATTTGTGAATAATATCGATGGATTGGGAATCCGGCTTTTGGTGAAACAGAGCTTTCTTCAATCACACAAGGAATTGAAAAAGATAATGGATGATATGTATGCAATGTTTGCTGTATAAATAATTTTAAAAGTTTCTACGCCTAATTACACCAATTTGTGGATCACTTTAATTGTAGAATAAAAAAGAACAAAATAAATTGTGCGTTTGCCAGCTTTCTTTCCGACTTGATTTTTTGCTTATTTTTTTATCAAGAAAAAAGTGAGGAAAAGAGATTGTTCATCGATGCATAAACCGATTCGCAATCCTGGTGTATCCAATAGGAGAAGTATTAAAATTTATACAGAACAAACTTTCCTCCAAAAGGGAAAGAACATTCTGTTAAAACTGACACGATTTGCCTTCCTCAAATTGAATTAAATCGTCGTCAGAATGAACAAAGTCACAAACCGAATGGTCGGTATAAAATAAATGAAAGACGTAATTAATACACATCAACTGAGCCGTTCGTTCGGATCGTTCAAAGCCGTTTCCGACTTATCGCTTACGGTTGGAAAAGGAGAGATTTATGGTTTTATCGGTTTAAACGGTGCCGGGAAAACAACGACAATCCGAATGCTACTCGGCATGATAAAACCCGATTCCGGCGAGGTAAATCTTTTTGACGAACCCGTAAAACCCGGCAACACCTATGTCTGGAAACGCGTGGGATATATGGTGGAAGCACCGCATCATTATCCCGGTTTAACGGTGGAAGAAAATCTGAACATCATGCGCGATCTCCGAGGAATAAAGGAGAAGAAGGCTGTTGAAACAATCATGGAAGAACTCAATATTGCACAGTTTCGAAACCGGAAAGCAAAGGATCTTTCACAGGGAAATGCACAGCGGCTCGGACTTGCTAAAGCCATGATGCACAAACCCGATTTACTGATTCTCGATGAGCCGGCAAATGCATTGGATCCGGCCGGTATTGTTGAAATACGGAACTTGCTCTCCCATCTGGCCCGCAATCACGGCGTAACGGTTTTTATATCAAGTCATATCCTCGGGGAAATCTCAAGAGTTGCGTCGAGAATCGGAATTATTTCGAATGGTAAACTTATTCAGGAGGTTACTTCCGATGAACTGAAAGCACTTTGCCGTGAGCGTCTGGTAATTGAATCAAATGATCGGGAGACAGCTTTTTCCAGATTGAAAGAACATGGCTACGAAGTGAACATTAATCCGGAAAAGCAACTCGAAATTACAGATGAAGAAGCCATTCAACACCCGGAAGAAATTGCCCGGTTAATGGTTTACGACAACGTGGCCCCCAAACTTTTAAAAGTGGAAAGGGAAGATCTCGAATCTTATTTTTTACGAATTATCGAATCCCAAAAAGTATCATGAATCTCTTTATTCAATCTATAAAAACCGAAACATTGAAACTCCGAAAATCCGGTTTTTCAAAAGTGATTATCCTGTTGTTTTTATTTCTCCCCTGCATGCTTGGTTTGCTGATGTACGTGCAATTGCATCCCGAAGAAGCATCAAGGCTTGGTATGATGAGCGGGAAAGCCAATATGCTGGAAGGCAAAAACTGGAGCGCCTATTTTTCATTCCTGAAACAAGTTTTTGCCGGACTCGGACTCATTGGAACCGGCGTTTCAATGGCATGGATTTTCGGTCGCGAATTCGCAGACAACACAGCCAAAGATTTACTTGCTTTGCCGGTAAGCCGACGGGAAATTGTGTTTTCAAAATTATTGGTCGGACTAACATTCGGTATTCTTCTTTCCTTGCTGTTTCTGATCAGTGCGATAACAATCGGACTGCTCATGCACATTCCGGGATGGCAATCCGATTACGTGATTAAAGAATTAATCATCTTCTGTAAAATGATGTTGATGACATTAATTCTCACACCGGTAGCGGCGTATTTTGCAACAAAAGGTCGTGGTTATCTGCTCGCATTCGGCTTTGTTGTGCTTACGTTAATTCTGGCGAATCTGGTGGCGTTTATTGGAATTGGTCAGTATTTTCCTTGGGCAATTCCCGGTTTGTTTGGTGCCGGTCCGGGTGGGGAAGGTTACGAAATAAATTCTGCGAGTTATGTGATTCTGTTCGCCACAGGCATCATTGGACTCTTAGCCACATTGAAATCGTGGATGTATTCTGATCATAAATAATTTTTCAGAACACCATTAAAACAACTAATAAAAAGAGCAGCCCTCCGAATACATAGCCGAAATTCTTCATGCCTTTTTTAAAAGTTTGCTTTTGATCTTCATCGGAAAGCTTTTCATACGAATCAATAATGGACTGATATTTTTCTTTTTGTCCGAACAGGAAATACACCAATCCGTACAAAGCTCCGAAGATCAACAATCCGAATATTTTACCGGCAGCTCGTCCAGACATTGGGGTATTGAGACTACTGATGATTCCGATTTTATAAACGATCAGCAAGGCATCGAGGGCGATCAGAAAGAAAATCACGGAAACCATGATCAGGGCTGTTCGTTTCGAAGCTTCCACCGGGCGACCTTTTTGTTTAAGTTCGTAATACTGCGTAAAGATGAGATCGTGAAAGAATTTCATAACAAGGGCAATGTTCGCTTCGAATTTAGAGGAAAAAAGTGGTTGTGTTGGGAAGCGCCGGTAGCCGGGAATATGAACTTCTATATGATAATTGCGAAATGATCCCACGCATAATTACACTAACCTTTGGATCACTTCCATTTTAGTAGTGAAAAGAACAAAATGAAATGTGCGCTTGCCAGCTTTCTTTCCTACTTGATTTTTTGCTTACTTTTTTATCAAGAAAAAAGTGAGTAAAGAGATTGTACATCGATATCCAACCGTTTTACAATCCTTGTGTATCCTTGCGGATAACCATTTAATGTGAAATAGTTTTATGACTTTCTGAGTTAGATATTAGATCTCTATTAATATGAATAAAACTCTCCTCCTACCCATCGCTTTGTTAATCCTTGCATGGGATTGCAGTCCGAATACAACGAACCTAAATGAAGAAGGGAAACTAAGTGGATTATACACAGAATTGGATTATCCTACATTTAAAGATTCTATTCTCCACTTTCAGAAAAATAGCGCGGATTCATCGGATAGTGTGGTGTCAGAATTTCTTTTTCATCGATTGAATTTAGATATCCCTGGATATTGGTCGGGAACAAAATGGGATTTTAACGGGATGACACGAACACCGGGAAAAGGAAAAATTGCCTGCGGATATTTTATTACCAATACGCTTGTTGATCTGGGTTTTACCCTTGAACGCATCAAACTTGCCCAATCGGCTTCATCGGTGTTGATTAAGGAACTTTGTGTTGATATAAAACACTATTCTAAAATAGAAAATTTGCAGAATTATTTAAAAACACAACCGGTTAATTCCGCCTTCATTGTGGGTTTAGATTTTCACACAGGATATATACTGAAGGATGAATCCGGAACTTGGTTTATGCATTCCAATTACATTAACCAGTCTGGTGTTATAAAGGAAGAAATATCACAGTCCGTTGCCTTAAAACAAAGTAAGACGTTTATGCTCGGGAACCTTTTGGCAAACGCAAAGCTGATTGAAAAGTGGAAACATACTCAGTAGATTTGAATACAAAAATCGCAAAAGAAACATGTGCCGTTTTTAAGCGGTTCATTCTTCGTCGATCTGAAATCGTACTTCAATTTCCAACAGCGATCATACCATCTGTCCGTAGCATCCTCGCTACTGACCTTTGTTTCCCAAGTGCCTGAACGCTGGATTTGCAATGATTGTACGACCCGCGAACACGATAAACATTTGAGCGGAAAGCGTGTTAAAAGCCCTG
This sequence comes from Bacteroidota bacterium, assembly GCA_016124755.1. Lineage (GTDB taxonomy): Bacteria > Bacteroidota > Bacteroidia > NS11-12g > UBA9320 > WGNA01. The sequence continues at coordinate 44,391 of WGNA01000020.1, read as the reverse complement.
ATCTGCATTTGACCATTTCCTTTTAATAAATTTCTGTACCAGGATTCGGTCTAATTAGGATAAGAACTTTTCCTACATGTCTGTACGTGTTATTTTATGTAATTTGGTCGGGATGTTCCAACAGAAAATCAGAATCATAATTTCCATTTTTTATTTGCTGATATTAATTAGTGGATGTGTTAAAACGAAAAAAGATGTCCAGTCGACCAACGCATCTGCAAAATTGGATCTGTATGCTTTAACAGGAGTTAACATAATTCCAATGACATCCGGAAATGAAATAATTACCGGTGCAACTGTAGTGATTCGAAATCATAAAATAGAATCGATAAATCAACCGGTTCCGGATTCTGCACAAATAATCGATGGAAAGGGAAAATGGTTAATCCCCGGATTAATTGACATGCATGTACACGGCTTTGCCGATATAAATTTCGGAGAGTCGTATCCGACTCAGGGCGCAACATTTTTTGTAAATGATCAGGATGCAATGCTCCTTTACGTTGTAAATGGCATAACCACCATTTTTGATCTGAATGCTAGGGTTGAAAATTTTGCTCAGCGAAATGAAATTGCAGAAGGGAATGTAATTGGACCGCGAATGGCTCTCGCAGCACTGATCAACGGGGGCGAAGGAGATGGACGGATTGCCAATACCCCGGAAGATGGGCGACAATCTGTGCGAATGGCAAAAGCCGAGGGGTACGATTTTATTAAGGTGTATTCTCAACTAAATAAGGAAACTTTTTTGGCGATTGCAGAAGAAGCGGTAAAACAGGGAATGAAGGTGGTGGGACATATCCCAAACGATTTTAGTGACAGTATTGAAAAAGCATTAGTTCCGAATTTTGGTATGGTGGCACACGCAGAAGAATTTGCAAAGCAATCAAATAATTTCAGCAATAAAGATATTCAGTTATTTGTTCAGTTAGCCAAACGAAGCGGAACGTGGTTAACGCCAACACTGATTACTATTGAGCGCATCACCGATCAGGCGGAATCTCTGGATAGCATAAAAAAACTGAAGGGATTTTCATATATCCATCCGCTAATGCAAGACAAGTGGCTCCATTCTAATAATTATAACAAAGGCGCCGATAACAAAAGAATAGCGCATCTTAAGGATTTGATAAATTTTAATAACCAATTAGTAAAGGCATTTCAGGATGCCGGAATACCATTGGTCGCAGGAACCGATGCCGGATGTTCGGGCGTAATCTGGGGATTTGCACTTCACGATGAATTGGAACTTCTGGTAAAAGCAGGTCTGTCACCAGAAGAAGCACTGATTTCTGCGACAAGACTACCATCGCAATGGCTGGGAATTGAGGACAAAATCGGAACCATTGAAGTCGGGAAATTTGCAGATCTTATCCTGTTGGATGCAAATCCTTTGGAGGACATTAAAAATACGCAGAAAATTCGGGGAGCATTTTTTAATGGCAGATGGATATCTCGCGAAGTAATGGATGAAATGCTTTCAGATCTGGAAACAAGAAATGCGCAAAACATAGGAAAGTTTGAGTGGAAGAAAAGGAAAATGTTGGATAATTAAAAAATGAAAAGAATTAAGAAAGTTCTTTTATCAACGGTTACATTATTCGTTTTTTTCATTCTGTTTAGGGGTTTGATTTACCGCAACACGGTTTCGTATCATTCCATTGATCAGCGGAAGAATTATAAGATTAAAGACACGGCTTTGATCAACTATGTTGAAAAGAACAATTTGAATGAATCGGAAGCCAATATCAGCCGAGTAATCGAACAAAGTCTGATTCTTACTGCAAGATATTTACAGTTCACCACCAAGCCGTGTAAATCCGATCCGAATGAATTAATTCACACGAAAAAAGCCAACTGCATCGGTTACGCGGCATTTTTTTCCAGTTCATGTAATTATCTTTTACAGAAAGAGCAATTATCAAATATCTGGAAAGCTCAACCTTATATTGGTGAACTCCATTTTTTGGGTGTTAATATTCATCCCCTTTTTCATTCTCCTTTCTTTGCGGATCACGACTTCGTATTAATTCGCAATTTGAAAACCAATGAGGTTATTGCCGTGGATCCTACAGTTTATGATTATTCAGGAATTGAAAGGGTGCGGTTTCCACGAAATTGAAAATCGCAATTCAATAGTTTTATTCAACCATTAATCGTATCGGTTTACCCGGTGTTCCGGTTTTTGAGTGCAAGCAATTAATAGATTATCAATTAACTTCCACTCAATTTCCTTCACCTAACGATAATAAGAATCTTCCGGATTACGCTGATTGCTCCGCAGTGCTTTTGGGGATCCTTTGAGATATTCTTGTATATATTTGTTTTAATGTCACTTGGAAACCATGTTTAATAAAAAAGGCAAAAAGAAGTTGAGCTCGGATAATTCGGTTAATATTTATCCTGTAGAATCTTTTTATATGTGGGAATCCACTATGGTGGATGGTAAACCTGCAATCGGTATGTTCAATTATGGTTACGCCCATTTTAGTTTAAAACATAACTATCCTTGGTTTTTGAAAATTGCGATTGCCTTAGACTTGGAAAGTATAGATGAAAGGGGCTTGCCAATTGAAGATGAACTAAGAACCGCGCGAGAATTAGAAGATGAGCTAATCATGAATCTAAAAAAGATAACAACGGTTCATTACATAGGACATTTATTTAATGATTCATTCTTAGATATATTTTGCTACCTCTTAGAACCTAAATTGGTACATGATTGGTTGCAAAAAGGAATTAATAATGAGATATTTATTAGGGGGATTGGTTATGATATTTGTGAGGATTTTGAATGGGATAAAGTAAATTATTTTCTTGGCAATTAGTCGTTTTGCAACTGGTGTGTTCAATAAATAAAGAATTGTTGAACATTATCTATTTGGCCGCCCCTTAACAACTCACAAAAAAATTGTAATAAAGACCAAATCCTTTATCGGTTAATATTTACTCATAGCATTTATATGAATTACGATCTGGAAAAAATATTTGAAGGCGAAACAGGAGTTTTTCATCCAGATTTAAAATTAATAGCGTCCGCAGGCGTTGGGCGTTGATCTGATCACCCTTTCTGCCCGAATAGTATGTTTTCATCGCAGCAATACGAAGGAACCTACATAACCAACTTAAATCACGAAAATTGTGAAATGGATTTTAAATACAGGCTTTCAGTAACAGGCAAAAAGATAAAATACCCCTGGATTAACAAACAGAATTATAATTTTCAATAGAACTAATAATCCTTAAACTAAATTTCAAGATTTTGATCCTGTTCAGGTTCTATTTTTCTTTTTCCGGATATTTTTTCATTTTCCTGTTCTCTTTTCATTGTTCGATCTAACCACAGTTGTGGTTCTCTACCGGCATATAAAACACTCAGGATGGTAACTACTTTCTTTTCCTGATCAACGTAAAAGTGTGCAAAGAATGGAAATCGTTTCAGTAAGACCATTCTGGTATTTCGATACCGGATTCTAAACAATAATGGGTTTTCCCGAAGTCTCTCCAATGCTGATTTAAGCTCTTCCAAATATTCGTTACCAAGACCATGTTGTTGTTCATTGTACCAACTTATGGTGTCAGCAATATCCTGTTCAGCCGCCTTATCAATTAATAGGGAATACTTCATAGAGATTTGCTCAACTCACGAAAGAAGTCATCCACAGGCCGTAACCGCGATGGATCACCTTCAATTGCGTCAAGTCGTTTATCAATAATAGCTTTATGGGCATCCGACAGCTCTTCCTCGTTCATCCATTCAAACTTATTCTCTTCAAGGAAATCTAGCAAATGACTTATTTGCTCCTCATTCACATTTACTATTACTTTCATAACACTATTGTAGCCCAAAAATACGGAAAAGTAAGTTTGATTGTTTTAATCGGACTGCTTTATAAACACAGCTCTTACAAAAGCCTGCATTATGGCAGATAGGTGTGCATAGGCATAAATCCTGTTTGGAATAACGAACGACTACAAACCATCCAGATAAAAATATAATCTTCTAATTACAAGTCGAATTTGTTACAAACAATGTGGTTCATACCAAATGTAGTGGGTATTGATAAATTGACTGTATGAAGGAATACAAATTATTTTCAGAGGTATTGGGTGCACATAAACCAGGGTATTTAGAGTCTGTTACACTGGATCCATCAAGTTTGGAATTGCACATAAAATATCGCATTAAAGCCGGTTAGAATTTGAGTGCGAAGGCATTATGTATTTGGTGTATGATCATCAAGAACGCATGTGGCATTGTGTTAATATATTTCAGAAAAGTGCTTTCTAAATGAAAATGTTCCTATAGCTAAAACAATTGATGGAAAAGCAAAATTGGTCACTGAACCCTGAGCACTTTCAGCATTGTCTTTTGCCTTTTTATTTGAGCATCTCTTACTCGAGTTAGTCGAATAAGGTATGAATGTAACGATGGCTGCGGAACACAGCAAAGTTAAATCCAAGCGTCTATATCATTTGATTCATATACGTGCATGCATGCTTTAGAAAGTCAGACATAGGGAGATGTAAGCAGGTAGAGTAGTTGTTACATGACGACTACTTACATTCATATTTAATGTATTAGTAAGTCGGCGAAAATAACATTAACAGATTTATCGTGTCAAAATTCAAATAAATCTCCTTTGATCGATTGACGCTAGAATGATGTATGCCACAGATCATCGTTCATTCTGGTATTTCTGAAATTCCTTGGTTCGTGTCCTCAGTATCTATTACAACCGTTTTAGCCCAAAGATCTCCTAATCTTTGATTATAAATTGTATTCTTAATCAATATATAAGCTACTACCCCAAACCCCATAAAATCAATGGTATCTAGAGTATGCCGTTTGATAGATTGCCCCCAACTGATTCGGGTATGGCTTCTCTGCAATGAGATTACCTTTAATTTCATTGCAGAGTTCCCAATGGTTCCTCTATTAAATTGTTCAACAACTACCAACAACACAAACCAAACTATATATAATGAAACAGCAGGAAACCCTTCCAACCTGACTACACCATGTTCACCTTGTGTGCCAAAAAAATATTCGACAAATAAATAATACAAAGACACTAGTGAGTAATCAATCAAAAAAGCCTTAATTCTTTTAATAAGATTTGGCTTGGTAGTTATTTCAACCATTATAACCGCACATTTTGTTGACTAAGTTATCACTTAATAATCACTCTAGCAACATGTTTAAAACAATTGAAATCTGCATTTAACAAAGAATAATTTGTTTATAAAGCAGAGGAGAAACAGCCACCATGCGATGCATTAAATTCTCAAAAACTCCTTCCTTCAGTTTATTTCGGTATGAATATATAAATAGGGTAGCGGATTGGGAATGGTGTTATGTAGTTCCTTGTAACCGTACCATTTATAGGTTCAAACGGAAAGCTCCGTTTGAATGTGATCTATCATAAAACTACTTAAGTTCGACCGGCTGACAGTCGCAATCACTCTTGTATACATTCGGCAAACGCCCCAACCTTTTTTCTGCACTGCGACTTGAAACTAATTTACCCACTAATTTAAATGATTGTGCCGTCTTTTACCAACGCCTATTTCAATAATTTTATTCAACCATTAATCTGACATAACGATTCTCAGATCCGGTGTTAAATCGAACCACATACATTCCCGGAGCAACATCACCCAGATTGAGAAACTCATGCGAATTATTTAACTTGAATTCCCTGATTATCTTGCCCTGTACATCCAACAGAATTAATTCGGAAACCGTTAAACCAGTTGGTTGTTCAAACACAAATCCGGAATGTGCAGGATTCGGATATAATTTGAATGCTGCTGAATTACCCAAATCTTCAATGCCCAATTTATCGGGTGTTACAACTTCAATATCGTAACCTTCCTGTTTTAATAATTTGCCGGTTGAATCCATTCCCACTGCATCGCAATACACCGAGCGGCAATTTTGGTTGGTTACTTCGAGACAAATTTCATGAAGACCGAATTGGTTGTAATGATGTTGCGGGAATTGCGTATTGGAAGTGGAGCCATCGCCAAAGTCCCATTTGTACTTCAGATTACTTCCGGTACTTTTTTCAACAATCCAGATTGTGAAGGAAGTAAAGGTGTCTTTAACAGCTTCAAAATAGGCATTACATCCGCCAACATTTACCGTTTCGCATCGCGATAATTTACAACCGGAATTATTGTCGGTTATTTCAAGACACAATTGTTTGGAACCATTTCCCGAATAGATGTGAGATGCCGATTGAGAGGTGTCTGTGCCACCGTCACCGAACTTCCACATTCTACTGAGTGAATCGCCAATGGCCGGTCCCTGAGTGTGAATTGTATCGTTATTCAGATAATAACTAAAGGCAAAATCCCGGATAACCGAATCAATTGTAAACGGCTCCGTATATTCAAAGAACTGACCGTATTTCGAATAATACAGAGCTTTTAGTGTATAATTTCCATTAGAATAAATATGTGAAAAGCTGTCACCGGGAACGCCAACAGTTGAATCTCCATCGCCCCACAAATATTTTATTTCTTGTAATTGATCATTGATTGTAAGCGAATTTCCACATCGATCCGTTTTGCCGATTTTCGAACTGTCTTTAATTACAATCTGATGGCTGCATTGCGGTAAGATACTCCAGCCTGATTTTGCATTTCGAATTAATTCCGCAGTATCTGCAGCAAAAACTTTATAATAAAATGGAGTATAACCCATCACGCCCCAGGCGTTTTTAGTTTTAATAAAGCCTTTAAAACTACCCGGTTTGGTGGGAATCTTCATAAACACCGCCATGCTGTCGGCATCCCGCCAGTAATCGGGATTTGCACTTTCGTCAACTCCGTTATCAATGTCCCAGTCTATATATATTTTTTCAGTTCCACCTTTTTTAATTTGACTGTACCAATTATTATTTTTAGAGAGTAAAGGTTCCATATTATTTCCTGACATTGAAACAGACTTTCCATCGACATTAACATAAACCGAATTTTTTGAAAGTGGATTAGAATGCGATTTGGCGGCATCATTCCGGTCGGAATCGAATTTTGCAAAAGCTGTATAATCAGGATAAAATGCGTTGGTGAGAATTTTAATTGTATCGTGTTGTCCGAATGAAGTATTGTTTGCTACAAACTTGAAATAATCCGGGTAGGCGAAATAGGGATTTTGAAGTTGGGCGAACTGAATTCCATATAAAGTGTTTTGGTAATATTCGTCTAACGAGCCAAATTGTGCCCTGAATCGGTTGCCGGATGCCATTTGCGAAATAATCTGATCGCCTCCGATATTCCCCGATGCATTGTCGAATGAAACACCGCAAAGAGATTTTCCCGGTAATGTGAATTTGATTTTATATAACCCCTTTCCATCGATACCGGTGAGCATAGAATCATCTGCATCCACCGTGACATAATCAGTTGGAATTAAATAAATGGCTTTTTGAATTTTTACAGAAAAACCGGTCGTGTCAATTAAGGATCCGGTTCCTCCCATTGCACTCAGGATAAGGTGGTCGGGCATGGATAAATCCAGATTCAGGCGAACAATTCTTCGGGTAATTTCATCCGGTAATATATTCCATCTTAAAGCCGGTAACGCATTATAACGAGAGGTCACTTTTTGAAAAACGGTATCTTGCTTTTCCGTGTAATCTGTTGAAAGCGGATTGTACTCAAACGTTAATCCCGTTAGAACGGAAGCGTATGATCGGCTTCCGGTTGGGTCGGGTTCAAAATCACTCATATATTCGACATACACGTTGGATTGAACACTTGATAAATCACCACCATCTCCTCTTGAAATTAGCAAAATATGAGGCCTTTGCTGAATATTTTTAAAGCGAATTAATACACTGTCTTGTCCGGTTGTGAGCAGATACGGATCGGATACCAGCGTAAAATCGGGTTCCGAGATATACGCAGTACTCACATTTTTATATTGTGTTGAAACCGGGCATCTCAAATTTCCGGAACCATCATCTCCGTGTGAAGCGGTAACGGCTATATCCAACAAATTAGAACCGCGACCGGAATGAAAAATGTGATCGGAGCTAATTTTTTCACGTTGAAATTCTAAATAAATAGCGTCCGGATTTGTGTTGGTAAAATCCTTTTGAAATCGGGCAAAAGTCGAACTAAACGGAGCCGCAACCATGTCATCGCTGCTCGGATCGCCACTGGCATATCCACCCAGATCGAAATTGTACAAATAGGCCGGAACCTGATTTTTATTAATTTCAAGATTCATTTCCACCCATCTTGCTCCGTCTTTTTGTTTGCCGTTTCCGGATCGGAACATTTCGAAGAATTTTAGATTTTCTGCAACCGGAGGAGACAATACAATAAATGCAGTATCAGCAACCGAGCATTGTTGTGTCGGATTATACAGGCTGATTGTTGCGCGATACGATCGCAATTCGTATTTTTCGAACAAACTACGGTGCTCGGTTTTATTTGATGTATCAATCGTTTTCATCGCCAGTACACCGTTGCTGTCGTAATATTCATGAATCGCTTTATTGGGCAGATAATAATATTTGTAATAAACCGAATCGGTTTTTTGATAGGTGTGTGCTGGAAGTGAATCTTTAGAGAAATTGCAATTGCTGCCAACATTGATATTATTGCGGGTGTCGGTTGTACATTGCTCGGCATATACATCTCCAAAATCCCAAAGTCGTTCGATGCTCTGTGTTGTATTATAGAATGAACTGTTCGTGAAATGTATCGTTTTGTCGGCGTCACATTGATACTGTTCAAACGGATCGATCTTAGTCGTTGAGGAATTAATTCTCGCAATCATTTGTGTTCCGCTACCGGTCCAGGAACCCTTTAGATTGGGGCAACCTAATTTGTTTAACGTTTGATGGGTTGCCGTCATGCTCTTATTTCCGGGACTGTTTGTGAGCAGTGGAGTAGGAGATTGATTGATGTTTTCGTATTTCAGAAATCCGGTACCCGACCATTTTAACGAATTAGCGAAAAATGCATATTCGGGTTTGTCCTGAAGGCTGCATCGCACATGAAAATATTCGGTTGAGCAATCAACACTTTCCATAACATACAATGGAAATTCATCCATTACCATCACCGACATTTTGGAAGTGTCTTTTAATCCGTTTTTAAAAACCACGGTGAACTCAGCAAAATATTCACCTTCGGATGTGTATTGATGAGAGGGAATGGAAGTCCAGTAAACAATATTACTTCCGGACGTTCCGGTGATCACGGTTCCATCGCCATAATCCCAACGAAAAGATTGCAGGCTGTCTGCCGATATGTTGCTCACATTGTAAAAGTCCAGTGACCGTTGCGTACACGTAAGTTCGTGATCTGATGATAACGGACCTGAAATCTTTAGTTTTCCCTGAGGACACTGGGCATTGGCAAACTGTGATACGATTAAGGCAAGTCCCGAAAGGGTGATTTTTAGATTGCGCATTGCAGGTAGTTGATTTTGCAGCAATATAGTTTTGAAATTGAAATGGAGGAAAAGAAAAAATGTGGAATGCTGCGGATAGCAAAAACATGGATTGTTTCACAAATTTCTTTGTGTCATTTATTTTTTTAGCAAATGTGTGAATTCTTCGGATGCTCTGTAATGACAATGCACTAGCTGAGAATGTGAGAAATGTGAGATTGAATTGAGATGTCTTCTATAAATTTGTTAATCAACATCGAACCATGAAGATCATAAATATTGTTCTGTTCCTGATTGTTGGCAGCAACCTGTCAGCCCAAAATTATACTCCGGACAATTTTACGATTGGGATGTATACTTACCAGCGATCCGTTGATAAATTTACTTCAGCCCATAACGATCCTCACACAGCAGACAGATGGTATATTCTTCATAAATATTCAAAGCCTCTTCCGGCAGATCAGTTATTGGATAGCATTGATGTGGGAACTCATAAAATTGCCTCATCGGTTTTTAATATTTTTAGAGAAGATGGAATTAATATGGTGTTGATCTATGATGGGCCTGACACCTTATCTGCGCGACAGCAACTAACAATCGCGATGAATAATAACATCCGGATCATTTTTGATTACAAAGGGGAATTTCTTCCGACAAATACGGGCACCAGTAAAATTTGGTCCGGAGCTGTTGAGGGTGGATTTATAACCAATCCTCCAAAAGGAAGTTATCGGCCAAACCTTTGGAATACCTACTCAAAAGTTTTGTCAAATCCAAAATATAACAGAGGGCTTTGGGGGTTACAGATTGGAGAAGAACCTTCTGCAAATCACGCATTCAGCACATTAATAAATGGCAGATACTGTGATCAGAATCCAAATAATATTGAATCAGGATGCGTATTTTGTAGCTGTCCTCCAAAGGCAATTTCCGATTTCAGCGATACACTTAATAAGTGGAATCTTCACTCGGGTGTTGAAGTTATTGCAGCAGTTAGCGAAGCCGACCACGGTGGGCCGATTGATCCATATCAAACGTTTCTGGATACTTTCTGGAATCCCAATCATGGTCCTTACAGGCCATTCCACTACATCATTCCCGACAGCATGCCTACTCGTCCAAGTGCTTTTATCAATTCGTCTTATACAATAAGTCTGGATCAAATTCATGATTCAAAAAGACACAGTCGATTTTTGCTTTTTGATACCTCCCGAACTTTTCAGAGAAAGCATTATCTCAGCCGATACATGACGATTGATTTTGCAAAACAATATTATAAATTAGAAATCGAAGGTCTCAACATTGATGAATGGGGCTATGGGAGTGTTTTCTTTAGAAATCCCGGAATTTCGGATACTTCAAATCCGGCTGTATATAACAATATTGTGGGATATCTGGGGGATAAAAATCATGTAGCCGGGGCATGGTTTCTTCATTCCGATTTAACTCATAATGACAAAGAAGATAAAAGGAATGGAAACGCTCTTTGGTTTCAGGCATATACTTCAATTATTCACGGTACAAACGGAATAATATTCTGGAAATTTCCAAATTGGAATCCAACCGTTACCGATTCAGTGCACAACGACTCTTTGGGGATTTATATTCAGGGTCAAATGGAACATCCTTATAAAAGAGAATATTTTCCGGAGAGCTATAACGCATTTGTGGCGCCACTTTGCCGCGAACTTAACTGGCTTTCAAACCAGGGTTTTATCGGCAGAATTTCCACAACTATTTATGTAAAAAAAGGACATTCCGACGATAACTGTATTGTGCCTAAACCGGAAGTATACATGAGAAATATTCCCGGAATAACCGATGAACGTATTGATGAATTTTATGGTCTTCGATATACCATAAATCAAAATCCCAAAGGTGAAGTGGTAATGATTATTTCGAATCCTTTACCAGATTATGTAGAGGAAGTTGAACTTGATCTTTCGAACCTTGGAAATCCTGCAATTGCAAATGCTGACTCAATAGAATTTTTATTTACGGATGAAACAGATATTCACGGTGCTTATTACAAGGTTGGCAGAAGCAAAACAGAATATTCAACCGGGAACCCTTCAAAAAACAGAAAGGTTGCATTCGAAAATCACAAAATTAAATTGGCCTTTTCTCCGCTGGATGTACAGGTAATTCGTTTTATCACGAAAACCGTTACTTCCATTGATGATATATGGGAGGAAATTTGGACCAATAACGCAACTGGCGAATTAGGTGGAGCCACACTTCACTCAACGGATACAATATTAACCGGTGATTTTTTGGGTCGTGGCACCGAGCAAATTCTTTTGGTACAAGGAAGAAAGGACGATGCCTGGATTTCAATGCATAGCTTCAACGAATCACGATCTGATTGGGATTGGATCTGGAGTAATAATGGTGATAAAAATCACCCGCTGAGGAAGTTCAACAAAAACATTGTGATTGGGGATTTCAATGGAAACGGGAAAGATGAAATCTTTGGTTATGATCCGGTTACCGGATTTAAAACCGACTTTGAATATAATGAAGGAATTTCGGATTGGATAAAAATATGGGAATCCGCTCCGGATGATCATTTCAATCTGTACCGGGAGAACTTTATTCCTGGCGATTTTATTGGAAGTCAATCTGATCAGCTCATTGCCTTTAATAAATCCGGATGGATAACTGAGTTTGCATTAAAGAATGCTGATTTTCAATGGGATTTGTGGTCAGACTATGGTTCCGGTGTATTTCAGAAACTGAAATCCGGAAAGATAATATCCGCAGATTTTAATGAAGATGGGCGAGATGATTTATTATTCATTAGTGATACAACGGCTGCAATATTTTCTTTTGAAACGGGGAATTGGATTAAAATCTGGTCTGCTGTTCATCGCGAAATTGGCGGTTGGCAACTTCCTCTAAGAAGCACAGATCAACTTTTATATGGGGATTTAAATGGAGATAAAACGGATGATTTATTTTTCATCCAGTCAGGTGGCGATGCAGCCTGGGCAACAGCAATGCAGTTGAAAAGTGTTAGTGGCGATCTTATATGGGATTGGATTTGGAACGCCAGACCAGATGGTAATATTCATTCAATAAGTTCCTGGAATTTGAATCAGAAAAATGCGCACAAAACCAATTACGCTTTACTTAAGGTCAACAAATACAAACCCGATTATTTGCTGTGTTCCAGAATATTTGGATGCTATAGTTGGAGTGAAAACCCATTAATTTCATTATATAAAAACAACTCACGTTCAAATGGTGGAATTAGCTCAGTGCAGAATCAATCTGTTCCAGAAACCTTTGTGGTCAAATGTTTTCCCAACCCTGTGAACCAGATTTTGAAAATAGAAACAGCGGAAAACACTGCGATCAAGGAAGTGGAATTATGTGATTTGGCAGGAAAAACCTTACTTAGCAGCAGTATGATCAACGAGAACAAATTTTTCTTGAATGTATCTGGCTTAATACCGGGAACATATCTGATTAAAATTACGGTAAACGATATTGTTGTCAATCGATTAATTGTAAAAGAATAAGATGAAAGATATTTCACCGAATTCATCAAAATGGGGAGTAGTTTTACTATTTGTAATTTTTTCCATTCTCTTTTACTTTAAAGTATTTGGAGGATTTGTAGATTACGACAGTCAGGCATTTCAAGCGATTGGCTTGCATTTGAGCAAGGGTAAAGTGCTGTACAAGGAGGTTTGGGATGCCAAGCCAATCGGGGTTTACGCCATTGATGCACTTGCATTTAAAGCGTTTGGTGTGAGTCAGAATTCGATTTGGATCCTGCAATGGCTTTTTGGTCTAATGAATATTTTGTTATTTTTTAAAATAGCGGTTAATATTTTTAATAATCATTTTCTTTCTCATACTTCCTCATTGTTTTTTTGCTTTTGGTTTTATTTTTCAGAAATATATCAGGGAGGTAACTTTACTGAAGAGTATGCTACAACCTGTATGTTGGCTGGAATATATTATTGTTTTACTTTTTATAAAAATCAGAGATTGCATGGTATTTTTTTCTCGCTGTTCTTTTTTTCATTAGCAACCTTTTTCAAGGAGCCGTACTTTTTTTCGGCAATTGGTTGGATTGTTTTTCTGATTTATCAAATACTCCAAGGAAAAGAAAAAACTAAAAATATCTCTTTTCTCCTACTTGGAGGGTTAATGCCTTGGATTCTATTTGTGCTTTACCTTTGGTTAACAAGTTCATTTCAGGACTACTATAAACATCTGGTTTATAATATTGAATACAGCCGTTTTCAGGAAATGAGCTTTTCTGACAAACTGAGCAAAGCCTGGATATTTTTTAAAGAAATGCTCGAAAGGAGTTTTCCAATTGCGTTCGTTGTTCTCATATTAACACCGGTTTTATTATTGGTGAAGAAATACCGACTCTATTTCATTTTGTTCGCAACAGAATTCTTGATTGGCTGGTATTCAATCCAATTATCTGGCTATCAGTTTCAACATTATTATATGCAAATATCAGTTGCAATGATTTTTCTGATTTTTATGTTATCACAAATACTAATTGAAAAGATAACTGCAATGTTTAATTCCACACATTTAGAATGGGCAGGATTGATTGTATTATTCTTACTTCCGGGTTATGTGTTATTCATTAATCTGCCTAAGAAGACATCTGAAGAAATCCAACCATTTTATAAGCAAACTGTTGAAATGATTAAATCTAAGAAAAAAAGCGATAGTGGACTTTTCGTTCAGGAGTTGAAACTGTGCGAGATGTATGTTCAATCTGATATGATCAGCAACCAGACGATACCTGTTAGTTTCTTTACTTTTTTCATGGTACAGGACAAATTCGCAGTTGACAGGATTGAAAATTATGTAAACAGCTTCCGGAAAAATCCACCTCAGTTCATCGTACAGAATCAAACGGAAGGAATGCTACAAAAACACGAAAAACTTAAAGAGTGGTTTCCGGCAAACTATTTATTAATAAACCAGGAAATAATGGGGTCTGACACTGTAAGTTTATATCAAAAAATGAACTAAACCAACTCCACCACCAACTCTCCCCTCTCCTTCATCCTTCCAACTTCCCAAATTTCTGAACCGGTATTTTTTACTTCTTTAATTAATGTATCTGCGAAATCGGGTTGAACCGAAATCAACAAACCGCCGTTCGTTTGCGGGTCGCACATAATGCCGAGTTTGCGCCCGTCCATGGGTGAACAGAACGGATGATGTGCTTTGTAATTCCGCATCGTATTATCAGAAAAAACAAAGGAATTAATCAAATGATCCATTTTTTCCGGAAGCAGTAACGGAATTAAATCAAAAACGACTTCTGCGGAAGTATTGGAAGCGTTGCACATTTCTAACAGATGTCCCAGCAGTCCAAATCCGGTGATATCTGTCAGGGCATGAACATCCGAAAAACGACCCAAAAATTCACCGATAGAATTTAATGTCGTCATCTGATCAATTGCCGGTTTCAATTCTTCTGAGTTATAAATTCCTCTTTTCATGGCCGTGCTCAACATTCCGGTTCCTATGGGTTTAGTAACAAACAAACGATCTCCGGGTTGAGCATTTCCATTGGTTTTTAAATGCGATTTATTCACCTCGCCGATTACCGATAATCCAAAAACCGGTTCTGGCAAATCCACACTATGTCCGCCGGCGATAACAATTCCGGCCTGATCGCAAATGGTTCGCCCGCCTCGTAAAACTTCGCTACCCAATTGAATCGGAAGTTTATCTACCGGCCAGCCAAATACAGCAGTTGCAAAAAGCGGTTTTCCACCCATGGCATAAACATCACTGATAGCATTTGCTGCGGCAATTCTTCCGAAATCAAAAGCGTCGTCAACAATCGGAGTAAAAAAATCAACAGTAGAAATTAAATAGCGGTCATTTCCCAAATCATAAACAGCAGCATCATCACGGTTTTCATTACCAATAATCAAATACGGATTTATTTTGGATTTGGGTAGCTGATTCAACAGTGTTTCCAGCGATTCCGGGGCGATTTTACAACCACATCCACTGCCTTTACTGAATTGGGTCAGTCGTATTTTTTCTGCTTCCATCTTTTGAGTTCTTCCGCAATTTCGTGGTTGGTTTTTCCGACACCGTTTATTTCAATAACCGGTTTTATTTTTCTTTTTTTATGAGAATGCAAATAAGCTTTATCATAATAATGTAGTGCAATCTCCGCCGCCGCCGCAAGATTCTTTTCATCGAGATATGCAAGGGCTTCCGAAACTGCGAGAGATCCGATTCGCTTAGTGATCTGAACAAACCGTTTTTTTAATTCTTCAACATCTGTATCGCCGTAATCTTTTACTAATCGCTGAATTCGCTGCTGTAAATCCTGTTTAATCCAGATTAAATTTCCATTTGTGATATTCACATAAAATTCGCGGGGAATAGCAACGGTTCCAACCATCTGCGCCTCGTCTTCCACCCAAATAAATTCCTCTTTATTTATTTTCCAGATTTCTGTGAAAAGAATATTCTGAAACATTTCCGTGGATGGTTGACTTGGTTGATTTATACTTCCAAATGCAGACCCTTTGTGGTGAGCAAGTCCTTCAAGATCCACTACATTCTCGCCGGTTCTTCGGAGTTCTTCTAATATTTCCGTTTTTCCGGAACCGGTAAATCCACTCAGCACAAAAAGTTTTTTTCGAAGCGCAAGATGGGTCAAAGCAAAATTCCGGTAGGCTTTATACCCACCATTTAAAACACCGATTTGCATGCCGCTGGTCGACAGAAGCCAAGCCATTGATGAACTGCGCATACCGCCCCGCCAGCAGTGGATCAAACATTTATTTCCATTCGAAATTTCCTGTGCTTTTTCAACAAAATGCCGGAGTTTCGGACCCACAAACTCCAACCCGGTTTTTATCGCTTCATCACGACCTTTTTGTTTATAGGTCGTCCCGACTTTTGCCCGCTCCGAATTCGTAAAAAGCGGAAATGAAACCGCACCCGGAATATGTCCGGCATCATACTCCAAAGGCGAACGCACATCTAAGATTACCCGTTTGGCAGATAATTCCAGAAACGCTTCAACCTCGAGGTATTTTTGCACCGACATCAACGGCGAAGTTCGCATAAACCGGCCATATTTTTTACCGGCCAAAAATGCAATTGTTTTATGGCGTTTTATCGGGTCGTCCGTTTCAAATTCAGTTCCCTTCCGGTGCGTGTTGTCGTCGCAAACGAGCTTACGCTGCTCGCTGTTTTCTCGTCACGCGCAATCCGGCCTGCAACTGCCTTTTCCACTTCCACCCCGAACGCACCTCACCGGAAAGCTTTTAGGATCCGGAAGTTATCCGCCAGCCTGCAGATATGCTTCAGAAAATGTTTTCCATAATTCACGTCATCTCTTATTTTTGATTGCCACTTCATATCTATGCTTTACAATACCATTAAAACTATTGTCACTTTTCTTTTGTGCTTTTTCTTTTATAATGTTTCAGCACAAATTGTTAGCAAACGACTTGGACTTCAATGTCTGCCAGGAATGCAGGAAAACAATGAATTAGTTCAGGAATTCATTGCAAAAAACAAATTAGTAAAAATGGAAAAATCAGAAGTAACCGAAGAGCATCAGATTGGTTACAAAGCTGAAAACGGGATTATCACCGCTTTATATTTTTACGATCCGTACGATGTCCCGTCTTATTGGTATTTAAACCTGAGTTTACAACATTCATATAAATCCAGAGCAAGCGGTCGCGCAGATTTGAAAGCACCTCATCTCATTAAGGATAATCAAATAGTATTAGAAGAAAATGCGTTCGGGATGATGAGCCGTTGCACCTATGTCTGGAACGGAAAAAAGCGAAAAAGAAAAAAAGATTTTGATCTCAGCCGGGTAGAAATTCATTTAACCGATCCCAATAAAAAAATCTATGAAGAATGCAAGACGTGTTTTGTGAAACCGAAACCGGTTTGCTTTGAGGGAGATTGTTTGCTGTGCGATGTAAACCGACCGGTAGCCGATGTTCTGGAAGATCTCAAAAAAAAATATGAGGTTTTGGAATACACCGAAAACTCAGATCACAAAACGAAATATTACCATGTTAATTGGAACGGTGGTAATCTGGAATTGCACACCGACAATAAGAGACTGATTGATCACTTGGTAATGGGTGGGATTTACGATTACAGAGGTGAACTTCCATTTGGTTTAAAAACAGACATGACAAAATCAGCGGTTCTGAAACATCTGGGCGTATATAAATCGAATCCGGAAAACATAACGTGGTTTTGGTATTACTATGCCGATCTGGAATTAACGATTTGGTTTGAATACGGGAGAAATTCAATTACAAAGATTGAGGTGCATAGAAGGATGTTAAATCTTCCCGTTTGTGCGCACGACACACCGGTGGTAATGCCTCAGTACGGTTGCATTAGCGGCGATTGTGAAAACGGATTCGGACGAGCGAGATACAATGGAAATAATAAGGG
This sequence comes from Bacteroidota bacterium, assembly GCA_016124755.1. GTDB lineage: Bacteria > Bacteroidota > Bacteroidia > NS11-12g > UBA9320 > WGNA01. The sequence goes on along the minus strand of WGNA01000020.1, from coordinate 26,528 downwards.
TGTTTGGGAATACGAAGGCAATTTTAAAAACGGAGTTTTTCATGGTGATGGTTGTAAAATAGAAGCGGGGAATTATTATTTTAATCATTATTTCAACGGAGAATACAAGAGGCCTCTGGTTGATACACTCTGCGTAGATCAAGTATGTGGTTATCCACCGGAATTTTACGATTCAACTCAGAAGAACATTATTCCGTCGTGGGATGAAATTGTTACAGAAATGCGGGAAAAGAAATTCACAGAACCCGTTCCGCTGGAATTTGAGGAATACAATCGGGTGAGTGAATATAATGCACTCCAAAAGGCTACCGATAAATTAAAATCCGGACGACCCGCGTATGGATATGAATTTCATTCAGAGCGAATTACTATAGTTAAGGAAAACGATGAGTGGGTTTCATTCTCAACTCGTTTTTATAAAAACCGCACATACATTACCGATGTGCTCATCACAATTCAATGCGATGTGTACACGTATATCGAGTATCCGGATGGCCGAAAATCCGGAGTGTCAGTTTCAAGAAATTTCATCGGAAACGTTTCAAAAACCTTCACACCTCCAATAGAAGGCGAGTATAAAATTTATGTTAAACTCGTATCCACACAAAAAAACATCCCGATCAAATTTTTGAGTTTTATTAAGAAGAGTTATTGAAATAAGATCTAACCATTGATCTTAAACTTAAAAAACCATTGGTTTGAGAATTCATTTTCAAAAAACAACCTTCCCCAAATTCAGATCAGACATCATCACTACTGAATAAAAATCATTCCTCTAAATTGCAGTCATGAAAATCAACACCAATGGCTGGAATCGATTTCGGTATACAGTGTATATTCCCATTTACGATGTGCTCGCGTATGTGTTTAAGAACACACGAAAAGCTGCCGCCGGATCACTTCATATTAAAGCCGGAGAAAAGGTATTGATTCTCGGAAGCGGCACCGGACTTGACCTCCCGAATATGCCGGATGATTGCGAAATAACCGCCATTGATCTCACACCGGCTATGGTGGCGACCACGAAACGAAGAAACCGAAGATTGAAGAAGAACCTCAGTGCTTTTGTAATGGACGGACAAAATCTCACCTTTCCGGACAACACTTTCGACAAGGTAATTATCCATTTGGTATTAGCCGTAATCCCGGATCCGTATGCGTGTTTAAAAGAAGCAGAACGTGTAGCGAAGCCGGGAGCCGTAATTTCGGTTTTCGACAAACTACTTCCAAAAGGAAAGAGGGTCACATGGATTCGAAAAATATTAAATTACCCTTCTGATTTTTTCTTTTCTGATATCAACCGGGATATTTACGAAATCGCATCTCATACAAATTTGAAAATTGTGCAGGATATCCCTGAAAATTTTTGGGGCTTATTCAGGAGGGTGTTGCTGGAGAAATGAAAGGTGGATTATTACATGAAACTATATCGCAGACTTCTGAATTATTCAATTACTGCCTTTATACCATATTTTTTTGCTACATGTGAACTCCATGCTCAAAACATCTGGCTCGGTGCCGGTTTAACCAATACCCGCTACTTTGAAAATAAACAGGGAACAGTTACGGGAAATAGTTCTTATATCAGCACGAATTGGCAAATTCATACGGGCAATTCGACAATGTAATTGTTCAGAAGACTGCAAAGGTTTCCACCTACATGTTTTCCGCTACCATTAATCCCCGGTACATCAAATTGTGATTCTCGAAATACGACGCACGGCATCTGAGTCTCGGCACATAATATCAGATTTTATTAAATCATCATACAAGCATGTGGCAAAAGAGAGAATACTATTGAGGAAAGTTTCTGGATTTGGTTTCTCTGTCAACCCAGAATCCGAATCTGATTTATCGGTCTAGATTTTCAATTGTAGCCAGACTCGGCTACTTATTGGAATGCGAAAAATATTCGTTTGAACCCAAATTGACTACAACAAATGGACTCACAAAAGAGTTCCGCGATTTATATCAGGAAATGCACTTACTTCAGATTAATTTTGGTGTGGCCATTAAGTTCAGGCAATGATTAAAAAAGGCAATTATTTAAGTACGATTGTTTTCGGGGCAATCCTCACGGTTTCATGTAAAACAAGTGCTTCTTTGGCATCAGATAAAGGATCTCCGGAAATGAAAATCGAAGCTATTTCAGCAGATACACTTTTTAAAAACCAATGTTTCCCCGACTTTAAAAACTGGAAGGAAAATCCCGAGTTTTATTCTCTCAAATTATATAATCGTTGGGGAGAGCTATTATTTGTTTCCGGCAGTGCCAACGAGCAACGACTGTGTAAAGACGACAAAGTGACCAAAATGTCCAGCGGAACCTATTTTTATGTAATGGAGTATAAAATGCGGGATTCAGGCCAGCAGGAAACTTTAACCAGAACCATTACGATTTTTACATCAACTGTAAACCAATAGGCAAAAGGTTTCAATTCATTTCCTATATTCCGGCTCCAAGAAAAAACAATGAACCGCGAAGAACAACTGCGTTATTGTCGGGTTTGCACCAAACGAACTTTTAATCCCAGCCGGGGAATATTGTGTTCCCTTACCGGTGAAGAAGCAACCTTTGAAACTACCTGTCCGTATTTTGAAAAAGAAGAAAACGCCGAAATTTCAAAAGCAATCGGCAAATCCGGAACGGCTCAGTTTCCGGTAAAAACCATAGTGAGAACGGTTGCTATTCTGGTGTTTGTAATTTTGGCTATTGTGTTGTCGTGGGGGCCGGTAAAGCGATATCGGTACAACAAACAATTAACGGAGATTTACAGCCAATACACAGAAGATCAGTATCGAAACTTCGGTAGAAAACTCGCGAATCTTTTAAAACAGAATCAGTGGCGCGAGTTCGACAACTACGTGGATCAGGAATATTTGCGACAGCGCATTCTCAATAATGTGTATGCGGATGCCGCCTCCAAAGAAATTTTTTCAAGAGACATTTACCGGCCGGGGTATCTCATCAATCTTCGTTTGAAAATTTGTGAATCACCGGAAGTTGATTGCGTTCATTTTTACCATAAAGGAGAAGTGCCGCATCTGGTGATTCGTACATTTTGTCAGAAGCAAATTAATTATCTCGACATCGGAGTTGGTGTAAATGAAAACGGACTCAGCATTCAGGATATGTTTATGTTTTCGAATGGAATGAGTTGGGATGAGGATATTTCCATTTTAATTAATGAAGTCGGAGGGGTAAAAGCCGACAAGGAAGGTAAATCGTGGTCGTTTCCGTATCGCAAAATGATCGACCGGTTTAATAAAGCAGAGCAGGTGCTGAATTTTGGTAATGTAAAAGCCGCCCTGAAATATTTAAATGAAATCCCGCCTCAGTTCCATAAATATTCAGGTTTTCAGGCATATCGCATCCGGATTGCAAGTAAGATGGGCGAACTGGAATTTTTAGAGACTGCCAAAGAAATTGAAAAGAGTCATCCGGAATTAACGAATTATATTACCTATCATAAAATGGTTCGATACGCGGCGATCGGAGATACGGTAAATTGTGCAAAAGCTATAAACGACTTTCGGGAGTACTGCGGAAACGACAGGATATTATCGTATTTGAGAGCTGAAATGCTCCTGAAATCATTGGAATTCGAAAAATATGCATCTGCATTTTATCAGACATGTAAAAAGTTTCCTGACAATCTGGATTTAAACGAACAACATCTGCAGAACTGCATTGCAATGGCAGATTATAAAGGTGCCGTTGACCAGATTCGTTATTTGAGGAAAGAACTTAAATTGTCATCTTCTGAATTAAGGGATGCGTTAATGTACCCGAATTACTTCTTTCAATCGAAGGAATTTATGGCATATTTAAAAAATGAAGACCGCGATTTACTTATGAGTTATTTCCGGGGTCTGTTGTGGGAAATGCTTGATGAAGGTGAAATCGAAATGGAAGAGATTAATGATTAAATCCGGGTCTGTTAATTTAAATGTACTTTACCTTCTCATTCAAAAGTAGAGTTCACCTTTTTTTTCCTTCAGAGACTTAATCTCTGGATCCAGATTCTTCTGCATTAATATTTATCCGAGTCTAAGTCAATTAGTCGTAACCATTCTGTCATGCGATAAAATCTTTAACACAGATGTTTATCTTCCGGTACTTTTAATTAGTTGTCGTTATGAAAACCATTTTAACCGCTACCCTTATATTAGGGGCATTAAGTCTGTATTCCCAGACTTCCAATCACCTTGTCGTTCATGAATGGGGAACCTTTTCAGCCCGTTATACCGCGAACGGAACACCTTATCAGAACATGCAGGATTACGCTCATGAACCGGTACCTTCTTTTGTACATCACATTGATCTGGATTCAACATTTGAGGTAAGGTATGTCTCTTTTAAAGGGGATTATTATACCCGGAATGACACTGTTGAACTTCGAAATATATCGATAAAAATGGAAACTCCCGTTTTGTATTTTTATTCGCCTGCTACCATAAAGGATCTTGAGGTAAGCGTGGATTTCCCTCAGGGATCTATTTCAGAATTTTATCCTCGGCCGAATTCAAGTGAGACTTATAATTTGCTTAAGTCAAAAATAAGGATAGAAAACGATTGGTCGGACTTACCTCACAAATCCTATATCTCATTTTCTAACTATGGTGGTTATGTGTCGTGGAAAATTAATGTCTTATCTCCCGAACAAAACACAGTACTTACTCATCCGGATGAAGAAGTTCCCAATGTTTGGTCGGCACCGAGAAAGACTGATGCTAATCTGATTAAAGTGGGAGAGGAGGTAGAGAAATATATTTTCTACAGAGGACTTGGAGGTTTCGAAAATCCGGTATCTCTTAAATACACAGATAAAGGTAATTTGGTAATTAACAATACGCTGAATGAGGAAATACCCTATTGTTTAATTTATGAAATGAAGGAAGATGGATCCCGATATATCTGGGGTTATGGCAAATTAGATGGAGGCCGGATACGGCATGTTAGTCCGGTTTCGGATTCTATTCCACAAGCTGAGTGGGTGACAGTTTACAAACCGAAATTTATTGATGAATTGGTGAAAGCCGGTTTATACAGAGATGAAGCGATGGCCATGTTTAATACCTGGGAAGCCAGCTACTTTGAGACAACCGGACTTCGTGTTTTCTGGATTGTTCCCCGATCATTTACAGACAAAACCTTGCCGATACATTTTTCAATGAATCCATCATCTGTTGAAAGAATTATGGTTGGACGTTCTGAAATTGATTCCTGGAATGAAAACGAAAGTGACTTGCTAGATGACGATAGAAACTATTCGGAAGCATTTAATAATGTTCATGTGTATCCAAATCCTGCCGATAATCAAATCACGGTTACAACGGATGACAATGGTGCTCATCAGGCTACATGGGAAATTTATGATGCAGCAGGCAGATTGTGTAAGTCATTAGATTTGAATATCGGTCCGATGCAGGAAAAATCTTTTTCGGTTAGTGATTTAAAATCCGGAATTTATACCATAAGAATTGCAGAAACCGGTAAAGCATTCCGGATCTGTATTCAACACTGATTCGTATGTGATCTGGTTTAAATTCCTGATTTTGAAAACAGCATATCAGGTTCTTGAAAGTTTCTGAAGTAACAACCGCGACTTGATCAACGGCATATTTGAGATTGCTTCATGTTTGTAAAACAGGTAGGCAATCCTTTCGTTGTGAAAGCATGAGATTCCGTATGTTCATTTTTTTGATTTTAATGTCATCCTGTAAACTACTGCTAATTACACCGATTAATCCTGTAAAAGGCAACATTTATACATCAAACGGTGATTCAATGACTGTTAAAATGAAGTCTTTTAAAAAGCTAAAATTTAATGAGGTAATAGATTCGTCGGTTGTTGATTTTCTGAATATCATGTGTCACGGATATCAGGGAAGGAAGTCTTTGAAATTTATACTTACATCATCAACCCGAATCACGATTGCTGTGCATCCGGAAATCGGGATTTCGAAATCAGACAGTACTTTTCATTTATTGGGTGGTTGCTGTGGTCCTGCAATGTTACAGGAGAAAGATTCAATTGAAAATGACTGTATGACGCACGGATTTTATCATTTATTTCACCGGAAACAAACGGTAATGGTGTACCGCGAAGCAACGTTGGATATTTTTACCGGAAGCTTCAGGTTTATTTCAGACACGACAATTCCGCTAGATTCGATTGGTGTGAAAATCGTGGATCTAAGGAAAAACGTTATTTACGACACTCTTTGCGGAGACTCTTTTACTTTTATTCATGGTTCTACCGCTGCCGATTTTATGAATAGTGAAAAGGTATTTTTATACATCATAGGTTTCCATGAAATACAGCATTTAACTCCGCACAATTATTATTTAAAGATCAATGATTATGATGAGGAATATGATGCGATGTTGAAGGAAGAAGAGGCCTGGAAGGATTTGAGACGGTTTAGATATGCCGATAAACATTAATCTGAAAGTGCAAAAAAACTCTGCGATAAAAATTGTCAGTCTAATTACGTAATCAAGCATTACTGGGTAATTGGTCTTTTTTAAAATTCAATAATGCTTGATTCGTTCATTTGAATTTGTACGAATCATTATTGTAGCATCGAAATGGGTTACATTATATTATTGCAAAATGGCTTTGTCTAAAATTTGATCAAGCCCCGAATAACATTTCCCGCCACTTTTTTTGAAAAGCACTTTTCCTTTGTAAGCAACAACAACAGTTGGAAATGAATAAACTCCGTATCGCATTCTGACCGAGTCTTCTTTCACTTTCACAATAGGGTAGTTCATCTGTACTTTTTCGGTGAATCGATCCAGATATTTCCAGTCTTTCTCGATGGGATCGACACCAAAGAATGCCACACCTTTCGGGTGGTACAAGTCGTAAAGTTGATTCAGATGAGGCAGCGCATAGCGGCAAGGGCCGCACGTTGAGAAGAAGAAATCCAACACCACTATAGAGTCTTTATATCGTTCAAGATTAAAGCTGTCGTTGCTCTGATAAAATACACCTTTTAAGTTTTTAGCCGGTTGACCAACGCTTAATTTTGCCAGTGTTTCATCCGGAGGATGTGAAAAATGCATCGCCCCAAACCAAATTATGGCACCGATACTGACACCTGTTATACTGCTCAGAGTAAGCGTTGGAAGAATAGTTCGAGGCAAATTGAATAACAGGTAAACGAAGGCACTCAACCCAATTATAATTAAACAAATATGGGACGTGGCGCTGGAAAGATTGAAAAGACTGATTGTGTGCGGAGGGCGCCCGATTACGACAAAATCAAGTATATCCATAATTACATCACGCATGAAGGCAAATCCGGTAAACAGATAAATCAGGTCTGCGATGTTTACGGGTTTATTCTGTTTTCTTCCTCGACGGAATAAGACAAAGCCGAGTATGCTGATAATGATTAATGTCAATCGTCCTGACCATTCGATTATTGCCTGATTTCTTACGTATTTTTTTTGCCATAGAAGCCAGGCTTTGTCATGTGAAAAGAAAGAATCGTCAAAATCATATCGTTTTACTATTTTCTCTTTTTCAAGTTGCATTTGCTCACTATCGTAAGAGCTTCTAACCAGAAACCTATGGTAGTTTGATTTATATCCCAATGTTGATGCGGTGATAGATCTGGAAAGTTCAGCAACCGTCATCGAGCACAGAACGAGGAGAATAATCCCAACAGTAAATTTCCAAAAGCAACTTTTCTTAGAATTAAAAGAATGTTTGGTTTTAAGGGAGTTCATTCCATCTCAAAAATAGAACAAATGTTCGTTCTTTAATAGAATCCGGATGCCACTCAGATTTTAGATATACTTACAACGAATCGATTTAGAGTAAAACGTAAACTTAGTAATTAGAAATTATTGAATCTCAAAACCGAATCTGCTTTGATAAGAAACATGTCACCCCTTCGGGGTTGGGAATGATGATTTGTTGAGTTTATACTAATTACATCCCTTCGGGATTGAGAAATCATGCTCGCCAATAGGATCTTTTGTAAATGTTTCTCCGCATAATTACACCGACTTGTGGTTAGTATTAAAAGAACAAAATGAATCGTGCGAAGCGGATCCTAAAACAAACTTAGGAACGCGTGGGTGGGCCGTCGGAAAGGCGGGATAGCCCCGGCGGGAATTTGTCATTTGGTAGAAAATCGGGAAAGTGCTTGACACTTCTTTCCCAGATTTTCAACAAATGATAAAGGGCGCTTGGGCAGCTTTCTTTCCGACTTGATTTTTTGCTTACTTTTTTATCAAGAAAAAAGTAAGAAGAAAAGAGGTTTTTCATCGACCCACAACCGGTTTATAATCTTGATGTATTATAACGGAAAAGCATTTTTGGTAAATTAACATTGAACAAAATGCAATCGAAGTCATTAGAAATTATTGAATACCAAAACCGGATCTGCTTTGAAAATAAAATGTCACCCCTTCGGGGTTGGGAATGATGATTTGTTGTGTTTAGAATAATTTCACCCCTTCGGAATTGATTAACACAGTTAGTCAAAAATCACCCCTTCTTCTTTAACTCAAACAAATCGGTTCGCCGGTCTTTTAAATTTCGAACACTTCCAAATTGATGCAATTCCCGAAGCAGATCGATATCAACGTCGGCGATGAGAATCATTTCGGTGTTGGGAGTAGCTTCGGCTTTTATGCCGTTGGTCGGAAAGGCAAAATCACACGGAGTAAAAACCATGGATTGTGCGAACTGAATGTCCATATTGTGCACGTTCGGTAGATTGCCAACACTTCCGGCGATGGCCACATAGCATTCGTTTTCGATCGCACGCGCCTGAGCGCAATTGCGTACTCTGGAATAACCGTTTTGTGTATCGGTGAGAAAAGGAACAAATAAAATATCCATTCCGTCTTCGGCTAATAAACGACTGAGTTCCGGAAATTCGGAATCGTAACAAATCAGAATTCCGATTTTACCGCAATCGGTATCAAAAACTTTAAGGTCTTTTCCTCCCTGCATCCCCCAAACCTTCGCTTCATCGGGCGTGACATGAATTTTTTCGTATCGTTCAACACTGCCGTCGCGTTTGCAGAGATATCCCACATTGTACAATTTACCATCGCGTAATTCGGGCATGCTCCCGGCGATAATATTAATGTTGTAGGAAATCGAAAAATCGGAAAAGCGTTGCGTAATTTCTTCTGTATGTTTCGCTAATTCCCGGATAGCATCTGCCTCACTCAAATGGTTGTTTTTAGCCATTAAGGGGGCATTAAAAAATTCGGGGAATAAGGCAAAGTCGGATCGATAACCGGAAACGGCATCAATAAAAAATTCGGCTTGTTGCATTAACGAATCCACATCGTTATAACGGCGCATTTGCCATTGAATTAAACCCAGCCGAACTACGGTTTTTTTTGCAACAACTTTTTCTGCGGCTTTTTCGTAATAAATATTATCCCATTCCAGAAGAACCGCAAATTCATTGGATGCCTCATCACCTTCGAGATACCCTTTTATTATTCGTGTCGGGTGAAAATCATTGGAAATCTGAAAGTTTAAAACCGGGTCATTAATTTCTTTTGTACGAACTTTATCAATGTATTCTTTGGGACTTAACTCTTTTGCATATTCATGATAATTCGGTATTCTCCCGCCAAAGGCAATCCCCCTTAAATTGAGTTTTTCGCATAATTCTTTTCGGTAATCATATAGCCGACGACCCAACCGGAGTCCGCGAAATTCAGGTTTAATGAAAACATCAATGCCATACAATACATCTCCTTCATTGGTATGCGTATTAAAAGTGTAGTCACCCGTAATTTGCCGGTAGGTATGGTTGTCATCGAATTTATCGTATTGCACAATTATAGAAAGTGCACATCCTGCAATTTGTCCGTTCACCTTCACCACAACCTGACCTTCCGGAAACTTGTCCAATAAGGTTTTAATGTGATGTTCTTTCCAATAGGCTTCCGGCATGGTAGAGTATGCAGCCACCATCACATCTTTGAGAACCATGTAATCTTCAAATTGAAGAAATCCGAGTTCGATCTTATCTATTTTGTTGGATATCATAGGTGCTTAATATAATGAAAAAAGAGAAAGCCCAGACACAATCGATCTTTAATTATTCATTTTCGAAAATCTGGTTGTAAGCGTTCTCGCCCAATATCTCGGGACATTATATTCGGTTTGAAGGTAGTTTACTACATCATTTGATTTTTTATTTGCCGCTCCGAATTCCTTCAGGATGCTGTCCCAATCGGCCAACTTCTTACCTGTTTTCTCCATAACCTGTTCGTCGGTTACATCCCAGTAATCTGCTTTCATGCTGTTTTAAATTTGAAGCCAATACTAACGAATAACCGCTAATTTCTCAATGCGGTCGGTGCATACCCGGAGGAGGCATTCCTTTTGGGAATTCAATTTCCTGAGGTCCAACTGCATTATTTTTAAATTTCTTGAACGTGTAGGTTACCGAAAGCATAAAGTACCGGTTCAGTACTTTGGTTTGATTGTCTTCGGTGTATGTTTCTGTGATATTTCTACTGATACTTTTATTTTGATTCAGCAAATCGTAAACAACCAACTTGGTTTCGAGAGCGTTATTTTTCAGGAATTTGTATCCGGCGGAAGCATTCCACAAAGCATACGATTTATTGTATCCCGATGAAAGTCCGGTGTAGAGGTATTCTGTTATATCCGAATTAAGAACAAATTTTTTCAGGAAGATATAATTCGTTCTTGCATTAAGCGTATGGCTCAGATAAGAACTGTTCGACTGCACCTGAAGCGAGTTGGCAACATTGTTATAACTTCCGTTATACGATAGCGAAAAATCCAGATTCTGACTGATATTACTGCCGAGATAAAAACCAAAACGATACGATTGACTTAAGGCATTATTGAGCTGATTATTGATTAATGCCGGAGTATTTGTGATTGTGTAACCTGCATTAAAATTAAGATTGCTTTTAATAATTTTTACCGGAAATCCGAAACCACCAAAGGAGCTCAAACTGTAATATCCTTTCACATTCACCGGCACAATAAACTGACTTCCTCTTTTTAATGTTACATTATTAATTATGGTATCCGATTGTAAAATGGAAGTTGAGTTTCCGACATAATTTGCCGTTTGTGTAGCCCGAACAAAAACCATAAAGTGCTGCGATTTTGCCGGTAATCTTTTCATAGTGCGAATGGTAAAGGAATTTTCTGTTGCCTGTTTCAGATCCGGGTTTCCGGATTTAATGAAAAGAGAATTCGATTGGTCAATATTATTCTGTAACTGTGATATGGAAGGAGAACGGGTATTCGCCTGATAGGACGCATTAAAATTAAAGTTCTTTTTGGATTTATAATTATAGCGGAAAGAAGGCAAAACACTGAAGAAACTTTTATCAAGACTCAGACTTTTCGGGTATTCCTGAGCACTTGAAAGTTCCGCATGCTGAACATCGGTTCCAATGGTTAAAATGCTGTTTGTTAATTTTAAATTATAGGTAAAACCCCCGCGATTGGTGATGTATGTATTTTTAAAAGTATTGGATAAAACGGTATCCAATTCTGTGTACTGACCCGCAGATCCCGCGTTATTCACCAATCTTTCGGATTCACTTTTTGTAATAGTGGGTTTGTAACTAAATAGTAACACCGCTCGTTTACCCACTCTTTCGGTGTAAGATAGATTTGCACCAATGGTAGAATTCTTTCCGTCGGAAGTGTATTGTTGATCCGTGGTGATACCGGTAACGGATGTGTCTGCATATTGGGTTACCGATGTATAGCTCCCGTCTCCTTTATTGTTGCTGATTTGAGTGTTCAGATTTAATGAAATCGTTCTTCCAATTTTAGAAAAGCGATGCTGCAAAAGAATATCATTATTAAAATTAAAACCGCGTGCACTTGTTTTTGTCTGGTTTAGCAGGTCGCTGATGTAATTTTCACCCGAACGCGTTTCGCCGGTTAGTTTGCTATTGGTGCTGTTTGATTGAAGAGTAAGACTCGGATTAATGGTGATTTTGTTGGCGGAATCAATGAAATATTCAAATTTAAAATTTGCCTTATGATTTAAGTTTTTTGTTTCAGAAACATCATCTTGTTTGTATTGCAACTGATCTTCAGTATAATAATGTCGCAGCACAGAAGAGATGCTGTTATTGTCTGTATTATTAAAGAAATAATTTCCCGAAACACGGATTCGTTTACCCCAGTTGTCGTTGTAATTAAGGCCGATTGCATTGGTATTCGTGATGCCGTTTTGCTGACCGGTCATAAAGTTATTGCTGCCGCGCATGGCACCTCGTCCGGATGATTGTCCGGAATTCGACATTACACTCAGAATATCGGAAATATTAAAATTCTGTTGATTAATATTATTCGACATTCCGATTAAAGAAATGCGTTGCGGGCCGTTAAAACTATTAAGTGTAAAACCGGAACTGTTCTTATTGTCGGTACCATATCCGGTGTAGATTTTACCGAATTTCCCGACGTTCATACCTTTTTTAGTTGTTAGATTAATTGTCTTCTCTTCGTTACCATCGAAGATGCCGGTAAATAATGACTGATCGCTTTGCTGGTCAAAAACCTGAACGCTGCCGATCATGTCTGCCGGAACATTTTTTAGCGTTGTGGTCGGATCGTCACTAAAAAAGGGTTTGCCATCAACTAATACTTTTTTGACTTCTTCGCCATTCACTTTAACGGTATTTCCTTCTGATGTTACTCCCGGCATTTTTTTAATGAGGTCTTCTGCGGAAGCATCCGGATTTACCTTGTATGCTTCGGCATTAAATTGAACTGTATCTCCTTTTATCTGAACCGGATTTACATCAACCTTAATATTCACCACATTTAATTGTTCGGATCCGGAATTCAGATAAACAGGCCGCAACGCAACATTCTGATTGTTTACGAATATTTCTTTTTTGTAATCGGCGTAACCGATAAAGGAAATTTCCAACCGGTATTTCCCGCTTTGATTCACATTGAGAACAAAGAATCCGTCGGCACCGGAAGTAGTTCCTGTTTTTTGAAGGGTGTCAGTAAGATTTACCAAAACAACACCTGCTCCGGTTACGGGCATACTGTCCTGACCGTCTTTTACAGAACCAGAAATCTGATAACTTTTTTGAGCAAATGCAGAAAATGATAAAAAGACCGTAACTGCGGTGAGAATTATTTTTTTATTGAGTTGTTGCATGGTGATTCAATTTGAAATTAACACGAAACGAATGTTCTTCGTTCACAAAGGAAACATTGGGTCGCATATCCATTTGATTATTGGAGGTTGGCTGACTTCCTGGGAAATTGCCTCCACCGCTGCCACCACCGGTGTGATCTCCGTTTCCGGAGCCGGGTGGTTTCACGGTATTAACCACCACAGTCGCGGTGAAAATATGCGAACTGTCTGAGGAAGTGAGTTCGTGATACCAGTTTTTAAGCGGTATTTGAAGTTCGTAAATGAGTGTTTGGGAACTATCCCAATCCATTTTCAGATTCAATCCTTCTTTAGTAGTGAGTGGCGAAAATCCGTTGGGCAAGTTGCGAAAGCCGGTGAGTTCGGCTACCTGATGGGTAAGAATAAAGTCGCGGTGAATTTTGTCCGGTGTGGGTTCGTCTCCCGTTCCGTGCTTGCCTTGTTTTCTTTCCGTTTTCAAAGGATAAGTAACACCAATTTGTTTTAAAGGTTTTGGGAGCGTATCTATCCATAGGGTAAGCCCTGCCAACATGATTTGACGTTGCAGATTTTCATCACTAAAAGCAAGACATAAATAGAGATTTGCAGAGTCGTTTGAAATGGAATAATGGGTTTTCGTTTCGGTGTTGTAAAAAGAAATGTTTCCATATTCCTTGTCGTTTGCATCAATCGAAACGGCGTTTGATTGCCAATTGGCGTTCTGCACAACTTTGTGTGATCCACAAGCGGCGATGCTGAGAAGTGTAAAAGCCCAAAAAGTCCTCATTCGGTGTTAAAGGCGGTAAAGTTTATACTAAAACAGACAACCGGAAAGCGATGGATATTCCATTGGTGTAAAATATTTTAACGTGTTGAATGTGAAGGGATAAAGTTGGTGGCAGTAGGGTAACTTATAAAGTGAAAGAATCCACTTTGAACCGCAGATTAGCGCAAAGTACATCGCAGAGTAACGCAATGGTATTTCGAAGTAAAAAGAACTTCGTTCCATTGCGGAAACTTAGCGCGACTTTGCGGTAAAATTAAAAGCGAAAATCGAAGAAGCGAAAAACGAATTTGCCTAGGCCAATTGATACAAAAAGGAAATTAAAAGCTGCGTTCCATAGCAGGAAACTTAGCGTGACTTTGCGGTAAAATGAAAAGCGAATCCTCCTACGCTATGGCTACGGCGGATGCAAAAAAAACTGCGTTCCATTGCGAAAAACATGGCGTGACTTTGCGGTGAAAAACAAACCGCAGATTAACGCAGATTAATGCGCAGAGTAACGCAATTTGATTTCGAGTAGGAATAAACTGCGTTCCATTGCGGAGAACTTGGCGACTTTGTGGTTAATAAAACGAGCAAAACAAAATTCACATACCGTTAGCAACTCTTTTGATTCCATTTTTTAAATTTCTAACATTGAAATTTATAAGCAGACCAAGCTTGCATTTGGAAAGCCTGAGGTAGGTAATTATCTGTGCCAAATGGAGATCATTTAGAGCTTCGACAGATTTTATTTCAATAACTAATTTATTTTCAACCAGTAAATCAACTCTGTAACCTGCTTCAAGTTTAACTTCGTTGTACATCAATGGAAGAGCCTGTTGTTTGTTTACATTCAATCCTTGCTGACACAATTCATAATAAAGACATTCTTCGTAAGCATGTTCTAAAAGTCCGGGCCCTAATTCAGAATGAACTTTGAATGCACATCCTATCACAATTCGGCTGATTTGGTTTTCATTCATAATAAGCTACAAAATTGGAAATGTATTTAAGGGTTATCCATTAAAAAAAATTAACCGTGCTAAAAAGATTGCTGAACGTCGATTTTAATGCAGACAATTAGGCCGCTTATTAGCGTAATTGGATTTTGAGTTGGAATATCCTGCGTTCCATTGCAGAAAACTTAGCGTGACTTTGCGGTAAAAAACAAACCGCAGATTAATGCGCAGAGTAACGCAATTTGATTTCGAGTAAGAATATACTGCGTTCCATTGCGGGAAATATGGCGTGACTTTGCGGTAAAAAACAAACCGCAGATTAACGCGGATTAATGCGCAGAGTAACGCAATTTGATTTCGAGTAGGAATAAACTGCGTTACTCTGCGGAAAACTTGGCGCGACTTTGCGGTAAAATTAAAAGCGAAAATCGAAGAAGCGAAAAACGAATTTGCCTCTGCCAATTGATACCAAAAGGAAATTAAAAGCTGCATTCCATTGCGGAAACTTAGCGCGACTTTGCGGTAAAATTAAAAGCGAAAATCGAAGAAGCGAAAAACGAATTTGCCTGGGCCAATTGATACCAAAAGGAAATTAAAAGCTGCATTCCATTGCGGAAACTTAGCGCGACTTTGCGGCAAAATGAAAAGCGAAAATCGAAGAGGCGAAAAACGAATTTGCCTCTGCCAATTGATGCCAAAAGGAATTTAAAAGTTGCGTTCCATTGCGGAGAACTTGGCGCGACTTTGCGGTAAAATTAAAAGCGAAAATCGAAGAGGCGAAAATCGAATTTGCAATTGTAACTTTATTGAATAAAATAGTTTATGCGAATTATTAATGAATTGAATCCTCTTCGTTCATCATTTTTGTAAATTCTTCCGGTGTGGGTTTAATGCTCAGAAAGAAGGGTAAAAGCGATGGATCCCGACAACCCAGATTGAATTCTTTTTCACCGGAAATGAGTGTAATAAATCCCCCTGCATTCAAAAAGAACCGATATGTGATTCCCGATGATGTGGTTAAGAGTCCGGTAATATCGCAGGGTTGTTGTTCAAACACTTCTGCAATGTCCATGGGATGTTCCCAAACCATCTTTTTAACCATACTCTTTATTTGTTGGATATCCTGATAATTCCACGAACGACATTCCTCTTCACAACAATCACTAAATCGTTCGGTAACTGAATCTATAAACTGAATGGAATCTTTCAAAAATTCCTCTGCTAAATGTTGATCTGAATATTCAGGGAGAGCAGATTGTTTTTTAAGATTTGTAATATATTGCTCCGGTAATTCTGTATTGGGTTGAAGTGAATGAGATTCTTTAGAATGTAATGTATGACGCTGCTTTTCAGGATTGCAGGATATGGATAGAATGAAAACAAAAAGGATAATATTCGTTACAGGGAAATAGATATTTGCTCTTTTTGATACTAAACTTTTCATGTATAAATTATTCAATCAATACATACCACGGAATTCCCAAAAATCCCTTGAATTCCAACGCGCTAATTGTATCTCCATTGGAAACCGTGTTAAACCAATCTTCATTTACTTCCGTTTCAAGATAATCTTTTGGAGGAATAATTGGAGTGGTAACCAGGTAATAGCGATCAGTTCGTTTGCTCCTTTTTGTCTTCTTATCCTTTATAATCAGATCATGAAAAACGGGTAATGAGGTGTCATATATGCAATTAATGATCTTAGCGGATGAATAGCCGTAACACATGGCAATCCCAATTATTGCTGGGAATAAAATTAAAGCAACCAGGTAGTTTAATTCCTTTCGGAGATCTTTTTCAATATACAAAACCAAAGCTAATGCTATTACTGCAATACCTGAGGTAATCAACCATAGTGTCGAGGATTCAAGAATGTTGTATTGGGTTGCTTTAATGAAGATACACAGGGTTGGAATAAAAACAACCAAGGATAAAGAAGGATGAATGTATTTTTCAGAAAGCAGAACTGTGTATTTTCCTTTGCCAAAAATGGCGATCGCAAAGGCAAACAAGGGCAGGAGAATTATCAGAACAGAAAACAGTTTTGGTGGGTTTTGTTGGAAAAAATAAATTACTACAGCGATCCATGTAGAAATTCTGAACTTTCTGGAAAAGGATCTCGCTTTCGACAGATTTTGCTTTCGCTCCTTCCTGTCGTTGCCGAAATCCGGATTATGGAGAATTTCTTTTCTTTCTGCTTTTAATTCAGATTGTTTGTCAATTTCATCCTGTACGGTGAGGTTGTTAAAATTATCAATTAAAAAGCTGCGCCATAGTCTTTTGTTTTCGTAAATGGTTGGAAAAGTAATAGTTTTTTGATCACTGTTTTTTGGTTCAATAGAAACACTTTCAAATGTTAATCGGAAGCCAAGAATATCATCAAAATAAATTTCGTCAATTTTCCATAATCCAATCACCTTGATAGTGGAATCGGTTATAATCAATCTGGTTTTAAATGCCCAAATCAAGGTGAACATGCAAAAGAAACACAAACCGATTCCCAGCAGAAATTGAAGGATTAGATGCGCTTCAGAGGCCGCATTACCTTTTATCAGGAATAAGTAGGAAGCGATTCCTAAGGAAATGAATAAAACAACATGGAAAACCTTCCATGAAGCAGAGATTTTGTATTCGCCGATTGGTGTGAGATCCAACTTCATACCCTTTGCAATATAGGATGTTCATGCCAATTTTTTGACTTCGAAAGTTTGGAAATAGCAAGATGGATTATCTTTCAACAAATAGCAGCATCTTTAAAAAAACTTCAGTTAATTTAGCAATGCCTTCATCTTTTTCGCGATGAAATTGGTTGCAAAAGTCGGAGTTAATCGATACAGGAAATCCGTTAATCGTGCATCATTTCCAACGAAAATCCGGTATTTGTTTTTTACAATACCATTTACAATAATCTCTGCGGCCTTTGCAGGAGAAGTGGTTTTTGCTGATTGTTTTTTAATTTCTTCTTCACTCATCTCTCCGGGCATAACCACACCCGAATTTTTCATGATGTTGGTGCCGATTGCCCCCGGGAAAACCAGACTTACATGAATATGGGTTTGTCTCAATTCTGCATACAATGCTTCGGTAAGAAGTTTAACTGCGGCCTTACTGGCTCCGTAAATACTTTGTCCGGGAACCGGAAGGTAACCGCCCATGCTGGATGTATTAATAAGATGAGCTTCTGGTCTTTTCAATAAATAAGGCAGAAAGGTCTTGGTCATATTCAACAACCCAAAAAAGTTTACATCAAAGACCTGATTTATTTTTTCGTAAGGCAGGTCATTTACCCGAATGAACGGTTGAATAATTCCTGCATTGTTAATTAATATATCAATAGTGTTATGTTTTTGCAGAATCTCATCAGGTAATAAGGCAACGGAATCTTTATTCGTGATGTCTAACTTGTGCAGCGAAAGATTGAGGGCGTGTTTGCCTGCCAATTCCTGCGTTTCCATTAAAGCGTTTAGATTCATGTCTACGGCCGCCACCCGGGCACCACGGTAGAGAAGATTTAGAACAATTTCCCGCCCCATCCCATTGCCTCCACCAGTGACAATTACCGTTTTGTTTTCAACCTGCATGATTGTGTGTTAAGATTAATAGCGCAAGTTTACGATTAAAACAGACCCGATTGGGATAAACAATACAGCTTAGAAACTATACCGAAGCCGATCAGGTTTTGGGTAACCGAAGTTGACTAATGGTATAATCAAATTTCAATAATTTGTATCCCGGATATTTTTTGTTCAGGTAGTAATTATTTTTTGAATAGCATCAGCAATTTCATCCGAACGATTTACTGTCATAAAGTGCCCACCATCAGATATCGGAATATTGCATTTTACATGGCGAATGGGAAGAATTCGATCTGATGTGCCATGGATGTGAATTACATTTTGAACCGGAATTTTATTATTCCAGTTTACAGTTTGATGAAGAGCCCAACGAATAAAAACAGGATCGGTTTCCAAAAGGATTTGTTTGAGGAGTTGTTTATCAGTGGTATTCCGGGTTCCAAAAAACCAATGAGTGATTAAATTGGCATGTCTCAAGAAATACATAGGAATAATTTTATGCAATCCGATTTTACCTGCAATCCGGAAGTAGTTAGGAATTTCGTGATATGTTTTAACAGACGCAATCAGGATTATTTTATCTACTGGTAGAACGCGGGCAATTTCCTGTGCTATAATTCCACCAAACGAGAGTGCAATCAGAATAGGTTTTTCGGTTGTAATTTGTGCTGAAATTCGAAGTGCGTAATGATCAATTGGCTCGTTTTTGAGTGGAGTGATCCATTGAATATGAACCGGTACAAATTCCCCGAAATCTATTTGATCAAATACACGATGATTAACTCCCAAACCACTCAGGATGTATATTGTTTGCATTTTTCGGTTACTTGTTTTCAGGCAGGATTTGATTATTAGGGTGTTTCAATTTGTGTGCTCTTCGGTTTCAGTGCCACTAAATTTATGCATTAAAGTGTTTTTAATTTGATTGAAACGATCATTATTCTAACGCTCTTTGAACGGTGCAGAGCCGAAATATTTGTGAATATTAAAAAAATAACGGGACATCAATCTCAGGTTGTTTATGACAGATTATTTTGGAGTTCTTTGATTCCAGAATTAGTGTGTTATCTTTTAATGATATGTGATAAGTTGCATCGTAAACAAATCCAAACGTATCACATTTTGACACAATTAATTGGTTGTTGGTTAATTTCCAAATGCCATGTATGTATGGTGATTGAAAACCCGGAAATATGATGTCACCATTGTAATTTATTTGAATGTATTCCAAGCAGGTCTCAGATAAATATATCTTGGCGGGACCTATAGTTTGTGGAATGAATTCTTTCCTTTGGTAGATAACCTGATCAACACACCATGGTGTATCTGAAAGCTCTTCGGAGAGGGTAGGCAAGCTAATATAAATACCAACGCCTATTACGGTTCCCAACAGAATGAGAATAATTGTTATAAGTCTAAAAGCCGGATGAATATGTTTTAATAATGGAATATTGCGGGTCTTTTTATCAAATTTGGGGAATGATAAAATCCGGGAACCAGGAAGATCGGTCTCGAAACCAGCCTCTTTAAGAACAGATATTGCGCGATCTAAATCTTTGTTTTGTACTTGCAACTCCACACCACCCATTGCATTAGAGTAGAATGGGTTAATTTGTATTGTGAGTTCGTTCTTAACAAAACATGTTATGCCTTCAGATTCAAGTATACTGCGGGGTACCGCAACCTGTGATGAAAGTGTAAATGTTTTTACCGTTATCCATCGGTCCATTTTTTTGAAGAATTATTTACCGTTATTCAAGTAGAAATATTATGGAATGGTAAGATAGAAATTCATCAATTAATTATCTCTCCATTAATTTTTTCAAGTCGTTCTTTCCATCGGGCTATTTCTTCCGCACTTTGTCGAACCCAATCATTGGCTTCACCAACAATCAATAATGTAGATTCGGAGCGGTAAGACCGTGTGGGATTCCCCGGAAATTTTTGGTTCGTTACATTCGGATCATTTTCATAGCTGCCCGTGGGTTCTACAATATAAACACGTTCCGGCGAATCGCCTTTTGCTATCGCCGCCGCAAGTCCGGCTCCGTTTACCAATGCCGTGAAATAGATGTGATTCATCACGATTTCCGACTTAAAATTTGAATTTCTTCCGGGCGTTAAATGATCCCCGATTTGGAGATCTGCACGGGTTCCGTGATAAAATGGCCCCGGATCGGAAAAATTTTCTTTTGATTCTGTGGCGAGAATACTGTATTGGTTAAAATGCTCAGTGTCCCCGGAATCTTTGTATTTGTTTGCCAGATTGTTGTACAGGGTTGGCAGGGCAGACTGAGTGGTTTGCGTGTTTACCTTTAATGCAAATTGAATTGCCGTTTTCATCCAATGAATCTGATCAGAAACTTCGGTCTGATGACGAGCGAGATAGTATGCTGCAAGATATTTTTCAAGATCATTTGTGGCATCTTCCCATGCTTGTTGGAATATTTTTTTTGCCTCGTTGGATCGATCAGAGTCTTCCATCGCCATTCCTTTGAGACACAATTGAACGATGGGGTTAGCAGGTGAGAATTCCATTTTGTAAGATTTGAGAATTTGTGTTCAAAAATACAGTTTGCAGGCTTGAAGTGGCAACCTGAACAAGACGGTGTGCTAAAGTATTATCGGATATCTGGTGATTATTGCGGATAATGTTTTTTGTATTCCATACCCAGTTTAAATCCTAAATCTGAAAAGGCTGGACCAATTTGAGTTTGATGATAATTGTGGACCATACTGTCAATATTTCCGCTGAAAAGGCCCGGTGACATCTCAGCGTAATTATAAGCTTTGGTAATGATTTTATCTCCAATTTCGCTGCGGTAGTCTAAGGAAGAAACGAGTCCTAAGAAATAATAATTAATATCTGAACTATTATAAATTCCCGGTGGGACATCACCCATTTGTTTTGTTAGATAATATTCGCGGGACGTGTCTCTGAAGAAATATCCGTCGGAGTTTCCCCTGAAAATCATTACCGGGTTTCTTTTCCGGAGTTCAATAAGTTCGTCGAGCATTATTAAAGTTAATTCTCTCGGGGTAAGCGGAATGGGTTTCCCTAAATTCTTGCCGTTATACAGATTTAATTTATGCATAACCTTTCCTGCCTCCGTGGAAATATATTCTTCAACAGTTTTTTGGTCAACCGGCTCCTCTTCCTTTTTGGAATTATCAACCCAGATGTGAAATTCCTCAAAGATAACCACACTATCATTTGGTTTCTTTTTAACTCTTTTTTTCTTTTTTGGTTTATATTTAGGAGTCAAGGTAGAACTCATGGTTCTCACACCAAATGCATTCGGCTTGGTGGAATCATCGTCGGGAAATATTCGGGGTTCGCCATAAGCCGGATAGTATACCACGCGGTTTTCCTGATGTACCGGTTTCGATTCCGAGGGAGTCTCACCTTGATAAAAATATTTTTTCGGAGCACCTTCCAACGCTTTATCGAAAGGTGTAAAACGAATACCGGGCAGATCGGGTTCAACGTAAGGTGCGATATTATTTCCTCTCCGATCTTGTGAAATATTTAAATCGGCATTAATAATTGAATTATTTGTTCCGGATGATGTTGATTCACTTCTCTGAGTCTGGGTGAGGGAAGAAGTCTTATCAGCAGAATCCTGATTGACATCAATATAAGCAGCCGGCATCTGAATTCCGGTATTTCCATCAAGCGTTCCATGCGTTTGCAATTCCGGATTCATGGGTTTGATAACCGTAACGTAGGCTGCCGGGAACTCAACAGAACTCACGCCAGGAGTTGTGTCACCGGCTTGCGGAACGATTGCATTTTCTATTGCGGGCTCGGTTGACTCCATGTGGTTTAATCTATTTTTAGTTGCTCCATGGAAATAATTCTTGCGGTTGCTATTTTTAGTTGGTCGGTGTGTATCTGCAATTGAATAAATTCATTGTCATTATTGTTAGGATTGGCATTCGTACTGTGAACCAGAACCGCAGAAAGCCCGAGAGTTGCTGTTATTTTTTTCATGGGCAATCCTTGATGCGCAAACAATTCATAATCGGAGCATTCACTTATAAATTCCTGTAATGAATAAAAATCATATTTGGTTTGAACCGGTTCCACTAAATAAATGCCTTCGAGAAGTGGCCGGCCAATAGTATCCGCTTTATCGGTGATAATTCTTTCGGTTAAAGTTGAATCGTGTTTTACATCGGCAGTTAATTCAAATTGATAGGAACGAACCTTTTGAAGATTAATATTCGTTTTGATTCTCGGTTGTGCCGGATTCAGATTGTTGGCTAAGACCACCGGTGCGCCCCCATTCAAGAGGTTATTATTACTGTCGAAGGCATAGAGTTTTAAAGAATACCGGAATGCAGTAGGCGGAGTGTTTTTAGCGGAAGGAATTTCCCAGTATGCTTTATCGAGTGACACATCTTCCGGTAGTGCGTATATCGCGGATTTCCATGAACACTTGTCGGTTCCGAGAGAAACCAATGTGGGTTTATTATTCAGATTAAATACATCACAATTTTCGAAAGTTCCCCTTTTAAAATCCTGAAATCCGGAGAGCGAGTGTATTCTGCTTTTATACGGATCGGCAAAAAGACCCGGTAGAATTTCTTTACAAACGGTAACAGAAAATAGCGGCCGGTTTCTTCTGATCAAATTCCCGTTACCATCGTCTTCAAGAGAATTTAACAAAGGGGACAAATCATTTCCTTCAAAATAAAATTCGATGCCGGAAACATTGTGTTGTTGTCCTTTCCCGATTTGTGGAGTAGTGGCAACCGAGGGAGTGCTCTGAGCAAGATTTATGTTTCCTGCCGTATCTTTAAAGTAAGCTTTTTCGCCTGCTTTGTTTATAATATCAATAATCATCTTTAATAATTTCTTCGTTTATTTCAAACCAAAAATCAACTGTTACCGAATTCCCGATTCCGTTGCCAAACCGAACACGCAGGGTATCATCGGAAGTGCGGAAATACATTTTGCTTGCGGTAGCCGGAAGCTCGAAGTTGAGCGGAATGGTGCCGGTAATAATATCCACCAATTCGTCCTGCCACATTACCTCGGCACCTGTAATTCGCTGGCGATCGGTATCGGGCACAGAACTTCGGCTGATCATTCGTTTAAACTCACTTTCCTCAATTACCGATTTGGATTTAGCGTTATCGCCTGATTTCGAAAGAAACTGGCCAAATGAATACCGTGTGTCCGATGCACTTTTGGCAATGTTTCCGGAGCTACCATAACTGGCTGCGTTATTAAACATTGGAAACGGTTGTGATCCCAAACTTACACCGATTCCACCGGGAGATAAAGAAACCGATGTATTCACTCCTCCGGTGAGAAAGATGTATGGATTGAACAATAAAACTTCGGCAAGAGTTGTCCCGAAATCAAGATATTCATTCGGTTTTATTTTTTTTCCGAATTCTATTAAATCGTTAATGTTCTTTACCTGAGAAAAGGGTGAGGTGGAAACCGTATTTACACCTTTAATTTTCAGTTCTTTTTCATTAAATCCTTTGAATTGTTTATTAAGCCATAATTTGTCGGCGGGTGAGGTTTTGTCTAATAAATTGTTAATGGAAAGAAGCACGTCTTTCACTTTAATGAATTTATCGTTTTTAAGATCAGCAATTAATCCAAAATACTCTTCGAGAAATTTCCAGGGACCCAATCGTTTGCTTTCGGGGAAAAGATTTTCGCTGTGTGTTCGAACTTCTGAATTCCCGTAATTTTCAAATGATTTTTCCGGGGAAATACGGAGATCCGGATCCGTGTCGAAATTGTTACCGGTGTTCACATTTTTGCCGGTTTCGGAACTTCTCCATCCAACGGATTTCTGAATATTCCTGCGGATTTCATAATTAGACTTAAATTCTCCCATCCGGTTGTCGATAGAATTGCCGGATTCTACTTTTTCGAATTCAACGGCTCTTCGTCTCGAATTGCTAAACACCTTTCCCACGCCGCTGTGCAGTAAATCCATTAAACTATTGGCTCTGAAAAGAACGTCTCCCCGTTTTCCTGCCGATTGACGTTCCACACTAAAACTAAAACCTTCTTGTCCTAAACGGGAGTAATCATCCGCGATGCCCGGTCCGATTATACGGAACTGCATATTTTTAACCTGGCGGATTCTCGCTGATGAAGAAGTCACAGAAACGTGCGCCGATTGAATAAACTTCAATGATTTAACAACAATCTGTGCCGCTTCTTTGCTCGCGTTCGTGAATTCAATTGCGAAATATTTAGAAGCCGAAACTTTCCGGAATTTAATGCCGTCGAGGGTTGAAGAAAGAATCAGTTCAGAGAGAGTGTCAATAGTAACATCGGCTAAAAGTGTAGCGTATTTATCGTCGGGTTTAACGTTAACCGGAGAAATGCCGTCGACCGGATCCAGTTCAAAAATCCGGATGCGGGTTTTCGTGCAGAATTTTACCAATTCAGGCAAATGGAAGAGCAATTCGGTCATTTCTTCCAGAAAGTCGGGGGAAACATTTGGAATCGCTGACAATAGATCTTCGAGCTGTTGCGGAAAAAATAATTCGGTGAGTTGTTGTAATCGTTTTACATCTTTTTGAAGATCTTTTTCCGGAATAAACGGCATTAAAAGCCGGATTCCCGAAAGGCAGCGTTCAAATTCTTCTCCCTGTTCAAAATGTAAAAGAATGCTTTCACCTTCCTTTAATGTTTTACTGATAAAGCACTCCTGATATCTTCTGGGTTTTCCTTTTTTACGTTTTGGCGTCGGCGGATTCTGAAGAATGTTGTGCAGGTCAGAAAAATTGAATTCCCGCATACTGCCGTTGTCAACCAGATCGTAAGTTCGTTGTTGTCCGAAAATACTGGCAGCGGTAAAATCGAAATATTGCAGAGCGCCATCGTCACCTGCATTTAGAAAACTCCATTCTATATTTTCGGAATCGGGGGAATAATTATTTCTGCTACCGCCGAGAAATCCGGAGGGAACGGTATTCCTGTACCGGGTCTTTTCTTCGTATTCAAAAACAAAGAGGTAGGGAATCATCATTCCGAAAAAGTGATCTGCCTGTATTTTTTTGTTTTTGCCGGTTTTGAAATTAGTCGAGAAAGACGGAAAATCGGAAAATTCGAGGAGGATGTGGGTGGCAAGGGTTGGGTCGCAACACACATATTGAAAGGCGGAGTGGGAAGTTATTTGTTGCTGAACCGAGGTGATTTCTTCATCAAGAAATTCGGTAAAAGTTTCGGGATAATTATTATCCGGAATGTTCATACAGGTAATTCTGACTTCTCTTGGCAGACCGAAGTTTGTGCGGTTTTCACCGTTTTCGTTTAATGCAAAATGTGTGTATGGAAACCCTTTGAAACAAATTCCTCCAATGAGTGGTTTGCGGCCGTATTGTTTGAAGAACGCATCATTGTCGATAGAAATTAAATACTTTACAGATAATTTTCTGGAAACACTCAAATCGTTTGTGGGATCTGTTTTTCCATAAATTGAAAGAAAGGAATTGTTGTCGGTGAACGGTGAAAAATTATTCGGGAGGGGCAGCGTTCCCATTCCTGTTCCGGGAGTAATGGTATTTCCATACGATGGCAAAAACTCGTTATAAACATTGCGATTGATAATCGACGCCAACGAAGTCATGTGCGAAGGCAGGTCGGAGTAGTTGAGTGTTTCCGCGGTTTCGGAACGATATATAAGTTTCGCTCCAAGGGGCGGTTTGGGTTGGAGCTGCTGAATGGGAACAAGTGTGGAGACAATTTTTCTCAGTGGGTAAAATGTATTTCTGTACATAAATTAATTTGATTGAGTTGGAATTAGACAAATTAGACAAAGGCAGAGGAGTAATACCCTAATGCCTAAATTATAAAATGAAAAAATGCCGGAAGTTGAAAAAGCGCAATTAATGCATTCCATAGGTTTTGGTTGTAAGTGGCTTTTAACAATCAATACTTCTCCGTTTGGATACACCAAGATTGTAAATTGGTTTGGGGATCGATATACGATCTCTTTTCTTCTCACTTTTTTCTTGATAAAAAAGTAAGCAAAAAATCAAGTCGGAAAGAAAGCTGCCCAAGCGCCCTTTATCATTTGTTGAAAATCTGGGGAAAGA
>WGNA01000034.1 GCA_016124755.1 Bacteroidota bacterium | reverse complement strand
GTTCCCAGAATAGCCGCGATTAATAATACGGTGAAGGTGATGGCAACAGTTCTCGGGTTTTTGACAAGTGATTTCATAGTTGAAATAATGAATGGGTTAAAATTTTTATTTGTTAAATGTTAATGTCTTTTGTCCTTGTTTGACGATTCAAAACTGCACCCGTGTTCTGAAGACGGAATGAGAAAGAGATTAAAAAAGGATTAAAATCCGTAAATCGGCGACAGTAACGGAAACAGTAACCAAAACCAAAACATCAACCTTACTGTCGGTAGCAGGTAATTCTGAGCAAGCGAAGAATCTCATTTGACCAAAAGAAAGGACCGTCATGGTGAGCGAAGCGAACCAACCCGGAAAGCGGTAACTGTAACCAAAACATCAACCATACTGTCGGTAGCGTCCCCGCTACCGACCCAATTCCTGAATTAAAAAATTAAGAATGTTCGGTAGCTGGAAATTCTGAGCACGCGAAGAATCCCTTTCTCCCAAAAGAAAGGAACGTCATGGTGAGCGTAGCGAACCAACCCGGAAAGCGGTAACTGTAACCAAAACATCAACCATACTATCGGTAGCGTCCCCGTTACCGACCCAATTCCCGAATTAAAAAATTCTGACGAAAGCCTGATTGTACATTGAATAAGAAAAAATTAACGGAAGGCTTTGTCAGCATAAATTAGTGAATCGAAATTCTGAGCTTGCGAAGAATCCTTTTCTCCTCAAAAAAAAAGATCGTCATGGTGAGCGAAGCGAACCAACCCGGAAAGTCGTAACAGTAACGGAAACTGTAACAGTAACCGAAACCGAAACATCAACCGATCCTGTCGGTAGCGTCCCCGCTACCGACCCAATTCCCGAATTAAAAAATGAAAGAAGTACTGACGAAAGCCTGATTGCACATTGAATAAGAAAAAATTAACGGAAGGCTTTGTCAGCATAAATTGGGGAATCGAAATTCTGAGCATGCGAAGAATCTCATTTGCCCAAAAGAAAGGACCGTCATGGTGAGCGAAGCGAACCAACCGGGAAACAATAACAGAAACAGTAGCTGTAAAAGTAACGAAATCAAGATTACAGTTACCGTTACAGTTACAGTTACCGTCTCCAACTCACATATACTTCGCTTTTATACCAACCGAATAACCGGAAGCTTTAAATGAAAAGGAACAATCAGAGAATTTAGGTGCGCTCATTCCGATGGTCGGATTATTCGAAAAACCGAAACCTTCTTCCGGCAAACCGAAAAAGTTTTTATCCATTTTTCCATTGTCATTTTCGTCGTGCAGAATGGCAACTGCATACGTGCCAAATGGCAAATTTGAAATTTCAATCACCGTCGTGTTTTTGGATAAATGAATGGTGCCGGATTTATACGGTGGCTTACCTTCCTTCGGGAAATTTTCGGCAGAATTATAAAGCATCCAACCGATTTTTCCTTTTGAGTTTCTGAGACCGGTAATGTTGAGTTTTAACGTTCCGGATTGCGGTGCTGTTTGTGTCTTAACACCATTAGAACTGATCATAAGAAGACCTAAAACAAAGACCCGGATAAACCAACGCTGTATCATAAAGCAAAGATAAAACAGCTTGTTTTCGAAAAGCTTTTAGAACAGAACGTTAACCTAAAAATGAATTACGGGAAACTCCACATCAACCAACAGATAATCTCCTTCAAGCTGCAATTTAATATACCCGTCGTGCCGTTCCATGATATTTTTTACCAACGACAATCCGAGTCCGTTTCCTCTTTTCCCGGGAGAATTATTACCGCGATAAAATGGTTCAAAGAGCAGCCTTAGATTTTCTTCTGTTAATCCCGATTGCCGGTTCTTCATACGAATGAATAAAGTGTATTCATCTGAACGAATATCAATTTCTACTTTATGATCCGGGGCGTATTTACATGCGTTCTCAACTAGGTTTGTGAAAACGGTTTTTATTAAATGCGGATTTCCTTTTACGGCATAATTAAATGCTTCGTTTTCATCGGTCGACATCCGCACATCGATTGTTGCTTCCGGTATGGCTTTCATCACTTCCGATTTAACCTGCCAGATGAGTTCATCACACCGGACTTCCTGCACCGCCTGATCTTCTCTTTCGGAACTCGTTTGCGCTAAAAGTAATAATTGATTTGAGACTCTGCTCAAAATATAAATTTCGTCGTACACCGACTTTAATGCTTCTATATATTCTTCCCTATCCCGGTCCTTTCGCAACAAAACTTCAATCTCCCCGGATATTATGGTGAGCGGTGTTCTCAGTTCGTGCGAAGCATTGGCGATAAAGTTCTTTTGAATTTTAAAAGCCTCTTCCAACCGATCCAGCATATTATTAAAAGTTGCCGCCAACTGGGCAATTTCATCTTTGCCATTTCCCTCATTCACCCGAACATGCAAATTGGAAATACCGATTTCATTCACTTCCGAAATTACCTGCTGAATCGGCCGCACTGCCTGCGATGAAAAAATCCATCCGCCAACAATTACCAGAACAATTCCGATAGAGCAAACAACTAATAATACATGCAACAAATTCCTCAACTTACTCATTCCATAAATGTCGCGGGCTGCCACGATTACCACAAAACGATCGTACTGATCTTTAAAAAGAAAACCCACCGCCTCGTCGTTCGAAGTCCGGAAACGCACTTTTTCTTCTAATCTGATTTTATCTAAAAATGCCTTATCCGGAACAAATTCATCTTCGGTGTCTGATGAATAAAGCAGTGTGTTCTGGTAATTATAAATTCTGATTTTCTCGCGCGGAAGATTCGACGGATTATCTTTCTCAATTCGCCGGAGCATACTCGCATCAATTTCCTCTACCTCGAGCAGAAGTTTGGCGGCATTCGTTCCTTTATTAATCATCCGCTGATAAAAATCGTCGCGACGGTAATCCGACGAAAACAAATACACTAACGCGGAGGAAGTAATTAATATTAATGAAGAAATAAGCGCAAAGCGGATCGTGAGGCGGGCACGGATTTTCATATTTTATTGAATACCGAAATAATAGCCCATTCCCACGCGGGTATGAATCAGTTTCTGATCGAATTCTTTGTCTATCTTTTTTCGTAAAAGCGTAATGTACACGTCTACGATGTTGGTTCCCGTATCAAAATCGAGATCCCAAACCTGTTCAACTATCGTAAGCCGGTCGTGCACTTTCTCCTTATTTCGCATCAGAAATTCCAACAGGGCAAATTCCTTCGCGGTGAGTTCATGTTCAACATTTCCCCGTTTTACTTTTTTCTTGTCAAGATCTAATTCAACATCCGAATACTTTAAAATTCTTTGTTGTGTGGAAGGTAGCTGTCCGCGTTTTAAAAGTACGCGAATTCTCGCCAGCAGTTCCCGGAACTCGAAAGGTTTTACTAAATAATCATCGGCACCTGCATCGAAACCACTGAGTTTGTCTTCCATGGTTCCCAAGGCTGTCAGCATTAAAACCGGAGTGTTGGGTTTTTCAGTTTTAACGATCGAACAAAGTTCCAATCCGTTAATCATCGGCATGATCAGATCCATAATAATCATATCATACGTATTAGCTAATGCGAGCCTGCGACCCATTTCACCATCGAATGCAACGGTAACCTCGTAACCTTCTTCCGTGAGACCCTGTTCCAGAAATCTGGCCAATTTGGGTTCGTCTTCAACTACCAGAATTTTCATGTGCTTCGTGACTTCCCGAATTTATGGAAATTAGTATTATGATTTTTGTCTTATTTCGAATCAAAACCAATCACCCGAAATTCCCAACCGGCATCCATTTTTAGAATTAACGGGTCCGACCAATTGTTCCAGATCCAGTATTTATAGCCTTTATTGCCGGTGTCCTCTAAATAAAAAACTTCGAGTTCGCGCACTTTTCCATTAACAGAAATCTGCATTGTGTCTTTTGAAACCACCTGATAATAGGCTTCTGTAAAAGTAAAACCAAGACGGAATGGCATGTAAACCGTATCGCGGTTTTCAATAGAAGCAAAAACGCGATGACTCACCCACAAACTGGTTTTATTCTCGAAATATTTCTCTCCACCTCCCCAGAAATTATCCTGCTCATCGGCAGCTTCCATCGCCGATGAACTAATTGTAATCTTACCTTTAAAACCGGTGTCGGCAACCATGTGATAATTAAGTTCCAACTCAGGAACACGATGGATTACATTAAAGTCAAATGCCTTTTCATCATTACCGATTTTCACCATGCAATGAATTACCGCGTTGTCTTCAATGTGTTTAATTCCTTTAGAACCTGCGCAACTTGTTAAAAGCGCAATTAATGCAAAAGAAAATACCCGAATAAAGACTCCGACTTTGGTGCTGCCTGCTCTCATGAACAGGCAAATATCATGAATCCTGTTTTAGTCCGGAGTTAGTGACTCGTCATTCCCATGTGCTTGGCCAGAAATTTCTCCATGGCCCGATAAAAGTCGTATCGGTTTTCTTCATTTCTAAAACCGTGACCTTCATTTTTCTTTAACAGATATTCTACTTCGACTCCCCTCTTTTTAAGGGCTTCCACAATCTGATCACTTTCCGATTGTTTCACCCGCGGGTCGTTTGCACCCTGAGCAATAAACAGAGGAGCTTTAATTTTATCGACGTGAAAAACCGGTGAATAAGCGGTCATCATTGCCTTGTCTTTTTCCGGATCTCCCACCATTTCATGCAACATATCGAGGTATTGTTTCCAATAGGGAGGAATAGTTTCCATAAACGTAAACAGATTGCTCACGCCAACATAATCCACAGCACATGTATAAAGATCGGGAGTAAACGTAACGCCGGCTAATGTTGCATATCCGCCATAGCTTCCGCCATAAATTGCGATCCGGTTTTGATCGGCAATTCCCTCATCCACCAACCAACGCACTCCATCACTGATGTCGTTTTGCATGGTTTGTCCCCATTGTTTAAAAGATGCTTCCCAGAATTCGCGTCCGTAACCGGTACTTCCCCGGAAATTCATTTGCAAAACTGCATAACCGCGATTGGCCAGAAACTGAACTTCCGGATTAAAACCCCATTCATCTCTTGCCCAGGGCCCGCCATGCGGATTCACTATCACCGGAAGATTTTCTGCTTTTACTCCAACAGGAAGCGTCAAATAACCATTAATGGTAAGTCCGTCTCTGCTTTTATACGAGATCGGTTTCATCATTGCCATTTGCGATTCTTTCAACCACGGACTCAAATCAGCGAGTTTGATTAATTCATTGTTGTTTACATTGAATGAATAATACGTTCCACGCGTTTTATCGCTGTGCGTGCGAACAATGTAGTGCTTTTCGTCTTTATCACGGGATGTCAGATAAATTTCGACACCCGGTAGTTTTCCTTCCAGAACTGCATAAATATCCTTCACTTCATTGTCAAGGATTTTGCGCTTCATTTTATCGGCTGTCCAATAAATGGTGGTTAATACCTTTCGTTTTTTAGAGTAGGCAACACCGCTGATATCGTTTAAATCGTCTTTAAAAATCTCTCCGATTTCCTTTCCGGTATTCATGTCGAATTTCACCAACGCCGATTTATCGCGACCGAGATTCGACGTTCCGATCATCACGGAACTATCTTCAAAGTCGAATAATTGCGGTGAGAACGATTCTTTAAAATTGGTTGTAAGCACCACACGAAAAGCAGAATCTTCGGAAGGCCGGTACAGCAAGGAATTATTTACACCATCGGTTGTAATGGCAACGCGAAGTCTTCCTTCGTGATCGGTCATCCATGCCGAATAATTTCCCGGATTCTGTGCAATCATTTTCAGTTCTCCGGTTTCAATATTGAGGCGATACGCGTCAAAAATCTCCGGGTTGCGCTGGTTGAGTCCGACAATTACATGCACAGGATCTTCTTCCAGATCATCGATTACCTGGGTTTTTACATTGGGCAATTTTGTATAAGCCCGAACCGAACCGCTGTCGATGTTCACGCCATAAAGTGCAAAGTTTTCGTCCCCTCCGTTATCCTTCATAAACAGAATGGTTTTGCTTCCTTTCCAAAACATTCCGGCGATATCGCGGTCTTTTTCGGAGGTGAGTTGCTTGGCCTGCTCTTCGCCGATTCGCTGAACAAATACGTTCATCCGGCTTTCAAATGGAGCGAGGTAAGCATAATATTCACCATCATCAGAAATGGAGAAAGAACTCTTTTCAGGATTCCGGAAAAAATCTTCGAGCGGAATTACAGGGACGTCTTCGGTTTTGTCTTTTTTCATTTTGCAGGATTGAAAACTTGCGAACGAAATTCCCAACAAGGCTAACAGCAGAAGTGTTTTGTTGCGATTCATAAACGTAGGAATAGGTTGCGGCAACGTTAAGAAATCTGTTTGGATTGAGCGGTAATTCAGAACGTAATGCATTCATTTCTCGATCAGATTGCAGAAACCTGTCGTATGGTTTTTAATTTTGATTTCCTTTTTTAGTGCCATGGTTAATGTTCGTCCTCATCTCAGTATCCGCAGAAAAACACATCGGGGAATCTCCCAGAAATCGGGATTACCGCCGGGTTCGCTCATTCACATCGGGCAGGAGAACGACTCGCCGGTAACCATAACCTATGTTCGCTACGATCAGGAAGGATTCGAACATCAGAAGGTTGATTCGGTGAAGGAAATTCAAATTGGCGAAGGGAAATATCCGGTTCACTGGATAAATGTTGACGGATTAAACAAGCCGGAAATTATTGAAGAAGTCGGAGAGAAATTCGGACTTCACCATCTGATGCTGGAAGATATTCTGAATACCGATCATATTCCGAAAGTGGAGGAATTTCAGGATTATATATTTTTTACTTTAAAAGCGCTTCACTTTAATCAAATCGATATGGAACTCGATACCGAACAGGTGAGTTTTGTTCTCGGCAGAAATTATGTTTTGTCTTTTCAGGAAAGACCCGAGAATGTATATGAAGGTATTTTAAAAAGAATGGCAGAAGGCAAATACAAAAACCGCGAAGCCGACTTTCTTGCCTACCGTTTAATGGACGTAATTGTCGATAGTTATTACGATGTGCTGGAAGCTCTGGAAGAGAATATTGACATTAGCGAAGAAGAAGTTTTTAAATCTCCCATTCCCGAACATTTAAAAAATATTCAGAGTATGAAACGCATTTTATTGGTTTTACGAAAGAGTATTTTTCCATTGCGGGAAGCGATAAACCAGATGCAAAAACGGGATGTAAGTTTAATATCGAACGACACGGTTCAATACTTCAAAGACCTTTACGATCATACAGTTCATATTTATGAAGAGATCGAGAATGCCCGTGATATTAATGCCGGTTTAAAAGATGTTTACCTGAGTAGTCTCAGCAATAAAATGAATAAAGTAATGCAGGTGCTCACCATTATTTCAACCATTTTTATACCGCTGAGTTTTGTGGTGGGAGTGTACGGAATGAATTTCGACCACATGCCGGAATTGCATTGGAAGTATGGCTATTATTATATCTGGATCGGAATGTTTGTTATGACGGTTGGGCAGTTGGCTATTTTCAGATGGAAGAAGTGGCTGTAATTGAAATTTACAACTATTAGAATCACCTATTCTGTTGTATAAAATTCTCTTTTAGTCTTTAACAGCGGGGTTTCCAGATATTAATTTTAAACAGAATTGTGATTCAGATCTCATTAACCATAGTCTGGTTCTCTGAGTTATATAACGGAGATTATCCTTAAAGAAAATTATTGATAATGTGAATCATGCCTTTAGTTGTTTTTGGCGATACGTATTAATGTAAGTAAAATCAAATGATGCTGTTGTGAATTACATTGGTTCCAACTAAAAATAATAATCTGATATGAAACGCCACAGCTATCTGATCGTACTTTTGCTTCCGGTTCTGTTAACCACCTGTGACGAATTTCAAAGCATTAATTTATCGTTTCAGGATCAAAAAATTATTGATACGCTCATTATTGGTCCATTCAGTCTTTCATCAGACAGTATGAATAATTTCTATTGGGATCAAAGTCAGAAATGGAGCCTTGATAGTTTTAAACCCATGATTGAAGAAAAATCCGGGCAGGTATTTGACAAAAACAAGTTAACAGAAGTCAAACTGAAATCGATAACGTTAAAGGTGATTTCGCCAGAATCTTTAGATACTTTGTTTACGCAGTATTATTATACCAGGGCGAAGTTGTATATAACCAGTGCTAATAATTATATTTCGTTAAGGCCAGATTTAAAGTACAATGATATTTTTTGGAATTATCAAGGTTTGACCTGGGGAGCGGCATTTGGTAAGGAACTGGCAAACGGGTCTTATGGCACCTATTACACCGTTGGTGGAAATGGAAAGACGAGAAGTTATCTGACTTTCGAACCGACATTAGATATGGATTTGTCATCCTATCTCAAAGATGATTTCTTCCGTTGGAGGATGACAGTACAGAGTGGGGCACGATCTACCCGTTGCTTGTAAAATTGCAGTGGAAGCAACGTTAGATTTCAAGTACGGGGTAAATTAAATCTATCCTTTTGGGGGTAGTGGATAGATTGGTAATCTACATTATTTTCGGTTTTGGTTGATCGTAAATCCATGTCGGGTTAGCCATGAAATTTGGAGGTTCATTTAACTTCTGCCTCATAATAGCAAGTAGTTTACTCGTATGTACAAACAGGTAATGATTTGAAAATGCCTGTCGTTGCTGATTTTTCAGCATTAATTAGTAAACTTGCACCCAGACCAACTTTACTATTAAATACGACACAATGAAAATTAATGCTATCGTTCTCTCTCTGTTTGCATTTATCATCTTTAGCGGTTGCGACGAATTTAGCAGCATCGGCTTCACCTTTGACGACATGCAGGCTTCCGATACGTTTGAAATCGACACCTTCACCTTTAAGAAGGACGCTAATTTCTCCTACGATTCAGACACCTTTCGCTACACTGACTTTCAGGATACGATCGAAAGTATGGGCTATGTGTATGATATCGAAAAACTCTCGGAATTTAAAATCACAGAAGTTTCGGTTGATTTAATAAAACCCGAAACCGCAGATTTTGGATTCTTTGGAGGAGCGGCTGTAATGATTTATAGTGCAAATCATCCCGAGTTGGTCGAAATCGGAAAAGTAACCGGCGCCAGTTTTGTCCCGGGAAGCAAAAAATTGTTTTTCACATTATCGGAAACCAACATTGCTCCTCAACTCAAAGACGATTGGTACCGCTTTAAAATGACTTATTTATATGCTGCCAGTGTTCCGGTAAAACTCAAAGCTGCCGCCAACTTCAAATACAGTATCAAAATGCTCCCTTAATCGGGTAGTTTCACGTTAAAAAAGATTGCCCTTCATTATCAATCTGATACGTTTTATCGCTTTCGGATGATCGGGAATTCGTTGAGATTCGGTGCGTTAAATCCTGAATCTCTTCATGTCGTTTTTTAAAGTAACCCAGGTCTCAATGCTGGCCTTTTTTGCGGTGTCTTTATTTTGCACATCCTGCACCGATTTCAACCATCTCGCCATAACAATCAGTGATCTGCAGGCAAGTGATACCTTTACCATTGCCGCCGACACAAATGACGACTACATGGTTGCCGATGTAATATCCGACACCTTTAAGTCTTATTATTTCCGGGAGCAAATTGAAAGTCAGGGTTACAATTACAGACCTGAAAAATTAACTGAGTTAAAAATTACGGATATAAATGTTGATCTGATTTCACCAGAAACCGGTAACATGAGTGTGATCGGCAATGCCGCAATTTGGATTTACAGTGCACACCATCCGGAATATGTGAAAATAGGATATGTTCTGAGCGACACAACCCGCAACAAAAATCTCCGGTTTGATCTTACCGATATTGATATCGCTCCCCAACTGAAAGACGACTGGTATCAGTTTTATATTCATTACGACTTCACCCGAACTCTGTTGGTGAAACACAAGTTCGCGGCAAACTTTACCTATAGCCTGAAGATGGAACCGTAATTTTTTGTCATATAAAGCGCAATCTGTATCTCATCATGAGATTTGTCTTTACGCATTGATTTTTTTTTCTCATCTTCGGAACTTAAAATCTCTTTCGATATGAGAACACTAAAAACTACAAGTCTACTTTTCACCGCTCTTTTGATGATGGGCGTGATTTCATCTTGTGATGAATTAAACAAGTTGGGAATTACTCTTGACAAGTTGACACAATCTGCAACTACCACGATAGATCCAACCAGTGCCAGTGATACCACTTATGTTACTGTATCTGATTCCTTTAGTCTCGATGACTTCAAACAGGATATTGAAGATGCCGGTTACACGTATGATAAAAACAAGTTGGATGAATTAAAGATCGTTAGCATTCACTCTGAATTAATAAACCCTGCCGGAGGAAACTTTAACTGGGGAAAAAGCGCTAAAGTTGAGATTCGCAGTGCAAACCATCCGGATCTGCAAACAGTTGCAAACATTGATGATCTTGCCGATGATCTTACATTTTATGACTACACGGTAAATCCCGATGATATTGCTCCTCAACTCAAAGACGATTGGTTTCAATTCGTTCTTACCACTTCAACGGATGCTCCTATTTTAGTTCAGCACAAAGTGAAGTCAACCTTTACTTATTCGATGAAAGTGAAACCTTAAGAATAAAAACTTTTTTTATAAAA
This sequence comes from Bacteroidota bacterium, assembly GCA_016124755.1. GTDB lineage: Bacteria > Bacteroidota > Bacteroidia > NS11-12g > UBA9320 > WGNA01. The sequence goes on along the minus strand of WGNA01000034.1, from coordinate 7,568 downwards.
ACCCCGGTTGTTTCAGCCGGGGTTTTTTGTTTTCAAAAATTTGGTTTCCCGTCTCCTTTGGTTTTGTCGACTTTTTTTAGCTCATTCGCAACGCTACTACTACTTACGAACATGAAATTCTTCCATGCACTAACCGCAATGTCGGTTTTAATTTTATTGAATTCCTGTGATGATATCACGGGTTTAAAAATCACGATTCCGCTCAGCGGAAAAACTACCATCGAATTTGATTCCCTCTCATGTAAACCTTCAGACGACGGTTGGCAAACCTTCGAATGCAGCGATACCTTCAGAGCTGAAGACTTTGAAGATACCCTTAATCAATTGGGTTATCCATTAGATCTCAACAAAGCAACGCGATTGAAAATTCTCTCCATTGACTTTAAATCTGCCGAGTCCGGAAAACAAAATATCGAACTTTTTTCCCAGGATAAACCCGGTGGAATTGCATGCTTTAAATTAGAATTGAAATCTGCACAAGATTCTCGTTGGACAGATTTGGGCAGCTACACTTTGTACAATGTTTATCAGAAAGATTCAACTCAGAATGTGCGCTATAATTACCAACCCGGCGAATACAAAAACCTGATGAATTATCTCAAAGACAAATGGTTTATGGTTCGGGTGAAGTACATTCTTACCAACAACATCCGCGTTCGTCAGAAAGTTGATCTCAACATCAACTACGAATACCAGACAAACGGATAAACTTATTCTTCGTCCGGAAGATTCAGAACCGCGTTGTGAAATACGTTCTGAACATCTTCGTCTTCTTCGAGTTTTTCAATCAACTTGTTTACAGCTTCAGCAGTTTCTCCTGAAAGCTCAACCGAGTTGTGCGGAATTCGCTCTTTATCTGCCGAGAGAATCGTCACGTTTAAAGCTTCAAGCGCTTTTTGCATATTACCGAAATCGGCGAAAGCGGTATATAACAAAGTCTCTCCCTCAGCTTGTTCTATTTCCTCCAAACCAGCATCAATCAGTTCGAGTTCTAATTCTTCCAGATTGTGACCGGTCGGATCAATTTTAAAAATGCACTTGCGATCGAATAAGAAATCGAGCGATCCCGACTTACCCAACTCACCCTGATTTCGGTTTAGAACTGCACGAATATTCGCCACGGTTCTGTTCGTATTATCTGTTGCTGTCTCGATTACGATACCCACTCCATTCGGACCCATTGCCTCGTAAACCACTTCTTCGTAGTTGCTCGAATCCTTTTCGCTGGCTCTTTTAATGGCTGCATCAACGCGGTCTTTCGGCATGTTCTCAGCCTTCGCATTTTGTATGGCAACACGCAATCTGCCGTTGTTTTCCGGATCTGGCCCGGCTTCCTTAACGGCCATGGCAATCTCTTTTCCGATTCGGGTGAAAGTCACTGCCATCTTTCCCCATCGCTTCATCTTACGCGCCTTGCGGTATTCAAATGCTCTTCCCATTTTTGATCAGTTCAAAAGTTGTCTCGCAAAATTCGTTGTATTCATTGAATTTTTAAATGCTTCGGTTTTCTCATTATTCATACGGAAACTGTAAGGCTTTCAACAGGCTTCTTACTTTTGCTATATGATTCGACTCATAAAACTAACCTCGGCATTGCTTCTGATTGCAGTTACACAACCATCGTGTAAGAAGCTGAACAAAACCGTAAAATTCAATCTTGAATACACTACTTCGTTCACCATCCCCGCAACGGCAGGAATCAATCTCCCGTTTGATGTTCTTACTCCGGATGTTGAAACCAATGCAGAAGAGAGTTTTAAGGCAAACGACACTCGAAAAGATCTGATCACACAGATTTTGTTGACCAAACTTACACTTTCTATTAAATCACCTCCAGACGGAGATTTTTCTTTTTTAAAGTCTGCGAAAGTCATTATTAAGGCAGACGGACATGATGATAAAGAAGTAGCCGTAATTAATGATGTACCGAATAATGGTAGCCGTTCCCTCGACCTTGAATGTACCGGCGCTGATCTGGCACCTTATATTAAAGAGGATAATTTTAGCCTGAAAGTTACGACCGTAACCGATGAAATTCTTTCGAAAGATTACACAATTGAAGTGTACAGTAAATTTCAGGTTGAAGGAAAATTGCTCGGGAATTAAAAAGAAACCCGGGTTGAAGAAATTCTATCGTGTTTGCACACAATGTCATAGGTTGTCGTAAAGCAGCACAACCCGGGTGTTGCTGAATCTATCCTCTTCTCAGAAGCTAAACCCTTTGTCTTTTGTTAATTATGACGACTGAGGGTTTGAAATGTTGCACCACTTTCTGAAAATTTCCGAGAAAATTTCAACCATGACTATAATGCATATAACTGATGATCAGGTTTCATCAAATACTAACGATGCGAATTTCAACCCGACGATTGAGCGCCTGACCTTCTTCTGTATCGTTTGGAGCAATGGGAAGATTCGGACCAAATCCCTTTGTTGAAAGCCGGTTGCTATCGATTCCCTCTGAAACCAAATATTTGAAGACCGATACCGATCTCCGGTCTGAGAGATCCATGTTGTGATCATAGTTTCCAACCGAACTCGTGTGACCCCGGATCTCAATTTTCATCTCGGGATACTTCCGGAGTAACTGAACCAATTTATCAAGCGTGTCTTTCGATTCCGGTAGCAAAATGTCTTTGTCGTTTTCGAACAATACTCCGTTCAACACCATTATATCGCCGGGTGAAGGTTCATTTTTTTCCTCGATTTTAATATCAGTACCCTTTGCAGTGCACGGGCATTCATCCGGATTTTGAATCGGAACCAGACTAATATCATCGAGGTAGTAATAAGCCTCCGGACTATAACCCTGAACTTTTAACGGACGTATGCTATCAAGACTTTGGAATGTTCCGAGCGTAATATATTTTTCTCCACCTTTAGCCCGATAAACACATTGCAGCGTCATCCACCGACTCTTATAAATAAGATAAGAAGTGTTAAATTTTAACTGCGGTTCAAACATCAAATCCTTTCTTATCCACTCTTTGTCTTTTGCAAACAGAACGGAAAAATCACGAGTAGCAAAGCCGGAATATGAAGACAACAACAACTTCATGGAAAAACAATAGAAACTGTCTTTCTTCAAAGGTTCCATCAATTCGTTTCGCAGATATTCAATGTCTTTGGTTATTGCCAATGTGCGTAAACCCAAACAAGCTTTTCCAGAAAACGCATCTTTCGTTAAATGGAAATCCGGAGAAGGCTGAGCCACAGACCAACCCGGAATAAATTCACCTATGTTGTTGAACGACGATTTGATCTTTCCATAATCCTCAATCATGGGATTTGTGATGTAGTTGTTTGTATGTCCGGCCGAAAAACTTTGTTCCATCAACAGATTTTCATCGCCCAATTTCTTTTCTAATTGCTCATAATTCTTAACGGATGCAATGTTTCCGGTGGCTATGGTTAAATTTCTCGTGGAGTTTATATCATTGGTATCGTACTCAACAATTGTGAATGCATCCATCTGTCGGGTGATAGAATATAATTTCCGTCCATCGATTACGGCGCCGGTTCCGAACGCCTGAAAATCGGTTAATCTGCCCTTCTGATATTTAATGATAAAGAATGGTGATCCATCGAGATAATAGGTTACATCGCCATGCAGTATGCTGGTTTGACCGTATTCATCAATCTTGTATTCTTCGGTTTTAACAAGCTCATCGAATTCATCTGTAAATGTCCATAGACCACTTTTGAGTTCAAAGGATTGTTTGGTTCCGGTAATCTCCGATTTGTATTTGATCTTTACCAATTTTCCTTTAGAAGAAACAATCCGTTCATTGCAGTTCAACGTATCCTGAGCATTAATGCCGGTTACATGAAACAGCAGTGAAACAAACAGAAAAAGAAAACGAGACAACGACCCGCGCAGAAATTTCTTCATCCTATAAATCTAACGTTTGCGATAGTCTTTATTCCACTTGATGTTGCGAAGTAATCTAAAATTTTATTCGGCAACCATCAAAAGACATCGAACCTACCAGTAAACATTCAGATTATTGAATCAGCAATTTTGTTGTTCGTGTTCCGGATTCGGTAACCACAGTGAAGTAATAAACACCGGAAACAGCATTAATCAATGAGATCTTCAATTCATCTTTTTCAATTGAACCAATTTCCGTTTGCACCTTAATGCCATTCATCGCATAACAAACTGCCGATTTAATTTTTTCTGAATGATGTAATTTTAAGACGAAGGTTCCGTGATTCGGGTTGGGATAAATTGAATAATTAAAGACCGGAATTTTTTCAATGTCGGTGTTTGTTATTCTGATGGAATCGATATCACTCCCGCATTCGTTAAATACCTCAACTTTATACAAACCGCTTTTAGTCGCGGTAAGAAATCTGTTTGTATCGCCTGTATTCCATACATAAGAATTTCCCGGCCCCGCATCCAAAGTGAGATTAGAATTAATGGTCGTATCTGCGCCCAGATTAACCATTGGTCTTTTCTTTTCTGATACTGTAAAATCAACAGAGTCTTTTCCGCATGAATTAGAAACAATTAACGAAAAATTCCCACTAAAACTAAAATTCAAAAACCGGGATGTGTCTCCGGTACTCCAGAATATATAATCATCCGGCTGATTAGATGCCATTAAATTCACAGAACTGCCCGCACAATAGAAGGTGTCTCCGAATTGAATTTCAGGAGTTGAGATGGAAGTAACCGAAACAGAGGCCGAGTCTGATCCGCAACTGTTCTGTGCAACAACAGCATAATTACCTGCTTTGGTCACAGATAAGGTTTCATCAGAGCTACCATCGTTCCAATGGTAAGTCGATTCGTCCCAACTAGCATCTACAATTACCGGATTACCATCACAGACAACAACATTTTTAGGAAGTGTTAATACCGGCTTTTTCAAATTTTTCCGGATAAAAACAGTATCCCGACTGGTCCCGCAAGCATTGGTTACTTCAACGGTTTTCAATCCTAAAGTAGTAAATACGGTTGTGTCTGTGGTGGTTTTATCAGACCATAAAATTTGATCGGAGATATGTGGATTTTTAGAATTAATTCCCAATACTAAAGGTTGTCCGTCGCAAATAATAGTGTCCCTCCGACCAATTTCAATTTGAGGCTTTTTTAATTCTAAAATAAATAATGAATCCAATGTTGATCCGCAACCATTTCGCGCTTCGGCATAATACCATCCGCCTGAATTTGCCTGAATTGATGATGTTACTGAACTGTTCCAGCGTGTGGTTTCCGGACTAAAGGAATATGAATTTACAACCGTAGCTTCTAAAAGAGAATCTATTGTACAGGCCTCGAAATCATCCGGAATTTGAAGTTTTGGATTTTCCGCAAAATCCAATTCTACCAGATCAATTGCATAACAGATGTTGGATTTAAAATTAGCCTTTAGAAATAAATTATTGAATTGAGTTGAATCGGTAAACGAATAATTTATACCAGTAACTCCATCGCTCCATTGATAAGATTTAAACACCGAATCAGAATATAAATCCTGTTTAATTAATAAATCAACCCCTTTGCATTTTAATTTTCGGGATGAAAATAATTCCGGGATATCATTGTTGTATGAAACCTTTACCGGAATGTTTACAGCACACCCATTAAGACTTTTAGCATTTAAAACAATAGAATAGTCTCCCTTTTTACGGAAGAACAAAGTATCTTTAATTAAGGAAGAATTGGGTTTTGCATTGGATTGAAACATCACTTCTTCGTTGGATGAAACAAGCTTCCCGGATGTCTCATCATAAACAGACCAGATTTGAGTATATCCTTCCGAATTACTGTCGGAAATCACCTCGACAGCCATCGTATTACAACCCTGATCTTTAAATTTTAATTCCGCATTTACTGCCGGCAAAACGTAAATCGAATACGTTCTGGATGAAATGGTAATGCGTGGACAACTGGTATCACGAGTTTCAACAGTAAGCAAATACGGTTGGATACGAGCGGTTCCTGCTTTGGGTGTCCAGCAAAAATTTAGTTTTTGTTTTGAAGAGGTATCAACGATGGAAATATCTGATCCATCGGGAGAAGAAATTACCGAAACAAAAAGACTGTCGTTTCCGCTTTTTACCGGGTTAATGTTGAAACACAACTGATCTCCTTCACATACCTTATAATCCTGAGGAGTCGGCAGCACAATGGGTTGACCGGTTACAGTTTGTACCTTAAAAGTTTGTTCCCTTCGGCTCATGCTAACCGGAATCAGGGTGTTGTTTGAATCGCGTTTCCAAAACGTACATTCCATTGCAAGTTGACCGACATCACCTCCATTAACCGGCGTAAAAACCATGTCTCCGGTTTTGGAATTAAAATAAAATCCTGTTGGTGGATTCGCATTGGGTTTCGGACTTCCGTTCGTGGGATTGTACACCTTTACCGGAGGAGATCCGGTTGTAATCGTTTTTTGAAAGGCACTATAAAGCGGCGCCAGCTCAAATGAAACGGAATCATACATCGCATTTTTTAACCCCGGACTGCAATAGCTCGCCTGATTTGCTTTGGGATAAAAGGAAGGTTTATTTAAAAAGACCGGACTTTCGACATCTCCGTGCGAAAGATCAATCCAGGCATAATTAAAGACTTTTTCTTTCGCCGCACCATTGGTAATTTCATTGGGTCGGCAACACCATCCATAATAGGCAATAATGGGTTTGCCCGATTGCAACAAAGTATCAAAAGGGCTGGAAGTGAAATCCACTCTGCATTTATAAACGTGCTGTTCAACGCCATCTCCGGTTCCGTATGTATTCACCGGAGCGCAGTAACTTCCTTGTTTTTTGCAGATCGGAGAAATGTCGGAAATACTGACCCGGGTAGGTGTGAGCTGTTTGTTGTTTGAACCGTCGTTGTTCATGACGTGAACATCGGGTGCTGTGATCTGAAAGGTAATTCCCGAACAGTTCCTATAGCCAACGAAATAGACATCGTACACCAATGAATCAACCCGCTGAAAAAAGATATCCATTCCCAGATACATATTCGCACTACAGATGAGCGGATTTAAAAAAGTGCAAAAAAGCAGAAACATCGAAAGCCTGAACAGGAGTTTGGATTTGGTTTTCAAAATAAAAAAAGGATAAGGGTACGGGAAAGTAAGTGAAGAATATTGGAGATCTGAATGGTGGATGGCTTTCTTGCGATGAAATGAAAAAGTGATTCATATAGTTTTCAAGAACTTTTTTCAAAACCTCTTGAAAAGTTAAAGTAATGTTTAACTTTGCCACCCCGTTCGCGGCACGGGAAATATTTTAAAACAAGACTTTACGTCTAAAAAATATACCGCGGGATGGAGCAGTGGTAGCTCGTCGGGCTCATATCCGCCGGGTGGCGGACACTGGTTCGAGTCCCTTATTTGATGTTGATACATCGCTAAAAAAATATACCGCGGGATGGAGCAGTGGTAGCTCGTCGGGCTCATAACCCGAAGGTCACAGGTTCGAGTCCTGTTCCCGCAACTTAAAAAGGCCCATTGTTTGGGCCTTTTATTTTTTAAACTAAAACCAAACCTCATGAAAGAACCCATCTACACAGTCTATGTTTTGCATTCAAAAGCATTCGACAAAAT
>WGNA01000028.1 GCA_016124755.1 Bacteroidota bacterium | reverse complement strand
TTACATCGAACTTCGAGATGAATTCAGAAAATTAAGTTTTTGATATTTGAATTTGAAAATAAGGCAAATTGAGTAATTGAAAACCTTGCCTTATTTCGCATTTGAATTTGAAAATCCGATTATTTGAATTTCGCGATTATACGACTCGCAGAATTTATTTATAAAATTAGAAGAGTGTTTTTGCGATCTGCTTTTCCCGAATGCGGTCACACCCAATTTCGACGGACTGAATGAAACCTTTGGTCCAACGGTATTTTGTCAATATCTCGAACGATATCATCTACAGATTTTCAATCGTTGGGGCGAAAGATTATTTGATACTTACTCGGTCGACGATCGTTGGGATCTTACATTCAACGGAATTCCTGTTCAGTCGGGAGCTTATTTTTATTTGGCCGTTTACACAGGCATTATCGGTGGTGGACCGCAATTGAAGCAAGCATCCGGGACGGTCAATGTGTTGAGGTGATTTCGATAATTTACGAACTCTCTCTAAGTATTTTTTAGGAATGATTCGAGTATGTGAGAAAGCTCTGCGCCTCTGCGTGAAAAACCCACCTTCGCCATATTACCTCAACCTAAAAAAGCAATTTTCTGAACGGCTTCGGTGGGTGAAAAAAGTACGATTTCAGATCGGCGATTTACGATCTGGCTCCGAAGATTATTTGGGGAAACAATTTCTTGTTTATACGAAAACTCTGCGCCTCTTGGCACTTTATTTTATAACACAAAATAAGTCGGTAGCTTGGAAGCTACCGACAGGTTCATTTGGTGATTTGTTTCTGCGTCTCTGCGTGAAAAACCCACCTTCGCCATATCGATATCAAAATTTTAAAAGCAATTTTGAACGGCTTCGGTGGGTGAAAAAAGTTCGATTTCGGATCGGCGATTTACGATCTGGCTCCGAAGATTATTTGGGGAAACAATTTCTTGTTTATACGAAAACTCTGCGCCTCCGCGTGAAATACGTCTACGCAATTGCTGTCGCAATCGCTTCGGGGAAGGAGTAAGGTGTAGGAAATCAGATGGTAATCCGCCTACGCAATTGCAGTCGCAATCGCTTCGGGGAAGGAGCAAGGTGTAGGAATTCAGATGGTAATCCGTCTACGCAATTGCAGTCGCAATCGCTTCGGGGAAGGAGTAAGGTGTAGGAAATCAGATGGTAATCCGCCTACGCAATTGCAGTCGCAATCGCTTCGGGGAAGGAGTAAGGTGTAGGAAATCAGATGGTAATCCGCCTACGCAATTGCAGTCGCAATCGCTTCGGCGGATAAATATTCCGGTGCTGATTTTCTTTAAAACTTTACTCCAATATGTGAAAGAGTCTTTTAAGTTTGTACCCGAATTAGACAGATGAGATTTTCTAGAATCTGGTTATCGGTTTTCCTGCTCCTCGCCAATCTTTGGGCGATCGGAAGTCCGCTTACACAGAACTCCGTTTCTGCCTGTCAAAATACTTCTACCGGTCAAACCATCACAAACGAAGACGACAGTTCAAACCCAATACTCACGTATGGTTATGTCGCCTCTGAAGAAGAATCAAGAACTGAAGATGATGGTCAGGTAAGAGAATTTCTGGTTGTTTTTTACACTTCAAACCTGAATACTGAATTCAGTGTTAAACACGGACGTACAATTCCGGCACATCAGCCCATTGGAATTAACGCCCGAACCCATTTAGTCTTTTCCGTTTTTCGAATTTGATTTTTAACTGAGCGTAGGGCACTCTTTAATTTAATGCCTGAAACTCCTGTGCGTTAATTGTCTTGTCAGACAATGGCTCAGCAAAACCGTTTGTTTTAGTTTTAATCAAGACATCAGAAAAACAATGAAAACTACGTCGGAAAAATGCAGTAATAAATTTCGGGAATACCGTTTCCGACACACTGCTCAATTGCATTTTTACGGATTCCGATATGCATTATTAAACCCATGTGACTTTAGCTCTTCCTGTTCTTATATGAGTTGGAATCACAATTTCGAGGTGCGCAACAATGCATATTTAATGAAAGAAACGCTATGTGACCTGAAGATCGTTGAGAGTCGATCGAAGGTCCGGTTACAATATCAGATATCCATCTGATTTCCGGATGTGGACCCCCGGTTTTAGTGGCTTCCGGGGGCTACATCCTCTTTTAATAAGAACAACAAAAATCAATAATCCATTTTATTCTCAAAGCCTGTAAAGTCTATCCAAGTATTACGGGGTGGTCTCAGTGTTAACTTTTTTGTAGTATTGTTAACACTTCCGAAATCTTCTGATTATGAGACAATCTTTTACATTTCTACTGGCTTTTATTTTTTGTTTTCTAACTGACATCGCTGTTAAAGCGCAGATCACAGTTACGCTTGGCTCGGGAACTGTTGCTTCGAATCCCGGTAATACCGAACCTTCTCCGTACAACATGTACGAGATCAATCAACACATGCAGTTTGTGTATACCGCTTCTGAAATTACATCTGCCGGAGGAACGGCCGGAGACATCACTTCCATAGCGTGGAAAGTAAAAGACACCATTACAACTCCGCTCATATCATACAACATCCGTATGAAAAATACTTCTGCCACAAATGCACAAAGTCACGATGGTAGTGCGATGAAGGTGGTGAAACGAACCTTTACATTTCCGATTGGTCAGCCGGGATGGAATACCGTTGAACTGGATTCTACCTTTTCATGGGACGGAACCAGTAATATCCTGATCGACGTTTGTTACGGACAGCTTACGGCAACTGGTGCTTCCGGTTCTGTTTACTTGTATAATAATTCATCGTATCAGCGGCGGGGAGAATTCGGAAAAGGTTCTTCGTGCGGTTCAAATACCTCCAACACTTTTAATTACAAGCCTTTTGTTCAGTTTGAAATTGATCCGTATTGTGCGTTGCCCAAGAACATAACAACCACTACCATTACTTCCAGCAGTGCAGATATCAAATGGAATCAGGCTTTGTCGGGTGCTCAGGGGTACGAATATGTTCTGGCTTCTACTTCGGGAACACCTACCGGCTCCGGAACCTTTACCAAAGATACCGCATACAGTGCGACCGGACTTTGTCCTAATAAACTTCAGTTTTTCTACATCCGCACAATTTGCGGAAAAGGAGATACCACCGAATGGTCAAAGGCACTTGTATTTCAAACTAAATCCGGTGGAGGCGTTACCAGCAACGCACCGGTTTGCGAAGGAGATACTCTGAAACTAACCGTTGATAAAGCAAAGGATTATTCGTGGACAGGACCGAACGGATTTAAAAGTACCGATCAATCTCCGGTGTTTACTTCAGCAGTTAAGGGGAATGGCGGTAATTATTATGTAACCATTACGGATGTTAACAGTTGTGTGGTAACCTATTCTAAAGGCATTACTGTAGATACTTTGCCGGTTGCAAAATTCACATCAAACACACCCCTTTGTGAAGCAGATAATTTTAACCTCATGGCAACTGGTGGTAGCTCTTATTCATGGACGGGTCCGAACGGATTCACATCCGATACTTCTCACATTGTTGTGGCAAATGCACAAACGAAAATGACGGGAACCTACACATTGAAACTCGAAAACTCATTCGGATGTATAACAACATCCACACACCAAATAACAGTTAATCCGCTTCCTGTGACCACAATTACCGGTGGAGGAACTTTCTGTGCCGGCGATACGCTCAAATTTATGGCAACCGGCAACTATACTTTTGCGTGGAACGGCCCCGGGGGTTATACCAGTTCTTCTGCCAATCCTACTATTTATAATTCCGGAACAGGTCATTCCGGAAAATACTCAGTTACCGTTAGCACCAAAGAGAATTGCAGCGTGAGTGACGAAAAATCAGTAACCGTAAATCCATTACCTCCGGTTAGCATTTCCGGTGAAGGTACTCTTTGTGCCGAAAATGAATTAAAGCTCGACGCGTCCGGAGCAACCGATTATATGTGGACTAAAGACGGAAATCCTGCCGGAACATCTGCTTCCATTCAGATTTCAAGTGCGACAGTTAATGATGGGGGTACTTACAAGGTTACCGGAACCGATGAAAATAATTGCATGAACACTTACACCCGGGTTGTGGAAGTGAATGCGTTACCAACAGTTACTGCCAGTGGACCGGAATCGCTTTGTGAAGGTCTCAGTATTTCGTTGTCTGGAACTACCGATGCCATCCAGTATTCCTGGAGCGGGCCAGGCGGATTTACCTCAGATCAAAAATCACCGGAAATCTCAAAAGCAACTACTGCCAATAAGGGAACCTATAAGTTAAAAGCCACAACAGAAAAAGGCTGTGTAAAAACCGCAACTGTGAGTATTGATGTTTTGCCGGCTCCGGCAATTGCTATCGACAAACAGGGAAGTAATCTGGTGGCGACTAAAGGTTTTAGTACCTATGTATGGTATCTCAACGGAAATGAAATTTCAGGTGCAACCGCGCAAGTCTATACTGCAAAGGAAATCGGGAAATACACGGTTAAGGTTAAAGGCGGAAATGGTTGTGAAAACACATCCGAAGAGGTTAACGTAACCTCGCTCGGTATTAACGATCTTTCAACTGCTAATCTCAGAGTTTACCCGAATCCGACTCAGAATACATTGTATGTTCAGGCTGATGAAACCATTGGCAGTGTAATATTTTCCGATCAAAAAGGAAGTGAAATGCTGCGAATGGAAATCAATGGGAAATCCGGTGAACTTGATGTGAGAAATTTTGCGAAAGGAATGTATACGCTACAAGTTATTTCGAACAGTGGAAGCCGGGTGCTGAACATTGTAATTCAGTAAGATCGGGAAAAACGATTACCGAAATCATATAGAAACTTGGAATTTGTCCCCCGATTAAGGGATCGGGGGCTTAAATTCGCGGCCTGAAAAAATCGGGTGACTGATAAGGCGCGAATGGAAAAAGTATTTGTGACGGGGGCCGACGGACTATTGGGAAATAACCTTGTTCGTTTGTTGTTGAAGAAAAAATATTCCGTTAAAATTTTTCTGCAATCCGGCAAACCTCTGGGTTATTTGTCTGATCTTCCAATTGAGGTTAGTCACGGAGACATCCTCAATAAAGGTGAAATCAGCAGAGCGGTAAAAGGTTGTGACGTGGTAATTCATGCTGCGGCATTAACCAATACATGGCCAACACAGGGAGAAATTTATTACCATGTAAATGTTGACGGAACCCGCAATGTGGTTGAAGCAGCAAAAGAGCACGGGGTAAAAAGATTTATTCATGTGGGTACTTCAAACTCATTTGGGGCGGGAACAACGGAAGATCCCGGTAACGAGCTGAAACCATTTGTCGCGGATAAATACAAACTCGATTATATCACTTCTAAATACAAAGCACAGGAATATCTGCTTGAAGAAGTTGCTAAAGGATTTCCGGCTCTTATTGTAAATCCGACCTTTATGATCGGGCCATACGATGTGAAACCCAGTTCGGGTAAGATGATAATTTCAGTTGCCCGCGGACAAGTTCCCGGTTATTCGAAAGGCGGGAGGAACTTTGTGTATGTGAACGACGTTGCGGCCGCCATTGTAAACGCTATTCACAAAGGTCGAATTGGTGAAGGTTATGTTCTTGGTAATGCAAATTTATCGTACAAGGAAATGTTTGAAAAGATTGCCGGAATTGTGGGAGAGAAGGCGCCTAAACTGAAAATGCCTCCGGTTCTGGTTAATTCTTATGGACGAATTTCCGGCTGGATGGGAACGCTTCGGGGTAAAGAACCGGTTATTAATTATCCGTTGGCGGTAATTTCAAACGAGCAGCATTTTTACGATTGCAGTAAAGCAGTGAACGAATTAGACATGCCTCAAACACCTGTTGAAGATGCAATTCGTGAAGCTGTGAAATGGTTCAATAAAGAAGGTTATCTGCCCTGATGAAGGAGTTCTTCAAAGGAAAAGTTATTTGTATTACCGGTTCTGGTCAGGGAATCGGGAAAACCATGGCATTCACATTCGGTGAAATGGGCGCCCGGGTTTGTATTAATGGACGGAGTGAACATAAAATCAAAAAAGTTGAGGAAGAACTGCGATCCAAAGGAATAGAATGCATCGCCATTGCTGCCGATGTATCCGTTCCATCCGAATCCGAAAAATTAATTAAGGGTTGTGTTGATCGTTTCGGATCTCTCGACGTTTTAATTAATAATGCAGGAATCGCAAGTCGCGGAAAAATTGACGAAACCACTCCGGAAGCCTGGGAACAAACCATGCACATCAATTTTAATGGTGTTGTTAATTGTTCGTATTATGCTCTTCCACATATTCTAAAATCTAAAGGAAGCATTGTAATTATCAGCAGCATGGCGGCAAAGGTTGGTTTGCCTGGACATTCAGCGTATTCGGCTTCCAAAATGGCATTAACAGCTTATGCCCGAGCCATGCAAAATGAATATTCTAAAAAGGATTTGCATTGCGGACTCATCTTCGTCGGTTTTACCGAGAATGAAAATCAAAAGGAAATTCTGGGGCCGGATGGTGCGTACAAAACAATTCCGAAACGGGGCGGTTTGAAATTGTCTTCACGGGAATCGGTGGCTAATTCTGTGGCACGATTAATCTATAACCGAACCAATCAAAAAACACTTACTCTGATGGGGAAAGCCCAGCATATTTTATTGAAGCTGGCACCGGGATTTGTATATTTCCTTTTAAGAAAAAATCACCGGGATTACGATTCAACGTACAACTGATTCCGCGAGAAATTTTCGGATTTCCTGAAAATCGAACTCTGATGCCGAACTCAGATAACTATTGATTTAATTGCGCATCTCAAGTAATTTGGCACAATGAAAAGCGAATTAAAGACCCGGGAAGTTCCGTATGAACGGGTTCTGTTTTTCAGCGATGCGGTTGTGGCGATCGCCATTACTTTACTGGCACTTGATCTAAAGTTGGATGTTCCGGAAGATCAGCATCTCACCTTTAAAGATCTCTTGCTGCCCTGGAAAAACTATCTTGCTTTTTTGCTTTCGTTTTTCAATATCGCCAGTTTCTGGAGAACACACCATCAGATTTATACCTATGTTAAAAAGATGAATGGTCGCATCATGATATATAATATCGGCTGGTTGTTGTTCATCATTATTTTGCCGTTTTCAACTACAGTTTTAAGTACTCATTTCGGAGAATCTGTAGCTGTTTTTATTTATAGTTTTAATATTTTGGCTTTATCGGTTTTTCAAAATGCAATCTGGGATAGTTCCGATTTAAAAAAGGATTTTGTTGATCGGGAAATCATCTCTCAGGACGAACGCGAGCGGTTTCGGGTTATGTTTAATTTTGATATGATTAACGGATTGCTGTGCGTTGTTCTTAGTTTTTTTATGCCAACCGTTACATTCTTTTTATTGTTTTTTAAAATCCCGGTGATCTTTTTAGCCGGCGTTTATTTAGCAAATCAACGCCGCAAGGAATTGTCGAAACTTAAAAATCAGTAACAAAAAAAACGTGGTTGAATTCAACCACGTTTTTTAAAATAACATACCGGATACCTCTATTTCGAAGTAAACGTAAGAGTGGTGTTGCCTGTGGATTCGCCGGTTGAATTCGTGGTAACATTTTTGGAATACGAGTCCCGGGTAAAAATTACCTCTTTGTTTTTCAGCTCCTGAACGTTCCAGGTGTTTGTTAAACCCAAACCGCTGGGATCACCCGGGATGGCGAGTGTAATTCCCGATTTGTGTTTTGCCGTACTTTCCCAAACCCAGTTTCCCTGAATGGTTTTAACCCCGTTCGATTCTCCTTTGGTGTTAAAGTCTTCCCAGGTAAGTGTGATCGTTCCGTCTTTGTCGATCATTAGCGACATGTTGTACTTTCTGGTAGTAGGCGTTTTTACATTTGTTTTAGTGGTGGTTTCAACACCTCCGGAATAACTCGATTCGGTTGTCGATTCGGTTGTGGTAGTTCCCGAAGTATTTTTGGTGTCGGTCTTAATACTTACGCCCGTTAAGTCGTATTCCCCTTTTAATCGGGAATCTCTCGAACGAAGAGAAATAAACGGATCGTCTTCCCCTTTTTTGCTGCATCCGGAAAGAGTAAAACCTGCGATTGCTACGGCACAAATGGCCATTGTTGTGATTTTGTTCATTTGGTTCTCAGTTAAATTAGTTTGTTAAACAAACGAAAAGTAGAACAATTAATTGAAATAAGATTCTTTATCGTGAAAATTCACTTCCAATCTAAATAATAAGGCGAACTCCTCCCAATTGTTCTATGCGATACGGGAAATGATCACCCGGTGATCCGATAAACATAAAATTGATCGGGATGTTCCATTGTTTCGATAATTTTCGGATTAGTGTAGGGCCGAATTTTTCGTGTAAAACAATAAACTCGATATTAATTCCCGGATATTCCCGGTCCAGCACATTTACATCGTTCAGAAACTGTGGTGAAGGATCCTGACCGTCTTCCATTGCTGCTACAATTTTTAATTTCTTCGTGTGCTCATTGTGTTTTATGTAAAGCATTACCCGATTAAGTGTGGCAACATCATCGTCTTTAGTAAAATACACGAACTCCTGTGAATTAATATCTTCAATTGTTGTATTAATTTTATTGTTGAGACCTGTGAGCAGATTGAGCAGTGGCGTAAATATGTAATCTATTAATTTTAGAATAAACTTCAACAATACGGTTCGGTTGAGCATGATCATTACCAAAATTATTGTCGGTACAAAATATTCCAGAAAAACCAACAAATATTTCGGGTGAAGTTTAGCCTGACCCACGATGGCAATCAGAACAGCTGCGATTGCAATGAGCAAAGAAATCCATCCGGATTTTACAGGTCTCGGGAGATTTTTGCGCTTTACTTTTAAAAGAATATTTCCGATACCGAATAAGGCCATTACCGATAAAAATGCAATGGTATAAACACCGGCAAGTGCTTCAATATCGCCTTGGGTAATCAATAAAATAGAAACACACAAAACAAAAAACACCATCGATATTCGATACGAACTCCCGCGATTATTCTTCTTTAATAAAAACTGAGGCAGTACTCTGTCGAGCGTCATGCGTTCTACCAAACCGGTAACACCTACAAACGAAGTAAGAACAGCACCGCTAAGCACCAATGCCGCATCGAGAGAAACCAGAAAACTCAGCCATTGTCCGCCTGAGAGATTTCCCATAAAAGATAATAGTGAATTCTGGTTCATTCGGATGGTTTCAACCGGAATGGTAGCCAACGCCAGAAATGCCATGAGTGGATTGAAAAAAGTTACCACAATCCACATATTTCGAAGTGTTTTCGGGAATACACCGCGCGCCTGCTCCTCAACGAAATTCGCTGAACTTTCGAAACCGCTGATGCCGAGCATGGCTGCTGAAAATCCAAAAAACAAAGCTGCTGTAATACTCCCGTGCATGGGAAGCAACGAGTTGTTGTTTTGAAAAATAACCAATCCGTTTTTAAAAATATGGTAACCGGTTATACTCGACAGAACGACCAAGGAAGTGAGGTGAAAAATAAAAATGGCAATCGCAACTTTGGAAGACTCACCGATTCCCAAAATGCTTAGACCCATGAACATGGCGAGCAGAACTACCGTGGAGATGATAACCGGTAGTGCGTGAATAATTTCATGAGCGTAGTGCATGGCTTCATTCGCCGAAATTACCGCTGTCGCCATGTACGACAAGAGTGTGAGCGTCGCCGCCAGAGATGCCATCGATTTGCTCGTCGTGTTGAGAAGTGCATTGTACGCCCCACCATTCAATGGAAGTGCGCCCACTACTTCACCATAAACTTTGCGGTATAAAAAGAGAACTGTACCAACGACCAGAAGTGCGATCCAGGCATATTGCCCGCTGGCAACAATGGCTAATGCCGAAACGTACAGGCATGAAGAGGAGATGTCGTTTCCGCAAATAGCAGTGGAAGCGAGTTCGTTTAGCTTTTTGGTGTGTTTCACGTAATGAGCGGTCTGAAGTGGAATTTTCCGATGTCGCTCAAAAATAGGAAAAGGGGCGGGGAATCAAAGGTTATCTGAATGTTGAAAAGAAAGTGAATTCTGCAATCAATAATACTGTTCTCCCTCGTTCGGAAAATCCTGATCTTTTACATCCTTTACATATTGCGAAACCGCATCCCGAACATCGTCGAAGAGATTCATGTACCGGCGAAGAAAGCGAGGATGAAACTCTTTGGTGATTCCGAGCATGTCGTGAATTACCAGAACCTGACCGTCGACACCGGATCCTGCTCCGATGCCGATCACCGGTATTTCTACAGAGTCGGTTACTTCTTTGGCTAATGCTGCCGGAATTTTTTCCAGAACGATTCCGAAACATCCCGCGTCTTCGAGTAGTCTGGCGTCGTTTCGTAATTTTTCTGCCTCCGCATCTTCCTTTGCCCGAACCGAGTACGTACCGAATTTAAAGATCGATTGCGGTGTTAATCCCAGATGCCCCATTACCGGAATTCCAGCCGATAATATGCGTTTAACCGATTCAATTACTTCTGTGCCACCCTCTAATTTAATCGCATGAGCGCCGGCTTCTTTCATAATACGAATCGAACTTTTCAAAGCCTCTTTGCTGTCGCCCTGATAGGAACCAAAAGGTAAATCCACCACAACCAAAGCCCGGTCAACTGCACGAATTACACTTTGAGCATGATAAATCATCTGATCCAGTGTAATAGGGAGAGTAGAAA
Source organism: Bacteroidota bacterium (assembly GCA_016124755.1). Taxonomy (GTDB): domain Bacteria; phylum Bacteroidota; class Bacteroidia; order NS11-12g; family UBA9320; genus WGNA01. The sequence goes on along the minus strand of WGNA01000028.1, from coordinate 32,829 downwards.
TATGCCCGGCCATAACGTTGCTGGCCGAATCTCCAACCAATATTACGTCGATGTTTGCGGCGTCGATGATTCTGGCGAATGAATAATCATAGGCAGTGAGCATGCTTATCTTTTCTCCGCGTTCCTTCATTTCACGCAAGGCATGCGTGGTTACCTTTTTATATTCCGTATTCGACATGTGGTAAGATTTGTTTTTTGAATTCTAATTTTCGAGCAGTTTTTTAAGACGCTCATTTTCCTTTTGTAATTCGGTGTTTTTCTCTTTCTCCCTTGCTAATAATTCTGTGAGATTAATAATGAGATCACCATTGGAATTTTGTTCAATATCCTCTTTCATCGATTCGAGATAGGAGAGGCGTTCTTTGTTTTTCTGGAGGTCGGTTTCTAATTCGTTTACCCTGCTTTTGAGACGGGAGTTTTCATCCATGAGTGTTTTGTTGGAACTCATGGCCGACGTATCAATCATCAGGTTTGAGCGGCATTCGTTGAGCTGTCGGAAAAGGTCATCCAGATCTTTTTGTTGTTTTTCTATTTTGGTTTTAAAAAGCTGGGCGAGTTCGGTGTAGGTTTTATCCGCGTTTTCATTTATCTCGGTATAAGCCTCATTTGCCATTATATTAATATCGGTGCAAATCAATGTGCTTTGAGCGTTTGCGAATAATCCGAATTTGCCGGCGGTAAAGGTTGTTTCTACGAAGGAACGTTCGTGTTGTTTATTAAAATAAAGATCAAATTCATTTCCGAACGTTACAATTCTCACCTGATTTGCACCTTTCTTTTTTAGGTTGCCGGATTTAATCCATCCCTCGTTATCGTTGGAAAGCAAGGTGATAAACTTTCCTTTTTGCATAAGACGAAGACGGTATTCCTTGTTGTTATTTATTTCTAAAATCAGTGCGCCGTCGCCACTTTTCTGTGCCTTAAGTACAATTCCGCCGGAGGCATTTTTATTCTCTTTGGATTGCTCCACTTCGATTAGCGCAACCAGATCAAAGTCGGCATATTCTTCAGAAATGTTCGGTAGACTAATGGCGAAATACGAATCCTTCAATCGTTTTACGATGTATTTATTATCGGAAGTAATAAAACTTTCGGTAGCCGTATTTCTCTGTTCCCACCGGCTGGAAACATAGCTGAAATTGTCGTGCAGAACGGTGCGTTCAAACCGTTTGTTCACGATCTGACCGGTTGTAAATTTTGACAGAATCAGTAATAAAAGCAAACTCAAATACTTCATATTTGTGCGGTGCTATTGGTGCAAAACTAACTGAATTAGCGTTAGGCCGGCACTCATTTCCAGACCTATGCGTAAACTCTTAATTGTTCTGTTTTCTTTTATTGCCATTGCCGGTTGCGATAATGAATTACATGTTACTGCTACCTGGAAAGAGGTTCCCGTTGTTTACGGTTTGCTCGATCCGGAGGCGGAATATAACTATCTCCGTATCAACCGTGCATATCTCAATGAGCAGGGTGATGCACTTCAATATGCCGGAGTGAGTGATTCCATCAATTTCGAAAATCTTACGGTAAAACTGGTTGAACATAAGAATGGTATAGAAACCAATTCAATCGTGATGCAGAAGGTAAACGGCGATACGATCGGATTGCCAAAAGACGAAGGCATTTTCTCGAACTCACCGAATATTCTTTACCGTACGGGATATAAAATTCAGGCCACCAGCCTGTACGATACTTACTATTACGATCTGGTTATCGTTAATGAAGTGAGCGGAAAAATCTATCACTCCAACGCAATCAGCGTGGGCCCGATGTTTCTGGTTACACCCAGATTGCAACGCGCATCTCCTACAATTACGATATCCGATGAAAACGAGAAATTCATTTACATCGATTTTCAGGAAGGATTCAATGCCGCCATGTACGACCTGGTGATTCGCTTTCGATACTTCGAATACCCCAAAGGCAAACCCATTCTTGCTAAAATGGATTCGGTCGACTGGACTGTTTTCACCGGACGTGAGACGCACGGGCTTGATGGAAGGGGAGAGCAGATTATTACCGTAAAAGGCTCGGCATTTTATGAATTTTTGAGAGCTTCCATTGAAGCAGATTCAACTGTTGAGCGAGAGGGTATCGACTGTGATTTTTCTTTTTATGGTTCGGGAGAAGACTTATACACCTATGTTCAGGTGAATAAACCAAGTATTGGCATTGTTCAGAAAAAACCGGAATACACCAACATTGAAAACGGATTGGGAATCTTTTCCTTCAGGCACGTAAACCGCTTCACTCATGTCGGACTCACCGACGAAATGAAAAACCGTTTAATGGTTTCCGAAAGAACCGAGTCACTGAACTTTGTCATTCCGTAGTGACGAATTGTCACCTGTTAAAATCCGCACTTCCTTAATTAGAGAAACGCATTCAACCTACTGACAGATGGGCGGTCTGTTTGCATCTGATTCCGAACTTTTGTCGTGTCCTTTAGGTTGAAAAGCCAATGGCATCGTGATTGATCATTGGCGGGCAAACAACGAAAAATTATGAGTAAAGTAATAGGAATAGACCTGGGAACCACCAACTCATGTGTGGCAGTTATGGAAGGTAACGAGCCGGTGGTAATCCCTAACAGTGAAGGACGACGAACTACACCATCTATCGTCGGCTTCCTGGATAACGGAAACGGTGAAAGAAAGGTGGGAGATCCGGCCAAGCGTCAGGCAATCACCAACCCGGAAAACACCGTGATGTCGATCAAACGATTCATGGGAATGCGTTACTCCGAACTCGGAAACGAGGTTGATAAAGTATCTTATAAGGTAATTAAAGGAGATAACGATACTCCGCGTGTTCAGATCGGCGATCGAAAATATACGCCACAGGAAATCTCTGCAATCGTGTTGCAGAAAATGAAAAAAACAGCTGAGGACTATCTCGGTACAGAGGTTTCAAGAGCGGTAATTACCGTTCCTGCGTACTTCAACGACGCACAAAGACAAGCGACTAAAGAGGCCGGTGAGATTGCCGGACTTAAAGTGGAGCGAATCGTAAATGAACCAACAGCAGCGGCACTTGCATACGGTCTCGACAAAAGAGATAAGGACATGACCATTGCGGTGTTCGACCTCGGTGGAGGAACTTTCGACATCTCCGTACTTGAATTGGGTGATGGCGTTTTCGAAGTAAAATCTACTAATGGTGATACACACCTTGGAGGTGATGACTTCGATCAGGTAATAATCGACTGGTTGGCAGATGAATTTAAAAGTGATGAAGGAATCGATCTGAGAAGAGATCCGATGGCACTTCAGCGATTGAAAGAAGCTGCGGAAAAAGCTAAGATTGAATTATCGAGCAGCACCGAAACCGAAATCAATCTGCCGTATATCATGCCGGTTGACGGTGTGCCCAAACACCTAGTTCGCAAACTTTCAAGAGCCAAATTTGAACAATTGGCCGACACGCTGATTCAAAGAACACTGAAGCCATGTCAGCAGGCATTGAAGGATGCCGGAATTTCTGCCAAAGAAGTGGATGAAGTAATTCTGGTAGGTGGTTCTACAAGAATCCCGAGAATTCAGGATGAAGTTGAAAAGTTCTTCGGAAAGAAACCTTCAAAAGGAGTTAACCCGGATGAAGTGGTTGCCATTGGAGCAGCAATTCAGGGAGGTGTTTTAACCGGCGAAGTGAAAGACGTACTTCTTCTCGATGTTACCCCGCTTTCACTCGGTATTGAAACTCTCGGCGGTGTATTCACAAAGCTGATTGAATCGAATACAACCATCCCGACCAAAAAGTCTGAAACCTTTTCAACCGCAGCGGATAGTCAGCCTTCTGTTGAAATCCACGTGTTGCAGGGAGAGCGGGCAATGGCTAAAGACAATAAAACCATCGGAAGGTTCCACCTTTCAGATATTCCACCGGCACCACGCGGTGTACCGCAAATCGAAGTGACTTTCGACATCGATGCAAACGGAATTCTGAACGTTAGTGCGAAAGACAAAGGAACCGGTAAAGAACAAACCATCCGCATTGAAGCATCAAGCGGATTGAGTGAAGCCGAAATCGAGAGAATGAAGAAAGAAGCAGAAGCAAACGCAGAAGCAGACAAGCAAGCGAAAGAAGCTGCCGACAAACTCAATCAGGCCGACACATTGATCTTCACCACCGAAAAGCAATTGAAAGATTATGGTGATAAAATTCCAGCCGACAAACGTCAGGCAATTGAAGAAGCGAAAGATGCTTTGAAAATGGCTCTTGAAGCAAAAGACAATGCCGGAATTGATGCCGGAGTTGAAACACTCAACAAAGCATGGGAAGCCGCATCACAGGATCTTTACAATGCACAACAAGCTCAGGCCAACAGTGGCGAGAGCGCAGACAATAGTTCTACAGGCGGAGACAACGGTACTACAGAAGATGTAGAAGACGTTGACTTCGAGGAGGTGAAATAAACTCCCAATATTGCGACTTGATCCGTATCAACGGGTCTGAAGGCGGTGTCGGTAGACATCGCCTTTTTTTGTCACAGGTTTTTGGAGAAATCGGACGAGACTTCTGAATTATTATATTCGAATAGACTCCGATTAAATCTTGCATAATGAATAAAACAAATCATTATGGCTTTCAAAAATTAGTGCTGTTCTTTTCAATTTTTTCGCTTTTCACTCCGACGCAAGTATCATTAGCACAGTGTGAGAACGATTTAATTCCTCCGGTAATTGATCTCAATACCCGGGATACCATTACACATGAGGTTGACAATAAATATGTATCCGTTAAGACCCGGGTTACAGACAATTGTTCGGATTCAACCCAGATATCGGTGGTTCGCCAGATGAACCTCAATCCGTATATCCTGGGATTCTATTTCGAAAAGTTTACGGCTACCGATCATCACGGAAATGTTGCTGTGCGAACCAGAATAATTCATGTCGTGGACGATGAAGCTCCAACGTTAACTTTGTTTACAACACTGCCGATAATTACCACGGTTAATAAACCGGTTGATTTTACAAAGGCGATAATATTCCGGGATAATTACGATGCCCCATCCGACCTGATTGAAAGAATAACCATTGCTCAATCGAGCCTCAATATTCATGAAATCGGAATTTATTTTGTCTCTTTGTTTACCAAAGATTTGAGTGGGAATTTTAGTAATACCGTTGAAGTTGAAGTTCATGTTGTGGATGACGTTTCGGTAGAAATGGTAGGGAAATCAGCATTAAAAATATTTCCAAATCCGGCGGTTGATATTATAAAGCTTGAAAATCTGAAAATTACTTCCGGGAAGATTTGTATTTATGACCAAACCGGAAAATTGGTGAAAACGGTATTGATTGAAGATCTAAATAATTCAACGGAAATTAAACTGGATGGATTAATTCCCGGTTGTTATTATTTGGAGTTGGAATCAGCAACCGATTTCATTCGTAAAAAATTACTGGTGATGTAAAAATCATCTCCTCCTTTTGCCCGTAATTTCTGTTACACAATACCCGGTTTTTAAACCGTTCACTTCCACATCACAAACACCTTCCCAATACAGCGGGCCGATTTTGTTGGCATTAAACGAGTTGGTGTTTCGGTTCTTAATGGTGTACGTGATATTTTGATCCGGTAGTTTTAGCGTTGCCGATACCGGAAAATACTTTTTGTTTTTTTGAATAGAATCTGAGACCGAAAATTCGTAGTTCGTTACATGGCGAACATTGCCTTTTCCATCAATTTCCTCAACAATAGTGTATTGACTTTTAGGGAAATGAAATATCATAATTTCCCGATAATCATTTAACCGGATCGAATACCAATACCAATACATTTCTTTAAAATTCCCGAATTGCCGGTCGTACCACATAGTTCCGGTAACCTCTGTGCTGTCTCCGTTATTATTTACCAAATATCCATGTGCAAAAAGGTTGGTATAAGAAACATAGAGACTGTTTTGTTTTTGCTTTTCCGGATGTCCCATTGAAATCATTCCGATGCTGCCGTGAAGCGCCATTGCTTTTTGGAAATCCAGATCAAACTGGTAAGAAAAATCCCGGTTTCTTCCATACAGTTTAAATCCCTTTTCTGTTTGCACCAAAGAATCGGAAAGCAAAAAAACTTTTGAAGAATCTCCTCCCGCATTCTTACCCGGTCGCTTGAGTTTTTCCTGAAATGAATGAACATCATTCGTATAATCTGTTACCGCCTGATGCGATGCAAAACCTTTGTGAAATAAATGATGTCCCTCGAAAATGGTGAACTGAATGAGATATTTTTTGCCGGTTGAATCCGATACTTCTCCGGTAACATACCACCAACCCTTTTTATATGAAGAGGGCTCCCAGATTTTAGCGTAATCAATATCATCCTCGTTCATCGGGATTTCTACCTGTCGGCTAACACAAGCCGTAAACAAAGCAATAACTAATAGTAAAAACGTAATCTTATTCATTAGTTGGATTTCATTAATAAACTACTGTCACCGTAACTCAGAAACCGGTAATTATTTTCTAAAGCGGAGTTGTAAATATTCTTCCATTCCTTGCCAATTAAAGCGGCGATTAACAATAATAAAGTCGATTTTGGAAGGTGGAAATTCGTAATTAGTCCGTCGATGGAACGAATGGAATAGCCCGGCATAATCATAATTGCCGAACTCCCGGAAATACTTTTTAAATTATTGGAATTACAATATTCAATTAAAATATCAAGCGCTCCATTAAAAGAAAGTGTGCCGGTATTTTGATATGCAAAATGTTGATTTATCTGAAATGGATCCTCCATCTGATTTTGCAATTTAACAGCGTTCCAATACAAGCTTTCAAGTGTTCTTAGCGTAGTGGTTCCCGTAGCAATTCTCGACGACGCACTTCTCAGCTTCATTAAATCATCAACATTAACAGAGTAATGTTCTTCGTGCATATCGTGTTGCCAGGGATTTTCGGCATCAACCGGTTTAAATGTTCCGGCTCCCACGTGCAAGGTTACATTGGCAAGTTTGTGTTCTTTTTTTAATTGGTCTAAAAGCGAATCCGAAAAATGCAATCCGGCGGTCGGAGCGGCAACGGCTCCTTCAAATTTTGCGTAAACGGTTTGATAACGTTCCGCATCTTCTTCCTCAGATTCCCGGTGGATATAAGGTGGAAGCGGCATTTTGCCAACCGCATCCAGTATTGCCGAAAATGAAACATGTTGATTCCAATGAAATGAAACTTCAAAACCGTTTTCGCGATGTAAATCTGCGCTAAGTTCGATGTCGATTCCGCCGACGGAAAGATGCTGTTTTAAAATTTCGCCTGCTTTCCATTTCTTCGCTTTGCCCACAAGACACTGCCAGGTTGAAATTCCGGAAGTATTTTCCAATGCCTGCTCCATATTGTTATAAGGTGTTACAGGATTGAGCAGAAAAACCTGAATGACCGATCCGCTTTCCCGGGCGAAAAACATTCTTGCGGGAATCACACGTGTGTTATTAAAAATTAAAGTCGAATCTGAGGGTAAATAACGGTTGATATTGGTGAAATGATCGTGTTCGATATTGCCGTTTCGATAAATCAGCAGTTTGGAACTTTCTCTTTTGTCTAAAGGTTTTTGTGCGATCCGTTCGTCGGGAAGCGAATAATTAAAGTCTTCCATTCTGATATCCTCCGGGTGCACATGCGTCATTTCAATTGATAGTTTTTGCCCGGCAAATTTCGCAGAAGGTCTTTAAATTCCAATCCGATAAGAACCTGTGCCAGTTCACCCTGACTCAAATTAGTTAAATTAAAAAGAGAGTCGATGCTGAGGGTGTGGTGTTCTTTGAGAAGGTTTACAATGGAAAGTTCACTTTCACTTAAATCGAGCAGAAGTGTTTTCTGAACTGCATTTCCGTTCAATGGTTCCCAACCCATCAAGCGAACCAGATCTTCCGCAGATTCAATGAGATGCGCTTTTTGTTGTTTGATAAGCTGGTGACATCCGCGGTGTAATTCGTCTTCAACATTTCCCGGAAAAGCTGCAACCTCCCGGTCGTAATTAAATGCGAGATTAGCTGTGATCATCGATCCTCCTTTTGCTGGAGATTCAATAACGATTAGTGCATCGATCAGGCCGGCAACAATTCGGTTACGTTTAGGAAAATTCTCGCGATCCGGTTTGGTTTTGGTGGGAAACTCGGTAACCAAAGCCCCGGTTTCCATCATCTGTCTGGCCAGATTGCGGTGAACAGAAGGATAAACAACGTCGAGGCCGTGCGCCATTACACCCACAGTTTTTAAATTGTTCTCGAGTGCAGCTTTGTGTGCGATTACATCAATACCGTAAGCCATTCCGCTCACAATTGTGCAGTCGAGCGGGGAGAGGTCGCGAATAAAATTTTCACAAAGTTCCTTTCCGTGTTCCGAATTTTTTCGTGTTCCAACAATCGCGATCATTTTAAAATCATCTAAGTTGTGTTCCCCTTTTCGGAAAATAATCAATGGCTGATCCTGAATAGCCGAAAGCCTCTTGGGAAAATCCTCATCCAGACAAAAGCTCGTTTCAATGTTGTTTTTATAGATAAATTCCATCTCGCGTTCCACCCGATTAAAATCATCGAATTCGGCAATAGCTTTCGCACGCAGTTCTCCGATTCCCGGAACGCGGGTGAGTTTAGAAACCGGTTGATTTAAAATGTTGGATACTTCTCCGAAGTGCTGAAGTAACTGACGTACGAGGTGGCCGCCAATATTCGGAATCATGCTCAGAGCAAGCTGATAAAACAATGGAACTTTCATGGTTGATGGTTGCCCGCGAAATTAACCGAGTGCCAACTCAAACCATGGCTTCTAAACGCTTAAAAAAATTAACCGCAGTTTATTCCCGGATGTTAGCCGTATTAGTTGTTTTAAATCCGATCAACCGATCATAGCCATAAAAAAGATCGTGATGGTAAATGAGAATGGTATAGTCGTTTTCGGTTTCGAAATGATTTCCTTCTGTAAAGTCGTACTCCATCTTTCCGTTCAGGCTGTCAAGCACCACGTAGTGATAATTGTAATAGCTCTGCTTTAGTTTGGTTTCGAGGTAATACGCACCCATTTTCGGATAATACATCATTTTGTATTTGGGTGAAAGTCGCCAATCGGTGAGTTCGCCATATAAATAAACATCCCCGACTTTAATAGGGTTGCTGCTTTTCAGCGTAAAATGAACCACTGCATAATCCCCGTTGGTGGTAACGTTTTTACCGTCGGTGTTCTGGATTACACGTTTACCGTTGTAATCAATAAATTGGGTGTAAGAAAGGTGAGCTCTAATCTCATCCGGTTTTAAAACCACATTAATAAGTGTGTCTGTATTAAATTTTTCTTCGACGTTGCTGGCCATAAAACGGAGCGACCGGATATCGAAATAACGGAATTCATTGGTACCGTCGAATAGATTTTCGTCTTCGTAATTAAAGATCAGGTTGTTGTTATTAACAAAAAGAGGTTTCAATCCGTAAATGCCGTTGTTCCAGGAATTGTTCTGAAGAATTACTGCATTTACGTCGGTAAAAGGATTTTGAATCGGGTAGTTTTCATAATCCACCTGAAAATCCACTTCCTGTTTGTAAAAGCGATCCTTTGCGTGTGTGGCGGGTTTTACATTTCCGGTAATATCAGTTCTGTCTTCAACTACCATAAACCTCCGGGTGAGTACAATGTCTTCTTCATCAAAATTCCGAAAGACCTTTAGTAAATAATTCCCCGATTTAATCGGCTTCATTCCTTCTTCCGGAAATACCAGTTCGTAGTTCACGTATTGCTGAAATGAATTTGTTGAATAAGTATAAGTACGGATATCACTCATCATACTTCCTTCGAGATATTCTGTTTTTTGAAGCGTGCTGGGTTTCCAGTCGAAGGTGCAGTGAACAAAGGTGTATTGGTAAAATTCATTACTCGCCATCAGTTTGTCGAAGTTGAGAATGAGGGAAGAAGTTGTTCCGAGAGTCATTACGGCCAGCGGCGTGTACACTTCAATGTTCTGAGATAACAACACCGTTTCTATCAGGCTGTCGTAAATATAGTTTTCGTATCGAAGGGTTGGTTTGGCTGAAACTGAACTGTTGCTGAGACTTAGCAACAATAGTGTCGAAAGGAGAATTTTTGATCCGGACATCCTGATTTTACTGGTGATGGATTTTACAAATAACGCACCATTTGCCGGATTATGCAGACCGTAAACCATCTTAAAACTGGCGGTGGTACAGGTGCGAATTTAAAACGACATCTTTTTCGACTAAAGGTTTTACGGCTTTTTTGAGGCAGCTTTTACTCAGCGCGTAACGCATCGACCGGTTTAATCTGAATCGCCCGTTGAGCAGGTAACCAACCGGCAAGACAACCGGAAATAATTAAAACGACTAATGCGGTTACTGCTACCGGAATTTCTACTTCCGGATTTCTGAACATCTGACCGTTCATGCCTGAATGACCCAGTCCTTCCACTAACCAGATGCCTGCCATCATTCCGACATACCCCGCAAGGAAAGTCATGATCACCGATTCCAGAACAATTTGGATCGTTATGTTAACGGGCTTGGCACCGATCGCTCGTCGAATACCGATTTCCTTTGTTCGTTCTTTTACGGTAACCAGCATAATGTTGCTCACACCAATAACTCCGGCCAGAAGCGTCATCACTCCAACAAACCATGAAATTACCCGAACGGTTAAAAAGGTCATTTGCATCGGACGGAATCGTTCTTCGGCATTAAAACTTCCGAACGCACGCGGATCATCCGGATGAATTTTATACTTCAGTTTTAATGCATCAACGATTTCTTTTTCAACTTCGGAGGCATGGTAATTATCATCGCAAACAATCGAAAACCATTGCACCTTATTTCCTCCGTTAAAAGCTTTCTGATACGTGGTGAAGGGAATTACGATGGCTTGTTCGTCGCGTTCGGCGCGCTCTCCGGTTGATTGTGTTTTGTACACTCCGACCACCTGAAAATAAACCCCCTGAATTTCGACGTACTCCCCGATCGGATTAATATTTTTAAATAGAATATCGACAACCCGGTTCCCGATAACGCATACCTTCCGGCTTTCCTTCAGATCCATTTCACTTATGAACCGACCTTTCGGAATGAGCCATTGATACACTTCTTTTATCTCCGGGATGTCGCCGTTTATACCAAAAGCACCCGATTCGTTTTTATAATTTACATTGTTTCCTCCCCGGTGTCCGCCCAATTGAGTTCTGGGAGCGAGAATTTTAATGCCTTCCACTCTGGATTTAATGTAATCTACATCTTCAATATCCATTTCAATACGGCGACCTTCGGTGAAACCCATGTACGGAAGCGTTGTTGTGCGCGACCAGAGAAACATCGAGTTGGTTGAAAATCCGGCGAAAAGATTCTGAATACCGTTCTCAAGTCCTTTGCCGAGACCCAGAATAATAATGAGCATGAAAATTCCCCAACTCACACCAAATGAGGTGAGCAAGGTTCGAAGAGGATTTCTCCGAAGGGTTATATAAATTTCCCTGAGCAATTCCAAGCGCTCAAAAATAGAAATCGCAACCGACGCTGAGGATGCAAACCTTCGGGTTTCGATTAAAAAGAAAAAAAGGGTGATCAGTTTTGATGATCACCCGGGAATAAATCTTTTGGATTAATCAGCTTTCGGGAAGCACAACTTTATAGCTGATCTTAGGAACAGTTTGAAGATATGCCCAGATCGCCGAAACCTCTTCATCAGTGAGATTCGACCAGGGTTCCATTGGATATCGGGTGGCAACTCCGGAAGGACGTTCGCCGTATTTTACACATTTGATAAATTGTGCTTCGGTCCAGTTTCCGATGCCTGTTTCTGCATCCATGGTAATGTTGGCCGATAGCATTTGTTTCCCTTCTCTGTTCAGCAATTTATTTCCACCACCGAAAAATCCGATCGATTTGGAAGGCTCCATTTCGTTGTTGGTTGCGAAATCGGCACTGTGGCACGAATAACAATCGAATTTTGCCGTTGCGAGATATTTTCCGAATTCGACTTTGTTTGTGGTATCAGGTTCCGGAATCGGTTGTTCCGGATACGGGAGTGGTTTGAAAACACCAAACAAAAGGGCTTTGGCTAAAAAGCTGGGTTCAGGAGCCGGCTGCACCAAATCAGACGGCTGCACCATCGGATGATCTGAACGAAGAAAAGCCACAATACATTCGATATCGTGATCGCTCATTAATGGAAATTTCGGCATCCATGGCGGTGCGTAATAACCATCTTTTTTAATTCCTGTTCTGAATAAATAAACCAATTGACCATCCGTATAACCATGAATTCTGGCTTTGTCGCTGTGCGTGATATTCGGAGCATAAATTTTTCCGAACACCTTGGTATCCGGCATAAAACCTCCACCGAGTTTTCCGTCTTCCGACATGTGACAGGATTTACAAAGCAGCGATGCTATTCTGGCACCTTCGGCAACTTTAGCACTGTCGGGAGTGATGGTTAAATCCCGCGCCTCATTTTTATATTGAGTGGGTGGTTTAAAATTAATGAAGAGGGCAAAGCCGACAAAAATTAAGACAACGACACCGATTATGATGCCTAAGATTTTGAGAAAGCGTTTCATTTCATTGTTTTTGGGAACACCAAAATAAGAAAGAAATCATGATTAGCAAGTACCTTTCTTTCGTTCATGAAACTCTCGACCAATCCCGATAACCCTTATTCGCTCTAAGTTGTTGAACCAAAGGCTGGTGTTCTGTTTTACTCAGTTCCGGATCTTTTTCTAAAAGTTCAATCGCGGCAACCCGGGCTGCTTTTAAAATGCCTTCGTCTTTTGTAATGGATGCAAGTTTAAGATTAACAAGACCACTTTGCCGGGTTCCTTCAATATCGCCCGGACCTCTCAGCTTTAAATCGAATTCGGCAATTTCAAATCCGTCGGTTGTCTGAACCATGGCCTGTAATCTTTCCCGGGCAACCTGCGTGAGTTTATTCCCCGACATCAGAATGCAATACGATTGTTCCGATCCTCTGCCAACCCGGCCGCGAAGCTGATGCAATTGTGCGAGACCAAATTTTTCCGCGCTTTCGATCACCATTACCGTTGCGTTCGGCACATTAATCCCCACTTCAATCACTGTGGTGGAAACTAAAATGTCGGTTATACCTTCTTTAAATCTGCGCATCGCCTCGTCTTTATCTGCCGGTTTCATCCGTCCATGAAGCATGTCAACCTGATATTGCGGTCTCAGAAAAAACTGAACAATGTGATCAAATCCTTCATTCAGGTTTTTATAATCGAGCGTTTCGGATTCTTCAATGAGCGGGAATACCACATACACCTGCCGGCCCAGATCGATTTGTTCTTTCATAAAACCGCGAACCCGCAATCGGTGACTCTCCCGTCGATGTGCTGTTATAATGGGTTTTCGTCCGCCAGGTAGTTCATCTATGCGCGAAACGTCGAGGTCGCCATACACCGTCATCGCAAGCGTTCTCGGAATTGGTGTTGCGGTCATCACCAAAACATGCGGAGGATGATTCGACTTCGACCAGAGTGTAGCCCGCTGCGCAACCCCGAAGCGGTGCTGTTCATCAATTATCACCAAACCCTGATTCCGGAACTTTACAGGATCTTCAATTAATGCATGTGTACCGATCAGTAAGTCAATGTCGCCATTTTCAAGAGTGGCGAGAATATCCCTTCGCTCGGCGGTTTTTGTACTTCCTGTTAATAAAGCGGTTCGTACCCCGATTTCATGAAGTGCATCCACAAAACCGGTAAAATGCTGGGCAGCCAGAATTTCGGTCGGAGCCATTAAGGAAGCCTGATAACCATTGTCGATTGCGATGAGAATACACAGAATGGCAACGATGCTTTTTCCACTGCCAACGTCTCCCTGCAGCAATCGATTCATCTGTCGTCCTGAACCCATATCCATTCGTATTTCCCGGATCACTCGTTTTTGAGCTTCGGTTAATTCGAACTCCATTTTCTGTTGGTAAAACTGATTGAACTTATCTCCGACTTTAGAAAAGATAATTCCCGGAAGCTCTGATCTTTTTAGTTTTAGTCTGATGATAGAAATCTGAAGCAAAAAGAACTCGTCGAACTTCAATCGTTTTTGTGCGGCATTCATTTCCTCCGGATTCGATGGAAAATGAATCCATTTAAAAGCAAGATCACGGGGAATTAAATCAAATCGCTTCAGTATTTCCTCTGCTAAATATTCCCGAATCTCAAATGAAGGATGCTGAAACACATTCATCATCAGCGAGCGTATAACCCGGTTATCTAATTTTTTTGTTCGCAGTTTATCCGTTGAAGGATAGACCGCCTGAAACCTCGGTTGAGACAAAAGATTTTCTTCCGAATCCAATTCAGGGTGAGCGATGTTCAGGGTTTTATTAAAGGCGGATGGTTTCCCAAAAAGCATGTAGGTTGTTCCCGGTTTAATGTTGGATTTAATCCACGAAACGCCTTTAAACCACACGAGTTCGATGGTTCCGGTTCCGTCTGAGAATTTTCCCGTAAGCCGCTTCTGTCGGGGTTTTCCGATTTCTCTGAGGTCAGAGATTGTACCTTTTAACTGAACATACGGCAGATCTTCTGTGAGTTCAGAGACTTTGTAAATGTGGGTTCTGTCGACATACCGAAACGGAAAATGCTGGAGAAAATCCATGATGGTAAAAACACTCAGTTCGGATTGAAGCAATTCCGCCCGTTGAGGACCGACACCTTTCAGATATCCAATCGGTGTGTCGGCGAAGCTGGTCATGATTTAATTTTTCCGATAAAAGCACCGAGTTCCATCAGCCAGGCAATTCCCACATGAACGATAATTCCGCCCCAGATGCTTCGGCTGTAAAAAGATAATATCCCCAATAAACTTCCGCCGAAAAAGGAACTGATGGTTTCGACGTACGGTTTACCAAAATGTATAAAGACATAAAACGAAGCCATCGGCAAAACAGCTCCTGCGCCAACAAAACGTGCGAAGGCAATCACCAAAAATCCCCGGAAGAAATATTCAATACTGATGAAGTCAACACCGTAGATAAATTCAAAAAATATAAAATAGATGCGATCGGCAGCCACGTTGATGTCGAAGTAGGTGAGTCCGCCTTTTCCTGCTCTTGGATATGTGGCTCCGAAGTGATCTGTTAAACCAAATAATATCACAACCGGAATCATGATTAACACCATTCCGAAATACGGTTTCAGGTTCATGTTTTTAACCGTAAATCCATAAGGAGTGGGAGATGAGCGTTCGATCCACCAAATAATAGTTACGGGGATCATGATTAGAGAATACCGTGCTAAATCACTCACAATCCGAAGCCAGTAATACGGATACTTTGTGGATTTAACCAAGTTGAAACAGAAGTCACCGAGCCAGATTCCGGAGCCCATCCGGAACGAAAAAATAAAAATAGAAATGAAGAAGAGCAGCAGGAATTTCCAGTTTTTTAGGAGATCCCATCTTTTATAATAGAACATGTAACCCAGCCATGCACCACCAAAGGAAATTGAAAAGAGCCCACAATGAAACCAAAGGCTTTTCCATGAGTCGTAGAACTCTTCGCGCTGTATGCGATACCAGTCGTTGTGGTACGCCAGATAAATTCCTAATGACAGATAACAGATCAGGAAAAGAAGGTATTTCGGATTGAGTTCTTCCTTTATAAAGCGGAGGATATAACCAATGAATTTCTTCAAGCCGGAGAGAGTTTTGGGCAAAGAAAACAAATCAACACTTTATCAAGAATTTTAATTTTTTCTGAGGTCTTTGCTACCTTCGAACATCTGTTTTTTACGCCGCTAAACTCCCGATATGCCTCAGTTTTCTCATCTTCATTGCCACTCACAGTTTTCACTTCTCGACGGGGCTGCGAGCATTCCCGGAATGATCGGAAAAGCGAAAGAAGACGGCATGCGGGCTGTGGCACTAACCGACCACGGAAACATGTTCGGGGTTTTCAAATTTGTGGTGGAAGCCGAAAAACAAGGTGTTATTCCGGTTGTTGGATGTGAATTTTATGTAGTTGAAGATCGTCACATCCGGTCTTTTGTCGGAGGCGGGAAAGATGTGCGGCGGCATCAGCTCATGCTGGCCAAAAATCAGGAAGGATATCAGAATTTATCGAAGCTGTGTTCACTCGGATTTATGGAAGGTCTGTACGGGAAATATCCACGTATCGACAAAGAATTAATCAAAAAACACAAAGAAGGAATTATCGCCACCACCTGTTGCATCGGAGCGGAAGTTCCTCAGGCAATTCTTCATAAATCAGAAGAAGAAGCAGAAAAGGTTTTTCAGGAATGGCTCGAAATATTTGGTGAGGATTATTACATCGAAATTCAGCGACACGATTTAACGAACATCGATGGAACCGGGAAAAGTCAGGAAGATGTGAATCAGGTTCTGTTGAAGTGGTCGAAGAAGTACAACGTTCCGGTAATCGCCACCAACGACTCGCATTATGTAAACGAAGACGACTTTAATGCACACGATATTTTGTTGTGCATTAATACGGGTGATCTGCAGAGTACACCGGTTGGCGACGGGAAAAATTTCCGGTTCGGATTTCCCAACAGCCAGTTTTATTTCAAAACGCAGGAAGAGATGCTTCAGAAGTTTAAAGACGTTCCGGAAGCACTCGACAATACGAATCTGATTATTGACAAAATCACTCCGCCGCAACTGAAGCGCGATGTGCTTTTGCCGCACTTTGTTCTTCCACCCGGATTTACCGATCAGAACGAATACCTGCGACATCTTACCTACGAAGGAGCGCGAAAACGATACGGAGAGATTACCGAAACCATTCGCGAACGTCTCGATTTTGAATTGGCAACCATCGCTAATACCGGTTATCCGGGATACTTTCTAATTGTACAAGATTTTACGACCGCGGCCAGAAATCTCGGTGTTTCGGTTGGACCGGGAAGAGGCTCGGCGGCCGGATCTGCTGTGGCATATTGTATCGGAATTACCAATGTGGATCCGATTAAGTACGATCTCCTGTTTGAGCGTTTTCTGAATCCGGAGCGTGTAAGCCTTCCAGATATTGATATCGATTTCGACGACATCGGCCGTGGAAAGGTTATCGATTATGTGATTGATAAATACGGACGAAACAACGTGGCCCAAATTATCACGTATGGTTCGATGGCGGCCAAATCTTCGATTCGGGATGTCGGGCGGGTTTTAAATCTCCCGCTTCCTCAGGTTGACCGGATCGCCAAAATGGTCCCGGATATTTCGCTGAATAAAATCTTTCATGAAGATGTGAAAGTTCTGAAAAGCAAACTCAACCCGGATCAGATGATGAGCGTTGAAGAGCTCCGGAAGATTGCCGATCACGACGACCTCGAAGGCCAGGTTTTAAAAGAGGCAACTATGCTTGAGGGTTCGGTGCGAAACACGGGAATTCATGCATGCGGAGTAATTATAACACCTGAGGAAATCACGAATCTGATTCCGGTAACAACGGCCAGAGATTCTGATCTTTTGGTTACGCAATTCGATAACAGCGTGGTGGAAAGTGCCGGTTTGCTGAAGATGGACTTCCTTGGTTTGCGCACGCTTTCCATTATTAAAGATGCCGTGGAACAGGTTAAACAGCGCCACGGAATCGAATTGATTGTGGATGATATTCCGCTCGACGACGAACTCACATTTGAACTTTTTCAGCGGGGATCCACGGTGGGTATTTTCCAGTTTGAATCGGAGGGAATGCAGAAAAACCTTCGTCAGCTCAAACCCACCAAGTTCGAAGATCTCATTGCTATGAACGCCCTGTACCGCCCGGGACCGATGGAATACATTCCGAACTTTATCAATCGAAAACACGGTCGCGAAGAGATTGTTTACGACGATCCGGAGATGAAGGATAATCTCGAAGAGACTTACGGAATCACGGTTTATCAGGAGCAGGTGATGTTGCTTTCCCAAAAATTGGCCGGCTTTACCAAAGGACAGGCGGATACGCTGCGGAAGGCGATGGGAAAGAAGAACCGCGAACTACTGGATAAACTCAAACCGATGTTTATCGAGCAATCGACCGAGCGGAATCACGATCCCAAAGTGATGGAGAAAGTCTGGAAAGATTGGGAAGCTTTTGCGGCGTACGCTTTTAATAAAAGTCATGCAACCTGTTATTCGGTGGTTGCATTTCATACAGCTTATCTGAAAGCGCATTATCCTGCTGAATTCATGTCAGCGGTTTTAACGCACCACATGAGTGACATTAAAAAACTCGGGATTTTCATGGAGGAATGCCGCAACATGAAACTCGAGGTTTTAAGTCCGGATGTGAATGAAAGTCTGCTCTCGTTTTCGGTAAATGCAGAAGGAAAGATTCGGGTTGGAATGGCAGCTATTAAAGGAGTAGGAGAGGCAGCGGCAGAAGAAATTGTTCTTAACCGGCAGGAAAACGGGCCCTATGCAAGTTTGTTTGATCTCACGAAAAGAGTGAATCTGCGAACCGTGAATAAAAAATCGCTGGAAGCTCTGGCGTTGGCAGGCGCATTCGACCACATGACGGAGGGCAACCGAAGAGTGTTGCTCGAGAAACCGGAAGAAGAACCTTTGGGGATGAACGGAATCGAACTCGCACTGCGATTTGGTAATGAGTATCAGGCAGGTCAGCAGGCCGCACAGGCTTCTTTGTTCGGAGAAGGAAGTGGCGTAACACTGAGTGAACCCCGGCTACCGAAAGTGGAACCGTGGAGCAAGATGGAGCGATTGAACCGGGAGAAACAGGTGATTGGAATGTACATTTCGGGACATCCGCTCGATGCATATTCGCACGATATCCGTTTGTTCTGCACACTAAACTTTTCAGATTTGGGTGAAATTAACTCCGCTAAAAATCAAAAAGTAAAGGTTGCGGGAATTGTGACTTCGCATCAAAACCGGATGTCGAAGAATGGGAAACCGTTCTCCATTTTTGTTTTGGAAGATTTCTCGGGTTCGTTTGAATTTGCTTTGTTCGGTGATGAGTACGCTAAATTCAATGGCTACATCCGACCTAATGCCATGCTCTTTATTACCGGATTAATTCAGGAAAAATATTACGATAAAACCCAGAAGGAATTTAAGATTCAGGCCGTCGATTATCTGCAGGATGTGAGGGAAAAATACTTAGAGAAGATTACCCTAAAGTTTTATTTAGAACAACTGAACGACGATGTGGTGGATCGGATTACCGAACTTACCAAACGCGACGGAGGCAATGTTTTATTGAAGTTGCAGATTTCGGATCCTTCCGATAAATATGCGATTGATATGTTTTCTTCCGGTTATCGAATTTCGGCTGATAACGATTGGTTTAAAACACTGGATGAACTGGATATCCGGTATTCGGTGAATTGATTAAATATGGATTTTGGGTTACAATCAAGGCTGTAATACGGAAATATTAAATGCGTTCATGTGGTTGAAAATGAGGCCTCCGCAATATGATCGGTTTAGTCATTTTCGTGTAAGTTGATTATATTCGTACAAGTAAAACCAATTGCTTTATGGAGTTCAGTCTAAAAAATATTCTCGTAGGATTCGATTATTCTTTATCGGCACAGATCGCCTTGAAAAAAGGTGTTGAAATGGCGCAAAAATTAAATGCTCAGTTGCATGCTGCGTACATTGGGACTCAGAACGAGAGTGTTCCGGATGAAATCGTAAAACATATTGAAGAACTTTCTAAAAGCAGCGGACTGAAGATCGAATTTATTCAACGACACGGCAAAGTTTACAAAGAGATCAGTGTTTTGGAAAGTGAGATTGGTGCTGATCTTATAATTGTGGGAACTCACGGTTCTGAGGGATGGCAACCTTTCTGGATCGGGAGCAATGCCTTCCGGATTGTGAGTGCATCAAACTGTCCGGTTATTTCCATTCAGGAAACGACCAAAGATGGCCCGCTTCAGGATATCTTGCTTCCGATCGACGACTCGCCAACAACCCGCCAAAAGGTTCCGTACGCCGCTATGTTGGCAAAAGCTTATGGTGCAAAAGTTCATGTTTACTGTGTTTCCAAAGGAAAAG
Source organism: Bacteroidota bacterium (assembly GCA_016124755.1). Classification (GTDB taxonomy): domain Bacteria; phylum Bacteroidota; class Bacteroidia; order NS11-12g; family UBA9320; genus WGNA01. Next base: position 12,854 of record WGNA01000028.1, on the reverse strand, counting down.
GTCCGATACTCAAAAACCGACTGAAGAAATATGGTAAACAAACCATCGACTATCTTGCTGAGCGCGGAATTCATACTTCGTTTAAAGCAGAATTTGGAGTAAAACCGCCGGAAGCAATTTTAAAATACCGGAAGGAAATCAGAGCGGGTTTGGTAATTATGATGACCGATACCGAGAGCATTAGCATGGTGATGGGGTCTTACGCTCAGGAAATCATTAATAATTGTCAGGTACCGGTGATGAGCATTCACAGCCGGGATTTAGCAATAAGTGGCAACGTTAGTTATTAACGAAAAACACTTATAATCCTTTGTTGCGGATTATTTCGCCCGCAGCCGGCTGAGCTTTTGGCATAATGATAATATCGTTGATGTTAACGTGTTCCGGGCGGCTGATTACCCAGCATATCGCATCGGCAATATCTTCTGCGACTAAATTTTCAAATCCGTTGTAAACACTTTTGGCTTTTGTTTCGTCACCGTGCAAACGAACGATGGAGAATTCGGTTTCCACAGCGCCCGGATTCACCGCCGAAACTTTAATATTATCAGCCGCTAATTCTCTTCGCATCGCCTGATTGAGCGCATCAACCATGTGCTTGGTTCCGCAATACACATTGCCATTCGGGTAAACTTCCTTTCCGGCAATCGAACCGATATTAACAATATGGCCATGACCATTTGCGATCATCAGAGGGATTATCTGGCGGCTCATGAAAAGAAGACCTTTCACATTGGTATCGATCATTTTATTCCAGTCTTCAATATCGCCGTCCTGAATTTTATCGAGTCCGCTGGCGAGTCCTGCATTATTAACCAAAACATCTATTTTCTTCAATTTATCGGGAAGACCCTGAATGTGTTCTTCAACGGATTTGGCATCCCGCACATCAAAGTTGAGACAGTGAACCTGAACCTTATGATCGTTTTGGATTTCTTCGGCAAGATGAAGAAGCCGGTCGTTTCTTCTTCCGGTTAATATCAGATTATATCCGTGTTGTGCCAGCAACTTAGCGGTTGCCATTCCAATACCGGATGTTGCTCCGGTGATCAACGCTCTTTTCTTCATCAGAATTGGGATTTGCAAATTGAGTGGGCTAAAATAAAATTTTAAAATTTGTGAAAATTTGCAAATGGCATTTGAAGTACAGGCAGAACAGGAATATAATCTGGTTCATATAACGGAAGAACTCAGCGCCGGCGAAGTGATTGCTATAAGTAGCCAACTCTCGGAAGGTCTTCTCGAAACCCCTTATGTAATTGTTGAAATTATTCTACCGGAGGAACTCGATAGTGACACGATTGAGCAATGGGAGAATCTAAACGAATTGGTATTAGACAATTCGGGATTAATGATTTTTGTGGGCATCCGGGATACACAACAAAATGATTTTGAAGAAAAGGGTTTAACCACGATTCCTTCACTTGACGAAGCTATCGATTATGTCTTCATGGATCGTTTGGAAAAAGAACTGGACGAAGATTTTTCAGACTAAAACCGATATTGAATAACCGGCTTACATTTCTGGGAACCAGTTCAGCCACTCCAACCCGTGTGCGTTTTCACTCAGGTCAGTATCTGGTGATTGGTCGTGATCACATTTTATTGGATTGCGGAGAAGGAACTCAAAACCGAATGCTGGAATTCGGAATCAATTTTCAAAAAATCCGATACATTTTTATTTCTCATCTGCATGGAGATCACATTCTCGGGCTTCCGGGTTTGTTGAATACCATGTCGTTGAATGGGCGGCAGAAGGAGCTTTTTATTTATGGTCCATCCGGATTAAAGGAAATTCTGCAAATGCATTTTTCTTCCGGGAGCGCTTATCTCACTTACGAAATCCACTACAACGAATTAAAAGCAGGTCAGAAAATTGAGTTGGAATCTTTGGTTTGTAATGTATTCGAAGCACTTCATCGTATCCCTTGCTTTTCTTTTAAAATTGAGGAATTGCGACATACATTAAAACTAAATGTCGGGGTCTGTGAAAAGTTGGGAATAGACATTTCCCAATATTCTAAAATTAAAGAAGTAGCAGACGGCATTGATAAAAGTGGTCGTGTAATTCCGAATCAGGAGTTGACCATTCCGATTGAACCAACGGGCAGTTATGCTTACGTAACCGACACACTATTTTTATCTGAGTTGGCTATGAAAATGGCGCCTGTTTCTGTTCTTTACCATGAGGCGACTTATTTGAGTAGTTTAATAGACAGGGCAGAAAAGACCTTTCACTCAACGGCGGAACAAGCGGCTGAATTTGCGAAACTATGCGGTGCAAATCGGCTTATTCTCGGACATTTTTCAGCACGTTATGATGATCTTGAAGAACATCTTAGGGAGGCTAAAGGCATTTTTGCTGATACAATTCTGGCCGTGGAAGGTCAAACCATTCAATTATTCTGAGTCATCCACAATCTCACGTGGATGCTGCGCGTGATGTACCTTACAGGCAATTTTATTTTTGCTGATGAAGGCGAAAAATGGCGAAGAAGAAAACGGCTAAACCTAAAAACAACCCGGCAAAAAAAACGGGTAACTGGAAGGAGCATCTGCTGCTGAAAGATATGCGTACCCGAAAAATTGTCGGTGGTCTCATCTGTCTGTTCGCCGTCTTCATGTTGCTCTCGTTTATCTCTTTTTTATTCACCTGGAAAAGCGACGACAGCATCATGTCGGGTGCTGATTATTTCGAGCGACATCCGGAAACAATTCACAATTGGATGAAGTCGTGGGGAGCGCATCTTTCTTTCGAACTCATGCACCGCGGCTTTGGTTTGTCTGCATTCGTACTGCCCTATTTGTTTGGGATGATTGGCTTGCGGATTTATACGAATTCAAGAGTCTTCAATATCTATGTTGCTTTAAAATACAGTGTGCTCATCATTACGTTTTGTTCGCTGTTTCTTGCTTTGTTCTTTCATGGTAGTCGTCCGGTTCTGGCCGGTATTTTCGGAATTCAGCTTTACGAATGGCTGGAACAAATGACCGGTGTAATCGGTGTGGTTCTCTTTCTTCTGTTCTTTCTGGCAAGTGTGCTAATATGGAATTTTGAAATTGATATTTTTCAATGGTTTGCCGATCGGTTCTCTGCTTTTTTAGCCTGGAGGAAAAAACAAAAAGAGGAAAAAGTAAAGGAAGATTTATTCGCAGACGACTATGATGATATCGATGTTTTAGTTCCGACCGAAACTCTGTTTGAAAAAGATCAGATTGAGGTTGTTAAAGAAGAACCCGCACCTCCACCGAAGAAAGAGGTTAAAAAACCGGAGCCGGAACCTGCTGCGGAATCCAAACCTTCAGATTCCAAACTCGATTTTGTGGTTGCAAGGCATGAGGAGGAAGAACACATTGATTTCTCTGAAGTTGAACCTCCAACCCGACAAGGACTTGATACGCAATACGATCCACGACTGGATTTATCCTCCTATAAATTTCCCGAACTCGATTTTCTGAACGAATACAACGACAAGAAAACCGAAGTAAGCGAAGAGGATCTAAAGAGAAGTAAAGATCTTATTGTGGAAACGCTCCGCAATTACAAGATTGAAATTTCTCAGATTCGTGCGACGATTGGCCCCACCGTTACTCTTTTTGAAATTGTACCGGCACCGGGAATCAAAATTTCCAGAATTAAAAATCTCGAAGACGACATCGCCCTTTCATTAGCGGCTCTGGGCATTCGGATTATCGCACCAATTCCGGGAAAAGGAACAATCGGAATTGAAGTGCCGAATAAAGAACCGGAAATTGTTTCGATGCGGTCGAATATTCTCAGTAAGAAATATCAGCAATCAAAATTTGATCTGCCGGTTTGTCTGGGAAAAACAATTTCCAATGAAGTTTATGTGGTCGACCTTGCCAAAATGCCACACCTTTTAATGGCCGGCGCAACAGGGCAAGGCAAGTCGGTGGGATTAAACGCCATTCTGGTTTCACTACTTTATAAGAAGCATCCGTCAGAATTGAAATTCGTTTTGGTGGATCCCAAAAAAGTAGAGCTCACACTTTATCAAAGAATCGAAAGACATTATCTGGCTAAAATTCCCGGAGATGCCGACGCCATTATTACTGATAACAAGGTAGTGATCCGAACACTGAACAGTCTCTGTGTAGAAATGGACAATCGTTATGCATTGCTGCAAGATGCGATGGTTCGAAACATTAAAGAATACAATGAGAAATTTCTCCAACGAAAACTCAATCCGAATGAAGGGCATCGATTTCTACCTTATATAGTAGTGGTAATAGACGAGGTGGCGGATCTTATCATGACTGCGGGAAAAGAAGTAGAACATCCGATCGCACGGATTGCTCAACTCGCACGTGCTGTCGGTATCCATTTGGTTCTTGCCACTCAAAGGCCTTCTGTTAATATTATTACAGGTACAATCAAGGCGAACTTTCCGGCCCGGATTGCATTCAGAGTTAGTTCTAAAATAGATTCCCGAACCATTCTCGACGGTAATGGAGCCGACCAGTTAATTGGAAAAGGAGACATGCTTTATTCAACCGGAAGCGATTTGATCCGTCTTCAATGTCCGTTTGTTGATACTCCCGAAGTTGAGACGATCACATCTTTTATTGGTGAGCAAAGAGGTTATCCGATGGCGTATCAGTTGCCGGAAGTTCAGGAAGAAGGCTCAGCTGTAACCGAAGATCTGGATCCGAATGAAAGGGATGCATTGTTTGAAGAAGCTGCCAGAATTGTGGTTCAGCATCAACAGGGAAGTACTTCTTTGTTGCAGCGCAGATTGAAGATTGGATACAACCGTGCAGGGCGCTTGATTGATCAGCTCGAACGTGCTAATATTGTAGGCCCTTTTGAGGGGAGCAAAGCCAGGCAGGTACTCATGCCAGATGAGTATGCTCTGGAACAGTATTTGAACGATCCGGGATAACACGCACAGCATGAAAAAAGCACTAATGATATTCCTCGCATTCTTAATGAGCGGGGTTCCCACCATCATCGCACAAGACCAAACGGCAACCAAAATTTTAGACGACGTAAGCAAAACCTACAAAGCTTACAAAACCATTAAAGCGGGTTTTTATATTACCATTACCAATCCTGCAAACGGTTCCAAAATCAAACAAACCGGAACGCTTTATCTGAAAGCAAAAAAGTTCCGCATCGACATGGACGATCAGGAAATTTATTGTGATGGAAAAACCATGTGGACCTATTTCAAAAGTGAAAATGAAGTTCAGATTTCGAAATACGATCCAAACGGACAAGAGATAAATCCTTCAGAAATTTTCACTGTTTATGAAAAAGGTTTCGATTACAAATACACAGGTGAAACATTAAAAGGATCCAAAAAAATTCAGCACATCGAGCTTACTCCGCAAAACAAAACCAAGTCGTATTTTAAAGTAAAACTGAGTATTGACAAGGCCGCACACAAGATTGACGAAATGTTGGTTTTGAGCAAAAACGGGATGCAGTCACTCTATGGTGTTACCAGTTTTTCCGGCAACATTAACATCAACGACTCCTTTTTTAAGTTCGAAACGAAAGATCATCCGGGTGTTCAGGTGATTGATCTCACCAAAGATTAAAACATCGTAATGAGGTTATTTCTCGCACTTACCACGTTAACCATTTTATTCGGCGGGTGCGCTAATTCCGGCAAAATCCCTAAATCAGCTTCAATCAAATTTGAAAGAACCGCCTGTTACGGAAGTTGCCCCATCTACACCTTCACGCTAAACGGAAACGGTAAGGCAATTTTTGAAGGAACTCGATTCACGGACAAAATCGGCAAATACGAAAAACAATTTAATGCCGAAGAAACCCGCTCCCTCTTTACTTTGCTAAACAGCATTCAGTGGGATACATTAAAAGTAGATTACCCTGCTTACGTCTCAGATCTTCCCAGCACGATTTTCGAATACCACTTTAAAAACACAAATAAAAAAGTGGTGGTCACCGGGGATCATCCAGAAATTCTGAATACGTTTAAAACCCGATTGCACAACCTTGCCAGTACAGACGGCTGGACTCTCCAAACCAAAAAATAAATGCTCAGGCTAATACAGCAGGCAATTGACGATATGCTGTGGCCGGCAGTTTTTCTGATGTTTTTCTGGTTGAGCTTTTTCGCAGATCAGGCTTACGATTACAATCTCAATAGTTACGGACTACAACCACACAACATTACCGGGCTCAGGGGAATTATTTTCATGCCATTTCTCCACGGCAGTTTTACACACCTTTTTTCCAATACGATTCCGTTTTTAGTTTCAGGTGCTTTCATCTTTCATTTCTTTAAACAAAAATCCTGGCTCATATTGGCGGCAATCTGGATTTTCAGCGGTTTGGGTATTTGGATTTTTGGCGATCCGAACTCAATGCATATTGGTGCGAGCGGAGTGGATTACGGTATGGTCGCCTTTTTATTAACGAGTGGAATCATTCGGAAAAACCGGGCACTCTCCGGAGTAGCGCTTGTATTAATTTTTTTATACGGAAGTATGGTTTGGGGTTTAATGCCTCAAAAGATTTACGACGGGGAAAAGATATCGTGGGAAGGGCATTTATTCGGGGCTTTAGTAGGAATTCTAATGGCGTTAGTGTATCGTAAATCAGGACCAGAAGACGACATCGACGAAATTCCGGAAGACGAGGTAATGCCACAATGGTGGATTGATATGCAGCAACAGGATCAACCACCTGTTCAGGAGGGAAACACGGATTTTAATGTCAAGGATGAACCAGATCAGAAACCAAATTCAACTATAAGAATCAACTATCAGTTTAAAAAGAACGACGATCAGTAAATTCGTTTGCCAATAAATTTTTAGACTGAACCGCGATCAGGAAATTGCGGAGATGAAAACCAAACTCACTTTCCTCTTTTCTTATTTGCTTTTTTCATCATGGGGATTTCAGGCGCACAAGTCAATTAACCGGTCGGCTGTTTTTATTCTTCCGGATGAATTGTTCGGTTTTTATAAAAAGCATTTATACTTTATTGAAGATCAGGCTGTGGCACCTGACCAACGGCGATATGTTGATACCTCAGAAGCACCTCGACATTACCTCGATGCGGATTTTTATGAATCTGAATTACCATTAGATACAATTCCGCGATTTTGGAATGATGTGATTTCAAAATATGGAGAGGATACAGTTTTACAACATGGCATTGTGACCTGGCATGTTGTGTTGATGGTGAGCAGATTGTCGAATGCTTTTTCGGAACATAACCTTAAACGTATTCTAAGGTTGAGTGCCGATTTAGGACATTACGTGGGAGACCTGCATGTTCCGCTGCACAGCACGCATAATTATAACGGACAACTTACCGGTCAGGAAGGAATTCACGGCCTTTGGGAAAGTCGGTTGATAGAATTGTATTCCGATGACTTTGATGTTTTGGTTGGCAAAGCGGAATTTCTCGAATCGGTTTCAAGTGCAGTTTGGAATGCATTCGAAGAAAGTGTACGAGCGACCGACAGTGTCTTGTATTTCGAAAAAGTGGCAACTCAAAAAGTAGGAGAAGGGAAGAAGTATTCGTATGAAAACCGCAACGGAGTTTTGACACGGGTTTATTCTGAAAAATTTTGCCGGGAGTATTTCAAACTTCTGGACCACATGGTAGAACGACGGATGCGAGCATCCATTAAACTTCTGGGTTCGCTTTGGATGACGGCCTGGATTAATGCCGGTCAACCTGATTTGACCTTATTAAATCAATTACCCGACTCGCTTGAAATGATGAATGCAGACAGTGTACTTCCGGAGCATAATATAATTGGAAGACCTGAATGGCATTGACATCCCGAAAAGGTATCTGGTTATTGCGATTTAAGACGTTGCTTGTGAATTCGAAAAAAAGGATCAAATTTGCCACCCTGTTATTCAGAGGGGAATTAGCTCAGCTGGCTAGAGCGCTTGCATGGCATGCAAGAGGTCACCGGTTCGACTCCGGTATTCTCCACCAAAATTAGAAGCCCCTCTCAAAGGGGCTTTTTTGTTTGTATATTTCACCAAACTTTTTACCATGAACAAGTCGATCCTCTTGGCCTTGATTATTTTTATTATTAATCCGAACACTACTTTTAGTCAAAAGGATAATCGTGCATTTATTCTTTCCGGGATAAGTTTGTTGGAGAAATCAGATGTAATTGATAATGCCGGATATTATTCCGGAATCTCATTTCAGCGAAAAATAACCGGAAATGAAAAATTCAGACTAATCTCCGGAATCACCTTCGAGCGGTTTGTTTCAAATCATGTGAGCACGCTCATTTTTGAAGATCATATTAATCCGGCAATCGGATTTACCGGAAGTTCTACATTTAATAGAAAAGCCATTCTGTATGATTTTAATTTACCGGTTCTGTTGGAGGTTGGTGATAAATGGCGTTCTCAAACAGGATTGTCATTGGGGTATGGGATGCAATATTTTACTAAAACGATTAATGAATCGAATTCAAAGGAATCGCCAACACTGAACAAGGAATTTGAATTTCAAAAAAGATTTGGATTGTCTCTTCAACAATCAGTATTGTACACAATTCCAATTGAGGATTTTGAAATAATGCTTATGCCCAAAATAGAATATTATGTTTCTGGTTTTAAAGTTCATTCATCCAGCATTGGCAAAACATTGTTAGGGCCTGCCTGCTTTTCTATGAATGTTGGATTTGGATTTTGAGATAATGAATCATATTAACCCAAACAACAATTAGTTCGATGAATGCGCTTCAACAAATCTGTGAATTATTCAAAATTAAAAAGGCAATGCAGGCTTTGTTTTATAAACTTCTTGTAGTGCCCATGATTTGTTTGGGTATGTATAATTATGCGCTTTATGGTCAACAGAAGAACAGGGTCTATTTAGCGAACGGGGTTTCTTTGGTTGAGAATACAGACTCCCGCTCAAGCATTGGAATGTACAATGGACTTGGTTTTGAGCGGTCACTTGGGAAGCAGGAATACTGTCGTTTTATCTATGGAGCCTCCGTGGCTCGTTATAGTTGCAGACATGTTTTTCGCGGGTTGATCTTTGAATCTGACATGGATTCAAAATTCGCAGGAGATCCCTTGATATTAGGGGTCGGGAAGAACACCTCTATTTATCTTTTTAAACTTCCAGCATATCTTGAATTGGGCAAAACCAAATGGAGATGGCAGACCGGATTGGATTTAAGTCTTGCTTCATCTTTGTTCGTAAAGTCAATATTTTTCAATTCAAAATTTACGTTACCACTCGAGCGTCGAATTGGAGTTGTTTTCCATCAATCCTTATCGTATTCGGTAAACATCGATGAAATTGAGGTCTCGGTGTCACCTGTATTTGAGTATGCCCTTGTTAACTACCCGCTTTCAAGTGGACTCGGATGGGTAACACCAAGATCTATGGCGATTCGTGTTGGCGTATGTTTTTAGGTTTGATGATCCTGATTGAATAGAAATTGAATAACTATCTAAGTTTTAAAATTCTCACAAAAGATCAAAGCTAATTTAATGCAATGCAATGAGCAACCCTTAGCTGATCACTGTTACAAATACTCCTTAATCAAACCCATAATCTGCTCTTCGTTTAACACACCCGGTTGGTCGTAAACCGTTTTTCCGTCGTGGTAAATCTGAACTGTGGGAATGGAAGAAATTTGAAAGTGTTGAGTGATCGTTTTGTTTTGATCCACGTCAATTTTTACAATTTTCAATTTGTCTTCCGGGTATTGATTTTTGAGTTTTTCAAGATAAGGAGCCATTTCTTTGCACGGGCCGCACCAGGGTGCATAAAAATCCACCAGAACAGTAGGCTGACTTTTAGCCACAGAATCGAACTCGGCAACACTTATCCCATGCGCCTGATTTTGATTTTGTGACTGAGACTGTGCTGCCCCGCCTTCCAACGGCAGTTTTGCAGCTTCCCAAGACATAGTTCCCCCAACAAGATCGTATACATTTTTAAATCCTTTGGCAATTAACCTACGTGCAGCTTCACCACTTCTTCCACCGGATTTGCAGTAAACGAAAACTGTATCGTCTTTACTCAACAAATCAACGGTTTGGTTAAAAGCAGATGAGTTGACATTGATATTTTGTGCATTCGCTAAATGCCCCGTATTAAATTCTTCGGGTGTTCTTACATCCAGAATTTGGGGATTGGATGTAGCTTTAATCTGTTTATCAAACTCTACTGCCGAGAGTTTCTTCGACTTATTCTGTCCGGATGTTGTGGTGCTCGAACAACCAAACAATAATGCGCTACCAAAAACGATAGCAGCAAAACGCAATGCAATTGATTTCATAGCTGCGATATTAGAATTGATGTGAAGTCTGAACCGCTACTTCTGTTACTTAAAATAACGGAAGTCGTGTCCGCTTTTTAGTTGAACAAGAAATTCGTAAATCAGTTTTATCACGTTTTCGATATCTTCATACGCCACCATTTCAACAGTAGTGTGCATGTATTTTAACGGCAATGAGATGAGAGCAGAAGCAACTCCGATGTCGCTGTAGGCAAATGCGTCGGTGTCGGTACCGGTACTTCTGGATGCGGCCATTCGCTGAAAAGGAATTTTCTTTTTGTCGGCAACCTCAGTAATCATCTTCAACACGTTGTTTTGAACTGCCGGGCCGGTTGTTACACAAGGGCCGCCTCCACAAAATGTATCTCCTTGTTCCTTTCGGTTGTACATCGGACTGTGCGTATCGTGACAAACATCCGTAACGATTGCAAGGTTAGGTTTTAATCTTCTGCTGATCATTTCTGCTCCTCTTAGTCCGATCTCTTCCTGAACAGCATTCACTATATATAAGGTGTAGGGAAGTTTCTTTTTATTTTCTTTTAACATTCGGGCTACTTCAGCAATCATAAAACCCCCGGCGCGGTTGTCAAGCGCTCGACCAACCACATATTTCTTATTGAGTTCCATAGTGTCGGCATCAAAAGTTGCAACCGTGCCAACGTATATTCCCATTTTTTCAACTTCTTCTTTTGAGGAGGCTCCCACGTCGATGCACAAATTACTAATTGACGGTACCGGTTCTTTTGAACGATCCCGCACGTGTATCGCCGGCCATCCAAAAATTCCGTCAACCTTTCCCTTTTCTGTATGCAGTTTAACCCGCATAGAAGGAGCAATCTGGTGATCACTTCCTCCATTTCGTATTACGTAGATATAACCCTTTTCATCAATATAATTTACAAACCAGGCAATCTCATCCGCATGTGCTTCAATAACCACTTTATAGTCTTTGCCCGGATTAATAATTCCCACAACCGAACCGTAAACATCAACCTCATATGAGTCGATATAGGGTTCCAGATATTTTAACCAGAGTTGCTGACCGGGAGTTTCGAACCCGGTGGGTGAATTATTATTGAGATAATCTTTCAGGAATTTTTTGCTTTCTTTTCTCATTGTGATTTGTCCGTAACAAGGAGGCAAATTTAAGATTTACGAGGCTGTTTGTCAGATTGGTTGAAAACTCGTTTTATGCAAGGTGTAAACTGCCATGTCATGATAACTGTTGTTGTGGAATATACGATCGCGGTACAACGCTTCCCTAACAAAACCGAATTTCTCAAGCCAGAAAACTGTTGACCGGTTTCCCGGTAATATTTTAGCTTCAATGGTATGAAGATTCATTTTCGTGAAACCAAAATTTAAAACAGCAAATAAAGCTTCCTGTGGCAAACGTCTTCCCCAGTACTCAACTGCCATTTCTCCACCTATTTCAGCATGGTTGTTCGGGTGATCAATAGAATTGAAACCACATGTCCCGATTATTGTCTTTTCTTCTTTCAAAAAACCGGTCCATGCGATTCCCTGTTTATTGCTAAAAGTGTTTTCTACCTTTTTTATTAATTCTAATGCTTCATCTGCTGATTGCATCGGGGGGCGAAAAATGAATTCACTAATCCGTTGATTGGATCGCATGGCTAAAATTTCATTGGCAAACTCAGGAGTGAGTTGCTTCATTGTTAATCGACGGGTTTCGAGAACCGGGAAATAACTGAAGTCGAAATCCATGCGACGAAAGTAGCAGAAATTGGATTGGGAAGTCGGGGCAAAGAAACGGTAACGGAGAAGAAAAGAGCGGGAAACGGTAGCCGTAATTGTAACTGTAACTGTAACTGTAACTGTAACTGTAACTGGAACATGATCGGGTGTTAAAAAACGAATACCGATAGAGCGGTATCAATTCTGAGCCGTGCGAAGAATCTCTAATTTCACGAAACGCAAATCGTCATGCTGAGCGAAGCGAAGTAACTGAAGCGGAGAACAAAAGTGCGAAAGAGCGAAAGAGCAAAGTGCGGGAGAGCGGTTTGTTTTTGGAGGATAAATCGGTCGGTAGAATTGGTAAGGGCAAGTTTGCATTATCCGTATTTGTAGGGGCAAGGCATGCCTTGCCCCTACAAATACGGATAATGCTTGTAAATCGTGCTTTGTGGTAAGATAAAAAACAATCAACAGATCCCCGCTCTTGCGCTCTTTGCTCTTTATGCCCTCCGCTCTCTCCGTTACCGTTACCGTTACAATTTCGTACACCGTGTCAATTCAACACTTACATTTTCACTTTGTCACACCGATATTAGATCAGATTCCAATATTGAAACGTATCGGCGGTTGGTATTTTTATTAAAGCGCTGTTTTTGTGTGTTTTAACTTTTTGGCACTTCGGTTGAATTTAGTCAAGCACATTTCGCATGTACTACTAATGAAAAGAAAATTATTTGCCATGGCCGTTCTAGGAACTGCCTTCGCCTTCAACTTCTCAGCTAACGCACAAGACGACAACGACGACGAACACACCGTTGACATCAAAATCCCTGAGGTTGCTATCCTTGACCTCGAAGCTGCAAAAGGAACTTCTATTACAC
>WGNA01000010.1 GCA_016124755.1 Bacteroidota bacterium | reverse complement strand
CTCCGTGGCGCCAAACCCCTCATCGGGTATATTCACCCTGTACACCCCGCAAATCAATGGGGAAATACAAATCAACGTTTTCGACGCCAACGGAAAACTCGTTTTCACCCAAGTAATCGCCGGTCAGAACTCCCTCGATCTGGACCTATCCAACCTGGCCTCCGGTATGTACTCACTACAACTCATCGGTGATAACAAGACCGCTTCCAAACAAATACTAATCAAACACTAACAAAATACCCAAACACCAAAACTCAAATACCGCTCTGGAGTCCCGTCGCATCTTTTTGCCTCGGGACTCCCCTTTTTTAGGAATCCAGTGATGAACTTTGCGCGCTGATGAAAAATAAATTTACGGTTCGTCAAATCGGCGGATTGTTGCTGAGCATTACGGGCACCTTGTTATTTATATTGGCACCAAAACCAGAGAACATAGAGTCGATCTGGCTTTATATATTGATCTGTCTTCAATGGTTTATATCTGTTTTTCAATTCTTCAGAAAAATATCCGTTACACCTGTTTTTGTTCTCATCATTTGCTGGACTCTACTACTAATTACACAATGGCCATCCAGAGGAGAATATGAAAATTTTGAATGGGAACATGTCTATTTTAGTCTGAGTGCATTAGTGTTCACCGTTCAAAGCTGGTTGATCTATCTGATTAACCACAATCGCTGGTAACACCATACCCCGACTGTAACGTATTTTTGATTTAAGAATTGATTATGAAGAAGTTTCTGAAACGCACACTGATAATACTGGGTGGAATCCTGATTCTCTTTTTCGGATATGTGATTATATCCGGTGATACATACGTATTTTTTCTCCTGCGTCACACCGTATTAAAAGGACGATTAGGTCCGAGTGTATTAGAATATAAAATTTACGAAAACCGGGAAGTAAATATAGGTCAACCCAGACCCTGGATTAAATCGAAAGAATACAACAGTTCAGAACTGCATAAAGATGAATTAAAATACCACGAAAAATATGGAAGCCTTTCCTTTTTAGTGATTCGGAACGATTCATTGCTTTTCGAACAATACTGGGATGAAGGAGGTGCAGATGTTCCGACAAATAGTTGGTCGATGGCGAAGAGTATAGTTTCTCACCTGATCGGATGCGCTCTGAAAGACAATCTCATTCAATCGGTTGAAGACAAAGTTTCGGATTACATCCCGGAGTACAATACAGGTGAGGTTAAAATCAGAGATCTGCTCACAATGAGTTCGGGAATTAATTTCGATGAAGATTATCTGAACCCTTTCGCATATCCTGCCCGATCACTGTATGGAGACGATATCCGAAAAACGCATCTCAAATACAAACCTGAAAAGAAAGCAGGTGAACAATTCGATTATCAAAGCGCCAATACAGAATTGCTGGCATTCATTGTAATGAAGGTAACAGGTAAAACCCTGAGTGATTATGCTTCCGAAAAACTTTGGAAACCGATCGGGGCAGAAAATCCGGCATTTTGGAGTACGGATCACAAAGACGGAGTTGAAAAGGCATTTTGCTGTTTTAATTCAAACGCCCGGGACTTTGCCAAGTTCGGAAAATTATACCTGCATCAGGGAGTTTCATCGTACGACACACTCATCAATAACGACTACTTCAGGCAAGCCACAGTACCTGCCAGATATCTGAAAGACGGGGAATTCAACAACAACCGATATGGCTACCAATGGTGGACAATGGAAAATGAATCAGATACATTTTTCTACGCTAGAGGTATTCAGGGTCAATATATTTTCATTCTGCCACAAGAAAATCTCGTGATTGTGAGATTGGGAAAAAGCCGGCCTGACATACGCATTAACGGCCATCCGGAAGATGTTTATAAATATGTGGAACAGGGTAAGAGAATCGCGGGGAACTGATCTCTATTATATGCTGATTCAGCAGCCAAAACGTAAACTTGCTTTTAAACTAATCTAAATTTACTTGTAAAGAATTGTCACTTGTATCTAATATTGTAGTGTACGGTTCAAATGAGTAAAACTGAAATAACACGACTTACGGTAAGGGAATTACTGGAAGTAATAGATGACCATCAACGCTCCGAAAAACAGACTGGCATGATCAAGCCGGATGTTTACAGCGGAATGGCAACAGAATCTTTTCTGATTCGGCAAGACGGTACCGTGGTGGGAGCATTTCAATATATCATTGAAGCGGAGAAACACCGGCTTAAACTAATCACTTTCAAAACCTACACAGTTGATGGTACCTCAAACATCTTTGCCGACGTGTTGGATCACTTGTCGTCGATATGTATCCAAAGTGAACTGGACAAAATATATTTCAGACTTACCAATGTAGTTGACATGAGTGACGAAGACCTTAAACTAATGGGGTTCCAAATCACTCCCAATGCTGAGAAAACGGAAGATTCTGACGACGATATTTTTCTTGAAAAACTGGTTTGAGATGAATTAAAAGCAAAACTGATTAAAATCACTTTCCGGATAGCGATCCCTTTTTAATTTTGCTTCGTTGAAAAGGCTTATCTCTTCAATTCTGGTTATCTCTTTAATGTCAGGTTTTTTTACTACCCTGTATTATTCTGTTTGGTATGGAGTCAATTACCAATATATCAGCACTCAACTCTGTGTAAACCGGGATAAAAAAGATCTTCATTGTAATGGTGCCTGTCAGATTTCCATGAAGCTTCGAGAAAGCGAAAAAGAATTTGAGCAAAACAAATCATTAGTAAATAATTGTTTCTGGCCATTAGGTATTGTTGAAACTCACAGCATGGAATTGTGTCGTAACGGGGAAATCTTCCGTTTTCCTGAACTTAAATCCGGCATTATTACAAGATGTCTTCTTTTTAATGCCCCACCGGGTTAAATCCGTTTCTGCTTCAGATTCTTATTTTATTCCACTTTAATTCCGAAAGACGGAGAACACAAATCTGTTAGTTATTCTGACTAGTTAAAGCAGATTGAGGGTGGATGATTCATTAACATTAATTATTTAAATCATTAATGCGCTTTCTAATAATGATTGCACTGATGATTCCTGCACACTTATTCGCTTGTGAAGTTTGCGGTTGTGCAGCATCATCATCAGGACTCGGATTGATTCCGTTTCAAAAAGCACAGATTATTGGCATCTCTTATCTCAATAAGAGTTATCTCACAACTCATCCCGGAGAGACACTCACCGAAAAAGACCGGCTACAAAGTGTCGATCTGTGGGGCAGAGTTAATTTGTCTGAACGCTGGATGCTTCGCTTTGATCTGCCATTAGTTCGAAAAACTCAAAACCAAAGTGTTGTTAACGGATTGGGCGACGCAGAAATATTAGCCTATTACAAATTCATCAATTGGGAATCTGAGAAAAAACCTTTCCAAATATTGGGATTGGCCGGTGCCGGATTAAAAATGCCAACCGGAAAATCAAATCAAAACTTTGAAAATATCTGGATTCCGAATATGCAGGCAGGAACTGGCAGTTGGGATGGACTTTTTACAACGCTGATAACACTAAAATGGATGCGATGGGGAGTATTCTCAGAGACGTCGTATAAGGCTTCCGGAACGAGAAAAGACGATTACAGGTATGGAAATACCTTTAGTTCAAACGCTTTGTTGTTCCGTGAGTTCAAATGGAAGAACCGCGTTTTTATTCCGCAGTTGGGATGGACAACCCAGAATGCCAGGCGGGATTTCACTGAAGCTTCTAAACAAGTTTGGAATATTTACTCCGGTGGAAAGCAGACGGCTTTCGTTGTTGGAGCAGGATTATATTCCAAAAAATTGTCGCTTCGGTCAAGTATCGGTCTGCCTTTGAACTATCATTTATCAAGAGGATATATTAAACCTAAACCAACCTTCCAAATCGGATTATTTTACAATTTATCTAAATCAAAATCATAATAAATAATGAAATCACTTTTTAATAAAACTTATATTTTATCTCTTCTAATTGTATCGACAATTTCATTTCACAGTTGCAAAGAAGAGGACGACAACACAACGCCGACAACATCCGACAACGATGTCACAATTACAATCGACTCTCCGGTTGCCTATAAAACTTATATGTTTGGAGATACCGTTAAAATTTCCGGAAACGCCAAATGGAATCAGGAATTACACGGGTATGTGATTCAGGTAAAAAATGTTTCCGCGGATTCAATTGTTTTTACAAAAGAAGAGGATGTTCATTCTACTGAATTCTCCTTTAACACACAATGGATTAATGATGTAACGATGCATAGCGATATGCAACTAATTGTTACGATAGAAAAAGATCATGAAGGAAATTCAAAAACTTCGACCGTCGATTTCCACTGCCATCCAAAAATGTGAATATCTCTATTCAAATCACTTCTGTTGGTATAAAATTTAATTGGTTACAGAATAAAAAAAGGCCTTCGATTGAAGGCCTTTTTCTTGAAGCCTTATCTAAAATATCGATGAAATTTCGGCAGATCCACATTGCATTAAAATTGTTCCTGACTCTGACGACCATTTTTGAAATTGCTTCTATTTCTTTTTCTTTCGAAAAGCCGCTTGTCTTTTTCTTATTTTATTTACGGTTTTTTCAAATTCAACCCGGTTAATCCCGCAAGGTCTGGGCAGATCGGCAACTGTAAAATTAGCTGCGAAGACGATTCCTCCTTTTGAGGTAAATTCCTTCATTCTTATAAAATTTTCTTCATCCGGGAAATCAACTGAAAGGTGAAGAGTACTGTCTTGAAGGTTCAAATTAAAATCTGTTCCCGGGAACTCAACTTCAAAAGACCTCTTGTCGGGAGTAGTTAAAATAAAATGAAAAATATCTGCCGGCTGATTATAAAAAGAAGTAGAATAATCAATAGGATATTTTTTATACGACTGAAGCCCAAACCGGGAATCAACACAATCGGCAGTTAACATTTTACACAGTTGTTCAATCGAAACTCCCGTTTTATGAAATGCGTAAAATCCCTTCGCAACTTTAGAGGGCGCAGCAGACATTTCCGTCAATTTCATTGAAATAGTGACAACACTGAAACCGAGAATTATAAGAATGGATAAAGTTCTTTTCAACGCAATTCGAAATTTTTTCCAAGATAAACACTTCTTACTTTTTCATCCTGAGCAAGTTCTTCAGCCGTACCCGACATCAGAATTGAACCTTCAAAAAGCAGATAAGCCCGGTCTGTAATGGTCAGTGTTTCGTGAACATTGTGGTCTGTGATGAGTACACCAATATTTTTGCTAATGAGTTTTTTCACAATTTCCTGAATGTCTTCAACGGCAATTGGATCAACCCCGGCAAAAGGTTCATCGAGGAGAATAAATTTAGGATTCACAGCAAGCGCCCGCGCTATTTCCGTTCTTCTTCTTTCACCTCCGGAAAGTACATTACCCATGTTTTTTCTAACCTTTTCCAGTCCGAATTCGGAGATAAGACGTTCCAGTTGTTCATTCTGTTCGCTCTTCGGCATTTTCGTCATTTCCATAACTGCCCGAATATTATCCTCAACCGAGAGGTTTCTAAAAACGGAAGCTTCCTGAGGGAGATAACCGATTCCTCTTCGCGCTCTTTGATACATGGCTCTTCCGGTGATGTCTTCATCATTCAAAAAAACTTTTCCGGCGTCTGGTTTTATCAAACCTACAACCATATAAAAGGTAGTTGTTTTTCCCGCGCCATTGGGGCCGAGCAAACCAACAATTTCACCTTGTCTCACTTCTATGCTAACTCTGTCGACCACCTTACGTTTCCGGTATTGCTTAACCAGATTTTCCGATCGTAGAATTAGTTCTTTCCCTTGATTAACCTCTGAACTCATGCTGTAAAATTAAGGTGTCGTTGTACAAGCGACGCAAAGAACGAACAATCATTGGGGATTATCATACCAATATTTTCGGTCAAACCGTTACATCTCATATATTTGCACACATTGGAAAGATTCTTTATGAAGACTCTAAAAAACATCGCACTCACCGCTCTTGCTGGCGCATTAATGATTCCGGCCGCCAACGCACAGTTTTATCTCGGAGCACGTACCGGAATTAACATGGCAAAGATGAACACCAACGTTGCCGGCGCAATAGACAATTCCATCATTGGAATTTTAGGTGGTGCCACAACACGTTACCAGTTTACAAATCATTTTTCGGCATGTGGAGATGCATTGTTCAGCCAGTTCGGGAACAATCAAAAATATACGATTGACATCCCCGGTGCATCTCAAACAACAGAAACAAAAACCACTGTTAACTATCTTCAGATTCCCTTGTACATCAACTACGAAATTCCATTTAAACCCAAAGATTTGGTTCCCTACCGGGTACACGAATCATTTGTTTCCGGCCACTTATATGGTGGAGGATATTTCGGATATGCGTTAGGCGCAAATCAATCTGTTACCACAACAACCATTACAGATGCAGAAACTGTTGTTTCACCAACCGTTTCCGGTGCTGTTGACAAAAAGAATTTTAACGCGATGGACTTCGGAATAATGGCCGGTGTTGGTTTATCATTCCGATTAGATCAGGACAAACGTCAGAGATTGTTTCTTGACTTCCGCTATATGATGGGAATGGCAGATTTCGACGCTTCGAAAGAGGGTTCTGCAACGAATAGTGCAATGGCAATTTCGATTGCTTACAGTTATAAAATGACCGCAAGAAAATATACTACCAGACATCGGTTCTAACATCGAATTTGATTAGTACTCTAAAAAAGGAAGACCAATGGTACTTCCTTTTTTTTATGGCTGATTTTCCAGTCCGTTTTTGATTAATTCCCACACAAGATTCGGTTCATAACCTTTCGAAATTGCGAACCGGGCGAGTTTCCCGTTACGACTGAATTCATCATCATCGTTGTATTCCCGGCTTTTTTTATTCAGCAAATTGTGTAAGGTCTTCTGATAATCAGATTCATCAATTTCCTCCATTGCCTTGCGGATACAATACTCGCTTATGTCCCGCATTTCAAGTTCTCTTACAATTCGTATCCGCCCCCATTTCTTCGTTCTGAATTTACCTCCTGCATACGAACGGCTAAACCGCTCTTCGTTTAAAAATCCGGATTGGATAAGTTTGGTTATTAATTCTTCAACGTCTGGGGTAGCCAAACCAAATCCATATAATTTTTCGCGAACTTCTTTATGACATCTCTCTTGCCAGGCGCAATATTTCTGAATTTTTTTCCAGGCAACTTCTGGTTGTAATTTTCGAAAAATCATCTCTTCAAAAGTATCGTGTTGAGGATAATCACGACAAAACAGTAGAAGCTGTTTGCCCGCTTAAATTTGCAGGAATGGAATATTCGGTTTCTCATCTTGCGGCAATTACCAACGGTTTGTTTTATGGAAACGGAGATCGCGTATTCCACGAGATTTCAACCGACAGCCGAAAACCGGTGATCCCCGAACGCGTGATTTTTATTGCGATAAAAGGAAGGCAACACAATGGGCACGACCATCTGCAAACAATGCTGGAAAAGGGAGTAAAGATTTTTTTGGTTGAACAACTTCCTAAAGAATCTGAAACTAACAACGCATCGTGGGTTGTGGTGAAAGACACTTTGAAAGCCTTACAGGTTCTGGCAGCCACGCATCGAAAAACATTCAATTTCCCGGTTATTGGAATTACAGGCAGCAATGGCAAAACCATAGTAAAAGAATGGCTTTATCAGGTAGTATACCGCAACTTTAATGTGGTTCGGAGTCCGCACAGTTTTAATTCCCAAATTGGTGTACCGCTATCTGTTTTGAAGATGGAAAGGCATCACACTCTCGGGATTTTCGAAGCTGGTATTTCCCAAACCGGAGAGATGGAAAAGCTGGAGAAGATCATCCATCCGGATATTGGTATTTTCACAAATATTGGGGATGCACATGCAACAGGTTTTAGTTCTTTAAAAGAAAAAATCAGCGAAAAATTAAATCTGTTCATAAACTCTGAAGCACTTGTATATCACAACACAGACACACTTCTGAGTTCAGAAATTGAGGAATTCTGCCAACTACATTCTGTACGTTCAATTTCCTGGGGTACTAATGAAAGTGCTAACATCAGGGTTAAAATTGCTAAACTTAACGGGTATTCCGAAATTGAGGCAAATTCATTCCGGTTTACTTTGCCTTTCGATGATGACGCGTCGATTGAAAATGCAATCCATGTTTGGGCACTGGCTTCACAATTAAATATACCGGCGGATTCAATCGCCGAAACTTTTGAACGACTTCTACCGGTTGAAATGCGGTTGAACCAGAAGTCGGGAAAGAACAATACAACTCTGATTTGTGATTACTACAATTCTGACCTTACATCGGTTGAATTAGCCATGCAATGGTCGATGCGACAACATGCCCGCAACGGAAGAACAATAATTCTTTCAGACATTGAACAAAGTGACCTTCCGGATTTTGAATTATACACCAAAATCAAAGAGTTTATTTCCAAATATCATTTCGACAGATTTATCGGAGTCGGTAACTCCATTAGCACACAGGCATCTGTTTTTAGTGATATAAATGCCCGATTCTATAAAGACACCGACAGCTTAATCAGCGATTTTCAAAATCTGCATTTTGTTGATGAAACTATTTTAATTAAAGGCGGCCGGCGGTTTCGATTTGAGAAAATTGAAAAACAACTTCAACTACAGGTTCACAATACGGTTCTTGAAGTGAATATGAATTCTTTGGGACACAACTTAAATTACTTTCGGAATCTGTTACCCGCAAACACGGGAATAATGGCAATGGTAAAAGCCTTTTCGTATGGAAGCGGCGGACATGAAATTGCTCATTTCCTCCAATTTTACGGAGTGGAATATCTTGCTGTGGCCTATCCCGATGAAGGAATTGCGTTGCGAAAAGACGGCATTCACCTCCCGATAATGGTTATGAATTCAGACCCCGATTCTTATTCGTCAATCATCGAATATGATCTGGAACCCGAAATTTTTTCTCTTTCGGGTTTGAGATCATTACTGTCTGCAGCCGAATCTCAAAACTGTAACGGGATAAAAGTACACATTGAACTAAATACCGGGATGAACCGCCTGGGATTTGATTCAACAGACATTTCCCAATTAGTTGAAATATTAAAAGCCAGCCACAGAATTTCAATTGCTTCCATCTTCAGTCATTTGGCGACCAGTGATGAACCGGAAAATTCATTTGCTGTGAAACAGATTACATTATTTGAACAGATGTATGATGAGATCACAAATTCCCTCAACATTAAACCTTTAAAGCACATTTTGAATTCATCCGGAATTATTCATTTCGGTCGCCCCGGTTTTGATTTGGTTCGACTGGGCATCGGACTTTATGGAATTGATCCGAGTTTTTCTGTTCAGCGATCACTTGAACCTGTTGGTAGTTTATGGTCTACTATTTCTCAGATCAGGGTGGTAAAAGCAGGAGATGGTGTGAGCTACGGATTAAATTCGGTGGCGGATCACGACAGGAAAATTGCAGTGGTTGCTATTGGTTATGCAGATGGTTTAAATCGGTTGTTGAGCAATGGAAACGGATATTTTGTGATTCATGGGAAAGATGCTCCAATCGTTGGTAATGTTTGTATGGATATGACCATGTGTGATGTGAGCGAGATAGATTGCGAGGTTGGCGACAAGGTTCAGATATTCGGTATTCGACCAACTATTAATGAACTTGCAGAAAAACTCAATACCATTCCCTACGAAATTCTCACATCCGTTTCCCAAAGAGTAAAAAGGGTTTATACCGAAACCTGAGACGGTCTGATATCTTTAATCATTAATTGCAGACTAACCTGATTCATGAAGTGATTTTCGTTTATGGTGAATAGCACATCCACTGCTTTTCTTCCGGAAACCAAATCATACTTATTCGCTAATCCAAAACCTACAGCACCAATTGATTTTGAACACGTCGGATCAATTAGATTAACCTTCAAATGCGATTGATCTCCCCCAATAATTTTAGCGAAACCGGTGTCGGTTGCATTTCGCAGCAGAAATAACGGTTCAGGGTTTCCTGGTCCGAACGGAGCAAACTTTTTTAGTCCTCCCAACAACCTTAGATTGATTTCGGCAAGTGTAATTTCTGCTTCGTATCTGAGTGTTTCAGTGAGATCATTTTTTGTGAGTTTACCGGCAGAATTCTCAAATGCATCCCGGAAAGCTTGAAGATTTTCAGGAAGTATTTTTAATCCTGCCGCATATTTATGTCCGCCAAACTGATAAAGAAATTCGCTGCATTGAACGAGTGCTTCATGAACATCAAAACTTTCTATTGACCTCGCGGACCCGACATAATAATCTCCGGACCGGGTAAAGATGATTGTGGGTTTATAATGTTGTTCAAGTACGCGACTGGCAACAATTCCGATCACACCTTTATGCCAGTTATCTGAAAATGCCACATTGGTTTTCTTCTCAATGTTTTCAGGATTAGATCGAATCTGTCTTAAGGCTTCTTTGGTTATTTCTTTGTCCAGATTTTTTCGTGTGTTGTTGTAATCATTAAGTTGAGAAGCCAACTCCGCAATCTGAAGATCTTCTTCTGCCAGAAGCAATTGAATTGCTGCACGTGCGGATGCCATTCTACCCGCCGCATTAATTCTCGGGCCAATCATGAATACAATATTTACAACATCGAGTTCAGGCTGATCAATAAACACATCGATGATTCTCTTTAACCCGGGCGAAGGATCCGTATTCAGTTTTTTTAATCCATGAAGGGCAAGAGTCCGGTTTTCTCCATTGATCGGGACTAAGTCAGACGCAATGCTTACCGCCACAAGATCCAGATATGAGTAAGCTTCAGTTTCCGGCAAGTTCCATTTTATACATAAAGCCTGAACCAGTTTGAATCCGATTCCACATCCTGATAATTCTTTGTACGGATAAGGGTCCTCTGCAACTTTCGGATCGAGAATGGCAATCGCAGGAGGAAGAATTTCTCCCGGCTCATGATGATCACAAATAATAAAATCGATTTGATGGTCTCTGGCCTTCTGAACCAGATCAACCGATCGGATTCCGCAATCCAATGAAATGATTAAATCAACTTTTTGTTGAATGGCAATATCGATCGCCAGATTGGAAATTCCGTATCCTTCTTTTTCCCGGTCAGGTACATAATAATTGATATCCGGTATAAACTGACGAAGAAATCCAAACATTAAAGCTACGCTGGTAGTACCATCAACATCATAATCTCCGTAAACCCATACTTTTTGATTCGAAGTATATGCCTTGTCGATTCGAAGAACTGCCTTGAGCATATCTTTCATTCGAAAAGGATCGTGGAGAGAACTCAGGTCAGGTGAGAAAAAAGAAGTAGTTTCTTCTAATGAATTAATTCCCCGATTGAGAAGAAGTTTAGCATAAATGTTTTTTACATGAAGAAGATTCGCAAACTCTTCAATTTTTTGATTCGGGAATTGAGAGAACTCTACCCAGTTTTTATTTGCATTCATGGTTTTGGTTTGAATGCAAATTTGTAACTAATGAATCAGACTTAATCAAGATTCAGCTCCACAGATGACAGACCGACGAATTCTTTTAACCGAACGTTGATTTCTTCCTCTTTCAGGCCAATTAATCTCTCCGTTCCAAATTTTTCAACACAGAAAGATGCCAGAGCTGATCCGTAAATAATAGCCCTTTTCATATTTTCAAAATCAACTTTACCCGTGCTGGCAAGGTAGCCGATAAATCCACCGGCAAATGTATCTCCTGCGCCGGTTGGATCGAAGACTTCTTCCAATGGCAAAGCCGGAGCAAAAAACACCTGTTCATCATAAAACAAGAGTGCGCCGTGTTCTCCCTTTTTAATAATCAGATATCGGGGGCCCATGTTACGGATTATCTTGCTCGCCTTTTTAAGACTGTATTCGCCGCTTAATTGTCGGGCTTCTTCATCATTAATGATAAGAATATCTACAAGCTTTAATGCTTTTGAAAGATCATCCATAGCCACATCCATCCAAAAATTCATGGTGTCCATGGCAATTAGTTTGGGCTTGTTTTTTAGCCTTTCAATAACTGAAATCTGAACCTGAGGAGAAAGATTCCCAAGCATCAAATACTCACAGTTCTGGTAATTATCAGGTATTATCGGATCAAAAGAACCCAGAACATTTAATTCTGTTACAAGTGTATCCCGGCTATTCATGTCGTTGGAATATCGACCGCTCCAGAAAAATGATTTTTCGCCATTTTTAATTTGCAAACCTTCGGTATCCACTCCCATTCTTTGAAGCAACTGAATATGCTCAGAGGGGAAATCATCGCCAACAACCGCGACCAAATTGATGTCTTTTGTAAGATAGGAAGATGCCATCGAAATGTACGTTGCCGCACCGCCAATAATTTTATCGGTTTTTCCAAAAGGTGTTTCAATGGCATCGAAAGCTACGCTTCCAATTACTAGAAGTGACATAGAGCTAAATTTGGCGCAAAGGTGCTAAAAACCTGTATAATCGGCGGTTTTTAAAATTTTTGAAAAAATAATTGAGGGTATCTTAAAACTTTTATTTTTGCACCACTTTTCGAGACGCCTCATTAGCTCAGTCGGTTAGAGCGACGGACTGTTAATCCGCAGGTCCCTGGTTCGAGTCCAGGATGGGGCGCAAAACCTAAAACCTCTGTTCATCGAATAGGGGTTTTTTTGTGCCCCTTTCTGGACGAGAAGTTTACCCCCGATTTCGGAATTTAATGAAGAGCATCGGGGAGTCCAGGATGGGGCGCAATATCTGAAACCTCTGTTCATCGAATGGGGGTTTTTTTGTGCCCCTTTCTGGACGAGAAGTTTACCCCGATTTCGGAATTTAATGAAGAGCATCGGGGAGTCCAGGATGGGGCGCAATATCTGAAACCTCTGTTCATCGAATGGGGGTTTTTTGTGCCCCTTTCTGGACGAGAAGTTTAGGATCTATCATGTTAACTGTGAACATCAATTGACGCATCGACTCATTTCTATATGGCCAGAATGATAAAAATACGAATCCTGTACAACAGAGTTGATTTTCGTGCAGCGTCCACCAACGCTCAACGGTCATTCATTTGTCTTGAAATATGGAATTTGTTGAACTTTTGAGTCAGAATGACCGATTTAATAGTCGATCAGGATATGCTCAAGACCCTCTTTTTTAGGCACTTAATTACAAAAGGGACACAGATTCCACTTCATGACAAATAAATTATTGGATTGGCACAATATTTTTAGGTACTTTTGAAAACAGAGATCGTATGAGAAAAAATCTACTCTTTATCCTTCTTTCAACTCTTCTACTGTCGTTGGCCACTACCTCCGTTGCTCAGAACAATTCGGATGTAAAGTTTGCCAATGTGCAGACAGACAAGGTTAAACTCGGTCAGAACTACCCTAACCCTGCCGTAGGAAGAACTTATATTGAAGTTGAATTCGAAGGTGCCGAAGCTACCCTTTCTGTATACAATGTGGTTGGAAAACTGATCGAGGAACGTATAGTAACTACCAAACTTATTGTTCTTGATGTTTCCCAATACGAGGAAGGTGTTTACCTCTACACTCTTGAATGCAATGGTGAAAAAATCACCAGACGCATGACTGTTAAGAAACAGTAATTACTCTCCAACGTATCTCCTTCTTACTATTTGATTTAATCTCGTACCTCAAATTTACTCTGATAACATCCCGAGACGATCACAAAATTCTTTAGGGCGGTTTAACTAATTTTCTCGGTAATACGATTATTCGAATTCACTAATTAACCCCGTGATTCAAGGAGTTAAGGATTTCCAAGGCAGCCTCACTGAGCACAGTTCCGGGGCCAAAAACGTAACTAACTCCCGCTGATTTCAAGAATGAATAATCCGAGGGAGGAATCACACCTCCGGCAACCACAATTATGTCCCCCCTTCCCAACGATTTCAATTGTTCAATTACCATTGGAATCAAAGTTTTGTGCCCGCCTGCAAGACTGGAAATTCCCAATACATGCACATCATTATCAACCGCCTGTCTGGCAACTTCCTCCGGCGTCTGAAACAATGGACCGACATCAACATCAAAGCCGAGATCCGCAAATCCGGTAGCTATTACTCTTGCCCCGCGGTCGTGACCATCCTGTCCCAACTTTGCCACCAAAATTCTGGGTCTACGTCCTTCTTTTTCAGCAAAAGAATCTGAAGCCTTTTGGGCTTTATCAAAATTAGGATCGTGATTCATTTCTCTCGAATAAACACCAACAACTGTTGACACATCAGCCTGATATCTTCCAAAAACATTTTCCAATGCAAGACTGATCTCACCTAAGGTCGCCCGTTTTCTGGCAGCATCTATTGCGGCTTCAAGCAAATTATCATTGCTTCGGGCTGCTAATTCCAATTTATTAAGAGCAAACAGAACTGCATCCTCATCTCTATTCTCTCGAACTAACCTTAAGCGATTTAGTTGTTGCTCCCGAACTTTTGAATTATCAATTTCCAGAAGATCAATTTCTGTTTTATCGATTGTTTTAAAACGATTAACACCAACGATCACTTCCTCGCCATTATCAATTTTAGCTTGTTTTCTGGCAGCATCCTCTTCTATTCTTCTTTTAGGCAAACCGGCAGAAATTGCCTTCGCCATTCCACCCATTTTTTCAACCTCACCAATAAGTTCCCAGGCTTTCTCAGAAATTTCAAGCGTTAAATTTTCTACAAATTCACTTCCGCCCCATGGATCAATTACATCTGTAAGGCTGGTGTTTTTTTGGAGATATATCTGTGTTTCTCTCGCAATTTTGGCTGAATAATCCGTTGGCAGAGCAAGAGCCTCATCCAATGCATTCGTGTGAAGTGACTGGGTTCCTCCCATTGCGGCGGCTTTAGCCTCAATGCAAGTTCTGGCAACATTGTTATAAGGATCTTGTTCTGTTAAACTCCATCCGCTGGTTTGACAATGAGTTCGCAACATCATCGACTTTGGATTTTTAGGATTAAACTGTTTCATCAGTTTAGACCAAAGCAATCTTGCCGCTCTCATTTTGGCAATTTCCTGAAAGTAGTTCATTCCAATTCCCCAGAAAAAGCTCAACCGGGGAGCAAAGTCATCAACATCAAGTCCGGCATTAACCCCGGTTCTCACGTATTCTATCCCATCAGCCAGCGTGTACGCAAGTTCAACTGCCGCAGTCGCGCCCGCCTCCTGCATGTGGTAACCGCTAATGCTAATTGAATTGAACTTGGGCATGTTCTGCGCAGTGTATTCAAAGATGTCTGAGACAATTCTCATGGATGGTTCCGGAGGATATATATAGGTGTTGCGAACCATGAATTCCTTCAGGATATCGTTTTGGATTGTTCCCGACAAGAGCTTCGGTTCTATACCCTGTTCTTCAGCTGCCACAACATAAAATGCCATTATCGGAAGAACAGCTCCGTTCATAGTCATTGATACCGACATCTTATCCAATGGAATACCGTCGAAGAGAATTTTCATATCCTCAACCGTATCTATTGCGACACCGGCCATACCTACATCCCCTTTTACCCTTGGGTGATCGGAGTCGTAGCCTCTGTGTGTTGCAAGATCAAATGCTACGGATAATCCCATTTGCCCTGCGGCCAGATTTCGACGATAAAAAGCATTCGACTCTTCAGCTGTACTAAAACCTGCGTATTGTCTGATTGTCCAGGGACGAACCGTGTACATAGAGTTATAGGGCCCTCTTAAAAACGGAATCTGCCCGGGGAAGAATCCATCAAAAATTGTTTTTCTTCCTGATTGAATGTCCGGAGTCTCTTTTCCCAGAAGAGCGGTTGTTAAAAAGTCCACCAGATATGATCCTTTACCGGGATCATGAATATCATTCATTTTACTCTCATGTCTGAGTAACATACCAATATTTCTGGCTAATCTTGAATTCCTTTCATCAGAGTCTCCAGTACTCATTTGAATCCAGATATTATCAGCTCCACCTAAAATTGCCGACATACATTCGGTGGATGACCGTAGCAAATTTTTCCAGACTTCCTCCTGATCAACCTGAAGTATGCTGCACACCACAGAAATTTTCGGAGACTTCCCACCAAAAATCTCCTCCATTGCAATTCGAAGTGCCCGAAGCCGCGATATTTCGTAAAAGAAATTAGTGCCTGAATAAATTTCTACATTCAGAAAACGATAGATATCGGTGAAGCCTCTGGACTCCAATCGGGCTTTTATTTCAAGGGCCTTTTCAATAAATAACTGAATTTCTCCCCGACCAACAATGTTTGGATTGGAATTAATAAGCGAGTAAATGCTACCTGTACCCGTATTAATTTCCGGAGTTATCAATTCCAGATTTCTGGTTGAAGGTTTCAGATTAAAATGAACCGGACGCAGTTGAGATGCTTTCCACAATTCCTCATGTTCAACCGAAAGTGAATAATATCCGGTTTCTCCGGGCAGCAAATCAATAAGCCCGGGATTGTGACTGGCAACGAAATCAATTCCGGAAAGTGCATCCACGGGGATAGTTTCACCCTCCCAACGTAACACCAATTTCCAGGACTGCGGAAAGGTAACCGGAGACAATCCGTTGGATGAGTTTTTATAGTAAAGAGGTTCTACATTTAACCCGAACCAATCATTCACTAAATCCTCTTCAGGTTTTCCCTTCAGCTCTCTCAGCAGTCCCTCTTTCCATTGCTCCCGACTAACAGGTTCAAATTCGTTAAAACTGAATCGCTCCTCCATTCGCGCAAATGTACGCTTATGAGTGAACTATGAAAGCACCTGCAAAACTGAACATCGACGGGCATTCAATAAAAGTTTAATACATAAATAATGAGATGGCTTCCTTTTGATTTGCTTTAATATTTTTGCTCAAAAGTTACCATGCCGTACCAGTTCATCACAATAGAAACTTCCGAAAATATCGCGACGATTACGATCAACCGAGCCGACAAATTGAATGCTTTGAATGCTACATTGTTGCAAGAGATAAAATCGGCAGTGGAAACGGCCAGTTCCGATTCCGGTATTTACGGGATCATTCTTACCGGTGCCGGCGATAAGGCTTTTGCCGCCGGAGCCGATATCGCAGAATTTGTAAATTTTTCTGAAGAAGAAGCTAAAAAATTAAGTCGGGACGGACACAATGTGATGAATGCTATTGAAAACAGTGGCAAGCCCACAATAGCAGTAGTGAAAGGTTTTGCCCTTGGTGGCGGTTGTGAATTAGCTATGGCTTGTCACTTCCGGTATGCAGGTGAGTCTGCAAAATTTGGTCAGCCGGAAATTAATCTGGGATTAGTTCCCGGTTATGGTGGAACTCAGCGAATGATACGATTGGTCGGGAGAACCAACGGTCTGGAAATTTTATGCTCCGCCCGGATGGTGGATGCCGAAGAAGCCTTTAAATTAGGGTTGGTAAACAAAGTATTTCTCGACAGCGAAGTGATGAATGAAGCGAGAAACTTTCTTAAAAAATTGTTTAGCAAGTCACCTCAAGCGATGGCAAACATTATTAAATGTGTTAATCTCTCCGGGAATCCCGAAGTCGGATTTGAAAAAGAAATTGAATTATTCGGAGTTAGTTTTACCACCTCAGATTTTAAAGAAGGAACCTCGGCATTTCTGGAAAAACGTAAAGCAAATTTCAGATCATAGCTAAAAATATTACAGTCTGATAATCTCCTGATTGGCATCTCATTTGTTAGAAACGACTCGAACTTATACCTTTGATTTAATAACAGAAATTCGAAAATTATGAAACGTTCTATTTTAACTTTCTTCGTCGCTATAGGATTTGTGGCAAGTGGCTTTGCTCAAGAACCGGCGAAGGCAACCTTAACTACTGATGGCGGCGCGAACATCAAATTTGAAACTACCGAACACAACTTCGGTACTATTAAAGAAGGAACTCAGGCGACGTACACATTCCGATTTCAAAACACGGGAAAAGATACATTACGCTTAAGTTCTGTTCAGGCTTCTTGTGGTTGTACAACTCCTAAGTGGACCAAAGACGGAATCGCAAAAGGTCAGTATGGTGAAATCACCGTTACCTATAATTCTAAAGGCCGACCAGGAAACTTCACTAAGACCATTACGGTTAAACACAATGGAGAAGGCGGAACAGAATACCTCACCATTCGCGGTGTTGTAGAATCTGAACCCGCTCAACCAACTCCTCCGGTTCAGGCTAATCCTCAATAAGAACTTAAAAACTTTTAAAAGCCTCCGATTTACCGGGGGCTTTTTTTATGGAATAACTTTAGGTGGTTCACTAAAAAATAATTCAATGAAAAAACTCTCCTTTTTAATCGCGTTGTTGGCATTCACTTCCATTCAGTTGTTGGCTCAAGACCAAAAACCAACTGTTACTCTAACTCCGGACGGTCAACCAAAAATTAAGTTCACCGAATCTGAATTTGATTTTGGGAACATCGAAGAAGGCAGCAAGGTTGAGCATGTGTTTACATTTATAAACGAGGGGTCTGCTCCATTGGTCATAATCAAGGTTGAAACTCCCTGCAGCTGCACATCTCCAAGCTACTCTAAAGATTTAATTGCGCCGGGCGAAAAAGGCGAAATCAGAATTCAGTTTAACTCTGAAGGCAAAGCGGGCAATTTTACCAAAACCGTAACTGTGAAATACAACGGGGATCAAAGTCCGGATTTTATCACCATAAAAGGTGTTGTGGTTCCCCCAAAATCAAACTGATTTCAACCATTTATCTGACAACACCCCGGTCATCCCTCCTGTGTGTATCAGTAAAACTCTTTCATGGGGAAGAATTTCTCCGGCTTCAATTAATATTGAAACACCACGAAACATCTTCCCCGTGTAAACCGGATCCAACAGAATTCCGGTTTCAGAAGCAAAACTTCGATTGAATTGCAACTGCTCCAAATCAAACTTCCCAAATCCTCCAAACGAAAACCTGGTTTCCAAAAAGTTCTTTGAATTATCCCATTCCGGAATTTCAGCTCGCAAATACTCTCCATTCCCCATCGCTGCAAATCCATGAATCTTAGTATTTCCTATGGATGATCTTGCGATACCTCTCAATGTGGTTCCCGTCCCAACTGCAACCATAACCCGATCGAATCCGCTAACACCATTCAGTATTTCTTCACAACCCCGGATTCCATTTTCATTTGCGCCACCTTCTGGAATTACTAATACATCCGGATCCGGATTTTTCTCTTGAAGATTATATTCCGATCGGCTGACAAATTTTAATTCCATCCCGAATTCGTGACAAAGACGCAGCACATAATTACTGGTTTCTTTCAACTCATCCCCGCGTACAATTCCTTCCGATTTTAAACCATAAGCGGCACACGCTACCGCCGTTGCAATGAGGTGGTTTGAATAAGCACCGCCATACGTTCGAACTGTATTCTTACCACTTTCAAGCGCTTCCAGAATGTTGTATTTTAACTTCCGCCACTTATTCCCCGACACGAAAGGATGAATCATATCATCCCTTTTAACAAAAACTTCGACCTCAGTTCCAAAGCCACTGAACTCAACTTTTTGAATGGGGGTATTGAGATTAAATACTTCGTTTGGCATTAATAAAATCGGGTAGTGTCTTTCAATTCTTTTCTGTGAATATCCGGAACCACAGCATTTTCGGCAGGGTAACCAACCGGAAGCAATAAAAAGGGCTTTTCATTTTCGGGTCTTTTTAGAATATCTGTCAAAAAATTCATCGGACTTGGAGTATGCGTCAATGTTACCAAGCCGGCATGATGAATTGCAGAAATTAAAAAACCGCAAGCGATACCAACCGATTCCTGAACGTAATAGTTTTTTCGTTTTTCACCTCCTTCCAAGTCATACACTTTCCGAAAAACAACGATCAGCCATGGGGCAATTTCTAAAAATGGTTTCTGCCAATCCGTTCCGAGTGGTGCCAAATCCCGCAACCATTCATCCGACATCCGGCCTCCGTAGTTTACTTTTTCCTCTTCTTCCGCTGCAATTCTGATCTTTCTTTTTAACTCCGGATCTCCGATTACACAAAAAGTCCACGGTTGTTTATTCGCACCTGATGGCGCCGTACCTGCTGTTTTGAGAATTGTTTCAATTACCGCACGATCAACCGGTTTGTCTGAAAATTCCCGAACCGATCTCCGGGTTTTCATCTCATTAAAATATTGAATTGCCCTCCTCAGCGATTCATCACCATCAACCAATTCCCGCGAATAAGGAATAAAAGGGTATTCCATTTTTTAACTTTTATCTTCAATCCAGATTCGATCTTTCCCATCGAATTTCGGAGCCTGAACACTAATCACCTTCAATGGTTTTCTCGATGTTGTTTTTACTGAGTGCGCCGTCGATTTAGGAATAATTACCACATCACCCTTTTTAATTTTAGTGCTCACCCCATTTACAGTCATTATCGCTTTCCCGGAAATTACGGTTACCGTTTCTGTATGCTCATCGTGTTTGTGCGCTTTCACTTCATCTTTAACCATTATCAAAAACACAGATGTTCGCTCATCTGAATGCAGTGCCTTCACATATACGTTCGGGAAATTAGTACTGTCGGGCTGAAGTTCTTTTTCGGAATACGTTTGTGCTTTAGCCGAAATCACTAACATCATTAAACCCAACACCACAAAACCTCTCAGGATTTTCATACTCAAAAATTGAATTTATACCAAAAATTGGGAAGCCTCCCCAGTTGTGTCTCTTCTTTATAAATCTTTCTCCCCGGATGATCCGGATCATCGAAATAACTCAGTGTTAAAACATTCTTCGTATTCAGAACATTCGCAACATCAATCGCAAATTCATGTGTTGTTTTTTTAGCATTAACCCGAATACCGAATTTTAGATCCCAGCGATAATAATTTCTGAACTGAAGTGAATTCCGCTCCGAATCTACAAAAATCACATTGGCTCCATCTTTTTCAGTTGCAAGTGAATCGATCGGAGAATACCGCTTTCCACCGCCTAAGGTAAACCGTGTTCCGAAAGTGAAAGCATTCTTTTTATTTGGGCCGAACGGTTTCTCGTATCCGACCAATGTATTCAGAATAAAGTTTCCGTTAAAATCTGTATTGCGGTCAACTCCGTCGCTGCCTTTATATCTGGAATTATACAGTGAGCCGGTGAACATCGTATAGTAGTTTTTGTGAAAGGATCTTTCAACTGTTAACTCCATCCCATAATTGTGTCCGGTTCCGGTGTTTTGGAGAACGTCCGGGAAAAAGCGTTGAAACCCGGACCCCTGATTCAATAAAGAAAAAGAACTGGAAATCACCTCGACAGGTATGTTGAATAAATACTGATAATACACCTCAGTTCTCACCCTCAGAAACGGATTTACAATACGCTCTAATGATGCCACGAAATGATGACTTTTGGAAAGACCCACACCATTATTATGTGCACCAAATGTGTGACTCACAGAATCAACAAATAAAGTGTGATAGACATAAAGCGGTTGCAACTGACTGTGTAAACCGTAACCAAAGCTTGCATTCGTAACTTTGGAAATCTTCCATTTTAATCCGGCCCTTGGCTCTAAAGCCGTAGCATTTCCCAACGAAGTTGCCAATGCGTGCAGACCTGCGTTAAGTGTGAGATCGGCCGTTATCCGGAACTTCCAGGAAGCATAGAATCTTCCCATCCATTCACCTCCCTGATAATTCAAATGCTTCGACCACAAATATGTTTGTTCGTTTCGCACGCTGTCGAAATAATTGAGTTGATAAACATCGGTAATTACACCAATTCTAAAATTATGTCTTGCACTCAATTTCCGGTTTACATAAACATGAGCAGTCGTTTTCGAATGAGTCATGGTTGACCTCAACACCGGCATCAGATACACCCGGGCATATTCATTCGGGTCACGAAAAATCTTATCATGATTTGAGATAATCTGCTGTCCGTTCACAGCGATTACGGCATTGAGGAATGTACTTTTATTAATAAAGTGTCGCCAGTTTGCCCCAACCACACCCATGTTTGTGCGGAAATACTGGTCTCGGTCTTTTTCACCATAAAGCTCTTTCGGAGGAATGGTGTCGTCGCTCAACACTATGTCAATCGCACTCAAACCGCCGACTCCAAAAACCGAAAACCCTCCGTGTTTGGTTGGAAAATTAAACCGGAAACAAGCATCCTGATAATGCGGAACTGCAGAGGTTCCCAAATCTATTCCCAACGCCTGAAAAATCTGAAGCGTTGCGTACCGATACGAAATCATGTAACTCGATTTCTTTGATTTATTGATTGGCCCTTCCGCCAAAAGCTCCGTCCCGAACAATCCGAATTGTCCGCTGAACTCACTTTTGTTATAATTTCCGTTTCGCATTTTAATGTCGAATACCCCGGATATTCCGTTGCCATAATCCGCCGGGAAGGCACCCGTCATGAAATCTGAATTACCGATGGTTTTGTTGTTTAGCATCGAAATCGGTCCGCCGGTAGATCCCGCAACGGCAAAGTGACTCGGATTAAAAATATCAACTCCCTCGAATCGCCACAGCAAACCCAAAGGCGAATTTCCGCGAACCACTATATCGTTTCGCTGATCATCCGTTCCGCTCACGCCGGCAAAATTCTGCACCATTCTCGCCGGATCCTGCCGGCTTCCCGGATAACGCTCGGCTTCCTCCGAATCGAAAGTGCGGGCGCTCACTGTTACCATTTCGTTATGATTTCCAAATCTCGACTTTACCCTCACCTCGGCAGTTCCCAACACATCAGCCGACTCACTCATCTCGATTTTTAGCTCCACTTCCTTCCCGCTGGTGACAATAACATTATCCAAGTGAACATCTTCATAGCCCACAAAAGAGAAGTCGATACTGCGTCGTCCGATCGGCACATTTTCAATTTTAAAATAACCCTGTTCATCTGTGATAGTGCCGGTTTTATTCGCCTCGTCGAGTTGAAGAATTATATTAACTCCCGCTAAAGGCTGACGGCTATCTGCATCGATAACCCGACCTGAAATGGTCTGTGTAATTTGTGCTTTCAGACTGAATGAAATCAGCGCAAAAACAAACGTGGTAAAGGTTTGCAGTTTCAGTTTCATAGGGGTGGCGTCATTACGAAGATATTCACTCTGTTGAATCCGTCAGCTATATGAGTACACAGTGCCAAAATTCTATCGGTGTGATTATTAGATTTGCAGCATGCATCGGGTGGTGTTTTCCTTTCTCATTTTTCTGTTTGCCTCAGGAGTTTCCAGGGCTCAGTTGCTACCGAATTTTGGTGGGCAAAGAGCTGGTCTTTCCACTTTGAGTTTTTTAAAAAATGAAATGAATCCCCGATCTCTTGGGATGGCCGGAGCCGGTATCGCATTAAAAGGCGATGTTTTTAGCGGAGCGTCAAATCCTGCCGGTTTAACATCTCTCGACAATTTTGAAATTGGTTTTTGTCAATTGATGTTGGGAGCCGGAATTCAGCAATCGTATTTATCAACTCAGTTTAAAACAAAGGGAGAAGCCACTGCAGGTTTTGTCATTAATTCACTGAACAGTGGCCAGATGAAAGTGCGAACCGAATTTCAACCCGATGGAACCGGAAATTATTTTAGTGTAAGTCAAACTGCAGTTGCCGGAAACTACGCTCAGAAACTCACCGAAATGTTCAGTTTCGGAGTTACCGGAAAATTCATTTATGAAAACATGGCAGGCTATACGGCCACAACCCTCGGAGTCGATCTGGGATTTTTATACGAAACCGATTTCAACAATTTAAAATTTGCCGTTGTGCTCCAGAACTTTGGCGG
Organism: Bacteroidota bacterium; assembly: GCA_016124755.1. Taxonomy (GTDB): domain Bacteria; phylum Bacteroidota; class Bacteroidia; order NS11-12g; family UBA9320; genus WGNA01. The sequence continues at coordinate 134,891 of WGNA01000010.1, read as the reverse complement.
AAACACCTCTTCAAACGGAGATCAGACTCAGGTGAGTTACAACAGGAATGGGGAACTCAATCTCGGACGATACACGCTTCCCACAACCTTTCGAATGGGCTTGTCGGCAGATATCTGGAAAAAAGAAAACCACCTCATCATCGGTTCGCTTGAATTGAACAACCCGAACGACAATGCTGAAAATGTCCGTATCGGTTTTCAATATTCCTTTCGGGAATTATTGGAAGTTCAAACCGGATATAAAATCAGTGTGAGCGGACAAACCCTGCCCACTTTCGGAACAACCTACAAAACCCGAATCGGTGTTCACCCGATTCGGATTCAATACGCCATGAACCCGACGAATAACATGGGAACTCAACATCTCATCGGTATTCGCTGGACTCAAAACAAAATGGGACATTGAGAAAATCGATTTTCTATATCGCACTGATTGCCCTCTCCTCCTGCGACGGATTCTGGGGAAATAAAACCGATATCAGCTTTATTGAAAAGCCGCAATACGCCATCCGTGATATTTCGTACGTACCCATTCAACCGGCAATAAACATTTTTACCGAACCTACCGATATTACCACCGGTTTTGATGAGTTGCTGTATGTTGTGGATCACGGCACCGAAGATCTCGTTTGTCTGGATGAGTCGGGTCGCGAAATCGGACGCATGCACGTTCAGGGAGTTAAAAGTGTAATTCAGGATCGCAAATTCGACTTACTCGCCATAGGCACAAAAACCGATACCGTTTCAGGAGTGGCTTACGACCTCACCTGTATTTACCGGATCGATATGCACGGAGATCTCGGGTACGGATTAAAACATGGAAGAATCGTTAAAGAAATCGTTCATCCTTTTTATTATAAATCGACTTTTTCTTCTTCCGACGCACTCTGCGAATTCAATCACCTTGGCATTTTAGAAGACAACCGGTACTATGTTTCCCGAAACGGACCGGCATCCAATCCGTTCAGCGGACCCGACGATGCTGTTTTACTTTTTGGCGCAGATGATCAGTTTATCACACCTGTTGCTGTGAGTTCAAGAGGTTCGTTGTACCGCGATTACTTCAAAAAACCTTTTGGTATTACCACCAATGTTCAGCCTCCGCAACTCTTTGCACGTGGCGGGAACGACTTCATTTATACTTCCATTTCTCCCGACGGCGTAATCAAGTCTCAATACATCGAATACATAGAATCGGAATTCGGAGCAATTTACGAAGCACGGGTTATGAGCTGGGATACAAGTCAGGCAGAAGGATTTTTAACCACACCATATCGCTTCGACGAACCGGTCGGACTCACCATGGCCGGCGACGGAACCAATCACATTTTTATCAGCGACCGGGCAAAGGATTCTGTTTATCTGTTTTCCCTAAATGGATTTGAAGGTGTGAAACCACCTCCGGGTTACTCGACCAATAAATATATTAATGTGTCTTTTGGCGGAACCGGTCAGGGATTAACGCAGTTCAACAAACCGATGGGACTCGCATACATGAACAAGATTCTATATGTTGCAGATTCAGGTAACGGCCGAATTCTCAGGTTCAAACTCACATCAGATTTCGACTGATCTTTTTAGACTTTCGGCTTTTAAAATCTTCCCCGACTCCGAGAAAACCCAGCTTTCCGTTTTAAAAAATCTCTTTGGAATTTTGACCGGATCGCAATGTTGTTCTAAAATTTCTTTCAACCGATCTTTCAGAACATTACCGCAAACAATAATCACCAAGGCTTCTCCCCATTGTTCGTCGGGCAACTTGGTTAAAATAAAATCAACCGGCATTTTTTCGCGATGGAAAAGATCATCCATCTCTTTGTGCAATTCCTCCGCGTGAAGTTTTATGCCGCCGCTATTCACCACATCATCACGACGACCGGTAAATCGAAACTGATTTCCATTTAGTTCCACCAGATCGTTGGTCACAAGATCAACACCTGCGTCTTCCATTTTTATTTTCAAGCAACCTTCGTTATCAACCGAAAGCTGAATTCCGGGAAGCACGGTAAAATGGGTTTGTCCTAATTGCCGGAGCGCAACATGACTTGCTGTTTCCGTCATTCCATAGCTGTGAAAAAACCGGGTAGAATTTGGGCTTAAGGCTAAAATCTTTTCTTCAACCGATGCCGGAACAGAACCTCCACCGATCAGCACGGTTTTAAATTGAAGAAGCTTTTCGGTATCGTTAGTTTCCAGAATTTTAGAAAGCTGATACGGCACCAGACTTATAAACGTAAAATCGTGATTACCCGAAATATCTGACAACGGATTTGCGACGGGATGCGCCACTTCTACTTCCCAGTTTAACAAAAGCCCGCGCAAAAGCACCATCGCACCACCCACCTTTTCGGGCGATAAACACAGTAGTGCTTTTTCTTTATTAAGATGCATCGCTCCGGCAGATGCAGTTACACTTCGCCGGATTAATTTTTCAGGTAGTTCAACCGGTTTGGGAGTTCCCGTTGACCCGGAAGTTGTCATCCGCAAAATGCGATGATCTTTCCAGTCTTTAAAAATCTGATATATCGCGGGCTGCTCCGGAATTTCCGGAACCTCATCTTCCTCCGTAAAATCAAAAAGATTCTGACCGATTTTCAGCCTCATACTTTAGACTTCACGAAATTCAGAAATTTGTCTATCTGATCTTCGCTGTTATAGATATGCGTTGAAACCCGCACACAATTCAAATTATTTTCTCCCACAAACCGGATCACAATTTTCTCCTTTTGGCAGTCCTCAAAAAACTGGTGATCGTCGTATTTATCGAATTTAAAAGAGACCACACCGCATCGGGAAATCTCTTCCTCAGGAGTCAGAATTTTTAATTTTTTGAGATCCTTTAATCCGGCAAACAGGTAATTATTGAGTGCTCTTATGCGCATTTCAATATTCGCCGGACCAATTTTCTGATGGAATTCCACAGCGGCAATCACCCCGTAATACTGAGCTGCACTCTGAGTTCCGTAATAGTATTTATGAGCCGTGGGAACCAAGCCTTTGAAAGAAACTTCTTTTTCTGTCAACACCCATTCTTCTGCACTGTAACCTCCGGTTTGCAGAGATTCCAGTGTTTTCAGAAACTCTTCCCGAACATACATATATCCGGTACCTTTCGGGCCGAGCAACCATTTGTGACAGCACGAAACATAAACATCGCAGCCCATATCGTGCAGATCCATCTTCAGCATTCCGGTTCCATGCGCTCCATCAACAACAGTATAAATATTATTCTCCCGCGCCCACGCACACATTTCCTTCACCGGCAAAACCTGTCCGATTGTACATGGAATATGCGGTACTGCAATTACACGGGTTCGTTTTGAAACATGTTTTTTAATTAGTCTCAGTGTGTCTTCGGCGTCCTTACCCAACGGACAAACCGTAATTTTCACCCCTTTAAGTCGCGCCAGATTGAGCCATGGGCCGGCATTTCCTACGTGTTCATGTGTACTTAAAATTACTTCATCTCCCTTTTTCAAAGGCACACCCCAAGCAGCGATATTTATTCCTTCGGTAACATTGTGTGTTAGTGCAATCTCTTCTTTGTTTGCTCCGAGAAGAGCGGCCAATGCCGCAACACATTCGTGATCACCTCCCCCGTAATGTCCGGTTGAATTTATTTCCTGAATGCGATCCGTATAAGCCCGCACCACGCTTCTCGGCGAAGGACCCATCGTTCCATTATTCAGAAATGTAATTTCAGGTTTCAGATCAAACTCACTTTGCACATGCGTCCAGTCAACTTCACCATCTGCCATTTGTTGAACTGCAGGAGAATATTCAGAGGCAAATGCGCCGTAACGATGAGCAAACATTCCGAGCAAGCCGGCACTCCCAATCTGTAAAAATTCTTTTCTCGAAGGCATAGTCCGACGAACTTACAATCTTCATCCGAAAGTTGGCACAATCGTAAATGAACATCTTCGGCACCAAAACATTCAGACCTGTTCTACTTCGCGCATTTTAGAATTCTTTAATGGGGCTTTACGGGCTGTCTGCTCAAACCCGAATTGCATTCTGTAACAACTGCTGTTGCTGCGCCAGCTCATTGCCAATCGCTGTTGCAGCGTTGCAGTTGTAATTACAGAAATGGCAATCCGGGTAACCGCGTCCATCCCTAAGCCGGTTTCCGTTTCACCGCAAACAATTCGGCTGCGGAAACATCTATCCGTCAGAATCTGAAACTGTATTTACCTTTCGAGCTAGCGATATCATTAAATTCGCGATTCTTTAATTCGAAACAAACTCATCAAGACACAGATATTATGGGAATTAGACAAAGGAACCTGCTTCTGATTTGTTTGATATGTCCGCTACTTTCTTTAGCACAAAAAGGAGGTCCGGTAGTTTTCACAGTTGACAAAGACACGGTTTGGGGTGCTGAATTCGAAAGAGTTTTCAGCAAGAACAACCGCAATCCAGACAAGAAACCATCTATTGAGGAACTTCAGGAATACGAAGATCTTTATGTAAAGTTCAAACTAAAAGTAAAGGAAGCCTACCGGCTCGGGATGGATACCAATGCAGATTATAAAAAAGAACTTGCCGGGTATCGCAAACAATTAGCACAACCCTATCTTACCGACAAAACGGTTACGGAAAAGCTGGTGGAAGAAGCCTACGAACGAAGCAAATACGAAGTAGACGCCAGCAACCTCATGATTTATTTATCACCCGTCGCCAGTCCGGAAGACACGTTAGCTGCCTGGAAAAGAATCAACCATTGGCGCGATCTCATTGTGAGCGGTAAATATTCATTCGAACAGCTCACCCGCGACAGCAGCACCGACGAACATGGAAAAAAAGAAGCCGGTCGTCTCGGATATTTCACGGTCTTCAACATGATTTATCCTTTCGAAACTCAGGCGTACAACACTCCGGTCGGAGAAGTTAGTCAACCGTTCAGAACCCAGTACGGTTATCACTTATTAAAGGTACACGATAAAAGACCGGCCAGAGGGGAGGTTCAGGTAGCGCATATTCTCATCAGAATAAATAATGAGGCGGAATACGATACCATGAAACCGCGCATCGATGCCATTTATCAAAAACTTCAACAAGGTGAAAAATGGGAAGACCTGGTTTTCAAATACAGCGAGGATTTTAATACCCGGGAACGCGGAGGCACACTTAACTGGATCAAAAGTATCGGTGGTAATGTTCCGGCTGATTTTCGCGAAGCAGCATTTGCGTTAAAAGACGGAGAATTTTCCAAACCGGTAAAAACAGAACTTGGATGGCACATCATCTATCGAAAAGAACACAGACCGAATCCTTCTTTTGAAGATTCCAAGGAAGCGATTAAAATGAAAATCACCCGGGACTCGAGAAGCGAACTCAACCGATCCGCTGTTCTGGCAAGAGTTAAAAAAGAGAACGATTATAAAATCAATCAGAAGAACTGGAATACCTATATCGCTAACATCGATTCTTCCGCTATTAACGGACAAAGTTGGATTATTCCGGATGCTCTTCGCGCTGATTCCACTCTCTTTACCATCGGAAAGAAAAAATTCAATTACGGAGCCTTCAATATTTACGTTCAGCAAAATCCCGCTCGAAATGTAAATGCAAAACAACATGTGGAAAGACTCTTTGCCAAATACGCCGACGACATGAATCTTACTTACGAAGAATCAATTCTCGAGCAGAAATACGACGACTTTAAATACCTCATGCAGGAATACCGCGACGGAATATTGTTGTTCGAACTCACCAACGATATGGTTTGGACCAAAGCGACTGAAGACACAACAGGTTTAAAAGAATTCTTCGCTGCTCATCAGCAGAATTATCAATGGCAACAACGTGCAGGTATTCGTATTTACACCTGTAACAGCGCTAAAACCGAGAAGAAACTCATGAAAGGTTTGAAGAAAAATATTTCGGATGCAGACCTGAAAGCAAAACTCAACAAGAAAGATCCTCTTGCCCTTAAAATTCAACAAAAGATAATTGAACACGGTCGCGATTCTGCAATGGATGCACAGGAGTGGACAGTTGGTTTGCATACGTTCACTGATGCCGGAAACCCGACAGTGCTGAGAATCGATAGTTTGATTGCTCCGGGACCAAAAACACTGAAAGAAGCAATGGGACCGGCCACTTCCGATTATCAGAAGTATCTTGAAGATCAATGGATTCAGGAACTGAAAGGTCGGTACAAGGTGGTGATTAACCCCAATGCACTGAGTCAGTTATTTCAGGGAAAACCTTAAATCTCCATGCGCGGTCCGGGCTTTCTCGTTTTTACAATACCGCTTATCTGTAATTCCTGTCTTCCGCCAAAGAAAGACGACGGGCACAAAAAGGATCGTATTCTCGCCAAGGTTTACGATCAGCCGTTGTACGAATCGGAAGCAATGAAAGCTCTTTACGGGAAATATACACGGGAAGACAGCGCAACGGTTTTTTACGAATTCATCCAACTCTGGATTCGCGAACAAACCATTATTCAAAAAGCGAAACAGGTACTTACCGATTTCGAAAAAGACAAGGCTGATCTGGTTTTAAAGTATTACAACGATTTGCTGGTTTACGAACTTCAGCAAAAAATGGTTGCCGAAAGACTCGACACCACAGTTGACGAAGGCGAAATTTCGGAGTACTACGAAAACAATAAAGAGAATTTCGAACTCAAGGAAAACATACTTCGCCTTAAATATTGCAAACTGAAAGAACCGGTTGCAGATCTGGAAAAACTGTGGAGGTTATTTATTTCGCAGGATGCCGACGATCAACTGATTCTGCAATATCATGTGAACGAAAACGAAGGATATTTCCAAACCGACGACTCTACATGGTATTCTTTTAATGATGTTTTAAAAGAGATCCCCATTATTACCTACAACCAGGAAAGTTATCTGAATAACAACAAGTTTATTCGATTTTCAGACAATGGCTATAGCTATTACGTGCATATTCTGGATTTTCGCGTGAAGAATAATTCCTCACCTCTTGAGTTCGAACGACAACGAATCCGTGACATCATCCTCAACAAACGCAAGGTAGAGCTCATGCAACAAATCGAAGATGAGATCGTAGAACAGACGTATAAAGCACAAAAGGTAGAAATCTATTAATGAAAAATCTAAGGAAATTCACGCTGCTTCTGTCTGCGATATTACTCTGCTTTTCGTACGCTGAGGCTCAGGATAATAATCAGATTCTCGATGAAGTAATTGCTCAGGTTGGGGAAAGTATAATTCTCAAATCCGATTTAGATAAAGAAGTTTATCAGACCGAATCGCAGTACCCCGATTACAAAGGAGACATCCGTTGCGAGGTATTTGATCAGTTGCTTTCACAGAAACTGCTTTTGTACAAAGCGGATCTCGATAGTATAGTGGTTGCCGAAGACCGGGTTGAATATGAAATCAACCGGCGAATTGAATACTTCTCTTCGAAAGCCGGCGGGGTTGATAAACTCGAACAGTATCTTGGCCTTCCCATCTTACAGTATAAAGAAGAGATGCGTAAAAAAGTGAAGGAGCAGATGCTCACTCAGGAAGCGCAGAATTCATTAATCGGAGATTTAAAAGTTTCTCCAACGGAAGTCCGGAAGTTCTTCGAAGAAATTCCGAAAGACAGCATTCCCCTTTTTAGTGCCGAAGTAGAAGTTGCCCAACTCATTGTTCAGCCGGTTCCGAGTAAAGTGGCTGAAGAATACGCCCGCAAAACTGCAGAGAAAATCAGAGAAGAACTGATAAAAGGCAAGCGGGATTTTTGCTCAACCGCCGCCATTTATTCGAAAGATCAGGGAACCGCAAACGACTGCGGAAATTTGGGAGAATTCAAACGAGGGCAGATGGTTCCCGAATTTGAAGCGGCTGTTTTTAAACTAAAAAAAGATTCGATTTCTCAAGTGGTTAAAACCAAATTTGGATACCATATCATTCAACTCATTGAGCGAAAAGGGGAAATTATAAATGCCCGGCATATACTTATTGCGCCCACAATTCTTACTTCTGATCAGGACAAAGCGTTAAATAAAATTAATAAAATAAGATCCGATATTTTAAACGATTCCATCACCTGGTGCGAAGCGGTTAAGTTGTATGATCTCGAGGATTACAGTCCGGGAACCTGCGGATTTTATACCGACCCGAATACGGGAAGCACTATCATCGAAGTAATCGATCTGGATGCTGACATTGCATTGCGTATCGAAAAAATGAAAGCCGGCGACATCAGCGAGCCGCATGTGGTTCCGTTGATGGATGGCTCAACCGCATACCGCATAATTTATTTGAAGTCGGAAAGTGAACCACATCAGGCAAGTCTCGAAAAAGACTATCAAAAACTGGCGGTTTACGCTTTAGAAAAAAAGAAACAGGACGTACTCGACGCCTGGGCCAAAGAATTCAGAAAGAAAATGTACATCTGGATTGATGAAAAATATCTCTCATGTGAAGATATGGGCGATTGGACAAACTGAGTTGTAGATTAAAAAATTAAAAAAGTACACGAGAGAATAATGAGTGAATTGTATCAGAACGACGTAGAGGCTGCCAATGCGATAACGGAAATCACGGCCAAACTCAGAAGCGAAATCGGAAAGGTAATCGTCGGTCAGAAAGAAGTGGTTGACGGAGTTTTAATGAGTATTTTTTGTGACGGACACAGTCTTTTAATTGGTGTTCCCGGTCTTGCAAAAACACTGCTTATTAAAACCATTTCAGATGTTCTTGACCTGAGTTTCAACCGGATTCAGTTTACACCGGATCTGATGCCTTCGGATATCACAGGTTCTGAAGTTTTGGATGAACAAAGAAATTTCCGGTTCTCAAAAGGACCGCTTTTCGCCAACATCATTCTCGCCGATGAGATCAACCGAACTCCACCGAAAACACAGGCGGCTCTGCTCGAAGCTATGCAGGAAAAGAATGTTACGGTGAATGGTCAGAATCACGCTTTGCCAAGACCTTTCTTCGTATTGGCAACGCAAAACCCTATTGAACAGGAAGGAACATATCCGCTTCCGGAAGCTCAGCTCGACCGATTCATGTTCAACATTGTTCTCGATTATCCAAGTCTGGAAGACGAGATCAATATCGTAAAACAAACCACATCCGATTTTAAACCCTCCGTTTCAAAAATTATCGGAGCGCACGATATTCAGGCATTTCAAACCTTAGTGCGAAAAGTTCCCATTGCCGACAATGTGATGGAATACGCAGTTAAGCTGGTAAACAAAACCCGTCCGAACACTACAGGTTCAGCAGATATCGTGAATCAGTATCTGAACTACGGAGCGGGACCGCGTGCCAGTCAGTATCTGGTTTTAGGCGCAAAATGTCACGCACTTATTCACGGTAAATATTCTCCGGATATCGAGGATGTGCAGGCAGTTGCCAATTACGTTCTCCGCCATCGTGTGGTAAAGAACTACAAAGCGGAAGCAGAAGGAATTTCGGTTGAAAACATCATTTCCAAATTGATGTGAAACGCCGGTTACTGAGTTCTTTAGTTTTAGTTTCAATTTCGATCGTTGCTTTCGGAGTAGCCACACCGTATACCGCCACGCAGTACAATGCCTGGTATGCGTATCAGGGAAATCACAAACTCTACAAGAACTTTAGTCTGAGAACCGAGTTTCATTTCAGACGTAGCGGACTCATCGCGCACCCGATGCAGGATCTTGTACGCGGTGGAATTGAATGGAAAAAAAAGACATATCACACAACCCTCGGTTACGACTTTGTGAATGCCCATCAATACGGAGAACTACCAGCCAAATATCCGCTGATTGAACACCGAAGCTGGGAACAATTTGCCATCGACACCAAATGGAAAAAATGCAAAATCCAGAACCGGGTGAGAATCGAGCAGCGTTATCGCGAGGTAAAGGTGAAAGATCTGTATGGCAATTGGGTACACGACCATTATGGTTTGCTTCACCGGGTGAGGTACCGTTTTCAGATTGCCGTTCCGTTGAATAAAATCGCAAAAACTGAACATGCGATCTATGCAGTACTTCACGACGAATTCTTTTTGGGAGTGTCTGAGTCGTTTTCAAAAACTGTATTTGACCAGAACCGGCTTACTTTAACAATCGATTACAGTATCCGAAAAGGTTTCGATCTGGTGCTGGGCTACATGAATCAGTATGCAGCCAAATCCGGATTCAGTGGAAGTCTCTTCGAGAATAATCACACCTTAATTACCGCTCTCCGGTACAATCTGGATCTTCGTCCGGCGAAAGCCTGACACAATTTTGGTTTTTCAAAAGCCTTCGGATAGGGTTTAATTTATCTTTGCGGGCCAATTGGCAAAACGACTATTCTAAGATGTTGGGACATTCCTATCTGAGCAACGCCGATGTTGATTCCATCGACGATTTATACAAACAATATCAGGCTGATGCCGGCAGTGTAGAATTTGGCTGGCGGAAATTTTTCGAAGGTTTTGATCTGGCCTATGAACGCAACGGATCTGCAACCGGCAAATCCGTATCAGACGACATGATCCACGAGATCAACGTACTGCGTTTGATAAACGACGGTTACAGAACCAGAGGTCATCTGTTCACTAAAACCAATCCGGTTCGCGAACGACGACACTATGCACCCACACTTGAACTTAAGAATTTCGGATTAACCGAAGCTGATCTCGACAAGACCTTCAATGCCGGAATTGAAATCGGAATCGGTCCGGCAAAACTGCGCGACATTATTAACCATCTCGAGGAAACGTACTGCGGATCTATCGGTGCTGAATTTATGTACATGCACAACACCGAACAGAAGGAATGGCTCCGCGACAAGATGGAAACCAGTCGCAACCGGGCAAATCTTTCGATTGAGCAAAAGCGAAGAATTTTCCAGAAACTCAATCAGGCTGTTGTATTCGAAAACTTCCTTCATACTAAATATGTTGGGCAGAAGCGCTTTTCTCTCGAAGGTCTCGAAACCCTGATTCCTGCTCTCGATTCAGCGATTGAACACGGATCCGAACTCGGAGTTAAGGAATACGTGATCGGCATGGCGCACCGCGGACGACTGAATGTTCTCGCGAACATCATGAACAAAAGCTACGAAGAAATCTTTACCGAATTCGAAGGCAAAGCATATCAGGATGCACTGTTCGAAGGCGATGTAAAATACCACCTGGGATATTCTTCTGAAATTAAAACCACCAGTGGGGACGATGTTAAATTAATTCTGTCGCCAAATCCCTCACACCTCGAATCGGTTGACCCGGTTGTGGCCGGACTCGGACGTGCAAAACTCGATGGCCGGTACAACAACGACGAAAATAAACTCACTCCGATTCTCATTCACGGAGATGCTTCAGTTTCGGGTCAGGGTATCGTTTACGAAACACTTCAAATGGCAGCCTTGCCCGGATATCGCGTGGGCGGAACCATTCACATCGTTACCAACAACCAAATCGGATTCACCACGAATTATATCGACGGCAGAACTTCCATTTATTGCACTGATGTAGCGAAAACTACGAAGTGCCCGGTGTTTCACGTTAATGGCGATGATGTTGAAGCCATTATTTATACGATTCAACTAGCGATGGAGTTTCGGCAGAAATTTCACTCCGACGTTTTTATAGATTTATTGGGTTATAGAAAGTACGGACATAACGAATCAGACGAACCGCGTTTCACACAACCGAAACTTTATAAAGCTATTGCGTCACACGCCAACCCGAGAGAAATCTATCAGGACAAACTCGCAAAAGGTGGCGCTCTTGAAATTGAGCTGGCGAAGAAAATGGAGAAGGAGTTTAAAGACCTTTTGCAGGAAAAACTGAATTGGGTTCGGGAAGACAAACCGGTGGTTTCACACGACAATCCGAGTACATCCTGGAAACAAATCCGCAAAGCCGAAAGAGCGGACTTCTTTAGTTCACCAAAAACCTCCATCTCCAAAGCAACCTTTACTAAAATTGCCGATAAAATCACTCAGATTCCGGCAGACTTTAAGGCTTTCCGAAAAGTTGAAAAGCTAATGGAAGATCGCCGCACCATGATCAAAAACGGAAGTTTCGACTGGGCGATGGGTGAACTGATGGCATACGGAAGCTTGCTTGAAGAAGGTCATCCGGTACGCATGAGCGGTCAGGATTGCGAGCGCGGAACTTTTAGTCACAGACATGCGGTACTTACCTCTGAAGACTCGGAAACCGAGTATGTGCCATTGGCCAACATTTCCGATAAACAGGCGCGTTTTGAGATTTACAATTCATTGTTATCCGAATTCGCAGTTCTCGGTTTTGAATATGGATATGCTTTGAGCAATCCGAACGGACTCACCATCTGGGAAGCACAATTCGGGGATTTTGCCAACGGAGCTCAGGTGATTGTCGATCAATACATATCCAGCGGAGAAACCAAGTGGAAGCGATTCAACGGTGTGGTAATGTACCTCCCGCACGGAATGGAAGGTCAGGGACCTGAACATTCTTCTGCCCGACCTGAAAGATATCTTCAGTTGTGTGCGACCATGAATATGCAGGTAATTAATCCGACCACTCCGGCTAACTTGTTTCACGCATTGAGAAGACAGTTGAAACGGGAATTCCGCAAACCGCTGATCGTGATGACACCCAAAAGTTTATTGCGACATCCGGCCTGTGTTTCTTCGCTCACCGACTTCACCTCAGGCGGCTTTCAGGAAGTGATCGACGATGCAAATGTGAAAGCCGGTGACGTTCGAAAAGTTCTCCTCTGTAACGGAAAGCTGTATTACGACCTTCTTGCCTATCAGCAGGAAAATAAAATTAAAGATGTAGCGATTGTTCGAATTGAACAGCTTTATCCTTTAGCCGAAAACCAGATTGAGGAATTGGGCAAAAAGTATAAGAAGGCATCATGGCTCTGGGTTCAGGAAGAACCTAAAAACATGGGCGCCAGAACACACATGCACCGCTACGACTGGCCATTCGATCTGAAGTATCTCAGCCGAAAATCGAGCTCCACCCCGGCAACCGGTTATGCAAAAGTTCACGCAGAGGAACAGGCAGAACTCGTGCGTCTGGCTTTTGAATGATTCAGGTATTCTGAATACAATTCTTGAATTTAAAACTTCCGGGTCTATTTTGGTTGCACCAATTTATGCAGTATGACCAACACACCCGTTTCGCCTTTTAGTTGTACTTACTCATCTCAGATTCCGGAATTGCTGCAGAAACTCGGTTGCAGTCTGGCGCTTTCCACTTATCAGGCAGGTAAACTCATTTTTCTCTCGCCTTCGGGTGAAGACTCATTGATTCAGTTGCCGCGAAATTTTGAGAAACCGATGGGCATTGCATACGATGAAGAAACCGAAAAACTAGCACTGGCCGGTAAAAAAGATGTGATTGTTTTCCGGAATTCAGGAGAACTCGCCCGCACCTACCCAAAAGCACCCGGCAAATTCGACAGCCTTTTTCTCCCCGGAATAACGTATCACACCGGGCCACTCGATTTGCACGACCTCAGCTTTGGTTCTGAAAATTCACTATTCGCAGTAAACACATTATTCTCATGTATTATCTCACTCGATTCGGATAACAACTTCACCCCCTATTGGCAGCCGCCACAAATAGACGCGATGGTATCGGAAGATCGGTGTCATTTGAACGGAATGGCAATGGAAAACGGAAAGCCCCGATTTGCCTCGGCCTTCAATCAGGGAAATTCGATGCGGAGCTGGAAAGAAGAAATAACAACCGGTGGAGTGATTTACGATATCGAATCCGGAGAAACAGTAGTTTCAAATCTCGCAATGCCACATTCACCCAGAATCTTTAATAATGAACTTTACACACTCCTTTCGGCAACCGGTGAACTCATTAAAGTAGATTCAAAAGCTGGTAAATATGAAGTGATCAAAAAAATGAATGGCTTCGTTCGCGGAATGGCATATTACAAAGACTACCTGTTTATCGGATTATCAAAACTCAGAAAGAACTCCTCATCATTCGGAAAACTACCTTTTGCAGAGTTTGCCAATCGTTCTGGAATTGTTGTAATGCACCTTCCAACTGCGAGTATCGCAGGAGAAATTATTTATCAGACCTCTGTAGATGAAATTTACGACGTGTGTGTTCTTCCCGACAAAATCAGACCGAATATTCTGAATACGCTGACAGACGATCATTACCTCGGACTCAAAATTCCGCAGGGCACTTTTTGGGGCAGAACCATTGACAAGGATTAATTTTATCTAAATTGCACAATATGTACAAGTAACATTTTACTAACAATTTAATAATCCAACAACATCAGACATGAAAAAACGAACACTAGAAACTAAAAAAACACTGCTGTATCTGAAAGCGAAAGAACTGGGCCACCTCATTCATTCGCGGCAGCTTAGCAAAGATCAATACCAAAAACTCCGGGCTAAACTCGAACAGCTTATCGAGGAAATCAAACCCTATATTTCCATTGTTCAGTTAAAGAGAATACTGGGAAGTGTTGCACTTTTATTCGGTCTGATGAGTTCCGGAACGGCTGAAGCACAGAATTTCAAAACCGGAAAACTTAACCCGTTCGGACTCGAGCCCATTCAGGATTACATTATGGCTCCCACATTGGCCGATCTCGACAACGACGGTGATCTCGACCTTTTGGTGAGCACATATTACGGACAGTTTATTTATTATAAAAACTCAGGAACTGCCAAAAATCCCCAATACGAAAAAGGCCGTATCAACCCTTTCGGGATTAAAATGATTGATACCAGTTACATGGTTTTTTCAAGATTTTGCGATCTCGACAACGATGGTGACTTCGACCTGATTACCGGAGATTATTACGGAGATTTCAGGTTTTACCGAAATATAGGTCAAAAGGACAACCCGTCTTTCGAAGATCCGGTTGTACACCCGTTCGGACTTTCTAATGTCTATGAAATTTTATCCTTTTCAGTAGTCGATATTGATGGTGATGGTGATTTGGATATTATGGCTGGAACATACGATCCTTTTATCAGTTTTATTGAAAATACAGGCTCTGCAACCAATCCTGCCTTCGCCGCACCGGTTGGCGGAAAGTTCGGGCTCCCGAGTTCCAGTCAGGATTATCTGGCGATGATGGATTTTGCCGACCTCGATAACGACGGTGATTTGGATTTGCTGTATTTGAACGAAAACGGAAATTTCTTTTATCAGGAAAATTATGGAAGTAAAACCAATCCGGATTTTGCGATAGCGGTAAAAGATCCGTTCAATTTAAAAGTACCGACAGAAGGTTATTATGTTATACCTGTTATGGTAGATATTGATGACGATGGCGACCTGGACATCATTGGTGGTGCAACGTATTACTCAAATTATTACGAATATTCCGCCATCATTTTTTACGAAAACACCGGCTCAATTGGGATTGAAAAACTCAGTACGGATAAAAAAATTTCCATTTATCCGAATCCGGCAACAGACGTTCTGCATATTCGTTCGATCTCCCAATTCAAATTGTTGGAAATCACAAATTACTCAGGACAGTTGGTTATAAAACAGGATTTCCCGGAACCTGAGATCAATGTGTCTTCATTAGCTCCCGGTATTTATTTACTAAAGTTGGAAGACACAAACGGATTTATTCAAACCGAAAAATTTGTTGTGAATTAACCGCTGATAAATCGGCTATACTCTTTGCTCAATTCCCATTAGGGTTGAGTTGTTATTCTAAAGTCATTGCCTGAAATTAATGATTTCAGGTATGAAGAAAATTGTACTTCTCGTTTTTTGTCTTCTATCAATTTCCCGAATTAATGCTCAAAGAGCCGCAACAGAATACGACAGTTCTTACACGGGAAATTTGCTTTTTTTCAATAGCAATGGCGGAGATTTTCTGAGCGGAAACCACCAAACCGGGGTGTGGTATTTCGACACTTCCGCATACAAACCACTTATTTATTCATCCTCTGTCTGGATCGGTGGGAAAGACAAAAACGATAGTCTTCATCTCGCTGCCATGATGTATCGACAGGCAGGACAGGATTATTTTCCCGGACCGGTTTCAACAAAATCCGACTCCACTTTTGCGCGATTCAATCAACTTTTTAAAGTGCGCCGAAGTGAGGTAAACGATCACATTGCAGGTATTTCAACTTCCCAATCTATAAAAGACTGGCCCGGCAACGGTAATAGTTCATTTGGAGAACCCCTCACCATTGCGCCTTTTAACGACAACAATCTCGATGGGAATTACGAATGGAGCCAAAATGATTATCCGCTCATTCGGGGAGATGTTTCTACTTTCACCATTTTTAATGATCAGGGAAATCACACCGAAACGGGAGGAAAATCAATGGGAATTGATGTTCGGCAAATGACCTATGTTTTTAACGACAATGCAGATCTGCGGGATGTGATATTTGTTCAGTTGCAGGTAGTGAACCGGTCAGACACAAATTATCACGATGTGCATCTCGGCATATTCAGTGACTTCGACATCGGAGATTTTGAGAATGACTTTGTAGGATGCGACACTCAACTCAATCTGTATTACGGATACAATGGCAAACCAGACGACGGAGCTTTTGGATTTGGAAATCGTCCTCCAGCCGTTGGAGTTTTATTTCTCAATCATAAATTAAATGCCTTCACTCCTTTCAACAACGATGTAAACCGAACCAATGGTAACCCATTCTTTCCGACAGACTTTTACAATTATCTCAGCGGTTTGGATCTGAATGGAAATCATTTTAAAACACCTACAGGTGATAATACACGGGTTCAGTTTTACGGAGATGTAAGAAAGTCGGATGACTGGACCGAAGAAAGTGCAGGCAATCACCCCGGAGACAGAAGAGGACTCGGTTCTTTCGGGCCATTTGATCTGAATGCCGGTGACGACATCTGTCTGGATGTAGCCTACATTATTACGCGAGGAAAAGACAACCTGCATTCGGTTGATTTATTAAAAACCAGAGCAGCAAAAATTCAGTCGATGTTTAACGCGAAAACTCTGCAGAATCATTGGGCATTTTGCGCTAATGACCCGGTATCTGTTGAACCGGTGGAAACCTCAAATCCCAAAGTATATCCGAATCCTGCGAGTTCAGGGTTGTTTATTGAAACTCCTGAAAAACATCAAATCAACAACTTCCGAATTATTGATATGGCAGGCAAAACAGTTTGTGAGGGGAAAGTCCAAACCGATAACCGTATCGATATTTCGATGCTGAGTTCCGGTATGTATCAGGTGGTTCTGGAGGGTAGCTTCGGAATAACTACCTCCCGGTTCATCAAACAATAATTACATGTGGCGAACCATCTCTTCTCCAAATTCCGAACATTTGAGCAGAGTAGCGCCTTCCATCAATCGTTCGAAATCGTAGGTAACGCGTTTCATTCCGATTGCGCCGTTCAGACCTTTAATAATGAGATCGGCAGCTTCCGGCCAACCCATGTAACGGAACATCATTTCACCGGAAAGAATAACTGAACTCGGATTGACTTTATCAAGTCCGGCATATTTCGGAGCCGTTCCGTGTGTCGCTTCAAAAATCGCTTTGCCTGTTGAATAGTTGATGTTTGCTCCCGGAGCAATTCCGATTCCGCCAACAATTGCCGCCAACGCGTCGGAAACATAATCCCCGTTGAGATTCAGAGTTGCGATCACATCATACTCCGCCGGACGAAGAAGAATCTGCTGCAGGAAGGCATCCGCAATCACGTCTTTCACAATAATCTGATTGCCGTTGTTGTCGATCACCTGCCATGGGCCACCTTCGTAATCCACTGCACCGAATTCGTTTTTGGCGAGTTCGTATCCCCACTCCTTAAACATTCCCTCAGTGAATTTCATGATATTTCCTTTGTGAACGAGGGTCACCGATTTCCGGTTATTCGCGATTGCGTATTCTATGGCTGAGCGCACCAATCGGTCGGTTCCTTCTTTACTCACCGGTTTAACACCAAGTGAGCAGGAATTCGGGAAGCGAATATTGGTTACCCCCATTTCTTCGATCAGAAACTTCTTCACTTTTTCCACTTCCGGTGTACCGTTTTTCCATTCAATTCCGGCGTATATGTCTTCCGTGTTTTCCCGGAAAATAATCATATCAACCAGTTCGGGTTCTTTCACCGGAGAAGGAACTCCCGTAAAATACTGAACCGGACGAACACAAGCGTACAAATCAAGTCGCTGACGAAGCGCCACGTTAAGAGAACGAATTCCGCCTCCAACCGGAGTGGTGAGCGGACCTTTAATCGCAACCAAATATTGGTCGATTGCGTCTAGGGTTTCTTGCGGCAACCATTCGCCGGTTTTATTAAATGCCTTTTCGCCGGCATATACTTCCTTCCATTCTATGCTTCGGGTTCCGTTGTATGCTTTTGAAACAGCCGCATCTAATACAATCTGCGAAGCCGCCCAGATATCTGCACCGGTTCCGTCTCCTTCAATAAAAGGGATAATCGGATTATCGGGTACGTTTAATTTTCCGTTTTGAATGGTGATTGGATTTGCCATGGATTTTTACTCTTAAAAATTGAGCTGCAAAATTAAGGTTTGACAGCGTTTGACCGAAGGCATTCTCACAACAGATTAAAAGCATTGATAAGGTTCTTTAAGGCTGCTCATTATTCTAATGAATCCGGGAATCGGAAATTTAGGACTCCCCAAGAACTCATTAATTCCGAATACCTGAGGTACAAAGCGGATAAAAAATCGTTGCTAAAAAACGGTTGAGTTTGTAGATTGTCAGCGTGTGTTGACACATCAACTTTTCTTTTATAATTTTTTTCAAGCCACTCTTGCGAATAATTAACCGAATCCACGCATTCAATGCGAATTCCCGTTATTGGGTTTTCACAGGTCAATTTAAAATCGGGCTTCTGCCTGAATCATTTGTTAAGCTCATTCGTGTTTCCCCGAAAGCGGTTTTGCTTTTTGTTAGTGTGATTTTCATCTCACTGCTGGCAAACGGACAAAACAATTTTTCAACAAAAGAAATTCTCAAACGATTTGGAAAAATTGAATCTGCGGAACAAGTAAAAGAGTGGGTTAACATCTGTGAGAATCAGGTGTCTTACAGTCATTTTGCGATTGATATCGGAATACCAAAATTTCAGAAAATCACCAGGTCATGTATGGAGTATTCCAAAGAACACAACTTGTCACGGGAATTCATTTATCTCAGCATTTATCGTTTTACAACACCCGACGACAGCGCATCTGACTGGCAGTTACAACAATTAAAAGAACTTACCCGGCTGTTGTATAATGAAACCGCGCGAACGAGTAAACAATTTGTGCATGTGGTTCTTGATTTACGGGATCTCTACGGAACTACCGAACAATATAATGAACTGGTACAGCTAGCCCCGTTTTTACGGAAATACTGGACTGACACCATTGATAAAAATACACTCGAATACCTGATTCTTGCTGATCTCACAACCATGTACTTCCGCCTTAAGAATTACAATCAGGCGATTAAAGTTCATAAAAAGCAAAAAAAATATATCACGGATCCCGGTTCATTAAATGAAAGCAGCCGGTTGAACAATATCGGAATGTGCTTTTATAAAATGAGGGAATACGACAGTGCGATGTATTATTTCAAAAACGCGATTTCGATTTGCGAAAACATCATTAAAAAAAGCGACCGGGAAAATGATCGGAAAGACGTTGTCTCTTTTCTTTATGTGATCCGCTCCAACGTTGCCGACATTCAGGTGATGAGAGGAAATTTTAAAACCGCGCAAGCCGCACATGAAGCCCAGCTGCGATTTAGCGATAAGGAGCAGTATCCGTATCTGGCGCTCAGTTCCTACTTGAGTCTGGCAGAATTGTATCATGAAAAAGGAGAATTAAACACTTCTTTAAACTATCTCGACAGTCTGGATTTCTTGCATCGCAAAACACCTTATAACCGGTATTATCTCACGGGGCTCGAGTTGCGCAGAAATATTTATCTGCAACAGGGATTGCGCAACAAAGCGAAAGAGACAATGTATCAGAAAAGCCATTTGGAAGACTCTATCGCCTTTGAAAGATCCAGAAAAGGATATCTCATCTCCGCAGTTCGGTTTGAAACAGAACAGGCACAACAGGAATTGTTAATGGCACAAACCAATCTGGATAAAGAAAAGACGGTGAGTAATTACCAGAAAATCGGATTGGTGTTCGCTTCCGTGTCCGTGCTCGGATTTGTTTATGGTTTTATCGCTTTGAGAAGGAAAAACCGGCTGATGGCAATTCAGCAGAAAGAACTTCATGTGGCATTAAACGAGCGCGAATGGCTATTGAAGGAAGTACATCATCGGGTTAAAAATAACCTCAACATTGTTATTGCAATTCTCCATCATCAGAGCAATAAGATTAAAACAACGAGTGCACAGTTAGCCTTTCGCAATTCCCGGAGCTTTATCATCAGCATGAGTAAAATTCATGAGTTGCTGTATCAGCAGGTTAATTTCAGCCAGGTGGAAATGGATCAATATTTAGAATCTATTATTCAGGAATTCAGAAACAGTTACCGGGATTTAACGGTACAAATTCCGCTAAACAAAGGCGGAGTTGTTCTGGCGGTTGAACAAGCTCAGGCTTTAAGCATTCTCATTTGCGAGCTCATCATTAATTCCATGAAATATGCATTCCCGGAAAATACAGGCACCATCAACATCGGAATAACCCGTGAAAATGAATCGACCGTTCAACTGAATTATCAGGATTCTGGAAAAGGATTCGATTCACAAAACTCAGCGGCAAAAAATTCTTTGGGCAAAAAGCTCATGCGCATGACGGCGGAACAATTAAAGGGTGAACTCCACATCGTCACCGAAGGCACCTTCAGCTTACGACTTTCATTTCCGAACAAAAGCCTGTGATGTTGTTGGGCGAAACTCAAACCAAAATCAAGAACAGAAATAATCGCTTTATACATGATAAATCCCGAACAGCCTACTGTTTACATTGTTGAGGACGAAGCATTTGTGCGGGCTTCTCTGGAAGGAACGCTTGAAGAAGAAGGTTACAACGTTGTTGGAAGTGCCGCGAGCGCACACAAAGCACTTAACGATATTCTGGAATTAAATCCGGATGTGGTTCTGCTGGATGTTTATCTCATTGATGAACCAGACGGGGTATGGATAGCAAAGAAGTTGGAAGAACAGAATCACAAGGCGAACATTATTTATCTCACGGCTTACGGTGATAAAGAAACACTTGAACGGATAAAGGGAACCCGGCCAAAAGGTTATATCAAAAAGCCATACGATATTGCTACGCTCATCACAAGCATCGATTTGCTGGTTTTGAACGGGGGAGATAGTACCCGGCAAGGTTCTGTACATTCTGAATATGAGGTAACTTTTTACGATGGTCTTAAATCATTTTCACTCGATTACCGCGACATTCAGCATATAGTTTCGGATGGCAACTACCTGCGCATTACCACATCAAATGGCAGCTATTTTATCCGAGCCAATCTTAAGGATGTTCTCGATATTCTCTCTAAATTTCCCTTTGCACAAATTCACCGAAGTGTTGTAATTAACAGAGCATTTCTAACAGAATTCAACAGCTCCTCCGCATCGGTGGCGGGCAGTCGATTTAATATCGGACGAAGTTTTAAAGACGTGCTTCGGTAATCGTAAAGATCAACCCGAATTTACCTGAACCTTCAAATGTGATACGCTTAAACATCATCCAATGCTGTTGTTCGTAACAAATCCACGTTATTCATCACAATTCAGGTTACCCCATGTGGATGCCTAAGATCCTTTGTTTTAGGATTGAATTGCACTTCAAAACTGAAGTCTCTCAGTAAAGGCGCAGTAGATAGTTAATGGTAGTTTTTCTTGATTAGTTCCATTCCTGGCTAAAATGGTATGCAGGAAAATTTCATCGAGGTTTCGTGACTGTCTCAGTGATGAACTGATTACTCCGGTTTTGATTGTGAAAATTCAAACCTATCAAAAATCACAATGAAACTAATTTTCTCAACCTTGCTTTTTTTGATGTCGTATGCACTTTCAAGTGCTTCGATTCTTTATGTTGACTATGCCGCAACTGGTTCCAATAACGGAAGCAGTTGGGCCAATGCATACGTGGAATTGCAGGATGCTCTTGATGCATCTTCGAACGGTGATTCCATTCTAGTCGCCGAAGGAACATACATTCCGCAGTACAACTTGGTAAACACTACCTCCAGTTCTTCAAACCGCGATAATGCGTTTCACATCAACGATAAGGATGTAACCGTGAGTGGCGGATGGGATGCTTCAGCGGGCACTCAAACCGGCGGCAATACCATTCTCTCCGGAGATGTTGGAACCGGTGGTGTAAACACGGATAACGCCTATCACGTATTAGTATCGGAAGGCCAGTCGAATTCCGCCGTATTCGAAAATCTTGTTATTACCGGTGGTTATGGAACGAGTTCCTGCACATCAGTATCCTTTGGTGGAAGTACCATTTTTAGATGCTCAGGTTCGGCTATCAACTTTGTAAAATCAAGTCCCGTTTTACAGAATTGTGTTGTAACAAACAACCATGCCGCGACCTGGGGAGCCATGGTAGCAGATGGCAATGCCGGCCCCATAATCAGAAATTGTTTGTTTTATAATAACTCTTCCATCAATGACGCGGTTCTGCACGCAAATACAACCGGGAATCCTGAGTTCTACAACTGCTCCTTCATCGCCAATTCTTCCACGACTAATTCCAATTGCCTCGCACATATTAATAACAACGGAGACACCAAGGTGGTAAACTGCCTATTTTACGGCAATACCGGAGGAAGTACAGACAATTTCAGACTCTACATCAACTCTGGGAGCACGAATAATGCAGCGGATCAAACCGGAGGTGTGATTTATAATGCCAGCACAGCAACCTACGTAGATCTCAGTTCCAACAGCTACGCATCGTTGTTTGTGGATTCTACCAGTGCCGTTGGAACTGATGGTATCTGGATGACCGAGGACGATGGTTTTCGCTTACTCATAGGATCATCCGTTTTAGACGCCGGAACCACAAGCGGTACGCCGACCACAGACATACTTGGAACTTCCAGAGGTTCGTCACCGGACATAGGGGCTTATGAGTACGAAGCTGTAGTTGTTAATACCAAAGGAACATATTGGAACCAAGTTATCAAAGCGGTTGCTAACAACAGAAATGTCAACGACTATTTCGGCAGAGGTGTGGCCATTTCAGGGGATTTTGCAGTTGTAGGGGTACCGGAGGAAGATGAAGATGCCAATGATCAGAATACTCTTTCCAGCGCAGGATCTGCTTATATTTTTCACAACGATAACGGAACTTGGAGCTTTTATCAAAAGATCGTTGCTTCCGACAGGGCAGGAACCGACCGGTTTGGATATGCCGTTGCCATCTCCGGAGATTACGTTGTTGTTGGTTCAGCTGGAGACGACGAAGATGCCAGCGGTCAGAATTATATGAATAGTGCGGGCTCTGCCTACATATTTTACAACAACAACGGAACCTGGACTCAGGTTCAGAAGATTGTGGCGTCTGATCGGGCCACCATTGATCAATTCGGTGCCAGGCTTGCCATTTCGGGTGACTATGTAATAGTTGGGGCTGACCGTGAAGACGAAGATGTTGCAGGAGCAAATACGAAAAGTAACGCAGGATCAGCATACATATTCCACAATAATGGCGGCACGTGGTCTCAAACACAAAAGATTGTTGCCTCCGATAGAAATGATGGTGACTTTTTTGGATTTGCCGTTGCCATCTCAGATTCATTTGCCTTCGTTGGAGCTTATAATGAAGATGAAGATGCAAGTGGATCCAATACTGCTTCTAGCGCAGGATCAGTGTACATCTTTACCAACAATAGCGGGACCTGGTCTCAAACGCAAAAAATAGTCGCCTCCGATAGAAATACCGATGACTATTTCGGATATTCATTGGCTGTATCGAATGATTATGCCGTAGTTGGTGCTTTTGGTGACGATGAAGATACCAGTAATGCCAATTATCTTTATCGATCCGGATCAGCTTACATATTCCACAACGACAGTGGAACCTGGTCGCAAGTTCAAAAAATTACGGCCGGAGACCGGGGAACTAGCGACGACTTTGGAACTTCCGTAAGTATTTCCGGAGACTATGCCATCGTTGGATCTCCATACGACTCGGAAGATGCGAACGGACAAAATTCTGTGTCTTATGCCGGCTCGGCCTACATATTTACCAACAATTCCGGAACCTGGTCGCAGGCACAAAAGATAGTTGCGTCATCAAGGGCAAATTCAATGGGTTTTGGGCAGGCAGTTGCCATTTCCGGAGACTATATCCATTTAGGTGCTGCAAATGACTATTTCGATGCGAACGGATTAAACAGCACATCAAACGCTGGAGGATCATACATTTTCAGCACTGCCTGCCATCCAACGAATCCATTATTCACCACTCTCAACACTACCGAAACAGCATCGTATGTTTCTACATATTCAGATGGCTGGTCGCACTACTGCAGTGATTCCGGGGCGCTATTGCTCAGTTTAAAAATAGGTAGTTCCGGTGCTGTGGTTTACCCAGGTGACCTCCAACTCCAAACAGGATCCAGTACGGTTTATACCTGGACCGGAAGTGATGGTGGAATTATCAGTACCGGAAACAAAGGGTATTCAATGATTGACCGCAGTTGGCACGTTGATGCTACTACGCAACCTTCTTCCGGAAATGTTGGCGTGCGTTATTATTTCACGGATGATGAGTACAACGATTTGGTGAGTGCACTCGGAAATTCAACCACGATGGGAGGAAGTGGAAATACCAGTACGATAACTTCAGACACCCAGCTTACGATGTACAAACTCACCAGTGGTGATCCGTTCGACCGACCGCATACCAGCAGCATTACCGGAATAATTATAACGCATGGTGCAACACCCGGTACAACTACCTGGAATGCCGGCGTCCATGGCGGATTTGGTTTTGATCATTATGGTGAATACGAAGTATCCAGCTTCTCAGGAGGTGGCGGAGGTTCTGGTGGTGGAGGCGGATCAGGTCCGGCTCCTCTCCCTGTTGAACTTGTAAAGTTTACGGTTACCGCCGAGTCCAATCATCAGGCACAACTCAATTGGGTTACGGCCAGCGAAATTGATAACAGCCACTTTATCATTGAACGCAGCTACGACGGTGTCCACTTTCTACCCATCGCACGGGTTGAAGGAAATGGCACCAGCACTGTGATTCACGAATACCGGTTTCTTGATCAGACAATTGCGAACAATGAGATGGTGGTTTTCTACCGGTTACATCAATTTGATTTTAATGAGGAAGCAGAATATAGTCCGCTAAGAATGGTGGATTTTCAAAATCCATTGTCCGATGTAAAATCGAATATTCAGGTTTTCCCGAATCCGTTTAATGGCACTATGACCGTGAATCTTCCCGAAAATTCAAAAGAAACGTTGACGATGGAAGTAACCGATCTTACCGGAAAGGTGATGTATAACACGGAACTAACCGATCAAACCTTTCAAAAAGTAGATCTCAGCCATTTAACCAATGGTGTGTACATCATAAGAATTGCCGGACTGTACAAGGTTGAGCAGTTCAGAGTAGTGAAACAATAGATAGGTTGTTGCACTTCTCAAAGCCCGGATTCGAAGAGGATCCGGGCTTTTGTATTTTGAAGGCTTTATGCAATATCAGTTCAGGCTAATGAGCAAACCGAAAAGAAGACTCATCAGCAAAACGCCGATCAGATTAAACCACAAACCCGCCCTCAGCATTTTGGGAACGGTGATGTATTTCGTTCCAAAAATGATTGCCTGGGTTGGTGAAGCGATCGGCATCATAAAAGCACAACTCGCCGAAAGAGTTGCCGGGAACATCAGCCAGAGCGGATCAATATTCTGCACCGCTGCGAGCGTAACCATCAATGGAAGCATTAAGGATGTTGCCGCTGAATTGGAACTGATTTCCGTAAGTAAGGTCATCACTATACAAACCGCAATTACTAAAACTACCGGATGAAACTGAGGAAGAATCTCAATTCCGCTTTTGATCACCTTGTCGAGACCGCTTGATGCAAATCCACCGGCAATGGCAAAGCCGCCGCCGAACAACAATAAAATTCCCCACGGCACCTGCTCTCCATGCGACCATTGCAAAAGTGCTTTACCGGGCTTATCACCGGAGGGAACAAAAAACAAAAGTGCCGCACAAAAAATCGCCACCACCGGATCGCTGATCCAGGAAAGTTGTTCAATAGCTCGCCAACCGTGAATTGTAAAAGAATCATTGATCTTCACATCGCTGCCGGTCATCCACATCAACACGGCAATCAGAAAAATAGTAACAGCCCGTATTTCATCTTTCCTGAGCGGTCCCAGTTTTTGGATTTCATTATCGATCACTTCCCGACCACCCATCATCGCAACATTCTTTAGTTTAAAAACCCAATGGGTGAGCGCATACCATCCGATAAAAAGAAAAGCAATACTCAGTGGTAATGCCATCGACATCCATTTAATAAATCCCGGAGGAGTTGCGTTCGGAACGAATTCCTTAAACATCTCTAAAAAAATAAGATTCGGCGGAGTTCCAACTGGAGTTGACATTCCTCCGATGTCGGCAGCATAAGCAATTGACAGCATCAAAGCAGTTCCAAAAACAGATATCGATTTCGACAAATGTCCGTGACCGTGTTTCTCCATTCCGTCCATTAGTGAAAGGGCAACCGGAAGCATTACCATCACCGTTGCCGTATTGGAAATCCACATACTCAGCGCCGCACTGGCAATCATAAAACCCAATAAAAGTTGTTGCGGTTTGCTCCCTATAAACCGCACGATATGCAAAGCCATTCTGCGATGCACACCGGACTCCTGAAGCGCTATTGCCAGCAGAAATCCACCGAGAAAAAGAAAAATGATGGGCTTACCATAAAACGGCCCGACTTCATCTACATCTGAAATCCGGAATAACGGCATCAGAACAATGGGCAGTAAAGAAGTGACTGGAATCGGTATTACTTCCAAAATCCACCAATACGCCATAAGTGTAATAATGCCGGCCATTACCGGTGCCCTCGGAAATTCATCTTCGGGAACCAACCACCAAACACCGAATGCTAAAAGGCAGCCGATGATGGCATGCGTGAATCTTCGTTTGGTAGAATCGGTTTGCGTGGTCATTCCGCCAGAACAATCAGATTTTGCAAACTTTAAATGAAATCACTCGGTGAGAAATCGAATGCTCAAAGCTCCCGAAGGACACTTTGCCACCTGATCAATAATCTCCTGCTCGGTAGCGTGATCTACCTGAATCCAGGGTTTAGCCTTCGGGCGGAAAACACGGGGAAGTCCGCGTGCACAATTTCCGCTGTGTTGGCATTTTTCGGCATCCCATACCACGGCAACCGTTTCGATTTTATACTCCCGTTTCATTTGATCATTCGAATCGGAAATATAATGAATTGAAATTCCGTCGACAATTGAGTTCGGGATTTTCATTGAACATATTGGCCGGTTTTTATTCCGGACTATTTGCGCAGATACATAAAATACAACAAGACCAAAGAGATCAGGGAAACCACAGTTCCGAAGACCAGATACCACATCGACAGAATGTTCCACACCGCAAGATATTTCCAGTAATGCATCGGGTTGATGATGAAGGCTAATGCGGTTGCGAGTCCGGTTAAACCGAAAAAGACAAAAATGCCTTTTCCAAAATCAGACATCGGATCAATATTGAGTTTAGAGAAAATGAATTCCCACGGACCAAGTCTGCCTTTGTATTCACCGGATTTGGGTCTGACATAATCGCCTTTAACGAGGGCCCGCATCCCGTCAAAAAACATATAGCCATAGAGATTAATGGCCAGAATAAAAACTACCCATTTCACACGGGAAAGTTAGTGAAGAGAATTAAAATGATTTTACTTCACGATCGCCAGATTAAACATCGGCGTTTGCAGATGTCCGTAAAGCCGCACCCAAAGAGCCAGCCATTGCTCCGTACCACGGGCAGTTGTGATATCGCCGAGATCGATTATGTGATTGTTTTTCCAGCCGGCTTGTTCTAATAAACTGCGAACCTGTTTTTTGGCCTCTTCCGAATTTCCACTCACAAAAACCGTTGAATCGGAATTCAATTTTTCGGGATTCAACATCAACGGCGCCGTGAGTGTATTCAGACTTTTCACCACGTTCACTTCCGGAAAAGCCCGTTGAATTTGTTCTCCCAGCGAATCGTCGTTGCACACAAAAAGAGTTGGCGGCATTCCGTTGGAGAAGTCGAGCGGGTTGGTAATATCAATCAGGGTTTTTCCTTTCAACTTTTCAGCCCCAATGGCGTTCAGAAAATCCATTGTTCCCTTTCCGTTGGTGGCATTCACATACATATCCGCATCACCGAGTTCGGAGAGATTTGCGAGTTTGAGGTTCGTGTGATCTTTATACCAATCGCCAAAAGAAGGGTTGTTTCCGTTGCCCGGTCTGGAAAGCGTTTCTTCCTTATTTCGGGTGGCGAGTGTTACATCATGGCCAAGTTCGGCAATTCGGGGAGCAATGTTTTTGGCAACCATTCCGGTGCCCATAACGGTGATTTTCATATTGATTCTTTGGGTCTTTATTTACCAGGGAATAATGTGTTTGTCGCGGTAGAATTTACCACTTTCCGCGTCGGGTGAATTCGCCAGCCACACAATTCCTTCGGCTCCTTTGGCAACAGAGAGACTCGCTCCGCTTCCTCCCATGCGCGTTTTCACCCAACCCGGACAAACTGAAAACACCTTTGCTCCGGCAAAGTTTTCCTGATCCATCTGAATTGTGAGAAGATTTAAAGCCGCTTTCGAAAGCCGGTACGCTCCGTATCCGAAACCGAGCTCCGAACGACTTCCCATCCCGCTCGAAACATTAATTATTCTCGGATCTTCTGATTTTTGAAGTTGCTTTACGAAGGCGCGCGCCACCAAAACAGATCCGGTAAAATTGGTATTTAATATCCGCATCGTTTCAGCGGGATCCGAATCTTCGAGTTTTGAAGAAGCACTTAATTCTCCGGCATTATTAATAAGAATGTCGATGGTTTTGTCGCGCAGTTCACCGGTTGCCCGCATAATACTTTGAATACTGCTTATATCCATTACCACGGTTTCCAGATGATTCGAATTAAATCTCGCTTTGAGTTTTTCAAGCTCCTCTTCGCTCCTTCCGGCACCGATTACCCAAAACCCTTCATCGATAAACTGCCGGCACAACTCCTCACCGATTCCTCTGTTTGCGCCGGTTACCAGTACTGTTTTCATATCAGAATAACAATCTCAAAACCGAAAGGATTGATTTAAACTGAATTATTAATAACCGTAATAATAACTGTTTCGACTGCTATTCCCCTTGCTGGGTTTGGCTCGTCTCCGGTCGTCTATCTGTGCCGCTTCTTTTAATTCATCGAAAGCATCCTGCAGTTTTTCCTCCGAATCGACACTCGTCGATTCATAGAAATCTGTTTTTGTGGGATAAGAACCATCTGCATTTTTAACAAAACCCACACTCACCAATTTATACGAAGGATCATTCATCTTGTATTGCGAAGTCTTCTTCGGGTCTTTGTATTCGCGGATCTGGTAATAATAAAGTTTCATTTCTCCTTTTTTACCGGAAACGTTTTCTTCGGTTTTTACGAGTTTGATGGTGTCTTTGTCGATGTCGAATCGTCCCCGGTTCACAAGACAATATTTAACAAACCGATCGTAATTCTGCAATGTGTCCGGAAGCAACTCGGTTCGTTTTATCTCCTGTAAAAAAGCATAGGCCTTTACTATTTTCTCGTCGTCTTCAAACAAGTGAGAAGCAATGCTGTCCTGGATTTTCTTCTGATACATCATCCGGATTTCCATCAGATTTTTGACGTTACTGTACGACGTTAATTCATTAGCCTGATTGAGCAGTGCAGAAATTTCGGGAACCGAATCAAACGGTAAGAGCAAGATATAATATCCGAATAAACTTCCCGAACTTCTCATGTTAAATCCGGAGGAAAACATATCGTCGTCGTCGCGGCTGTAACTGTAATATGAGTATGAAGACGAACCCCGGCTTTTTCGTTTTTCTTTTTCCATCTTTTCAACCTGCTCTCCCACTCTGTACTTTTTCAGCTCGAATTTGTATCGCTTAATTATATCCGGAAGCAACTGAGCATATTCCGGTTTGAACCTGGATGATGTATCCGCAACCACCCAACCCAGAACTTTATAAATTACGTCTTTGTAAAC
Source organism: Bacteroidota bacterium (assembly GCA_016124755.1). Lineage (GTDB taxonomy): Bacteria > Bacteroidota > Bacteroidia > NS11-12g > UBA9320 > WGNA01. Next base: position 104,727 of record WGNA01000010.1, on the reverse strand, counting down.
GTCCGGCATTTTTTCAAGAAGAGTCGCATAAAGCTGATTTTCAATTCGGGCGCTGTCGTTCAGAATCTGAAAAAATAAAAAGCTTTGTTCCAGACTAATGTAGGGAACGTCTTCTTCCAGAATTTGCTTTAAACAGGCAGAGGCTTTCTCGGTTTTTATTTTAGCTAATGAACTCAGTGCCTCAATCTGCACCGGGTAATTGTCGTCATTATCGTAATACAAAGAATTGAGGAACATCGCAGCACTGTCTGTTTTAATGTCGCCCAGCATTTTAATAAAGATCGTTTTGGTAAATGATTCCTTATCAGCCCGGCTGTTTTCTAAAATGGCTCTCTTCATTAAGGCCAGATCCGTGTCTTCCAGTTCGGGGCGTTTCCAAAAATTATATCCGGTTAAGTAATCCAGTGCATCCTTGTGTGTGTTTTCATCTTTGCTGAGATAATCTGTGATGAGGATTCTCGCTTTATTCGAAAAAATGGATGGCCTTATAACGGTATCCATCGGCTCAAATCGATCATAAAAATTTTTGACGAAAACACTTCTCCCGGTTATCGTGTCGTACAGTGTAGAAAGCTCAAACATCACATCTTCATTCCGGCTTAATATATATCGGTGGTGAATTTGCTTAACGCTGCCCGTATCGGTTAAAAATACATCGAAGGTTCGCATTCTGTTTTTCACGAACGAATGTGAATCCAGTTTGAAATACGGTTTTTTCTCAGTGTACTTTTTAACGATTTCAGACCAGAGCGAATCGGGTTTATCATAAAAATCATACTTCCCGTAAACCTCTCTTGAAACCAGAATTAATTCGTCGTTTTCAGAATAATAGCGCTTCGAATCGGTGATCGATTTATAGTCAGATTCTTTGGCAGAATAAGAACTTTCGCGCTCGAACAGGTATCGCTTGTTGAGCAGAGGTGATGCGTAAACCGAAGCTTTTATTACGGTATCCATAAATTGCTCAGACGGCAACTGATAAACGGTCGGCAGTACTTGAAAAGAATTGAAAAACTTGGCCGGACCGAATTTCTTTTTGCCGTTGATGCAGATCAGCATGTAGTAATACGGGCCTTGAATAAGGAAGCGACCGTGCACGTAAGTATTAAATTTGGTTTTAGCGGTAAAGTCGGCAACAGGCAAACCATTATAATCTGAAGTTTCCAGAGAAATGGTTTCGTATTCCATCTTCTCAATTAGTTTTTCGGCGAATCGCTTCACTTCAAATTTGTCTTCTTCAATGTAATTAACATCATGAAGACTTAGCCTTTTAACCAGATAATACGAATCGTCTGATTTGTCCCAGGCCTGAAGATACGGCACCGAATACATCGTTTGAATCGGGTCGATCAGATTCATTGTGTGGTATTCGGGAACATTGATTTCAAATTGTCCGGAAACAAATTTTAATGTACTCCAGTCGTCACTTAGCGGCATTAATTTCAACGTTGAAAAGATGCTGTCGCCCATCACTTTAATGCGGGTATTTCTGCCCGAAAGTTTAAAGAGACTTAACTGATACGGAGTTGCATAAACGCGATATTGCTCGTAATCACCGGTTCGGGTTACGTTTTTAATTTCGAATCCTGGGATTCCGTTGGTGGTAATTCTTGTCTTCGATTTTATGTTTCCGGGAATGTTTTCAAAAAACAGGGAATCGGTTTTCATCAGCATTTGCTCGGGACTCAATCCGTAAAAAGGCCCGTATGTGTTGAATTGCTGATTGAGAAAATACATGCCGTTTCCGAGGTCGTATCCAAGAGTTGCGTTGGTGTACCCGGAAGTGCTGCCATATAATTTGCCCGGCCAGATCATTGAAAAGGTTCCGTTCGGGGCCTCTTCCTTCGACAGACTAATCGGAGAAACCAGACTATCTAATCGTTCTTTTTCCTTTTTGGCAAAATCGGTTCTGCCGTCGGTAATGGGTGTAACTGTGTAACCTTGTGCTCTCAGCATTTCAATAACACCATCACGGCCGGGAAGATGTGCTGCACCAACCGCCATAAAAACCGGACCTGCCGCTTCGTAATCCCGAAAACGACGCACCATATTCCGGTTGCGTTCGGTAAGCATGTATTTATAATATCCAGAAGAATTAAATACGCGGTTGATGGTATCAATCATGTCGAGATCCCCGGCACGATAGGCATCTTCAATTAATGTGTAGCGGTTCTTTTCTTCCAGAATATCTTCAAGCCATTTGGGAACAACCGTTTTGGTTTTGTCTTTCGAATCTTCAAAAGATGCCCGGGAAACCAACTCACGCGATTCGGTAAATCCTTCCAGACTTACCACCGGAATATTATTTTTAGAAGCCACCTGATAAATGTGCATTTCGAGCCAGGTGTCTTCCTGATATTCTTTGTTGTACGAATTTTCGCGATACAACATGGCATTCAGAATTCCGGATTTGGTTTTTAACCACGAAGAAATATCGTCGTTTTCAACTTTTCTCAGCACCACACTTCGCTGATAATAACCTGCCGAAGCATAGGTCGAAAATCTCGGGGCACCTTCGTATGTATAACTGTTCTGAAATGTATTAAAACTATCGAGCCATTGTGAAGGATTACTTTCGAGACCAACCGTCTTTACGCTTTGAACCGCTTTGTAAAAAGAATCGCTGAGATTAAAAGCAATTTTATCGCTCACGTGCATGGTGCCGTAGAGATACGAATCGGGGCGGCCTTCTTTGGAGATCTTCCAGAACCGACTTTGGTATTGTTTGTTTTGGGCGAATGAGGTAAACGAAATCAGAATAGATAAGATGAGGATTGTTGTCTTCTTGTTTGGCATCATTTGTCTTTGTGTCGCAATGTAAGAAAAGTAAAATGTAAACTGACCGGAGTCATATTTAGTACGGTCGAATCATTCTTTGGTTATGTAGAAGGTGAATCTACATCAATTGGGAAGGATAACAGAAATCAATTAACCAACGTCACGATTGAATTAGGAAACGCAGAGGAAACTTTTTCGATCATTCTATTAAATGCTTCTCCTTTTGAATACACCAAGATTATAAATAGGTTAGGGATCGATACGCAATCTTTTTTCTTCTTACTTTTTTCTTGATAAAAAAGTAAGAAGAAAATCAAGTCGGAAAGAAAGCTGCCCATGCGCCCTTTATCATTTGTTGAAAATCTAGTTAAAGAATTGTCAAGCACTTTCCCCGATTTTCTACCAAATGAAAAATTCCCGCCGGGGCTATCCCGCCTTTCCGACTGCCCACCCACGCGATCCTATTCTTGTTTTAGGATCCGCTTCGCACTATTCATTTTGTTTTTTTTAATCCTCAAATTGAAGTGATTCAAAGTTCGGTGTAATTATGCGGAGAAGCATTTTCTATAAATTTATTAACGATTTACCCAAGAAATCAAAAAAATGAATTGTGTATTTTCGGCAGATCGTCCGAGTTTGAATTAACATGAAACCCTTACACACCATAAAATTCCTGATTCTATTTTTCTTATTAAGTTCAAAGGCATTTGCGCAAATCGACACCAAAGAAAAAGTGATCGTACACAAAAAATATCCCGCTTACTCCGAAAAATATTATGTAATTAAAAAGGGTGTCGATAAGAATAAAATGCACGGTGCTTACAGCTACATTTCCTGGGGAACCAAAATTCAGGGGCAATATAACCGGGGAAAGAAAACCGGCATCTGGAAAATTCGGGAAAGAAATACGGATTATTACAAATACTATTCAGATGGCAGGCCCGACAGTTTAGTGTATCTGCAAAATGACATAAAAAATGTGCTTACATTTTCTGCGGATGAAAGCGATACGCTTACCCAGATTAAAACACATAAATCCGGTTCCCGGATGGAAATAACCGGAAATACAATCCGACATTATATCGGGGATAAGGAAATAACAAAGCTCAACCCGGACTTGAATGTTGTTCAATTGAAAAGAGCAGATATCAGTTCTAAAATTGATTCAACATTTGCTGAGCGCATTCCGGAATTTACAGCCTATTATTCTAATGGTTCTGTTTTGTCTACAAGAGTAGGTTCGATCGAAATGTCCGGCCAGATAACGTATTACGGATTTTACAATAACGGAGATACCGCCTTTGTTACCCGACACAATAATGGCAGATTACACGGCGAATGCATTGGTTATTATTCCGGAAAAAGGAAATCTTATGAGGCCATATTTGATAACGACCGTTTGATTTCGTACAACCGATATGATCTGAATGGCAATCCGGATTCCCAATTTTTTGTGAGTGGAGGCAACGGTTGGTGCCGTTTCGGATCGCACAACGATTTTAGCATTTACGAAATAAAAAATGGTTATAAATACAATACTGCTTTTTATTTCAATAATAAATCCATGGCTGTAGGCACATTTGAAAATGGAATAACTATGTACGAAAGCATGGGGAATAAATGTCAGTCTTTGAATGATGGAGATACATCAAGATTTAATTTCCAATTGGATGATAATTATTCTCAGACATTTATTATCAAGGCAGATTTCAAAACCGGTATAATGAACCTTCCGAATTATATCGCCCAAAACATCAATGTGCCGGATGAGGCAATAATGCAAGGTTCGAGTGGAACCGCCCTGGTCTTTTTTATAATTGAAAAAGACGGCAGCGTCAGCAATGTCACAAATTGTTTAGATCGTTTGGGATTTGGGATGGATGAAGCATCGATTGAAGTAGTTAAAAGAACCTCAGGACTATGGATGCCAGCAACGACAGCCGGATTTCCACTACGCATGTCATATCGCGTTCCGATTCGATTTTCATTAAATTAACTTACTGGTTCATTTCCATTTTTTATTCAACAGAATTTTAATGCACCACCATAATTTTAAAAACTTTCAGTTCTCCCGCATCCGATTCCATCTGTAAATAATAAATACCTCTGGAAAGTTCATTAACATTGAATGTCGCAAATTCTTTAATCGTTTTTTGTTGAATTAATTTCCCGGCACCGTCTGTTATACGCGCATTATAAATTACGTTTTGTTCCGATAGCCGGATATTTATTTCGTTGGATGCCGGATTCGGAAAAACAGAAATCAAATTCTTATTATCGCTTTCCCAATGCAACATGCGGATCGGACTGTACGAAAAGTCTCCGTTAAAATCGAATTGTTTTAACCGGTAATAATAAATTCCGGATTTTGAATCTCCCGGAAGCTGATCAACGTATTGATAATGTACAATGGCAGAACTATTCCCCTGACCTTGTTTTCTTCCAACAATTCGCCATTGACCTGCATCCGTACTTCTTTGAATTTCGAAAAAATCACAATTGCTTTCGCTGGCTGTCGACCAGTTTAGCTGAGCTTGTTCTCCGGTGGTAATCCATTTTACTTCAAAATTTAAAAGTTCCACCGGCAGCGGACTGTTCTCACTCCCGACACCAAAATAGGTATTGAACGAATGAAAATTATTATTGCTTTGACTGTATAAACTCCCGGTGGAAACCGCCGAAGAAAAAGAGCCCGACACCGGCCAGAGACCTGCCGAATCGTTGTAATAATTTAAAATACAGTTGGTGCGGTCAAACGAATTCAACTCATCGGTCTGGCCCCAGTAAACGATCATTTCCATTGTGTTCGAACTACTGTCTTTGGATACAAACCATGCCCGGTTCAAAGCGTTTGCCGTTTGCTTTCCGGATGCCGGAAAATAGTTTTCATAAACTTCGTCTTCAACCCGAACACCAATAGAATCTGTATTATTGAGATAAATCATTGCCGGATTATAACTACTGTTTCCGACCGGAAAAAATGTTCCGCCGGACACATATCTGCGCAACTCACCGGTGTCTGAAGTTTGAATATATCCGACATCAGAAGAACCGATGATCACACCCGAATCACTGGAAAAAGTTCCGATGGTGAGGTTGTAACCGTTTATGCTCAGCACCCCTGTAATGAAGTGTAAAGAATCCGGAATCTGTAATTCGTTTTGCAAGCCGGCTCCATTGGAATTATTAATTTTTAGTTTTTGTATATCAACCGAATTCGAATTAATCATTTGAGTTTCCGAACCCTTTAGTACAATCCACCCGTCTCCGGAAAGCACAATTCCCGAATCCAATTCCAGATCTCCGGTGATAATTAAACTGTCGCTGAGATATAGGGTCGGTTGATTTGTGGAATTTTGAACGGCATTAAAATCAGAATTAATCTGAACAACGGCGCCCGGTGCTACGTAAAATTCGGCATCATTTATTATTACCTGAGCCGAAGCGCGATTTATTAAAGTGGAAATTATTAATATGTTAATTAAAACTGCCACTACATGTATTAGTTGTTTTACCAATGAACCTGTGGTTGCCGGTTTGGTAATTTTAGTGAGGTACGTTTTAAGTTTGTTCATAATCTAAAGCTTTTTTAAAAGCAGCCCCGGCCTTTTTACCGGGACTGCCTTACATGGTTAACCTTCCGTTATCGCATAAAATCTCCATTATTCACAAGTCACGGAAGTGCATACCAAAGTCTGTTAATGGAGTTGTAGTTTATTTAGCTTTAATAATGAAATACACTGTAAAGTAGGGTGGCATTATACTGTGTGCGTAGTCATTGCCTTTACTGGAAGTACTGCCACTGAGCGCACTACTGTTGTAAAGTTGACTGTCGCTTCCGTCCTTCAGAGTTGAAGATCCCGCCCCGGAATTGCCGCTCAGGTAGTTAAACTGTGTTGACAGGCTTCCTGCGTCGTGTGTGTGACTTGGCATTTCGTCAATGGTAAGTTTATGCTTTTCATCACCGGCCGTATCTCCTAATGTATGAGTAGACGAATACGTAGATCCGCTGCTGCCAACGCCTAATGGAAACCTGCCACTCATATTGGGTAAGACGTTACTGTTCCCGAGAACCGTATATAAGGTTGGGTAGGTCGATGAACTAAAAGTATTTCCGTTGCACACAAGCCAGCCGGTTGGAAGCATCGATGTATCTCCTGCATACATCTGCACAGATCCCACTGGAACGCCCAGATTGGAGAGATCTACCGTTTTATCTGCTTCCCCATCATCTTCAAGTGATATTTCTAACGTGGTTCCGTTCAGATTAAATTTATCGATCTTCTGATCATCAACCGGAGCCTGCCAGCTACCATCACCATCCGCATCACTCGTAAAAACGTAACCACTTTGTTGAGTGCCGTCGTTGATCCGTAAATCGCCATTTATTGCCAGAAAATCGTTGTCAAATTCACCATAAATTAAAGCCTGGGTCGAACTAACGTCCGAGTTTTCGATATAGAGTTTGTTCGAACCGGTTTCTGTAAATCCGGATCTGTAACCCAGAAACACATTCCCCGATCCGGTCGAGTTAACGAAACCTGAGCGGTAACCGATCGCGACATTGTTTGAGCCTGAACGATTCCCTTGCATAGCTGCTATACCGATCGCAATGTTGGAACTTCCGGATGAATCGTAACGAAGCGCATAGTCTCCAAGTCCGACATTCGTATTTCCGGAGGTGATGCTCAACAAATTATTAGAACCAATAGAAAGGTTTCCATTCGGATTGATAAACCGCATTCCGGTGGACTCAAAGGTGTAATATTCTGTACCTCCGAGTTTAAAATGAATTTTGTCTTCGTTTGCTGATGCTTCCACTTCAATAGTTGTATTGCCATCATCATCTGCTAAAGTTGTGGGTGTAATGGAACTCAGATCGAGTGTGCTTCCATTGTCAATCGACAAAGAGTCATTAGATAAAGAAAGGTTTTGATCGTCGGTGTTATCCAGATAAGCCGAAAGATCAACCGAATTCCCGCCGGAAATCAAAAGGCTGTCGTTGCTGATACTTAAGGTTTGATTATCCGTATTGTCTAAATAATCCGAAAGGTCAACTGAGTTTCCGTCAACAATACTGAGACTATCATTGGTGATACTCAAGGTTTGGTTATCGAGATATTCTGAAAGATCAACCGCATTTCCGCCGGTTATGGAGAGGCTGTCGTTGCTGATGCTTAAGGTTTGTTCATCTGTGTTATCGAGATAATCCGAAAGATCTACCGTATTTCCCCCGGTTATGGAGAGGCTATCGCTGCTGATGCTTAGGGTTTGCTCATCTGTATTGTCGAGATAAGTCGAAAGATCAACCGTATTCCCATGAGTTATAGACAATGAGTCATTGCTGATTGAGAGCACAGACTCGCCGGTCGAATATTCTCCATTACTGTAAAAGATGGTATCCACATAATGAAGAGATGTGGTTCCGGAACCCGAGTATGGCTCAACCAATTGCCGAAAGTCGCACGACCCGCCTTTTATGCGAAAAAAGCGGTCGCCCAGATTAAAATGCTCATCGCTTCCTCCACCGGTATATCCACCGTTTGCCCGGCGTGATTTCCAGATAAATTGCCCGATCGTGTCCTCGAGATAAATGGTGTAATGGCTGCCGGAATCAACATATACTGCTCCATCGGCAACATAAATCGTATCCCAACCCGGCCCCAATGATCCCTGAGCACTGCTGTATAATAATTGGCCTGAAGTTCCGTCCCCTTCGTATATCTTGAAATTTCCAGCGTGATAAAGTGCGCTTGAATCGATGTACGGGATAACCTTGGTTAAATAACAAGATGCTTCCGCAGTAAAAGATTGCCAGCCTGATGTTGTCGAATCTAAAGTAACGCTGGTGTTTTTCTCAAAGAAAATATCCATGTATTCTATTTTATAACACTCATCAGAAAGCAGAATTCCAAGATCGGTAGAGTGACTTAGCTTCACGGAATTACCATTGGCGATTCGCAGTGTGTCGTTTGAAACACTGAGTTGCTGATTATCGATGCTGCTTAAATCAATTGAGTTCCCGCCGGAAATCGTAAGCGTATCTTCCTCTAAGCTGAAAACCTGAGCGTCCGTGTTATCGAGGTACGCCGACAAGTCAATTGTATTCCCGTTTTCAATGGACAATGAATCATTACTCAGACTCAACATCTGAGAATCGGTATTATCCAAATAGCCTGAAAGGTCAACCGAATTTCCGTTCGCAATGGAAAGTGAATCATTACTAAATTCTAATAACTGGGCATCCGTATTATCCAAATATGCTGAGAGGTCAACTGCATTTCCATCGTCGATTACTAATGAATCATTACTGATGCTGAGGGTTTGATTATCGGAGTTAATGGAGGTTAAAACAACCGTATTTCCATTGCTCAATGAAAGCGTATCGTTACTGAAACTCAGCGTTTGGTTATCGGTGTTAATGGAGGTTAAAACAACATTGTTTCCGTTACTCAACGAAAGCGTGTCGTTGCTGAAACTGAGCGTCTGATTGTCGGTATTAACAGAACTCAGAACCACGTAATTTCCGCTGCTCAGATACAAGGTGTCGTTGCTTAAACTCAGAAACTGTAATTCGTTGGTAGCACTGCTGTCGGCGTCGTTAACTTTATCATCGAAAACTACACTGTTCCCGCTGCTGAGAATCAAAGTGTCTCCATTTAAAGTTAATGTCTGAATCTCATTGGTTGGATCGTAGTCCGCATCATTAACCTTATCATCAAATACCACCGAATTCCCGTTGCTCAATGTGAGGGTATCGCCACTCAGATTCAAACTCTGTTTGTATGCCGACAGATCAATTGTATTTCCGTCCTCAATGGTCAGGCTATCGGAAGTGAGGCTGAGTAACTGATCATCGGTTTCAGCAGAAATCTGCCACGTATTGTCTTTAAAAAAGATGGTGTCGATTAATTGCAGAGTCGCCGACTGGTTATCGATATCGGTGGTAATCACACTTTTGTTGACACACCGGTTGACAGTGGTTCGAAAAAGATAGTCTGAGTTTACACCTGAACTAGCCTCACCACCGGCATATAAGTTCCCGAATTCATTATAAATCCATACGCAACTGTTCACCGTGTCATTAAGAAAAAATGTATAAATCGAGTCTTTTTCTACCAAAACGGTCTCATGTGGAATCTCAAATTCAAGCCAGCCTTCTCCCAATGAATCAATATAACTTTCATAAAGCAATGTTCCGGAAGTGCCGGTACCCGCGTAAACCCTGAAAACTCCCCCATCGAACGGAGAAGAATTTGGCAGGATATAGGCATCAAACCGAACCAGATATCCGGTGGACAAAGCCGTGAATGACTGCCAATTGTCATGAGCCTTAGAATCTATTATATCCGCATCTTCAAACGAAGCATCATCAAATGGCGAAAAATAGCAGGTATCACCTAAAGATAAACCGTCGTCGGCAATTGCAGTTGCCACCGCTTTTTTCATGTTCTGCCACTCATCACCGTTGAAATACCAGAAAGAACTGGTCGTGGTGTCATACACCATGAGTCCGTCGGCCGGATCGGAAATCGATTTTCGGCTGGTGCTGTCGGTTCGGGGAATAAGGATTCCCTGGTTACCGGATTTAATTTCGAGTGCTGCGCTTGGGTCGGGTTGATTCGTTCCGATGCCCACATTATTTTGGGCTAAAGCAGAAAAAAAAGAGCATACCAAGGACAGGAAAAAGATTGACCTTTTCATTGATTGAGATTTTATGCGTGGGTAATTATTTGGTGCCTTATCAGAAGGCAGTGCAAATGGAAGCCGACCGGCAATATTTTTCCAAAAAATCCACCTTACAAAAACTGTCAGAAATCACAAGCTTTTGATAAAAAGCATTTTACACTTCATTTTTCACACTCTTTGATTGAAAAAAATGAGGCCGATTTCGACTCTTACTTGCGTTTTTTTGATCTGCATTAACGGGTGAATTGTTCTAAAATCCGGGGCGATCTGCCACCAAATTTTTTGCATTCGGGATGAACGTTCCTATGAATTTCTATTCTGAGTTCAGAAATTAAATGTCTCATTCCAGCTTCCGGAGAAAATCGGAAAGACTGTCTTCTTTACCCAGATTCAGTTTGTTTTTGATACGATGTCGTGCGACCCAAACTGCATTAATACTGGTATTTCGCAGATCGGCAATCTGATCATTCGACAACATGAGCCGGAAAAGTGCGCACAACTCCTTTTCTTTTTTGGTGAGCTGGTTGTTCGAAATTTCATCCAAACGAACAAAAAATGCGGTGTTGAGGTCGTGAAGATTTTCCTGAATAAGGGAATTCACTTTCATCTGACTATCGTTCTGATTCAGCGATGATGAGAGTTCGCGAAGTTTCGTTTTTTGCTCATCCTTATCAAATTTCCAAAGGTCTTTGAGCTGATCCTTTGTTTGTTGTGTGAACTTTTTCAGCATGGCCGCGTGTGCAGATAATTCATTCAGATCACTCATCTTATTGCTCAGCTCCAACCGCAGCTTTTCTTCCTGAAGTTCTTTGTTTTCTAACTCTACAATGGCGAGTTGTCTCTGAACCTGCAGAGCCTTATTCCTTCTTCTTATTACCATCACAATGAAGATAGCAATCATCACAATGATGGACACGATACTGATTCCCAGCAACCGGTTGAACCTGAGCACTTGCCTTCCTGCCGCAAGCTGAAGTTGTGCTGCCTGAATTTGTAACTCCGCTACCTTTTGATTCGCGAGTTCCAAACCCGAAAGTTTGATTTCATTGATTGAATCCCGAAGCTGCATTCTAAAAAGATTGAATTTCTTGTAATCCGAAATATCTAATCTTTGAACCGCTAATCGTCCCTTCAATTCCAGAATCTCTTCCCTGTATTCGAGACGCTTTCTGTAATCGACAGAATCCAGATACGCTTCTGCAAGAGCAACGTGAGCCCGGGCACTATCGGCTTTGTTGAGTTCCAGATCATTTTTAGCTCTTCCGATGTTGGAAGTCACAATTCTTCTTGGCGCATGAACAAAACTTCCCAAAGTCATCCTCGCCAGTTGATAATTGGAATCGTAAAGGTTGTATGAATCATGATAATTCCCAAGCTGATAAGAAAGGTCTGCCAGATTGTTATTAATGCTGAAAAACAACCCATCGAAAGGCAGTTTGTGATCCATGTAGTACAGTCTTGCTTTCTGAAAATAGGCTTTTGCGGAATCCAGATTATCCTGTTCCAGATACACCACTCCGATATTGTTCATCATGCTCGCAACAAATAAATCCTTGTTGAGAGGTTTCAGTCTTTCGATCGACTGGTGGTAATGATTAATAGCCTCGTCGTAGTTCTTTTTTGCGAGATCGAAAAGTGCCTGCTGACTGGCGAAAGTGTGGTATGTCCAGGAAGGCTGATCCTTAAAATAGGTTGAATAAACACTCTGAGCTTTGATAGTGTACTCTTCCCCTAAATCATACGCATTGATATTAAAAAGGAGTTCCGCAAAATGTGAGTAGTTGTTGATGATTACTTCCGGCGGAGCCTTTTTGCTTTCTGCTTCCTGCATCTCCTCCTGAGCAAACATGATAGCCGAATCCATTTGACCTCTCGCAAGAAATCTCCATGCGCTATCCCGTTTAGCATCCATCGCCGGATTAAAAATCAAATCCTCATTGAAGATCCGTTCCGCAGAATTTCCTTTCTCACTTTTAGGATTTTTACACCCAAAAACCAGAACCACCGGAACTATGAGAATCAACCACCTCATGACCCGCAAAATACTGGAAAATGGCATCGGGTAGTTCTGATAAAAATGCGATACATCACTGTTTGATGATCGCTATTCCCGGATTACTTTACTACCGTCACTGTACCATTGCGATAATACTTCCGCCCTTTGTAATCGATCAGCGTAATGGTGTACACATAAACTCCTGCCTGCACCGGCTGATCCTGATACGTTCCATCCCATCCGTTTGTGAAGTCGTCGGCTTCAAAAATCTTCTCTCCCCAGCGGTTAAAAATCTGACAAGAAACCGATTGGTATCCGATCCCGACCACTCTGAAGACCGAATTAAGTCCGTCTTGTTTGTTGTTTGTACTAATGGCATTCGGAATATAAATAATCAGATTATCGCGAATCACTACCACATTACTCGCCGTATCTCTACAACCTTTATCGTTGGTAACAATTAATACAATCGGATATTCCTTGCCTTCTACATAGCGGTGAACAGGATCCGTCTGGTTCGATTGCTCTCCGTCGCCAAATTCCCACAACCAATTAGTTACATCTGAAGAAGATTGATTAATGAAAGTGATAGTAGGATCGTCCAGATACGCTTCTTTCGGATTAAAATCAAAAGCGGCAACCGGCAAAGGATAGACATGAATCGGTGTATCCAAATCAGCAAAACAACCCGCCTTGTTGGCAATATGCAATTGTAAATGGTAATCCCCGGCCATCAGGATTTGTGTCACTTCCATTTGATTCAGGAAGGTGTTCACCGCCAATTTCCAAATGATGGTATCCACCGGTTCGGTTGAGAAAGTAATTTCCAACGGCTCACAACCTTCATCCGGATCTATATAAATTGAATTATGCGGATAATCGTTCACCTGAATCACAATCGATTTGGTGTCGAAACAATTGCTGGTATCGCTTAATGTATATAGAACTGTGTTGTCGGTTATGTTCGCTTTCCCCGGGTTAAAGACACCGTTTGAAGTGATGTAATTTCCACCACTAAAAGTTCCACCCGGATTTACGGCGATTAGTTTTTCCGACGAATCATTTGCGCAATACGGACCATAAGACGGTAGCGAAGCATCGGGTGGTGCCGTGATTTCAATTATGATAGAATCGGTATTCGCACAACCTTTTGAATCGGAAAGTGAATAATAAATCCGGTGCACTCCCTGTCCTGCTATCGCCGGATCAAAATCGCCATTGGCTTTTAGGTATGGAGTAATAGTAAAGCTTCCAGAAGTGTGGGTGCGCGCTTTAAGTTTTTGCGGACCTGAATTTTCGCAAAACGGCCCGGCCGGAATTATGGAAGCATCCGGGATCGAATCCACCTGAACCGAAGTTGAATCAGTATCGGAACAACCTTTTGAATTCGTATATGTGTAATAGATTTTGTTTAATCCGGATGTCGCTTTAAGCGGATCGAACTTCCCGGAAGCATCAATGTAAATATCTGATTTAAATGTTCCTCCCGGATTCGTAGAACCAGACATTTGTTTAATTCCGGCATTCGCGCAAAAGGGACCGGCCGGAGTAATCGATGCATCCGGAACCGTATCCACATGAATGATTGTAGAATCGGTATTACGACAACCTCTTGCGTCGGTAAAGCTATGATACACTTTATGATCACCGGAACCTGCGAACGATGGTACAAAGTGTCCGGCTGTATCTACGTAACTAAGGGCTCTATATGTTCCGGTATTTTTCTGAGCCGAAAGGTTCTGAACCGATGCGTTTTCACAGAAGGGCCCGGCCGGAGTAATCGACGCATTGGGCAAGGTGTCAACTGTTATTGTGAGCGAACCTGTATCCGAACATCCGTTGCCATCTGTTCTTTGATATTGAACTAATGAAATTCCGGTTCCGGCTTTGAGCGGATTAAATTTCCCAGTTACATCAATATAATTTGTTACGATGAAGGTTCCTCCGGAATGATTTGGTTTGATGGCAGAAATGGTGTCGTTCAAACAGAAAGGTCCGGCGGGTTGAATTGTAACGTCCGGCAATGAATCGACATGAACGATTGCAGAATCGGTATTCGAACAACCGTTTCCATCCGTAAATGAATAGTAGATCGGATGATCACCGGTTGACGATTGAACCGGATCAAAGTGTCCGCTCGAATCAATGAAACCGGTTTTAGTAAAGTAACCTCCACTATTGGTTTTGGCTAAAATGATTTGCACACCAGCATTCATGCAGAAAGGCCCGGCTAATGCGATCGAAGCATCCGGAATCGAATCGACATGTACAACAGTTGAATCTGTATTCGAACAACCATTTCCATCGGTAAAAGAATAGTAGATCCGATGATTGCCAGTTGATGATTGGGCTGGATCGAAATGACCTGCGGAATCAATAAAACCGGTTTTAGTAAAGAAACCTCCGGAATTAATCGCCGGCGAGATTAACTGAACTCTGCCATTCTCACAGAAAGGCCCCGCCGATGTAATCGAAGCATCCGGAATGGAATCCACATGAATAATGGTTGAGTCCGTATTCGAGCATCCGTTTCCATCGGTAAATGAATAATAGATCGGATGATCGCCGGTTGACGATTGTGCCGGATCGAAATATCCTGCTGAATCTATGAAGTTGGTTTTAGCAAAGAATCCACCCGAATTAATCGCCGGAGAGATTAACTGAACACCACCATTTTCACAAAATGGGCCGGCCGCCGTGATCGAGGCATCCGGAATGGAATCCACATGAATAATAGTTGAATCCGTATTCGAGCAACCGTTTCCATCCGTAAATGAATAGTAGATCAGGTGATCACCGATCGATGATTGAACCGGATCGAAATATCCGCTCGAATCAATGAAACCGGTTTTAGTAAAGTAACCTCCACTATTGGTTTTGGCTAAAATGATTTGCACACCAGCATTCATGCAGAAAGGCCCGGCTGATGCTATCGAAGCATCCGGAATCGAATCGACATGAACAATCGTAGAATCTGTATTGGAACATCCGCTCCCATCCGTAAATGAATAGTAGATTCTATGATCGTCGGTTGATGATTTTGCCGGATCGAAATATCCACTCGAATCAATAAAACCGGTTTTAGTAAAGAAGCCGCCGGAATTAATCACCGGTGAGATTAACTGAATTCCACCGTTTTCACAGAAAGGCCCCGCCGATGTAATCGAAGCATCTGGAATGGAATCCACATGAATTATGGTTGAGTCTGTATTCGAGCATCCGTTGCCATCCATGAAAGAATAATAGATCCGATGATCGCCGGTTGAAGATTGGGCTGGATCGAAATGACCTGCGGAATCAATAAAACCGGTTTTAGTAAAGAAACCTCCGGAATTAATCGCGGGAGAGATTAACTGAACACCACCATTTTCACAAAATGGGCCGGCCGGTGTAATCGATGCGTCCGGAATGGAATCCACATGAATCGTAATTGAATCTGTATTCGAGCAACCGTTTCCATCGGTAAAAGAATAGTAGATCGGATGATCACCGATCGATGATTGAACCGGATCAAAGTGTCCGGTCGAATCAATGAAGATAGTTTTAGTAAAGAAACCGCCACTGTTGGTTTTCGCTAAAATGATTTGAACACCGGCATTCAGACAGAAAGGCCCGGCCGTTGCGATCGAAGCATCCGGAATCGAATCGACATGTACAACAGTTGAGTCCGTATTCGAACATCCGTTTCCATCGGTAAATGAATAATAGATCGAATGATCGCCGGTTGACGATTGTGCCGGATCGAAATATCCACTCGAATCAATAAAACCGGTTTTAGTAAAGAAGCCGCCGGAATTGATCGTTGGTGAGATTAACTGAATTCCACCGTTTTCACAGAAAGGCCCCGCCGATGTAATCGAAGCATCCGGAATGGAATCCACATGAACAATTGTTGAGTCCGTATTCGAACATCCGTTTCCATCGGTAAATGAATAATAGATCGAATGATCGCCGGTTGACGAATGAGCCGGATCGAAATAACCCGAAGAATCAAGGAAGTTAGTTTTAGTAAAGAATCCTCCGGAATTGATCGCCGGTGAGATTAGTTGAATTCCACCGTTTTCACAAAATGGTCCGGCCGCCATGATCGACGCATCCGGAATGGAATCCACGTGAACTATAGTTGAATCTGTATTCGAGCAACTATTGCTGTCGGTGAAGGAATAGAAAATTTTATGATTGCCGATAGATGATACCGCCGGATTGAAATGGCCGGCTGAATCAATAAAAGCTGTTGTAGAAAAATATCCACCGGTATTGATTTTAGCAGCAATCGTATGAACCCCTGAATTTTCGCAGAACGGTCCGGCCGGTGTAATCGAAGCATCCGGAATCGGATTCACCTTAATGGTAATCGAATCTTTGTTGCTGCAAAGCTGACCGTCGGTGACCGAATAATAGACTTTGTGCGAACCGGTTCCGGCTGTTTTCACTGTAAAAATTCCATTGGTATCAAGCCATGAAGTTGTGGTGAATGTACCTCCCGGTTTTCCGGTAATTATCAATTGAACCGAAGTATCTCCCAAACACAAGGGGCCCACCGGAGCGATGGAAGCATCCGGAATGGTATCAACCTGAACAGTAATAGAATCGGTATTCGAACAACCATTTGCATCGGTGAAGGTGTAATAAACCTTGTGACTTCCGGTTCCCGCCTTTTGGGGCGTAAACCAACCAATCGAATCGATGTATGTGTTTTTCGTAAAGACACCACCTTTATTGAATCGGGGAATTAACAATTGTTTCGATCGGTTGAAACAGAACGGACCGGCAGACGAGATCGCCGCATTTGGCAGCGCATTTACCTGAACCACTAAAGAATCTTTGTTCGAACATCCCCGATTGTCAACTACAGTGTGATATACTTTTTTTGAACCTACACCCGCTATAGCCGGACTAAAATTCCCGGCAGTGTCAATGTAGGTTGCCTTTTGAAAAACACCGTTGTGGTACAAACCGGTAAGTTTCTGGCTCACAGAATTTTTGCAGAACGGACCGGCTGGTGTTATGGCTGCATTTGGCAAACTGTCGACGGTAACGTCTGCCGAGTCAGTAACAAAACATCCATTGCTGTTCACCAAAGTGAAATAAGTACGATGAACGCCAACGCCCGCTTTTACCGGATTGAACAAACCACTTGAGTCAAGATAAAGCGTTGGTTCAAAGAATCCATTGTTATCCGCTAAAGGCAATTGTTGCAAACCGGAATTGAGGCAGTATTCACCTAACGACGGCATGGTGATTACCGGCAAACTATCAACAATCACATCGATAGAATCTACGCCGCGACAGTCCTGATCAAAGGTTGCATAATACACCCGATTGAGTCGCTGTGTTGTTTTCGCCGGATCAAAAATTCCGGTTGAATCGATATATGTTCCGCCAAAGAAATATCCGCTGCTGTGATTGATCTGAAGTTTTGAAGGTGAATCATTTTTACAAAAAGGGCCTGCTGCTGTGAATTGCAAATCGGGAATCGAATCAATAATAAAGGAGCCGGTGTCAATGGCAATACAACCAAACGTGTCGATCACTGAAAAATAAATGGTATTACTACCGAAAGAAGCCGAATCCACCAACACCATTCCCTGGCTATCGACCGCCTGATGCCCGTAAAAATATCCTGTGCTCACGGGTTTGGTGAGATAAAAAGTATCGAGCAGAACACAGATGTTATCGGATGCAGTGAACAAACTGTCGTACTGGTTCACCACATTAATTTGTGTCGAGTCGGTATTGCTTTCACAACCAAAAGCATCTCTGAATTTCAGCGAAAGTTTATGGGTTGAAGTGATCCACCGGGTGCTGTCGTTCGTTGTGCCATCAGACCACAAATACGTTCCGCCAACTTTGGGCTTTTTCAACAGAATTGCAAACGATGGGTTGTTTTTAGAAATATGAAAATTCTTCACCCGATAGATGTTGTAATATCCTCCGTTTCGGGCTCCTAACCCAAATTTATATCCGGTTTGAGTTCGGGTTGTAGCGTCGGTAAAAGATGCAATCAGCATATTGCCGGAATACACTTTAAAGGTTTGATTGGCATATTCAATCCGGATGTTTATCCATTTCCCGGTTCCCATATCCACACCCGGAGAAGTAGTATTTCGTCTGGAACCACTCCAATTAAACTGAAGCTGATTGCTGCTCTGTTCATCAAAATTCACGGAGTAACCTCCGGCATTCACATCTTCGGAGGTTGGTGTTGAGCTGTTGAACAGATAAAGCCATAGTGCATATCCTCCATCTCCGCCGGAATACATATCAAATGAAACCGTAAACGTGTCGGTGATTTTCAAATCGGAATCGGTCCATTCGATTTGCCCGTTTTGGTTGTAGGCATTCGACGTAAGTTCCACATATCCGTTTGATGCCGAGTGAGAAGCATTATTCTTCAGACTTCCCGTGAGCTTAGCATTCATCGAGTCCTGCACCACATAAGGGCTGTCGTAATACACATCCGGATTTAATAGCAATGAATCTCCCTTGCAGAAGAATGTGTCACTTGGTAAATCGAGTTTCGGATACAAATTCACTTGCACATAAACACTGTCTTTATACTCGCAGGCGCTGCGCATTTTCAGCACAAGTCCGTCGATAAACGCGTAACAGTTGTTGTTGTTCGTACTGATTTTATCGGCTTCGACCCGCACACGAAGCGTTCGGGTTCCCACCGGCGTGGTACGGGAATGCGTAAAGGTGTTCCAGTAATCCTCCGACCAATAATCGGTTCGGTAAATCGCCAGCAGGTTTCCTTTTTTGTCTAAATATTCTAAAGTAACCTGAGCCGCATCGCCATAAGTCTGATAGCCCCGAAGAAAACCGGTTAGGGAAGTTTTGGCAATTCCCGAATCAATTTCAATTGAATCCAGACTCACATCCACATCCTGATACATTTCCGAAACTCCTCCGGAAGCATTCACCACGTACGCGACATAACTGCTGTCCTGAACTCCGTAACTCGAATTGCTGGTACGTTGCCAGTTTCCACTTACAACCGTCCAGTTGGTAGAAACCGGATTTTTCTCGAAGCTCGGATTATCGAGAATGTTCTTCTTATCCTGAACCATCCAGAAATATTTTCCTGTTCGGGAAACAGTAATCGATGTTGATGTATCTCCTGTACTCCAGATTCCTTTACCGTGTGAGATAACAGCATTTAGCGTAACACTGTCTCCTTTACACAAAACGGTATCGTTGTTCAGAATATCCAGATAAGGCGCAAACGGAACTGTCACCGGAAGAATCAGCGAATCGGAGCTATTTTGTGCGATGTTCACGACCCGTAACTTCACATTATAGGTGATCTCAGCTTTTAGTGCCGGATAAGGAACCACCGGATTTAAAACAGTATCCGTCCAACCGTTGTAACCGAAATCCCAGAAGTACCGGATTGAATCTCCCCGTGATGAGGTATTGATAAACTCCACCACATTTTCGGGACAGGCGGTGTTATAATAAAAGGCGGCATTCGGCTGAAAAATATCGACCGGGAAACAGGTTGAATCGTGATTCTCTTTTGCCTCGACTGTCATCTCTAATTCGCCCGTTGCATTTTCGGGAGTTACAATTTGAACATAGTACGTTCCGTCGCGAAGGCAATCCAGCGTAAAGGTGGTAAGAGCGTTTGTATTGCAGGGAGCCGGTGTTAAACTCTGGCAGTTTCCGTAATAGGTTCGATACCGGATTTCGTTGGCACTGGCCGTTGTGTATTCTGCTAATTTAAATTCGAGGTCAATCTTGGTGGTATCGGTATAATGCACCACGAACCAACTTGATTTATACCCGTTCGGCCCGAACAAACAACCCAGATCACTTCCGTCTTCACCGAAATCGTTTCCCATGGTATGGCAGTTAACGAGCAACCTGTCGGATTGAGATTCCAGTGTATCAAGGTACAAAGGCACGGCATTATTGCAGAAGTCTCCGGTGTGAAAATCAAAGGCGATCTGAGGATA
Organism: Bacteroidota bacterium; assembly: GCA_016124755.1. Taxonomy (GTDB): domain Bacteria; phylum Bacteroidota; class Bacteroidia; order NS11-12g; family UBA9320; genus WGNA01. Next base: position 84,306 of record WGNA01000010.1, on the reverse strand, counting down.
GATGTAATCACTACAGGCATATTGATTACACTTGTTTAATTGAATATAGTAGGTTCCCGGTTGCACACAGATGTAATATCCGCCACTTCCCATAAGACTGTTGAATTGAGAAGAAGTGGAAATGGGCGGCATATACGTAAGTCCTCCCAAAGAATCACCGTCTTTATCAGAACGATAAACCCGCATCAGATAAGAGTTGTAAGTTACACCTTCGTAATCCTTACCACTGCTGAAGTAGTGATACACATAATTATAAAACATGTAGCCGACAGAATCGACTTCCACTTTATACCATACAGTTCCTCCGACATCTTTGGTGTAACACGAATAACTATTCCCGGGCGAATGATAAATATCTGTTGTGTCTATGGTTGATCCTGCGAAGTAGGTAAGATCTCCTCTGTACAGAACATTGCTTTTTAGTGTTGTGTGAACGGTTGAATTCGGAACAGAAACCCGAAAATCCATTTCATCAAAATAAACGTCGGAATAATAATTAACTCCGTTGTTTCTGGCTTGTAATCGCACCCGAACCGTTTTGGTTCCGACAGGTATCGTTTTCGAGTGAGCAACCTGAGTCCAGGCAGAAGAATTCCCGTACCACGAAGAAGTATAGGTCGACAAAACCGTTCCGGAGGCATTACGGTATTCCACTACTATTCGGCCATCATCCGGAGTAGATTCGTTTTTGGACTTGAGATATCCGGAGAATGAAAGAGTAGCGGTTCCGGCTACAATCTGTGAAGCATACTGCGTCATGTCCACATCCTGATAGATTTCCACCGTATCGTTTCGCCACGTGTAATACGAGTAAGCCCAGGCGTGATTTCCTTTTAATCCGGTTGTCTGGTTCTGATTAAGATACCAGTTTCCTTTTGCGGATGTCCAGAAGTTGCTGTTTTCAAAACCCGGATTCTGCAAAAGATTCACGTCGTTCAGACCATTAACCTTATTGGCCGTAGAATAATAATCGAACCTGGTATCCGGCAGATAAGCGCTGTCGTATTTAATTTCCAGCCAGACATTAGAGTTAATTGCGGGACTCGATGAGTAGTTATAACCATCCAAATCCACCAACACATAATAGCGTCGGTCCCGCACCGACTCACAAGCGGAAATTGGAAAAGTGATTGAAAGTGGTGACGTGTAATAACAGTAATAATAGTCGTTGGCGATATAGGTCAAACCGCTGGTAAGAGTTGAATCAATCTTTCCCATGCTTTTGAGGTCAACCATAGAAAGACTCCCATCTTCATCACTTTCGTAAATAGAATACCGGAACGTAAGACCGGGAGTATTTTGTAAACCGGAAGCTGTTAAGCCCTTTAAATCAACGGTCACATTTCCCCTTCCCCGGATTACGAAGGAATACCAAAGATTTCGTCGGATGAAAGACCAAGGGTAATAGGATTGATTGTGATAATATTGATACACCGAATCATACGGGAACATCACGATGTTCGAATCGTTTAAATAAACTCTCGGGTTTATGTGGCCTCCACAATTCGAGCTTGTCGGGTCTGTTTCACTTACGCCTGTTTTACATGTGAAAAAATCATGGCTTGGTGGAAGTGCTGTGTCTAAAGGATGTACATCACCGACTTTTCCATCGTAATAATTTCCATCACCCGGAATTCTACCGAAATCATAGGCATTGGCAGCCCTGTCGAACCGGGAGTTAAATATACTATCGATGTACACAACCGGATAAACCGTAGCAGTTTGCCCTTTTGATCTTTCGCAGAAATATAGCAAGCTGTACGTTCCGGCCGGCAGACCGCAGAACTCCATGTAATTGGGGTTGTAATTACAATTCTGGACCGGCACCGCAGTATCCAGTGCTGCTGAATCTGTTCGAACATCGAGATTATAGAGTTTGGAATCCCAGGTTCCGCCACTTGTATTTCCCCAGATTTTAACAAACGAGTATTTTTCAAGATTGAAAGTGTAATACACAATGTCGGTTGTTCCGGTATCACACAATTGGTTTTTGGGATAATAATTCAGCGGAGTATCAAGATCACATTCGAGATACTCCCGAGGCAACTGATATTTTTTGAGTTTCAGTTGCATTCCGTTTATGCTAGAATAATTCGTGTCGAAACTCAAAGGCTGGTTGTTGTTTACCAGACTATCCGCATAGGCAGCCAAAGACGGGCGGTAATATTTCTTTGGGTTAATGGTTGAGGCTCTTGTAGAGATATAGACTTTATGCGGATACTGATATAATCGTGGCCCGGAACTGTTTTCACGGTTGAGTGAGTCGTACCCGACATCAAGATCCTCGCTGATTACCACGGTATAAAAACCCGGAGAGAGGGGAAAACAATCTGAAATAGTTCGGGAATATGTAGCCAAACAACTCCAATTGGAACCGTCGTTAACAACCTTTAATCCTGATTTTCCGTTGCGTATATCACCAGAGTAAAGTGAAAACCTTCTTCCTCCGTAAGCATAAGTTCCGTAGTCGATTGAGGCTGTTAAAACACAAGTAGTATCGAGATAAAAAACGTGATACGTATTTCGTCTTCCACAATAATTACCATCAATTGTATCCGGATTTACAGAGCAACTGATTGTATCCCGCTCTCCGGACCATGAACCCACACCGGAAATCGAATCAATAAATTCTGCGGTTGCATAGGTATTGTGTTTTGTGTGACTACTGTAGAAATAGACATTCGGCCGTTCGGTAAGAGTTATGGCAATTGAATCAAACGTGGAAACGAGCGTATAAATTCCCGGTTCTACACAAACACCCATCTGATAAGCACTATTAGGAATACACTCGCTGTAAGGTGTTAAACCAAAAAGGGTGTCTGGGTAAGCACTTCCCGATTGAGCAGCTCTCAGGGCTTTCGCATCTCCTTTATAAATACGGTGATTTGCGTGGTAGTTATAATACGGATAACCTACATACCCTTGAAGGAGATTGGTTATGTAAACTAACCCGCTGTCTGCCCTGCCATCTTTGTCTGCGTCTCCCACCACAAAGGTTCGGTACATGGCTTTGTGAAATAAGGGTTCACATCTGTCTTCGGGTAACAAAGCATCGTTACACGACACAGTATCATATTGGGCCGTCACATAACCATTCTTGATTAATGTGCTGTAATTATTAACCGAATCAACAGATGTAGTTGTTGCTAATGAAAATCGGTTTGAAACCGGTAATTGACTTTGTGTGAGAGTAAGTCTATAATCTCCGCCAAGGTGCATTGTTCCCGAACACTTCCAGTTACTGTAATCCCGGAGGCTGTCTGAACCTAATAACTGTATACTGTATTTCCCGGGCTCCAGACATTTCAGGCTATACGCATAACTTCCGTATGTACCCACACCCGAAGCAATAATATTCATCGTGTCAACATCCGAACAATTGGATGTAATGGTGTCTTTGAAAAGTCTCCAGGCTAAAAGATCGTAACGTTTATAATTGTTAATGTAATTAGCAAAATTGATGGTAAGAGCCGACTGCTGATCCAGGTCAAAAGACACCCATTGACTCAGGTTGTATTTAAAATTCCCGAGTGAGATTGGAGATGCGTTGGCATTTCCGCAAACATTGTCTGATATGTAGGAGTTGCAGGTAAAACTGGTATTGTAGATAACATTTCCCCGAACAACTCCGATTTCATTTGAGTGACCAATCTTCGGTTGATGATATCCGCTGTCGAATCTTCCGGTTTGATCAGACAAGGTAAGTCTCATGGTATTCACCTGATCCTCATGAAACAGAAATTGAATCGAATAAAATTCTCCGGAATCAAAACGACATTTATAATCAAAAACAACATCGCTGCAATTGCCGGAACAGGTTGACCCGGAATTCCAGTCGGAGAATGCGGAATCCAGAAGAATCACACTTGCGGTTGACCGGCAATCTCCTTTATAAAGGCGATAGGCAAAAGAGTCGTTTCGAACACAATTGGTTATTGGACGAAGTGCGATTTGAGAGTTGTCTGCATTTTTATTAGCCTGGAATGTGAACCAGGCACTCTGATTAAACGCAAGATAATTTGCACCTAAATCCGCATAGAATTCGCTTGAATCATCAATTGTGTAACATCCCAATTCGAAGTCGACATATTTGGAGTTATCTCCGCCAAAACCAACAATGGTATTTCCAAAGCGATAAGCACTATCCGCTACATCGTACTTGGCATTAACAACCGCAGAATATTCATACGGATAACTCGTAGTGATTTCGAGATAAATTTTTCCTGCCGCCCGGCTTTTAGCACTTACCTGAACCATATACCAACCCGGATCCATACAAGGATTAAAGGAACTGCCGAATTGGTTGAGTGTTGTAATTTTTGAAGCCGTTGCCATGGTTGAAGTTGGCAAACACGATTCGCTCTTGTACGTTGTAAATCCGCAATCCTTGGTTGCTATTGCATTTGCGTGTTGCTTTAATTCTATGTTAACTCCTCGTCGGGATGGGATATAAAACCGATACCAGACACTCTTTTTATCATTCCCCGCTGAAACGAGTGAAGAGTGGAAATACTCACCGGTTTGAATAGTTGCGCTGTCGATGCTTACAGAATCACTGATAAACAAACCTCTTCCGAAACCTCCGTTTCCAAGGTTTATGATGATTGCCTTTGAGCAACTGTCGTTAACTGGTTTTTGAGCTTTGGCTAAAGAATTTCCAATGAGCAGAAAAGTAATTCCGCACAAAAAAATCGGAACGAATCCTTTCAGTTTGGTAATTGGTTTCAAAATTGACAAGTGGCTTGCTCAAAAGTATACAAAATATCTCACCCTTAAGAGGAGAAGCACTGTCAACAAAAGGATTTCACGAATATTTAATATCCGCTACCGGTTCAGATTCGTGAGAATAAATTCCGCCAGAACGTCGAAATTCATTTTCTCGAACGGATGTTCAACTCCCGGCAATTCGACATAAGATCCGTCCCAGAGATTTTGGGCCGCCCAGCGACTTTCTTCCTCACTCACCATTTTATCTTCACTCCCTCTGCCAATCACTACACGGTTATATACTTCCGAAAGATCGCTTTCTTTCATGGCTTGTCCGTTTCCGAGAGCTGTCATCATACCGGCGGTTTGCTGCATCAGTTGTTTCCAGTTTTCGCCGTGTCGTTCTTCCAGAGTCTCAGCAAAAGCCGGAACTTTTTCCAGAATCTTATCCGGGTTTAACATGGCAACTTCTTTGGCTGCCGATTCGGGTGTCCAGTTGAATTTGGTTCCGAGTGTGGCTATTTTCCGGAATCTGTCGGGGAAGCGAATGGCAGATTTTAATGCGGCATAACCACCCATACTGAATCCGAAAACATCGCAAACTTCAATGTCTCTTTTGTCGAGATACGATTGAATTGCATCCACAAAAATTTCAAAGTTCAGTGCGCCGTGATGCGCCTTTCCGCTGTGACCGGGGAAAGTCATAGTTAAAACCTGACGGTCGGTGATTAATCCGTTTAGTGGTTGAAACTGATCTGCATTGCCCAGGGCACCATGTAATAAAAGAAGTGGATACATGGCGCAAAAATCGTCTTTAAAAAAGAAGCGATCTTAAAAAATCAAACTTCGAATTTTTTCTACTGCCGGATAAATTCACTGCGGGCGATTCTCCCTGAATTTCCGGTGCATTCGATCATATAAATTCCCGGAACCATCGGGTTCAGATCCACCGTTTGTTGATTCGATCCGGCGCCAACTTGCGTAACTGAAATCAATTGCCCCACCGAATTGTAAACCCGGATTTCTTTCAGTTTTTCATTGGTAAAATATACTGTAATCTCATCCGTGGCCGGATTGGGAATCAGTTTTATTCCCTTCGAAATTTCATCTAACCGGAACACGGAATTTTTAGTGAGAATCCAATAATTAGGATCTATAAAAAGCGAGTCGGCGACAAAGTTTGTCGGAAGAAAGAATGTTGTATCCGCGATCTGCGGTTCTATTCGGAAGTACTTTATTTCACTCGCATTTTCGACCTTTAGCTCAATGGGCAAATGAAAAAATGAAACGGTCGGAGAAATACTTTTTTGTTTAATCCGTACCTGAACACCACCATCGGTATTTTGCCATTCTGCCGTTAACTCGGGATACGCTTCCCCGTACAACCATTCATCAAAAAAGTAGTTGAGATCGCGACCGGACACTTGTTCCAAATGAAATTGCAAATCCTCAGACCGCGCAAAACCATAGGCAAGCCGACTATCTTCAAGATACGCTCTTAAACCGGAATAAAAATCATCGTCACCCAGAATCCATCTCAGCATGTGCAGCATTTGTGCGGCTTTGTTATAAGTGAGTTGAGAGCTGAAAAGACGACTTACGTTCAACGTATCAAAAACATAAATCGGCAGGCTTGTATTCTCAAATGCTCTGCTCCTACTTCCGAGATTATTGGCAATGAAGTCGTCGTGACTCAACAAAATATCGTACGATAAGAGTGCGCAATACGTGGCAAATCCTTCATTTAACCAAAGGTCTGACCACGACCCGCAGGTTACTTTATCACCAAACCAGTGATGGGCAAGTTCGTGAGCGACTAATCCGAAATTCCAGTCGACCATAAACGTCATCGTCTGATGTTCCATTCCGCCGCCCCGAAGAAATTGGGCATGTCCGTATTTTTCCTTTATAAAAGGATAAGGCCCGAACAACGAGTCGTACATCTTCATAATCCGCACGGTTTCCTTTGCCGGGTTTCTTCCGTACGGAACGTATTCCGGAAAGATGTAATTTAGAATCGGCAGCGTGTCTCCGTTTTTAAAATATACAACATCGGTGAACTCTTCGTAATTGGTAACCGCCGTGGCAACGAGGTAGGTCGCTATCGGATACCGGTGTTTCCAGTGATAAACCACCTGCGAATCATTGAGACTTACAGTATCCACCAGAATTCCGTTACCAGCGGCTTTGTTCCCTTTTGGGATTTTCACAAACATATCGAGGGAGTCAACCTTGTCTGTTAGTCCGTCTTTGCAAGGCCACCACATATACGCTCCGTAGGGTTCGCTGATCGTCCAAACTATCGGGTGCGGATCATTGGTTCTGGATTTTTCACGCGCATAACTCTGGTAAATATTGTTGGTCGGATCGCCGGAATATTCAATTCGCACGGAATCGGTTTGCCCGGTATTTATTGGTTTTTCCAGAGTAATAATGAGCAGATTATTCTGATGACTGAAGTTAAGATCAACGCCTCTTGTTGAAACTTTATTCACCATTAATGTGTCTGAAAGATCAAGGCTAATGGTGGAAACCGTGGAGCCAAGCGCTTTAAAATAAGTAGTTACCACTCCACTCATTTCATTAAAACGCGGATCGATATCAAACTCTAACCGGTCGTAAATAATGTCGATGTTGTGGCCGGCTGTGGATTTGAAAAGCGGCTTCGAAGGATTGAACCGCTGATCGTGATAAATTAATTCCTTGCAGGTATGCTCTTCCGTTTGTGCTAAAACCGGAAGAACTGCAGAGAACAGAATTAATGATAATAGCCAGCGGTGCATTACGCAAAGAACGGAATTGAAACCGGCATTGTTCGCCGGATTTGATCAGCGGAAATTAAAAAACCAAAATTTAACATGGCTGTTATCGACTGAGTACCAATTGAACAGGATGTTAACCACCGGCAACAGCCGAATCCAATAAAGTGTAAGTTTGGTGGAATGATTATCTTGCCCGACCGATTAACGATGACCAAAGCCTGGCTGCTGATATCATTAGTTTTTTCTGTTGCGATAGCCTCAACTGCTTTTGCTCAGGAAGAAGAACAGGACACAATTCTTCCGGATGGCCGCAAAGGTTCGATCATGATTCAGGTTCTTCCGTGTGATTGCGATTCTTTAAGACACGATTCGATTTCGGTTGCACTAAACAATTGTTTTGATACTTCCTGTCATGTTCAGTTGGTTCCTTCGATTCTCGATTTTGTCGACAGCGTGGCAGAAGCTTTCGGAGTTCCGTACGAACTCATTTATGAAATCGGAATGAACGAAAGCCGCTGGCCGAATATTTACGACCACAGCTATCTGATCAAAGACGGCGATCTTCAGATTATCGAACGATCGTTTTTTATGTTGTATAAAGAATTGAAGTTAACCGGCGGAAAAACCCGGCAGAATTACATCATCGCCGGAGTATATTATCTAAAAAAAAATTACGATTTGTACGGAAGCTGGAAAAAAGCGCGCTATGCTTATGGCCGCGGAAGATGGCGTCCCGAATCACAATGGACAAGTCTTGAACGGCGCTTCATGAACAAGATTGACTGGACTAAGTACGACGGAGTTCAGACGAAGAAATAAGTATGGATTTTTTGCTTATTGGCATACTGGTCCTTATAATGTTCGGTTGGCCAATTTATCTTATTCGGAATGAGAAAGGCCAAACATCTGAGCAAACCGAAAAAAGTTTAGACACGGAAACAGTCTATGATCCGATTACAGGGGCTCATCTCACACTGGAACAATTAGAATCTGGAAAGTGGGATCTGCCGGAAGAATTTCCTTATTTCACCGAAGATCAATTGGCATTAGCCGGAGACGAGACAGAAGAAATGACCATGCGAATTGTAAATCGTTTACTGGATTTAGGTTTTAAAAAAGTTGACAAGACACCCAAATGGCATTTTAAAACAATTACGCTTCACAATAACTCTTTCAACCAATTGCGATATCATTTTGTTAATGCCGAGTCTGAAAAGGAAATGGGTATTGTAGTCGCAGATTCGTTCTCATATCTGGTTTTAATAATGAAAATCCCGCACTCTTCCGGTCATTATTATTTCCGACAAAAAGAACTAACGGAAAAATTCTATGATGTTTTCAATCCGAAAGAAGCGATGGATATCGGTGATTATAAATGTTTCCCTATCTCACAAGGCGAAGACTCTTCATCTATTGAAAAAATAGTGGAGCATTTGATTGATATCGAAAATTGTGAAATCGAAATTTATAAGCAACACCTGATGATCCGGTCCACAGATGTAATTGATTTAGACCAGATCGATTTTATGCTTTCCTTATGATTTATTAGAGATTTGGATTTGGCTGCATTTCAACCCAACCCCAAATAAAAATCCTCTGTCAGCTTTTTATATGCTGAACTGTATTGGTTTGTAGAATCCCGGATGTTCAAAGAATCGATGATCGGTTCGCCGGTATAATTTCGCCCCCATTGTGCGAGATATCGACTTTCGGTTTTGCCTTGTTTCGGATGAATTTTCATAATTCCCACAATCTTTAATCCGGCTGAATCCAAAGATTTTGAATACGATTGGAAACGATCAACCGGCAGCACGAGTGCGATTTTTAAAGCATCCGAACACGACGAATCTATTATTCTTACGAGATCTTCCTCATTAAAATGACAGGCATTTCTGGCTTGATGACGTTGCGCATTTCCGGCTTCCGGTCCGTTTGTGAAATACGGCGGATTGCAGATAATGGCATCGAACAGAATTGTATCGGATCTCCAGTGGGATGCATCTGCCCGGATCAGTTGAATTCGATCCGAAAAAACCGACCGGTAAAAATTGAGCTCAGCATCGTTTGCTGCACCCGCATCATTTTCAATTGCAGTAATCCGGATTTCCGGAAAACGCTGGGCGATCATCAGTGATAAAAGTCCGGTTCCCGTTCCAATGTCGAGCAGGTTGTGACAAAATGAAAAATCAGCCCAACTCCCGAGCAACATGCTGTCGGTTCCCACCTTCATCGCGGAATTCCTCTGCGAAATCAAAAACTGTTTACACTGAAAATCCGCCGACATTCCCGGAATTAATGGAATTCGAATGCACCTGCATCCGGCTTCGAATCTCTCGTTGTTCCTTCGAGATCGGTATTAATTCCAATCAGAGCACCAATATTTATTGCCGGTGAAGCGGGATCAAGGTGATAATCGTATTTGCGGTAGTTCACAAAAATTACATCTCCTGAATTAATCAGCACATTCTTCAGATTATTCTGATCGAGCTTCTGTTGGGTCTTACACAAATTGAAATCAAAGGTGAATGAACCGACCTTATTCTGATCAATTCCAAAACCTACTTCTTCTTTTAAATTTCCATCGATGATGCAATTTTTTACATCTGCAGAAATGTTGAAGGTTCTTAAAACCTGTCCGAATTCGTTTGTCTCGATATTATTGAGAACGAAAGTGGGATCCTTCCTTCCGAAGTAATATCCATACGTTATGAAGTCGTTGTGGTATAATTCGTACTTGCCACCCCATAACCCTAAAAAGGAATAGCGGCCGCAATTATCGAATACAGAATTAATCGCTCGTATGTAACACGACTTACCGGACAATCCGTCGTACGACATATTTCTCACCATTGTATTCTGCACAATCACATTCGGAACCGAGCCGATTGATGCCGAAGAATCACAGTAAATTCCAACCGTTCCGTTTTTAATTCGGGCGTGCGTTATGGTATTATTATTACTCAGATAGTCGAACCAGATGCCACCCCACTGTCCGGCTTCCTCTTCAAAATCGGGCTGAAGACGATCGCCTTCAAACCAAACCGGTTCCGCATTCGTGCCCTCGATTTTCAAAGTTCCTTCCACGTAAAGCCACGACCTGGGAGCAAAATAAAAACGCACACCGGGTTTAATCGTGAGTACGCAATTCTCAGGGACATATAAATAACCATGAACCACATACGGTTTGAGTTTATCATCCAGAACCATATCGCAAATCGTGTCATTCAGGTAATAATGCGCGTCTTGTCCCCAGGCTCTGAGTTGTACATTCTGCCGGTTTCCATTTGTACTCATCACAATGGAATCGCGTACGATCAGCGGCAAATAGTCCGGACCATTATTAATAGGATCGACACTTACTTCCACAAAGACATAAATAGAATCACCCGGAAGAATTTCTACATCGGTAACCTCAGGCCCTACGCGACCATCGACATTAATGCGAAACGGACTTTCCTTTCCTCCGCCCACGCTAATATTGGTTTTCACCGACTGGTTCAACGGGTTTACAATAGTGAATTGCTTATTCACCGAAAGCGGAACACCCGGAGAGAAATCGGTAAATACCGTATCAAAAAAGATGGTGTCGATACTGGGCTGGAGCGTAACTGAGCCGGTAAAAAAAGATTCTTCCTCACGACACGATTGAAAGATAACAAGTATAAAAAGCAGGTTCCGGAGTATTCGAAGCATGAGCGATGCAAAAGTAAATGCTAACGGCAATGAAACGGGAAGCGGGTTTTGAGACACATGTCGCGGTCGGTTTTAATTGAGTCAGAATTTCTGTAAATTCAATCAACCAAACATTTTAATCATGAATCAAACACTCAAAACTCTGAGGGTTCTTATCCTCGTATTGTTCCTGCTTTTAGCCGTATTAGCAGAAGCGCAAAGCCTGCGAAGCGTAATGGTAAATGCCTGTTCCGGCGGGGGTTCGGAGGGAGAAAACGAGTACGTTGTGCTCTACAATTCCGGTGGGGATTTCGTTGTTTCTTCCGGTGACTTTCAGCTTCGGTACAGCAACTCATTTCCGGCTACCACAACCTACTCCGATTCGTTCCTTTCTTCCGGAAATGCGGGTTATGTAAACGCTCTAAACGCTTATCTTAACGGAACGTGTGATTTTAATTTTCTGAACGCAACAAATGCAGACACCATCAGGGCTGGAAGCTATTTCGTGGTGATGTATGAAGCACCAACCGACACGCCTGATTTTTCGTATTGGTGTGGTTCTTCCACCGGAGATATTCCGGTTCTGTTTTCGATTGACCCGAGCTGGAATGTCAATGGAAATTTTGTGAATGCACCATCGAATTACCGGAACCTGCGTGTCATCCTTCCCGGAGATACGCAGGATTTCCGGTATACAAACGGATGGTCTTCCAACGCCGATGGAAATTATGTTACATGGAACGACACCGGGGCGGCAAGTGCTTATGCTAATTATTCTTCCTGTGCTCCGGATGATAATCTCGCCCTCCCGATTGAACTCCTTCACTTTGGTTACATCTGGCAACCGCTTGGCGCCCAAATCTTCTGGTCAACTGCAACGGAAATAAATAACAGCGGATTCCGGATAGAATTTAGCACCGACGGAACTTTATGGACCGAAGCCGGCTTTGTTCCCGGAGCCGGAAACAGTGAGGTGTTGCACGAGTACACTTTTCAGATGCCATTGATGCAAACCCAATTTTATGTACGGTTCATTCAATTGGATTTCAACGGTGATCAAAATTATTCACCGTTGTTGTTCGTCCGCGAAAATGGAAATAACAATACGCCTACTATCCGGGTGTTTCCGGAGCAGGGCTATTTCTCAATTGGCGGTTTTGATGAGGCGATTGATTTTGTTGCCATTTCGTGTTTCACAGGAGAAGACATTGTGATCGACATCAGCAGGTTCCCGAACACAGATTATTTACCGCTTCCATTCTTAAAACCGGGCATTTATGTTTTGAGTGCGGTAAGCCGATATAAAAGAGTAAACCAAAAATTTATCATATCACAATGAAAACAGTCTGATATACGAATGACGGTCTATCTTTGCCGACCCAAAAAGAGACCGACATGATCATCGGAGTACCAAAGGAAATAAAGAACAACGAGAACCGGGTGGCCGTAACACCAGCCGGAGTTAGAGAATTAATGAAGCACGGACATACTGTTCACGTGCAGTCAACAGCAGGAATCGGCAGTGGATTTTCAGACGAAGAATACATCCATGCCGGGGCGAACATTCTGCAAACCATTGAAGAGACTTACGCAATTGCGGAAATGATCATCAAGGTTAAGGAACCGATTGAACCCGAGTACAAACTCATTAAAGAAGGTCAGTTGCTCTTTACCTATTTCCACTTTGCCAGTCATGAACCATTGACTTTGGCGATGATGGAAAATAAGAGTGTTTGTCTTGCTTACGAAACGGTTGAAAAGGCAGATCGCTCTTTGCCTTTGTTGGTGCCGATGAGTGAAGTTGCCGGAAGAATGGCAATTCAGGAAGGCGCGAAATATTTGGAAAAACCAATGGGTGGAAGAGGAATTCTGCTCGGAGGAGTTCCGGGAGTTCGGCCTGCCAAAGTGTTGATTCTCGGTGGTGGAGTTGTTGGAACTAACGCAGCGAAAATGGCTGCGGGTATGGGAGCAGACGTTACTATCATGGACCTGAGTCTTCCACGTCTCCGTTACCTCGACGACGTTATGCCGGCGAATGTTAACACCTTTATGAGCAACGAATACAACATCCGCGAACTCATCGGAACACACGATCTGATTGTAGGAGCGGTTTTGATTCCGGGAGCAAAAGCACCACACCTTATTACCCGCGACATGCTGAAAGAAATGCGTCCGGGAACTGTGTTGGTTGACGTTGCGGTTGATCAGGGAGGTTGTATCGAAACCTGTCGCCCGACAACTCATGAACATCCGACATTTGTGATCGACGACGTGGTTCACTACTGTGTTGCCAACATGCCGGGAGCTGTACCCTACACATCAACTCTTGCACTCACAAACGCCACTTTACCCTATGCAATTCAACTGGCAAACAAAGGCTGGAAGAAAGCATGTACCGACAACAATGAACTGAAACTTGGTCTCAACGTTATCAACGGTAAGGTTTGCTATAAAGGCGTATCGGAAGCCTTCAATCTGGAATATCATCCGGTTGAAGAATTCTTAGGATAAGATTAAAAGCAATTATTCGGATCTGAAAATTGATCCTGAAATTCAAAACATACGGCAGTGCTGATCAACAACCACTGGTAATTATTCACGGGCTATTCGGGTCGTTAGACAACTGGCACAATGTAGCCCGTGAACTTTCAAACGATTTATTTATAGTTACACTTGATCTCAGAAATCATGGTGGTTCTGATCACGATAAGTTGATGAATTATGAAGTGATTTGCGCTGATGTTGAAGAAACTCTCAATTCTTTAAACATTGGTAAGGCGCATTTTCTCGGACATTCGATGGGCGGAAAAACAGTGATGAAATTTGCCGGTTTATTTCCGGGAATGCTACAAAAACTGATCGTTGCCGACATCGCTCCGAGAAAATACAAACCCGGACACGATGTGATTTTCGAAGCGATGTTTGGTTTAGATCTGAAATCGTTCGACAACCGAAGCGACATCGAAAATGCATTGGCACCTCAGATCCCGGAATCGGGAGTGCGTTTATTTCTCCTGAAAAATATTCAGCGAAGACCAGAAGGCGGATTCCAATGGAAACTCAATCTTCCTGTTATTCATAAATATTACGACCGCATTATTGAAGATGTAACCCCCGACTGGCCGGTTTCGAATGATGCGCTTTTCATAAAAGGAGAAAATTCGAATTACATCACTGCGGAAGATGAAGTTGAAATTCTTCAACATTTTCCGAACGCGGAATTTGTGGTAATTCCTCACGCCGGGCATTGGGTGCATGCCGACAATCCGACATTCTTCGTTCAAACGGTCCGGGAATTTTTACTTTGAAACCGTTGAACTTTGTTTCAAGTGTTTGTTAATTCAGTACAAACCCGCGAATAGACTAATGGATTAATGACCGATAATTCGTTTTTTTAAACCAAAATTTTAAAAGGCTTTCACCCGTTACGATGTGCTAAATTTTTTCAAGACATATCTCACACTTTTTGTTCTGATTTTTTGCGGGCTTTCCGGTTACACCCAAACCATCATAAAAGGAACGGTATCGGATGCATCCACAGGTGAACCGCTTCCCTATGTGAATGTCATTGTCTTCGGGTCATCTCAGGGAACCATGACCGATTTCGACGGAAGATTCAATCTCACTCTTACACAGGCTTCCGATTCTTTTTTTGTCACCTATATCGGTTACATCAATATTGGTTTTAAAATTCAGCGCAATCAGGTCAACACATACGAAATTCTCATGCAACCCGACGACAATATGTTGGGAGTTGTGGAAATCAGACCCGGCGAAAATCCGGCTTTGAGAATTATCAAAAACGCACAACGCAATCGATCTGAATACAACATCGACAAGCTTTCGTATTACGAATTTGAAAGTTACAACAAGGTTCAGCTCGCGGTTGACAATATTTCAGACCGGTTTAAAAAACGGAAGATATTTCAGGCAATGGAACCGCTGTTTGATACGATTTCTGTTCTCACACCCGACAGCACGGTTCCTGTTTTACCGGTATTTGTTTCCGAAACACTCAGCGATTATTATTTTAAAAAATCACCCCGAAGAACCAAAGAGGTGATCCACGCATCTAAAGTTTCGGGAGTCGGTGTAGGAGAAGACAGTTACGTTTCTCAACTCCTCGGATCCACTTTTCAGCAATACAATTTCTACGACAACAATCTGTACATTCTGGACAAGGATTTTATTTCCCCTATTTCGGCTCAAGCTCAGGTGTATTATGATTACAGGCTTGTCGACAGCATGTACATCGGCAAAGACTGGTGCTATCAGATCCGGGTTTTTCCGAAAAACAAATACGATCTCGTTTTCTCCGGAATGATCTGGATCACCGATTCGACCTACGCTTTAAAACAACTCACCTTAGAAATTACTAAAGAAGCCAACATCAATTTTATTGAAAAACTGAAGATCCATCAGGAATTGGTTGAGGCTGCTCCCGGTGCCTGGATTCCATCGAGACTCAGAGTGCTCATTGATATCGCCGAAGTCACCGATAATACGCTCGGCATGGTAGGTATGTATTACAGTTCCAACAAAAACATTGTTGCGGAAAAAGAACACGAACTTAAATTCTACGACGAGAAAGTTTCGATGGACATCAATGCCCGCGATTTCAATGAAACATTTTGGGACACCAGCCGGCATGAACAGGTTTCTGCCTCAGATCTGCGGATTTATAAAATGGTGGATTCATTAAAGAACCAACCCATCATAAAAACGTATGTCGATCTCGTAGAAATAATTGTAGAAGGGTACAAGCCGATGGGAAAAATTGAAGTCGGTGCGTATTACTATTTATTGGGATACAACGCCATGGAAGGTGTGCGAACCCGAGTCGGTTTTCGAACCACGCAGGAATTCAGCGATAAATGGTTTTGCCGGGTTTACGGTGCATACGGATTAAAAGATCAGAAATACAAATACGGAGTGAAGCTCTCGTACATCGTTTCCAAAACGCACTGGACCAAATTAGGATTAACCGCCAAAAGTGATGTGGAACTCATTGGTTTAACAGACAAGGATTACGGAACTTCCGCATTGTACGATGCGTTTGCCCTGCTTGGCACAAATCGCATCAACCGGTCTAAATCATATCAGTTCTGGGTTGAGCACGAACTTTTTAAAGGCTATACGCAACGGGTTTTTCTCGGAACACGAAATCTGACATTCGAGAAAGTCGGGAATTTTAATTTTCTGTATTACACCCAACCGGAAATGGGCGGTGCTTCGCCGGTCTCAAGACAATTTAATTTAACTACGATAACACTTGAAGGCAGGTTGTCTCACAAAGAACAATTAGTAGTTCGAAAACACGAAAGAGTTAGTTTGGGAAATCTCAAAGCTCCGGTTGTTACTCTCGGATTTACAAAAGGAATTGCCGGTGTTTTAAACGGAGATTTTCAATTTGAAAAATACAGTATTCACGTTTGGCAGTTTAACAGTCTGGCCAATCTCGGAACTTTCGAATACAACTTCTGGGTTGGAAAAACTATGGGAACACTGCCGTATCCGGTTTTGGAAGTGATGCGCGGAAATCAGGGGTATTTCAGCAACAAGACTTTTTATAACCTGATGAATTATTACGAATTCGTCGCGGATCAATATATCGCAGGTCATTACGAACACCAGTTTAACGGACTCATCATGAACCGGATTCCGTTAATGCGAAAATTAAAATGGCGTTCCTTCTTTAATGTGAAAGCGGTGTACGGAAGTTTATCGAAAGCCAATTACAACCTCATTCCCAAATTCGACACGGAAGGAAACAGCGTTACCCCGATTGGTCAGTTTGGAAATAAACCATACGTTGAATTAGGTTACGGAATTGAAAATATTTTTCGCTGTCTTCGGGTAGATTTTATTCATCGCCTTACGTATCTCGACAACCCGAAGGCTCATCCTTTCGGCGTAAAGGCAACCATGGTTTTCCGTTTTTAGCGAAATAAACTCCTGAGGAATTACCATTTCAAAACCCAAAAAAAATGGTTCCAGAAATTCTGAAACCATTAACTAATTGTAACTTTAATTCAATTGCAATTCACTAAAAATAATGTTACAAAATCTGTGACCGCAACCGTTAGTTCGTTGCTACGAACAAAAAATTACAAACGGCTATATTCTTTTAACATCAACGGCATTAATACCTTTTAAACCCCGCTGCGTGTTAAATTCAACGCGGTCGTTTTCGCTGATGCTGTCTATTAGTCCGCTTTGATGAACAAATACATCCTGAGAAGTTTCGTCATCTTTAATAAAACCAAATCCTTTTTCTCTGTTAAAAAATTTTACTGTTCCTTTATTCATTTATGTAATAATTAATCATTGTTTGGTGATGCATCATTTGACAAATCATCATTTTCATTCTGAGTTAATTCATCTGCACCTGTAATTTTATTATACGCATCGAAATCTATCAGATCCGGCATTGTTCCGCTCTCTTTGGTTTCTTTTTTCACTTTAGCCCGTTCGAGTCGTTTCTGAAATTTTTCTTCTTGCTTTTTCTTCTTCCCGTCTGCCTTTTGCTTTTTAAAAAATGTGGTTTGCGAACGTTTTGCCATGTATTAATAAATTTAGTCTAAAAATGTTACTGCCCTGCCTTGCATTCCGGCTCTTCCTGTTCTTCCAACCCGATGAACATAGTCGCTGAAGTCTCTCGGCACCGTGTAATTAATAACCAGTAAAACATCTGAGATATCAATTCCTCTTGCCACAACATTCGTTGCGACCAGAATTGGGTTCGAGCCGTTTTTAAATTGTTTTAAAGCATTTTCTCTAGCCGACTGCGACTTGTCTCCGTGAATCGATAATGCATTTATATTTCGACCAACCAGTTTCTTATGAATTTTCCGAACCAGATGTTTGGTTTCACAAAACAGAAGCACTTTTCCATCGGCTTCGCTAATCAGATTTTCGATTACCTCAAGTTTATTCTGATTGACTTCAAGACGAATCAATTCCTGTTCGATTCCGCTTCCGGTGTAGGTAGGTTTTGATCCGAAAACCCAATGAGAATTACCGGAAAATTCGCGAATGAGTGGCTCCTGAAATTTGTTATGTGTTGCCGAAAAAAGCAAAGTCTGATTACGGTTAACCAGTGAATTCACAATGTTCCGGATATCCGAAATAAAACCCATATCCAACATTCGGTCAAATTCATCCAACACCAACTTTTTAACTGCTGCGGATTGAAATGAATTCCGGCGAATGAGATCGAGTAAGCGGCCGGGTGTTGCCACAATCAGATCCATGCGGTTTTTTAATTCCCGTTCTGCGCGGTTGATATCGGTTCCTCCGATAATCACTAAAGATTTCAAATCGGAACTTTTGGTGAGTTTGGAAAATTCCTGAATGATCTGCGATGCAAGTTCGCGGGTGGGAGTGATCACAAGAGTTGTGTTTTCCCGGCGATTTGTGTGCATTTGCTGAATCAACGGAATGAGAAAGGCTGCCGTTTTACCGGTTCCGGTTCCGGCAATCCCCACTACATTTTCTCCATTACGGATTTTAAAATAAGACTTTGCCTGAATCTCTGTCGGGTGAATATATCCTCCGGCGTCGATTGCCTGACCAAGCGATTTTGTTAATTGAAAATCTTTAAACGTTGCAAATGGTTGCGGTTCAGAAACTGTAAACTCTTCCCGGTTCTTATTGCGCTCGGTTTGTATCATCTTTTCCAGATCATACGAAACGCCTGATTTTACGGTATTCTTTTTAGATGGTTTAAAAACCCTTGGAGGTCCTTTAGGTTTGTGTTTTTTTGAATGTGTGTACATAAATCTTTTTAAGTGTTTGACTCCTGTTCTGAATCGTGGAAAGAGCTACAGTTTTATAACCTGACTCGAACCTCCCGGCAGAACAAATAATTCAGGGTCTCCTGACAAAGCCAAAAACGTTAAAGAAATCTGCGGCTGAAAAATTTCTGAAAGGGAAAAGCCTTTGTGAGTGATGGGGCAAACATAGGCTTTGTTTTGCTGCGAACCTATTATACTCAGGTTGATGCGGTAAAACAAGTCACAGATTTAAAATCAGTTCGAACATTGAAACACAGTAATATCAGGAAACCGGATCTCATTTCATTGATAAAATAATCTGGATTTTCCGGCAGGTGACGGAGTATACACCAACTTGATTTTGCCGGCTTACTGTGGTGCATTCGCCAAATGTTTCCCAAAACTTCACAAGCATCGTTATACCTCCGGCCTTTTTTTTAGTTTTGATTCCCTGAAAAAAGGAACCGGGACTTATGGCTAAATCGTTCGACAAGAAGAAATCAACCGCACCTTCCAGAAGTTTTTTGTACATCGTTACCGGTGTAAATTCATCTAATGAGGATGAGGTATTAACTAAAATTCAGGACTTCAAACAGAAACTTGGAACCGATCAGATTCTGGTATGCGGCAAATCGGCTAATGAGTCAAAAGGCATTATTTCTTACGACCAGATTGCAGCGACTCTTGAAACCACAAATGCCTCATTTGCTGCGGTAGTCCCTTCTGTTTCAGTTGCCGCATTAAATTCAATTCAGCACAGCATGCGGGTAAATCCGGGACTTACCGGAGGGCATATATATCTCGCCGACAAAGCTGCCGACAAACAAACGAAACGAAGTATTCTTCAGCGAATCGGTTTGTTCTTCGTGAAAGTATTTGGCGTAACCGAACTCAACGGATTAGATTCCGGAATTTCGGTTGTTTCGGTGCTGGATCTCAGGGAACGCAATCTCCTTGATGCCACAGTATTGGATAATTCTGCCTATCGTTTTGCGCCTCATTGTATTTTTAATGGAATGGTTCAGGATGAGATTGCTGTTCGACAGGGCAATTCTGAAGAATTTAATTATTCGTATTTCAAAGGCTGGCTTGCGGCATTTGGAAGCCGTATAAACTGGTTTATTACAGAACCGCTCAAGTCAATAAAATCGAAAGGCTTATCCGGGATTAATAATGGCAATCATTCGCTTTACAGGTTGCTATTTGCACTGCTTTGTTTTTTCTCTTTAGTCTTGCTTCCATATCTGAGTTTTGATTTTGGAATAACCTGGGACGAACCGGAAGACCGAAAATATTTTACCGAGGTAATTTCGTATTTCCAGACCGGAGGTGAAGACACACGGGCATTAGACACAAACAGAAAACTTCACGATCATCTGGTGAATTATGGTCCGTTTGTAAACCTTACCTGTGCGTTTGCCGAAGAATACATTTCGCCATTCGACACGTACGAAACCCGGCATTTTGTTATCAGTCTTTTTGCTTTTATCGGTTTGCTGTTCACTTCACTTTTAGCACGAAAAGCCGGCACGTGGCGAACCGGAGTAATTGCACTTTTAATAATGCTCTGCACACCGGTTTTCATCGGGCATTCTGCCAACAATCAGAAAGACATGCCTTTTCTCGCCTTTTATATAGCGAGTTTGTTTTACATCATCCGATTTGTGCAGGAGCTTCCGAAAGTTCGAACGAAGACCTTTGTAATGACCGGACTTACGATGGGTATTCTGTTTAGCATACGGGCAGGCGGTCTCATCGTTTTCCCGTATCTCGTCATGTTTGTCGGGTTGAAATTCCTGTGGCAGATGAAAGACAAGTCGATGAGTGCCGGAGCGAGGTTTATGAGTTATGGATTAAAAGCATTAATTCCTTTGGTAATTGCCTATATCATCGGAGTGATTTTCTGGCCGGCGGCAATTGCTGATCCGCTGAATCATCCGTTACAGGCATTAAAGAATTTTGAAAAATTCAGTCTGGTTCATGTGTATGAGATCTTCGAAGGACTTCGGTACTACATGAAAGATTATCCATGGTATTACGCACCCAAAATGATTTACATCACTTTACCGCTGTTCGTTCTTGCGGGAATAATCATTTCCCTCATAGGATTTGCCATGGGGTTAATTACTAAAAACGATTTTTTCAAAAAATACAGCCGGTACATTTTGATCGCGATGATCTTCACGATCGTATTTCCGATTGCCTACATCATTTATAAAGATTCGGCTCTTTATAATTCTTGGAGGCACGTACTTTTCGTAATGCCGGGACTACTCATTCTGGCTGCCGTAGGTTGGGACTGGATTATTTCCATGAAACAAAAAATCGTTCGGTTGGCCGGAACAGTTGTACTCGCCGGAGGAATGATCTGGGTTTTAATTTGGATGGTTGGCAATCATCCGTATGAGTATATGTATTACAACGAACTGGTTGGTGGCGTAAAAGGCGCATTCGGAAATTACGAACTGGATTACTGGTGCCAGACTCCGAAAGAAGCCATGAAGTGGTTGCAGGAAAATGAAGGATTAGATAAAAATAAAGCGCGGGTAATTTCCAATAATGAAGTTTTTAGTCTGATCTATTATTCTTCACAAAACCAGGAAGACGGGAAGGAATTGCGCAGACTTCAACGCAAAATTGAAGATATAAACGACGACATCGACCGCATTAATTATTATAAAGAAAAAGGCATTCTCACCGAGGCGGAACACAAGATGGAACTCGACGCCCTCAATGCAGAAGGGGCTCCGATTAAAGAAGAAGCCGAAAAAATGCAAAAGGTTAATGTGATGTGGGCGAGAGAACTTCAGTGGCAAAAAGACGAGTGGGATTATGCAATCTGGACCAACCGAACACTCTCTCCGACTTTATTGAAGAAAGGATATTTCCCGCCGAAAGGAACCATTCACACAATTGATGTAGATGGGAAAGCAGTAGCCGCGATTGTTAAAAGAGAAAATCAGTGGATTCCGCAGGCGAATGAATTAATGAAAACCCAGCAGTTTGATTCGGCGGAATATTTATTAAAGCGATATATCCAATACGATCCGTTGGAAGAGGAAGCGTACCGCACTCTTTCGTATTTATATGTGATGAAATCAGACTGGCGTAAAGCAATTGATTATGCTCAGAAATCTTTGGATTTATGTCCGGAAAGTTTTTATAGTCTGCACTTTCAGGGACTTGCCTATCTGAGAATGGGCGAGCTCGACAGCGCTGAAAAATGCTTTAAAGAGTGCATCGTTTACAAACCGAATTTCAGTTCTGGCCACGACGGACTGGGAGATGTTGCCATGTCGAGAAATGACCCGAATTCTGCCATTCAGCATTACAAAACTGCCATTAGTTTTATGGGCAACAATGCCTATGTGTATTATAAAATGGGGGAAGCTTATCTGGCATTAAACGATCTGAATAACGCGGCGAATCATTTTAATGCATCGATTCAGACCAATCAGAATTTTGCAGAATCGTACAATGGAATGTATAAGGTTTTAATGAAAGCCGGACAGCAAGACAAGGCCATGGAATATTACAACAACTACAAAAGGTTGATGGGCATTCCATGAAACTGAGTTGATTCGTAAAAAGCCATCATAAGAAATACATTTTTTACAAGCGGCAATAGTGCGGTATGTGAAAGTGTTACCTTAGTGGTGCAACTCATTACCGGGTTGAAACATCTGAAGAAAGAATGTTCCTGATGCGCAGAATTGCCCTGCTCTTTTTGCTTGGATTTATCACAGTTCCGATGTCCAGAGCGACGCATATTGTCGGTGGCGATTTCTATTATAAGCGAATCAGCAACAATGTTTATCAGGTTACATTAAAGCTGTATATCGATTGCCAGAACGGTTCGCCGGAAGCAATTTCGAGTGACGCCATTGCTATTATCAGTGTTTGGGATGCGAAAACCTCTGATCTTAAAGACCAGATGAGTTTTACACGAACCGGTCCGACCCGGCTGAACAAAGTGAATTATAAATGTTTGGTTCCGCCGCAAGACGTTTGTGTAGATGAATATGTTTACACGAAAACAGTAAATCTGAATCCCGGAACCGACGGAATTATTCTGGCCTTTCAGCGATGTTGCCGGAATAATTCCATTTCAAATCTGGTACACCCCGAATCCACAGGAGCTACGTATTGGGTGAAAATTCCGGGAACCAACACAACTACCAATAACAGCAGTGCAGTATTTAAAGAGCTGCCCCCCAATTATCTGTGTACCGATGCTCCGTTGAAATTTGATCATTCTGCAGTTGACCCGGATGGGGATAGTCTTGTTTATGAACTGTACCAACCTTTTAAAGGAGCGACCGACAGCAAACCCCGGCCGGATAATACCACCACAAACGGTTTTTTTGAATCACCTCCTTTCACAACTATTCAGTGGCTATCTCCTTATTATACTCAGGATCAAATGAGCGGTGATCCGATTATGAAGATTGATGCTAATACCGGTGAACTCACCGTAACTCCAACGGTCGTCGGGCAGTTCGTAATAGGCATTAAGGTGAAGGAATATCGCAATGGAATTCTGGTAGGTGAAACCTATCGAGACTACCAGATGAATGTTAAAAAATGTACTTTCAATCTGGTAGCTGCTTTTGCTGCTCCAACATACTCCTGTACTGATTCGGTGCACTTTACAAATAAGAGTTACAGCCCGTCTTCAAACACAACCTATCGATGGGATTTTGGCGACACGAAAACGCTTGCGGATACCTCCAACGAAACCAACCCATACTATATTTATCCGGGTAACGGCGACTACCTCGTAACGCTTCATGTGAAAAATGAAATCTGTGAAGACGAATATACCTTCACCGTTAAAGTTCGCAGTAAGGTACAGTTCGACCTCGGTCCGGATATGTACTTCTGCGATAATGTGAGCGCATACCTCACAGCCCGTTTGTTCGATGCAACAAAAGTGCAGTGGAGCAACGGTAAGTTCGGGAATACCATACAGGTTAATCAGCCCGGAAAATATTATGCAACGGTTTTCTACGGCAGTTGCTTTGGCAGCGACACGATAGAATTAAAAATGGATCCGGTGAATTTCAGTATTCCTCCGGATAGCATTTTTTGTTCGTTGGAAGATGTTGATTTTATAATGGACGCGGGAATTTCCGGAATGAAATATCGCTGGAGTACTTCTCCGAAAGACACCTTTCAAACTTTGCACGTTCAGGATACCGGTCTTTATTGGGTAAGAGTTCGAAACGCGCATTGTGTTAAAACAGATTCAATTACCATTTTCCTCTCCACAAAACCGGATATCGGTTCGTACTTTTTCGTTTGTAATGAATTTGAAAAAACACTGGACGCCGGAGATATTCCGGAAGCAAAGTATTTGTGGAACGATGGCAGTACCGGCCGGTTCAATACTATTTCTTCTGCCGGAATACATTGGGTGCAGGTTACCCAACGGCACTGCGTAATAAGGGATACTCTTCTGGTTGAAAACCCGATTATTGATCTTGAGCTCGGCAACGATACCAATTATTGCGACTCGCTTTACAGACTGATGAAAGCGCCTCCGGGAATGAGGCAATATCTGTGGTACGACGGATCCAACCAGCAAACTTCAGAGACCAGAGTCCCAGGTAAATATTATGTGTGGGTTGAAGACACAAATGGTTGCGAAAAATCCGACACGGTATTTCTCACACGTACCAATTCACCGGTAATTGATCTTGGAAACGACACCAGTCTTTGTTTACTATCAGTTGCAAAATTGGGCGTAAATCAGAAATTCAGCGCTTACGAATGGAGCACCGGCAGCAAAGAGCAATACATACAAGCATCCGACAGCGGATATTATTATCTGAAAGTGATAGACGAAAGCGGATGTACAGCAACCGATTCTGTTTATATATCTATTGATTTGAATGCTCTTCCGAACATTTTGTTTATTCCGAATGCCTTTTCTCCCAACGGAGACGGGAAAAACGAGACTTTTCCATATCACGAAATTATTCACCAACCGGAATACCGGGTTCGGGTTTACAATCGCTGGGGTCAGTTGGTGTTTGATTCGGATACGGATCCGGAAAGACAAAACTGGGATGCAACCATAAATGGCCAAAGGGTAGCACTGCAAGCCTTTATGTATCTCGTAGATTACCGGGGTTGCGACGGAAAAAAACACCATGTGAGCGGAACAGTTACCGTGTTGGAATAACGACTTCCTTTTTTCAATTTTAGTCGAAGGTCCTTTTCCGGTTTCACCATCATTATTTCCCTGAAGTTCTTATTTGAAGCTATCTCAAAATGTCTTTTATCAAATACAGCAATCTCCATTATTCAATATTGAGCAATTGATCAATGCATTTTCCGAATCACATTCGTTACGGGTTGAGGTTGCATCAAATTAGCACTGGAAAATCTGTCTGAATTGATTGAAAATACAACGATCAAAATCGTATCAGGCGGGAGGTCCGCAACCGGAAATGAGCATACCTTCTAATAAGGGATTGAAAAAAGAGCAAAAAAAAGGTGGGTGAAAATCACCCACCTTTAATATGGCTTGAAACGTTCTTAGTTCAAAGAGAACTTAACGGGAATAGCAAATCGCATTCTCACAGGCTTATCACGTTGAAGAGCCGGAGACCACATACCACTCATTTTCTTAACAACATCAACCGCGGCTTCCTCGCAACCAAAACCAACCGTTCTTGATCTTGGATCCACTTTCACGTTGGTGATCTGGCCATTTTTTTCAACCACAAAGCTTACGAGTACTGTACCGCTTTGCCCTTCGTTGACCGCGAGTTCCGGAACCACGATGTTTTGCTGGATGAATTTAATCATTGCTTCGTCGCCTCCCTGAAATTTTGCTTTTTCCTGTACCTGATAAAACTCAAGCGGTTCATCAATTACCGGCTCGTCATCAACAGGCAACGGAATAAAATCATCGATTTTTGTGTCGTCGTCGATTTCGATGTCTTCGATCTCAGGCTGGTCGTCTTCAATAATCACATCGTCTTCAACAATTTCGATTACCGGAGGTGCTTCCGGTGGTGGTGGTGGCTTCTCCTCCTGTTGAGTTTGTTCCACTTCAAATTCGTCTTCCGAATAGACGTAAGCATCAAGTTGTTCTTCAACAATCTCGTATTTTTTATAGTTAATAACACCATAAACAAACGAGAGGGACAAGCACATCCCCAGAAGGAAGAACACCATTCTGTAACGGCTAATATCGGCTTTTAAACTTTTCTTTAACTCCATGGTATTTCCGATTGCGTTCAAAATTAAGGTATATCTGTCAGTAAATAAATGCTGCAGATAATTGGTAAACGAAACTTCACATCAGCCTCTTCCAAAAATTCTGAGCTTTTGAAGAAGGCAGATAAACAAGCGTTCCGATAACACTTCCGGTCGTATTCGCCAGCATATCAGCGTAATCGAAAGTCCGCTGATAAAAGAACAACCCCTGAAAAACCTCAAGCAAAGCCCCGTAAGCCGAACAAAAAAGCACCACGTAGATTAACCAAAGGCCGAATCTGTTTAACCAATGGTGACTGTTTGCGAATTCGATACAGACAACAAAAGCCAAAGAAAAATAGGCAAGAAAGTGCTCGACTTTATCACCGGCTTTAAAGGACAGTTCGGGCATTCGATTACCCGGAATTGCGCTCAGCACCAGAATTATTAATCCGAGTGCTATTGTGAATTTAAAGGATTTTAATGAATGGTTAAGCACCTACCATTTCGGTGTAGGCGGCAGCATCCATGAGAGCATCAACCTGAGATGGATCGCTCATTTTTACTTTGATCATCCAACCGCTTCCATAAGGATCGGTGTTCACATTTTCCGGATTTCCTTCGAGGCCACTATTCACTTCGATAATTTCACCGCTCACAGGCATGTATAAATCAGAGACGGTTTTTACGGCTTCAACTGTTCCGAAAGTCGCTTCGGAATCGAGCGTTTCTCCTTCCGTTTCTATTTCTACAAAAACCACATCACCTAATTCGCTTTGAGCAAAATCAGTAATACCAATAACAGCGACATCGCCTTCAACTTTAACCCATTCGTGGTCTTTAGTGTATTTGAGAGAATCAGGAAAATTCATTTGTATTAAATTGTTTCTGCGAAATAAGTTTTTTCATTCAAATGATCAGCACAATCAGGCATTAGTTACCGCAGACTCGTCCGATTTAGATCGTGTCTTTTTATCAGTAATCATGCTGAGCAGATTAGAAATTTTATCTTTTGCTTCTTTACGATGAACAATAAAATCAACAAAACCGTGCTCTACCAAAAATTCGCTTCGTTGAAATCCTTTTGGTAAGTCTTTGCCAATGGTTTCACGAATAACTCTCGGGCCGGCAAAACCAATTAAGGCGTTGGGTTCTGCGATATTAAAATCACCCAGCATAGCAAAAGAAGCGGTTACTCCTCCGGTTGTCGGATCGGTAAGGTAAGATATGTAAGGAATGCCATCCTGAGCTAGCAATGCAAGCTTAGCGCTGGTTTTAGCCATTTGCATTAAACTGAAAGCGGCTTCCTGCATTCTTGCTCCACCGGATTTGGTTATTACCATCACCGGAATTTTATTTTCCCTTCCGTAATCAATTGCTCTGGCAATTTTTTCACCGACAACAGTCCCCATAGAACCACCTACGAATGAAAAATCCATACAGGCGATTACGATTTTGCTACCATTCATTTTGCCGTGAGCAGTTCGTGCGGCATCGAGCAAGCCGGATTTTTTGCGGGCTTCTGCAATTCTTGCCGGATAGGGTTTGCTATCGACAAATTCGAGCGGATCTGCCGAAATCATGTGAGCATCCAATTCTGTAAATTTCCCTTCGTCGAAGAAGAGATTAAAGTATTCAACAGAACCAATTCGTTCATGATGATCGCAGGTCATGCATACCCAATTATTAGCAACAAAATCCTTTGAGGCTTGTGGGGATTTACATTCGGGGCATTGATACCACAGTCCGTCAGGGGTAAATTTCTTATCCTGCGTCTTGGTGAGAATCCCCTCCTTTACACGCTTAAACCAACTCATAGAGGAATATCAAAAGTACTAAAAACAACCATGCGGTTGCTTAGGCGATGGTTACCCCGTTATCGAGATAAACATCCTGAATCGCATTGAGTAATTCAACACCTTCAGTCATGGGTTTCTGGAAGGCTTTTCTTCCGGAAATTAATCCGCATCCACCAGCACGTTTATTAATAACAGCAGTTTTAACGGCATCAAACATATCGTTTGCTCCGGAAGCTCCGCCTGAATTAATGAGGCCGACTTTGCCCATATAGCAATTGGCAACCTGATATCTACAGAGATCAATTGGGTGGTCACTGGTAAGTTCTGAATAAACCTTCGGGTGGGTTTTACCGAACTTAAGTGCATTATAACCACCGTTATTTTCCGGAAGTTTTTGTTTAATAATATCAGCTTGAATGGTAACTCCAAGGTGATTTGCCTGACCGGTTAAATCTGCAGAAGTGTGATAATCCACACCGTCTTTTTTGAAATCACTGTTTCGCAAATAACACCAGAGAATCGTTGCCATTCCCAATTCGTGTGCACGTTCAAACGCCTCAGCAACTTCAACAATTTGTCGTGAAGATTCTGGTGAACCAAAATAAATAGTTGCACCTACAGCAGCCGCACCAAGATTCCATGCTTCTTCAACCGTACCAAACATAATCTGATCAAACTTGTTCGGGTAGGTCAAAAATTCATTGTGGTTGATTTTAACAACGAACGGAATTCTATGCGCATATTTTCTTGACACAGAGGAGAGCACTCCAAATGTAGAAGCAACCGCATTGCATCCGCCTTCAATTGCAAGCTTCACAATATTTTCCGGATCAAAATATTCCGGATTCGGGGCAAAGCTGGCACCGGCAGAATGTTCAATTCCCTGATCCACCGGCAGGATAGATACATATCCGGTTCCTCCCAATCGACCGTGATCCAGAATAGAAGCAAGATTTCTCAAAACCTGAGGGCTGCGGTTTGCCATCGCCCAGTTGTCATCAATGTGACCCGGACCCGGCAAGTGCAAATGATCTTTTGAAATAGTCTTGGATGTGTGATTCAGTAAATATTCGGCTTCCTGGCCCAGAATATTTTCGATAGCGGTAATGCTCATGCGTAACTTTTTGGGTCGGCAAATTTAACCGCTTTTCAAGAAAATCTGCATTCCACCGCTTTATGGCATTTTTAGCATAAATTGGCCTGAGTGTTATCTATGGAAACGATTGAAATCAGAACGGTGAATACCGCCGGGGAACTGGAAAAAATATTTGAGATACGACAAAAGGTTTTTGTGGAAGAGCAGCAAGTTGATCCGGAATTGGAGTATGATGAATTCGAGGATCGCTGCACCCATTTTATTGCGCTTTATAACAACGTTCCTGCGGGAACAGCCAGATGGAGAAGAACACCCAACGGAATTAAACTCGAACGATTTGCTGTATTACCGGAATACCGCCGCAAAGGATTGGCATCTGGGCTAATCAACAGCATACTACAAGATCTTCCGGATTTGCAAAATGTCTATTTGCATTCTCAGGTTCAGGTTTGTGAATTATACCAAAAACACGGATTTAAACCGGAAGGAGAAATGTTTAGTGAAGCCGGAATCGATCACTACAAAATGGTGTTCCGGAATTCGTAATTATTAGTCTGAAATCGTATAAAGTACGGTAATGGTGGTTGCATCGTCGAAGTCGATCTGACGATATCGATTACTTCCGTTTTTTAGTGATAAGGCATAATAAAGTGCATGTCCTTTCCCAGCCCCGTCTCCTGTATAACAGCTACCGATATTCCTGATAATTTTTTGATTTCCGTTGGTGAGTTTGATAGCTCCGGATGGTGTTCCCATGGTCCCGTCTCCGGCTCCGGCATCAGATGCGGCAACCACGTTCAGATCAAAATAACTCGGGAGTTTACCCGAAATAATTTTCGCACTAATATCCCTTTTGGCAGATTTTCCGTTACCGGCGATTGAAGAATAATTAATCCAGATAGAGCTGTCGACTGCGCTGGCGAAACTAACCGGCTGACCAGCTTCCTTGGGTGCTTCAATATTCAGAACAATAGAAGTCCCGGAAGATGATTCCAGATCCAACAACGCAACTTCCGGAATATCTATCGTTACTGATTGACCCGCATCCTTTTTATCCTGAGCAAAAGAACTCCCTGAAAAAATGATCGCTGACCAAAACATCAACTTAATTACAAAATACCTTTTCATCTATGCAATGCTTTAAATTTCATTAATCCGGAAATGAAAACTGAACATTTTGCACTTCCGCTAATTCCGGTTTTAGAATTAATTATTGGAAATAGTGTAGATGATGGTAAGAGTAGTAGCGTCATCAAAATCGATGTTCGCATAACTTCCGGCGGCAGGATCTAATTCCAGAGAGTAATACAGGTTGTGACCGTTGTTTGCACCATTTCCGGTATAGCAACTTCCTATTCCGGTAATTACCGTTTGATTAGTATTTGATAAGGTAATTACTCCTGAAGAAGAACCGGTTTTGCCATCTCCATTTCCAGCATCATTTGCTGCAGTTACCTTCAGTAACATCCCGCCTGGAACTGAGCCTCCGGAGATTTTTGCAGAAACATTTCTTGAAGCTTCTGTTGATGAACCAACAATTGAAGAATAATTAATCCATACAGAACTGTCTTTGGCATTTGCGAAACTTACCGGCAAACCAGCTTCTGATGGAGCCGAAACATTCAATACCACCGATGTTCCTGAAGTAGCTTCAAGATCCAGAATAGCAACTTCCGGAATGGAAATCTGTATCGTATGATCGTCGTCGTTGTCGTCTTGTGCTGAGGCGGTAAAGTTGAAAGCGAATACAACTCCCAGAGTTGCAAGGGCAAATAATTTTCTTTTCATCTTAGTAGTTGCACCCGAAGTGCAGATTAATTTATTCAAGAGAATTGCCACAGTTTCATGCAACTCATTATAAGACACTTAAGAAATAATTACTTCTGATTTGTTCCCGAATCTGGAATTAACTAAAGAAGATTTGAGCAGATTGGGAAGACTTGTAAAAGGCAAAATAAAAAAGGCGGCTCCTGAATCAGGAATCCGCCTCTTTGTAACTTTTAAATTATTCTCTAAGACTATTCGTCTGTAATGGTATAAAGTATTGTAAGGGTTGTCGCATCATCAAAATCAAGCTGACGATATTTATTGTTTCCGGGTTTCAACTCAAGCACATATTTCAAATAATGTCCCTTTCCCGCACCATCACCGGTATAACAAGAACGAATGTTTCGTATGATATTTTTACTGTTGCCATTAAGAATATGCTCACCTGTATTCACACCCATATCTCCGCCTCCTTGTCCGACATCGTTCGAAGCACTCACCTTTAAACGCATTCCACCGGGAACAGTACCGGAAATAATTTTAGCTGTAATTTTTCGGGAAGGCTCATTTGCCGAACCCCGAATAGAAGAATAATTAATCCAAATTGAAGAGTCAACAGCATGTTCAAAACTTACGGGATCACCGGCATCTTCGGGAGCATCAATGTTCAATACTATTGATGTTCCTGAGGCCGCTTCCAAATCCATGATGGCAACTTCCGGAATATCAATCTGAACATTTTGAGAATTTTGGTTTAAATCCTGGCTGTAAGAAATCACAGCCAAATGCAGCATTATGAGCAATGCTGTAGAACGCCTGATAAAATTCATCTTAGTAATAACTTAGTAGTATCAGACTAATACCAAGAGAGACGCCATGTTTATATAGTCTTAATTTTATACAGTTTAGCTCAGATCATCGTTTCCAACTCTCCCAAAGTGGGAAGCGGGAAAATCCAATCAGGAATTAAATAACTGGTGAAATGAAGCACTGAATGAACTTTAAAATGGCACACTTACTTACCTGACCACTGTCCTCTGTCTAGGCTTCTGTATTGGATTGCCTCGGCAATATGGACCGGAAGTATTTTATCAGAATTATCCAGATCCGCGATGGTTCTGCCCACTTTTATAATTCTGTTATAGGCCCGCGCTGATAAGTCGAGTCGTTTCATTGCCGTTTTTAGTAAAGCTGCTCCAGAAGAATCGAGGTTACAGCATTTGGAAATCCATGCAGAATTCATTTGAGCATTGTTTCGAATAATCCCGGAATTATTGAATCGAACTGTTTGAATATTTCTTGCTGATAAAACACGTTCACGAACCCTCCTACTGGACTCAGATTTTCTCACGTCTGATAATTCATCAAACTCAACTGGTGTAACTTCTATTTGAATATCAATTCTATCCAGTAATGGCCCGGAAATACGATTCAGATAACGTTGAACTGCACCCGGCGGGCAAACACATTCTTTATCCGGATGATTAAAATATCCGCAGGGGCATGGATTCATACTTGCGACCAACATAAATGATGCGGGGAATTCAACTGTAAATCTTGCTCGGGATATCGTGACTTTTCTCTCTTCCATCGGTTGCCTCATAACCTCCAACACAGCACGTTTAAACTCCGGTAATTCATCAAGAAAAAGTACACCGTTATGAGCCAGTGAAATCTCACCCGGCTGAGGATGATTTCCACCGCCAACCAGAGCAACATCACTAATTGTATGATGCGGATTCCGGAATGGTCTCATCGTAATTATGCCTTCGCCACCCGAAAGCTTGCCGGCCACCGAATGTATTCTCGTTGTTTCAAGAGACTCATCAAGATCAAGCGGAGGAAGAATACCGGAAAGTCTTCTGGCTAACATGGTCTTTCCAGCACCCGGAGGTCCGATCAACAAAATATTATGACCACCGGCCGCTGCAACCTCCATAGCCCGTTTAATATTTTCCTGACCTTTTACTTCTGAAAAATCTACTTCCTGTTCCCGTTCCAACGATTGGGTGAATAGTCTATTCTCAAATCTGAAGTGAGACACATCTCCTAACTCGACTAATTCAACCAATTCCCGAAGGCTTTCAACTCCATAAATATTTATGCCCTCAACAACTGCTGCTTCCATGGCATTTCGTTTTGGAAGCACCAAGGTATCAAAGCCATCTTCCTTCGCTTGAATAGCCATGGATAAGGCTCCTTTCAAAGGCAGCACCTCACCATTTAGATTAAGCTCCCCCATAATAATCATCTTACCAAGATTCTGTGTAAAGATCTGACCTGTTGAAGCGAGCAATCCTGCGGCTATTGCAAGATCGTAAGAGGAACCCTCCTTTCTGATATCAGCAGGTGCAAGATTTACAATTATTCCGCAACGCGGCATTCTGAATCCTGAATTAATAATTGCTGAGGAAACCCTGTACTGACTTTCCTTTACTGCGTTATCCGGAAGTCCGACCGTGTAGTATTTATTTCCTTGCCCCAGATGCACTTCAACAGTAATTAATGTTGCATCAATACCCAGCAATGCACTGCCATAAACTTTATTTAGCATAGCGAATTTGTTCTGTAGATGCAGAACACAGTTTGGTTTACTCGAAGAAAATAAGAAGGATTTAAATCCGGAAGCTCTGTTTTACCGAACGCCGGATTAAAATACTGAACGCATTGAAGGCTATTTCAAATAGTGCGTAATTTTATCATCTAAAGGTTTTACATCAGACACAAAATGTTCCAGTAGCTTACCATCAGGAGAAATCAGAAACTTATTAAAATTCCAACTAATCGAAAAATCTCCGACTCCATTTAATTCCTTTTTTGTTAGCCATTGATACACATCATGCTGACGATCACCTTTCACATCAATCTTTGCAGTGAGAGGAAATGTAACACCATAATTTAACGAACAAAAGTTTGCAATTTCCTCAGAAGATCCTGGTTCCTGCCCCATGAACTGATTACATGGGAAACCAACAATTTCAAGCGTGTCACCAAATTGCTCATAGAGCTTTTGTAAATCTTCGTATTGTGGAGTATAACCACATTTGCTTGCGACATTAACCAACAACAGAAATTTGCCTTTATAATTAGCAAATTCAATTGTGTTGGTACTATCTAAACTCTGAATTGATAAATCATAAATCGATTGCCCTTTTGTTACCATATTTTTTGGTTCTAAAACTTTACCTGAATTACCACAACCCGCCATTACTATTAAACCAGAAACAAGACTTCCAATCCTCTTTAATGCCTTCATATTTCTTTTAAACAAAAAAGGGAGTCAATTGATTGACTCCCTTTGCTTATTAATTTACTTAACAATCTTATTTCGAAAGAATCTTGAATTCTACTCTTCTGTTTTCATCCAGTTTTGTACTTGCTGGTTCAGAAGCTCCGTATCCTTTCACTTCAAGTTGAGAAGCGCTTACTCCTTTTTTAATCAGGTAGTCTCTTACAGCATTAGCTCGTTTGTTTGACAACCAGATATTATAAGAAACAGAACCTCTCTTATCAGCGTGACCAGCAATTTCAATTTTAAGATTTGGATTTTCCTTAAGAACGGTAGCAAGGTTATCCAATTCCTCAGTTGAAACACCATTCAGATCCCACTTATTAGTTTCGAAGTACACGTTATTGAAAGTGAAAACATCGCCGCTTTTTGAACCACTGCCGATTTTTCCATCTTTAACATCCTTCATGAAATCTTCAAATGTTTTGATCTTCTGACGGAGTTCATCAATTTCATCTTCCTGATCTTTTACGTCATCTTTGGTTTCGTCAAGATCCTTCTGAGTTTTCTTAACTTCTTTACCAATTGAATCCACCTTTTGATCTGTGCTGTTGATTTTATCATTGATAGCTTTCAACTGAGCTTTGATTTTCGGATCGTCAGACGGACTTCCACCCCACTGCCAGCCAACCATTACTTCATGTGCTCCACGAGTGTATTGACTAACATCATGAATCGCGAAATCGTAAGCGTAACCCGCAACAATCTGCTCACCAATTCTTAAACCTGCAGATGCAGTAATCGCATATTGACGACGGTACATAATACCACCCCAGTAGAGATGTTTGTAACTAACAACTCCGTTGATATCGAAACTGGTAGGTGCATTAGGAGTAACACGTACAATTACGTTTGGTTGATAGAACCATTTTTCGTTTCCAAAAACATCCCATTCGTAATTCGCGTGAACGAGGAAATGACGAATCATTCCATACTGCACAGTACCATTCGTGATTTTATTTTGAATAGCTTCATATGCCAATTCACCACCAATGATTTGCGGTACAGTGAAACCAACCACCAAATTATTCCACTTGTAATTCAATCCGATGTTAGCATCAAATCCTGTTGCAGATTGATACGCGTTATAAATATCCGGATCGAGAACATCTTTAACTTTAACATCATTAAGGTCTAGTCGGTTGTTAAGAACACCCAAACCTAATCCGAATGATAGCATTCTGTTCTTTCCGAAATCCAGACTGTAACGATAAGCTGCCTGTGCACCGGTAATATTGAAGATACCGGCTTGGTCGTGATAAACACCCAAGCCGATACCTACTTTATTATTCTTAAGCGGACCATCTACAGTTAAAGCCTGTGTTCTGGGAGCACCAGGAATGCTGTTCCACTGATTACGATTCACAAGAAACAACTGGCCGAAAGGTTTGGTTCCTGCCAGTGAAGGGTTGTACAGGAATTGGTTGTAATAGAAATGGCTATACAACGGTACCTGCTGTGCAATCGCTCCTGTGATTCCGAGAACTGCAACTGCTGCTAGAATGATTAGCTTTTTCATTTTAATCATTTTGTTATTCAATTCCTGTTATTATTTCTTCTCTCTGATGATGTTGATTACACCTTTATAAACTTTATCCTTAAAGTCTGGATGCGTAATTACATAGTAGTACGGTCCATCCGGTAAGTCTTCACCTGTTTTCTGGTAAGTACCAGCCCAGGTATTTTTATATCCAGTGTTTCGGTACACCTGCATACCGTATCGGTTGAAGACAATCACCTCAGCATCCGGATAAGCCCAGATGTTTTCGATGTACCATGTGTCGTTCAATCCGTCGCCGTTAGGTGTTACAGTGTTGTAAACCACCAGTTCGAAATCATCAAGAACTACAACTGAAACATTCGCAGAATTTCTACATCCATTTGAATCTGTTACAGTAACGGTGTAAGTGATATCGGTTTCAACTCTTCGGGCAATAACATCCGGAGATACAGTTGAACTCAGGTATGTTCCAGGATTCCAGTCATAAACCTCACCACCTGATGCATGGAGATCAATAGATTGACCTTTGCTTACGGTATCGATAGACTGAGTTACCTTATCACGTGGCCAAGCCTTAGCAGTTGGCAATGGCCAAACTGTTACGTAGATAGAATCTTCATTGGCACAACCAAGAGGTGCTGAAGTGATACGCACTTTATACCATCCAGACTTGGTAACAGTGATGGAAGAGGTAGTCGCTGATCCACCATCCCAAGTCCATTGATAATCTCTGGCACTTGGATTCGCAGACAACACAACGTTTTTACCTTGACAGAATTCTGTTGGGCCGTTAGCCTTGAGATCAACTTTTGGCAAGTCGATTACATCAGCAGTATTCGTGTAAGTATCCTCACAACCATTGTTAGACTTAACTCTCAAGGTTACATTGTATGTACCCGGAGCAGCATAAGTATGCATTGGATTAGTAAGACCACTGAAGTTTTGATCTCCGAAATTCCAGTAATGTTCTGTGATAGTACCTGATGGAACAGTTGAAGCATCTTTAAATGCGCTTGGATCACCGATACAAACAGAAGACACTGTAAACAACGCAGTAGGCGAAGGATAAACAGTTACATTTCTGTCGATGGTGTCTTTACATCCGTTGTTGCTTACTGCAATCATTCGTACACCGAAGGTTCCATAACCATTGAATGTAAAGTTAGGATCCTTCGCTTGTGATGTACCCTGACCAGCGAAGTTCCACTGGTAAGTCATTGAACCATATCCGATAGCGGATGAGTTTGTAAAATTCATAGCGAGACCTTCACAAACCGGGTTAGCTACGAAGTTGGCTTCCGGAAGCAGATATACGGTAATTGTTTTCGTATAAGTTGCACTACAACCATTAGTAGAAACTACAGTAAGTGTAACATCGAAGTTACCAGATGTTGCGTAGGTATGAGTTGGGTTCTTCACTGTTGAAGTTGAACCGTCACCGAATGTCCAGAATCTTGAAGCTATAGAACCTGAAGAAATTGAAGAGCGATCTGTCGCTGAGAATGCCGCGTTCTGACAAACATTGTTAGCGTCGAACAAGGCAACTGGCAACGGATAAACCTTCACATCTTTAGTTGCTGAACTTGAGCAACCGTTTTCACTGGTAGCCTTAAGAGTTACAGTATAGGTAGCAGGAGCTCCGTACATATGATCCGGTGAAATGTCGATGCTTGAATCTCCATCTCCAAAGTACCACTTATAATTAGTGATGTTACCTTCTTTGATAGAAGAGAGGTTGTTGAAGTGGAACATGCTATCCTGACAATTATCGCTCACAGTGAAGTCAACAACTGGTTTTGGAGTGACTCTAGCAGTTGCTGAACTGTTGAGATCCGCATTAGTACAACCAAACGTGGTGTTCGTGATGTCATACAGATCTACAGTGATATACGTTGGGTTACCAGCGTAAGAAGAACCTACTACATTGAAAGTAAAGTCTCCACTACCCGTTCCGGTAACAATTCGGAATCCTCCGCCATCTTTTCTGTATCTCAATGACCAGTTTTCACCGGCTCCAACATTTGTTACATGAACTGTGAACACCGCATCTTCTCCAGGACAAACAACATCATTTGATGTTACAGTAGCCTCAGGAGCAGGTTTAATAGTAACAGTAGCAACTGAAGAGTAAGCACCGTTACAAGATCCACTCTGTACAAACACTCTGTATTGAGTAGTCTGAGTCAGGTTCTTAGGCTGAAGAGTTTTATCTGTATTAGCAGTTGCTGTCCAAGTTGCTCCATTGTCTGTACTGTATTCCCATCTTACGATTCTGCCGGTATGACCACTTAGTGTAATGTTGGTACTTGCACCTGAGCAGATAAGTGTAGAAGCAGGTGATAATGAACCTCCAACTGTTTTAGGACTCACCATTATTGTTCTGGTATCCTTCAGTGTGGAAGCACAACCTAATGTATTGTCAAGCTTGATGCTCTTCAATTCAATTTTCACAGAGGATGGCGAAACTTTTCTTGCAGTATTAACTACAAATGTTCCTGATCCTGTTCCTTTCTTAGTAGTTGCGGCAACACCGTCAATCTCATAATCAAGTGCCCATTGAGTTCCCGTTGCTACATCGTCAACCGTTACATAGAATGACAACACATCATCCTCACAAAGTGAATCCGGTACAGAAGTGATAGTTGCAGTAGGATTAGGAGTAACCGTAATCACAGCTTTTTCACTAATTGTATTCGAACATCCTAAGCCGGTTTTGAGTGTAATTCCGGTAATCTCAATAGTTGTTGTCTGAGTGTAAGGCCCGAAGGTTATAGACTCTGAAGTACCGGTTCCGCTGCTGTATGTAGAAGCAGTTCCGTTTTCTTTATAAGTGAGTGTCCAGGTATCACTTGAAGACACATTACCAATAGAAAGGTTAAGAGTAACAGTTGAACCTGAACAGATAGTTTGAGTCGGGTTGTTTATTGAAACAGTTGGCAACTCTTGAACATCCACAATTTTCACTGAAGAATTAGCAGGTGCACAAACTCCGTTCTGAACAACCGCTCTGAACCAGGTTTTAACATTCAACGCTGCAGTATTCAGAGAATCTGAAGTATTAGCAATGTCGTAGTAGTTAATACCGTCGGTAGAGTACTGCCATTTCTGAACAGATCCTCTTTCACCATTTAACAGCAGAGCTGCAGATGAACCTTTACAAACTTTGCTAACACCTGCGATTGTACCACCTACTGATGTAGAGTCAACCATAATGGTGATTGAGTCAGAAAGGGCACCGGTACAATTTGGTGAAGTTGAAGTATTAGTAATAGACATCAATCTGATGCCATTTGGACCTTCTTTAGTCAATGAAGGCATATTGTTCAGTGAGAATGATCCGGAACCAACACCTGAAGTTGTACGGTTTGAACCATTATTCACACGATAGATCAAAGTCCAAGATTGTGAAGACTTAACATCATCAACCAGTACAGTTACGGATGGAGTTTCTCCTTTACAGATGTTAGAAGGATAATTCGTGATTGTAGCTGTCGGGTTATCAATTACATTAATAGTTGTTGTGTAATTGTTGGTGATATTGAGATTTTCACATCGTGGTGATCCACTTGTAATCTTCAAAGTTTGAAGCGTAATATCAGTTGTTGCGATCAATGTTCCGGTGAAGATTGTGTCTTTACCCGGACCTGTTCCGCTGAGAGTTTTCACTGATGATCCCTGGAGATATTTAAGCTCCCAGTTCTGACCAGATCCAACGTTGCTCAGTGTTAACACTACATAAGTGCTGGAACCTTCGCAAATACTGTTTGCACCAACTGAGGTAATTGCAGCAACCGGCAACTCATTAACAGTAATTTTAACTGTGCTAGAGTAAGCGGCATCACAAGCACCATTTTTAACTAATACCCTGTACCATGTTGAGGTTGAGATATTGTTATATGTGTAGCTGGATGCAGTGTTATTGATTGTTGACCAAGTTGATCCGTTGTCAGTACTGTATTCCCATTTGAGGATAGAACCTCTTGCGTCGGCACCGAGAACCAATGTTCCGTTGTTAGATCCTTTACATACAGTATCAGCACTAGACAATGTACCACCTACTGTAACAGGACTTACAATTACTGAATCCTGATCAGTTGGGAGATAATTACATCCGGTTGAACTATTTACAATCTTAGTAAGTCTGAGTGTAGAAGGATTAACAGTCAGATTCTTAGTTGTGAAATTGAAGCTTCCGGCACCGGTACCTGTTGCTGAATCAGCAGCACCACCGTTAATAGACCAGTATAACTTCCACTTCTCATAAGAACGAACATTAGAAACTGTAGCCTTACCATAAGCAGGGTGTCCTGTACATACAGAATCGGTAAGTGAAATTAATGTAGCTGCTGGCAGATCATTAACCTCAACCGTTCCTGTCGCATTATTAGTAAGGTTGTTGTTTTCACATTGTGGAGCACCTGATGTCATCCAGATTTTCTTCAGGGTAACATCTGTTGTTTTAGAAAGTGTTCCGGTATTGATTGTTCCAGTTGTCAATGGACCAGAAACACTCAAAGTATCGATTCTGGTTCCAACGAGGTAAGAAACTTTCCAGTTTTGACCCTGAGTGTTGGTCGCAGTTACAGTTAAAGTACCTGATGTTCCGGCACAAATCGTATCAGAACCAGATACAGTAGCCACCGGTAGTTGATTAACTGTAACAGTAATCGGAGAAGTAGCTGCTTCTGAACAAACACCATTTTGCTTAACAACTCTGAACTTACTTGTTTTAGTAAGGTTGCTGTAAGTATAGTTACTTGCTGTAGAAGAAATAGTAGCCCAACTTACTCCATTGTCCTGAGAAGTTTCCCATCGAACAATTGAACCGTTACCACCTGTGTGACGTACAGTTCCAACATGAGATGCATAACATACTGTTGTGTCTGACGCTACTGAACCCGGTTGTGTTGTTGCGTCAACTACGATACCGAGCTGCGATGTGAGGTTAGAATCACAACCTGTAGAAGTATTCAGGATGTTATTAAGTTTCACATAGTAAGTCTTATCTGTATTAAGACTTGGAGTTGTGATGGTGTATGTTCCAGGACCTTTACCTGAATAAGTAGCGCCAAAGGTTGCATCGTCCACATCGTAAGTCAATGTCCAGTTCTCATTGCTCTTAACATTAGAGATTGAAACAGTGAATGAAGAAGTGCTTCCCTGACAAACCGGAGTATTAACTCCATTCAGACTTGCGTAAGGTCTTTGATTAACACGAACTGTAGCAGTCGCATTGCTTGATAGTTTATTATTCACACATTGAGGAACAAGAGATACAGTTCTGATTTCACGTAATGTTACATCAGTTGTTGTCTGAACATTGTATACTCTCAAAGTGTGGTTACCATTACCTGTTCCGGTGATGGTTTTAAACTGAGTTCCTTCGAGGAAGTCAATTTCCCAATCCTGACCTGAACCCACGTTTGAAACGGTGATAGTAAGATCAGCTGAATCTCCCTGACAAATAGTTGTTGATCCGGAAAGGGTAGCAACCGGCAATTCACGAACTGTGATAGTTACAACATTAGAATGTGCTGTATCACAAACTCCGCTCTTATAAACTGCACGGTAATGTGTGGTCTCCTGAAGGTTGATCACGTTCAACGTAGTGTTGCTGTTGCTGAGACCAGTCCAGTTAGATGCACTTTCCGGTCTGTATTCCCAACTTACGGTTACACCTTGTTTTGGAGTTCCTACGATTTCAGAAATTGCAGTTGATCCACCTTTACAAATAGTGTCGTTTGTTCCGATAGTTCCCGGCTCGGTTGGTTTGTAGATATAAATATCCCAATCATCAGTATTAACTGATTTACAAACTCCGAGGTTAGAGAGATTCGTAATCTCCACCAACTGGATCTTAGCAGACTCCGCTGTATTTGAATCCGTATCTACTCTGGTAAAGCTTCCAGGACCTGTACCTGTAATGGTATCAAGGTCGCTTTCCAATTCGTAAATAAGTTTCCAGCTATCTGTTGAAGCAACGTTACTGATGTTGACAGTGAACACAATCTTATCGTTCTGACAAAGTGTATCAGGACCTGAAGTGATAGTTGCAAAAGGAAGATCCAGAACTGTAATGGTAGCATTGCTCGACAAGGTATCAGAACATTGTGGATGACCACTGGTCACATTAATACTTGTCAATTGAATCAACGATGAGGTTGTAAGTGTTCCTGTTGTAATGGTATGAACACCGCTTCCATTTTGTGTTAGGTTTTGCTGTCTGTTAACAGAACCTTCTTTATAGTAAACTGTGAAGTTCTGACCTGCTGAAACATTGGTAACTGTGATTTCAAAATCGGCAGTTGTTCCAGCACATATAGAATCATCAACAACAGTAGAGATTACAGCAAGCGGAAGTTGTTTTGGATTAACAGCCACTGAGTTTGAAACCGCAGAAGCACAAACTCCGTTTTGATAAACCGCTCTGTAAAGTGTTGTATCGTTTACATTATAAACATTCATCACTGTACCGGTTGTATTGATGTCAACCCAGGTTGAAGATGAACTTACTTTAGATTGCCATTTGTTAATGTTACCGGTTCCAGCTTGATATTCTACCAATTGAGCACTTCCTCCAACACAGATCGTTGTGTCTTTAGAAATTGCTGATGTACCTACAATACCAGGAACTGTGGTAGTATCAACAGTGATTGTTTTAGAATCACTAAGTGTTGAGTTACAAGCATCCTGAATTGAGTTATTGGTGATGAGATCAAGTTTAAGAACATCTGATGTAGCAGTTACAGTTGCAGTGGTGGTAAAGCTGAATGTACCCGTACCTGTTCCTGTTACTGTCTCATTAGTTCCGTCGAGGTTATATTTCAATGTCCAGTTATCACTTGAACCAAGGCTTCCTACAGTTACAGCAAAGTCAACTGTTTCTCCCTGACAAAGGGTTTGGTCAGCATAAGCGATAGTGGCGGTTGGATTCTCATTAACAGTAACTGTTACAGAAGAATTCAAATTAGTATTAGAACACATTACTCCGGAAGTTGTCTGAATCTGATCAATTGAGATTACAGTACTTGAGGATAATGCGTTCGTTGTAAATGTATAAGTAGATCCACCGTTGTGGGTGAATGTTTTGAATCGGGTTGTTGAACCTTCAGTAAAGTCAACTCTGAATGTCTGACCTGAAGAGATATTGGCAACTGTAATGTTTACAGTTGTGGTTGTTCCTTCACAAATTGTGTCGTTACCTGCAGAAAGCGATAAAGTAGCAGTTGGCAATTCTTTAACGGTTATCGTTACAGTGTTTGAACCTGCTGTATCACAAGGTGAATTTGTATAAACTGCACGGTATTGAGTTGTGTTCTGAAGGTTGGTGTAAGTCTGGGTGGTAGCAGTGTTTCCAATGCTTGACCAAGATCCCCAGCTTGAACCATTCCAGCTACGTGTTAACCAGTAAGTGAGTGATCCGTTACCGCTCGCTGTTTGAGAAACCGAACCGCTGGCACCTTTACAAACACTTGTTGAAGTTCCGATTGTTCCGGCTGTAGTAGGAGCAGCAACCGTAATAACCTTTGTCTGATTAACTGTTGTAGCACAAGCATCCTGAGTTGAATTATTTACCACACTCACCAAAACCAGATTGTCTGATGTGCTGGTAACTGTATTGGTAGTGGTCGCCGAGAATGTACCGGTTCCAGTTCCTGTTACAGTTTCTGTATTACCATCAAGAGTGAGGTTAGCAGTCCACTTGTCTGTTGATCCGACATTACCAATTGTGATTGTGTAATTAACCGTTTGACCTTGACAAAGCGGGTTATCGTAACTCGCAATTGTACCTGTTGGTTTCTCCTGAACCGTAATGGTTACAGTTGAATTCAGAGAAGAATTAGAACAAGTTACACCGCTGGTTGTAGCTATTGAACTTAAGCTGATATCCGTAGTGGATGTAATTGTTCCGGTAGTAAAGGTGTGAACTCCTGTACTGTTGTTTGTGAATGTTTTGGTTTTGCTTACCGAACCTTCTACATAATTAACTGTAAATGACTGTCCGTTATCAATGTTGGAAACCGTAAGAGTTACAGTTGAAGTAGAACCTTCACAAATTGTGTCGTTACCGGCAGTAAGAGAAACCACTGCATAAGGAAGTTCACGAACTGTAATGGTTACCACGTTAGAACTTGCAGTATCACAAGGGCTGTTGGCGTAGATAGCTTTGTAGCGAGTTGTGTTTTGCAGCGTTACGTAAGCTTGTGTAGTTGAAGTGTTGCCAAGGCTTGTCCATGAAGTCCATGCTGAACCTGTCCATGTG
The DNA here is from genome assembly GCA_016124755.1 of Bacteroidota bacterium. Classification (GTDB taxonomy): domain Bacteria; phylum Bacteroidota; class Bacteroidia; order NS11-12g; family UBA9320; genus WGNA01. Next base: position 40,466 of record WGNA01000010.1, on the reverse strand, counting down.
CTGCTTTGCCAATCTGTAAGTGTAGAACCATTTGAACTAGCCGCTGATTGTGTTACAAATCCGCTTGCGCCTTTACAAACGCTGGTGCTTGTTCCAATTGTGCCTGCCACTGTAGTACCTCGTACTTTGTATGTCATTGACTGACCAGACAATGTATTGGTACACGTATTACCGGCAGAGTTTTTCAAAGTTGTATTTGTAATGCTGGTAAGCGACACGGTTTGTGTTGCATTTCCACCAGATACTGAGTAAGGAATTTTAACTGTATACGATCCTGGACCAGTGCCGGAAGTTGTTTTACTATTTCCGTTAATGCTGTAATTCAAAGTCCAGTTTTCAGTAGACTTAACATTAGAAACTGTAATTGACATGCTAACGGTGTCTCCATCACAAACCGAAGCTGTAACGCTGTTAAGTGTTACCGCCGGCTGAGCCAGAATTACCACTCTTGCAGTTGAAGCATTGTCAAGGTTCTTAGTACACATTACCGAACCGGAAGTGATTTGCAATCTCACGAGAACCACGTCAAATGATTCTTGCATTTCACCCGGAGTAGTAGTGAATGTTAATGTATCATCTCCGTGACCAGTCACTGTGTGCAGGCTATCGTCTTCCAAAATTTGAAGTGTCCAGTCATTACCATTAGTTCCAAGAACTTTATATGTCAATGAGGTTGTCGCTGTCGGAGATGCACAGAATTTATAATTTGATGGCAGGAATCCAATGTAATCAGCAGTTGGATTTGAAGCAACTACAGCAACGGTAGCCGGTGCAGAGTAATCTGTTCCAGTACAAGGTGCATTCTTAACTATCGCTCTGAACTGAGTAGTTGTTTGAATCTGAGTAAACTCAAGCGTATCACCTGACGCACCACTGATTGTAGTCCATGAACCTGAACCTACTTTCTTCTGCCATCCGGTTACATAACCATCAGCAGCAGTTCCGTCCCAAGTAATGAAACCATTTGAATTTTGACACAAGGTATCTGTTCCGGTAACGGTTGCGCCGTTAGGAGCAGTTTTCACGAGTGTTGTTGCGCTCTGAGTGAGGGCGGTATCACAATTCGTGTTGTTGTTTGTAATATTAGTAAGTGTTATTACAACCGGGCCACTTCCAAATCCGCCACCACCATTGGTGAGTGTTTTAGCAATATTGGAAGAAGAACCGGTTCCTGTCCATGAACCTGAAGTCGGAGCACCAGCTCCAATTTTAACCGTATAGTCAAGAGTCCAGCTATGTGTGTTTGGAACACCGATAACGTCGAATACAACATCGATGTTAGAACCACTACAAATGCTGTCTGTAACACTTACTAAAGTAGCGTTTGGCTGAGGATGAACGAAGAGGATTACATCATTCGATGTATCTGCAGGACAAGCACCGCTCTTAACAACAACCTGATAGTTTGTTGTGAGGTGTGGGCTAACCACAGTGTGTGTGTTATTGCTATCGTTTCCTATATCAAACCACAGGTATCCAAGATTTTCAGAAGAATCCCAGTGTTGAATAACACCTGTGTAACCCGTTAATGTAAATGTAAATGGCCCTACATCACCATCACAAATTGTGTATGATGGAGAAAGAGTACCCGGAACTGTAGGAGGATCTACAGTCATTGTATCCGCCCAGGTTGAATTTGAACTGTCACAACCGGTGGTAGTGTTTGTCACCATCGGTACATAAACAGTTGAAGTTCCAACCGGAGTTAACGGAGCAGTTGTGAAGTAGTGGCTCAAAGAACCTGTGCTGTCCACTACGTTCGGGCCATCAGTTGGACCAGTAGTGTACCAGTTAAATTCCCAATCTTCTGCCGGCTTAACACCTGAAACCGTGTATTGAACATCTGTTGAATAGTTCACACACACATTAGAAGGAGCATCGAGTGAGATATATGGTCTTGGATGAATAAGGATTGTAGCAGTACTATCTGTAATAGTGTCATTACCACAAACCGGAGTAGTACCAGACCATGTGATGTTCAAGAGAGTAACGGTTACAGTTGTATCCGCACCGGCAGCATCTTGATGATATTGTCTTTCAATACCTCTTGTGAATGCTCCGTTACCTGTACCAGTCCATGTTTTACTTGAACCACCATCAATATCGTAAGTGATTACCCAGTTCTTACCGGCACTGTTAATTACAGTGAAGTCGAAGTAAGTCGTGTCACCGGAACAAACAGTTGCAGTTGATGCATTAACATCAAAGCTGGTTACGTCTGGCAAGGCAAGAATATTAACTGAACCTGCTGCCGGAGTGTTTCCAACACAACCGGTTGCAGTATTTGTGATCGCTGAGAAGCTGATTCCTTTTATTCCAGGAGTTACATAAGGAGCTGTATAGAATACTCCTGTATAAGGTCCTGTTCCGGAAACAGTATCTGTTGAACCATTAGCGGTGATGCTGAACCACCAACCATTTGTTGTATCAACGTCAGAAACGGTATAGTCGATTCTCGCCGGATTGTATTTACAAGTATCAGAAGTGATTCTGTCTACTGTAAGAACCGGAAGATCATTAACAATTACCGTCAATTCGCTTGAAGGGAAACTATCTGTGTTAACACAACTATGAGTTGTATTTGTAATTTTCTGAATGTCAAGTACGAACGGTGAACCACCATTAGTTAATGAGTAAGTACTGTTAACATGGTTACCAGTAAAGGTAGAATCACCCGCACCAACCCAGATAGAAGGAGTTAAATCACTATCAACAAAATCGTCGTACTGAATTTCCCATCCAACATTAATAACCGAACCTCCGATAGAAGCACAGTATTTAGCATTGGTTACCGCTACATCAAATGTTTCCTGAGTATTCTCACAAATGGTAAGTGTGTCTGCACTCAGATCAACATCCGGTTTCGGATATACAGTAATGGTAAGAACCGGAGTAGCTCCGATTACTCCCGTACATGGAGGTGTTACGTTATAAATGCTGTCGAGTGTAATTTCATAAACGCCAACTGCAAGATCATTCGGGAATACGATAGCAACCGAATCATTTCCATTACCGGTTAAAAATGCTGAAGTAGTACCACCCGTAACACAAGATGTTGTTACAAGACCGCTTTCACTTGTTGCTTTAACCGACCAGTTAACACCGGTTGAACCGAGTTGTGCATTGGTTACAATCATGTAAACAGAATCAGATTCTCCCTGACAAATATTCACATTAGAAGTACTGAACGTTACAGTTGGTTCTGGATTTACCTGAAGTGTGAATTTGTTTGAATCTGTAAGGGTGATATTACAAGCAGCAGGAGTTGTGTACAACACTTCATTCGCGACGAAGTTATAGTAACCTGCTCCAAGGAAGCCGCCCATATTAGCAGTTAAAGTAAAACTAGAGTTTCCGGAACCAATCAAAGTATCCGGAGGGAAGATGTTACTGTTGGTCGCATCCGTATATGGCATCTGCCAGTCAACGTTTGTAGAAGCTACGTTAATGGCAGAACAGTATTTAGCATTAGTAACTTTAATACCAAAGTTTGTTACGTCTCCTTCACACACTTCCGCAGAATCCGGTGATACCACTACGTGAATTTTAGGATATACATAAACGATTACAGAGTCATTTGGAGTAGAAGTACCGGTACAATTTTTATCGGTGTTCTGAACGCTGTTGATTACATAAATATAAACACCCGGAGAGAGTGTATTCGGAACTGTGTAGTACAAAGTCGAAGCTCCCGATTTGTTTCCGCTACCGGTAATGGTATCCGGAACAACATTAGCGTGAGCCGTATTTGATTCGATACAAGATGTAACTAAGTTACCGGCAGATTCTGCAACAGTAACTTTCCAGTTAACATCAGAAGTACCCAACATTGCATTTGTAACTTCAACTCCTACTGAATCACTGTTACCTTCACAAATGGTGATTACGTGATTAGCGAAAGTTGCGATTGGGTTCGGGTTAACCTGTAATTCGAATGAATCGATGTTCGGGTAAGTACAAGCAACAGGCAAACCGGTTGTTTGAATAGAATCAACTACGAAATAGTAGTAACCCTCTGTTTTTGTAGAAGGAGAATTTACGTTAAAAGATGTGCTCCAGTTTCCGGAGTGATTCAAAGGTGAACCACCTGTTGTGGAATTTACATCATCAGAAAAATAAATATCGTAACTCACATTAGCTGCCGATGTTGAAGGACAGTATTGAGCATTTGTTACCTGCAAGCTCAGAGATCCTGTTCCCACATTGTTTTCGCAAACTTCCGCATGTGAATTTACGGTAACAACCGGACGAGGATATACATATATATATAAGGTAGCATTTGGAGTAGCAGAACCTACACAGTTAGCATCAGTATTTGTAATGCTTGAAATAGTGTAAGTATATCTACCTGGAGCAAGTGTATCCGGAATAGTGAAGGAAATCTGTGATCCAGATTTGTTTCCTGATCCAATTATTGTGTCGCTGATGATATTGGCATTGGCCGCAGCGGAAATACCGCAATTTGATACCGGAATGTTACCGCTGGCTTCCGTGATAATCATTCTCCAGTTAACATTCGCACTATTAAGTTCTGCGTTAGAAACAGTTATGTTAACAGATCCACCGGTTTCTTCACAAAGGTGAATTGTATCGGCTGAGAAAGATGCAATCGGCTCTGGATTAACCGTAAGCGTGAAAGTATCGATCTGTGTATTGGGACAATTGGTAGGTAAACCAGTTGTAGTAATGCTGGAAGTAATGAAACGGTAAGTACCTGCTGCCAGAGATTGAGAAGTATCTGCATCGTAAGTGTGAGTTCCGTTTCCTGATCCAGTGATCGGAGAAGCTGGTGCATCACTATCTACATCATCAGTACTGTAACTGATTTCATAACTTACATTACTCTTTGTATTGGCAGCTGAACAGTATTCAGCGTTGGTAACATTTATATTGAATGCGTTTGTAAGAACGGAGTGTTCACAAACAAAAGAATCTGACGGAGTAACTGTCAGTTCTGGTTTCGGATAAACATTAATTACGATCGTTTGGTTACCCAGTGTTACACCGTTAATTGTTCCGGTACAAGGACCATCTGTATTAACAATGTTAGAAACTGTATAAGTATATCGACCAACCGGCAATGAACTTGGGATTTGGATATACATTGAAGTATCTCCTAAACCGGTGTAAGCACCTGCAGCACCAGGAAGATCCTGATTAGCACCGGTCGTATTATTACATGAAGTGTTCAGGTTACCTGAAGATTCTGAATACGTAATTTCCCAGTTAATAGGATTGCCATTTTGTTTGGCATTCGACACCGCGAAGTAGAAAGAATCCTGAGTTCCTTCGCAGATGTTCATTGTAACAGTTGCAGAACCGTTGTTGTTGATTTTTAATTCAGGTCTAGGATCAACACTTAAAATAAATGTGTCTGTAGTTTTATTTGAAATACCACAAACGCTTCCTGCTGTAGTATTATATACAGAAGAAATAAGTGAATGATCGTCCGGAGATAAAGTAAGTGCAGTATTCACATTTACTTTAATAATAGCGTTACCAGTGCTATCCGGATACCAAGGCATAGTCGCCAGATCCGATTGAACATTGTCGGTTAAGCCCTGAAGTGTCCAGTCGGCATTGTAAGCAGACCCGATATTATTACAACCCTTCGTGTTTGTGATCTGAAGGTTGAACGTTTCAGGATCATTTTCACAAACCTCTTTAATGTCCGGGTTCATAGTAATAACCGGGGCCGGGTCTATAATAATGGTAATAGAATCATGAGCACCTACCGAAGCTGAAGATGGTGAAGTCAAACATCCTGAGGATGTATTGGTAATAAAATTCAACTGGTAGAAATAAACCCCTGGAGAAAGACCGGTTGGAACTGTGAACGTTTTGGTAAGATTACCTGTTCCAGTCTGTCCACCGGTAATGATACCAGCAGGCGTACCCGCCGCACAAGCTGTTGAGCTAAGCGCGCTGGCACCTGTTCCGGTATAATTAACACTCCAGTTCTGACCAACTCCATTAAGTGAAGCATTGGAAACAGTCATGTGGAATTGAGTTCCAGCTGTTCCCTGACACTGATGGATTGAATCCATATCAAATGTGACATGCGGAGTCGGGTTAATGGTTAATGTAAAAGTATTACCGGTAATTGTTCTGGCACAAGCTCCGTGACCAACCGTTGTGTTGGTAATTGTTCCCGGAGTAAATACATAAGTACCTTCTGGTAAGGTATCTTTTGTAGTGAATGGCCCAACAACACCGTTACCTGATCCTACCAAAGGAGAAGCACCGATTGTGCTCATGGTAGAATCTACAAATGAAAAACTCCAGTCTGCATTTGTCGGAGTATTTCCAACACAGTATCTGGCGTTCTGAACATTTATATTAAAGTTGGTTGAGGTGCCTTCACAAACAGAAGTTGATGACGGTGCAACCGTTAATGTTGGTCTTGGTCGAACGCTCCATCCGATACTGTCTGTTCCGGTAGTTGAACCGACACACCCGTTCGAAGTATTTGTAATGCCGGTTAACTTATACGTATAAGTACCCGGTGAAAGATTTGTTGATGGATAGTAATAGAATGTTCCGTTACCTGAACCGGTTAAAGTTCCGGAGGTAAGAATATTTGCATTACCGCTGGTACAGTTTCCATTGATGTTTACAGATTGCTGTAGTATGGAAGCACTCCAGTTTACATTAACCGTTGATGCACCATTATTATAAGTAGCATTTGAAACTGTGATCTTGAAAGATGTTGTATCTGTACCTGTACAATAGTTGTGTGGAGTTACACCCGAGAATGTGATCATCGGTCTCGGATATACAGTTATATTAATTGCGTTGGTTGAGATTACTCTTGTACAACCTTCTGTAGTATTTGTGATGCTTCCAAAAGTTACTGTGTAAACTCCCGGAGCCAATCCTTTAATCCATTTTGTAACTGTTGTATTTCCGACACCGGTAGTATCGAGAAGAGCAACTAATGCAGAACTGCCAGACCGATGAATGGTCCAGGCAATATTTCCGGCTCTGTTTTGATAATGTGCTGTATCGATTGAATAGGTCACTTGTACCGAGTCACCCTGACACATACTCAAAGTTGACATGCTCGGCGGAACCGTAACAATCGGTGACGGGTTCACATCAAGAGTGATGGTATCACTATTTGTAGATCCACATGTATTGGTTACTGTAACATATACGCGATCCTGATCTCTAAGAGCAGTTGCCAGATATGAATAATTATCTGATGTAGATGAAGTACTTGTGTTTTTAACATTTGAAAATGCACCGCTGTATGGAGCCCGGTACCAGTTGTAATTTACAGAACCGGTTGGGGATGGAGCAGTGATACTCACCGTATAGGAAGCGGTTGAGTTTTGACAAACCTCCTTTGGAGAACTACCTATGTTAACCGTAGGAGTAGTTGATACTTTAGTGAAGTTAAAGGGCCCGATTGTGTCGATGTCGGCACAGGCACCAGAAGTCTCACTTAAGACCGCATAGTAGGTTGTTGATGTTCCGAGAACTGAGGCGTTGTTCACCAAAAGCGTGGATGTTGTCCACCCTGAATAAGACGCTGCTCCGGAAGAAGTAATCTGGTTGGCTGGTGCCACACTCCCCACATACCACTTGTAACCAATGGTGCCGGAACCACAAGAACTGGTAGCAACTACGGGCAGGGTAAGCGTAGGTCCACCAGAACCACAAAAATCATTGTTTGTTTGAGGCTTAGATGTTACGTTGATCGTAGCAAACACTTCAGACATTGAAACCAAGGCAACAAGTGCCAATAGAAACAAATGCTTGACGAATGATTTTGAGGTAGTTAATGAAGATCCTTCACCGAAGGCAAATCTACTATTAGTCATTTGATCACATAATTTGTACAGGTGGCAAAAATAGGAAGATATTTTCAAAAAAAAATTTTTGACGAAATTTATGTAGGCCTCTTATTTCGTTAAATGTCAACCGAATAAGACACGATTTTTCGCTCCCATTTTAAGGTTTTTTCAGGAACAAAAAATCACCTCTGTTTTTTCTTTTTGCTAAGTTTTGTCAGATCAAAGTCCGCCAGTTTGCAGGGTTTGTTATTCCCCTTCCAACATACTTTTGTAACTGTTATATCTTCCGGAAGACAGTAAACCGGATTCAACTGCTTCCCGAATTGCGCAACCCGGCTCCCGCATGTGTAGACAATTATTGAATCGGCAGTTGGGCAGCACCTCACGAAATTCCGGAAAGTAATGCGCTATCTGCCAACCCTCCATAGGAAGCAAACCAAACTCCTTTATTCCGGGAATATCTATCAACCTCATATCTGCACTTAAAACCATTCGCGCAAATGTGGTTGTGTGTCGTCCTTTACTGTTTGCATCGCTGATTTCCGCAACCTGCTGGCGGGCATCAGGAACAAGCATATTAATAAGCGTGGACTTTCCAACTCCGGAGTGACCAAACAACAGTACCGTTTTATGATTTACATAACTCCTGATTTCTGAAAGGTCGTCTATTGTTTTGAGTGAAGTTGTAATTACCGGATATCCGATACCTTTATATAATGTACTGAGTTGCGTGGCATTTTCCAGTTCTTCATTGTTGAGGATATCTACCTTATTAATAAGTATAAGAACGGGAATATCGAATGCCTCGCAGGTAACCAGAAACCTGTCGATGAATCCAATCGATGTCCGGGGATTGCGGAGTGTCACTAATATAATAGCCAAATCCAGATTGGAAGCTACCACATGAAACTGACTACTTTGCCGGGTCGCCTTTCGAATCAGATAATTCCTTCGCTGGAGTATTTGCGAAATTACCATGTCGTCACCGGATCCTTCCAGTATTACCTCATCACCAACTGCTACCGGATTTGTGAGCTCACGGCCTTTTAGTCTGAACTTGCCTTTTAATCTGGCTTTAACTTCTTCCCCGCCTTCCGGGAGTACCGTATACCACAAACCAGTAGAGCTAATTACGGTACCTTTTATCATGATTTCAGAATACGGCTGTGGCAATTTCCCGGGTCGCATTCGCCAAACCCATGGTATAGAAATGTAGTACCGGAGCTTTCTTCTCAATCAATTCCCGGCATTGTTGAATGCACCATTCTTTTCCGACCTGTTCGGCTGCCTCATCGGTTTTGGTTTTTTCCATCTCCCTGCACAGATCTTCCGGTATATCAATATTAAAAATCTTCGGCAGCGAGTAAAGTTGTGATTTGCGGGTAAGTGGTTTTAAACCAGGAATGATCGGGATCGAAATTCCGTTCTCCCGACAACGGTCCACGTAATCAAAGTATACCGAATTATCAAAAAACATCTGGGTTGTTGCGTAACTGGCGCCTGCTTCCACCTTTCGTTTCAGGAAGTTCACATCACTTTGCATATTAGGAGCATCAATATGCTTTTCGGGATAGGCTGCTGCTCCAATACAGAAATTGGTTGGGTTGGGATTACGGAGTTCTTCGTCGAGATATTTACCCGAATTCATGTCCACGATTTGTTCAATAAGATCGAGTGAATGTTTGTTCCCGTTTGGTTCCGGTCTGAAGTTTCTTTCGCCTCTCTCGTTGTCACCGCGAAGTGCCAGTACGTTTTCTATTCCCAGAAAGTGCAGATCAATTAGTGCATTCTCAGTCTCATCTTTACTAAAACCTCCACAGATAAGATGCGGAACTGCCTCAACCTGATACCGGTTCATTATTGCTGCACAAATGGCAACTGTACCCGGTCTTTTACGAACCGAGATCCGGTCGTAAGTTCCGTCTTCGCGTTTTCGCATAATGGTTTCTTCCCGGTGATAGGTTACATCAACGAAAGATGGTTTCAACTCCATTAGCGCATCAATGGTGCGATATAAGGAATCTATGCTGCCTCCTTTTAATGGTGGCAGAATTTCAAACGAAAAAAGCGTCCGGTCAGACAATTCAATGTGCTCCGTCAGTTTCAATGCGGCTGTAATTTACTTTTAGAACTGAACCTTTATGGTAATAATGTCGACTCCTCTTCTCACCTGCACATCGATTGAATCTCCCGGATTGAGAACCTTAAGTGCTTCCATGTAATCACCCATACTTCCGATCGACATACCATTCATACCAACAATTACATCGCCGGCAACAATTCCCGCCAGAGCAGCAGGTTTGCCTTCCCGAACCGCATCGATCTGCATGCCTTCACCTTCGAATGTATAGTTCGGAACTACTCCCAGAGTTACTTTAAAAGAAGATCTTCCGGAATTCTGATTCGCCGAATCGGCAGACGCAGTTGATTGAAAAGTCTGGCGATCTCTTGAATTCAGATCTTTTATAAGTTCAGTAATGAATTCGATTACGAAGACTTCTCCCGGGTAATTGAGATTGCCTGCGTCGTCGGTTGGTTTGTGATAATATTCGTGTGCTCCTGTGAAGAAGTGAATTGCCGGTATTTCTTTCAGATAAAATGATGTGTGGTCTGATGGCCCGATTCCACTGATGGTTGTAACCACCGTATCAATTCCTCTCTTATCTGTATTAACTAATTGAATACTTTGCTGCCAGTAATTGCCGGTTCCGACACCATTAATAATTAAGGTCGCGTGTTCCTTTTTCAACATCCCCACCATATCCATATTGATCATATAGTTTACGGTGGCCAGATCAATTGTAGGGTTTTCTGTAAAGTACTTAGAACCGATCAGCCCCATTTCCTCTCCTGAAAATGCGATGAACAAATAGTTATTAGACCGATTCCACTTCTTTGATTTCTTCAGATTTCTGGCGAGTTCAATCAGAGCCGCAACCCCGCTCGCATTATCATCGGCACCATTGTGAATCTGATTCGGATCTTCTGCCAACGAATTCCCGTGCTCACCCATACCCAGATGATCGTGATGAGCGCCAATGATTACAGTAGTTTTGGCTCCGTTATCTTTAAACCCGATTACATTATGGCCTTCATCCTGATCGGTAAGAACCTTTAGTTTGATACTTGTCTTCAAAGGCAAAAAGCCCTGTGGCTGAACTTCTGTTAAATACAAAACCGGAACCGAAGACGGCTTCATCTTCAAACTCATTTCCGTTTCGGGCGATTCGGTTTTGTCATTAGTCTTATAAAATAGAACCCCTACGGCTCCGTGTTTAACCGCTTCATCAACCCGAATATTGATACCATGCCAGGCCAGCCATTCAGAATGCGGATGAATCCCGTCGGGACTGCTGATATTAATAGCGACTATCTTTCCTTTAACATCTTTGTCTTTATAGTCGTTGCGTTTCTCCGTTGAAATTCCGAAGCTCACATCAATCATGTCTGCGTTAACTTCAGCCGAATTCGAGGAATAAGAAAGTGGGAAGTAATCGGAGAACATTTTCATTCTTCTTCCGCCGATGGTCAATTCACTTGAACCATCTGCAATTCGGAGTGTAGTGATAGAAAAAGTCTGAATAAAACCGTTTTCGCCTTTGGGAGAAAGCCCGTATTTAGCAAACTGTTCTGCGATATAATTTGCACTTGCCTTCTCTCCGTTTGAACCGGTCGCTCTTCCTTCAAGTTCATCAGATGCCAGATATCCAACTACCGACTGAACCCGTTTTACTGCATGTTTTTCCTTGCACCTGAGCTTTTGAGCCTGAAGAGAAGAGGTTGTAATCAGGAAAGCCGAACAGAGTAAACTGAAATGTTTAATCATTTAAAATGTATTTGCCTTTTGTTAATGGATCAACTTTACGATTTCACGAATGATGATCACGATTAGAAGGATGGCAAATATAAGTTGTAGTGTGCGGCTATTGAGTTTATGAGCGAGACGAACTCCGAGTGGTGACCCAATAAGAACTCCCACAACAACAGGAAGGATTAACATAAATTGAAGGTAGCCAACACTCCAGTCGAAATGTTTTTCGGGCAATCCACGCGCATAGGTTATTAAAAACGGAACCACCATTATGGGTATAACACTGATGGAAATTGCACTGGCTTTTTTAATGTCTAACCGGGCGAACAAGGTCAGAAGCGGAATCATGGCAATTCCACCACCCAATCCGGAAATTGCCGATATCAAACCGGTTACAAGTCCGATTGCTCCATAAGTTTTATAACTAAAAGGTCTGGGTTCATGCACAATTCTTTTTTTGTGATGAGACCATTGGCGCCAGAGAGTTACAGCAATAACAGCAATAAAAACTGCCTTAAAATATTCGACTTTATACCACGATGCATGCGTGATAAGCCGTGTGAGAATGGTACCGGTAATTATAGCCGGGATGGCAATGGTGAGAACTTCCTTCAAATGGAAGTTACCCATTCGGTGGTGCTTAAAGCTGCTGGATACTCCCGCAAAAAGTATTGAAAGAAAGGAATTGGCTAAGATGTATCTCACTAATTCTTCACCTTCAATTCCCATGGATCGGAAGACGTGATCAAAAACCGGTATAAAAATAATACCGCCACCTACTCCTAATAGTCCCGAAAGTACTCCTCCTATTAAACCGAAGAGCAGATATACCAACAGCTGAACATTTTCCACTTAGTTCTTTCCTTTTAAAATATTGTTGTACCGATTAATGTCTGAGAACAACCTCAGCGCTTCCTGAATATCGCGGTCAAAATCAAAAGTTGATTCCACCACCGCCCGGTCGAAATAATATCTCGACGCAATTTCTGTAGCCAACAGATTTGAAATCTCGGATTCGTGTCTGTCAATATCCGCCTCTTTATTACTGGTAAAACTGGATCTCAGTTTATTGATATCATCCTGCAGAGATGCCAGATATTCCTCGTCTTTCGCCTTTTGTTCCAAATCATCGAGTGCCCTTTCTGTATCTGTTGTATATCCGTAATCCTTGTCTTTCAGGTATGACTTAAAGTCGCTGAAGTCTTTATGTGAAACCCTGAATTCTTTGGCAGGCTGAATCGAATCAATACGGTTTCGATAGAGAGTCGCAAAGTCGAAAAGAATATCTTTCTTCTGCAGACTTTCGGCAATCTTGCTCAGCGGTGTAACACCCATAATTATATCCGGAGTAACACCTTCACCATCCATTACTTTTCTTTTATTAACGGTGTAAAACACCTGTTTTAAAGAGTCCGCAACCGTTATTGCTTTACCGTTCGACTTGTGCGCGTAATCAAGCTTTTGAATGCAACGACCTGAAGGGATATAGTACTTTGCTGTGGTAATTTTCATCTGGGTGTTGTAACTCAAACCGCGGGAAGTCTGAACCAACCCTTTACCGAAACTGCGCACACCAATTAAAACTCCCCGATCAAGATCCTGAATGGTTCCGCTCACAATTTCAGAAGCGGAGGCTGAACCCTCATCAATTAGCACAACCAGAGGAATTTCCAAATTTACCGGTGTATTGAGTGTTTTGTATTCTCTGTCATTTTCCTTGTCTCTGCCCTTTGTGGTAACAACCAATTGGTTCTTTTTAACAAAGACATTTACAATATTCACTGCCTCATGCAGAAGACCGCCGCCATTTCCTCGCAAGTCCAGAATCAGATTTTTGGCTCCTCCTGCAATCAAAGAAGCGGCTGCATCTCTTACTTCCTTTCCTGCGTCTGCCGTAAAGCCGGTTAGTTTTATGTATCCGGTTTGGTTGTTCACCATTCCGAAGTAGGGTACGTTCTTAACATGAATCTGGGCTCGTTCAAGTGTGAAATCCATCTTTCCGATTCCGGGTCTTTCAACACTAATAACCACAGCCGTTCCTGCCGTTCCTTTCAGTAATTCATTGAGGTCGGTACTTTTTTTCCCTTCAACTGTTTTCCCGTCTATGGTAAGGAGAATATCTCCGGCCCGAAGACCTGCCTTTTGAGCCGGATATCCTTCATAAGGCTTGTCAATTACAAGCTGTTTCCCTTTGTTTCTAACGGTTGCGCCTATTCCTCCATAAGAACCGGTGAATTGAAATCGATAATCTTCTGCCTGTGCTTCACTGTAGAAATTGGTATATGGATCCAATGACAACAACATGGCGTCGATTGCTTCACGAATAAGATTTCCCGGTTTTACCTCATCGACATAACTTAGGTTTACTTCTCTGTATACGGTAGAAAAAATATCCAGATTTTTTGAAACTTCGAAATAATCTTCAACCTGCCGGAACGCCATTGCGCTCAAACCAATCACCGGGATTAATACCCACAATACTCTTTTACTCAATCGCAATTTGCTCTTCCTTGTCATAGCGTCTTTTCGTTGAACCACAAAAGTAACGTTCGCAATATTTGCATGGTGTCATCTCCGGATTTGGTAAATCCCGTTGAACAGTCTTCCTGTCGATTACAAAATTTAATTCTTGCTAAACAGATCACACTTTTTAGAGCCTTATTAAAAAAATCTCCCGTTAATACGATTTGAACCAAAATGCATACAGCTCATTTTCTGCATTTTATCTCAACAAAGGCCAAATAATTTCAATACGATTTTTTCGGTTGAACTTTGTTCGAGAATAAGAAGACTATTTCAACGGCAAAGATGCGGATTAAGAAACAGGGAAAATATTGATTTAGGTTACCGGTGTTACGGAACCGGATCATAACCATGACCGCCCCAGGGATGACATCGCAGAATTCGTTTCAGTGCCAACCAAAAACCTTTGAAGGGTCCGTGCTTCTGAAGTGCTTCAACTGCATAATGAGAACAGGTGGGAGTATATCGACAGGAATTTGGCAAAAAAGGAGAAATAACCTTTTGGTAAATCCGGATGATAAAGATGAAAATACCACTAATGAATTTGAGCACGGGTTTCAGCATATTTCCTGAGAAATTTTTGGTAAGACTTTTCCAAAGTTCGGTAATCACAAATTTCGGAAGTGTTATATAAGATACCCAAAGCAACCGACTCGCCATCCGCCAAGAGATGATAGAACTGTTCCTTATTTTCCTGATGTACCGCTCGAATCCGACGCTTTAATAAATTTCGGTCAACAGCTTTTTTGAATCTCCTTTTAGAAACAGAGATCAGTGATTTACAATTTGCTCCATCCGTAAAATTCATCGGACGAACAATATAAAGAAGCGGGAATACTCTGAAAGATGAACTGCCCTTATCGAACAGCAACCCGGTGTTTCGGGCTCCTGTTAAACGCTCGTTTTTCGAAAATGAAGCCATCGCTTCATCGAAGAGAATTATTATCTCTTATGACCTGGTTCGTCGGAAACAGTAAGTTTCTTACGACCTTTAGCCCTGCGCGCAGCCAACACTTTTCGCCCGTTCTTAGTGCTCATTCTTTCGCGGAAACCGTGCTTGTTTTTGCGCTTTCTGTTGGATGGCTGAAATGTACGTTTCATCTTTTTATAAACTTAATATCCCCTTCTGCCCTGCAAAAAAGGATGGCAAAAATAATATTTATCCAATCAAATTCAAGTTAACCGGCAAAAGGTTTTTTTATCCGGCGAATTATCCCAACGCTGCCTGTCTAATTGTTACCGGTCGTTTGTTTTGCTTATTATTTATTAAACCAACAAAACATGAAAACATGTAACACCTGCGGTCGCGATCTCAAAGGACGCGCCGACAAAAAATTCTGCAACTATCAATGCCGCAACCGGTTCCACAACCACAGAAGTTATGGAACCATTGCAATGATCCGCGACATTAATAATCGATTGCGACAAAATCACCGGATCCTCATCAGTTATCTCGACTCTTCAAAAAACCTGGTGCGCAAAAGAGAACTGCAAAACAGCGGATTTGACTTTAGTTATTACACTAAAAAATTAACGGTTGATGACGGCCAACCCTGTTACTTTTGTTATGATGTCGGGTACTTTCCTCACGAAAATGATTATTTTGCCCTGATTGCCAGGGATGATACATCTGATCTTACTCGCTAAAAACTTTTTAAACTACGAACTCTTCTCGATCCGGGATAAGAAAATTTTCCTGTTTGATGTCGTTGAAGTTATAATTATTGTAGGCTGCGCTTTTCTCCTGTTAAAATGGATAAAGCGTATTCTGCAACGATCGTATCGCAAACAAACGATTACAGTTGGGCAGCAATATGCCTACTATCAATTAAGCAAGTACATCATTACTGCGATCACTTTTTTGCTGACACTCACCAGTCTGAAACAAAATCTCGCTTCGATCTGGATTGGTTCCGCAGCTCTCTTAGTGGGTGTAGGTATCGGTATTCAACAATTATTTAACGATCTCGTTTCCGGATTCCTCCTGCTATTCGAAGATACCGTAAGAGTTGGTGACATTGTAGAGGTCGACGGAATGGTGAGTCGGGTTGTGGAAATCGGCGTACGCACTTCAAAAGTTAAAAACCGGGATGGCATCGTTGTGGTGATTCCCAATTCCAAAATCGTGAGCAATTCGGTTATTAACTGGACTACCGAAAGCAGGATGACCCGTTTTAAAGTGAATGTAGGAGTGGCTTACGGTTCAGATCCGATATTAGTGAGAGATATACTACTAAAATGCGCATCCGGACACAAAGAGGTAAGCAACTCGCCGAAGCCTATTTGCCGGTTCACCAATTTCGGAGATTCTTCCCTCGACTTTGAACTCCTCTTTTGGTCGAAGAATAATTTTCGGATTGAAGATGTAAAAAGTGATTTGCGCTTTATGATTCACGATGCATTAAAAGCCAATCATATTACCATTCCTTTCCCTCAAAGGGACTTGCATATAAAAAGCGATTTCAGAACCGACCGAAAAGAAGGAGCTGAAACCGCTTAATTATCTGATTTTGTTTTCGTGAGAATTAATTAATTCCCAATTTTTTCTTCAGAGCTTTCGGAAGTGTGTCTTTGTGGATCATCACGTTCATGGTCTTATACTGAACATACGGTACAGACGCATACATATATCCGTCGCAATCGTTGTCGGTTCCCCATGAATTTTTCACGATGTAATAACGCTTTCCGTTCTGGTCGTGAACGATTCCGGTAATATGCATCCCATGATCGTCGGTTGTAAGATAATTATCGAAAGCCTTTTGACGCATTTCCTGCGTAATCTTCTTTTCCTCTCCCGGTGAATCGAATTGAGTACCGGTTCTTTCGGCACCACCGTCGTTGAAGTTTTTGTTATCACTTCCTTTTTGTTTCAGATTGTTATCGTCGACCGGAACAATTGCCAAACCATTCCAGAATGAAAAGCCTTTTTCACTCACATCGGCAGCCCAAGCAACACTGTATCCTTTGTCGAGCGAACCATCAATTACACTCATCATTTCTTCCAAAGGCATATTATAAACCGAGCCCATCATCCAATTATCCTGTACTTCAAGAATAAACGGCTGATAAAACGGATGGTGTGTAAATGAACTCACTACGATGTAATCCGACATATTTAATCCGAGAAATTTCGCGTACGATTTCGGTGTATATTTTTTCCCTTCATACATAAACGAATCCGGAACAATGCCGAGGTACGAATCGAGAACACCTTTAATTGCACCTTTCCAAGCCGTGGTTAAATGACCTTGTTTGTTCGCGATTACCACATCGCACATTGCCTTTAACATCGACTCCATCTCACTGTGGTTGTGTTTTTCTTCTCCGTAGTTCAAGCCTTCATACGCCGATTCGGGAACAATACCATAATTCTCGATTACGTAAGGAATGTCGTGAAATGCACCACCCTGTCCGAAGTTAATTGTACCATGCATTCGAATGTATTTCTCCGCTTTATCTTCATACGCCTTACGTACGATGTACATTTCAGAGAGTTTTATTTTTCCCTTTCCCATCCGGATAAGTTCACTCTCCAGAAAGGACAGTGCGCTAAAACTCCAACAGGTTCCGGTTCTGCTCTGGTTTTGTACTTCGTTGGCTTCAATGTCTTTATCAACGGTGAAGTAATACTTGCCGTCTTTTTTATTCCGCAATGTGTCCTGCGCCTGAAGCTGAATTGCGAACAGACTGCCCATTAGTACAAGAGCTACGAGTAGTTGTTTCATTTTCTATGTGTTTTAATTTTTGCTAAATGATTCGCAAATTAATACAATGGTGAATGGAGAATCACAGAGCGGCACCAAGAGTTGCGGTTAATCGGCAGAAGTATCAGAATTGGAAATAAATAAAGGGCTGAACGTCGGCCGACTTCATCTGATAACAAACAAAAATAACAGCGGTAACAATTAAAACTTTGGCGACCTGTGGTGTGTAAGTAAACCATTCACGGCTTTCATCTTTCCAGGATTTGGGCAAAAAGTGAATTATAAAACCAAGAACAATAACCGCCATCGGCTTCCACATTGCCTGAATTCGTGTAGTTACTTCGGCTCCGTCGAAATGTGTGAAAAGAGTTCCCACTTGCGACAGCATATTCCTTACAATGACAAGGCTATCGGCCCGGAAGTAAATCCAGCAAAAGGCAACAAAATGAAAGGTAAAAATTCCGACCAGTAATTTATACCACCAGTCGTTCTTCTTCGCCAAACCCGGAAATAACTGCATCCATACTTTGTGAATTGCTAAAGCAACTCCGTGCAATCCGCCCCAAATAACAAAGCGGGTTGCTGCTCCATGCCACAATCCGCCCAAAAGCATCGTGAGCATAAGATTAATATACGTTCTGATTTTCCCCTTCCTGTTTCCACCCAACGAAATGTACAGATAATCCCGTAGCCAGGAGGAAAGTGAGATATGCCATCGCCTCCAGAAATCAGTAATGGAAACCGATTTATACGGACTTTTAAAATTGGGCGGCAAATGAAAACCCAGGAGCGCGGCAAGACCAATCGCCATATCCGAATAACCACTGAAATCGCAGTAAATCTGAATGCTGTAACCATAAATTGCCATCAGATTATTAAATCCCGAATATTTCAGTGGTTCATCAAAAACACGATCCACAAAGTTGACAGAGATGTAATCCGAGATCACAACTTTCTTGAACAAACCACACAGAATTAAAAAAATCGCTGCCCCGAGTTGCTCCCGGGTCAGGCTGTATTTCTTGTAAATCTGCGGTAGAAAGTCTGCAGCCCGAACGATCGGACCAGCGACGAGTTGAGGAAAAAAGGTTACGAAAAACCCGAAGTCAACAATGTTCTTCGCCGGTTCAAGCTCCCTGCGATAAATATCGATTGTATAACTGAGTGTCTGAAAAGTATAAAATGAAATTCCAACCGGAAGAATGATTTCATAAATATCAAAATGACTTCCGAAACCATTGGCAAACGCAGCCAGAAAATTGATGGCTTTTAATTCGGTACCAAACCAATCATTAATTAGCCCGACGAAGTAACCCGAATATTTAAAGAAAGCGAGTAAACCCAGATTTAAAACAAGACTGACGACCAGCAAAAGACGCCTGAAATTTTGCTTATCGGATTTATAAATTGCCTTCCCGCAGTAGTAATCAACAACCGTTGACAAAATAAGCAACCAGAAATACAGCCCTCCGGATTTGTAATAAAAGAAAAGGCTGAAGGCCAGTAAATATGTATTTCTCCAGGTTGGCTTTTTATAGATAAAAGAAAAGACAATAAAAGAAATGGTGAACCAGAACAGAAAGAGATACTGACTAAAGATCAGCGGATTTTTGTCTGAATAAAGGAAGATCTCCCGAAAAGTCAGCATAAGAAATATCAGTCGAAGCGTTTTTCAAATCCGTTCATAATGGCTTCATAAAGCAGTCTGCCCTGAAGCTGATAACCGGTTTCGGTAAAGTGAACCAGATCGTTCTGAGCCAATCCGTTGCTTTTCCATTTTTTTATGCTGTAATCTCCGCCCATAACCTTATTAAAATCCCACACACCTGCTTTAAACTCACGAGCCAGTTCATATATAGCTTCGTTCATTTTCTCAATATTCGAATTGTGATTGCGTTGGCGAATGTAGAAATCGCCGGGTGTTGTGAGAAGTATGGTAACATCCGGATTTGCCCTTCTGATGCGATTGAGCAGTTCCCGGTAATTTTCTGTAAAACAGGCTTTGCAGAACATTCCCTCGCTCATGTATCCGTCGTTGGTTCCGAGCGAAACAACTACCATATCAGATTCGAGTGCCTTCATCTCTTCCTCAAAATATGTATTGCGCAAATAGCTTTTTACAAATGCTCCGTTTTGTCCGATTGCATTATACAAGACGCCTCGTCGCCCGTTTTCCAGACTCATTCCGAAAAACTGAAAATACTTCTGCGGCCCCTGATTATTAAATGTAAACCAAAGACTATCCTGCATTTCAGCAAAATAAATTTCGGAAACGGTTTCCCCACGGGGTTGAATATCGTAATCCAGAACCGAACTGTCTGATTTGCGCAAAGCGATATCAAAGGAATGCGGTGACTGGTAGTGAAAGAGTTTTACACGATCGAATTCGTAATTCATATCAACATACGAATTAGGGTCTATCCTAAAATAAGCTGCACTGTCAAAAGTGGTTGCCGTAATTCCGCAAATTCCGAAGTTGCAGTCGTTGCTGAGTAAAACGCTTCGGCACGATTCCCAGGTTCCTCCATACTGAGTTCCGAGATTTACCGGGCCGTTCGACCGGATCATTCGATACGGAAAAATATAACCCCTGCCGGCATTGCCGAAAGTTTTCTGGAATAAAATCCGGGTCTCCTGTGTGAGATAATCTGCCTGAATATGACTATCGCCAATGTGCGTAATCACAATTCTGTCTTTGTGATTGGCGATGTACAGATCGATCTGATTATAAAAATTGTTGAGTGCCTGCCCGTTCTGAATTATGTTTTCATCGTACAAAACAACAGAAGCCGTCTGTTCGCTGAGAGGAGCCAAAAGCTGAGATTTGGGACCAAAGGAAGTCGCCATCAACAAAAGCAATATGATTCCCGTGTTTCTCAGCATTAAATATCAGATGTAAGAGCCTTTATACTTCAACTTCAGTTCGCCTACAATTCGTTTAACCTCCTGTTCTTTTTCAACCGGACACACCAGCAAGGCGTCTTCGGTATCGAGCACAAACATATTGTTTACACCTTCCAGAACGACAATCTTTTTAGGGCATTCGGTGTAAACCAAATTTCCGGAAGATTCGTGCAATTCGATTTCATCACCGATCAACACATTTTCATCTTGTTGCTTCTCGGTTATTTCGTACAACGACTTCCATGTTCCGAGATCAGACCATCCAAACTCAGAAGGCAAAACATAAACATTTTCGGCTTTTTCTATTATTCCGTAATCAATAGAAATGCTTGGACAAACCGGATAAATTTTATTAATAAATGCCTTTTCCTTATCGGTAAAGAAGTAGTCTTTGCCTTGTTTAAATAAATCTGAAATGTCGGGTAGGAATTCTTCTAACGCATCCAGAATTACCTGAGTTTTCCAAATGAAAATCCCGGCATTCCATAAAAAATCTCCGCTGTCGATGAATTGGCGCGCCAGTTCATCATTAGGTTTTTCGGTAAAAGTCTTCACCTTAAATACCGCCGAATCATCGTGTTTGTCGAGGTACTGAATATATCCGTAACCGGTATCGGGTCGTGTGGGCTTAATGCCCAAAGTAACCAAAGCCTGATTGTGCTCGGCAAAATGCAGCCCTTCTTTCACCTGATGAAGAAAGGCCTCCGTATCAAGAATCAAATGATCTGATGGTGCGACCACCACAACAGCATTGGGATCTTTAAAAGCAATTTTACTGCAGGCGTATGCAATACAAGTGGCCGTATTTTTAGCCGAGGGTTCACCCAGAATCTGATCATTCGAGATTCCCGGAATTTGTTCTTTTATTAAATCCCGGTAAGATTCGTTGGTTACAACATAAATGTGTTCTTCCGGCAGAATCTTACAAAAACGTTTGTAGGTCATCTGCAAAAGACTCTCACCCATTCCCAGAATATCCAGGAACTGCTTGGGTTTATCGATACGGCTTACCGGCCAGAACCGCGTTCCAACTCCACCTGCCATAATTACGGCGTATCTTGTCATAATAATATTCCTTCTCTGCTCAGGTCGTGGATATGCACCATACCCGAATACTTTTCATTTCTGGTTGTAATAATCTGCCCGATTTTTTTTTCGGCCATTAGTTTCGCACCATCTGCGGCCAGCTCATTCTCGTCCATCGTAACGGGATTAATGCTCATAATATCTTCCGCTTTTAAAGAAGTTGTTGAGTCGTATTTCTCGAGCATTCTGCGTATATCGCCATCGGTAATAATTCCCACCACATTCCCGTGATTGGTAACAGCAACTGCTCCCAACCTTCCGGAAGTCATTTCAACAATTACTTCCCGAACCGATGCAAGCCGATCCACTTCCGGTTTTTCATTCGCAGAAGAAAGATCGTATAACCGGGTGTAAAGCCTTTTACCCAAAGCGCCTCCGGGGTGGTATTTCGCAAAATCTCCCGAAGTAAATCCACGGGCATTCAACAGGCAAACGGCCAGAGCATCCCCCAAAACCAATTGAGCTGTTGTGCTTGAAGTGGGAGCCAGATTATTCGGACACGCTTCTTTGTCTACCGAGTAATCAAGAATAAAATCGCTCATCGATGCGAGATACGAATCACGATTCCCCACCATGGCGATGAGCTTATTGCCCGAAGTTTTGAGTAACGGAGCTAACACTTTTATTTCCGGAGTGTTGCCACTTTTAGAAACACCTACAACTACATCGTCTTCCCGAATCATTCCGAGATCTCCGTGCACGGCGTCGGCGGCATGCATAAACATAGATGGTGTTCCGGTACTGTTAAGTGTAGCCACCAATTTCATGGCGATCGCAGCGCTTTTACCGATACCTGTGATAACCACTCTCCCTTTAGAATTGAGGATGAGATTCACCACTTCCACAAAATCCCGATCGATTCGATCAGAGAGTTGTCGGACTGCGCTAACCTCTGTTTCAATGGTTTCGCGAGCCCAGGCAACGATGTTTTCTGCGTTGTGCAAAGTGCGATTTTCCCGCAAAATAAAAGTAAATTGATCAACGCCTTTTAAGATTTTTGCACACCTGAAAAAGGAGGGGTACAACATCAGAAAAGTGTGCAATTTTGCAAAGTATCTGAACCTGTTCGAGCTTGTATTGTTTTAATCTGGCTTTGTCATGTTTCCTAAAATCTTTGAGCTGAGTTCATTTCTTAAATTAGCGGTGAATGATTCGAAGCTTTTTTTGAAAGTTTGAAAGAAGATTTAGTAATTTGGTCAGGCCAACTACAACTTATAAGAGAATTTTGAGCAATTAATTAATGACACAACAATTGGCTGACATCCATAAGAGTCTCAAGGAGTTTTTTGGTTTCGATAATTTTAAAGGAAACCAGGAAGCAGTGATTAAGGCAATTCTGAATAAAGAAGACTGCTTTGTCATAATGCCAACCGGGGCAGGGAAATCGCTCTGCTATCAACTTCCTGCGTTGATGCAGAAAGGAACTGCAATTATTATTTCTCCCCTTATCGCGCTGATGAAGAATCAGGTTGATGCGATCAGAGGTTTCGGAGAGAACGATGCAGTGGCACATTTCCTCAATTCATCACTCACCAAAACACAATCGAAACAGGTGATGGATGATGTAATGAGCGGTAGAACTAAAATGCTTTATGTCGCTCCCGAAACTTTAAAGAAAGACGAAACCATCGATTTTCTCCGATCGGTTGAAGTTTCGTTCGTTGCGGTTGATGAAGCCCATTGTATCAGCGAATGGGGACATGATTTCAGACCGGAATACCGAAGAATAAAACAAATAGTGAAAGCTATCGACGAAGTTCCGATGATGGCTTTAACGGCAACGGCAACTCCAAAGGTTCAGTCGGATATTCAGAAGAACCTCACGATGACCGAAGCCAAGGTTTTCAAAAGTTCTTTTAACCGAACCAACCTTTATTACGAGGTAAAAGCAAAAGGAAAAAAGGCGCAGACATTAAAAGATATGCTCGCCTTTATTAATAAGCGTGCCGGCAAATCCGGAATCGTGTATTGCCTTAGCCGTAAAAAGGTAGAAGAGATTTCGGAAATATTAGTCGCAAACGGAATTAAAGCACTTCCCTACCACGCCGGTCTCGACGCTAAAACCCGATCTGATCATCAGGATAAATTTCTGATGGAAGAAGCGGATGTTATCGTTGCCACAATTGCCTTCGGAATGGGAATCGACAAACCGGATGTACGTTTTGTAATTCATTACGATGTACCCAAAAGTCTGGAAGGATACTATCAGGAAACCGGGCGGGCAGGACGTGACGGAAAAGACGGCGATTGTCTGCTGTTTTATAATCCGAACGACAACGAAAAACTTGAGAAGTTCTTAAAAGATAAACCGGTTGCCGAACGCGAAATCGGCACTCAGTTAATTTTAGAAATGGCTTCATACGCCGAAAGCAGTCAGTGCCGTCGAAAATTCTTGTTGCATTATTTCGGTGAAGATTTCGATGCAGACAACTGCGACAAAATGTGCGACAACTGCCGTCATCCTAAAAAAATGCACGACGTGAGCAAAGAGTTCGTACAAATGCTAAAGGTAGTTGACAAAACCGATGGCAAAGTTGATATGGATCACGTGGTGGAAATTCTCACCGGAACGGCATCCAATGATGTGAAGGCATACAAGCATAATGCATGGGAGGAGTTTGGTATCGGAAAAGAGCACGATCCGGTATTCTGGAAATCGGCCATTCGACTCGGTCTGCTTGAAAATCTGATCGATAAGAACATCGAACAATATGGCTTGCTTTCCACCACCCAAAAAGGCAAGGACTTTTTAGGCAAACCAACAAAAATCAGTATGCCGGTTGATACTGAATTCGAAAACGTGGATGACGAGAAATTCGAATCAGTTGAAATCGAAGCCGTCTACGATGAAGAGCTTTATATTAAACTAAAAGAACTTCAACGCGAAGTTGCAGCCCGAAAAAATCTCCCTCCATATGTGATTTTCCAGGAAACTTCTCTGGAAGATATGGCCACCAAGTATCCGATTACCATGGAGGAGTTGGAGAACATTTCCGGAGTTGGAAAAAACAAAGCCCAGAAATACGGAAAGCCCTTCCTTGAACTGATTGAAAACTACGTTGAGGAAAACGACATCGACAGGCCACAGGATCTGGTTTTAAAAACGGTTGCCAATAAATCCGGACGAAAAATCGCCATCATTCAGAACATCGATAAAAAATTGAGTTTGCTGGATATCGCCCGATCTCAAGGGCTCGAATTGCAGGAATTGCTGAACGAAATCGAGAACATAGTATATGCCGGTACCAAACTCGACCTCTCTTATTATATAGATGAGTTGATCGATGAAGAAGTGAAGGATGAAATTTTCGAATACTTCCGTTCCAACGAAGACAATAATCTGGATCTGGCAGTGGAAGAGTTCGACGGTGATTTCACCCACGATGAAATGCAATTATTCCGCATACAGTTTATTAGTGAAGTGGCTAACTAATTTGTTGAGCCGACACACCGTGAAAATAATTTTCAGGTAGTTGCAGAATATCGAATAAAAGATAAATTTGCAGCCCCATTGCCCGATCGTCTAATGGCAGGACCGCTGTTTTTGGTGCAGCTTGTGGAGGTTCGAATCCTTCTCGGGCAACTTTTTCCGGGTTAACTGATCCGATTTAAGTTGAGTAAAACAAGATTTAAATTGATCAGATAAATCCAAAGCAACAATGGTTGAATTATTCGCCATAGTGATTTTGAGACTACCCGGAGCGTTTATGATAACCGTATTTTTGAGCGGTGAAAGTAAAGCGACATGCCTTCGTTAATAAATAAAGTAAAAATCTTCAGCGGCACCAACAGCCGCCAACTCGCAGAGAAAATCTCGTTGTCTTACGGGCAACCTCTTGGCGATGTTACCGTTCCCCGATTTAGCGACGGGGAGTTTCAACCCAGTATAGATGAATCGGTTCGCGGATGCGACGTATTCTTTATTCAGTCTACAAATCCTCCGGGGGATAATCTTTTAGAACTGCTCCTTTTAATTGATGCTGCCAAAAGAGCCAGTGCCCACATGGTTGTGGCAGTAATTCCGTATTTCGGACTTGCACGCCAGGATCGCAAAGACAAACCCCGTGTTCCGATAGGTTCCAAAATGGTTGCAAATATTCTGGTGGCTGCAGGAGCCGACCGGGTGATGACTATGGATCTTCATGCACCGCAGATTCAGGGATTTTTTGATATTCCGGTTGACCACCTCGATTCTCTGGTGATATTTATTCCATATATCCGAAGTCTGGAACTCGACAACATCATATTAGCAGCACCGGATATCGGAGCATCTAAGCGGGTTCGGGAATTTGCCAAAGTTCTGAATTGCGACATGGTAATCTGCGACAAAGAAAGGAAGCGGGCAAATGAAGTTGCATCGATGGTAGTAATCGGAGATGTGAAAGGTAAGAATGTGGTTTTAGTCGACGACATCTGCGATACGGCCAATACACTTTGCAAAGCGGCAAAATTACTTACTGAAGAAGGTGCTGCAAGTGTTAGAGCAGTTTGCACGCATCCCGTGCTTTCCGGGAAAGCCTACGAAAACATTGAGAGTTCTATGCTCACCGAATTATTAGTTACAGACACCATTCCGTTAAAAGGAGAATCGAAAAAAATTAAAACCATTTCTGTCGACAGACTTTTTGCAAATGCAATTCGCAATGTCTGTGAATACGGATCCATCAGTTCCCTGTTCAATATCGACAATGCATATCAATCCAAATTAGGAATTTAAACACGTCAAATATTATATCAGAATGAAAACAATAGCTCTGAAAGGAGAATTGCGCGGGTCGCTGGGAAAAGCGGCCAACAAACAACTGAGAGCAAAAGGAATGACTCCGTGCGTTCTTTATGGTGCCGGCGATAACGTGCACTTTGCTCTTTACGAAGCGGATTTCAAAAATCTTGTTTACACGCCAAACACTTATTTAGTAAGACTCGACACTGGAGGAAATCAGGTGATCGCCAAATTACAGGACATCCAGTATCATCCTGTATCAGAGGCCATTCTTCACGCAGATTTTTATGCAATCGACTTAAGCAATCCGCAAGTACTTCAATTGCCAATTCAGGTAGTTGGAAACTCTCCGGGTGTAAGAGCAGGGGGAAAACTCAGAACTAAAATTAAGAAACTTACGGTTAAAGGTCTGATTCAGGATATGCCGGATTTCATCGAAGTGAATATCGACAAACTTCAACTTGGAAAATCGGTTCGGGTTAAAGACCTTAGTGTTGAGAACATCGAACTTCTCGATACACCGGAAAACTCAATCGTTTCTGTTGTAATTACCAGAGCTTCAAGATCCGCTGGTGCAACTGCCGGTCAGGAAGAAGAGGAAGAAACAGCAGAATAAGAACAAAGAATTTTTGTTCAACAATAAATTAAGGGGTGACCAAAGAGCCAGTGTCGCCCCTTTTTTATTTGCAATTTTTTGAATTGAATCAGTTGGGGTTGGGAAACTCACCACATTCCTTTTAATAAGTGTTTAAGATTTCAACTGATTGTTGATCTATCATATCGAATCCCGAACTTTCATCCGGGGAGGGGTGGCTATAGCCCGCAGAATTTTCATTACCGAATCAAACTTCAAATTTGATGTATTTGCCCAAGCATTAATTCAAATTATACCCAATGGTTTCCCCTATACCCACACACATTTATCTGTAAACTCTGCGTTCTCCATTTTTTGTTTCTTAGAACAAATGAATGATCTGCAATCTTTACTGCTTTATTTTCTCCATCCCCTGCGCCTCTGCGTGAAAACCTAAAACTGTAGAACCAGTTTCCGAACCCAAATAAACACTTAAATCAACCGCCATTCTTGCGACTTACTTCCGAAATCCAGAACTTTCATCCGGGGCGGGATGGCTTTAGCCCCGATTTTTTCAGCAAAACATAACCAACATTTCGACCGAGTCTGAATTCTGATATATCCTAAATCTTTCCCGAATTCCCACACATTTATATGTGAACTCTGCGATCTCCATTTTTTGTTTCTAAGAACACCTGAATGATCTGCAATCTTTACTGCTTTATTTTCTCCATCCCCTGCGCCTCTGCGTGAAAACCCAAAACTGAAGAACCAGTTTCCGCACCAAAATAACCACTTAAATCAACCGCCAATTGCTGGGAGGTACTGTTAGCGGTAGTTACTCTTTACTATGGTTATAGGTATAGATTACCTCATGATATGAGGTACTTTCGATAAATCCCCACTTTTCTCCGTATTTCATTCCACGCCCTTTGTTGATAGAAACGGATACACGCACAGATTTTTTAAACACCATGATATCTGATTTGGTTTTTACAATTATGCTATCTGGAAGTGATTCTATTTCTTGGCTTCCTAAATTAAACTCCTCAATATTGATTTGCGATTCTTGATGTTGTCCATCAAGGCACCCGGCAGAATATTTTGTGGTGTCAATAGCATGAAATTCATAAAAAACTAGATGCATTGTGTCATTATCTACTGGTTTGAAATTATGAATTTCATAGCGGACAGAATGTTCATTATGACTCATAATTATTTCTATATCACCAGTCAATGCTACTGGGACATATTGATTTTCTTTGGTTATCTCAAATGATTGTGTATTAAATATGCTATCAGGAAACATGTACAAAGGAGTAATTATATATTTCCCATCGATGTTTGAAGTTATGTGGACTTTCTGAGCCATACCTTGTACATGTAGGTAGCAAAACAGGAACATGAAACTGAGAAATTTCATAATTTATGAATTAGGTAGATTTCATATAGGCTTTGATATTTCAACTGGGCAACTACTGATGCGCTGCAATTACCGCAAACCTAAGTACAACAGAGCCAACTGCAATCTTTACTGCTCAATTTCCTCAATCCCCTGCGCCTCTGCGTGAAAACCTAAAACTGAAGAACCAGCTTCCGAACCCAAATAAACACTTAAATCAACTGCCATTCTTGCGACTTACTTCCGAAATCCCGAACTTTCATTTGGGGAGGGGTGGCTTTAGCCCGCAGAATTTTGCAGCAACAAAAGTCCGGCATTGGTACCGCGAATCTCAATTCACATTTTCACAAAATCCGGATCCAGCAAATAAGACTGAGAATGATTCCGAATGGTTTCTTCAAATGACATGAACTCAAATTTGAGTTCATCAACAAGTCTTTCCGCACTGAAAGAGCGACTTTCCAGTCCCGATCGGGCACTTGCTTTTGTAATCAGCGCATTGCCGCCAAGCGCATTGTAAATCCCAGCCAGACGCCAGGCTATTTCAGCCATAAACGATGAGACCTTTATTCCGGGTTTCTTCTTTTTAAACTCCGAACTAATAGAATCAAACAATGCCAGATATGCCTTATTGGAACCGATACATAAATATCTGCCGGAAAAAATCTGATTTTCCATCATTCCAACAGATGCCTTTACCAAGTCACGAACATCAACAAAAGCATTCGACCCGGTTGTGTAAAACGGAAATTCCTTCCACGCATTTTTAAAAAAACCGGAAGGTCCCGAATTCCAGTTTCCGTAACCAAGAATAATACACGGATTAATAACAGCAGCCCTTAAACCTTCCTCTCTTCCACGATAAACTTCCAGTTCTGCCCTGTACTTACTTCTCGAATAATCACTCACATCTTCGTCGACATAATCATCGTCTTCGTTGATTTCCGCACCGTTCCCGGCTTTCCGGCCAATAGCTGCGGTTGAGCTGAAATGGCAGAGTTCTGGTTTCGGATTTACTCCCAAACAAACATTCACCACATTGGCCGTACCTTCAACATTGGTTTTCATCACCCAATCGCCGTCAGCCTTCTTGAATGAAACAATTGCTGCGGTATGATAAACCCTGGAGCATCCTTTCACCGCATCTTCAAGACTTACCACATCGAGAATATCCGCATCAATCCATTCGAGATTTTGAAGCAAGTTGGCTTTTTCATTTCCTAATTCACGCTTTGCAATTTTTTCAAACCATTGTAAATCGGAAGAACTTCTTTTCATGGCGCGAACCTTTCTCCCCGATTTCAGCAAATAACAAATCAGGTAACTTCCGGTGAGTCCGGTTCCACCGGTTACAAGGTCGTCGCAAATCATGCGGTAAAGTTAATCATGACGGGGAATGAGATTTCCGGTAAGCGATCAAAACATCACTTCGCAATGCAAAAACACATTTATTTTTGCCCGACCCGACGAAGGAAATTGATGCTGAAAGAAGTCCTGAAACCCATTCCACAACACATTGTTGATCATCCGAAACAAAACTCATTCGGTGCGGTGACGGCTATGCACATTCATGAACTTCCTGCGTGGGAAGAAGCCGACATTGTTTTATTCGGAGTAAAAGACGGTCGCGACAATCATAAAAACCGGGAATGTTCAACTGCCCCGGATTTCATTCGAAAGGCTTTGTACCGGTTAAAGGTGCAGCACAACGGAATGAAACTCGCCGATATCGGAAACATTGATGCAGGAGAGAGTGCGGAAGACACAGAAGCTGCCATCAACGAAGTGGTTTCTGTAATGCTTGAAGCGGGAGTAATTCCGGTGATTCTCGGCGGTTCGATGGGACTCTCCTACTCCATCTACAGCGCACTTACCAAGTACCGCGACAATATCGACATCAGTTTTATTTCACCGTATCTGCAATTGGATGAGGGTTCGCTGATCGATCGTATTTGTGCATTTGAACCGAATCATCTTTTTAATATGAGTGTGATCGGTTACCAGAGTCATTATACCGATCCGCGGGAAGTTCATACGTTCGGTAAAATGTATTTTGATGCTCAGCGATTGGGTGTTGTAAAAGCGAGAATAAACGAAGCCGAACCGATTTTGCGAAATGCTGATATGATTTCCATCGACATCGGAGCGGTTAAACAGGCCGATGCTCCCGGAAATTATTACAACAACCCGAATGGATTTACCGCGGAAGAAGCTTGTCAGCTTGCGTGGTATTCCGGTATATCCGATAAAGTTTCGGCGTTCGGAACATTTGAAATAAATCCGGAATTTGATTACCGCGACACCACTTCCAAACTCGGCGCACAAATTATCTGGTATTTCGTCGACGGTTTTTATCACCGTAGTGGAGACCATCCGAATCTGCACAACGAATTCCTGAAATACCGTTGCACATTAAATGATCGTCAGCCGGATATTCTGTTTTATAAAAGTAAAAGAACCGACCGGTGGTGGATGGAAATTCCGAATTTATACCATCCTTCTAATCGCAAAAACGTGGTGATTCCCTGCACATATAACGATTACCAAATGGCAACACGCAACGAAATGCCGGATCGCTTTTTTAAAGCTTTGCAGAGAATGCCAAGGTGAAAAGCGAAAAGCGAAGAAAGAAAAGTGAAAAATGAAAAGCGAAGAAAGAAAATCGAAATGTCTGTCGAAGCCTGAAATAGTTTTCGATTTTAAATTTTGAATTTTCGTTTTTCGCATATACTTCACGAAAAAAAAATCCCGTTCCCATGTAAACCGGAGGAATGTACTTCCGGATAACGAAAGCAAAGCATATGAAAACCCGTCGAATCCTCTCCGTTATTTTAATTGCATTCTTCGCATTAAGCATGTCTTCCTGTGCTTCGAAAAAAACCTGTTCGAAAAAAGGAAAGACCAAAGTAAACATGGGTTATATGTAATTTTTGGAAACGCAAATTGCGTTAGGGACAGTTGCGGAAATGAGTGCCGTGATGCCGACTGTAATTGCCCGACAAAAAAAGCGATTGGCAATGAGCTCTTTTTTGCGGTTGCAATTACAAGGCATTGCAAGCGAATTGAAGAGATGGCCCGCAAACGCCCAAAGTCTAATTATCCCGATTACAATCCCGACTTTTTCATTTTAAAAAGGTGAGCTGTATTTCGGATCCGAGATAAAAACTTCGTCGGTTAAGGTTCTCAAAAAAGCAATCAAATCTTTTTTGTCCTGTTCGGTAAGCCGCAATCCTGAATCGCGTGTGTTTTCCAAAGCAGGATCAATTGTTTGCGATTTTTTTAATCCATGATCGTAATGATCAATTACCTCTTCCAACGTTGCAAATCGGCCATCGTGCATGTATGGCGGAGTTAAGGCAATATTTCGAAGTGAAGGAATTTTGAATTTACCATTATCCGCATCAGCACCGGTAACTTGTTTTCTGCCGGCATCCTCTATTTCAGCATCGCCATCGAGACCATTATTCGTGTACTGATTGTTTTCAAAATTATTTCCGCCGTGACAATGGGCGCAATCGGCACCGCTGTTCTCCGGAAAAAAGGCATTGTATTCCAAATTAAATAAAGCAAATCCTCTTTTTTCACTTTCGTTAAATACTGTCGAATCTTTTAAAAACCGATCGTATTTAGACTGATGGGAAACAATGGAATTCATGAATTGCTCAAGCGCCAATGAGATTTTTTCCGGGGTAATTTCATCGGAGCCAAAAACCCGTATAAACTGATCGCGGTACGTTTGGTTATTATGCAGTTTTGCCACGACATTTTCGAGAGTTTCATCCATTTCCAGTTCATCCTGAATGGGTTTCAACGATTGATGCCGAAGCAGATGCGCCCGTCCGTCCCAAAAAAATTCATTGGTATTCCAGGCCATATTAAAAACCGCCATTGCCTGACGTTTACCGGGCAAGCCACGCACACCAATTGAAAAACGGGATGTGTCGCTAAAAGCAAATTTTTGTTGGTGACAACTCGCACATGTTATTGATCCGTCTTTTGATAATAACGGCTCGTAAAACAACATTCTGCCGAGTTTAACACCTTCCACTAAAAGCGGGTTGTCAGCAGCTATGGTTGGTGGCGGAAAATTTCCGACTTCCAGATTGTAAAGTGTAAAATCCTGTTTGGGTGAATCTGAAATTACAGCATCATTGTCTTTACAACTATAAATTCCAATGCAAAAGCAAATTATTAAAACAAGTGAATTCTTGCTTAGTGATACAAACCTATTCATGAAAAATTGGGTTGTTGATGAACGATTCATCGGTTAATGATTTTAAAAAGGCAACCAGACAATCCATTTCGTATTCCGTTAAATGTAAAGGACGAATCAATTCACTTTTATGCGGATGATTTTGTCCGCCGGAATTGTAATGATTAATAACAGATTTTAAATCGTTAAATGAACCATCGTGCATATACGGAGCAGTCAGTTCAATGTTGCGAAGTGTGGGCACTTTAAATAAGGCTTCATCTGCTGATTTTCCGGTTAATCGCTTTCTACCCGGATCGGTATAATTGATATACAATCCATTATTCTCAAATGAATAATTCGAAAAATTAAATCCGTCATGGCAACCGGAACATCCCGTTTTTGAACTATAAAATAAATTGGCGCCTTGAATTTCTGAATTATTTAAAATCGTTTTGTTTCCATTCAGATATTGATCAAAGCGGCTATTCTTTGAAATCAAACTTCTCTCAAAAACAGAAATTGCCCGGGTAATAACAAAATAATCAGGATTGCGATCATACGCACGTTTGGCTAATTGAACATAATTAGAATCTTTTGCCAGTCGGTAACCTATTTCAACAATATTAAAATCAAATTCATTGTGCTCCTGAACGGGAACCAGAATTTGCATTTCCAATGTTTTAACACCGCCTTCCCGGGTGTAATACGGATGATAAGCCACGTTACCAAGCGTTGGTGCATTGCGGGTTCCTATTAAACCATCAACGCCTTTACTAAACGAAACTTTATCACTAAAAGCTAAATCCGGATTATGACAAGAAGCACAACTTATTGAACTGTCTCTTGAAAGAGCACGGTCGTAAAATAATTTTTTTCCGAGTTCCCAGCGAATCGCATTCGGCTGGTTGTCTACCGGATGAACTACCTCCGGAAAAATTAAATCCGGCAGACCTGATTTTTTTTGAATTTCGGGATCTTTAGAACACGATGTAAAAATCCCGAAACACAAAAGATAAAATATGAATTTAAACGGTGACAATTTTATCGAATGCTAATTCGTGTGGTTCCGTTTATATCCCCCGCATTAATTCTTAAAATATATAACCCCGAATTTTGAAATTGCAGCGGCGTTTTTGCATTTACGGCTTTCCATTCACAAATTTTTTGTCCGCATAAATCGTACATCTCAACTGTAAAATTCATCGCGTTTTCAAACTGCACAAAAAAGGATTGATTCGCATTAACCGGATTCGGAAATGCGGTAACAGTTGAAGAAAGGTTTATGCTTTTCAGACTCACCGAATTCCCGGAACCATCGAGTGTTTTAAATACTTTTAACTGGAAATTTCTCAAAAGGTAGGCTCCCATATCAGTGCCGTGTTCAATCATTCCCGAACTCACATCAATTCCGGATAACGCCATAGTATAATCCGCAACAATTTCGATCTGAGTGGTGTCTCCCGTAACACTCATATCTAACGGAAGTGAAATATTAAAATAGTTCTCATTTCCGATTGCATGAATTTCATATTTATTACTGAGTCCCGTTCCGGCAAAACCTTCCATGGCAACAAACCGATAACCACTCGCCCATCCCCAGTGCATCGACGGACTTTTAGGAGAAAGCGGATGGTCGCTCGGCCATTGAGAAGGATCTTCATTATTCACAAAAGGATCTACTCCCACCGAAAAATTAATAGATTCAATTTTTGTGATGTTTTCGAAATCGCCCAGATCCACTTGTGTGGCAACACCGGCGTCGGCTAGAATATAAACTCCGCTGGCCAGACTTTTCACACCCCCGTCGTGGGTAATGGAAATGCCCGAAACATAATACTGAAGACGGGTAACATTTAATGAATTATTGAGATCGTTTGATGTTGCTTTATTAAATCCAAATTCAGCATCTTTTAACTTGTGATCAATTTTAAACTGAACATAGGTTTTGGCAGAAACGGTGAATGCACCCAACGCCAAAAAAGAAATAAAAATATTTTTTAAGTTCATTGTAATTAATTTTTTCAGATCGGCCAATGCCAATCCGGTGGTTTAAAAATTAGAAAAGAGAATTGAAACAGAGATGAAGTGAACCGAATCCGATCCGGTTTGAGGCTTTTCTCAAATTCGAAAATTACGGTGAAGTTTTATCAGATCCCTCCTGACTAAAGCAACATTAAACGCTTCGCAGTGCCGAACAAAAAAACCGCTTAAAGAAAAGAACTTAATTAACTTCTGACCGTGAAGAACCGAATAATTGTTGAGCGTCTTACCACTTCTAGTCTCAACAGAATGAAGCCGAATCGCTTCCTGTTGAATGTTTTTGCAACACGGAATTTTGTTGAGTGCAGATGTATGTTTTTCAACCTCAACATCACACGAACGCTGTTTACAACAAGATTTTGAAACCGTTAATATCGAAACTTCCTTAATCTTTCCGTTGCACAGATGTACACTTACCGGAACACCGACACTCGCGATCAGGTGAACCCAGATAAAGAACAAAGACAAAACGGTTTTAAACATTTCGGGTGGCTGATGCGAAGATAAATTTTTCTACGCAATCCCTTCACTCGACAAAACCTTCGTCAATCGTCGATCTGCCTTCCCACTTTATACGGGGCTTTTAACACGCTTTCCGCTCAAACTTCAGTCGAGCTCACGGGGCGCTGTTGCCAACAAAAAGAGCTTCCTTTGGGCGCTTTTTTGTTTGGCCACCGCCATCCGTTTGCCCGCCTTCCGTAACCGCTTCAATCGTTAAGCCCTCGTCCGCCGAAGTTATTGCGTCTGCAATTGCGTAGGCGGACCGTCCGCCGTACTCCTACGCTAAAGCTTCGGCGCACGCATGAACTATCAACTGGCGGATCAATTTTCTTTTCTCGAATTCACATATAGTATTTCCCCGAATTTTTTCATCTAATTTTTGAGCGGTTTTTTACGGGCAACGGCATTTAAAACGGTATTTAAAGAGGTAGGGGTAAGGCATGCCGTACCCCTACCTCTTTAAATACCATCTCCCAACAAAACCTCACCACCCCATTAAACCAAACCTGTCTGTAGTATCCTCACTACCGACTTCATTTCTTTTCATTCTTTTCATTCCTTTCATTCTTAATTACAAATGATCTGTCGGTAGCGTCCCCGCTACCGACAGATCCATTCCCCAATTCCAAATTCACCAATTCCAAGTCCCCAATTCCAAATTCCCAATTCTCCAATTCACCCATCTATGTTGACAATGCCTCAACGAATCTTTATTTGAAACCAACGCCCCTATGGCATTCGTTAGTAATTCTCCAATTCTCCAATTCTCCAATTCTCCAATTCACCAATTCTCCAATTCACCATCCTTCCCCGGTTTATATTTGCAGCCTAATAAAAAGTCTAAATGTTACGATCGCACACCTGCGGAGAATTGAGAATTGAAGATCAGGGAACCGAAGTCACTCTGTGTGGCTGGATTCAGAGAAGACGGGATTTTGGAAGCATGTCATTTTTCGATTTGCGCGATCGGTACGGAATTACCCAACTCGCTTTTAATGAAGAAACGAATGCTGTCATTCTGGACGAAGCCCGTTCACTTGCCCGCGAGTTTGTGGTTCAGATTACCGGGATAGTTCGGGAACGAAGTAATAAAAATCCGAATCTTTCTACCGGCGATGTTGAAATTGAAGTAACCCGCATTCATTTATTAAACCGTGCGCTAACGCCTCCTTTTACGATTGAAGACGAAACCGACGGTGGTGAAGAAATCCGGATGAAATACCGGTATCTCGATTTGCGGAGAAATCCGGTTAAGAACCGTTTGGTGTTGCGACATCAGACCAATAAATCGGTTCGGGAATATTTAAACGCCAAAGAATTTATTGAGGTGGAAACTCCTTATCTCATAAAATCAACTCCGGAAGGTGCCCGTGATTTTGTGGTCCCGTCAAGATTAAATGAGGGACAATATTATGCGCTGCCACAATCGCCGCAAACTTTCAAACAGTTGCTGATGGTTTCGGGTTACGACCGGTATTATCAGATTGTGAAATGTTTCCGGGACGAAGATTTCCGTGCCGACCGTCAGCCGGAATTTACCCAGATAGATTGCGAAATGTCTTTTGTGGAACGAGACGACATAATCTCCGTTTTTGAAGGAATGATCCGCAAAGTGTTTTTAGATGTTCGGCAATATGACCTTGGTGAAATTCCGGTAATCTCTTATGATGATGCCATGCGATTGTATGGTTCCGACAAACCGGACTTGCGATTCGGAATGACCTTCTGCTACCTCACCGATGTCGCTAAAGGAAAAGACTTCGCCATTTTTGATCAGGCTGAAACTATTGTTGCCATTAATGTAACCGACGGAAATGCTTTTACCCGAAAAGAATTGGATGCCATCACAGATTACGTGAAGCGTCCGCAGATCGGAGCAAAAGGAATGATTTATTGCCGGGTAAACGAAGACGGAAGTCTGAAATCTTCGGTCGACAAATTTTTTGATCGCGAAGCACTCAGCCAATGGGCATCGGTTTGTGCATCACAACCGGGCGATTTGATTCTCGTTTTGAGCGGTGATCATTCAACTGTTTTAAAACAAATGAATGAATTGCGACTTCATGTAGCCGGTTTGAAGGGATTGAGAAATCCGGAAAATTTCAAAGCTTGCTGGGTTGTGGATTTCCCGCTACTTGAATGGGATGAGGAGAGTAAAAGATTTCATGCAATGCATCATCCGTTCACCAGTCCGTTACCGGAAGATGAAAATATGCTCGATTCCGATCCCGGAAAAGTTCGGGCAAATGCCTACGACATGGCAATTAACGGAATGGAAGTCGGCGGCGGATCGATCCGGATTTACAACAAAGAGCTTCAGGCAAAAATGTTCAAGCTGCTCGGCTTCACCGATGAAGAAGCTAAAGAGCAATTCGGATTTTTAATGAATGCCTTTGAATATGGTGCTCCGCCACATGGAGGAATTGCATTTGGTTTCGACCGTTTGTGCGCGATACTTTCCGGCACCGATTCTATTCGTGATGTAATTGCTTTCCCAAAAAATAACATGGGCCGCGACCTCATGATCGACGCTCCTTCTGTCCTGAATAAGCACCAACTGAACGAGCTTGGGTTATCAAATTAAAATGTTTGCAGATTTATCGAAATAAGTTCGTTTATCTTTGTGATCGAATGGCCGACGGCCTGCGCGTTTTTATGAATTCTCAACTGATCTATTTTAACAGCTGATTCCACGGCCTTCTATTCAACAATTCACATTTATTTTCTATGAACATTTTTGTAGCTAAGCTCAGTCCCACTACGGATGAGGACAGCCTGAGAGGATTATTCGACCAGTTCGGAAGTGTAAACTCTGTTAAAGTAGTAATGGATCGCGAAACAGGCAGATCCAAGTGTTATGGGTTCGTCGACATGGACGACGATGCGGGGCGCAACGCAATTGACAGTTTAAATGAAACCGATTTTGAAGGCAGCACTATCGTTGTTAAAGAATCGGCTCCACGCGAAGGCGGCGGAAACCGGGGCGGTGGAGGATTCCAGCGTCGTGGTCCGGGCGGAGGCGGTGGAGGATTCCAGAACCGCAACTACGGTGGTGGCGGAGGCGGTGGAAACCGTTTCAACAACGATCGTGGACGAGACAACAACCGCGGACGAGACAACAACCGTGGCGGTGATTTCCGTGGAGGTAACGACCGAAGAGGTGGTGGCCGCGACGGAGGAGGTGATCGATACAACAAGCGAAACGACGGTTTCGACACCAGCCGTTGGGAATAAAACAAAAAATTTATTCTGAATAATTTTAAAAAGGGGATTCCATTGGAGTCCCCTTTTTTGTTTATACGAAAGAAATAATCTTTTGAGGTTGGTAGATTTCCTCCAAAAATTTCAATGATCTGGGAAGCGTTCGTTAAAATCAGTTGGGAGTATTATCATCTTTCATCTCCAATTTAAATCCCGATGGCAGCGACGGAATCTGGATGACTTCCTTCCACGGTCTCATCCCCAATTGCGGAACACCCGAAAAAATCATTCGCGGAATTATCCAATCCGGTAACTGTGATTCGGAGCATACGAGAAACCGCAAACGAATTATTGAACACTAATTAATAGGTGGGCGATCAAAATTTTCATCCTTTATTATTTATTAACATTAGCCGAAAAAATGTTTTTCCGCCAGATCACCATTGAATTAAGCATTCATTGTATAAGTAAATAGGCCTCATTTCTAACAGTTGAAAGACACCGGATTTTTTGCCCCCTGAATAAATCCATATTATTGCAAACCAATCTCAGTTAAGATTGATTTTTGAAACCACTATTATTATCAAATGCTAAAAACTAAGTCTACCCTTAAACTCAGGGCTAAGATTTTTATCGTGAGTTTATTCTCTGTTGTATTTTCAAGTTCAGATGTTTTAGGGCAATGCGATACGCCTATGGTGCTTCACGATACAATGTGTTCATCAGGAACGGCTAACTTAACTTTGAACAACACTTCCGGTGGGATTGCCAGATGGTGGGATGCATCCAGTTCAGGAAATTTGCTTCACTTTGGAAATGTTTTCCAACCCAATGTTACGACCAGCACTACTTATTATGTTGATCGTGTTTGCGGTTCAGATACTTCTTCTTTACCCGGCTATAGTACTACCTATTCCTTGTATGCAAGAGGTTACTGGTTTATTGCTCCAAAAGATTTTTATATCACTGGACTGAAAGTCCCAACAGATGTATCCGGGACCCAGAATATAGATGTAATGATTGTTCATGATCTTTCAAATGATTTCACTCATCCAAACAAAAACATCACTCTTTTAGGTCGTTGGAGAAATGTAAATAGTAATGATTTCATTGACACTGCCATTTTCATTCAAAGCGGCGATACTATTGGAATTTTAGGCACAAGGGGAACTAATAATTCTTATGCGAGTGGCCCCTTTACCACAACCATTGATGGTGTTAGCACCCAAATCATGCGATTTGGACAACAAGACGATTTAATTAATTCGCTACCTGAAAACATTGGCGTTTGGGGTGTAGCCTACAATAACAGTGGATCAATCGGAAGAGTTGTAATGAGAACTCTTAGCACTTCCTCCTATGATAGTAGTTCCCGGGTTGCCGCAAATGTTGTTGTAACTGGTTCTAGTTCATACTATGACACAACCTACATCACAACCTCAGACACTTTTACCACTCCGAAAGGTTTAGTAATAACTGCCTCCGGTACATACGCCGACACCATTTCCCAAAGTCCTTGTGGTGATAGCTTAAACGTGTACATTGTATCAATTGAACACAAGTTTTTTGTTGATGCCGGAACTTCTTCTAATGGATCAGGGTTGAACTGGGGTTCTCCCTTTAACACCTTGAATTCAGCGCTTGAAGCTGCCAATTCATCTAACGATAAAGTCGAAATCTGGGTAAAAGCCGGAACCTATGCTCCCGACAACAACGGTTCAACCGGTCGTACTTCTACCTTCCTGCTTACGAATATCAACACTAAACTTTACGGTGGTTTCAACGGTTCTGAATCTTCCCGCGATCAGCGCGATCCTGCAAACAACCGAACTGTGCTCTCCGGAGATATCGGTATTTCAGGAAATAGTTCCGACAACTGTTTTCATGTGCTTTCCATTATCGACACCCGGCCGGTTTCCGGTGGTGAAGAACCCCTCGATACTTCCTTTGTGATCGATGGCTTTGTGATCTCCGGTGCCAATGCAAACGGTTCGTCTAAAAAT
>WGNA01000009.1 GCA_016124755.1 Bacteroidota bacterium | reverse complement strand
TTACATCGAACTTCGAGATGAATTCAGAAAATTAAGTTTTTGATATTTGAATTTGAAAATAAGGCAAATTGAGTAATTGAAAACCTTGCCTTATTTCGCATTTGAATTTGAAAATCCGATTATTTGAATTTCGCGATTATATATAACGTGCGTTTCTGGAAGTTGGAAAAAACAGAAAAGGAACTGATAAAAGACCTCACCACTATAAAAGCCGAAGACATAAAATCCTTATCAATGCTGCGCGATTGTCATTCTCTATCGGCCGATATAGTGGCAGAAGTGCTAAAAAAAGGAATCGAAAACGGCGGTAGTGTGAAAGGAAATAAACGCGGTGTTGTTCCGCTGTTAGGATATTTTATTCATCACGAAGCACATCATCGGGGAAACATTTTACTCACGTTAAAGCTGTGCGGTTTTAAACTCAATGATGAATTGAAATATGGTATTTGGGAATGGAATAAGATTTAGTGCGAGGATTGACTGCATGCAAAATTGAAAACGGTTAATGAATAAAATTGCCTTACAATTATTTGTCGCGATTACTTATGTCGGTTGCCAGGTTACCAACACAGGTGACCGAAAAGAGGAATTTCAGATTTCCTTAAAAGTTGTTGAATATGTAAAGGCTATTAATTCCATCTATGAAATTAAACCGGATTCCTTTTGTTCTTTGAGGGATTTAGTGAATTCAGGACTAAACACATAATTAAGTGACTGAAATATCTAAAAAGATTTCTCCGTTTCATTACACCAACTTGTGGAACCTTTAAACTTTAGAATTAAAAAAAACAAAATGAATTGTGCGAAGCGGATCCTAAAACATGAATAGGAACGCGTGGGTGGGCCGTCGGAAAGGCGGGATAGCCCCGGCGGGAATTTGTCATTTGGTAGAAAATCAGGAAAGTGCTTGTCACTTCTTTCCCCAGATTTTCAACAAATGATAAAGGGCGCTTGGGCAGCTTTCTTTCCGACTTGATTTTTTGCTTACTTTTTTATCAAGAAAAAAGTAAGAAGAAAAGAGATGGTACATCGAACGCCAACTGATTTACTATCCTGGTGTATCAAAATAGAGAAGTGTTTCACTTTAAACCCATAAATAATCCTCAATAATTACAGCTATTATTGAAAATTAAAAACACAACAGCATTACAACCCAACACCTCAAACTTTCAATGAAGAGACGAACCATTAACCTCATACTTTCTGTTTTGCTCATTGCACTGAATTTTTATTTTATCCCGGAAACCATTTGGCAACTACATCACATCGGCGGCCCGTATTACACCATTATTCCTTTGCTACTTTGTGTGGCGGCTAACGGAGGCTGGTAACGGGTTTTATCGCACTGTTCAAAGGCAACCGCAACAGCGTATTTCTTATGATCATTAATATTTTGAGCCTGTTGTTAGCTATGATCTACATTTACGTTGAAGTTTCCATTTATCTGGAGGAAAGAAATATTGGACCGGATATTAATTATTAGAAGAAATTTTAAATTTTTCTCTGCTGAATTATACCAACATGCAGATCAATTCTTTCACCCGATTTTCACTTAATGAGAAAGGGTGGTTTGGCCATTTTCTTTCCGACTTGATTTTATGCTTACTTGTTTATCAAGGAAAAAGTAAGTAGAAACTATTTCCATTCCGAATTGGGAATTCGTTTTGGGTAAATTGTTCTTTATCTTAAATGTGATTTATCTACTCCTCCACCAACTCTTCCGCTTCTTTTAATGCCGATGCAATGCGATCAAACAGACTTTCCGGGTCAAATGGTTTAAAAACAAAACCGTTCATTCCGGATTTGAAAATCTTGTCTTTCACTTCCATGAACACAGAAGCCGAAAGTGCCAGAATCGGAATGTCCGAATTAAACATTCGTATCTGCCGGCTCGCTTCATAGCCGTCCATTACCGGCATCTGAATGTCCATTAGCACAATATCGTAGGTGTTTTCCCGAACCTTGTTCACCGCCAGTTCACCATTTTCGGTTGAATCGACAATCAGTCCTTCGCGTTCCAGAATTTGCCGGCCCACCATTTCATTGATCGCATTGTCTTCCACCAATAAAACCCGAACGCCGTCGAGTTGATGTTCGGCCCTATGTTCCATCGAAGCAATTTCTTCGGAACTCACGCGATTCAGTTTTAACGTAAAACTAAACGTTGATCCATAACCCGGTTTGCTGGTTACCGAGATATTGCTATCCATGTGTTCAACAATTTCCTTCACAATGGAAAGCCCGAGTCCGGTACCACCGTAAACCCGCTGAGTCGAATTATCTTCTTGCTTAAAAGCCTCAAAAATGCTGTCGAGCTTGTCTTCCGCAATCCCTCTTCCGGTGTCGGAAACTTCCACCGAAAGCTCCAGTGTTTCCTCCGTTTTATTTTCAATCTGCAATCCGACATAAACGCCACCTTCATCTGTAAATTTAATGGCGTTATTAATCAGATTGTTCAGTACCTGATTGAACCGCACCACGTCTAACCAAACCATGGGAATATTATCGTGAAGATTCACTTCGATGGAAATACCTTTTTTAATGCAGTTTGGTTCGTGAATTTTATGAAGCTGATTAAAAGCCTGATTCAGGTTGGTCGGAATGGGATCCAGCACAAATTCCTTCGCTTCCATTTTACTGTAATCCAAAACATTATTTAACAACTGAAGCAAGAGTTTACCGGAATAATTGAGCGCTTCCACATTTTCTTTCTGATCATCGCGCGGACCGTTTTTCTGAAGAATATGCGATAAACCAATGATAGCGTTGAGCGGTGTCCGAATCTCATGACTCATTGTGGAAAGAAATCTGGATTTGGCTGTTGAAGCTTCTTCCGCATCGATTCGTTTTTGCTGAATCCGGTTGTAATAACCCGAATTTAGAATGGAAAAATAGGTGGTTTCAAAAGCAATCAGAATTACGGTTGTAATAAATGAAAACGGATAGAAAACTTTAGATGCAATTCCAGGATCAATCTTGGAATGGGTGACCAAATTAAAGTCGGTAACAAACAACAAAACCCAGGCGGTGATAGGGAGCATCGCACATAAAACAACCAATATCCGCTCTCTTCGAAATGAGAACATCAGAAACGGAAGTCCGATCGCGAAGATCAGCAGCAATTCTACATTTCCCGGTTTGCCTACGTAGGATGCCGTTACCGTTACCCCGACATTAAAGGCCAGAATGTATAATATTCTCGCGAGAGAAAACCAATACAAACGGGTTAAAACATAAGCGATGAGAAAAGAAACAGAAGACCCGAAAACCCAAACACACAAGGCACCCTGACCGGATCGACGGCATAGAATAAGCCAGATAATGGAAACGACAAAAGTTACAAGCGAGATATACTGAACTTGCTTCAGTCTGCGTGAGCTGTTCATAAAAGGTAGTAGTTAGCGGGCGTAAAGGTAAGAAAACAAGGCATCTGAAACAAATGGTTACGGGAGCCGGGAAGTAAACTGCGGATTTATGGTAATTCCATGAGATATTTGTTTGGAACTATTTCAAGGTAGATTAAAACAAGTGAGAACATTTCTGAAGAACACTTTGTGGTTGTTTGTATTATTTATGGTTCCGGTCTTGTTTCAATGGAATAAACCGACTTATAGTTCTGGGCATATTTTAGTGATCGGGAATTTATTCGTTACTTCAATTTTACTTGGACTTTTGTGGACTTATTACTTCACGAAATACTTACCTGGATTCAGAAAAAAAATGGAGCAGGATCTGGTGAATACCTTTAACGCAAATGAAACCGGTGATTCCAATTATACCTTTCAATTGGGTAACTTCGAAATCCTTATGAAAATTAACCCAAAACCATATTCTCCCCGAATGCCGGGATTTGGCGATACGGTGTCATTTTTTATTTCCAAAGACAAAATCCGAAAACCCGCTTTTCACAGATTCTTTGAATTCAGTCCTTGTGCAATTAACGGAGTAAAGTATTATAAAATAACCGAAGTACCTGTTGGTGCTGCGAAAATCACATATTTTAGATTAAACGAATTTTTTGCTGGGAATAAAAAGTCAGTTGAATCTTAAGAATTAATTTATTAATCCAATCAAACCATGCTAAATAAAATGTCTGCAAACAAGCCTCTTCTTAGCACCGAAAAATTGAAGCTATCTTTATTATTCATTCTGTGTCTGCTGCATTTTAACACAGTTGCACAAACTACAATCGACAACTTCAACTTCTATTGGGCTCCGAATATTCCGCATATCAATGACTCTTTCTGTGCTGATGCGCTGAAATCACCGGCATCTTCCGTTTCAGACGCAGATTCGATAACCCGGGAAATATGCTTGTTTGAAAAGCAGTTAAAACACCTGCCAAGAGATACGGGAATGGTTTCCACAACACACTTTGTTAAATTATTCGAAACATCGGATATTACCCGGGTCGAGTTTGATAATCGCGTTAGCCATAAATTTATCGCAAACAATGACAGCACAAATTATGTTGCCAACGACAGCTCTGCCTTATTTGTACATTATGAATCCTTTG
Source organism: Bacteroidota bacterium (assembly GCA_016124755.1). GTDB lineage: Bacteria > Bacteroidota > Bacteroidia > NS11-12g > UBA9320 > WGNA01. Next base: position 77,180 of record WGNA01000009.1, on the reverse strand, counting down.
GCAATAATGTAGTAAAAAAGACCAGTACCTTTCTTTATATCGGGAACTGCACCATTACAACGTATGTAACCGAATATTATAAAAGAAGAGAATGAAAAAAATTAAAATAAAGAATGGCTTTATATCACCGGTTGAATATCCATGATTCAGCATAACAAATCAAGCCTTACCAACACTATAACAAACACCCAATTTGAAATACAAACTAAAAGGTCAAAACTTCTTTCGATACCTCATAATGATTCTGCTGGTTCTAGTTATGTTATCCGCTTTATTTTTCATTCCGGTATTTGGTTATTCGGTTTTGCTACTTGAATTCGCGGCATTTGCTATAATGACTTTGATTCAGTTCCCGACACTTACTGTTTTTAACGATCGGTTTGAAGTTCATAAAAAAGGGATCATCGATAAATTTAATGTTAGCGAGATCTATTACTACACAGATTTGAAGGAAATAGAATTTGTGAAAGGTTCCATGAATTGGACACAAATGATCGTACAATCGATTACCGGAACCGGTGCTCAGGGAGGTTTTTCCAGACCGGATCATCTCGTCCTCAAATTCCAGGATGGAAGACATAAAATACTGTACAGGTTTGGAAGCGTCAAAAATTTCCGGGAAGTTGCCGGTGTTCTTGAAAATCTTATTTAGAGAAACAGGTATATCGAATCTAATGTGATGTTAGGAGTCGTAAAATTAAAGGTTATTCACCTTGTAGCTTACATCAATTGTAAAATAAAAGATGAGATTCATTTCCTTTAGGATGTTTAATTCTGGAAGCACATACTTTGTGTCTTTGTGTGAACCGAATCCCTGTTTCTCACAACGGCACAACGATTCCATTTCCCAAAATCAATTTAACACACATTCATACTTGTGGCTTGAGTCAAATCTGGAATGAAGTATTAAGTTTCTTGCTTTAGGATATCTAATTCTGAAAGCACATTCTTTATGTATTTGTGTGAACCGAATCTCTATTTCTCACAACGGCACAACGATTCCATTTCCCAAAATCAATTTAACACACATTCATACTTGTGGCTTGAGTCAAATCTGGAATGAAGGATTAAGTTTCTTGCTTTAGGATAATTAATTCTGGAAGCACTTTCTTTGTGTCTTTGTGTGAACTAATCCCTGTTTCTCACAACGGCACAACGATTCCATTTCCAAATATCAATCTGGCACCAATTCATACTTGTGGTTTGAATCAGATGTTGAATGAAAGATTAAGTTTTTGCTATAGAATTAGGTACTGTGTCGTATTCTAAACATCAACCATTCTTCACGAATAGTCGAAAAGTATATATAATTATAAAATCATCTATGGATATAAAAACTTTTCTTTCATGAAGTTTTAAGGTTTAATTTTGATTTAAAAATCTGTTTGAATGAATGCAATCCCTGTAATCGGAATTGCGTGTTCAGTGATGGAGTAATGTATCTTAATTGATTAAAACATGTTTAAGTCACTAAGAATACCCGACAAGATCTCAAATTATCAAGGGTATATGGCATTCGCAATGACTATTATTTGGTCCGTTGTAACAGGAATTATTGTGAGCATTGGTTTTTTGTACTTTCCTGAAATATGGTTGCGTTGGCTCACTTTCCTGATAATCTCCATTTCTATTGCAGTAATTAATTTATCTCTTGTTCGAGTTGGTCGTGCACAATTGGCTAGTTGGGTGCTCACCTGCATGGTGTGGTTATATATTACTATACCTTGTTACACCGCAGGAGGAATCTTTGCTCCTGGAATAATTTCTCAACTTAGTGTAATTCTTACAGCCGGATATCTGCTGGGGTGGCGAGGTGGTCTTGCTATCGGAATTTTGTCCATGTCAGTTGATTTAGGATTTGTTTATCTTGAAAATATTGGTGCACTTCCGGAGCCACAAGTTAACCATACACCCATCACACGCTGGATCGGCGCCATTATTCCTTTCGGGACAATTCTGGCTCTTCAGTATTATGCAACCAATCACCTCAGAACTAGTCTGATTGCTCTACAACAAGAAATTAATTTAAGAAAGAATGTCGAAAAATCAAAAAATCAAACTGTAGCTGAATTAAAAGAACGGGTAAAAGAGTTAAAGACACTTTATACAGTTGGGAGGATATTGCAGTCGAATCATACTACAGACGAAATCTTCAAACAAATAGTTGAAACTATTCCACCCGGTTGGCAGTTCCCTGAAATCACAGCTTCCCGATTGGTGATAGGCAACTCCGTTTATTGCACGAAAAACTACGACCCGTCTGGTCAAAATCAAAAATCAACAACGAAAAGCGAGAAAGGAAAATTAATTCTTTTGGAAGTTATTTATCTTGAAAGAATGCCGGAAATAGACGAAGGACCATTTCTTAATGAAGAGCGTCAATTGTTGGATATGCTTGTTGACATGATTAAAACCTATGTAGATCGTACCGGGCACATGAAAGAATTAACCGACTATCAATATGCACTTAACATTGCATTGATGGTAAGTATTTCCGATACTAATGGAAATTTCGTTTTTGTCAACGACAACTTTTGTAATATCACTAAATACTCTTCAGAAGAATTAATAGGCAAACCATTTCAAATGATTATGTCTGATCAAAATCCCAAAGATTACTTTGAACAATTGGCAATGTCTCTTCAATCTGGGAAACCCTACAGAGGTGAATTTTGCAATATATCAAAAGACGGAAGCAAGTATTGGGTAGATGCGAGCGTTGTTCCATTTGTAAATGATCAGGGCGAAGTTTATCAATATCTTTCCATTAATCAGGATATTACTGATCGCAAAACTGCAAATCAGAAAATTATGGAGAGTGAACAAATGCTAAGAAAAATCACCAGTCAGGTACCAGGAAATACCTACTTGCTCGAACTGCATAAAAATAGTGCATTCAAAGTATTATTTATGAATCGCGGGTTTGATGATTTTAACCATGCTTTTCAGGATGATAAACTCGCGGAATTTCCAGAGCAATTAGTGGAGTTTATTCATCCAGATGATATTGATATTTTTAATCAGGCACTGTCTAAGGCTTATACTGACAATAAAAAAATAAGCATTCAATTCAGGTATAATTCCAATGGTGAAATTAAATGGAGATGGATGCAAGCCACTCCCGAAAAAAATAAGGACGGCACGGTACTTTGTTACGGATCTTCAAACGACATTTCCGCCATTGTTGACTATATCGTTTCCATAGAACAAATAATATTCGATATCGGTCATGTTATTCGCAAGCCTATTTCGAATATGATTGGACTAACCACTCTCATTAGCATGGAAGGACTCAGTAACGATGAAATTTTGAGTATGACAAAAAAACTAAAAAATGTTTGTGTTGAAATCGACACCTTTCTAAAGGAATTAAATAGTGCATATGAATTAAAGCGTCAAGATACCAGTTTTAACTTTGATGCGTCTTCCAGTATCGACCGCCGTTCTTCATTATTCGGAGGTTAAATTGTTCTTTAAGATGACAAATTTTGTTATGAGAGGTATATTCCGTCTCAATCAAACGACACAAACTAATATTTTTTCAGTTTAATAACCGAAGATAATGATTGCTCATTTCTCCAAAACCCACCGAATTAGTGGTAACATTTTTCTTATAAAATGAAACTTATGTATTTAATCCTCGCGGCTTTATTTTTAAACAGTTGCTCCCATAATCCGGAACCATCGGATGCAAAAAATAAACATTCAACTCCCGCTGACAGCAGTTCATTCTTACCAGAAAAGAGAGCCTACAAGCCCACGCAGTTTCTGGATTTTTCGCATTCTGCTCACGCTAAAACGGATTGCAAAACCTGCCATGTCCCGAAAGTAAAAAAGATAGATCCAACTGTTTGTTCGGGTTGTCACAAACCCTAAAAGACGTTGTACCCTTTCGAATTATCTTGGGGAAATACGAGGGAATCGCTTCACTTTACTAACCAAAAAATACATTTGCTTTTCAAATCATTCCTTAAATCAGATGTTGAATGAAGGATTACGTTTTTTGCTTTTGAACAACTTATTCTGGAAGAACATACTTTGTGTCTTCGTGTGAACCGAATCCCTGTTTCTCACAACGGCACAACGGTTTAATTTCCAAAAATCAATCTGAAACCAATTCATACTTTTGGCTTGAATCAAATGTTGAATGAAGGATTAAGTTTTTGCTTTAGGACACTTAATTCGGGGTTTCTATGAAGTAATTTTAGTGCATGTAAAATATTCCTTCCGATTTTTAAAACAATAAAAAGTCGGGATAATGATGCAGCATCCATGTCGACAACTGTGTCTGTTTAACGTAATGTCGTAATCCATGAAGAAATTCTACCCACTCAGAAACCTGTTCCTTACTTCAGGTTTTGTTCTGATTCTATTTTCTTTCGCCCCATCTGTAAAGGCCGCCTCACCTGCTTCCCTCACATTAACTTACCGCTCATTAGATTCCTCCCATTATGAAATTCAATTGCAATTCATCCGCCCCTGCCTGGGTGTATCGCAAAGCGGAACTATAAATTATTTCATCACAAATCCCGGCGCCAAATCGTATGTAAAACGAACTTTAAAGGTTAAATCCATTTCCGATATTACCCCGATTTGCTCATCCGCATCTAAACCCTGCATACCTAAAAATACTTACGGAACCGGCGATGGAATGGAAGAACATATTTTTCTGGATACTGTAGATCTTTCGGAATCCGCTTTTTCGCTCTACGTTCAGGATTGTGAAATCCTCTTTGAGGTTTCAATATGTTGTCGGAATTCCGATATTACAACCGGGGCTGCAAATCAGAATTTTTACACCTATGCCCTGTTAAATTATTGCACGGCAAAAGGTAACAGCAGTCCGGTGTTTACCAACAAACCATATGGGCGTTTAACCTGCAATCAGGCCTATCGCATTTCGCCCGGCGCGGTTGATTTCATCGACGACGACTCGCTTTCATTTCATCTTGTTAATCCGCTTGGAAACTATAACGTTCCGATTTCATACAAACAGAATTACCCCTTTACCCCGCATTATCCCACACCGTACAGCTATCCATATAAAAATCCGTCTGCCAATCCACCAATCGGTTTTTATTTCGACTCGTTGAGCGGAACCTCCATTTTTACTCCTGCTAAATGTGATGAAGTAACCATTCTTGTGAACGAAATCCGGGAATGGAGAAAGGATACATCCGGCCAATACCAACTCATTGGCGTGGTTCGGCGGGATGAGAGATTTATGGTAAAAATAAATACAACGAATAATAACCCCAACATTCTGGCAAATTCGAAATACAACATTTGCCTGGGGGATTCCTTATGTTTCGATATTGAAACTGAGGACAAAGCGGTATCTCCTTCGACTCCGGATTCCACCATTTTGCGTTGGAACACAGGAATTCCATCAGCTCATTTTGAAATCATTAATCCAAAAGCACTCAATCAAACCGGCCGGTTTTGCTGGAAACCCGATTCCGGAGACGTCCGCATCAGACCCTATCTCATTTCATTAGAAGCATTGGACAACAATTGTCCGATGACCGGAATTTCTCAAAAAACCATACAGATAACGGTGAGTCCGAATGTCGATGGAAGTTTTAAAACAGAATATAAAGGATGCGGAAAGTTTACGACCGATATCGTTCCTGCCACCGCAACTGCTTCCAATTTGAAATACAATTGGAGGATTACCAACTCGAACAATAAAACATCGTCTGCTGCGACTTTTAGCAATAATTCTTATACCACCGATTTGGCAAAAGATTCAGGAATTATTCGCATAAACGGCAAATATTATATCACGGGAACACTCTCAAATACGTTCGGTTGTTCCATTGAAAATCGGGATTCATTTAGCCTAAACGACATCGTCACAATTCCTGAAATACACGATACCGCTTTGTGTTGTGCCAATTTAAATGCAGATCTGAAATCCATGGAACCTGCCGGTTACACAGGAGGAAAATGGACAACAACCTATGCCGATTTTAGTATAGACAACAATTCCATTTTAAAACTCAACCGCTCATGTTCTGCCGCTTTGGATACGGCAACTTTAACTTATCAATTCACCGGAAAGAATTCGGGATGTGAAGACACGGAAGATGTGAAAGTTATTATCGGCAATAAACCGGTTTTCGGTCTCAAAGATTTTGTTCGTTGTGTTTCGGATGGCGGATTTTCTCCGGATGTTTCAAACCTTCTGAAGAATCCTATTGATTGGGAATCCGTGGATTACAGTTGGAGTTGCACCGGTTGTTCGGTAAAAGAATGGAAAGAAATTTATTCAGATTCCGGAGCCATGCCTGAATTCAAAGTTCCTTCTGTTGACACCAATGCTTTTAATGAATATCCATTGAAACTCACGATTTCGGATTCGATCGGTTGCAATTTTTCAGAAACGGGGAAACTCAAATGGATCGGAATTCCGGAAATACGGATCATCGGATTACAACCCAATAAGAAACTCGAAGTGTGCAGCAATACCGAAAACAAAATTATTCTGAACGCCAATACTTCAGCGCATTGGTCTCTTTCGGATATCGGAGCGATTCCCGATATCTTTTTACTCGACACACTTCCGACCGGGGATTATACTTTAAAACTGGAATCCGATTACGGATGTGGCTCCGATGAAATTGTTATCTCCGTTTCTAAAGCCTCTGATTATCGCATTTCACCGAGAGACACTTCATTGGTTTCTTCCGGAATATTGGAATTGGATTTTCGCATAACACCTTCCGTTTCGAATGCTGAATGGATGGTTGATTCCGGAAAAATCAGCAGCACAACAGGATCAACGACCACCTTCACTCTTCCGGTAAATCAATCAGGGAAATTGTTTTCCTATAAACTAAGGATGAAGGTTATGAGCAATAATTCTTGTCCGAATTCAGAAGACTCGGTGCGTATATTTTTACGTCCGGATCCGTGTACCGATTTCTCAGTTGATTACTCGTCAGACAGTGTGTGGTTTATCCCGCAACAAAAGAATCTTGCCCGATATTTCTGGGCGTTTGACGGAGCTTCTTCTACCGACTCGGTTGGGGTTTTTCACCGGGAAAGGGTGACCCGGGATTATGATGTGAAACTAATCACCACGTCGGATTTTGGGGATTCCTGCGAACTTTCAAAAAAGGTACTTCTCACTTCTGCACCAACAGCCAAGGTTGTTTCGATTAAAGCTGTGCCCAATCCGGTTCGCACTCATCTGACATTTAAAGAAGCGAATCTTGATTCACAACCGTTCCGAATTTTTGATTTATCCGGCAGACTCGTTTCTCAGGGAATTATTTCCGAGAACTCAATTGATTGTTCAGAATTACCGGATGGTTTGTATTGGATTGAAGTGAGTGGTGACCAACCAATCGATCAACACTATCAAATTAGAATCGTAAAAATAACACAGTAGTTCAGCGAGAGAAATGTTGGTCAATTACGACACTGTTCTGGCTTTAATTAAACAACGTTTCCCGGGTAAAGCAAACACCATGGTTAATCTTCACTGGCCCTTTGCCCGTCCTCAGCATCGTAATTGTTCAACAAAATCGATAGGCTTCACCCAGGTTTGACGTTGAGTCTGATACGTTAAGTACCGCTCACGAATATGATTCAAGACAAGGAATTTGCCTTTACGCGTTCTGCCAACGAATAATCATTTTTTCGCATATTTGAGAAATAAGCAAAGTGTGTTCAGAAATTTCACACAAGACTTGTACTTTGCCACGTAAATACTCAGATTTAAAAAAAACTCAGATCTTTTAAAAATGGTTCCTGTTCTCACCAGACTCATAATTCAACTTGAAAGAAAACTTGGCAAGAAAGGCATTATAGTCAAAGAATTAACTGATTTATTGGAGATTAGTCAGGATAGTGTGTACCGGCGTTTGCGTGGAGAAAGTGAGTTCACGCTTACGGAAATTCACAAAATGGTGAATCACTACGATCTCGACATCGATTCGGTTCTTAACGATAATATAACATCAACCAACTTCCGGTTCAATCATTTGTATGGACAAGACGATGCGTTTGAGCCCTATATCGCCAACCTCACCCAACTGATGATGCAACTCAGCAACATCAACGGGAAACTGATTTTTGTTGCGAGTGAACTTCCCATTTCTCAAAGCTTCCAGAATCAGGGATTGCGGGAGTTTAAGATTTATTACTGGCAAAAGGTAATTCTGAACCGACCTTCCCTGAAAGGAGTAAAATTCGACAACAAGTTTGAACTCGGTTTCAACATGAACGATTACGTGAACAACCTCATGGAATCATACGCGAACATCCGGAAAATGGAAATCTGGACGGAAGAAACGCTTGACGATACACTCCGGCAAATCAAGTATTGCCGGGAAAGCGGACTCATGGACAACACCAAATTGGAAGAAGTTTGCCGGTCGACAATTGAAATGCTGAATCGCCTGGAGATGGAACTCGAGATGCAGGCAGAAGGCGAAGATTCAAACCGGCTCTCATTTTACGTTAGTTCGGTTGAACTCGGGAATAAAGTGATCATGATGGACTTCGGAGATTTCCGAAGGGCCTTTGTAAAATTCAACACCTTTAATACAGTCTCAACCCAAAACGAAGATTTCTGCTACGAAATCGAGCAAATGGTGGAAAGTGTATTAACCAAAAGTGTTGAGATTTCGGGGCGATCCGATATTCACCGACATCGTTTTTTCAATGTGCTCCGAGATAAGGTTCTCGATCTGGTTTCTCAGTACAATTAGGTTTTCTGCTTTTCCTTTTTTGCGGAAGGAAACAAAATGTTGTTGAGGATCAAGCGGTATCCAGGCGAATTCGGATGTAATGCAAGATCTGTCGGCGGTTCTCCTACCATGTGCCGGTAATCTTCCGGGTCGTGACCGCCATAAAAAGTAAAAGTTCCTTTTCCCATCGTTCCGTGAAGATATCGCACTTCGTTCAGCGATTTATTCTCCCCCATTATTGTTACGTTGCTTTTAACCATTGCACTGCGGAAAGCGGTGGTTTGCCCCATAAATCCTTTCACGACACGAACATGATTCTGAGTGAGAATGGTTGGCACAACATGCCATTTGGCAGAAAATTCATTCAATACAAAAACGTCGTTCTCCTCCGAGACCGGCCGGTGATTCGGGTCGATGTCGATGTTGGAATATTCGTATACGTACGGATTTTTTTCGAGGGTAAAATCTTTAAAAGCAAAGGTTTTTGAAAAGTCTAATTTTTCCTGGGCTTTCGGATCAGCCGGGTCTCCGTCGAACATCTCCGCGCAGATGTCTACTCCATCTGCAGCAAGAGCAATGTCGTAACTGTCGGCGGCTGAACACATGGCAAAAAGAAATCCTCCTCCCAAAGTGAAGTCTCTTATTTTTTTCACCACGGCGAGTTTCATTTCCGAAACCTTTTCAAAACCGTGCTTGGCAGCAATGGCTTCCGCTTCCGCAACCTGATCTTTATACCATTTGGCATCTCGATAGGTCGCATAAAACTTTCCGTACTGACCGGTAAAATCTTCGTGATGCAGGTGGAGCCAATCATAAAGTGGAAGCTTACCATCCAGCACTTCATCGTCGAAAACCGTTTCGTACGGGATCTCGGCATAAGTGAGAACCATCGTTACCGCATCATCCCAGGGTTGAGCTTCTTTCGGAGAATAAACCGCGATTTTGGGAGCAGTAAGCAATTTAACAACAGCAGCATTTACAACCGGATTTTCAATTTCATCTCGAATGGCCTGCGCTTTTGCATCACTTATTTTTTCGAAACTCACACCCCGCAACAAACAGAGTTTTTCGAATTCATCGTAATGCGCAACCATAAAACTACCGCCGCGATAATTCAAAAGCCAATCAACTTCTTTGTCGTAGGTAAGCATCGAATACGCAACTCCGTATGCTTTCAGATGGTCTTTTTGCGACTCATCCATGGGGATTAAAATGTGGGTAGCCCTGAGTGTGAAAGTCAGGGTCATTAATATGATCAGTAATCCGGTTCGTTTCATTTTCTAATTAGTTAACAACAAATTGTTCGGCGAGTTTTACACCCAGCACAACGGCCACCAATCCGGCTATATTACTGAAAGCGACGTAAAGTAAACCCTTGGTGTAAAGTCCGTTTTCAAACAAACGGATTGTCTCGAGACCGAAACTGGAGAATGTGGTAAAGCCGCCCAAAAAACCGATGACAATTAACGGATGCCATTCAGATGGTTGCTGACCGGAAAGAATCTGCCACATCAAACCGATTAAAAAACACCCGAGAATATTTACTAAAGCAGTTGGCCACGGAAAATCCTGACCCGCAATATGCGTGGTAAAAACCAGACTCACGGCATATCTCGACAAAGCCCCCAAAGCGCCACCCATCGCCACCATAATCCAGGTTTTCACCATTTATCTGAACGTATATTTATACCAGACCTCACGATCCATCGCCTCGAATTTATTGTAATAAAGCGTTTTGAACATAAGTCCGTTTTTCTGATAAAAGAATTCAGCCGCGGTGTTGTTGATATCGCTTTTGGTTTTTACTATCTGATTTTTTTCGTTGTAAGTGATGTTGGTGATTTCATCATTATCGTAAACCTGATACATCACATATTCGTCGTGCACCAACCGGTTCTTCTCGTCGTATCGAAAAACCTGCCCGCTGATATTTTTCCCATTAGAAATATCCCGTACATCAATACGAGCCTGTTTACCTGATTTCTGATTATACAAATAAGTGGTTCTGTACAAAGTGGTGTCGCCGTTTTTAATTTCGGTAGTAATCATCGAATCCGGCTTCTGAGGTTTTCCAAAATACTGATGCACGAGAATTAATAAAACGAATTCGGGTTCGTAATACGTGGTTTCTTCTTTAACTACCTGTCCGTGTTCGTTATACTCCATCTTAGATATGCTCGTCACACGGTCGTTACTATGATTTACAATGTTCACAGGCCAGCCACTTTCATTGTATTTGAGACGTGTTTCCGCAATTTCATCGTAACCGTAACAGTGAAAATCATGTTTCACATACGTCATCAATCCATTGCTGTCGATTTCCTTTACTTCAATCAGACAGGTGTCGTTCGAATTTTCAAACGCGAGTACATGCACCCAGGATTCAACACGGCTTACCCTGAGTTTTTTGTAAAGTGTGGAATCATCGTTCTGAGCAATCGCATTCGAATAAATCAACATTAAAGCGATTGAAATTACGGCAAAATAAACAGGGTTATTTCTTTTCATGTACTCTTATTTCATCCTGGCAAAAGGAACAACCGACTGATCATCAAAACGGTTTTCCAAATATTTGAAGTGGGCAGCCATTGCAATCATTCCGGCGTTATCGGTACAATACTGAAGGGCCGGAATATGTAAATTCCAACCGTGTTTTTCCGCAAGATTTGCCGCCACTTTGCGCAACTCCGAATTGGCAGAAACACCTCCGGAAATAGCAACTTCTTTTATTTGGGTTTGTTTAATGGCTTTAATCAGTTTCCTCATCAGGTACGACACAATGGTATGCTGAATTGATGCACACAAATCGTTCAGGTTTTGTTCAATAAAGTCGGGATTCTTCTCTTTTTCATCCCGCAGGAAATACAGAATCGACGTTTTCAATCCGGAAAAACTGAAGTCGAGATCACCCACCCTGCTGTCGGGAAAAGCAAATCTTCCCGGATTTCCCTTTTGGGCTAATGTATCTAGATGTGGTCCGCCGGGATACGGTAATCCCATCATCTTTGCGGCTTTGTCGAATGCCTCACCCGCCGCATCGTCAAGAGTTTTCCCGATCACTTCCATTTTATCCGGTGAATCCACCTTCACAATATGGGTATGACCTCCGCTAACCAGCAAACAGAGAAACGGAAAACCGGGCGAGTTCCCGTCAATAAAATGAGCGAGAACATGTGCTTCGAGATGATCAACACCAATTAATGGAGTTCCCAGGGTGAGCGAAAAGGATTTGGCAAACGAAGAACATACGAGCAACGAACCCAACAATCCGGGCCCGCGTGTGAAGGCAACCGCAGAGATTTCGTTTTTGGAAATTCCCGCATCTTTCAGCGACCGGTCAACCACCGGAATAATATTTTGCTGATGAGCGCGGGATGCCAGCTCCGGAATTACACCTCCGTATTGCTCATGAACTTTTTGGGTGGCGACTACGTTCGATTGAATGATTCCGTTCACCATTACCGCCGCAGCCGTATCATCACATGAAGATTCAATCGCCAGAATTACAATGTCTTGTTTCGTATGCATCAGGGGAAGTGAACTACCCGAAAAACTAAGCCTTTCGTTACCTTCGAACCGTTGAAAAGGATCGCGTCAAAAGTACTGAAAATCCTACTCCACATAGTTGGCTGGTCTTTGGCTTTGATCATAGTTCTCGGCTTGTTGATCCGTATTCCTGCCATTCAGAGCCGCATTGTTAACAAGATCAGCAACGATCTTTCAAAAGAACTCAACACGGAAGTTTCGGTACAATCGGTTTCTATTGGTTACACCGGAAAATTACATTTAACCGGCATGCTGGTTCGAGACCGGCAAAGTGATACACTTTTTTTTATCAATGATTTGAGCGGACGACTCTGGTCGTTCAGTTCCGAAAAAAGCAAAGCCGTGCTTCACGATGTTGTGGTCGATAAACCATTGGTGAATTTCATATTCAGAAAAGATGCTACCGAATCGAACTATCAGTTTTTTATTGACTATTTCACTCCCGAAAATCCGGATCCAAACGCCCCGGATTTCACCTTGTATTTTAAAAACCTGAGTCTAAAGGACGGCAGTTTTCGCTACCTCGTCGAAGGATACGATCCACCCGAAGACCGTGATTTCGACGAAAACAATTTTGCCTTCAATCACATAAACGCCGACATGAAAGACTTCACCATTGTTGGAGACAGTCTGAATATTAAAATTAAAAATCTTTCAACCACTGAGAAAAACGGACTGCGTGTAAATCGTATGGTTTGCCGGGCTGCCATTCACCGACACGGTATGTCGTACGAAGACCTGGTTTTAAAAACCGATCGGTCTCTCTTAACCGACCGACTCATTTTTGAATACGACCGGTACTCCCAATTATCTGATTTTATCGATAGCGTGTATATGCGAACCGATCTTTCCGGAACCCGGTTGGATATGAGAGACATCGCCTATTTTTCGCACACCCTCGACCCTTACGCACACAATATTATTGCGGTAAAAATGGGTTCAGCCAAAGGCACGGTTAAGCGTTTTAAAGTTCGTGATCTCTCGGCAAGTCTTGGCAATAACACAAGTCTTACAGGTAATTTTGATTTTACCGGATTGCCCAACTGGGAATCGTGTTTTAGCAATATTGCGCTGAGTGAATTGCGCACAACCCCCGAAGATGTTCAGTTTATTCTGAATATGAATGAACTGCCTCCCAAACTCGACAAATTTGAAGATGCGGTTTTCAGCGGCCATCTCACCGGTTTCTTTCAGGATTTTGCGGCAGACGGCGTTTTAAGTTCATCGCTCGGCCTGCTCAATTCCCGAATCAATTTTAAACTAGACAATGAAGTTCCGCGATATACCGGAACCTTACAGGCAACTGATTTTGCTCTGGGTGCATTTCTCGATCAGTCTTCACTCGGAAACACCAGCTTTTATTTCGAATTAAAAGAAGGTTCCGGACTAAACTTCGAGGATCTCAGCAGCAGTTTCGACAGTCGCATTGAATACATTGAATACAATGGTTATCCGGTTCAGAATATTCTGGCAAGCGGCACATACCGCAAGGAAAGTTTTGAAGGAGATATTGACATTGACGATGCGGAAGCCAAACTCAGTTTTTCCGGTAAGATGAATTTTCATCCGGCAATTAATACATATCAGTTTACCTCCGACATCCAGCACATCAATCTGAAAAAAATCGGATTTGATTCCATCGCATCGGATATATCGGCACTAATGACCATTAATCTGAAAGGTACCAATCTCGACAACCTCGATGGACTCGCACTTATATCAGATTTGAAAGTTAAACGGGGTGATTACGATGTGAATCTTAATCGGATGGAACTCTGGTCGGGTTTCGACTCATTGGGGCGGCATGTGGAACTGAGATCCGACATTGTTGATGCTTCGGTTCACGGAAATTTCAATTTCAGTTATCTCGATAAAGTCTACTTCGACATTCTGCATACTTTATTTCCAGAATACTACGAAGCGCCCAGGAAGCTTCCAAAAGATGTTGCCGTGAGTACCAAATTCACGGTTCGTCGTAATGAAGATTTCGGCAGACTGATGCAACAGAATCTGATTCTCGGAAACGGAGAATTCAGCGGAACATACAATTCGAATCAGAAATCTTTAGAAATCGACGGTGTTTTAGATGAAGTTGTCTGGGAAGATTACCGGTTGTCGCAGTATTATCTCAACGTTCGAAAAAAGCCATTTCAATTGCTCAACATGAGTACGGATGTAAAAGAACTTTTTCGGCGCGACACCCTATTAACACACAACATTTTGCTGAACGCGAGCATAATGCCCAATGATGTCGACTTCCTTTTAAACTTCGCCGACACAACCGATGATGTCGCGTTGCGTTCATACGGAGCCATGCATTTTAGTCATGACACGATTGGTTTGCGCATGATGTCTTCGCATTTCTATGTTGATGGAATTCCCTGGAACATCGACGACAACAATCAGCTCTGGTATTCCGACGGTAAAACCACGATCGACAGTTTTTCAGCAGTACGCAACGGGCAATCTATCCGGGTTTCCGGAATTCACTCGGGACACAAAAACGACAGGCTTTTTCTGGATTTTCGCAACTTCGATCTGGCTAATTTTAATAAAGCTCTCGCCTCCTACAAAACAACAATAGGCGGTGTTGCAAATGGTTCCGTTGAGTTATTCAACATTGCCGTTAGCCCGGCTTTTAAAACAGAAGAATTTAAAATACGAAACCTCGCTTACGATGGTGACACACTCGGGAATTTTACGGTGAGTTCTCGATCAGATAAAAACCCGATGGACATGAAGATCAATGCACGGGTGGAAGAAGGACTTTTGAAAAACGTGAGTTTCATCGGCGATATCGACTTAACTAAAGAAACTCCCAATTTAGATATTTCGATTCTGGCTAAAGATGCCGACATCAAACCGCTGGAAAATATATTTACAGGAATTGCTTCCGATTTCACCGGAACTATTAACGCAGATGCGCGCTTTAAAGGAACTCCGAAATATCACACACTAAAAGGAACTATTACCGCCAAAAATGTGGGTGTAACCGTTGACTACCTCAATACCCGGTATTTCATCGACGACAAAATTTATCTGAACGACGCGGTCATTAGTTTTAAATCAACCCGGATAAAAGATATAAATGGAAACTCGGCCTATCTCAACGGGATGATCAAACACAAACTGCTGTCGGATTTTTATCTCGATCTGCATTTTGATCAGGTTAAAAATTTCATGTGTCTCAACACTACAGCTAAAGACAACAATCCGTATTACGGAACCGGAATCGCCAGTGGTAGTGCGAGTTTTGTCGGGCCATTAGACAACTTAAAAATCGACATTAACGCCACGTCAGAAAAAGGAACCCGCATCGTGCTTCCCCTTTATGAGGAGGGCAATAATCAATTGGTTGAATACATCAGTTTTAAACAGCCGGTCGACACATCTAAAAAAGAAGTGAAGAAAAAACGTGAAGAAGTTGACGGACTCACCGTGAATATGAATTTCAATGTCACTGAAGATGCTGAGTTTGTTTTATTGTTTGATGAAGTACTCGACGATAAAATTACCGGTTCCGGAAAAGGAAAAATTTCGATGGAATACACTTCGTATGAAGACTTTTATATGTACGGAGACTTCACGATTAGCAAGGGAATTTACCCATTCTCCTCGCCGATGATGGTGAGCGAAAAATTTGATTTGAAGGAAGGCGGAAAAATTGTCTGGAACGGCGATCCGTATAATGCTTACATCGACCTTCAGGCTGCTGTAGCCAGAAACCGTGCAAACCCATGGGATCTCATGGTCGGTTATGTTTCAGAATCAGACAAAGCCAATTACAACACCAACATTAAAATGAATGTGATTCTCTATTTGCAGGGTGAATTGTTTTCACCGGAGATCACTTTCGGGATGGAGTTCCCCGACAACATTGCCATGAGCAACATGTCTCAGTTCAACAGTATGATTAAGCGAATTGAAAACGATCCGGATGAGCTAAACCGGCAAATTTTCTCCCTGCTTACATTCGGCTCTTTTACCCCAACCGCTACGTATAGTCTCGATCCTGTCGCCTCCGGAAACGATTACCGCGATGTAGTGAGCTCCAGTATCGGTTCATTTTTATCAAATCAGGTGAACAACTGGATTTCGGAATATTCGGGCAAGCTGGATGTGGGCATCGATTATCAGACGCGTTCCGGATATACCGATCAGGATAAAGCCGCACTAATCGTTTCGGTTCGTAGAAAAATGTTTCAGGACAGACTGGAATTCGGAATAGCGGGTTCCGTAAATTCTTCCACAACCGGCGCAACCAATCCGTACAACGTCGATCTTATTTATAATGTGAAGAAAGACGGTAGTTTAAGACTGAAAGCGTATCACAAAGTTGCGAACGACCCGACGCTTAGCCAGATCTCGAACGTCTCCACTTCCGGAGTCGGATTTTATTTTAAAAAACAATTCAATCACATTCGACTCTGGGGTAAAAAAGACGATGAAGAAACCGACGAAAAGAAAAGCGGGAGTTGAGTTATTGCTTTAGAATAATGTGTGAGAAATCTGCTTCGCCACACACTTTAACAACGAAGAAACCCGGAGACAAATCCGAAACATCATACGTCCCTTCCGGATTAAAATTCATTTCACGAAGCAACTTTCCGTCGAAACCGAAAACCTGAATTTTCGAATATTTCACGTCCGATTGTATGGTGAGCAAATCCTTCACCGGATTTGGGTACATCGCAATTCGCAATTGCTCCGGATGATTCGATGATAAGATCTCGTTCACATTAATGGGAAACTGAAAAGTGTCGGATCCACAGGTATTATTTGCGATGAGTGTAATGGTATAATCTCCCGTGGATTTATAATAGACGACCGGGTCTTTTTCGGAAGATACTGCATCGCCGTTACCAAAATCCCAATCATACGAATCGGCACCTGCGCTCTTGTTATGCAGAATAATCTTCTGGCCATTCTGGTCGTACGTAAAAATCGCAGTTGGTTTACAACTGTAACCTGCAACCACCCAATGTTCCGGAAAGTCTTTGGTCTTGTATGTCCAATCGTAATCTCCGGGATCCATATCCAGATCATACGTTACTTTTCTCAGAATAAATTGATTCCGATCATCGACAGCAAAGGAGGATGTTCCTTCCGAAATTCCGTTATCTCCGGATATCACACGAATCCAGTCGAATCCGGAAGTGCTCACCGGCCCCCAGCACATGAAGTTGTCTGCTGCAACCGATTGCGCTTTCCCTTTTAGAAATTGAACATTAACACTGCTACTTTGGAGCAAACTCACTTCACTCCAGAAATACGGTTTTCCGGTTTGAGTCTGAGCCATTCTGGGATTTGCAATTCCGGCAACTTCATTAAAAAGGGTGGCCGTATCGCTCAACTGATTCATGTTCCAGGTGGCTAAAAAGTATTTTCCATTGCCGAGAAAGATGTTGTTTCCGTCAACATTTACATTTCCGGATGCTCCCAAAGCTGCGACAAGAATCGTATAAAGAATCCCCTCATCCGCATCGTACATTACCGATTGAACCTGAATATCTTTTGGGAAATATCGAACCTGTTTGAAATCGGCTCCGTAAAATATCCTGGTGGTGGTATCAGGATCTATACTTCCGTTGCTCTTGTTAATATTCGTTACCCAATACACATTGTTTTGTGTTTGTGCAGACGTGCTCGCCTGTACAGGAATCGCGGAATGACCAGTAGTATGCAAATCGGAAGTTGAAATCTTTAAAAGACTCCCGGTCCAGGATCCGTTTTTAGAATAAATCGTATCGGAAGTTCCGGGAATCGCATGGCTCGAATTAGTCGAATACAACAAAGTCAGCTCACTCTGCATGGGGGTGTTAATCATGTCCACCACCAGATCTCCGGAAGAACCGGTACCAAGATTTCGAAAGCCGGCGATTGCACCGTTGGAAGCGATTTTTAGCAAAGCATATCCGTATTTATCTCCCGGTTTAAAATCCATTACATACGTGGTATCTTTATTTCTTCCGTGAAAAATAACCGAGTCGGAATACGTGAGAAGAACCGTGTACAGATATCCGTTGGAGTTCACAACCGACTGACGGAAATACCGGTAGCCGGAACCTTCGAACCAGATATGCCATTGATATTTGCCCGATTTGTTCATGCACATTAAAAACGCATCTTGGTCTTGTTGAATTTGTAACAACGGATTTCCGGGGTTGGGTTTAAAAACAGAATTTTTGGCCCCGGTGGCCATCACATAATTGAAATCGGGATGATGCGGGTTCGAGTAATACGTAAGTCCCGGAGAATACAAACCCGCGAACTGCATGTTTTGGGCAATCCCTTCAATCGAATTGCTAATGATTAAAAGAAAAGCTAAAATGGATAATGCTAATCCACGGTTGGCCCGGCTGTTTAATAGGAATCTGATCATGATTTGTCTCACAGTTTTGCGGACAAATTAAAAGAATTAGAGGTACCGGCCAAATCGGATTGGCGAACGGCGAATTGAATCAGGCTGCGAGAGAAGTAACGGAACTACTTTCTCTTAAAGATCGGAACTGTGCTGCAAGGTTCTCCGTACATGATGCTTTTGGCAACGGAAGAAAATAAATTAGTGAGAGCGACATACACTCCGGCGGGAACCGGAAATTTTGAACAACCTTTTATTACAATGCGTTTGTCGCGAAACTCCTCAATATTCAGCGATTCTACTTTTCTCAGCATAAGGTGTTGCTGCAATTGATCTGGTGTTCCAAAATAAACTTCGTTAGCAAACGGCTCCAGTTTATTTGCCACAAGCATATATGCCCAAGTAGGAACAATGGCATCTGCACTACAAAACACAGCGACGTTTTTACCAGAGAATGATTCCCAATTGTGCTCTTTGATAAATTCCCGGAAGTCTTTTTCCCGCAGAATTAATCCCTGAAATAAATTGTCTTTAAGATCTATGGAAAGAATCTCGGTCGTATCATAAAACGACTCCGGATCGAAGGTTACGAGCCCGCTCTGAGCAACTTTATTTACGATTTCTTCCATTGGCTTTTAATCAACGATTCCAATCTTGAGTGCGTTCGTTCTCGACTTCGCATTGATTGGCATACTCGCCGTGTGAACAACAACATCACCGGTCTTTAAAAGTTTTTTGTCTTTTAGAATTTCCACCACATCGGTAATCGTGTCATCTGTACTCACCTCTTTATCGTAATAGAAAACCCGTACGTTCCAAACCAGACTCAGCATTCTGAAAATGGTCTTGTTCGAAGTAAAGATAAAGATGTCGCAATTCGGGCGATAACCGGCGATCTGAAAAGCAGTATAACCGGAATATGTAAGTGAAATAATTGCTTTTGCTTTAATGTGGTCGCTCATACGCACAGCAGTAAAACAAATCTCATCCGACAAAAAGGTAGGTGAAGTTTTCGCGGGCTTCTTTCCTTTATAATAAATATTCCAGTTGAGCTCCGTGTTACTCACAATTTTCTCCATGGTCTGAACCACTTCAAGCGGATATTCTCCAACCGATGTTTCAGCGCTCAGCATCACGGCATCCGCTCCGTCCATTACAGCATTGGCCACGTCGTTGGTTTCGGCGCGGGTAGGTCGCGGATGAGAAATCATACTTTCCATCATCTGCGTTGCAATAATTACCGGCTTCTTGGCATCAATACATTTATCGACAATGGATTTCTGAATGATCGGTACGCGTTCCAGAGGAATTTCAACCCCGAGATCTCCACGGGCAACCATTACGGCATCCGTCTCTTTAATAATAGCGTCGATGTGTTTTACGGCCTGAGGTTTTTCAATCTTGGCAACAATGTGCGCATCGCTTCCCGCTTCCTGAATATGTTGACGTAACTCCCGGATATCGGAAGGCTGACGAACGAACGATAAGCCAATCCAGTCGATATCCATCTCTAATGCAAAGCGCAAATCTTCAAGATCCTTTGGAGTGAGACAGGGAAGGGCAACTTGTGTATGCGGCAGATTAAATCCTTTATTCGATTTGAGCACTCCGCCGTCGATCACTTTGGTTTTAATGGTATGATCGTCAACGATGTCGGTTACCTTTAATTCAATGTTCCCGTCGTCGATAAGGATGTGTTCACCTTTCTGAATCTCCTTCGGCAAATCATGGTAATTCACATAAACCTTTTCGTGGTTACCGATTTCCTCATGCGTTGTAACTAACAACGATTGGCCATCTTTCAGAATGGTCCCGGGTTTCATTTCTCCCACTCTCAGTTTCGGGCCTTGTAAATCACCGAGAATTGCAACGCTGAGCCCCAGTTCATCATTTATCAGTCGGATGTTCTGAATAACTCTTCTGTGCTGATCGTGGGTTCCGTGTGAAAAATTAATCCGGCAAACATCTACTCCGGCTTTAATGATTTTACGGAGCATGGTCAGACTTTCAGTAGCCGGACCAATGGTGGCAATAATTTTTGTCTTGTTGTATAAAACCTGCTGTGACATATCCTTCTTCTTCAACTGATTTCCAATATTCCCTGAGTTTGTTTCTTCAGTGTATTGGGATCTATTTCTATACAGTACCGCACAACATCCGACCGGCTGATGATATCTTTGGAAAGAGTAAACGAACCTTCGTAGTTTGTCTCAATGAGAAATGCATCAAACATTATGTACTCATTGGAAACAACGCCTTCGGTCGCTTTGTTCTTCACCAGAGCATAATTCGTTTCCCTGTCTTCGTCGTAGAACCTGTAAATCGCAGCGAAATAAGTAATTCTATTCTTCTCCCACTTTAAGTCTTTATCACGTTTCAACATTAATTGAACATGATGTTTTAAATGGTAGGCGAGCTCCATGAAAGGCACGTTGGAAATCAGACAGTAAACGCGGCTGTTCAGTTCTGATTCTTCGGTGAGTATATGCTTTGTCAATCTGTGTCCCGTACCCGTCAAAATTAAACCGTCAAACTTTTTTCTTTTTTATTTAGGTCGAAAAAATGTTCTTTGCACCCTCACTAAATTTAAAGGTAAAAACAATGTCAGAAATCGCAGGAAAAGTAACAAGCATCATCGTTGACAAACTTGGAGTAGACGCAGGTGAAGTTACAAATGAGGCCAGTTTTGCTAATGATCTAGGTGCCGATTCTTTGGATACTGTTGAACTTATTATGGAATTCGAAAAAGAGTTCAACATTGCAATACCAGATGAGCAAGCTGAGAAAATCGTCACTGTAGGAGACGCTATTTCTTACATCGAGGCCAACACAAAATAATAACCGCGTTACATGCAATTCAAAAGAGTTGTAGTAACCGGAATCGGAGCACTGACACCGATCGGAAACAGCCGGGAAGAATACTGGGCTAATCTGGAAAAAGGTGTCAGTGGTGCCGCTCCTATTACCCGTTTTGATTCCGAAAAGTTCAAAACGAAATTTGCGTGTGAGGTAAAGAACTTCAACGTTGAAGACTTTATCGACAGACGTGAAGCTCGTCGAATGGATCCGTATACCCACTATGCCATGGTTGTGGCAGACGAGGCATTTAAGGATGCCGGGTTATCGGAAGACCAATACGACAGTGACCGAAGCGGGGTAATCTGGGGATCAGGAATCGGTGGACTCCACACACTTCTCACCGAAACAAGAGCTTATATTCAGGGAGACGGAACTCCGCGTATCAGTCCGTTCTTCATCCCGATGATGATATCCGACATCGCAGGAGGATACATCTCGATGAAATACAATTTACGCGGACCTAATTTCACAACCGTTTCTGCCTGTGCATCGTCGAACAATGCGATCATGGACGCTTTCACCTATTTGAGAACCGGCAAGGCCGATCTTATGATCACCGGAGGTTCCGAAGCTTGTGTGAATGAACTCGCCATGGGTGGTTTTAATTCGATGAAGGCACTCAGCGAAAGAAACGACGACTACAAAACTGCCAGTCGTCCTTTTGATAAGGACCGGGATGGTTTTGTACTCGGAGAAGGCGCAGCGGCTTTGGTGCTCGAAACACTCGATCACGCTCTGGCTCGCGGCGCTAAAATTTATTGCGAAATTGCCGGTGGTGGTTTGTCTGCAGATGCACATCACATTACGGCTCCGCATCCGGAAGGACTTGGTGCAAGTAACGTAATGAAGACTGCTTTGGCCGATGCAGAACTCAATCCTTCTGATATCGACTACATCAATGTTCACGGAACTTCCACTCCGCTCGGTGATGTGAGCGAGACCAAAGCTATTCAATCTGTTTTTGGCGAACACGCTTATAACCTGAACATCAGTTCTACAAAGTCTATGACCGGTCACCTCCTCGGAGCCGCCGGTGCAATTGAGGCTTTGGCTTGTATAATGGCAATAACCAAAGACATCATTCCACCAACCATCAATCATTTTACCGATGATGAAGCGTTTGATCCAAAGTTGAATTTCACATTCAACAAGGCTCAGAATCGTACGGTGAGTGCTGCCCTTAGCAATACATTCGGTTTCGGCGGACACAATGTTTCGCTGATTCTGAAAAAGTACCGATAAACGGCGAATGCCAATTTTCAGTTTTTCTTCCGGCGACGATAAAAACTATCGAAATCGTTTGAAACACCTTTTGGGTTTCAGGCCCGGCAAAATGCACTTGTATAAAACTGCATTTCGTCATTTGTCAGCCGCAGAACGAATTAAATTCACCAACGTAAAAGACAGTAACGAACGACTTGAATTTCTCGGAGACGCCGTGCTCGACACCATTGTTGCTGAAATCGTATTTAAAAAATTCCCCATTCGCGGAGAAGGGTTTCTCACAGAAGTAAGGTCTAAAATAGTAAGTCGAAAACAGCTGGGTGATATTGCAGTAAATCTGGGAATTCCGACCTTTCTGGAAAGTGATCAGGTACTTCAACAAAGCCGGCATATTCTTACTTCACTAAGTGGTAATGCACTTGAAGCTCTTGTTGGAGCAGTATATCTCGATAAAGGATATGCGGCAACCAAGCGCTTTGTCTACAATAAAATTATTAAACCCTATATCGATCTCGACGAAATTGAGAATCAGCACATCAATTACAAGAGCCTGCTGAATCAATGGGCGCAAAAACACCGCAAGAACATTGAGTTCCGAATCGTAATGGAACGCAAGCAAACCAAATCAGGAAAGTTCACAATCGGCTTATTCGTAGACGGAGAAGAGATTTGTCAGACCTCGGATTTCTCCAAGAAAAATGCAGAAAAAGAAGCGGCAGAACGCGCTTGTGAGATGCTGGGAATCGAGGTAAATTAACTACCGGATCAAATATCCCAGGCAACAAACAATTTCGAAATCAACAGATTTTCTTCTTTCGCTAAATGTTCATCCGCTTTTACCAGATCAAGTGCAAAGTGTAAAAATTCCTTACGCTCCTCTTCAGTACTTTCTGCATAAAAATCAGCAGCTAATTCTTCAACACGGTTGAGATAGTCTTCTTTCGGAATCCGGCTCACGTGTTCCACAACAGCGTCCAGATTTCCACCAAGAGGAAATTTCTTTTGAATGAAATCAACAATTACATTTCCTTCTCTCGGATCAAAGTCTCCATCAGATTCTGCGAAAATCAGCAGTAGTTCGTAACCAGTAATATCTTTATTAAAGTTTGCCTTGTGCATTCTTCGATTGTTTGTTGATGTGTCACAAGATTACCGGTTTTTTCTTATTGCAAAAAGTTCAAAACAATGTATTGTGTCATTCAATTATGAGGATTTTGACATGGCACAACCTAATTTTGGTGGATGCAGATTAAGAGATCATTATCAGCCATTTTTCTTTTGCCTTTGCTTTTAGGAACAGCAACAAAATCTACTGCTCAAAGTGGTTATTTCCGGGCATCAGTATTGGGCGGACTCAACTTTTGTCAGGTCGATGGCGATCGGTTTGCCGGTTACAACAAACTCGGCGTAAATCTCGGAATCCGGATCGATCATAAGGTTGACGAAACCTGGTCCGGTGGGTTTGAATTGCTGCTCTCTACAAAGGGGAGCAAAAGAGTTCTCGATCCCAATGACCCGATCCGGCAAATCTTCGTGATTAAATCTCAATACATCGAACTGCCGCTTTTTGTGCGCTATAACATTGCTGCTGTAAAAAACCTGAGTGCCCACGGTGGTTTTTCCATTGGTGCTAATATCGGTGGCACGGTTGACGACGGTATTCAGACTTATGACGCCAATTTTGCCAGAACCGAAACGGCCTTTTTTATTGGTGGTGATTACAAATTGGGAGATCACCTGAGCATAATGTTACGCCACAGCAATTCACTTTTCCGAATCGGGGATCAATATCCAAATGCCCGTAACTGGGTTAATCGCGTCGGATTATACAACCGGATATACATGCTTTCGCTGGTTTATCATCTGTGAGATCAGCAACACACCTTTTGCATCTGTGAGCATTTTTAGCCCGCAAAAAATTGCTAAATAAAAAACCCCGACATCACTGCCGGGGTCCTTCCTAAGAGTAAAGTTAAACCATAAATCCTAATTAACGAGTATTAATTATAAATGATAATTGAAAGTACCTCGAATGTAATTCAAATTTTCATTAATACAACATCACGTAACTGTGAAACTCTCGCAGAACTTGTTAGGATTTGAAAATGAGAGAAAAGCAAATCAGAATTTGTTTTTAAACATCATGCTTTCTACTGGTTTTATCGTTCGCGCGTTGTACTTCGCGTTTTCTTTCTTGTTATAAAGCAGTTCAATTTCACCTTCCACGGCAAAATAAATCAGTTGGCCGATCGGCATTCCCCGATAGATGCGAACCGGCTGGGCACAGGAAATTTCCAATGTCCAGGTATTGCAAAATCCAACGTCTCCTTTTCCTGCCGTTGCGTGAATATCAATTCCCAAACGGCCGGTACTGCTTTTTCCTTCCAGAAACGGAACATGACCATGTGTTTCTGTATATTCTTCGGTAACACCGAGATATAACGTGTTGGGCTGAAGAACAAATCCTCCCAAAGGGATTTCAAAATATTCAATCTTGTTGTGCTTCTTCGCATCGAGCACCCGATCGGTGTAGGTTGCCAGCCATTTGCCCAAATGCACGTCATACGAATTAGTTCCCAAACAATCTCGTCTGAAAGGCTCGATTAAAATGGTGCCTTTTTCAATTTCTTCCAATATGCGCTTATCGCTCAGAATCATCTGTTTTTATTTTGAGGTAAGCGTACGAAATAAAGTTAAACCCCTTAATCAGCAAAGCGCATCGGGCCTTCTGGAATATTTTGGGGATAAATCATCTGAACTCTTCCGAAGCTTGCGAAGGTGAGCTTCGTCCTGAACAATAAAATCCGGTGATTTACTTTTGCCCGTCTCAAATGGAAATATGCCATTAGTTCAAACTATAAAATCGGGCAACAGCTCAATCGCCATTTGGAAAATCGAAGAGAGTTTTGAGGAATTACAGAACTCCGGAAACCGGAGCGCACAGATTTCAGACATTACACATCCCGAAAGAAACCGGCAATGGCTTGCATGCAGAAAAGCTCTGGAGTCACTGGTAGGGGATTCAATTCTTACTTTATTTAAAGATGAAGCCGGCAAACCTCATCTCGAATCGAACGGATACATTTCACTTAGCCATACTGCCGGATATGCAGTTGCTATCCACGGACCGAATCCCGTCGGAATCGATGTGGAGGAAATTTCGAATCGGGTGGAACGCATAGCAAAACGATTTGTAAGCGATATTGAAGAATCGTGGATCAGACCCGAAAACCGGAATGAAGATCTCTTTCAGATTTGGTGTGCTAAAGAAGCGATTTTCAAATTGTACGGACGAAAATCTGTGGATTTCAAGAACCACATAAAAGTTACCTCGATTCCGGAAGCAACATCTCAATCGTTTGAAGTTCAGTTCCTGAAATACGAGCCGGTGAGTTTTTTAGCCCATCAAATCAAAATCGGGAACCACCTCATTGTGTGGATAGCGAGCTGATTTATTCTTCAACAGCTTTTTTCGTTTCTCCCAATTTAGCCTGCTTTCTTTTGTTGAATTCGGTTAATCCGTTTTTCAGAAAAGTATAATATGCTTCCCGGTTTAAATCGTATGATCGGGTTGGCTGAAGAAGATTACCTTCATTATCTAAAAGCGCATATTGAGGCTGTGTGTTGCTGTTGAAGAAACATTGCTGAATATCCAGATTGCGTTTGTCGAAGCTGCTTATTTTTCTTCCGCTGGACCTCGATATGTACCACTCTTCTTCCGGAAGATCTATATGTTTCTCATCAGCATAAAGAGAGATCAGAACATAGTCTTCATTGATCAAATTGTGTATGCGGTTTTCGGTCCAGACCTTTTGTTCCATTTCACGGCAGTTCACACAACCATGACCGGTGAAGTCGATTAAAACCGGCATTCCCAGTTCCCTGGCGACCTCCATTCCCTGTTCGAAATCAAAATATCCCTGCAAACCATCTGGTAAGTGCAAAACATCGCGGTACTTCGGAATTAGGCCTCCATGCCCATTGTTTTCCGAGTTTTCAGACTTCACATTAAAATCGTGCGTATAGGTTGGAGGAAGATATCCAGCCAATTGCTTTAAAGGTGCTCCCCACATTCCGGGAATCAGATACACCACAAATGAGAATACGAGAATTGCCATAATTAATCTGGGAACCGGCAAATACATCATATCGCTGTCGTGCGAAAATTTTAGTTTGCCTAAAAGATATAAACCCATCAGCCCGAAAATCACAATCCACAAAGCGATGTACACTTCCCGATCTAAAATGCCCCAATGGTAGGTTTGGTCTGCAACACTTAAAAACTTGAGTCCGAGTGCCAGTTCGATAAATCCTAAAACAACCTTAACTGTATTGAGCCAGCCGCCGCTGTGAGGAAGATTGTTCAACCAGCTTGGGAAAATCGCGAACAATCCGAATGGAATTGCGAATGCCAGTGAAAAACCGAACATGCCGATAATGGGTTTCAGAAATGCCCCGCGCGATGCTTCCACCAAAATTCCACCCACGATCGGGCCGGTACAGGAGAAAGAAACCAATACTATCGTAAAGGCCATGAAGAACACACCGAACATTCCGCCTTTGTCGGCTTGTTTATCGACTTTATTCACCAACCAACTCGGAAGAGTTAGTTCAAAAGCTCCAAAGAAGGAAGCAGCAAAAATCACGAAGATTAAAAAGAAGAAGACATTCGGGATCCAGTGAGTGCTCAGCCAGTTGGCGGCTGCGGCTCCCGCCAATAATGCCACCAACGTTCCGATTACCACATATATCAGAATAATGCTGATTGAGTAAAATAAACCGGATCGAATGGATTTGGCCCGGTCTTCTTCCTTCATAAAAAAGGAAACCGTCATAGGAATCATCGGGAATACGCAGGGCGTTACCAGCGCTGTAAGACCGGAAATGAAAGCGAGAATAAAAAACCACCAGTACGAGAATTTTTCTTCTTCCTGCTTCCCGTCAAAGGTTTTTAGTTCGCACGACATTGTGTCGAGATCGCCATTTCGTTTATATGTAGCATAATTAATAGCGCCTTTTTCAATATAGGGCTGGCCGCCTTCCACGCCTTCATCACCACACGAACAATCGATTAGTTTCTGCAAAAGTTCCTTGTCAACTACGGTAGTTTTTCCGGTATCGGATGTCTGAGATTCGTTTATGTGCTTATCATCACTAGCTTTATCATTCCCACTACCTGTTCCCGTTACAGTTTCAGTTACAGTTTCCGTTACCGTCCCCGTTCCCCCCCCGGTTACCTCAATTCCTTTGATTTCGATGTCGAATTCATGGAAAACACACATGCCAGTTTCTTCCGAACACATCTGATACGACAGCACTCCTTTAATAACCGGATTAGCTGAATTGATTTTTATCTTTTGCCGGAATTCAGCTTTGTCGTGAAAATCGCGGATGTCGCATTCAAAAACATCGTCGTACGATTTTGCATCCCCAACCGCTTTTGTTGCACCATTCCATGTGAAGGATTTGTTTTTCGTGTACTCGAATTCTGCGGGCAAAGGGCCTCCACCCGGACAATCGTAACCCAGCGAATACATGTGCAAACCGTGAGGAATTGAAGCTTTAAAAATTACTTCAATCGTCTCACCCGCCTTCACCTTGGATTTCGACAAGGTGTAAGTCCAGTTTGCCGGTGGGATAGTTTGAGAAGAGCCGGAAGCCATTCCGGTTAACAGTGCAATCAATATCAATAAGGGTCTGATAATGTGCGTTGATCTGTTCATATAATTCGTGCAGTAAGATTCCCGAAAACCGCCTTCTTATCTGAAGTCGTGAGCTATTAGACACTCAGAGAATTAAAACGGTTGCCAAAGATGGGTAATAAAATCTTAAACTTATGTCCACACCGAACACTCAGATTCTGCAAATGGTTTTGTGATGCGGCTTTGGTCTAAATTTTAGTGTGAAAAAATTAGTCTACTGGAGTTTTTGATCAAAGGCGAATTCGTATTCATACAAAACACATCTCCCATCCGGAAAGCACATCTGATAACTGAGTTTTCCTTTACATTTAATGTGGTTTCCAGTTGTGTGAAGCTTCTGAACAAATGTTCCTTTTTCGTGAAATTCACGGATGGTACATTCAAAAATGTCATCATAGGCTTCTGTATAATTCTCCGAAATTAAATCTCCTGAAACCTGCACGGTACTATCAGCCTTCATTGAAATCTGTGCAGGCAAGGGGCCGCCGTTTTCACAGACATATCCCGTTGCGTACACATGATGTTCTGCCGGAATTTCACCACTTAGAATAATCTTTACCTCGCAACCCGATGAATCGCATTTACCGGTCTGTTCCAGTTTCGCTGTCCATTTCGCCCCGTTGTTTTGGGCTAATGAAATTATGGAAGCCGAGACGAATATTATCAGAAAAAATACGAATCGAATGGTGGCTGTGCGTTGCATGTAGAAGAGGTTTAAGTTGATTATGTTCCGTTCAAAAATACAGTTGTTGGTTAAAGTCAAAAGCGGAAAATCAAAATCCAATTTCCTGAACGTCCGTTTACCGCACTGTTTACAAGTGAATATCTATCGCGAAGCCTCCGTGCTCATCCATCTAATTTTGCAGGTATGACTAAATTGCGCGTATTGTGGGCTGTGTGGATATGTACATCAGCTCTTACTTTGTCGGCTCAGGAAAAGATGACTCCATCGCAGTACATCGAAACGTACCGCGAATTTGCGATCGTGGAAATGTATCGCAGTGGAGTTCCGGCGAGTATTACTCTTGCTCAGGGAATGCTCGAAAGCAGTTATGGCAACAGCCGGCTCGCGCGTGAAGGCAATAATCATTTTGGAATAAAATGCAAAGGCGACTGGAACGGTAAAACAATCCGGGCAGATGATGACGCACCGAATGAATGTTTCAGAGCCTATAATTCAGCTTTAGAATCGTATCGCGATCACTCCGATTTTTTACGGGGAAACTGGCGGTACCACGATCTCTTCGACCTGCAAATAACCGATTACAAAGGTTGGGCTGAAGGCCTGCGCAAAGCCGGATACGCAACCAACACCTCCTATCACACCATCATCGTAAACCTGATCGAAAAATACGATCTCGGCAAATACGACTCGGCTCCGATGCCCGGAAAACAACAGATTGAATACACAGACAACAATGTACCAATGGTTCGGGCACAGAAGGATGAAACGATGGAAATGATCGCGCGCAGAAACGATCTTACTGTTAAACAGATTTACAAATACAACGACTTGTCTAAAGGCACCGGAATTAATGAAGGCGATGTGGTTTATCTGAAACCCAAACGCAGACGGGGCACCGAAAAAGAACATGTGGTGGAAGATGGCGAAACGATGTATCAGATATCTCAGGCATACGGAATTAAATTAAAACAACTTTATAAACGCAATCGCCTTGAAGAAGGAACCGAAGTTGCCGCCGGTCAAAAAATCGTGATGCGCGGAAAAATTGATAAAAGCGACAGTGTGGAAGTTGTAACCGAAAAAGAGAAAAAATCCGAACTCAACACCAATCCGTTTGTAAATCCTCATTCACTCGAAAACATCGAAAAAGCCCCGCCTTTAGCAGACGACACAATCTCACGACCTGATTTTTACATCGTGCAGTCTGGTGATAATATTTATCGAATTGCCGAAAAATATCATGTATTTGAGGAAGATCTCGTAAAGTGGAACGACAACCTCAACATACTGCAACTTTCGGTGGGACAAAAAATTTATTTGTCTCCCGAAGCTGCTCAAAAAGCCAAGACCAATTCATCCGAAACTATCAAAAAAGGAATTCAGCCGAACGAAATTAAAACGGAAGCAGTTATAAGCAATCAGCCTACGGTTCAAAAAGCAGAAATAAATCAGCCGGTTGTTTCCGATGCTCCCACCAAATACCACGTAGTACAGGCCGGCGAAACGGTTTACCGGATTTGCACAACCTATAAAATTACGGCCGAGCAACTTCAGAAGTGGAATAACCTTTCCGGAAACACCATTTACACCGGACAAAAACTGAGAGTTTCGGAGTGAGGCCAGAATTAATCGTCTCACTGATCGCGGGATACTTCGGCATTCTGATACTGATCTCCTGGCTCACCTCCCGCAATGCTGCGGACGATGCGTTTTATCTCGGAAACCGGCAGGCTCCGTGGTACATTGTGTCGTTCGGAATGATTGGCGCAACGCTTAGTGGAATCACTTTTATTTCGGTCCCGGGTACTGTCGGCAATCTCGAACACATCAACGGGCAGTTCAGTTATCTTCAGGTTATTATTGGCTATGTTCTGGGCTATTGGGTTATTGCCTTTGTGCTTCTCCCATTGTATTACCGACTCAATCTCACAAGCATTTACGGATATCTCGAACAGCGCTTCGGTTATTTTGCCCGCAAAACAGGAGCATCGTTTTTTCTCACCAGCCGGGTAATCGGAGCTTCTTTCCGGTTGTATGTAGTGGCCATTGTAATGGATCAGTTCATTTTTAAAACCTGGGGAATTCCTTTCTGGTTTACCGTTGCGATTACGATACTGCTCATCTGGGTTTACACTTTTAAAAGCGGAATAAAAACCATCATCTGGACCGATACATTTCAAACCCTGTTCATGCTTACTTCGGTTGTATTAACTGTAATTTATATTCTTAGATCGCTCGATTTGCATTCCGTTTCTCAGATACGTGAGTCGTTTGATTCGATCGGAATTAAACAAACATTCTTCTGGGACAACAGCGGTCGTAATTTCTACAAACAGTTTTTCTCGGGTTTCTTTTTAGCCATTGTAATGACCGGGCTCGATCAGGATATGATGCAAAAAAATCTGAGTTGCCGCAATGTGAAAGAAGCGAAAACCAACATGCTTACGCTCAGCGGAACGATGACGGTAGTGAATACCTTTTTCGTGATTTTCGGGGCCCTGCTTTACGTGTATGCTAATAAGTTTCAGATCGCCATTCCCGAAAACAGGGATTTGCTTTTCCCAACTTTAGCACTAAACCATTTCAGCGTTTCAATCGGGATAATGTTCATTCTCGGATTAATTGCCGCAGCGTATTCCAGCGCTGATTCTGCTCTTACTGCTTTAACCACATCATTCGTAATTGATATTCTGGACTTCGAATCGAAAGGCGAAAAACCGGGATTGAGACGCAAGGTGCACATCGGTTTTAGTCTGCTGTTATTTACGGTAATTGTGATTTTTGGTTATTGGCACAACGACAGTGTGATCACCCAACTCTTTAAAATTTCCGGATTAACCTATGGCCCTTTACTCGGACTTTTTCTTTTTGGAATTGTTTTCAAACACAAACCAGAAGACAAAATAATCCCGTGGATTTGTGTGGGCTCCGCAATTATTTCCGGGATTCTCATGTTCAATGATGAATACCTTTTTGGCAATAAAATCGGATTCGAAATCCTCGTTTACAATGCGATGATTACGTTTGCAGGCCTTTATCTGGCTTCGGTTTTAAAAGGGCGCAATCCGGCAATAAAAAGGTAGATCAACTTTAACGATATAAATTTTAATGAACGACGAAAGAATCAAGAAGGCCTTCGAAATCAAGCAATGGCCTGAGATAAAGAGTTCCGATTCGTGGAACATTTTCAAAGTAATGGCAGAGTTCGTAGATGGTTACGATAATCTCGCGAGAATTGGTCCGTGTGTTTCCATTTTCGGATCCGCGAGAACCAAGCCCGAACATCCGTATTATAAAATGGCGGAAGATATCGCCCGCAAACTCAGCGAACGCGGATTGGGAGTAATTACTGGAGGCGGCCCCGGAATTATGGAAGCGGCAAACCTCGGTGCATCGGAAGGGAAAGGAAGTTCCGTTGGATTAAATATTAATCTGCCTTTTGAACAGGAAGCCAATCCGTTTATCGACAAAGACAAACTCATCAATTTTAATTTCTTCTTTGTACGCAAAGTGATGTTTATGAAATATGCACAGGGATTTATTGTACTTCCCGGTGGTTTCGGAACGCTCGATGAATTATTCGAAGCTTTAACATTAGTACAAACTAAAAAGACAGCAAACTTTCCGGTTGTTTTGGTAGGAAAAACTTTTTGGTCGGGACTCATCGACTGGATTCAGCAAACTATGCTGGATAAAGAAAGTAATATTAGTCCCGAAGATATGTTCCTGTTCAAACTCGTTGATACCGCAGACGAAGCGGTGGAAGAAATATTTGATTTCTACAGCAAGTACAGCATGAGTTTGAACTTTTGATTTTATTTTGTTCTTCTATGAAAAATCATAGAATCTCCATTTTCGTATTGCTTACAATTGCGACTCATTGTCATGGTTTTAGTTATACAAAAACCAAAAAGTGCATCAATATGAGTCCAGCTTTGGTTAGTCTTGAAGATTATCTTCTTCATCCAGACACCAATTCGATCTCAGATGATACTTTTTTAATATGTAATAATAATTTTTATAATGTTATTACACCCAATGGTGATGGTAAAAATGATTCATTATTTCTCTGCTTTTCTTCACCGGATTCCTCTTTACTTTCCGTATTTATTTACGATAAATCAGGCACATTAATTCATAAAACCGAAGGAATTACCAGCACCCGAAAAGAACAATTAAAATTTGTTTGGGATGGAACTAGTAATGGCAAGCCAGCACCAGAAGGTCCATATTATTATGAGGTATCTTGCAGGGACAAACGAGGAATTTACATGAATGAAAAAGGTGTGGTAAATGTTTTTCGAAATAATAATTAGAAGAAGAATTACATAAGTGTTGGAATCCTATGCCTTACAAAAAAGTCTGTAGTAATGCTCAGTACAGCTTCTATTGAGAATTAATTGTTTCATATCATTTTCGGTTTAAATTGGTGCTAGGTTAATGATTAACAAAAATCTTTTTGTTGCAATTGGAACTTTAGTTTGTTTAAGCTTCAGTTCATGCCAGGATTGTGATGACTGTACTTCGAAGAAAATTGATCCTAGTTGCTCAGAATCTACAACAAGATTTCTGCAAAGTGATTTGCTTGAAAGATTTTTTTTCGAATCCGGTTCTTTTTGGATTTATAAGTCACATACTGGTGTACTTGACACATTTAAGGTAATTTCATCTATTAGGCAAGTAGGGAAAAATCCTGATGTAAGCAAGGAAATTTGTCTGCAAGCGGCAAACAACATCATAAAGACCAGCACTCGTGGTAATTGGAGCGTAAATTCGGAAACGAGTTTATCTGGGTTTGCTGATGTGATATATTCAAATGACAATGGAAGTAGTGTATATAGATTTTCATATACAGATAGTATATGTGATGCATTTAATGGAGAGAACGGTCAAATTTCTATTTTAGATTCTTTTATAGTTAATTCTGACACATTTAAAAATGTTTTGAGGTTAGTTTACCCCGCCCAAATTAATCGGAATGAGTATTTAAGGACTGCATATTTTGTTAAAGGTGTTGGTATGGTGAAGTATACCGATTGGGATGGAAATGTTTGGGACTTGGAATCTTTTAGTATTAAATAATTCTCATTCAAAACCTTCTTTTTTCATCGATATTGCTAGTGATGTTTTTACCTTGAAGTAAATCCGATTCGAAGATTATTCAACCTTCAAAAAAAGCATGCAGCCTTTACCTGTTTGATTGAATCAATTAAATATGAAACTCTGTATTCTTAGCTTATTGATGTATGCAACGTGTTGCGCTGTATTGGCTCAAAAGACTTCTAATATTTGGTATATGGGAGAAAAGAGCGGATTGGATTTCAACAATCCGGATTCTGTGATTGTATTGCACGACGATAACATGATTGCACAAAGCGGATGTACGAGTATGTGTGATTCTTCCGGTAAACTATTGTTTTACAGCAATGGTGTACTGGTTTACAATAAGAATCATAAACTGATGCCGAATGGTGTAACGCTCGCGGGAAGTTCAGAAAGTTTTGGTGTTCTCGCGGTAAAAAAGCCGGGGTCTACCGGAAAATACATGCTCCTGACAACTGATAATGACGGCGGTAAAAACGGACTTACTGCATACGAAATTGATATGTCTCTGGATTACGGAAGAGGAGACGTAATTAAAGAATCAAAAAAAAAATTATTGAGCTTTTGTTGCGAAATGCTCGAACCAATACAACACTCAAACGGCAGAGATATCTGGA
The DNA here is from genome assembly GCA_016124755.1 of Bacteroidota bacterium. Taxonomy (GTDB): domain Bacteria; phylum Bacteroidota; class Bacteroidia; order NS11-12g; family UBA9320; genus WGNA01. The sequence continues at coordinate 42,384 of WGNA01000009.1, read as the reverse complement.
TTGTAACCCACACCGGGAAAGACACATTTTTATCGTATTTGTTAACCGAAAATGGCTTGAGTGAACAACCCGTTATTAGCAAGATTGGCGACTCAATATTCAATTCTCTCAGAGGTGCTGAAGGTAGCATTGCATATAACCCCGTAACCGGAAAACTGGCAGCACATATTCTTTCTACCAACCGATTGCCGTTGGCATTTATGCTAATGAATTTTAACAACTCAACCGGTGTAATAAGCGGACTTCAGATCATCAGAATGGATAATCAGACTTTCTCGAATAATGGATTACACGGTCTTGAATTTTCGCCAAATGGAAAATTTGTGTACGTAGCTGAAGAGCCACATCCGGGGACGGTATACCAATTTGATGTAAGCCGTTGGCCAGAAAAAGAAATTCAATCATCCAGAGTTGAAGTTGGCAGAGGATACGGGGGAATTAGTGGTGGAGATTTACGTCTGGCTCCAAACGGAAAGATCTATTTCTCTCGATACAGACACAGGTATTTAGCATCCATAGAACACCCAAACCAACCCGGAACGGAGTGTGGATATAACGATACGGCAATTTTTATGGGAGTTAACAACTGGTCCGGATTAAAACTCGGCTTACCAAATCAACTATTACCTTATCCCCTTGATCTGGAAGTAAATTCAACGTGTTTAAAAGACACCGCAAGAATTGTGGTTCAAGGTCCGGATTATGATTTTATGATTAATTACGGTGATGGAAATACCGATACTTTAAGTGCAAATTCCGGAAATCTTGTTTATCATAAATATAGTTCGGCCGGTGATTATACCATCACTCTAACTTATCCGAAAACAGCAGGACAAACATTTTCAAAAAATATTAAAATTACGGCACCTCCCCGTCCTTTGCGGTTTGACGACACCATTGTTTGTCCGGAAACGGAATTGTATCTGATACCTGAAGAAAACGCTGAAGTATTCATTACCCGAAATTCGGAGCTGATTAATTTCCCTGTTCAATGTTCCGATACAGCGGTTGAAATAATTCACAAGAACACATGTGGCGAAACACATTCAACACAATTTATCGGTTGTAAGAACTGTGATTGCAAGTTGTATATAATGAATGCTGTTTCCAATAATTACGATGGTCGAAATGATTTAATCAGATTGACCACACAATATTGTGAATTCGACAAATTCAGTTTCAGATTGTATAACAGACTTGGAAATATAATTTTCGAATCGGATGATGTTCATTTTGAGGTTCCGGACAATCTAATTCCGGTATTCGGAGATTATTTAATGTATAATATGGAATGGGTTATTCAGGGTGAGCAAAACCAAAAATCCGGCATTATTTATATTCTGCATTAATAGTACGGCGGTAATTACTATGCTTTAGACAAGTACAATCCGGCGGTAATAATAAGCTACATATTCTGACTCAAAGATTAATCCCTCCGAAAATGTAGAAGGCCTCACATAAATGCCATTGAACAATTGTTGTGTTATACATTTGGTTAAATGGTTCACCGTATTCATACATTAAGATTAATAATTGGTTTAGTTGCAGAAGTGTGATACATAAATTCTTTTCTTCTTATTTTTTTCTTGATAAAAAAGTAAGCAAAAAATCAAGTCGGAAAGAAAGCTACCCAAGCGCCCTTTCTCATTTGTTGAAAATCTGGGAAAGAAGTGTCAGGCACTTTCCCGATTTTCTACCAAATGACACTATCCCGCCTCTCCGACGGCCCACCCACGCGTTCCTACTCAAACATCATTCTCCGCTTCGCCTGATTTAACTTGATCATGCTCTGAGCAAAAGTTGGTGTATCCAAACGGAGAATCATTTTTGGTTAAATTCGTTACTACCCTTCAAACATAGCTTTAGCAGAGGAGTACAGTATTGGCGCTAGCATATTCGCTTTGAAGTCATCCGCGGTTAGCTGGCAATCATTCTCATTACGAATATGCCTTGTCCCCCTCCGCGCCTGACGTGGGGTACAACCCGACGACCTTTTTTGCGATGTTTTGCAGGCTTGCTTTATTTCCCAATTCAATTCCGTAGTGCATTTTCAATAATTTCCTCTGGATGCAAACTGGGTCTCGGTGCATCAGAAGAAATAATTTTACCGTCACGATCAATTACATAATATCTGGGTATTGAATTCACTCCATAATCTTTGGCTACGTCAGATACAAAACCTTTAGGTGCTATTAAATAAATTCCATGTCCTCCGATGTACTCCACGAATTTTTTAACCTTTTCGCGGTCAGACTCAAGCGCCACATAAAGAAATATCACGTCTTCTTTTGCAAATTTGCTTTGAAGTTCTGCCGCAAACGGGAACTCCTTAACACAGGGAGCGCAAGTAGTTGACCAGAAATACAGATACACAATTTTGCCAAGGAAATCGTGTAAACTCACTTCTTCTCCGGTAATTGACATAAGGGAAAAGTCCGGTGCAGCGAGTGGTTCAGATTTCAATTTTACCAACAAGGAAAGCATCATTCTGTGTAAATCCGGATCTGTTATCCGACGAGAAAGACTATCAAACAAAACCGGATACCGACTGTTTAGAACGGAATCATAATTTCCTCTGCCTTTAGCCATATCTAATAAACGTAATTGCTTTTTAAAGCAAGGGCAGTGGCTAATTGAGCAGGAAGCCCCGTTAAATTTTTATCAATTACGTAACACGCAAATGAAAACTTATACAAGGGTAAGTCTTCTTCACGAGGCAATGAGGAATCCATCTTTTCACGTGCAACCAAATGCAACATATTGGGCAGTTCACTCAGGAATTGTTGGTAACGACCATGATATACAGCTTTTGAATTATTAAACTCTATTTCATCGATGGCTTTCATAAATTCGGGCATGTCAATAGCTTTCTTCGACGATTTTCCTTTCCAGAAGTAAAACAATAAAGACACCCCATAATCATAATCAACTTCGAATTGAAAATATTCCTTAAACTTTTGTGTGGCGGGAGTATCATTAAAAAATGAATCCATAAATGATTTTTGCAAATGCCGTCTTTCACTCCAAAAAGTAAGGAATTGTGAAGGTTCCATCAGCGACCAACTCGAATTATATTCATTCCGCATCGGTTGATCCAGAAAGAAACGGTTTTCCCATGCAAACAGAAATACATTATGCCGACTGTCACCTCCATCAAAATTGAGCCGATTTTCAGCTATATCAATTCTAAGTGAATCTCCCGGACCAACGTATTTATTCACAAACTGCCACTGGTCATCGGCCTTCATGCTAAAAATAAAAGGTTCTGTGGTTTCTACTTCAAATGAATAAGTTCCCTCATCTGATAACTGAATTTGTAGATCGTTCGGAAGGTTATGCATTTCACCATAAAGAGTTGTATTCGACCGGATGGTTACCGTTTTTACACCCGGAATATTCACAGTCCCATAAATAACAGAAGTGGTGGAATGGGATTGAACAGCCGAAAGCAGCAAACTCAGAAGTACATAATATCTCATGAGAAATGATAATAATTATTTACCTTTTTACATATACCCCATTCAACTTTGTTTTGAACTATTCATTGTGAAGAACGATCAGAAAAAAACGAATACAGTTGCTAATCAGGATTTTCCTTACAACTTATCAATCTTCAACAGCATCTTTTGCGTCCATTCAAACTCCTGCCGAATATAAGAACTACCAAAAGATAGTGGACCCGGATTATCAATCCCGGTTATTTTAGAATTTTCCTGTAAAAGCAATTTCTTATATTCCTCCAGCGACTTCCGGGCTTCCTCCTTTTTATTCAAACGAATTAATACCAATGCCTTTTGCTTTTGGAGATTTATGTTTGGAGTGATATTCAACTTCTCAGCAGTTTCGATGTATTGCAGTGCCCGGGTATTGGTTGCTTCCGTGTTTGTTTTTCTCATTAAAAGCATAGCATTTAATATATAATCCTCTTCCGTTGCCACTCCGACGGCCATATTTCTATCCAACAAATTCTGACAGCTTAAATAATGATTGTTATTAAATTCAAGAATTGCATTAAAGGAAATAACAGACGAAAACTTAACATCATAATGGGAATTATTAAATTCCGCTCCACCCAAAAGCGCAGAAATTCTCTCATCAAATCCCGGCCGATTTATATTGGACATTAGTTGATAATAATTGCCGTTTAAACTGTGGTAATTCCGGATACGCTTTAGAGCCGAAGATAGAGCTTTAGAATCGGATTTAATAAAATCCATCAATGTAACAGCACTTCGATCAGCTTCAAAAATCTGCTCGTAGGTATAAGGCCCGCCAAATCTGTCATTCACTGATTCTGCAAGCGAAAATGCCAGAATCCCTATCCCCATTGTTAAGCCTCCTGGTGTGTAATACCGATTTTCTGAAGCAAGATATATATCCGTGGCCGCCGCCACACCGGTGGCAAAAGCAGCCCAGAATTCAGCTCTCTTCTGTCTGGTTGCGGCCTTATTTATATTTACTAAATAATGGTCAAAAAGATAATGGGAAATTTCACTGGCCATAATCGCCATCAATTCTTCCTCCGATTGCAAGGTAGCCAGCAAACCGGTGCCGATACACATGGTTCCATTCGGAAGAATAAATAAATCAGGATTTAAATCTTTTAAAATTCGAACTCCCAAAACTCCGGATCTGCCATCCAAAAGTCGATCCGGGCAAATTTTATATGCAAGTGAAAACAGATATGTTTCCAAATAACTGTCGTGATAAAACAAATCGTTATTTTCTGCATATGACAAATATTGAAGTGACTCCTCAATCAATTCCTTCCGGAGTTCGTATTGCATTCCTTTCTTTAAGGCATATTCGTAAATCGACTTATGCAAACATTCAACTTTCCAGAATTCATCAATGTTCTCCGTCCTAAAATCAACACGATCAAGCTGTTTGTAATCAACCATAACCGTTTTCTCCTGGTGAATTAATATGGCTGATATATTAAAATATTCATCTGTTATCAAGGATCTGAGTTCTACGCTATCTCCTTCCCTGATCGCGCCGTTAATTTTTTTGTTAACTACACCCTTCAGATTCAAATCAACCTGAGAAAAAAGGGCAATGGGAATTAACCCAAAAAATATTAATAATAATTTTTTCATTATTTATTAAATGGTTCGGCCGGTAATTTATAGGAATGTTTCGATGTAAACAAAATCCGATCAAATTTTAACGGAAAAAAATTCCTCCTTATTCCATTAATTATTCAAGACCATTTCCCCCTACCTTCGCACCACAAATCGGATGCGTTCACTTACTGAAACTATTGTTGCCCCGGCTACCCCCACCGGAATTTCTGCCATTGCCATTGTGCGTATGTCCGGACAAAATGCCATTGAAATCGCGAATGCCTGTTTCTCAAAATCATTGACAAAGGCAGATGGATACACTTTGCATTATGGTCAGGTAAAAGACGGCGAAACCATTATCGACGATGTTATGCTTTCTGTTTTCAGAGCTCCACATTCGTACACCGGAGAAAATTCCATTGAGATTTCTTCGCATGGTTCGCCTTATATCGTTTCCCGAATTCTTCAGACATTAATTAAATACGGAGCCCGAATAGCAGAGCCGGGTGAATTTACACTCCGGGCTTTTCTCAATAAAAAATTAGATCTCGCTCAAGCCGAAGCGGTGGCAGATATGATTCACTCACAAAGTGAAGCCGGTTTGCAAATGGCCATCCGACAAATGCGCGGCGGTTTTAGTCAGGATATATCGCAGCTTCGGCAAGAACTCATTGACTTTGCTGCGCTCATTGAACTCGAAAACGACTTTGGTGAAGAAGACGTTGAATTTGCCGACCGGTCGGGTTTGCGCAAGTTGGTGAATGAATTATTATCCCGAATCGAACAACTCCGGTCTTCATTCGTTGCCGGAAATGTTTTTAAAAATGGCATTAATACGGTTATCGCCGGGAAACCGAACGCGGGCAAATCCACTTTATTAAATGCACTAATTAAAGAAGAGCGGGCCATCGTTTCCGATATCGAAGGCACTACTCGGGATACCATTGAAGAAGTTCTTATTATTAATGGAATTCAGTTTCGGCTAATCGATACCGCCGGCCTGCGTCACAGCGCCGATACCATTGAACAGATTGGCGTGGATCGCACAAAGGCTTCCATGGCAAAAGCCGATCTGCTGATTTATTTGTACGACGCCGCCCTCATGACTCCGGATGATTTGCAACAGGCAATTTCCGAATTACCCCAAACCCGTTACCGGTTAGTTGTTGCAAACAAAGCAGATCTTACTTCTGGATCAATTGAACACATTTCCATTTCGGCAAAATCCGGCAATATTGATTCGCTTATTTCGGAACTGGAACGCATTGCCGCTCAATTTGAATTCGGTGACCAAACCATCGTTAACAATGTTCGTCATGCTGAAGCATTAGAAAAAAGTGCCAATGCATTAAATGATGTTCTCAACGGACTTGACTCCGGAATCACCTCAGATCTGGTTGCTCTCGACATTCGTCAGGCCCTTTATTATCTCGGATTGATTTCCGGAGAAGTCACGAATGAAGACTTGCTGGATTCGATCTTTACCCGCTTTTGTATCGGTAAATAATTTCCTTCTTGCTTGACGGTTGGTCTTTACCGAATCTATAGAAAATTCATCCTCTGAAATGAGGTTCCTATTTATATAAAATTAAATTCTTCTCCGTACGGATACACCAAGATTGTAAATCGTTTGGGGAGCGAGATTCAATCTTTTATCTTCTTACTTTTTTCTTGATAAAAAAGTAAGCAAAAAATCAAGTCGGAAAGAATGCTGGCAAGCGCCCTTTATCATTTGTTGAAATTAAAGACATAATGCAGAAATTGCATTTGACCATTTATCCGAATCCGGTAAGTGATCCTTTAACTTTAAAATCGGAATTTAATTCACCTTTTAATATCGTAATTTTAACAGTTGACGGAAAGACATTAACCTCCTGTTAAATCAGGAAATAAATGTTAATTTTTCGGGTGTATCCGTTGGGTTGTATATAGTTCAGGTGAATGCAGTGGGGCAAGTTCAGCAGACGTTTGAGTTGATGATTGAGCGGTAATTTAAATAGCATAAAACAAAGTCGAGTCATGTTAGCAAATCTTGAGTATTGAAAGCAAACATTTATTATACAGTTGAAGTTTATTTCAATTGAACCAAATATTTAAATTCCACACAACCAATGAGTTGATAATTTCTCCCTCCCTCAACTAGAAGGTTAAAATTATTTTATTATAATTTGCAACTAAAATTCAAAAACATGAAAAAATTAATATTTGCCATTTGTTGTTTTCTTTGTTTGATATGCAATGCACAACCCCCTTCAAGTGGACTTGTGGCATTTTATCAACTTGATGGAGATGGCCTTGACCAAAGTAATTCCGCAAACGATATGACGCCTTTCGGAAGTCCGACCTACACCGAAGATCGATTTGGAAATAAAAATTCAGCATGTTATTTCGATGGGAATGATGATTACTTTGTCGCAAATTCTGTTGGTCCGTTAGGCGGAACAAGTAGAACAATAAGCTTTTGGGCTTCCATTGATTTAGAATTTAACAATGATGGATTTGCAGTTATTAGTTATGGAGGCGAAAATACTTCTGGATATAGATTTGAAATAGGTTTCAACAAGTCATGTAAGTCATTATACACGGATGTTATCAACGAATTTGGAGCAAAACCCATTAACTACCATAATGGGTCGTGGCATCTTTATACCGTAATATTTGATGCCTCAAGTTCGAATAACTTGACCAATATTACTTATTATCAAGACACCTCAATTATTTCTTCTTTTTGTATGACTCCAGGGTCAATAAGCATTAATACTCAAAATGACTACCCTTTGCACTTAGGCAGACTTTTCCTAGCATCCAATCCAAGGTTTTTTAAGGGCAAACTAGATGAGGTCAGAATTTACAATCGAGCTTTAACTGCATCAGAGGTACAAAGTATTTACAGTCCTACTTCAGTTAGTTCTGAACCATTATTGCACAACCATTCATTCAAGATTTATCCAAACCCTTCGCGAAATTCATTGTATATATCTGACTTCCGCACTTCTGGTGATAACCACTATTCCGTAAAAATTGTATCTCTTACCGGAAAAGTATTAATTGAATTGGAGTCGACACAATCAAACATTGAATTATCGCTTAGCGACCAACTATCAACTGGTCTTTATTATGCTATTATACAAAATGAAAATTCCCTAGAGGTATACAAACAAAGATTTATGTTCATTGAAGATTAACTACAACAAGATGCACTTCAGCCGAATAGGTTTTTGATGAACCTATTTTATTTCACGTTTTTAAAACTGACTGTGCCATATTATTTTTATTATTTTCGTTACATCTCATTGTTATAATTGAATTTGATCTAATAACGGACTTAGTTGAAATTGTAATTTTATCATTGCAAGATTTGCTTACTAACTGATACTGTTGTCTTACGCCAAATCGACAAACCACATATCAATCTGGCCTTTGCCTTTCACCTCTATTTTACCTCTGTTTTCAAATCTGAAAGCCGGATCATCTTTAATGTAATTGTGGGTGGTATTCGAAATATTTACCCGGCCCACGTCGCAGGCACTTTCCATTCTACTGGCGGTATTTACGGTGTCTCCCCAAATATCGTATTGAAACTTTTTCACACCCACAATCCCGGCGACCACGGGGCCTGTATGAATACCAACCCGCATTTCAAACGTCATTTGAGGTTGACTCTCTTTCCGTTTTAAAATAAAATCCATCATCTCTAAGCCGGCCAAAACCGTATCCCGGGCGGTGCGGTCTTTGGGTACCGGCAACCCTCCAGCGGCCATATAAGAATCACCAATAGTTTTAATTTTTTCAATTTGATATTTCTCACAAATCGAATCAAATGCCTTAAAACAAGTATCAATTTCCTGAACCAGATCTCCCGCACTCATTCGGGAAGAAATCTGTGTGAACTCTTTAAAATCGGTAAATAAAATAGTGGCAACATCGTAATTGCGGGCGTGGGAATGTCCTACATCCTTAAGTTCCTGGGCTACCTCAGCCGGTAATATGTTTAATAATAATTCTTCGGATCTGTCTTTTTCCTTTTTAATTACCTTATTGGCCCTTCGTACAAAACTCAATCGACTGAACAAGCCAACAGAAAACAGAAATACGAGTATCAATCCAAAAATTAAAAAGTTTTTCCTATTCCTTTCTTTCGACATCAAAGCCTGATGCTCTAATTCGGTTTTTAGTCGGTCTCTTTCCGCCTGCACTTCCATATCGATCTTTTCACTGCCACGGGCTGCCGACTCAGTATTCATTTCCTCCTCAAGTTCAATAAATTTCTGAAAGTTTAAATAAGCACTTTTATAATCGTTCAGTTTTGCACAGGCCCGATACAGTGCTTGGTAATTATCCTTTTTTTCTTTTAGTAAATTGTGATTAATTGAATACTCGAGACCTTGTTCTGCAACCTCACGTGCTTTTTGATACGCCCCATGTCGATAATAATTGTACGATCGCATCGCGAACATAAATGCGTACCAATACTTATTCTGCGCCCGATAAAACATTTCCTGAGCAATACTCAGGAGCGAATCTGAATCATACATGCTATCGAGAAGAATTTCAAGTTGAACCTTTGAAACCAGAATGGTGGCCTTCACATTTTCTCCAATTTTATTCGTACACGATTCATCCATTTCATCAATCATGTTGAAATAATATCGGGAGGAATCATATTTCTTCTGCTCCATATAAATATCGGCCAATGCGCGATATGCATGTACTTCCTGACCACAGTTTCCCGACTTATGGGCAAGTCTGGCCGCCATTAACCGAAGTGTTATACATTTATTCCACTCGTCTAAAAGGGAATAGACATACGCCAATGACACTAATGCTTTAAATAAATCACTTGTATCTTTCTTCTGCTGAAAAAATTTGATTCCCTTTTCAAGAACCAAAACATTTTCATCGGCAACTCCCTGTCGCGTTTTAATTAGGGCTCTTTTAAACGTACAAAGAAATGCTCCGTCGCGATCGCCAAGGGAAGTCAATTTCGTTTCTGCGATAGTAAGAACAGAATCGGCAGACTGCAATTCGTCTTGGCCCCAAAGAATCTCACCCAAAAGCAGATAGCATTGCCATTTAAAATGAACGTCTTTCCCGAATGAATTTTTATCGATATAAGAACTAAGTATGTTTTTCTGATTGGAATAAAGTTGTCCTTGGATATACGTGTATGCCGTATCAAAATTCCTTGTCTTTAATCCCTTTTGAAAACCTGCGACAATATGTGTAGAATCTGAATCGGCGGAATAGCTTTGAAACGCAACTAAATATGTCGCGAGAAAGATGACCAAAGCACGTAAAAACTGAAACACGAGGGTAAAGATATTCAATTCTGTTAATTTCAGACATCTTTATACATCTGATCAACATCTTTGCAATCCTATCCAATATAGTTTAAGTTAGTTTTGTTCGAATAATTGTTAAATGAATCCCGATCAAATCACAATCGAAATCCAACTCAGTAAAGGCAAGATTTTGTTAACGATTATTGGTTCCATCGCCTTTGTTTGCGGAGGGATCTGGATGTGGAATTTAACGAGTGGTGCTCAGGACCCGGGAAGTATTTTTTATAAAATCGTTGGTGTTGTCTCGGTTTTGTTTTTTGGTTCAACCGGGATTTACGGACTGCTTAAACTGTTCGACTTCAAACCCGGACTTGTTATCAATAAAGACGGTTTACTTGATAATTCAAGTGCGTTGAGCGGACAATTAATTAAATGGATAGACATTACAGGATTTGAAATTGGTAATGTTCAGAAAACCCGGTTTCTGTTAATTTATGTTTCGAATCCTGACTATTATGTAAATCAGGCATCCCGTTATAAACAGAAATGGATGAACGCCTCACAAAAAATGTTTGGAACACCTTTGAGTATTTCATCCACCGCATTAAAATGTAATTTTGATGAATTGGTGGAAATGATTAGAATTTACCCTAAACCCGATGTAAATATACCGTAGTCAAATGAACAGCTAATTGATTAGCTAACTTCGCGTTCACCCAATCCCCCCCGATCTCACGCAAAATAGAGCTCAAAACAGCTTATATTTTAGCTCATCCTTTGTAAAATTTGAGCCGCGTCATTAAGCATCTTGAGCTTTAAATAAAAATTACAGACAAAATTATAATAGAATATCTGGCTAAAAACTCTTTGAGTTCGTCCAAAGAAATTCACGATGGAGTTTCTCTGAATGTTGGTTATGCCACTATTTAACGAATCCTTCAAAAGCTGAAAGAGCAAAATTATATACTGATTGAAGGTCAGGGCAGAGGAACCAGATATAGGATTAGTCAGGCTTATTCAATCACCAGAACAGTTGAGCTCAATGTTTATTTTCAAAAGGAGATTGATGAAAGAGCAATTATTCCGTCTTTCAACTTTAACCTGATAAATGAAATCTTACCACACATTGAGTTATTTTCAAAAGATGAATCCGGACCAACTGCCAGCATTATTGAAAAGGAAGTTAAAATTCAAAAACTCCAATCCAAACTAAAATTAACACTTCTTGTCGTGGGTTGTTGCAAGCCTTTTGTGAGTTCCGGCACCCGCGTAATTACCCATTTCTGAAGTTCCGAAACAGAAATCTCCTTTTCTTTTGAAAGCAATTCTAAAACAGCATACGTAAAAACGCCGTTTGAATATTTCGAATTTTCCATCGCGAATTGTGTCCCTGCCGCTGCCGAAATCACCGTCGTTCCGGTTTCATTGCCGACCTTTAAAAAGAGTTCGTTCATAATATCAAAACTGTTCTGAAGTCCGAGGTGCGACAAATCATTTCGGGTCACCACAGACTTCGCTCCTTTTAAACCGGTTGCATCCATGCGTTCGTTCAACGCCAGCATTGAAGCCTTATCCACCTCACCGCTGTGACACGCATCGATCATAAAAAGTTTCCGGCGCATCGGAAGTTCTCCCAAACGGGCTTCGAGCTTTTCATACGAATATCCTTTGAGCTCAGGATGAGTAAAATCCACATCATACGTGCTCAGGAAATAATCAAACTGATCGCTCAGCAAGCCGTGTCCGGAAAACGAAAAAATCAGTTTGTCGTTAACTGCCCCACTTTTCAGCCGTTCAAACAACGAGTCGATTGAAGCAACCGTAACCCGGTTATCCAACAGCGTATCGACTATTAACGAGGTTGGATATCGCTTTTTCAACGCCTTTACCAAATCCCGGATATCCTTTACGCTGTATTTGAGATTGTGTGAATTCTGCTGATATGAATTCATCGCTATTCCAACAAAATAAACTTTCGGGGAATTCCCGACCGGCATATTTCGTTTCACAAAATTGGGTTCCCGAAGACTTTCCAACCCGGATTTATTAATGGCTGAAACTTCAATTTTATTTACACCTTCGATTAAATCAACCCGCACAATTGTGTCAAACGTACGTATGTTTCGTTCAGACAATTCGAGTCCTTTCGCTCCATACACCGGAACGCCGTTCATCCTTATGTGTAGAGCAGTAAGTGCTGAATTTGCCTCTTCCGCGTGTATCGTAATTTTCACAAAACAAGAGTCGGTAAGATAATTGGAAAATGCCGGACTCATAACCGAAACTTCCGGCGGACTATTAGAATTATTGAAATCTGTTATTGTATAATTTAATCGTTCTAACCTTTTTAAATAGGCTAATTTATACGCTTCAACAAGATTGGAATCCGGCGAATGCAGCGATCGTAAAACCAAATCCGGACGATTGTATTTAATATCCAATTGCTCAAAACTGAGAAACATATCTCCTACTTGCCAACTCACAAACTGACTCACTTCACCGGTGGCATAATAATAACTTTCCGGTGTCATGGTAATACTTGCATCGCCTTTTAATAAAACGATCGTGGCCAGTTCTTCCGACGATTGAAGATCCCATATTTTAATGCGCTGATCCACCGAAGATGTCACAAAACGATTGTTGTCGGAGGAGAAAGAAATACCGGTAACTCTCCCCAGATTCGACTGCCGTTTATTTACAATTTTCCCGGTTTTCCGATCCCAGATGATCAGCTGTCCGTCTAATCCCACCGAAACAATCCATTTCCCGTTTTTGCTGTAGGCTGCTTCAAGTACATTCTGCTCATGTCCTTTTACGAAGTGGGTTCTGCCGTTTGGTAACGTGTCGGTGTAATAATCGTAATGATGAATTTTAATCAGTGTATCTTCTATTCTGTATTCTTCCAAGCCTCTGAAATCATTCACGAGAATTTCTTCCCCACTTGCACTAAATACCGCATTGCTTATGCCGAAAGACGGAATATATAATACCTTCGAAAAACTATCAACCGACCATAAATCCACACCATCATTATCCTGAAGAATCATGAAATCGCCGGTTTTATTTACGTTTATCTTTTTTACTTCCCCGACATATTTTTTATCTAAAAGAACATCTTTTTGCAAATCCCATTTTTTAAAATAATCTTCTTCTTCATAAAACAAAATAGTACCGTCTGCACTCGTAGCTGCTGCATCTATATAATCTCGTTCACTGATTATTTGCTTTATTCTGTCTCCGGTTTTTATGTTCCACAATTCCAACAACGAACGCCTTTGGTGATATTCTCCCTGAGTATAATTCGAAATCGTTAAAAGCATTTTTCCGGAATTAATGGTTTGAGCGTAGTGTATTTCTCCTTTTTCCGATTCGAACGTTCCCGCCAGAGTTCCGTTGTTGCAATTGTACAAACGCACCTTTCCGTCGTCGCAGATAATGGAAAAGAGTTCCTGATTTCCGGTTGTGTCACGAGCAATAAAATTGGATTCCGACGCCGCAACTATCTTCCCTTCCACCCGGTAAATGTTCTCCTCCCCCTCCATTTGCCGGTACTGAATTACATTCGAATTCGCCGAAATCCACTGATCCAGAGTTTTAACATAAACCCCGTTTGTAAGCCGATTCGGAGATGATTTTGAAACAAAATTTCCATCCGCAAGTTCGTGAATAATACACCAGTTTTCGGTTTTAAAATTAATGTTACATCTTGCGGTAATGCATTCGTCTCCGTCTGAAGAATATATGATATCAGCATCCTCAATATACTCGCAACTCAAAATGCTTTTTAGATTCCCATTTACTAAATCCAGTATAAATAATGAATCATTATCCTGAAACAGCAACCGGCTTCCTTCTTTTAAATAGCCAATCAATTTAAAGCTCAGTCTTTTGGTAAAACGATTTTTAAAATGTTGTTCTAAAAGTGTGTCACGCTGCAGATTCCAACCGGAAGCAGATTCGATTAAATGATAAAACCGGATATTGGAATTTGAATCGTACAAACAAATATATCCTTTTTCTTTATGGGCTAAAATCCTTCCGCCAACTACATCGTACACTTTTTTCTGTTTTTCAAGATGCCAGATTTGTTTATGGTTATCTCCGAAATAATGGCCGCCGACAAGCTTCTTTGTAATTAAAAAGTGATTACCGTTACATTCAAAAACATCATCAAATACAAGACTATCGAGAAATGTTTGAAGGGAATGATCCCGGGTATTTGAAATATAAATTCCTTTTTCCGGAATTGCGGTGATAATATATTCGGGTTTGCCGTCGACCGAATTCTCAACTAAATGAAATTTAACTTTATCAAAAACCTCCCACGATGTTTTTTTAATATCGAAACCTTCAAGCCAATTGACCTTCCAATTGTGGATATCGTATAAACCAACCTTAGAACTTTTAAAATCTGCCGACACAAAATACCGGTAATTCTGGCTGAATTGCGGAAGTCGGTTTTTCCCGATTCTTAATCCCGTAATCTTCTTCACAGATTTCCCGTTTCGGATATCAAAAAACTCAACAAATCCTTCTGCGTTTGCCTTGTTTACCCCAACGGCAATCACCTGATTCGAATCTTTTACGACATGAATTTTATAATAAAGCGCAGACGCATCGGAGATTTCATACAGCATCTTCCGGTAGGCAGTGTGTGTGACAAAAATCTTCCCGTCTTCCCGGCTAAAACTCACAAGGTATTTGTTGTCTTTCCCGGGAAGCAAATCCGTAATGCGTTCGGAGTGACCGGTAGGAAGATGCAAAACAGGTGTTTGTGCCCGAACCAACAGTAACGGAAATTGGAGAGATACGATTAAAATCAGAATGAGCCGGCGCACGGTTCAAATCTAAAAATTGAGTTGAAAAGAATTATTTACTTCCGTTTAAAACATCCCGCCCCAAACCATCGGCAAAACGAAATACACAAACAGTGTAATTACCACAACCGAAATCAGATTCATCCACAAACCGGCGCGCATCATTTGTTTTAAGGTGAGATGTTCTGATCCGAAAACAATGGCATTCGGCGGTGTGGCAACCGGAAGCATAAACGCACACGAAGCCGCCATCGTCGCACCCACCATCAGATAATACGGATTGATATGCAGCGCCACAGCCAGCGGAGCCAGAACCGGAAGCAAAACCGAAGTCGTCGCCAGATTGGAAGTAATCTCGGTGAGAAAATTCACCATAAACACCAATGAAATCAACACAATAAAAAGGGAAAGTCCCTGCAAAACAGTGAGGTTATCGGCAATCCAATCGGCGAGTCCGCTCTGCTGAAAACCTTCCGCAATCGCAATACCGCCGCCAAACAAAATCAGTATTCCCCATGGCAGTTTTACCGCATCCTTCCATTCAATCAGTTTCTGATTTCCGTTCCGCGATGGCATCAAAAACAAAATAACCGCAGCCAGAATTGCAATGATGGTATCATCGATTTCCGGTATAAACTTCTCTATAAAAAATGACCGTGTTACCCACATCGCTGCCGTTAACAGAAAGACCGCCGCAATGAGTTTTTCTTCGTACGAAATCGTTCCCAGTTTGGTAAGCTCTTCGCGAATACTCAACAATCCGGTTTTCATTTCCACTTCCGATTTCCTCAGAACACGTGTCAGATAAAACCAGCAAACCACTAACAGAAGAATGCTAACCGGAACTCCAACCACCATCCACATGGTAAAGGTGATTTCCACATTATAAATCTCATGAACTACTCCGGCCAGAATGAGATTCGGCGGTGTGCCGATTAAGGTTGATATTCCTCCGATTGAAGCGGAATATGCGATCGATAACAGCAACGCGGATGTGAATGCCGACATACCTTTGCCGCCTTCAAACTGACTGCTCACCGCCAACGCAATTGGCAGCATCATTACGGTTGTTGCGGTATTCGAAATCCACATCGACATAAATGCAGTACTCACCATAAATCCCAGAATAATACGATCGGGTCGCGTGCCGATGCGGTTTATGATGTTCAACGCAATCCGTTTGTGCAGATTCCATTTCTGAATTGCAATCGCCAGGACAAATCCGCCCAGAAATAAAAAGATGTATTTGTGTCCGTAAGATGCGCAGGTTTTGGAGAGATTTAATCCGCCGGTTAACGGGAATAAAATCATCGGCAACAACGCTGTAACTTCAACTTCTACCACTTCGGTAATCCACCATGTTGCCACCCACGCAGTTGTCGCCAGAACTCCCACACCGGGTGCAGCAAGATCGAGAAAATGAATTCCGAACTTAATAATCAGAAATAACAAAGGCCCGAGGATAAAACCCACGGATTTCGTGTTGATGGAAATAAATCGCATACTCAGGGAAACATCTTGTCGAATGCACTTCCGGCCAATCCCGAAAGGTCATGAGCAACACCCGGAACCACGGTAAGTGTCCAGTTGAAGTCGGCTCCCAGTTTGCCGGCTAGCGCCTCCGATTGATGGTAAAAATACAAAGTCCTGTCGTAACGGTTGGTTCCCTGAAGATCCACCACATCATTTCGCCGCAGACTCGAAGCGTTCGGATCGTTATCGAGCGCTCCCACCAAAAGATTCCATTTCGCACTCAGTAAGCCTGGAAGTCTGTTGGCTTCGTACGGACTAATCTTTAAACCATACGGAAAGTCGAGATCTTCATCGAGCGTCGTCCACCAACCCGGTGAACAAATCGCAACCCGATCAACGAGATCGTTTTTATAAATCAAAAGCCGGTGAGCAAACTGTGCCCCGGCAGAAAAGCCGAGAATGCTGTATGAAGACTGTGAGCTTTCGAGTATGTCGGCAACATATTCAAACAGCGGATGAATGAGTGAAAATGTCCATTCGTCCTCGGGATTAAGCGAAGAATCGGTTGGATAATCTCCATCTGTAAAAAGATTTCCGAGATTGTATTCGTCGCCTCCCGGATAATACTGATTAGAAAAATCCGGAACAATTACGATCACACCCTTTCGGTTTGCGTGCGATATCAAAATATTTCGGGCATTCTCTCCATCTCTTCCCGAACCGTGAAATCCGATCAGAATTGGCGTGTTCTTGTCTGCTCCGTCGGGTATGTGGTAATAAACTTTAACCGGTTTATCTGCCAAAGGTGCGTAGTTGGTAAACACAAACGAACCGGTACCGCTTAACTCATCAAGATTGAGATCGGTGTTCTTCGGCGTGGGCAGAACGTGATTGTCGCACGACGATGTCATCAACGCGAAAAGCAACAGGAAGGGGAAGATTTTTCTCATGTTGTGTTCACGAAATTATTCCGCATCAGTTGCCGAAATGCATACCAATTATTTCTAATAAATCAGTCCAGATTGGTGAAAATCCGGTTCATCTGTCCGATCCGGTTTTTAATAACGGGAATGCGTGCCGGTGAAAATCCGAAGATCAATCCGTTCTCATTAGCTTCACCAATAAAACATTTGCTGTACGCATGTGTGATAATCCGGTGTTTGTTTAATGTTTGAACCAGATCCCGGTCGCGGATATCGCCATCAATTTTAGCCAGTAACTGCATACTCGGAGAATCGGGTTCCAGCAAAGTGAGTTTGCCATCGAAAGCCGAGTGAAATTCCTTTTTAAAAACGTCTCTGCGCGCATCTACTTCCTCCACCAGATTGTTGACGTGTTGCCACAGCAATTGCTTTTCAATAAAGTGATTCAACACCACCTGAATCGACGGAGAAACAAAGCGGTGCGAATGACGCATCAAAGCATCCAAAACATCTTTTAAATGAAGCGGCACCACCATATATCCGATGCGCAACGACGGATGCAGCAATCGATTGAAAGTGCCGAGAAAGATGGTGCGCTGATCTTCATCCAGCGTAAATAAACTCGGCTCGCTATTTCTGCGGTTCGCAATTTCGTGTTCGTAGTCGTTTTCAATAATGAGGCATTTGTTTTCTCTCGCCCACTTGAGAACTTCCAGTCTCCGGTTGCGGCTCATCAATCTTCCGGTGGGATAATGGCAGCTCGGAGTTACGTGAAGAATCTTGGCTTTCCGCGCTTTTTGCGGATCTACTGAATTAATCATTATTCCTTCTGAATCCACATCAACAGGTGCGAGTTCGGCCAACATACTTTTGAAAATAGAATGTGCATTGGGGAACGTCGGATTTTCCAAAACCGCCACATCACCCGGATCCAGAAATGCCTTTCCGATTATATATAATGACTGAAGTGATCCTGAAACCACAAAGACCTGCTCGGCACTGCAATGAACTCCACGGCTTACGGAAAGATAATCGGCGATGTTTTGTTTTAACGCCCGGATGCCTGCGGTTGCCGAATACGACAAACTGCTCAGACTAATGTGTCGCCAGTAATTGTTGGAAAGCCGCTTCCATTGGGTAACCGGAAAAATATCGAGCGGCGGCAACCCCGGTCGAAAGGCGATGCTTTCGTCTTCGGTGCTATTGATCAGATTGATGTTGCTGTAAAAGGCATTGCCCGCTTTCGATAGTTTGGGAAAATTATCGGTACTCGGTGGAACCGGTTTTACCGTGCGGATTTCCGGTGCCTTTATTTTATAACCCGACCCCGCTTTGCCGGTAATTAATGTCTCGAATTTTAAAGTCTCATACGCGCGAATTACCGTACTTCTGGAAATTCCCAGTGACGTCGCCAGCATTCGGCTCGGAGGCAATGTAAACTGATCCGGCATCTCACCGTTGAGAATTAATTCCTTGATCACCCGAAACAGCAAGTGGTACTTTTTTTCACCTTCTTTCTTTCCGGCCGCCCGAAAACTCAATTCAATTTTTCTCAATCCGGCTTTCAAATTGGTATCTTTATTTGTGTGATATTGGTCTGCCAAATGTAGATTTTTATCCTCTTATTTTGACTTGAATTCAGGAAAAATGCCCGTGAATTCGCGACATTATCAATTTATACAGCAATGAGAAAGATATACTTATTAGCAATGCTTTTTGTTCTGGGGTCAACCGCCTTCGGACAAATTATTATTAACGAAGTACTGTACGATCCGTCTAACAACGCACTCGACGGAGATGCCAACGGCGACGGAGTTTACGACCAGGAAGCCGACGCCTTTATTGAATTTGTAAATGCCGGAACCACGTATGTAGACATGAGCGGCTACGAAATCTGGGATGATACAACCGGAGGTTCGCTGCGGTTTACTTTCCCGGCAGGAACCGTGATCGCTCCCAAAGGAGTGGTGGTTGTTTTTGGTGGTGGCACTCCTACCGGCTATTTCGGAAACGCTTTGGTTTTGGTGGATACTGCAGTTGACGGAATGAGTCTGAACAACACCGGCGAAGTAATTATCATTAAAGACGCTACCGGAAAACCCGTTCTGAGTTTCGACTCCGATGCGCTCTCCAATAACCCGAATGAATCGTACACCCGTAATCCGGATTTCACCGGTGAATTCGAACAACACGGAACCAATACTTCCCGATTGTTTTCACCCGGCCTTACGGTGGACAGCATGCCATTCGCCCGTGAAATTCATCTTCAGGGAGTAATTGATTTCACTACTCCGGCGGCAGGCTCTACTGGAAAAGCGATCCACCTGCGCGCAGACTCAGCCATTTCGGATCTCAGCAATTACGGAATCGGCGTTGCCAACAATGGAGGCGGAACCGACGGACGAGAATTTAACCTTCCGGCCATTTCGGTTGCTGCCGGCGAAGATGTTTTGGTAGTGCGTGATTCCGCAGCAATGGCAGCTTATATGGTGGAATGTTTCGCAGAATTCGAACACATTATTGTCGACACTACGGAAGTAATTAGTCAGAATGGTGATGATGCAATTGAACTGTTTTTAGGACTAAATGTGATCGACACCTACGGAGATGCAAACGTGGATGGAACCGGAATGCCCTGGGAATATTCCGATTCGTGGGCTTACCTCACCGACACCGGCTGGTACACGGCCACTCCCGAATGCACCGACAGTTCTGAAAACATGTATTATGCTTCCTGCCGATATCCGATTTGCAAGGATGTAAATGTTTCATCCATTACGGTTCAGGGAAAAGATGGTGTTAGTTCAATCAGCACTAAAGCCGGAACACTTCAGATGGAAGCCATTGTGACTCCGAAATATGCAGTGGACACAACGTACACCTGGTCTGTTGACGATACACAAATTGCCACGATCGACAACAACGGAATGCTCACCGCGGCGGGTAACGGAACCGTAAAAGTTACCGCCACGGCAAAAGACGGAAGCGGCACCAGCGGTTCGGCAGACGTCACGATCACCAATCAGGAAAGTTCTGTGGTGGATGTGGATCACAACCTGGTAATCTATCCGAACCCGGCGAATGATTTCATCCGCATTCATTCAACAACGCCTGTATCCGGTGTTGTCTTTATGAACATTTCAGGTCAGGAAGTATTGAATGTTTCCTCTGATTTTGAAAAAATCGATCTCAGTTCATTGAAGCCCGGAGTTTATTACGCCAACGTTGTACTCGGTGGTGATATCGCTCACGTTCGGTTGGTTAAACAATAAAATTCCGATCGATGAATCACAAAATATTTGCTCTGATTCCGTTGGCGGCACTGGCATTTAGCGGATGCAAAACAGATGATGTGGAACCGATTAATGCCGGAAAGGTTGCTCTTAGCGCCGATCCGGTTACCATTTCGGAAGACGGAGGAAGCTCGGTACTCACTGCAACCCTCGGCTCTGTGATGGAAGAAGATGTGGTAGTGATGCTCGCCTTTTCCGGTGACGCGGAATCGGGAAAGGATTTTAACGCCGATGCACAAATCACAATTCCCAAAGGGCAGATTAGTTCTAAAATCACTTTAACTGCAGTACAGGATACGATTAAAGAAGGAAACGAAACGATTCAGGTCGACATGCAATCGGTTACCGGAGCAGAGGAAGACGGAGTTCAGAAAGTGGAAATTGTGATTGAAGACGACGATGTGCCCGCACAGTTTAACATGGTTATTAATGAGGTTTTATACGATCCTTCGAATAACGGACTCGACGGCGACGCTAACGGAGACGGCAGTTATTCTCAGGCCGAGGATGAATTTGTGGAATTTGTAAATTTGTCTTCACAGGCAATCGACCTCAGCGGTTATAAAATCTTTGACACTGAGAATTCATTAACCGGAACGCCAAACCACCTCGTTCCCAACGGAACCATCATTCAACCCGGAAAAGCATTCGTGGTTTTTGGTGGCGGCACCCCAACCGGAACCTTTGGTGGAGCAACTGTTCAAACCAGCACTTCCGGTGATCTGAACCTCAACAACGCAGGGGACGAATTGCTCTTTGTAAGTGCCGCGGGTGACACACTTTTGCGATTCAACATCGAACCGCTTTCGAACAATCCGAACGAATCGTACACCCGTTATCCCGACATTACCGGTGATTTCGAACAACACAGCGCTCACTCAACAAAACTGTTTTCTCCGGGAACCAAGGTCGACGGAACTGCATTTTAATACATGATATTCGGTCCCGTCATCGCACTGATCTTCGTGATCATTCTGGGGTATTTACTCCTGAAGGATTACAACCCGCACGCATTGCTGCTCATTGCAGGATTGCTCATGCTCGGCATTGCGATGTTGATGAAGATGCCGATGCCGCAACTTCTCGATCCCTCCGGTTTAAAAGGATTTGATCTCTTCGTTCTCATTCGTGAATCCTTCTCGGGAACCAATGCCAATGTGGGTTTGATGATTATGGTGATTGGAGGATTCGTCTCCTACATCGATAAAATCGGAGCTTCAAAAGCATTGGTGGATCTGGCGCTAAAACCATTAAGTGTTTTAAAAAAACATCCACATATCGCTGCTGTTGCGGTGATTCCCATCGGGCAGGTTTTGTTCATCTGTATACCCTCTGCGGCAGGAATGGGACTGTTGCTCATGGCTTCTGTTTTTCCGATTCTTACCGGACTCGGAGTGAGCCGGATAACAGCAGTATCGGTAATTACAGCCTGTACCGCATTCGGCCTGGGACCTGCATCTGCCATGACCGCTGCGGCAACTCATCTGGCCGGATTGGATGCCGTGGTTTATTTCCTGAATTTTCAGATTCCGATTGCCTGGCCGCTCAGCATTGTTTTGATTGTCAGTTATTATTTCGTGAACCGGTATTTTGACCGGAGGACGGAGACGGGAACAGTTTTAAAGAGCGAGAGAGCAAAAGAGCGAGAGAGCGGGGATACGATTCTGAGTGAAACGAAGAATCCCCTATCACCCCAAAAGGAAACCCGTCATGCTGAGCGTAGCGAAGCAACCCAATTGGAAACGGGAACGGAAACGGTAACAGTAACTGGAACAGAAACAGAGTCGGAGACGGGAACAGGTTCAAAGAGCGAAAGAGAAAAAGAGCGAAAGAGCGGGGATACGATTCTGAGTGAAACGAAGAATCCCATATTACCCACAAAGGAAACCCGTCATGCTGAGCGTAGCGAAGCAACGGAATTGGGAACGGAAACAGTAACAGTAACGGGAACAGAATCGGAGACGGTAACAGGTTCAAAGAACGAAAGAGCAAAAGAGCGAAAGAGCGGGGATACGATTCTGAGTGAAACGAAGAATCCCCTATCACCCCAAAAGGAAACCCGTCATGCTGAGCGTAGCGAAGCAACGCAATTGGAAACAGAAACGGTAACGGTAACGGAAACGGTAACAGAAACAGTAACAGGTGAGGATGAACAAAATGGAATTAATCCTCCGAAACTATATGCGATCATTCCGGTATTGCCCTTAATTCTTCTGGTTGTTTTTTCCGAGATCTTCGATTTTTTGCCGTTTCGGGTTAAGCTCGATACCACAACGGCAATGTTCATCAGCCTGTTCTTCGGAATTGGTTTCGAATTGATCCGGACGAGAAATGTTAAAAAGGTACTTTCTACGCTCACTTCATTCTGGAATGGAATGGGCAACATTTTTAAGTCGGTGGTTACACTCATTATTGCCGCCGACATTTTTGCCAAGGGTTTAATTGCGCTGGGTTTCATCGACGGTCTGGTGAATTTGTCGCAGAGTCTCGGGCTCGGTGCCATGGGAATTGCCATTGTAATGACGTGCATTATCTTCTTCGCATCCATGCTGATGGGAAGCGGGAATGCCGCCTTCTTCGCCTTCGGACCATTAGTCCCGAAAATCGCAAAAGCCTTTGGTGTTGATGCGGTAAAATTCATCCTCCCGATGAACATGGCGGCTTCCATGGGAAGAACCGTTAGTCCGGTTGCCGGTGTGCTGATCTCCGTAGCCGAAATCGCCGGAGTTTCCAGTCTTCAAATCGTAAAACGCAATGTAATACCGCTCGGAATTGCATTAATCTTCATGCTCCTTATTCATTTCATTCAATGGTAATAATTAAAAACGCTGATATATACAGTCCGGCTCCTTTAGGCAAAAAAGACATCCTGATCGGTGCCGGAAAAATACTGGCAATTGAAGATCAGATTGATCCGAATATCCCGGATACTCAGGTATTTGATGCGAATGGAAAAATCGCAACGCCGGGTTTTATCGACCAGCACGTGCACATCACAGGTGCCGGCGGGAAAGGTGGATTTGCTTCCATGACACCCGAAATGCGGATCGAAGAACTGCTCATTCACGGAACCACAACGGTTGTTGGATTACTCGGAACCGACGGCTCAACGCGAAGCATAAAGTCTTTGTACGCTAAAGTGAAATCCTTTGAACAGGAAGGTATGTCGGCATATATGCATACCGGTTATTACGGTCTCGATCCGGTTCACCTAATGAAGGATGTGCAGGAAGACATGATCTTTATCGACAAGGTTTTGGGTTGCAAAATCGCGATCACCGACATCCGTTCATCATATCCACAGGCATTGGAATTAGCACGTTTGCTGAGACAGGTTCGTGTCGGTGGAATGATCGGAAACAAAAAAGGCATTCTGCATTTGCACCTCGGGAATCTCAAATCTAAAATGGATGTGTTATTCGAATTGGTGGAAGATTATCAGTTCCCGATTGAACACATCTCTCCCACTCACGTTGCGCGAACGAAAGATCTTTTCGAAGCGGCAATCCGGTTTGCGAAATTGGGCGGCATAATCGACATCACTACAGGCGCATCGAAATATACCGATCCGCATCTGGCGGTTAAACACGCTTTAGAACAAGGTGTAAGCATCGATAAGATAACCTTCAGCAGCGACGGGAATGCCGGTCTGGAGCGAAAAGATAAAGACGGAAAACCGATTGGATTTTACCGCGCTCCCGTGAGTGAAAATCTGGTGGAAATGCGGCAATTAGTGCGAAACAACATTTTGCCGATAGAAGAAGCACTTAAAATTATCACCTTAAATCCGGCCATTAATCTGGGGCTAAAAGAGAAGGGAAGAATCGCTGTAAACGCGGATGCCGATCTGTGTTTTCTCGATTCAAATCTTGAACTTAAAGATGTGTTCGCGAAAGGCCGGCAGATGGTGGGTGACGGGCAACTATTGTTTGAACCTTATTTCAACTGATATGAGAAAACGGATTCTCATTATTTCCCTTTGGATGTTCTCCGGTGTGGTAAACGCGTTTGCCCAAAACCCGATACTCAACAAATATCATCCGGGAGAAGGACTGATTTTTACAGATAAAAACAGCGAATATTCCTTTAAGATCAACGGTTATCTACAACCTTTTTTTGAAACGAAATCCGCTTCGATCGACACAACCGGAGAACTGGCAAATCGCTTTCGGATGCGCAGAATCCGTCTCCGGATTTCCGGTGATGCCTTCGATGAAAAAATTGATTACCGGCTTCAGTTGGATATGAGCGGAACCGCCGAGTCGGGCGATGCATCTTCCGGTATGCTGATGGATGCATGGGTTGCTTATAATCCGACTTCCAATTTCAGCATTCGTTTCGGGCAATCAACCGATCCGACCGACAACCGCGAACTCACGGTTGGTTCTCATACCCTTCAATTAGTAGAAAGATCGCGACTCACATCTGCGTTTGCCACCATTCGTTGTGTGGGCGTTTTCGCCAATCATACCGCGCGACTCGGAAACGGGAACTATATTAAATCGTATCTGACCATTAATAACGGCGATGGTCCCAACACCTTTAAAGCGGATCACGGAGGATTAAAATTCGGTGGGCGAATCGATTATCTGCCGTTCGGTTTGTTCACGTATTACGGGCAGTACCGCGAAGTGGATATTATCCGGGAACTCTCACCAAAATTAGTGATTGGTGCTGTTTGGAGCCGCAATTACGGAATGAGCAGCCGGCGCGGAAGAGGAAGCGGCGATATTTTATATATGAACGATTCGCTGCACGAATCTCTTCCCGATTACACCAAATTCGGAATTGATTTCCTGTTTAAATACCGCGGCTTTTCGATGTTGGGTGAATATGTGGCGACGGCGGCGTATGTTCCGAACGACATCACGTGGCGGGTTCGAACCGACGGAACATTAGCCAACACCTTTGATGTGAACGGTGTGCAGGATGTTGAAAATTACGTAAAGAGCCGAATGATGCTCGGCAAAGGATACAACCTTCAGGCGGGTTATATTTTCAAAAACGGATGGTCGGTTGATGCGCGGTACACCTATTTAAAAGCGGATAAAAATTCTTTCCTGAACAACATTACTTTTTACAACCGGCCGGCGAATTACACTTTGGGCTTATCCAAATATTTCGGTCGGAATTACAGCTTTAAAATTCAGACATCCGTGAGTTACATGACGCTGGGTGATGCCATCGATGATACAACACTCACCCCGCTCGACGGACATGAAATTTACGGACGACTCATCACCTCATTTGCCTTCTGATATGAAAAACAAAGTGGTTCTGATTGGCATTCTTTTCAGTTTTGGATTTGTACTAAATCCGCAACCCAGAATTGTTACGGAGAAATTTTTCCCGGATGTTCAGGCAAATTTTAAATCACCTGCATTCCACAAAAAACATGGTTTTACCAAATACCATGAGATGATGGAATACCTCAATAAATTGAAGTCGGAGCACTCCGATATCATGCAAATCACCTTTATCGGAAAAAGTCAGAAAGGAAAATTAATTCCGATGGTAATACTAAAATCGGAGACCCCTAAAATTCCGCATCCAGTGAAAGTCTGGCTTCAGGGCGGGTTGCACGGAGACGAACCCGCGAGCACAGAAGGGCTTCTGAATGTTTTAGAAAGCATTGTTTTAAATCCGGTTTTGTTGCAACGATTAGAAATTGCCTTTGTGCCGATGGCCAATATCGATGGATACGAAAAGCAAATACGGTACGCTGCAAACGGACTCGATCTCAACCGCGATCAGACCAAACTCATGGCGCAGGAAAGTGTGTATCTGAAACAAGTCTTTAGTGATTATCACGCGGAAGTTGCGGTCGATTTTCATGAATTCAGGCCGTACCGTAGAGACTTTGCTCATTACAACCGGGCCGGAATAACTTCCCGTTTCGACGTGATGTTTTTATACTCCGGCAATTTGAATGTCCCCGAAAAACTCCGCTATTACACCAACGACACCTTTGTTGGAAACGCGAGAAAGGCTTTAGACACCCACGGATTAAATTATCACGACTACGTTACCACAGATGATTATTATGGCGACATTCATTTCACACAGGGGTCGGTTCAGTCGCGATCGAGTGCCACATCTTACGCATTAACGAATTGTGTTTCTTCACTCATTGAAGTGCGTGGTGTTGGTTTGGGAAGAACATCTTTTACCCGACGGGTTTTCTGCACGTTTCAAGTCGCGATGTCGTACCTCAACTCGGCGTACGACCGGGTTGATGAACTTCGGGACGTTTTATTATTATCCCGAAAAGACAAGAGCGAAATTGTTTTGAAAAGCACCCGAAAAGTTTCGGAAGAAAAACTCAAAGTGATTGATCTCGACACGTATGAAGAAACCGAAATCGCGGTAACGCTGCGGGACGGATTTCAATCCAAAGCCCAATTAAAAAGAAGAAGGCCGGTTGCTTATGCCTTTGATACCACCATTAAACAGAATAAAATTTTAGTTCAAAAACTGCGGGTACTCGGAGCGTCATTAGGCCCGACCGATAAAGAAATGAAATGCACCGCCGAGTATTTTATTCCGACGTCGGTAGTTAAACACGGAGCCTTGTTCGAACAGATTCATCGCACCGATATTGAAACGAAAACGGAAACCAAACAAATTACCCTTCCGAAAGGGACGATGATTTTATATATGGATCAACCCAAATCGAATCTGGTGGCCGAAGTTTTAGAGCCCGAAGCACCCAACAGTTTTATTTCTTACAGTCTCTTAGAGGCCGAAATCAACAAGCCACTCTCGTGGTTCAGAATAATTGAATTTTAAAATATGAAACGAATTCTGATCATACTTGCCATTTTGTATTCTTTGCCGATGAAGGCTCAGAATTACCTGCATAATTCTTCCTCGTTCGAATTGGGGAGCGGATTAAATTTTTCGTTCGACGACGGCAAATACAATTTCCGGGTCGGTGGCATGATGCAGCCGTATGCCGGATTGCAAACCGACAGCGCGGAAGAATCGAGTCATTACCTGAATGCGAAACGGGTTTATTTTAATTTGTATGGAGAAGCTTTAGACGAAAAAGTCAGTTTCTTTCTGCAAACCGATTTCACGAGCGGAACTCCCCTTTTAGATGTGTGGATCGGTTATTATCCGGCTAAAAATCTGAAACTGTATTTTGGTCAGAAGCAATCGACTTCGAACAACCGGGAAATGCTCGTGATGGAAGATCAGCTGCAGTTCAGTGACAGAAGTTTGCTTTCGACAACCTTTTCGAGAACCGGCCGTGAACTCGGACTTTTCATTGAACCTTTTTTTAATGTGGGTCCGATTCTCTTTCAACCCAAATTCGCCATTACCTCCGGAGACGGAATTAATTCGTTTGGCGCCGATTCGCGGGATGTTGATTTGGGCGGATTTAAATACAGCACACGACTCGATATATATCCGTTCGGAAATTTCACCGAAGGCAACGATAAATGTATCGCCGATCTTTACCGGGAAGATCGTTTGAAATTGGTGTTGGGCGGAGCTGCTTCATACAACGACGGAGCCAGCGCCAGCAACGGAGAAGGTCACGGAGAATTCACATTATACAATGCCAAAGCTCAGTTTCAGCGCCCCGATTATCGTCAGGTTTATTTTGATATTCTGGCAAAATACAAAGGACTTTCATTGATGGGAGAATATTGCATTGCTACGGCAACCGGTCTCTCCGGAGCTTTTGTAAACGATCTGGCTACCATGCCATTAGTGCCAACGCAAATAAGTGAATATCTGTCGTTGGGGAAAGCCTATAATTTTCAGGCGGGTTATTTTCTGAAAAGCGGTTGGGGAATCGACGGTCGTTACAGTACAACACAAGCAGAGTTTGGAGAAAATACCAATTCGATTGTTCGGGATTTAAACTCCTGGAAAATCGGATTAACGAGATATGCTAAACTGAACAATCTCAAAATCACCATTGCTTACGGAAAGACTACCTTCAACGGTATGCTGCAAACCAGTTTGGCGGAACTGATGTGCCAGGTTCGGTTCTGAAAATGAAGAATAACTGATTTATAGGTGCGAAATTCAAAATGATTCTCCGCTTCATTAGACCAAGTTGTATATCACTTCAATTTTAGTATTTAAAAAAAAATGAATTTTGCGAAGCGAATCCTATAACATGAATAGGATTGCGTGGGTGTTCCGTCGTATAAGAGTGCTATGGGTTTTGTTACGTGCAAAATGTACATTTGACTCATTAATTCTACTCTTCTCTATTTAATTCAAAAATTTTATACCAGTAGAAAAATGCCTCCGGATTCGATTTTTTAAGTCTGTTTAATCTTGGCCAAAAAGGTTCACCAATTACCCAGGCTTTCATGATTTTCGGATCAACATATTTTTCGATGACTCCTACTTTGGTTCTTAATAATGTAGACAAGTAAGCTGCTTTAGATGCAGCAATGATCGCTTTGTCGATATGAAAAGTTTCCGAGAAAATAAACCTTGAAACGCGTTGTATTCCGGTTTGCAATTGCACAAAGTCACCAATTCCGGCAGCACCCCGGCTCACAATGCATAACGATGTCTGATAGATATCTTCAAGAACATCTGCTGATGTTTTCCCTGAATTATCCCTGTATCTCAGTTCGGTTAATGCGAATGATTCAAACGTGTTTTTAATTAATTCGACATTCTCACAAATCTCCATCAGGTTACCGACATCATAGAGCTGTTTAAGTATTTCCATACTCATACTTGTTTTTCCTTTGAAGTATGGAATACCAGTAGTATTTGGTGCGAATGCAGTTAATTTATCTGCAAGAATATCTTCTTTGGAAGGCACCATTACCAACATTGAATCACCTTCATTGAGGACGAACTTGCAATCAACCGGGATTCGATTGATTTGCTGATACCCCACTTTTTCAAAAAGAATATCCAATAGTATACTTTCTTCTTCGGACTGTGATTGATGAACAGGTTTATAGAAAAACTTATAATGAGCTTTTTGAATATTGGTCTCAGCTTTTCTTTCCTGAAGTTCAAATTTTGTAAACCCCTGGGATTCTGTTATGTCCTTAAATATGTTTTCCAAATCCTTCGGTTCTTTTTCAAGGATTATATCAATGTCAATAGAAAGTCTTTTGGTTGAATCCAGTATCAGCATTAAAGCCGTCCCGCCTTTAAATACAAAATCCAAATTCCACTTAGCTAATCCCTCAAGGAGAAGAAATGCCCGAATTACCTTTTCAACTAATATCTTGTCTGCTTTTCTATTGGCTAATGATACTTTATTAATCCAATCAATATGCAGAGAATCCTTACTTATCATTTTAGCAAGTGCATTACTGCCTGTATTTTGAAATTTTATTTAAATAGCGGTCAAGTTCAATTTTCTTTCTTCTTCTACTGGCATATCTCAACATCTTACTTTCATTGATTGCGAATTTCTCGAATGCTTCATTAAAAATTTGATCCATTTCTGATCCTTGCTGCGCGCTAAATAATACCGTATCACAA
This sequence comes from Bacteroidota bacterium, assembly GCA_016124755.1. Lineage (GTDB taxonomy): Bacteria > Bacteroidota > Bacteroidia > NS11-12g > UBA9320 > WGNA01. Next base: position 12,053 of record WGNA01000009.1, on the reverse strand, counting down.
AAGATGTCAACCAGCATTTTCTCAATTGTTATCGTTGTGATTCCGCTTATTTCCTGGGTTGGTGACTCCGAAACGAGGGGCTTGATGATCCAGGGTTCATTTTCACTTAATACGTATCTTCTTATCAGCTCAGCAGTAGGATTCATATACACAGGCATATTTTTTTCTTTCAGGAAATAGAATAAACTTTCGATCCCTTCTTTTTCAACCTCTATAAGGTGAAAGTGTCTTCCAGGTTGATGAAGCATAAACTCGTTTATTACGGAAGTACTCCAGATGCAGATTGAAATGAATGGAAACGCCGTTTTGAGTTCTTTGAATAGTGAAATTTGATTTGTGGTTACTTCCGGGCAGTAAGAAATTCCCTCGCCAAGAGTAAACTTTCCACGTCCTATTCTGGTGAGAACTCCCTTCTGAATAAGATTGTAAATTCTCCAATTCAAAGTGGTCTTCTTTACAGCTGGTTCTTTTGAACGATAGAACTTTGTTATATCACTAACAGTTAATCCTGGTTGATTATTAAAATGAATCCTTAATTCGTCAACACGAAGTTTATCCTGTGCGGTTTTCAAGAGTTTTAGTTCAAATATAGATAACTATATTTCGGCAACAAAGTTTAATTGCTGCCGATAATTAGATAATTGATTGGGCAAGAAATAGTATTGCTCGTTCAAATTTTAGGGAATTAGCCCAACGATCTCGGCGGAAAAACTATCTAGCCAAACGGAACTGATGTACCGGGTTCGGTGCTAAAAATTAGGAACCGATCTGTAGTCCTCCGATTTTGTAAAGCCACAGAATGACAAAATGATTGTTTTTGTAAAGTTTTGGGTTTACATTCGCTCAATAATGTAAAGTTATAAACGTACAAATGGCAACAAAAAAACTTCCCGTAGAACAGCTTCAGAAACGAATGGATTTGTTCAAAGATGCTGCTAAAAATGCAGAACCATCCAGTGGTTGGGTGAAAGCAACCCGCACAGTTCTGGGAATGACGCTTCAGCAACTTGCCAATAAACTTAAAGTCACTCGGCAAGGAATTCAGGATCTGGAAAATCGGGAACAACTCGGAACGATATCACTTAATGTGCTAAGGGACGCGGCAGACAAACTAGATATGAAATTAGTGTACGGTTTTGTGCCAAAAGATGGAACACTCGAAAAACTGATTGAACGCAGGGCGAGAGAAATGGCGGAGAAAATTGTAAGCCGAACATCGCAGTCTATGAAACTCGAAAGTCAGGAGAACACAAAAAAAAGAATTGAAGCATCCATTAAAGAGAGAACCGAAGAGTTGAAAAAAGAAATGCCTAAGGTGCTATGGGATTAGATGATTTCGATTTAGATGGGCAAACTCCGTTAGAAGAAGAAGAGAAAAAAGGTCTGAAAATTCACTCGGTTACCAACAGAACCGAATTGAATGAACTAGAACAACAGAATATTGAAGAAGCTTTGTTGTGGCTGGCTCCCAGAAAATTAAATGCGCAAACCGTTTTATCGGAGAACTTCATAAAATCATTGCACAAAAGAATGTTCGGTAACGTTTGGAGCTGGGCAGGTCAATTTAGAAAGACAGAGAAAAATATTGGTATTCGGGCATGGCAAATTCCAACAGAATTGAAAGCATTAACAGATGATGCCATATTTTGGGTCAATCACGAAACATATCTGCCGGATGAAATTGCAATCCGCTTTAAACACCGTCTCGTGAGTATTCATTGTTTCTCTAATGGTAATGGAAGACACAGCCGGTTAATGGCTGATATTATTGCCAATAAAATTTATAACCTCCCGGAGTTTCGCTGGGGAAATTCTTTAGCCGAACAAAAGGATGTTGCCAAAATATATTTAATGGCAATTCGTAAAGCCGACAAAAATGACTTTTCCGATTTGGTGAAGTTTGCCCGAAGTTGAAAAGATTCAGAATCGATCCTTAATCACACAACTGCGACTCATGTCATATTTCTGATAACTTTCAACACAAAATCAGGTGTCGGAGTCTCAACTTCAATTCTCTGTAGGTTTTTGATATTGGTTTTCCCTGTATATTCGGAACGCTTTAAGATGTGATCGCCACTGAGTGAAGGTACATTTTCAAAGCCTGATTATTACTGGGTTTGTGCCGGCCTGCCCTTACATCCGAATCGTTGCCATTGATCGATCGATGTGATTTTTTTTATTGAGTCGGCCGGTTTCCGGTTTTCATTCAGGCGAAGAGGGTTCGGAGATGCTCTCTTAAAGCCAAACTTAATTACATGTATTAATGAGTCACAACTACTTTAAAATTCGCTGTTGGTTATTGGTTTTTTTTGCTTCGCTTGCGTTTATCCCCGTGGGGTTCGGACAAGGAAGAGGTGTTTGGAAAGGTGATAAAATAACCTTCACCAAATCCAACTATGCCACGTACACCAACTCATCCGCGCAGGACAGAATCACAGACAGCGTCTGGATTACCCGGAAGAATGATCAGGGTGTATTTAACATCAAAACTGAAAGTGGTTACAGCCACAATGTTTCCCCGAAAGGTACCAAGTGGGCGTTTGGAACCACTGCCAATTACAAGACTTTAGTATTTCGGGACTGGGAAACCGCAGTTGGTAACAATCCTCCGGGAATGGTTAACAAGGATATGGTGATGTTAATTCTCAAAGACAGCATCATGATTGATGTTAAATTTACTTCATGGACAAGCGGTGGATCCGGGGGGGGATTTACCTATATCCGTACTACGGATTGCAGAAGTTTCAACACCATTTCCCGTGCGCAATGCGACAGTTTTGTCTCTCCAAGTGGGAAATATACCTGGAGAAAAAGCGGCACTTATTACGACACGCTGGTGAATCATAATACCTGCGACTCCATCATCACCATCAAACTCACGGTTTACGGACAAGACACCGGAAAAATCTTTATGTCGGGTTGTGGATTCGCCACCATGCCGTTGAGTAAACGAAAGGTTTATGCCACGGGAACATACGTCGACACATTGAAAAACGGAACCATCTGCGGACGCGATTCTATTTTAATTGCCAACGTATTTATTTATCCCCTTCCAACCAAAACAATGAACATCTCGGCGTGTGACAGTTTTAAATCACCGAGCGGAAAATACGTCTGGAAAACATCCGGCACATATCAGGACGTGCTTAAAGCCACAGGAACCTGTGATACGACAGCGACCATTAATCTTACTATTAATAATTCCAAAAAAACACAGATAACCGAATCGGCTTGTAACAGTTTCGTTTCGCCAACCAAAAAAGTGTATACCGCGTCGGGGCGTTATTACGATACGTTGATGACAACAAAAGGGTGTGATTCGATTGTGGACATGATGCTCACGATTCACAATTCGGTCACCCATAAAATTTCTCCGGTTTCCTGCTCTTTGAAATATACTTCGCCATCCGGCAAATATGTCTGGACGACCTCGGGAATTTATTACGATACGCTCATGACGAAATACGGTTGTGATTCGGTGTTGGAAATTAATGTTAAAATTCAACCTCTTAAAAACACAGTTAGTGCTGCTTCCTGCGGCCCCTGGACATCACCAAGCGGAAAATATGTTTATACCGCGACCGGCACATACCTCGACACCCTACAAACCGTTCAGTCGTGCGATTCTATTTTAACCATTAATTTCACTAAAAAGGTTGCGACAACGAGCACTGTTGATGTTACGGCAGCCATCAACCGGTATTACTCACCCAGTGGCAAATATATGTGGGCCACCAGCGGAACCTATATGGATACCATTGCCAACAAAGCCGGTTGCGACTCGATTATCACCTTTAACATAACCGTTGCACCTATAAGTTTAAATGTTTCAAGAAACGGAACTAAACTCACAGCAGAAGCGGATGGCGTAAATTACCAATGGCTCGATTGCGATAAAGAATATGCAAAAATCACCAGCGCTATTAATAAGACCTATACAGTTGCCAAGAACGGAAAGTACGCGGTGGAATTGAGCAATAAATGGAATAAAGACACAACAGATTGTATTTCGGTTAATCTGGGAATTGAGGATTTCGAACACTCGGGAATTTCTATTTATCCGAATCCGAACGACGGACAGTTTATTATTGATCTGATCGGTTTTACTGAAAAAGTGAACAACATTGTTGTATTGAATGCACAGGGTCAGGTGGTTCGAACCATCAACGATCCTTCTCAAATTACCATCATCGACGAATTGAAAAATTCAGCCTCCGGAATTTATTTTATACGAATTACCGGTAATAATTTTTCATACAATACTTCGGTGATAGTAAGATGAGAATTTGATTTTTTAAAAACGTTATTTTTTATATCTAAAAACGGCAATCTTAATAAGGTTGCCGTTTTTTTATTTTGGTTGATTTTCAGATAGGGCTTATAAAACCAAGGCCAATGTACTCTGTCAATTGCCTTAAAAGCAAAGAGCATTTTCTTCTCTCATTTTATGATGTTATCGGAGAATACATGAGATCCCGGAACGGCGTATTAAGTTCACACTGACAACTCCAACCGATTTTTATTATCAGCATAGATCTTTCCAGAGTTCGTCAGTGAGATGACGCTCCGTGGCGGAGATTGAGGGTTGTGAAAAAGGAATGATGTTTTAACTCGTATTGGGCTTTACCAAAATCCAACAACCAAAATGTTTTGTTTTTTCCTTAGCATAAGATCCGGAATAAATTAAAGATTGTTTCGGAGAATATATAAGATCCCGGAACGGCGTATTAAGTTCACACTGACAACTCCAACCGATTTTTATTATCAGCATAGATCTTTCCGGTGTTCGTCAGTGGGATGACGCTCCGTGGTAAACATTCCCCAATTTATGCTGACAAAGCCTTCCTTTAATCTCTTCTTATCCGTTGTTCAAATAGGCTTTCGTCAGTAATTCTCCAATTCCCGGATTCTCCAATTTATGCTGACAAAGCCTTCCTTTAATCTCTTCTTATCCGTTGTTCAAATAGGCTTTCGTCAGTAATTCTCCAATTTATGCTGACGAAGCCTCCAGTAAATTTCTACTTATCCTTAGTGCAAATAGGCTTTCGTCAGTAGGATGACGCTCCGTGGTGGAGATTGAGGGTTATTAAAAAGAATGATGTGTTAACTCGTATTGGGCTTTACCAAAATCCAACAACCAAAATGTTTTGTTTTTTCCTTAGCATAAGATCCGGAATAAATTAAAGATTGTATCGGAGAATATATGAGATCCCGGAACGGCGTATTAAGTTCACACTGACAACTCCAACCGATTTTTATTATCAGCATAGATCTTTCCGGTGTTCGTCAGTGGGATGACGCTCCGTAGTGAAATTCATCATTCCCCAATTCCCCAATTCCCCAATTCTTAATTCTTAATTCTGAATTCTTTTCATTCTGATTACCTTTCTTCGTTTCATGCAAGAGCCGAATCCGGAAATTCTCAAAGAAATTGTGACCACCAAAATGCCGTTCGGACGATTCGAAGGAAGATTGCTCTGCGACCTGCCCGTCTCCTATCTCGAATGGTTTCTCAGAAAAGGCGGTTTCCCAAAAGGCAAACTCGGTATTCAATTGGAAACCGTGTATGAAATCCGTTTAAACGGACTCGAAGAAATCATCCGGGAACTCAAAATCCGGTTCCCCGCAAAATCCTGACACCAAAATTTTTCTTGCTTTTTTCATTTTTGCTCTATTTACTTTGCATTACAAAGTTATTTGCTACATGAATTCATTTGCAACCCAAGATCCCGAAACAGACACCAGACCGCTCTGGCTTCAGCGCATTACCAGCAGCACCTTTATTCTGGGAATACTCCTCCTGATTTTTTCCATCGGTTTGTACTTCGGAACGGAAGAGTACCCGTTCAACTTCGACCGGTCTCAAGACTTCGGCTACTTTCTGCTGGCATTCTCGTTCACTATAATATTTGCCATAGCCGCGATGTCCGAGAGCTTTAATATGAGTCGCAAAAGATTTCGCATTAAAAGCAGACTCCATCGCATTTTATTACTCGAAATCTTTAACATCAGCGCCTATTTCCTCAATCACCTCCTCCCCATTTGGGGTAGCTCTGCCGTCTGGCTTCAGGTGCTTCTCGTCATTTCCAATATTTCATTGCTCATATACGCTCTCTGGGAAGAAGTACTTCCAACATTTGTGAGGCATATCCTTATGGTGATCTTCACCGTCGCCCTGATGTTCAATCTGTACGAAGCACTGTTTACACTTCCAGTTTATCCATTTGCCCTCGTAGTCATCTGGTTCTTTCTTATTCCATTGCACATCTTCATTCCCGCATTTTATGTAATCACCTATCTGAAATTACTGTCCGAAAATTTCAAAATCAGCAGGTCAATTTCAACAACCATCATTAGTTCCTCCATAGTAGTGTGCTCGATTATCGGTTATGTTTCGTGGCGGTTCGCTGAAATGGATGCGTTGATATCGGAAAGTTTTCTCGAACAGAATTATCCGTTTGTTAGTCATGATTTACCCAATTGGGTGCACGCTGCTTCGCGGATGAAAAATGATCGCATCACAGAATATTATCTCTCCGGAACCGACAAATACCAACATCTCGAATACGGTGGCTTTATGGGCTTGTTGGGAAATACCGGTGAATCATCTGTTCACGATCCGTTATTTCAATTGGCTTATTTCATCGGAATGAATAGGGAAAGCAGCCCCGAAAACCGCCGTCAGATTGCAGATATTTTGTGGGACAAACGTCACGAAAAAGAAGTACAACTCTGGCGCGGTAATCATCTTAAAACCACCGACATTATCACCAACGTTCAGTTTTATCCGGAATTCAGGATGGCGTATTCCGAAATCAATATTGCCGTATTAAATAATGACGACCGAAATCAGGAAGAAGCTATTTATTCATTTTATCTGCCCGAAGGAGCCTGTATTTCCTCCGCCTCTCTTTGGATCAACGGAATTGAACAACGAGCATTTATTACGACTAAAGAGAAAGCCCAAAATGCGTACAACACCATTGTTGGCCGGGAACACCGGGACCCGATGCTCATTCAATGGTCGGAAGGAAACCGTATTTCCGTTCGCGTTTTTCCTTGCCCGCCACATGAAAAACGACAGTTTAAAATCGGAATAACCAGTGCCTTGAAATTTGAAAAAGGCAAACTCATTTATGAAAATATACGGGTTAATGGCCCTTCGCTAAAAGGTTGCCGGTCGGCTGTTCATTTAATTCCGGAATCAGAACCGCAACATTTTTATTCCGATTTAACCACAACCCGGGAAGGGCGAATTTTTTCCTCAACCGGTAAGTACCGCGAACAATGGAGGTTTAGTTTGGAGGCACCTCCTCTGACCAATAAAGTATTTAGTTTTAACGGGACTTCGGTTCACATTGAACAGGACAGTTTGCGCGAATATTCCCGTGCATTTAAAAATGTATATATCGATTTAAATTCTGCCTGGACAAAAGAAGAATTGTACGATGTTGTGAATCATGCTTCTCAATTAAATGTATATGCTGTTTTTCACAACCAAATAATTCCGATAAATGCCAATAATGCAGATGAACTGTACAGAAAAAGCCGGAACGACCATTTGAGTATTTTTCCTTTTTATTTGATTAAATATCCGCAACAAAGCGTTGTTTTAACCAAACATAAATACATTCCACCGCTGATAAACACTATTGGACAATGTAATTTTACACTAAAAACCCGGGCATTCTTTTACCAACAAAAAAAGCCGGTTAAAGTATATTCTCTGCAAAAAGATGCCGGATTATATTTCAACGGATTACAAAATTTCCGCAACATTCAATTAGAACATATTCATCCCGACGAACTATCCGAAATTATTAAAAGGCAAATTTTCTTCACCAACCATGAAAACGATTCAACACTTGTGAGTCGCAGCGCGGGCATCCGGTTTGTTTCCTCCGTTGATTCTTCAAATTACACGAATGCTCCGGATCATCTTTTACGGTTTTACGCATACAATACAGTACTGCGAAATCAGGCGAAAGAGTATCCGTTAAAAAGCGAAAAAGATCGAATGTTGGAACTGGCTCAAACCGCACATGTAGTTACTCCCATTACGAGCTTAGTTGTGTTGGAAACTGCGATGGATTACCAGCGTTTTGAAATTGAAAAACCGCAACACTCTTTGGGAAATGCCTTTCTGCACAATTCCGGTTCTGTTCCGGAACCGCACGAATGGGTACTCATTATTTTAGTGGGACTACTCACCATCTGGATGTTTCGAAGAAAATGAAAAGTGCCGTGTTTAAGGATGTATTTAAGCATCTTAAGATTTACGATGTTATAGCTTTATCTCTTCCGGTTGTTGTTTTTATATTATTTAAATTCATTAAACAACAATCGTCTTTTTCCATTTTACTGGCGATCATGATTTTTCCATTGATTGTTCGAACCAATCCCAAACAAAAATCCCTTCGTTTTGGTATTGCAGCACTAATTTCCGGACTCATGCTGTTGCGGTTTCATTCTGCTACTCTTTATTATTTTCTTACCGTTTTTGTGTTGATGGCGTATTCCGAATTGCGCTGGGGAAAATTGAATTCTTTAATCATTATTCTGATTTTTCTGGTGTCACCGGCTTTGTCAAACATTGTTTATATCTGGAGTTTTCCCCTTCGGATGGAGATGGGACGTTGGGCCGGACTAATACTGAACGGAATTCATTTCCCGGCTTCCATCAGTGGAAATCTGATTACCCGCAACGGCGAAACGTTTAGTATTGATCCGGCTTGTATGGGTTTGCATCTCATTATCACCGCGCAGGTTTTATTATTAGCCATAATTCAACATCACCAGAAAAAATGGAATGCACAATTGAATGCGCTTTCGATTTTTATTCTAATGGTGGTTACTATATTTCTTTCCTTTATTTCCAACCTCATCCGCATTCTTACATTAGTTGTTTTTCGTATTGAAGAGGGTACGGCATTACACGATGTTACCGGTATTTTAATTCTGATTCTTTACGTCTTACTTCCCGTATATTTTCTGTCTGCTCTTGTTATTAAAAAAGCGGGAAGGAAAGAAACCGAATCCCTACAACGATCTTCGATTCCTTTCAATCCCGCCGTGGCGTTGGTTATCGCTGGTTTTGCCCTTATGATAATTAATGGATTTTCCTTTTTAGACCCGAACCCTAATGATCTTCATAAAAGAAAAATCACATGGGTAAATACCGATGAGATTTATGAACTTATCCATTATAAAAATGCAGATGTCAGCGGTATTCATTCTATTAAAAACAACCAAAACAATTCCACTAATAATCACAGGAGCTTTGAATTCCGGATTTTAAAAGAAGACATTATTCAACTTAAAAATCGCGAAACGCTTATTTACATTAAACCACCTGCCGATTTTTATCAGGGTAGTCACGATCCCCGTTATTGCTGGCAGGGAAGCGGTTATGAATTTGTGGAAATGAAACCCGAAATCTTTTCCGGAATTCACGTCTTTACCGCCCGTTTGGTTAAAGATTCGTCCAATCTTTTTACGGCATGGTGGTATCAGGATAACAACAAAACCACGCAACACGAATGGGACTGGCGCTGGGATGCTTTTTTAAACCGGGCCAAATACAAACTCATAAACGTAACCTGCGAGAACCGCGAAAAGCTGATTCAAACCATTCAGGAAATTCAACCGAACGATTACTTAAATACTAAAGATTTAACAGCCGTTCGATCGGAAGATTGAATTTGTAATGCGTAAATTCCTTTCGATAAATTGAGCGCAGAAACATCAACCACCAAATCCTCTGTTGAACTTGCATTTGTTTCATAAACAATTCTTCCGGTGACGTCGGTGAGGCGGATGGTTACATGATTAGAAGCAAAACTTTCGGTGAACCGGACAGTGAATTTGCCATCGTCAACCGGATTTGGAAATACACTCACCGCGTTGTTGTTGATTTCAGAAACGGAGGATGACTGTTCCTCTTTAACGATTACCGTTCGGCAACAACTCACGCTTAAACCATCTCCGTCGGTTGCGGTGTAACACTCTTTGTACGTGCCGGGAACATTCGGGTTTACATTAGATGAAGTGAGCACTAAGGAAATGCCGGCCTTGTTCCATTTACCGGAAAAAGCTTCAGGCATTACACTGTTGTAAGCTGTTCGAATTGTGTGTACAACCGTGTCGGGTGTGTTTAATTCGATCCGCAACGATCCGTTGGAACAACCGTGATTGTCATCCACCAACGACGTGGAATTTGCGAAAAAAGGATTTGAAAATAAAAAAAGACCAAAAGACAAGGAAAGCAGCAACAGCTTTTGAATTCGTGTAAATCTCATTTTCATAGATTAAAATTAAGGAATTAAAAGCTTTGGAAGGTAGACACCTCAAACGAAAAAGGTTGCAGAGGAACGGGAATTCAGACATTGGGATTACATAAAGGCTCTGAGATTTTGAATCGGTAAATCATTGATTCGAAAATTTTGATCCTTTTAAATTTCTAAAGATGTTCTACATCAATCAAAAAATATCTTATCTTCCCATTTCAAAACACCAAACCGCAAATCAAGACCTTGAAAGATTCGCATTCATATCTTATTTTCAGAATTGCGATTCTCTTTATTTTATCTTTTAACTTTTTATTCGTGGGGGCCCAAACCGGAAATAATTTCACGATTGGATGCAATACCCGAATTTATGCATTAGGTGAACAACTCACAGCAAGCGTTGACATAAAGGCCAACGGAATCGGGGATATGGTTAGCAACTATGACGGGACTCTATTATTTTATATTTCCGGATGGGGAGTTTTCAGCGATACTGGTAAAATCAGCCATAATGCCGACATAACAGGTTATGACAATTCGAATCAGCAAAATAGATTTAGTGTTATCCGATTAAATGATTCCACGTTTTATGTGTTTTACGGAAAGATTGACAGCACCATTCAAAAGCCTGTTGCCGTAAATTTTCGAACCCAGTATTATTCTGTTGTTCGCATAAAGAACGGAGCTCCGACTATCGACCCCGGTGAAGAAGATATCATTTTTTATCCGGGGTCTATTTTGGGACAAACAGTAATTGAAGATGCATTGGGGGGAAGCTGGTTGATTTACCAAACCTCCTCCAATACCTTTAATTCATTTTATTTTAGTGAAACATGTTTTGGTTGTAAACCCAATTCAAGCACTATTGATTGGCCCCTCAATGTTGGCTATTATTTTTCGCATAATTCTTACTTAAAAAGAAGCTCAACAGGTAACCGAATCAGTGCGGTATCTGAAATTCAATATTTTACACCAGTACCTGTGGGAACGAGTAAAATCACATTGGTTACCGACTCCGTCAGAGCTGGAATTCTGGACTTGAATTTTGATAAAACCACCGGAGAGGTTTCACTACAACACATCATTGTTCACCAATTATTTAAATACGACCCAACAGGTGCCGGAAGTTACGAGAGGAAAAAAAGTGGATTTACTGAAATATCTTGTTCTTATAGTACAAATGATAGTCTGTTTTATTATAGTAATCGAAATGATCAACTTTCAAAACTTTATATAAAACAGTTTATTTTTTCTAATGGACAAACCAAAGAATTATACTCCAACAATGTTGGGTTAATAACGGAACTTCATTGGTTTAATGGTGAAAAACTTTATGCTTTCTTTCCAGTTACCATACCTAGTTATCTTTATAAATTAATTGAAATACAAAATGGAAACGATTTTCAAAATCTGAATCAAACCCTAAAATACGGCCCACCCATAATCGGTGATGTTCGCTGTGAGGGAAAAGGCGGATATTCCAAATACAACTACATCCGGGTAAAACCCAAATTCACATACCGCTGCGATGCAACGGTTACCTTCAACGATCTGTGTGACCACTCTCCCGGTGATGCGCGTATTACCTACGAAGTGGAAGATACTGCCGGAAGCGGAAATCTCATTTACAAAGGCGCAAACCCCGCATTGGTTTATACCGAAGACGGAGATTATCTATACCGGGTTACCTATGTAAGTGATAAAGCGAACTATAAAGAAATTCATTACGACACCTTTCACGTTCGAATTCCCGTTAAACCCGTCGCC
>WGNA01000003.1 GCA_016124755.1 Bacteroidota bacterium | reverse complement strand
CATTTTTTGTATTAAAAAGTTCAAAATGAATCGTGCGAAGCGGATCTAAAACAAGAATAGGAACGCGTGGGTGGTCCGTCGGAAAGGCGGGATAGCCCCGGCGGGAATTTGTCATTTGGTAGAAAATCGGGAAAGTGCTTGTCACTTCTTTCCCAGATTTTCAACAAATGATAAAGGGCGTTTGGGCAGCTTTCTTTCCGACTTGATTTTTTGCTTACTTTTTTATCAAGAAAAAAGTAAGAAGAAAAGAGATGGTACATCGAACGCCAACTGATTTACTACCTTGGTGTATCCAAACGGAGAAGCATTTAAGTTTTAGTAAAGCGGATAATCCGCCTTCGCAATTGCTGGCGCATTTGCTTCGGCGGATAAAAAAACTGCGTGACTTTGCGCTAAACCTTGCGTGACTTTGCGGTTAAAATGAAAAGCCAAAAACGAAAAACGAAAATCGAATTTCCGTAGCAAGTTGGCTTTCGCTTCAGTAAAGCGGTTGATCCGCCTTCGCAATTGCTATCGCATTTGCTTACGCTTGCGCCGAAGCTTCAGCGAAGGAGCACGGCGGAGAACAAAACTGCGTGACTCTGCGCTCAACTTTGCGTGACTTTGCGGTTAAAATGAAAAGCCAAGAGCGAAAATTTGAAATCGAATTTCCGTAGCAAGTTGGCTTTCGCTTCAGTAAAGCGGTTGATCCGCCTTCGCAATTGCTATCGCATTTGCTTACGCTTGCGCCGAAGCTTCAGCGAAGAAGCACAGCGAAGGAGTACGGCGGAGAACAAAACTGCGTGACTCTGCGATAAACATTGCGTGACTTTGCGGTTAAAATGAAAAGCCAATAGCGAAAATTTGAAAATCGAATTTCCGTTGCAAGTTGGCTTTCGCTTAAGCTTTAGTAAAGCGGATAATCCGCCTTCGCAATTGCTGGCGCATTAGCTTACGCTTGCGCCGAAGCTTTCTCTTACGCCGAAGCTTCAGCGAAGGAGCACAGCGTAGGAGCACGGCGGATGATAAAAACAGCGGGCTACGCCAACCCCTCCCCAGTCGAAATTTAGGAAAAACGAATTATCCAATATATGACGGTTGGTGAGATAAACACTTAAATCAACCAAACGCCGATGGATTTGCTGTTTATAAAAAGGTTATAAACCCAGCCAAATCTTTCTCAGATCCTCATCTGCTTCATTCGTGTTTTCAGATAAAGTAAGGTGATAAGAGGCCGTTGAATCGTGAGCTGTTGTGAGAATAGTTGAAGAAACCGCACCATCTCTTGAATACAAAATTTCAATCTGCTTTTCGGGCTTTATCCGGGTGAGTTCTTCGGTGAGATCACCTTTTACCCTCCAGCCATCGATGGCCATTATTTCGTCGTTAACACTGAGTCCGGCTGCAACAGCGGGACTACCAAAACGAACAAAAGAAATTACGCATTTGCCTCCTTCCGTTTTCGTTTTAATACCAAGATCAGCTTTGTCTTCATTCACCTGATTCTTTAGCTCGAGGTGAAAACCCTGAATCATTTCTTCGTATGGAAGCGCTTTTAAACCGTACACATAATCATCAAAGAATTGAGTGAAATCGATTCCGGAAACCTCATTACAAACCGAAATAAATTCGCTCATCACAATGCCTTTATCAAACTTCTGATACCGGTGATACAATTCACGCATCACATCATCGAGGCGCTTTTTGCCTTCCGTCGTTTTCAGAATTTTAAGATCAATTAACCAGGCAACAAGAAGTCCTTTATTGTAATACGAAATAGTTACGTTTTCCGAATTCTCATTCGGCAAATACGCTTTAATCCAGGCAAGACGACTCGCTTCGGTTAGCGACATGATTTCTTTCCCGGGTTTGTTTTCCAAACGATTCATGGAAGAAGCCAGAACTTCGAGATACGAATCAGGCGTGTGTATTCCGGTTCGGAGCAGGGTGAGATCGTCGTAATACGAAGTAATGCCTTCTGCCATCCAAAGCATATCCGTATAATTCTCCTGATTGTAATTAAACGGCCCGAGTTCAACCGGACGAATTCGCTTCACGTTCCAGAGGTGAAAATATTCGTGCGCTATTAATCCTAAAAAAGCTTTGTATTTTTTTTCATCCGAATAGGCCCAACGATTCACCTGGCTGGTCTGGCAATTCAGATGTTCCAGCCCTCCGCCACCTGCATCAACATTCTGAATAAAGTGTATATACGTCGGAGAAGGATGTTTTCCGCCGAACATGTTCACTTCCGAGTCGCAGATTTTTTTAAAATCCTTTTTAATGATTTTAAGGTCGTAGCTTCCTTTTCCAATCATTACAACCGTGTGTTCGGTTCCACCACTTTTATAGGTTGTCGAATCGAAATTCCCGCAGGCTACCGGGCTGTCAACAAGCAAGTCGTAATTAGAACAGGTAAAAGTGTTGGGATTTGAAAAGGGGAGCGCTACGAAAAGATTCTTCCATTCATTTAAATTGGTTACCTGCACCTTGTGCGTGTCTTTTTCTTTTCCTTCCACATAAACGAACACACTTGCACCATGCAGAAAGGCTTTTTGCAAATCGACATAACTGGTTCGTACCCCAAGTTCAAACGCATAGACATCGTATTGAAAACGCACCTCACCTTTCGGACAATTTTTTAGTAACCAGGAATTTTTATCGGCTCGCTCAACTGTACATTTTTTTCCGGCAACCTCTGCTTCGAAACGATCTATGTTCTGAGAAAACTCCCGCACCTTATATGAGCCTGGAGTCCAAACCGGCATTTTAATGATTACATCTTCTTTTTTAGAATTGACGAAAACCAGTTCAACATGTACGTAATGTGATGCGGCTTCCGGAAATGAAACCCGATAAAGTATTTCAGCTGTGCTTCTCATTGAGTTGATCGTGAAAAAGGAGAGGAGAATTAAGTATTTCATCTCACTGCAAATATGTCGACCAAAAATTAAGTCGCACAAATTCAGTTGTGTACCGCGTTGCATTTTGATGTGCGATTTCGTAGCCAAATCTTATATATTTTCGTGTTACCTAATTACTGATGTATGAGGAAATCTTTCCTTTTTCTTGCTGTTGTTTTTTTTCTCTCCATTTTCTTTTCAATAACTGCTACTGCACAGAAATTTTACATTTCTCCGAATGGAAAAGCGGTGATATGTTCTAATGATTCACTCAAACTCGAAGCGGCAAGCGGTTACGCCAAATATGTTTGGAGTACGGGCAACACTACGCGATTTGAAGTTGCTAAAAAAGGAGGTTGGTATTACTGTATTGCAGCAGATGCAAAGGGAAATATCTACGCAGACTCCATTTATATAACTTCTCTCACACCCAAGACCCTTAAAGTTTCAACCATACCTTCTTCTGCCTCGATATGTGCCGGCGATTCTATGGTGATAGAAGTGAATATGGGGTTTAAATCCTATGCGTGGAATAATGGTTCGAAAGACAGGAGGCTCGTTATCAGACCAACGGCAAACGGATATCTGAAATTGGAAGTTGTTGACTCGAACGGATGTCAGCAGAATTATGTGGTTACGTATTCGGTTAAAAATTGTTCAGCCGGATGCGTGGGTATTCTTCAAGGGCATCCCGATCTGAATCTTTGTGGAACCAACGACAGTGTTCGATTCGAAGTCAAGAATGGATATAAGTCGTATGTTTGGTCGGATGGTTCGACTGGACGACTAAAGACGGCGAAAACCAAGGGTTGGTATAAAGTTACCGTGACCGATTCAGCCGGAAATACCTGTTCCGATTCTTTGGAAGTAAAACAGGAAGTACTACCGCAAACCATTTATTCTAATCACGGAACAACCATATGTAAAGGCGATTCTTTGGAGTTGCATATTTCAACCGACAACGATTCGATCTGGTGGTCGAGCGGGGCAAAGGCAACAAAGGTGATTCATGTTGCACCAAGTCAAAGTACTAAATATGTGGTTTACACTCGCAACGATTATTTCTGTTATTCATCCGGGGCGATAGAAATTACCGTGAAAGATACCTGCAACGGGTGTAAAGGAATTATTCAGGCGTATCCGGATGCAAATATTTGTGGCAACAAGGATTCGGTTCGTATTGAAGTAAAAAGTGGTTATCATTCTTATGTCTGGGCTGATGGAGCGACAGGAAGATTAAGAACCATTTATCATTCGGGCTGGTACGTGGTTACCGTAACAGACAATTCGGGGAAAACATGCAAAGATTCGGTTCAGATAACACAGGGTGTAAATGTGTTGAAGGTTTACACGTATCCATCTTCGGTTATTTGTTTGGGTGACACGGTTACCGCATACATCGCTGCGGGTTATGACTCGGTTTGGTGGGATAATACCCATTATGTAAATACCAATGTTGCGAAATACAAACCGACATCAACGGCGGTCTATCATGTTTATGCAAAGGATTCCAATGGTTGTTACTGGCGGGGAGAATTTAAAATAGAGGTTAAGGATTCCTGTAATAAATGCAGCAACCTGATTGGTTATCAAAAGAAGGTTTTATGCGGAGATCACGACACGGTTATTCTGGAAGCAAAAAGCGGCTTTAAAAAATATTTATGGAGTAACAAGTCGGACAACCGGATTCAGAAAATCACTAAGACCGGTTGGTATTATTTGATCGCGATGACAGCCGATAGTTCATTTTGTTACGATTCAATAAAAATTGAGTCTGGAGGCAAATCGATTAGTATATCAGCAAACCCATCTTCTGCAACTGTATGCAAAGGAGATTCATTGGCCTTAGAAGCAACATGGGGTTTTAAATCTTACGACTGGAATATTGATGGAGTTCAGCACGCGAACGGCATCAAATATTTGCCTAAAGAAAGCAAAAAAGTTGTGGTTTACGGTGTGTTGGAAAACGGCTGTAAGTCTGTTGCAGATTTGAACATTACAGTTAAGGATTGCAACCATTGTCCGAAAATTATTGAACCCTGGCCATCAACTTCTTTATGCGGAAGAGATTCAATTATTCTGGAGGCTAAAAACGGCTACAAATCGTATAAATGGAAAAACGGGAAAGAGGGCAGACTCCTCACCGTGAAAGAAACCGGATGGTACTGGATAGATTTTAAAGATAGTTCCGGAAATGAGTGCCGCGACAGTGTTTACATTTCTAATTCAAGTCCTAAAGAATTAAAAATACGGGTGAACCCAGACGGTAAAATTTGTGTCGGGGATACCTTGAAAATATCGGCTTCTGAAGGTTTTAAATCGTATGCATGGAACACCGGCAAAAAAGACAGAACCTTTATGATGAAAGCAGAACGGTCGAAAGAATTGGTGGTGGAAGCAACCGACAGCAACGGATGTTCGGCTCGCACGACCTTGAAGTTGGTTGTCGATAGTTGCAATAGTTCTGTAAACGAATTAAAATTTATTCCGGTAAAAGTTTATCCGAATCCGGCATCTAATCTTATTACGCTGGAAACCTCATTGAGATTTTCAGAAATAATGATTGTGGATCAGACAGGTAGAACGGTTTTGAAAACCACAGATGGGTCAGGTATTATTAGCATAAATCATTTAGCGGAGGGAACGTATATGATGATGGTAAAAACGGAGGTTGGAATATACAGAACCCCGGTTATTATTAGTCGTTAAACGCGAATCGGATAATACTTGATTCCGGTTTTACCGGATGATGAGAACATCTTATTTTTGCCCCACAATTTTGAGGGATGAGAAGCATTCAATTTCGTGAAGCTTTAAGAGAAGCATTAACAGAAGAAATGCGGCGAGATGAGCGCGTGTTTCTGATAGGTGAGGAAGTTGCCGAATACAACGGCGCATATAAGGTGAGTCAGGGAATGCTCGATGAGTTTGGCGCTAAAAGAGTTATCGATACACCAATTGCTGAACTCGGGTTTGCCGGTATTGCTGTTGGTGCGGCCATGAACGGTTTACGACCGGTTGTAGAATTTATGACGTTCAACTTCTCACTGGTTGCCATCGATCAGGTAATTAATTCTGCAGCTAAAATGAACTCCATGAGCGGAGGTCACTTTACTTGTCCGATGGTATTTCGCGGACCAACCGGAAGTGCCGGACAATTGGGAGCTCAGCATTCTCAGAATTTCGAAAACTGGTATGCCAACACACCTGGATTAAAAGTGGTTGTTCCATCAAATCCCTACGATGCCAAAGGGCTGTTGAAGAGTTCAATACGGGACAACGATCCGGTAATTTTCATGGAGAGTGAGCAGATGTATGGATTGAAATGGGAGGTGCCTGAAGAAGAATATCTCATTCCAATTGGTCAGGCTCATGTGGTTAAAGAAGGTTCTGATGTAACCATCGTTTCGTTTGGAAAAATGATGCGTGTTGTTGAAGAAGCTGAAAAGGCATTAACCGAAAGTGGGGTAAATGCAGAAATTATTGATTTAAGAACGGTTCGCCCGCTTGATATACAAACCATCGTCAACAGCATTCGAAAAACCAATCGGTTGGTTGTTGTTGAGGAGGCATGGCCACTTGCTTCTATCTCGTCCGAAATTGCGTATCAGGTTCAGAAATACGCTTTTGATTATCTCGACGCTCCGGTGTCAAGAGTTACGAGCCGAGATACTCCGCTTCCGTATGCACCAACTTTGGTTGAAGCGTATCTTCCGTCTGTTCAACGAATCGTTGATGCGGTAAAGGCTGTTACATACGCCTGATCTGTATTTAAACACTTTGATTATCCACATTTTTAGCTTCAGAACTTGTTTATTCTGAGTTAAGTGCTATACTTTTGTACTGCGGTTTGTTGAAAACTGCCCCTTTACTACTACTGCTTGACGATGAAAAAACTATTGAAACCAATTGCGGGTATTCTACTCGTTTTACTGTTGTCGGACACAAGGCTGTCCGCTCAGTCCTCATCACAGATTAAATCCAGATATCTATTGACAGCTGCCGTTGGGGGATCCATGTTTTTTGGTGATCTCGGTGGGAGCAAAGGTGCGGGCAGATCAAATTTTACCGACCTTGATTTAGCAACGGTTCGCTATAATGTGTCGTTGGGTTTAAGATACAATCTGTCGAACGGTATGGCATTGAGGTTTGATGCCGTTCAGGGGAGACTTTATGGAAACGATGCCTATTCACAGGAACGAGACAGGTATCACCGCAACCTGAGTTTCAGAACAGACATCACAGAATTGAGCGTATCCGCGGAAATAATATCGCTGAACTTTGCCGGTCGTTTGTCGAATAAAATTCATACTGCACAACTGTATTCTTTTGTTGGAATTGGCTTGCTGCATTTTAATCCAAAGGGTTACTACCGTGGGACGTGGTACGATTTACAACCACTGGGAACGGAAGGTCAGGGATTAATCCCGGGTCGAGATTTTTATAGTCTGAATGCGCTGGTTATTCCGATGGGGATTGGTTATAGAATGAATATCTCCCGGACAACTTTAATAGGGGTTGAACTTTCAATGCGAAAAAGTTTCACGGATTACATCGATGATGTGAGTGGCGGAAATGTAGATAAAGAACTCTTGCTTCAGGAGCGGGGAGAAGTTGCAGCGGCAATGAGCGAACGCAATAATTTTGGAGACGGAAGTCAACGAACTTCAAGAGGCAGCTCTGCTACAAACGATAACTACGCATTTCTACAGTTTACTGTTTCTCAAGGATTTGGCAGAGTGAGATCGAAGAACAATTCAGGGTTTAATCATCTTAAATTTTCTCACGTATTGGATTGCCCGAAATTCAAATGATCTGATGCTTTGCGATAAGCCTGCTTTGTTGTTAATTTTGCAGCGGTCGCATGAATTACTTCCGCAAAATGGTCAATCCAAAGAAGGTTTGGGTATCACTTTTATTGTGCTCATTTTGCGCATTATGCTCAAATTTATATGCTCAGAACGCAACGTATAAGAAGAGCAAGCTGGAATTCAGAATCGGAGGAGGAACCACCTTATTTTTTGGAGATTTAGGTGTTCCGGATATTTCAAGTGCAGCACAATCTCTTTTTTCTCTCGACCCCGACTTTCTCGATTACAATGTGAATATCGGAGCGAAGTATAATATTACAAAATGGCTTGCGATCCGGGTAGATGCGAATCAGGGAAGAGTTCACGCAGACGATGCCGTAGTGAACAACAATTTTAGAAAGAGAAGAAATCTATCGTTCTATTCAGATATCTATGAGGCCTCAGTTGTGGGGGAAGTTGTTTTGGTGAACCTCTTTCACTGGCAACAACTCTACAGATTTAAAACAGAGATTTACGGATTTTCGGGAATTGGTGTTTTTCACTTTAATCCGAAGACTAAATACGAAGGACGTATTTATGAGCTGAGATCGCTCGGTACAGAAGGTCAGGGAATAATACCGGGAACCGAATTGTATTCGCGCAATTCAACTGTAATCCCTATTGGTTGTGGAATCCGGAAGTTTGTCAAGAACACCATTACGATCGGGTTGGAGCTGTCTTTCCGGAAATCTTTTACAGATTACATAGATGACGTGAGTGGGCGGTATTATGATAAAAACATATTACTTGAAAAAAGAGGAGCCGTTGCATCTGCATTAAGTGACCGGTCGAAGGATCGCACTTTTGCGTCCGGAGCTTTCAGAGGAAACCCGGATCAAAACGATAATTATTCATTCATCCAGATTTATTTTCAAAAGGGAATTACTTCGGAAGTGGTCTTTAGTGAGAAGCAGGCTTATCGAAGAACAGCCGCGAAAATACACCGCTGCCCAAGGTTTAATTAGTTCAGGAAAACCAGATAAAGTTTCTTAACAAATATTTAAGAAGAAATTAATCGCTGAAATCTGTTGAAAATTTATTCGATCCCATTTGCAAATTAATTGTGAAAACCTACCTTTGCAGACCTTTTCAAAAACGCGTATAGCTTTAAAATGCCTACAATACAGCAATTAGTACGGAACGGGCGGACTTCTCTCGAGGTAAAAAGTAAATCCAGAGCATTGGATTCTTGCCCGCAGAGACGAGGAGTTTGCACCCGTGTTTACACAACAACTCCAAAGAAGCCGAATTCGGCTATGAGAAAAGTAGCCAGGGTTCGTCTTACCAACGGTAAGGAGGTGAACGCCTATATCCCTGGTGAAGGACATAACCTTCAGGAACACAGCATCGTACTGGTGCGTGGAGGAAGGGTAAAAGATCTTCCGGGAGTTCGATATCACATTGTACGTGGTGCTCTTGACACTGCAGGTGTGAATGGAAGAACTCAACGAAGAAGTAAGTACGGAACGAAGAGACCTAAGAAATAATGAGAAAGACCAGAGCAAAGAAACGTCCGTTACTGCCGGATCCGAAGTTTAACGACACCACCGTTACGCGTTTCATCAACAATATGATGTGGCAAGGTAAAAAAGAGGTTGCCCGCAAAATCTTTTACAACGCCATTGAAATAGTTGACCGAAAGACCGAAGAGGAAGAAGGAATTGAAGTTTTCAGAAGAGCATTGAACAACGTTATGCCGGCTGTAGAAGTTAAGGCAAGAAGAGTGGGTGGTGCTACATTCCAGATTCCGATTGAAGTGCATCCCGAAAGAAAGATCGCACTCGGTATGAAATGGATGATCAAATACGCAAGATCACGTAACGAGAAGTCTATGGCTGAAAGATTGGCCGCAGAAGTTTTGGCTGCTTCTAAAAACGAAGGCGCCAGCGTAAAGAAAAAGGAAGACGTACATAAAATGGCTGAAGCGAATAAGGCCTTCTCACATTTCAGAGCAAGATAAACATGTCAAGAGACCTTAAATACACGCGTAACATTGGTATTGCCGCTCACATTGATGCAGGTAAAACCACTACTACTGAAAGGATTCTTTATTACTCCGGCGTTTCTCATAAAATTGGTGAGGTACACGATGGTGCCGCTACCATGGACTGGATGGAGCAGGAGCAGGAAAGAGGTATTACCATTACTTCTGCTGCCACTACCGTATTCTGGAACTACCGGGATCAGCAATATCACGTAAACATTATCGACACTCCGGGTCACGTGGATTTTACCGTTGAGGTAAACCGCTCACTTCGGGTACTCGATGGACTTGTGTTCCTGTTTAGTGCGGTTGACGGTGTTGAACCTCAATCTGAAACTAACTGGAGACTAGCCAATAATTACAACGTATCCAGAATCGGATTCGTAAATAAAATGGATCGTCAGGGGTCCGACTTCCTGAACGTTTGTCGTCAGGTAAAGGAAATGCTCGGAAGCAATGCGGTGCCTTTGCAATTACCGATTGGAGCAGAAGATAAATTCAAAGGTGTTGTAGATCTTGTAAATTTCCGAGGAATTATCTGGAATGAAAGCGATATGGGAATGACCTTCGAGGTTGTACCGATTCCGGATGATATGTTGGAAGAAGCAACTCAGTACAGAGAACAACTTCTCGAAGCGGTTGCTGAATTCGACGACACATTAATGGAAAAATACTTTGAGGATCCGGAAAGCATCACGGAACGTGAAATTCTCGATGCCCTCAGAAAAGCAACCGTTAGCATGAAGATCGTTCCAATGCTTTGTGGAACTGCCTTCAAAAACAAGGGTGTACAAACCATGCTTGATTATGTGATGGAACTTCTTCCTTCACCATTGGATCAGGAAGCCATTCAGGGAACCAATCCTAAGAATGATGAACCTGCCTCCAGAAAGCCTGACACCGAAAGCCCATTTGCGGCGCTCGCTTTTAAAATTGCTACAGACCCTTACGTGGGAAGACTTTGTTTTACCCGCGCATACAGTGGAGTTCTTGAATCAGGATCTTATGTTCTGAACACAAGAACCAATAAAAAAGAGCGTATCTCACGTATCTTCCAGATGCACGCGAACAAACAGAATCAGATTGAAAGACTTCAGGCTGGTGATATTGCGGCATTAATCGGATTTAAAGATATCAGAACAGGAGATACTCTTTGTGCTGAAAATGCACCTATCGTACTGGAATCAATGGTATTCCCGGATCCTGTAATTGGTATCGCTGTTGAGCCGAAAACTCAGGCTGACGTTGACAAGTTAGGAATGGCATTAGCGAAACTCGCTGAAGAAGATCCAACCTTTAAAGTTCAAACTGATGAAGAAACCGGTCAGACCGTGATCAGTGGAATGGGTGAGCTTCACCTCGAAATCATCGTTGACCGTTTGCGTCGCGAATTCAAAGTTGAAGCGAATCAGGGAGCTCCTCAGGTTGCTTACAAAGAAGCTATCACTTCTAAAGTTACGCATCGCGAGACCTATAAAAAGCAAACGGGTGGTCGTGGTAAGTTCGCCGATATTCAATTCGAAATAGGCCCGATCGACGAAGGAAAAGAAGGACTTCAGTTCGTAAATGAAATCGTCGGTGGTGCTATTCCAAGAGAATATATTCCATCGGTTGAGAAAGGTTTCAGAGAAGCAATGAAAAATGGTGTTTTGGCAGGATACGCTGTTGAACACATGAAAGTTCGACTCTTTGACGGATCTTTCCACGCAGTCGATTCAGACTCTTTGTCTTTCGAAATTGCAGCAAGAACCGCTTTCCGTGAAGCTTGCCGAAAAGCTAATCCGGTTCTGCTTGAGCCGATCATGAAAATGGAAGTTGTTACTCCCGAAGATTATATGGGAGATATTATGGGTGACCTTAACCGTCGTCGTGGCCAGTTGGCTGGTGTAGACGAGCGAGGTGGATCTCAGGTTATCAAAGCTAATGTACCTCTTTCCGAAATGTTTGGATATGTAACCGCTTTGAGAACTATGTCTTCCGGTCGTGCTACATCGTCTATGGAATTCTCTCATTATTCAGAAGTTCCTAAGAGTATGGCTGATGACATTTTAACCAAATTGAAAGGAAATACCGCTAAAGCATAATTGACATGGTGAATCAAAAGATCCGCATAAAACTCAAGTCGTATGATCATAACCTGATTGACAAATCAGCGGAGAAGATCGTGCGCTCCGTAAAGGTAACGGGTGCCATCGTAAATGGCCCGATTCCTTTACCAACTGAAAAAAAGATTTACACTGTGTTGCGCTCACCCCACGTAAACAAGAAGGCCAGAGAGCAATTCCAGTTGTGTTCTTATAAGCGGTTGCTCGATATCTACAGCTCAACTTCCAAAACAGTGGATGCGCTGATGAAACTCGAGTTGCCAAGTGGTGTTGACGTAGAAATTAAAGTATAGTCATGTTAGGTATTATTGGAAAGAAAGTCGGCATGACAAGTATATTCACCGAAGAAGGAAAGAATATACCTTGTACGGTTATCTATGCGGAACCCAATGTGGTTACGCAGTTGAGAAGTATTGAAACTGACGGATACCGTGCCCTTCAGCTCGCAGCAGGGGAACATAGTGAAAAGCACACTACCAAAGCGATGAAAGGTCACTTTGCGAAAGCGAACACAACACCTAAACATGTATTGTTCGAATTCAAAGACTTCCGTTCAGACATCGATCACGATGTTAAGTTAGGTGACGAAGTTAAAGTTGACATCTTTCACGAAGGTGAATTTGTTGACGTAATCAGCAACAGCAAAGGAAAAGGTTTCCAAGGTGTTGTTAAACGACACGGATTCTCCGGAGTTGGTGGTCAGACCCACGGTCAGCACAACAGAGGAAGAGCACCAGGGTCACTCGGAGCCTCTTCTTTCCCGTCACGTGTTTTCAAAGGAATGCGAATGGCAGGAAGAACTGGAAACAATAGGGTTAAGACTATTAACCTGCAAATTATGAAGGTTATGCCTGAAGACAATCTTCTGGTATTGAAAGGAGCAGTTCCTGGTCACAAAGGCTGCTACGTAATTGTAGAGAGATAATGAAACTGAAAGTTTTAAATACACAGGGACAGGAAACTGGGAAGGAAGTTACACTTTCCGGTGATGTGTTTGGAGTTACTCCGAATGATCACGCTATTTACCTGGATGTGAAGCAGTATCTGGCTAATCAGAGACAAGGTACTCACAAGGCTAAAGAAAAGGGTGAAGTTAGTGCTTCTACCAAGAAACTTAAACGTCAGAAAGGTACCGGTACGGCGCGTGCGGGTTCTGCAAAATCTGGTGTTATGGTAGGCGGCGGTCGTATGCATGGTCCTCGACCCAGAAACTACGGTTTTAAACTGAACAAGAAACTGAAAGACATTGCCAGAAAATCGGCTCTTTCTTACAAAGCTCAGGACAATAGTATCCGTGTAATTGATGCTATCAGCATGGAAACTCCGAATACGAAAAGTTACGTAGCTGTTCTTAGCGGTTTGGAAATGTCTAATGTTCGTTCATTATTGGTTACTGCAACCACTGATAAAAATGTTTATCTATCAGCCCGTAATATTCCAAATGCGGAAGTAGTGAGTGTTGAAGGATTAAATACATATAATATTCTGCGTGCGAACAATGTGATCTTCACAGAAGATGCGCTCAATCAAATGGTAACTAATCTAAAAGCAAACTAAGATGGCAGTTATTGTAAAACCATTGATTACCGAAAAGTCAAGCCGACTCTCAGAAAAGTTGAATCAGTTTGCCTTTGTGGTTGATAAAGACGCTTCAAAACCTGAAATTATTAAGGAGATTGAAGCAATGTACGGAGTTGAAGTAACCGACATCAGCACAATGGTAGTTCGCGGAAAAAGAAAATTCCGACTAACCAAAGCGGGATATGTGAACGGAAAAAAATCCAACTACAAAAAAGCGATTGTAAGCCTGAAGGATGATCAGACGATCGACTTCTACGAAAGTGTATAATAATGGCAGTAAAGAGAATTAATCCAACAACACCGGGTCAGCGTTTCAGAGTTGCGAATGCATTTACTGAAATTACAACCGATTCACCTGAAAAGAGCTTGTTAGCTCCGATTAAGAAATCCGGTGGGAGAAACAATCAGGGTAAAATGACCATCCGCAACATAGGTGGTGGGCATAAAAGAAGATACCGTGTGGTTGATTTCAAAAGAAGTATTACCGGTAAGGCGGAAGTAAAATCCATTGAGTACGATCCAAACAGATCTGCATTTATTTCTCTGCTCCAACACACAGGTGGAGAAGTGAGTTACATCCTTGCACCGGTAGGTTTAAAAGTGGGACAAACTGTTGAAACAGGTTCTGGCATTGCGCCGGAAGTTGGAAACGCACTTCCGCTTTCAGAAATGCCTTTGGGTTCCATCGTTCACAACATAGAGATGCAACCCGGAAAAGGTGGCGAAATCTGCAGAAGTGCAGGAACTAGTGCTCAATTGCTGGCGCGTGATGGCAAATACGCTATTATTAAACTGCCTTCAGGTGAAACACGAATGATATTGTCTGTTTGTATGGCAACTATCGGAACGGTTTCTAATCCGGATCACAGTCTTGTTCGCTTGGGTAAAGCAGGTAGAAACAGATGGCTGGGAAGAAGACCAAGGGTTAGACCTGCTGCGATGAACCCGGTAGATCACCCACAAGGTGGTGGTGAAGGAAAATCTAAAGGCGGACAAGCAAGATCCAGAAAAGGTATCCCTTCTAAAGGTCTCAAGACCCGAAACAGAACCAAGCATTCAAATCGATTGATCGTTGAACGTAAAAAGAAAAAATAAGTAGATGGCCAGATCATTAAAGAAAGGTCCTTACGTAGACCATAAACTTGATCGAAAGATCACCACTCAAAACGAGGCCAACAAAAAGACCGTGATCAAAACCTGGTCGAGAAGATCAATGATCACTCCTGATTTTGTAGGTCATACCATCGCTGTTCACAACGGAAACAAATTCATTCCGGTTTATGTGACTGAAAACATGGTGGGACACAAACTTGGTGAATTCGCTCCAACCAGAACATTTAAAGGCCATACAAGCAAATAAGAGATCATGGAAGCTGTAGCCAAATTGAATAATTGTCCGGTATCACCCCGAAAAATGCGGTTGGTGGCCGATCAGATTCGTGGAGAAAAAGTAATGAAGGCTTTGAACATTCTAAAGTTCAATCAAAAGCCAACATACGCTGAGAAGATGGAAAAACTTCTACTCTCCGCCATCTCAAACTGGAACCAACAAAACGACGGATCCGGAGATGCTGAAGAACTGGTGGTAAAAGAAGTATACGTAAATCAGGGAAGAACG
Organism: Bacteroidota bacterium; assembly: GCA_016124755.1. Lineage (GTDB taxonomy): Bacteria > Bacteroidota > Bacteroidia > NS11-12g > UBA9320 > WGNA01. Next base: position 118,321 of record WGNA01000003.1, on the reverse strand, counting down.
CTAAAGAGAATTAAGCCGGCCCCGCAAGGAAGAGCTTACAGAGTTCGCAAGCGTTCAAACCATATTACACTCGTCGTATCAGACAACCGCGCTGAAGAAATTATTGAAGAAACAGAAACCGAAAACATCTAATGGGACAAAAAGCAAATCCGGTAGGGCTAAGACTCGGTATCGTACGCGGTTGGGAATCCAATTGGTATGGTGGTGAAACATTCGCAGAGAAACTTGCTGAAGACGATAAGATCCGTAAGTACATAGGTGTACGGATTCCAAAAGGAGGAATCTCCAAAGTTCTTATTGAACGAACTCTTAAAAGAATCATAATCACTATCCACACTGCGCGTCCGGGAATCGTAATCGGAAAGGGTGGAAGTGAGGTTGATAAGATCAAAGAAGAGATCAAGAAACTCACGAAAAAGGATGTTCAGATCAACATCTTCGAAATCAAGAGACCAGAACTCGATGCCAAATTGGTAGGTGAGTCAATCGCTCAGCAAATCGAAGGTCGTATCGCTTATAAGCGTGCTATTAAAATGGCGATTGCAAGCACCATGAGAATGGGAGCTCAGGGAATCAAAATTATCATTTCCGGACGTTTGAACGGAGCTGAAATGGCGCGAACTGAACAATTCAAAGACGGACGAATTCCATTGCACACTTTCCGGGCAGACGTTGATTACGCATTATCAGAAGCTCTTACAGTGTATGGTAAGATCGGTATTAAAGTATGGATCTTCAAAGAAGAAGTATACGGTAAGCGCGATCTATCCATCAATATGGGAATGGGCGACAACAAGAAAACTGACCGCAAAAAGGGCGGACAGTCGGGCGGTGGTCAGCGCAACGATAGAAGAAGAAACCAAAGAAGATAATAAAAGCAGAAAGAGATGTTACTGCCAAAACGTACTAAATTCCGCAAAAAGCAGAAAGGCCGTGTTAAAGGTTTAGCGCAACGCGGACATAGAATTGAGTTTGGAGATTTCGGTTTGAAATCACTCGAATCTCACTGGATTACATCACGCCAGATCGAAGCTGCCCGTATCGCCTTAAACCGATACATGAAAAGGGAAGGAAAGGTGTGGATCCGAATTTTCCCGGACAAACCGGTTACCAAAAAACCTGCGGAAGTTCGTATGGGTAAAGGTAAAGGATCTCCGGAATATTGGGTAGCCGTGGTAAAACCGGGTACCATCATTTTTGAAGTAGAAGGTGTACCGGCAGAAGTTGCTCAGGAAGCTATGAGACTTGCCGGACAGAAACTTCCAGTTACCACTAAGTTTGTTATAAAACCTGATTACAGCGCCTGATCATGACTTACGAGGATATTAAACAAATGAACAACAAAGAGTTGCACGCAAACCTCAGAGAGGAACGCAAACAACTCCAGAAACTTCAGTTCAATCATGCAGTTTCTCCTATTGAAAATCCGACTAAAATCAAGGCAAGCAAAAAAGTAGTTGCCCGGATGTTGACGGAAATCAGCGCAAGAAAAAAGGCGGAAAACAGCAAGTAAGAAGAAAGAATGGAAAGGAATTCTAGAAAATCAATTATCGGTGTGGTTGTCGGTGACAAAATGGACAAGACCATTACCGTTTCCGTAGAGCGTCGAAAGAAGCACCCTAAATACGGAAAATTCGTAAAGATGACTTCTAAATTCGCAGCTCATGATGAGAAAAATGAATGCGGAATGAACGACATCGTGCGAATTATGGAAACTCGTCCGCTGAGTAAAAACAAGCGCTGGAGACTGGTTGAAATCATAGAAAAAGCGAAGTAAGATGATACAACAGGAATCAAGACTAAAAGTAGCCGACAACAGCGGAGCCAAAGAAGTTCTTTGTATCCGGGTTCTTGGTGGTACAGGAAAACGATATGCCCGAGTGGGTGATAAAATCGTGGTAACCGTTAAATCGGCCCTTCCGAACGGCGGTATAAAAAAAGGTGCGGTTTCTAAAGCCGTTGTGGTTAGAACAAGAAAAGAACACAGGAGAGCAGACGGATCTTACATTCGATTCGACGACAACAGCTGCGTTCTGCTCAACAACCAAAACGAGCCAAGAGCTACCCGTATCTTCGGACCGGTTGCGAGAGAACTGCGCGATAAGCAGTTTATGAAAATTGTTTCATTGGCTCCGGAAGTATTGTAATTGAAGCGATGACGAAAATGAATAATAACAAAGTAGCTAAGATGCTCATCCGTAAAGGAGACACTGTTAAAGTTCTCTCCGGACGTGACAAGGGTAAGACTGGTGAAGTGATGATGACTTATCCGAAAGACCGAAAGGTAATCGTGCAAGGAATCAACATGGTGACGAAACACCGTAAGCCGGATGCAGAAAATCCGGATGGTTCAATCGTGAAGCTAGAGGCTCCGATTCTGGTTGATAAAATTCAACTGATGGTTGGCGGAACTGCTACACGTGTTGGAAAGAAAAGAAACGAAGAAGGTAAACTTCAGCGATACGCTAAGAAAACAGGAGATTTAATTAAATAATGGAAACTTACGTTCCTCAACTTAAAAAGAAGTACAACGATGAAGTTGTTCCTGCTCTGAAAGAAAAATTCGGATGGGAGAACATCATGCAGGTACCGAAACTCACCAAAATTTGCCTGAATCAGGGTGTTGGTGGGGGAGTAGCCGACAAAAAGCTGGTGGATACAGCTGTTAAAGAAATGTCGCTCATCGCAGGTCAACAAGCGGTGGCAACCATGTCGAGAAAGGCTATTTCAAACTTTAAACTTCGTGAGAATATGCCGGTGGGTTGCAAAGTAACCCTGAGAGGCGAAAAGATGTACGAATTCCTTGACAGACTGGTGGCGATTGCACTCCCACGTGTTCGCGACTTTCAGGGAGTGAGCGATAAAGGTTTTGATGGTCGTGGTAATTACACAATGGGTATCACCGAACAAATCATCTTCCCGGAAATCGACATCGACAAGGTAACAAAGATCAACGGTATGGACATCACCTTTGTAACAACAGCTAACAACGACATCGAATGTCTTGAGTTGTTGAAGCAAATGGGTATTCCATTTAAAAACCAGAATAATTGATATGGCAAAAGAATCAATGAAAGCCAGACAGCGTAAGCGCGAAAGAATGGTAGAGCGCTACGCAGAAAAAAGAGCCAAACTGAAGGCGGAAGGTAATTACGAAGATTTGCAAAAGATTCCACGTAACGCATCTCCTGTGCGCTTGAGAAACCGATGCAACATCACCGGAAGACCAAGAGGTTACATGCGCGATTTCGGTTTGTGCAGAAACCAGTTCCGTCAAATGGCATCTGATGGCAAGATTCCCGGAGTAACTAAAGCCAGCTGGTAATTAAAAACGAGAGATTAGAATGAATACAGATCCAATAGCAGATTACCTTACCCGTATCCGTAACGCCATTAAAGCGAATCACCGGATCGTTGAAATTCCTGCGTCAAACCTTAAAAAGAACATGACAAAGGTGTTATTCGATAAAGGGTATATTCTCAATTATAAGTTTGAGAATGAAGGACCACAGGGAATCATCAAAATAGCTTTGAAATACCACCCGATCACTAAGATTCCTGCAATTCGGGAATTAAAAAGAGTGAGCAAGCCGGGTCTTCGTCAGTACAGACATGCTGAAAACCTTCCGAGAGTTATCAACGGATTGGGAATCGCAATCATGTCAACTTCGAGAGGTGTAATGACCGACAAAGAAGCCCGCAAAGAGCACATCGGTGGTGAAGTTTTGTGTTACGTTGTTTAATTTATTGAGAAGAAGAGAACATGTCACGAGTTGGAAATAACCCCATTAAACTACCTGCAGGTGTCGACATTAAAGTTGAGAATAATTCTGTTGTGGTTAAAGGACCAAAAGGGGAATTAACACAGTCTATCGATCCCGCAATATCCGTATCGGTTGAAGATGGAATTATAAAAGTTGCCCGTCCGAGTGAAGCAAAGGAACACAAAGCAAAACACGGACTTTACCGCGCCTTGATTAATAACATGATTGAAGGTGTAACTAATGGTTATAAGGTTCAGCAGGAGCTTGTAGGTGTTGGTTATAAAGCGGAGGCGAACGGTCAGATTCTGGAATTGAACCTTGGATATTCACACAATATCTATCTTCAGATTCCGGCAGAAATTAAAATCGCAACAGAAACTCTGAAAGGTAAAAACCCGACCATCACAATGGAATGTCACGATAAACAATTGATCGGACAAGTGGCGGCCAAGATTCGTTCCCTGAGAAAACCGGAACCATTCAAGGGCAAGGGTATCAAGTTCGTTGGTGAAGAATTGAGAAGAAAAGCCGGAAAGTCGGCAGCTAAATAAGAATTGAGATGTCAAACGCTAAAGTACAAAGAAGGCTCAAGGTTAAGCGTAGAGTGCGCAAAAACGTATTCGGAACCGCTCAGAAACCACGTCTGTCTGTTTTCAGAAGTAACAAACAGATCTATGGTCAGTTAATCGACGACCTGGGTCAGAAAACGATTTTATCGGTTTCTTCTGCAATCGGCGAAATAGATGAAGCAACCGAAAACAAAGTTGCTAAATCGTTCAAAACCGGAAAAGCCTTGGCCGAAAAAGCAGTGGCAAACGGAATTGAAGAAGTGGTTTTCGACCGTAATGGTTATCTGTATCACGGACGTGTGAAAAGCTTTGCAGATGGAGCACGTGAAGGCGGACTTAAATTTTAATTGAGGAAATGGCTACACAAACATTAAAGAGAATAAAGACAACCGATCTCGAACTAAAGGACACGGTGGTTGCGATCAACCGGGTTGCAAAAGTTACAAAGGGAGGTAGAACTTTCAGCTTCACAGCTATTGTGGTTGTCGGAGACGGAAACGGTATCGTTGGTCACGGCTTGGGTAAAGCTGGTGAGGTGATCGATGCCATTCAGAAAGGAATTGAGGATGCCAAGAAAAACCTCATTAAAGTTCCGGTAATTAACGGAACTGTTCCTCACGAACAATACGGAAAATACAGTGGTGGTCGGGTTTTCATTAAACCGGCTTCACACGGAACGGGTGTTATTGCAGGTGGTGCGATGCGTGCGGTTCTGGAAAGTGCCGGTGTTCACGACGTATTGGCAAAGTCCAAAGGATCTTCCAATCCGCACAACGTGGTGAAAGCAACCATCGATGCATTATCGAAATTGCGTGATCCTTACACCGTTGCAGAACAGAGAGGAGTAGGTCTCAGAAAAGTATTTAACGGATAATCAACGCAGCGATGGGAAAGATAAAAGTAACCAAGATCAAAAGTGTGATCAAGCGTCCTGAAGATCAGAAAAGAACTATGTTGGCGCTCGGTCTTAAAAAGATCAACCAAAGCAACGAACTGGAAGCAACTCCGGCCGTGATGGGAATGATCAAGAAAGTTAGTCACCTCATCAAAGTAGAGAAATAATGGATTTGAGCAATTTAACACCGGCCAAAGGTTCGGTTAAGACAAGAAAGAGAATAGGACGAGGTCAGGGTTCCGGACGTGGAGGTACCTCTACTAAAGGACATAAAGGAGCTCAGTCCAGAACTGGTTACAGCCGAAAAATTGGTTTTGAAGGAGGTCAGATGCCGATTCAGCGAAGACTTCCTAAAGGTGGATTTAAAAACCATAACCGCGTTGAATACATCGCCGTTAATCTCAGAAAACTTCAGGAACTTTCGGATAAGTATAACTGGTCTGAAATCTCTCCGGAAATTCTGCATAAGCAGAGTCTTATCGGAAAGACTGATAAGGTTAAGGTGTTGGCAAACGGTGAACTGAAAAAAGGTCTGAAAGTAACGGCACATGCATTCTCTGAAGCTGCAAAAACAGCAATTGAAGCAGCCGGAGGTTCGGTAGAAACCATTTAAGAGGAGTCGGAGACATGAAGAAACTTATACAAACCATACGAAACATTTTCAGCATTGAAGAGCTGAAAACACGGATCTTGAACACCCTGCTTCTTTTGACCGTGTTCCGTGTGGGAACCTTCATCAGACTCCCGGGTATCGATAAATCGATTCTCGATCAATTGAATAATGCTAACCCATCCAAAGGTTTGCTGGGGCTTATCAACACCTTCGCCGGTGGTGCATTCGACAGAGCATCCATTTTTGCATTGGGTATTATGCCGTACATTTCTGCATCTATCGTTGTGCAGTTGCTAACGGTAGCGGTTCCTTCTTTCCAGAAAATGTCTAAGGAAGGAGAGGATGGTCGTCGTAAGATGAACCAGATTACCCGTTTGCTTACGGTTGTAATTACTGCAGTTCAGGCATTTTCATACATAGTTAATTTCCAGGGAACCAAGGGGGCTGCAATCGCTCCGGGAGTTTCATCCGGAATGTTTGTAATCTCTTCGGTGTTTATTCTGGTTGCCGGTACCATGTTCACGATGTGGTTGGGTGAAAGAATTACAGATCGCGGTTTGGGTAACGGTATCTCTCTCATCATTATGGTGGGTATTATCTCCATGTTGCCGTATTCAATTCTGGCAGAGTTCGCGCATAAAGTGAATAACAATGGGGGGCCGATCATTTTCGTAATTGAAATTGTTATCTGGTTGCTGGTTATTCTTTCGGTGGTGATGCTCGTTCAGGGTACACGACGAATTCCGATTCAATACGCTAAGAGAATTGTTGGTAACAAACAATACGGTGGTGTTCGACAGTATCTTCCTTTAAAAGTGAATGCTGCAGGTGTAATGCCGATCATCTTTGCTCAGGCGCTGATGTTTATTCCCGGGTCAATCATCGGTTTCTTTCCGGGTTCTGATTCACTTCAGGGATTCTTTCAGGGATTCTTTGAATACACCTCATTAACATACAATCTTACATTCTTCATCATGATTGTGTTGTTTACGTATTTCTATACGGCAATCACGATCAACCCGACACAGATTGCAGATGATTTAAAAAGAAACGGTGGTTTTATTCCGGGTGTAAAACCAGGCAGAGCTACCGCAAATTTTATAGACAGTATTATGTCGAGAATAACACTTCCCGGAGCTGTATTCCTTGGTTTCGTTTCCATCTTTCCTGCTTTCGCAGTGATCTTTGGGGTTAACAACCAGTTTGCGCAGTTCTTCGGAGGAACATCACTCCTGATTATGGTTGGTGTTGTTCTGGATACCCTTCAGCAAATTGAAAGTCATTTGTTGATGCGTCACTACGACGGATTAATGAAGTCTGGAAGAATAAAAGGAAGAAGTTCAACCGGTGGAGCAATCTCCGCTTAAAAAAGAAATTGATTTTAATTTAATAATTACTAATTTCGCAGCCCTCAAAACAGACATGGCAAAACAGGATTCGATAAAGCAAGACGGTACAATTACGGAAGCCTTATCGAATGCTATGTTCAGAGTTGAGTTGGAGAACGGGCACGTTATCATTGCGACCATATCCGGGAAAATGAGGTTGAATTACATCCGAATTCTTCCGGGAGATAAGGTTCAGGTGGAAATGAGTCCGTATGATCTGTCAAGGGGCAGAATAACCTATCGATACAAGTAAGATGAAAGTAACAGCCGCCGTAAAAAAGCGCAGTGTTGACTGCAAGATTGTGAAACGTAAAGGAAAGGTTTACGTGATCAATAAGAAAAATCCAAAGTACAAGCAAAGACAAGGCTAAGATATTATATGGCAAGGATTGCAGGGGTAGATTTACCCAAAAACAAAAGAGGAGTAATTGGCCTCACTTACATTTTCGGAATCGGTCTGTCGACTGCTGAGAAAATTCTGAACACCGCCAAAGTGGATCTGAACAAAAAAGTTCAGGACTGGGACGACGATGATCAGGCAAACATCAGACAGTACATTGCAGACGAACTTCTGGTTGAAGGAGAGCTACGTTCACAAACCCAGATGAACATCAAGCGATTGATGGACATCGGTTGTTACCGTGGACTTCGTCACAGGAAAGGTCTTCCGCTCCGTGGGCAGAGAACCAAGAATAACAGCCGTACCCGAAAAGGTAAGCGTAAGACAGTGGCTGGTAAGAAAAAGGCAACCAAGTAATTGATTTATTGATTTAGTAAAATGGCAACCGGTAAGAAGGTAACCAAGAAAAGAAAAGTAGTTGTCGATTCGATCGGCGCAGTGCATATCAAAGCTACTTTCAACAATTTGATCATTTCAATCACCAATGCTCAGGGGCAGGTTATTTCCTGGTCCAGCGCGGGCAAGATGGGATTCCGAGGATCTAAGAAAAACACTCCGTATGCTGGTCAGGTAGCTTGTACCGATTGCGCTAAAATCGCAGCCGATGCAGGACTCCGTAAGGTGAACGTGTTTGTGAAAGGACCGGGAGCAGGTCGTGAATCTGCCATCCGAACCTTAACCGCTGCCGGAATTGAAGTAATGTCGATTACCGATGTTACTCCGCTTCCACACAACGGTTGTCGTCCTCCGAAAAGAAGAAGAGTGTAGAATTTATATATCAAGAGATTAATTAAATGGCAAGATACAGAGGCCCCAAGTCGAAGATAGCCCGTAAGTTCCGGGAGCCCATTTTTGGACCTGACAAGGTTCTGGACAAAAAGAACTATCCTCCGGGGATGCACGGAAATTCCCGAAGAAGAGGTAAGAAATCTGAATACGCTATTCAGTTGGCGGAGAAGCAAAAAGCCAAATACACTTATGGTGTGCTTGAGCGTCAATTTGCTAATCTGTTCGATAAAGCAGCCCGCAAAAAAGGCATCACCGGTGAGAACCTTCTTAAGTTTCTCGAAAGCCGACTGGATAATACGGTTTTCCGTTTGGGAATCGCAAAAACCAGAAGCGCTGCGAGACAGCTTGTTTCTCATAAACACGTAATGGTAAACGGAGTGGTAACCAACGTTCCATCTTATCAATTAAAACCTGGTGATGTGGTTGAAGTTCGTGAGAAATCAAAATCAATGGAGCTGATCAACAACTCACTCGCTGGTAAAAAAACATTCAGCTGGTTGTCGTGGGATGGTGGCAGCTACACAGGAACATTCCTGAACTATCCGGAAAGAGATGAGATTCCGGAAAATATCAAAGAACAACTCATCGTCGAATTGTACTCAAAATAACCTGAAAGTATTAGCGATATGGCCATACTGAATTTTCAAAAACCGGATAAGGTAATCATGCATAAAGAAACAGACAACTACGGTCTGTTCGAATTCTCTCCGCTTGAAAAAGGTTACGGTGTAACCGTTGGTAATGCGATGCGTCGTATTCTGCTTTCTTCTCTGGAGGGTTATGCGATTACTTCAATCAAAGTTCCGGGTGTTGATCACGAATTCAGCACTATTAAAGGAGTGACTGAAGATCTTACCGAAATGATTCTGAATCTTAAGCAAGTTCGTTTTAAACGAATTGCAGAAGGTCATGAAATCGAAAAGATCTACATCTCTATTAAAGGGAAGGAAACTTTTACAGCCGGGGACATTGCCCGATATACCAATGCGTTCGAGATTTTGAATCCCGAATTGGTTATCTGCACAATGGAGCCATTTGTAAATCTTGAAATAGAACTTACTGTTGATAAAGGCAGAGGATATGTACCTTCAGAGGAAAACCTTCCGTCTGATGCTCCTATCGGTTTAATTCCTATCGATTCTATTTTCACACCGATTAAAAATGTGAAATTCAGAGTTGAGGACTTCCGTGTTGAGCAAAAAACTGACTACGAAAAATTAATTTTCGAAGTAACAACAGATGGTTCAATTCATCCGGAAGAAGCGCTGAAAGAAGCTGCTAAAATAATGATTCAGCACCTCGTTCTGTTCTCAGATGAAAGCATTCTTCTCGACAGTCAGGTGAAAACCAAAGCTACAGAAGTTGATGAAAACACGCTGCACATGCGTAAAATTCTTAAGACTTCACTCGCTGATCTGGATTTGTCGGTTCGTGCATATAACTGCTTGAAAGCTGCTGAAATCAGAACGCTCGGAGAATTGGTTAGTTACCAGATTGAAGATCTTCTCAAGTTCAGAAACTTCGGTAAGAAGTCGCTTACTGAGCTCGAAGAATTCGTACGCGACAAAGGACTTACATTCGGAATGGATGTAGCCAAATACAATCTTGACGACGAATAAGACTGAAGAGGTAAGAAAAGATGAGACACGGAAATAAAATCAATCACCTTGGTAGAAAGTACGGCCACAGAGACGCCATGCTTTCCAATATGGCATCTTCACTGATCCGCCACAAACGCATTTTCACAACAACCGCTAAGGCTAAAGAACTTCGCGTTTACATCGAGCCATTGCTCACCAAAGCAAAAAACGATACAACCCACTCCAGAAGAGTTGTGTTCAGCTACCTTCAGGATAAAGAGAGCGTTAAAGAACTCTTTGGAACTGTAGCTGAGAAAATTGCAGATCGTCCGGGAGGATATACCCGCATTCTCAAAACGCACAACAGAAAAGGTGATAATGCTGAAATGTGTATGATGGAGCTTGTTGATTTTAACGAATTAATGCTCGATCAGAAATCTGCTTCCACATCAACTACTGCGAAAACAAGAAGAAGTAGAAGAAGTGGTGGCACCAAGAAAGTTGAAGCTGCTGCCAACGTCGAAAAAACGGTTGATGCAGTTGCAGAAGCTGCTGAAGACATTTCAAACGATGCCGCAGACGAAGCATCTGAAGAAACGAAATAAGAAATTCAATTCTTAATATCTAAAAGCAGTCCCTTGCCGGACTGCTTTTTTATTTTAGAAAAATTTGAAGTCGAAGATTCAATCAAATTCGACCTGCCTTTTTTATTATTTTCTGGATATTTGCATCCAAATCCTTTTAAAATCATGATACGAGAAACACTGGAACCTACAGCTACTGAGGTAGATTTTCTTCCGCTCCTCGGAACGGATCACCTCGAATTTTATGTGGGAAATGCCAAGCAGTCCGCATATTATTATCAATCCGCGTGGGGTTATGAGCTCATTGCTTATGCCGGCCCAGAAACCGGTATAAGAGACCGAGCTTCTTATGTTTTAAAGCAAGGCAAAATCACCATTATATTAACCACCGCCATACAACCCGATTCGCCTATTTCTGAACATGTAAGACAACATGGCGACGGTGTTAAATTCCTGAGTTTATGGGTGGATGATGCGCGTAAATCATTTGAAGAAACAACCAAAAGAGGTGCTAAGCCCTTTATGGAACCAACGGTGATGAAAGACGAATTCGGTGAAGTTGTGGTTTCTGCAATTCACACCTATGGGGAAACGATTCACAAGTTTGTTGAACGTAAAAATTATACCGGACCTTTTATGCCGGGCTTTGTGAAGCCCTGGCACAAGCTGGATGTTACTCCGGTTGGTCTTAAGCACGTTGACCACTGCGTTGGGAATGTAGAACTGGGAATGATGAACGAGTGGGTTAATTTCTATGAAAATGTGATGGGTTTTAAACTGTTGCTCACATTTGATGATAAAGATATTTCCACTGAGTATTCCGCACTCATGTCTAAAGTTGTTTCCAATGGAAATGGTTATGTGAAATTCCCGATCAACGAACCTGCAGACGGAAAGAAAAAATCACAGATCGAGGAATACATTGAGTTTTATAAAGGTGCCGGTGTTCAACACATCGCCGTGGCAACCGATGATATTATTGAAACCGTTACCGAACTCCGGAAGCGGGGCATTGAATTTCTGTACGTTCCGGATAATTACTACGAAGACCTGCTCGATCGGGTTGGGGAAATTCATGAAGACATCACCGTTTTAAAGAGTCTCAACATTTTGGTTGATCGCGATGATGAAGGTTATCTGCTTCAATTATTCACGAAACCGGTTGAAGACAGACCAACGTTGTTTTACGAAATCATTCAGCGCTGCGGTGCTCAATCTTTTGGTAAAGGCAACTTTAAAGCGCTGTTCGAATCGATCGAACGCGAACAGGAACGAAGAGGAAATCTTTAATCTGATATCGATTTGCATAGAAGAGGGTTGTCTGTCTATTGATGGACAACCCTTTTTGTTTATAGGAAAGGATGTTTTTCCTGACTCTCGCTTGGCAACCAAAATCCGCTCCAAAATCATGGTATACATATCACATGCTTTGGCAAAAAAATGTGCACTGGTTTGAGAGATTGTTACCCAACTTTCTCCGGAATCTTTACAAACGAATCGTTGAAGAACAATAAACTGGTCTTAAGTATACATTTCAATTTTGTGGTAAATCAAAGAATGGAAGTTGGTTGATAAAACCTCTAACGGTTACCAAATTATTCTGCGAGAGGACTATGATAAATAATCCGGCAACATCTTATTGAATAAACAAGCCTCATCAAAATGATGAGGCTTGGTATGATGTGGAAAGCAGATCAGATCTAAGTTTTGATCCAACTTTAACAATTATCGGTCACTCATTATTTAATGATTTGTATCGATTTGGTTGCGCTAATATCATTGTTGACCACGGTTAAATAGTACATTCCATTTACCAAATGCTCAATATCCAATTGAATTAAATTTTCGGCATTTCTAAATGTGTTTTTGGAATAAACAAGTTTTCCCAGCGCATCGAACATGTTTATCATAACATCATCGTGATTATATGGCGTGTTAAATACGAGGGTGAAATTTCCGGAACTTGGATTGGGCATCACTTTTATCGTATTGTTGGCCAATACATCTTCAATTCCGGATGGCTTAACCTCAAGGGTTTGTGAAGAGTCTACACATTCACACCCATCAGTTGACCTGACTACAATGGATATTTTATACGTACCCTCTTTATCGAAAGTGAAGGTAGGATTGTAACCATTTGAGGTTCCCTGATCTCCAAAATGCCACTGATAAAATGGATAGTTGGCACTATCTGCTTTAAAGGTGTAGGTTAGGGTAGGTCCGCCAATCTGATTATAGGTAAAACCACAATTGGGCGTTTCACTTATCCTTACAGCAATTGTTTTTGAATCGGTACATGCTCCATTAGCACTGGCTGTTAGCGTAACACCAAAAATGGTGGTTCCGGAAATGTTATATGTTTTAGTTGGAGCAAACGCCGAAGAAGTATCTCCATCTCCAAAAGTCCACATATAGTTCACTTGTAAATCTCTTTCATTGGTTTTGTTTACAAATTGGACAGGTTCACCTTCACAGGTGTTTGGCCCGGTGAAATCTACCACTGGCTGAATTTTTACGGTAACATTCTTTTGGATGGAAGCAGAACACCCATTGTCGCCACGAGCGGTTAATTGAACCGTAAATTGTTTTAATTCTTTGTACTGATGTGATGGGGATTTGGAGGTTGAATTTGCACCATCTCCAAATTGCCAGGTGTAAGTAACTGTCACACTATCAGGTTCTGTAGTTGTATTTACAAACTCGGTAGGTTTGGAATCACAAACTTGACCAAATGTGAAATCTGTTAATGGCCCGGCATCGATATCCAATTCTTTAGTCAAGGAATCGATGCAACCCAAATTGGATATCGCATAAAGTGTTACTGAATTTTTTCCGGACGAGGTAAACACATGTTTGGGGTTCCAAAGGGTTTCCGATTTACCATCATAAAAATTCCACTTTCGCCCCAAAGTACCTGATGAGATTGTGGATACATCACTAAACTGAATATCCGTATTCGTGCAATTGCCATTGTAGTAGAAATTAGCAACTGGTTTGGGAAACTGAAATGCATTTTGGATTTGTTTGTCCTCACACCCATCACTGGATTTAACAACTAAGGTTACTGGATATATTCCCGGTTTGGCATATTGGTGTTTGGGATTTTTAACATTTGCGTGTGAAGAACCATCCCCAAAATCCCAATCGTAAGTTAAGGTAGCGCCATTAATGGTTGTGCTATCAGTGAAGATAACATCATCCCCGTAGCAGGCATTCTGAATTTTGAAATCAATTACCGGATTTTCTGAAACGGTAACACACAAAGTGGTATCGCTGGAAACCATATACGGCAAACTGGTAACTATTAGTTTGACGCAATAGGTGCCTGGTTTTGCGTAAGTGTGCGTCGGATCGACGTAATTATTCGAATCACCATCATCATACAACCATTTGTAAACAATTGAACCGGAATGAATGGTAGAAAGATTGGTGAATTGGATTGGACTGCCGTCACATGAAGGAGTGGTGAATTTGAAATTAGGTTTAGGTGTCGGTGCAATTAAAATAGATCGACACATGCCGGAATCGCACCCCGAATTCAAATCTACAACCACAATACAAATAGAAATTACACTGTCTAAATAGCCGGAAGGTGGTGTTACAGACAAATACCCATTATTTGAGGCAGTAGGCGAGGTGAGCGTCCAAAATGGACTTATAATATTGCCTTTTGCGCTGTATGCCGTAACTGATTCAATCTTCCAATTTGTGTTGTAGGAGCTATTACCTTGGCCTTGAGGCGGGGTGAATTCATATTGAATTACTTTGCCGACTTCGGTAATATCCGGATCGCCTGAAGTCCCTTTCTTGAACTGTCCATTGAATACACTGCCTTTTGAAATGCTTGATTTGGGAGATTTTATAACACTAATGGTCGCAGTGGCCGTGTCGTTTGAAGGTTCGATATCCGATTGTACATTGATGGCTGAAATCACGAGACCAGTGCCAATGGTTTTGGGTGTAAATGCATTTTTAAGCGATAAGGTGGTAGAATCGCCAACCGCCAAATTATTGAGATCGATATTTATGGTTGTCCTGTTTTGACCAGCCATATCAAGGCCGAGAATCATGCTATTGGCTACCTTCGGACCATTGTTCTTCACCTTTAGCGAAACATCAGCGGAATGGCCGGAGCAATTACTAACCGGAGTTATTTTCAAATCTGACAAAGCCAATTCGGGATTACAGTCCTGGTTCACGCAAAAACCCACATCATCAATCCAAAATTCTCCGGCTTGAGCAGGATATATATCGAGATAAGAGACGGCATTCACACTGTTTGAAAACGATCCTTTGGATACTCCATCAATAAAAAACTCCCAGATATTACTATCTAGATTAATGTCAACTTCAAGATGAAACCATTGGGCTTGTGGGTAGTTGGCAGAGAGATACCCCCCGGCATCGAAGGTGGAGTTGCCATTAAAATTCACTTCAAGAGCCCAGGTAACTCCGGTTTTGGATGCTGCTTGAAAATTGAAATAAGAAGTGCTGCTATCCGGGATAAAATACATGCAGTCGAACTTAAATCTGCCGCTATTGTAAATCTGGCCAAAAGGCAAAACCACGTCCTGAGGGCCATTGCCTGATGCAGAATAGAAGTAGATGGAATTTGAATCGCTGTAAAACATGTCATTGACAATATAACAGTCTTCCGAAGTCCCTGGTGATGAGTTCCATGTAGTCCAGTCAGATGACGAATTCCCCAAATAACTGCCTACGGTATAAGAATCAAAATTGTCCAGAAACACTTGAGAATAACTGAGTCCAAATGGGAACAGTGCCCCAATAATCAGCATAGTAACCTTTTTCATATCCCGTTTTTATTTGGAGTAATATTAACAAATTTTTCTTATAAAAAATGACAAGACTACTACTTATGATTTTAGCAGGTAAGATATACATATTTCACTTTCAACCTGTTCTGAACTCCCAGCCGGATACCGGTCGAAGATTGGCGCGGAGAACACCAACGGTACATTTTGTTTATCAATTGGCAGATACCCGAAGCCCAAAGGATTAGAAAGTGCCCAAAACCTGATCGGCTTTGGTAAAATGTTCAGGGCTGTATCGAAGGTTAAAATTAAATGCTTCTCTGTTTGGATACACCAAGTTTGTAAATTGGTTGGGTAGTGATTTACATTCTCATTGCTTCTCACTTTTTTCTTGATGAAAAAGTAAGCAAAAAATCAAGTCGGAAAGAAAGCTGGCAAGCGCCCTTTATCATTTGTTGAAAATCTGGGGAAAGAAGTGTCAAGCACTTTTCCGATTTTCTACCAAATGACAAATTCCCACTGGGGCTATCCCGCCTTTCCGACAGCCCACCCACTCGATCTTATTCATGTTTTAAGATCCACTTCGCACAGTTCATTTTGTTCTATTACTACTAAAATTGAAGTGATCCGGAGGTTGGTGTGATTAGATGTAGAATCATTTAAAATTAAGTCAACGGTTCTCAAGCATGAAATGTAGGGCTGTTCGGAGTTCTTTTCTTTCCACCGGAAAGAAAAGATGCTGCGGGAAGCGAACTGCGGAGAACCACAGAACCTCGCTATATTTTATCCTTGCTGTTATAGAGCGTTTTTTATTTTTCAATATCTATTATCAATTCTTGATTTTTGTCCTTTGTTTCTTCAAGAACAGAAATCAAATATTCAACACCTTCAGTCTTGTCAAAAAGGCTTTTCATTTTTTTGAGCTTTTGCTCCAATCTTCGTTGTTCGTCTGCAGTCCAAAACCCTTCTATGTTATCGTCATGGTTTGTAATAAATGGGTTATCATTCATTAATGATTTTCCATTGTCGAGAGTTGAGCAAATAGCCTTAAGTTCTGAGTCATTTGTTTTCAAAATTTGCTTTTTAAACTCTTCGTATCTCAAGGTTCCCATCATTGGTCCAACAATTTCAAACTTGTCCTTTCCTGGTCCATAATCACAAAAGGTCAATAGAAATATGGTTGTCAATTCGTCAATAATCTCTTGTCCGGCAATTTGAAAATTTCTAAGCGAGTCATTTTCATTTAAAAATCGTTCAAGCCTATCGGAAATCAATCTCTCGTTAAATTCTTGAATTGAGTTTCTGTTTTCAGACAATAACCACTGTCGAAAGTTGGAGTAGTCCATAAGCAAGTGTTTACTTAAACTTTGACCTGTTCGGGATTGATAAAAAACTGTTCTTTGTCCCATTATTTAAGTGCTCTACAACGTTTTGCTGCTAACCGAAGGGCAGGACTTTCACCACAAAACTTGATTTGAAAAACTAAAGTTTGATTAACCACAAAACTGTCTTTGGAACACGAAAACCCGCCTTTTGGGTAGGTGCTGTTATGCGTAGCTCTCGTCAATTCTTTAAATTATAATTTAGTCCCAATTGAACACTAAGATTGCTTTCAAGATATGGATTAGAAATTGTCCACCCTTTTGTCTTTCCTGTAAGACTAATAAAACCCGCAAAATTGTTCTTGAAATAATATTTGGTAGCAATGTTAAGTTGCCCGCCCAAAATTTTAGTATTGTCGTAGAACGCTTTCGGTTGATTCCAAAAATTTAATGCTAAGTCAGATTCCCACTTATCTGAAATTATATAATTGTATAATCCGACGCCTACACCAAATCCTCCGGCTGTCTTGTTAGAATAATCATGAACATTTAGTAATAAATCAAACTGCTTGTATTTCAATGGAATAAAAACAGCAACGTCATTTCCAAAATGAGTAGGAGCATATTGAGTAATGACATTGAAGGATAAATTGTTATTTAATTTTATCCTATTAATAAAGAAAATTGCAGGATTAATGAAATTAATTAAGGACAAATTCTTTTGTTTTGTTAAATATGATTGTTCTTCTGATGAGAGGTCTGAAAATCCAATTCTTCGGTTTAAGCCATTCCCTCCAGGAAATGAGTCTCTTGAACTAAAAGGCTCTGATGGGTTGAACATATCATATACCCATGCGGTCAAATCGGCTCCAGCGTAATCTCTTTCCATTGGGTTTTTACTTTCGTGTGGTGGTGCCAAAATTTTTACAGAGTCGCTAATTGCACTAGCTGAGAATTTAAAATAGTTAAAAACATAATAGGCATTATAAAGAAGAAGAGCGTTTTTATTTAACGTTCTACTTTTATAAAAATCGTTCAGAGTCGTCTTTTGATTTAAAGCAATTTCGTATTGAACACCCGCCACATACGAATACAAAAGATTATTTATATTTTCACTTTTTTGAAGCGACAATGTAGAATCGGAAATACCATATACAGTTCCTTCCCATCTATTCAGTATCCAATTGCCATTTTTGGATGAAATATTATCAGTGCCTAATACAGACCTATGATATTCTTCATGTGACCATACACCTAAAGGAATAGGAAGTTCACTTCCATATTGAGAGAAGATTAAGCTAACTCCGTATTTAAAAACGGCATTTCCGATTTTTTTGCCCTTTGTGTAATTTTTGTTTTTGGGAATAAATATTCTGTCTCCTAAAACATCAATGCCCCAGAAACTTAATTCGTAGAAGTCATTTGATAATTCAAAAGCCTGTTGCATGCTAGGTATTTTTTGGGGCAAAGAGTATGTTTGGGGAAGATCAAAAAGTGGTAAACTCAGTCTCAGTTTGTAAATAGCAGTATCTTGACCATAAGAAATAAAAGTTATTGACCATAATGCAGCGCTTAGAAAAATATTTTTACTCTTCATTGATGTTATTTTAAAGTTACGCATAACGTACCGGTAAACAAATCTATATTACCGAATAATTATTTTATCACATTGTTAAATCTTTTCCTGATTTCTAATTGCATAAAAAAGGGTAGACTGTTAGATCACAGTCGACCCTTTTAATTGATCACGAAGAATGGTTTCTATTAGGCGAATTTTATTGGTATTCTTAACCTGGAATTTTCTACAACTCTCCATTTATGCTGACAAAGCCAAACGTTAATACTTGTAGTTTTCCTTAAATATTCTTGGCTTTCGTCAGTATACTGACAAAGCCACCGCGTACATTTTAGTTTTAAAGTACAGCATTTGGGGCTTTCGACAATACTTCTCCCATTCCCGAATTTCCCAATTCTCCAATTACGTCAGGGTTTGGGTTCTTCACAAGGATTACACATCAGATTGAGAATTACTTCTGCCGGTGGTGTGTTTTTTAAGATTCCCAACGGTGCTTTCTGCTCCAGTTTGAACATGCGCTCGCAATCTTCCTTTTCACTTCTTTTCACCGAATCGGAAACTGCGACCAACGGAACCGGATTGTACACATACACCTGATAAAATCCCGTATCAATGGCAATATTGAGTTTTCCCTCTTTATCCGTTTTATATTTTATTGCTTCCGATTCCTTCATGAAAGGCGCAATCCAGATTTCCTTTTGAGTGTAGGGTTTCGGACGCTGCATTTCTTCCACGATGTCGGGAGTAGGTTGAGCACCACCACATGGATTGGATGTGTATAGAATCTGAATACTGACAGTATTTTCTTTCTTATCATCAGACTTAACGGCAGCCTTTCTTCCTTTACAGGCATAAAGCGCAAACGCCGAAACTAAAACCAAAGCCAACTGAATTCGGATATTTTTTGTCATTCTTTTTTTTCTGTTTTAATGTGGATGCCGGTTATCGCAGATGCCGTTTCCATTGCAGCATCTTTGGATGTTAGCATCTCTGTGAGTTCTGCGTAACCCGCCCGGATATTATTCGCAGATTCCCCGTCAAGTAAACGCTCCGTTTCCCGCTCCAAATTTATAAGATTGCAATCAGTCTGAATCAGTTCGGTGATCAGGGCGCGATTCAATATGAGATTTACCGGAGAAATAAATTTCACTTTCACCACTCGTTTCCCAATCCAGTAAGAGAGAGGACTCGCTTTATATAAAACTACTTGTGGTGTATTCAGCATTGCAGTTTCCAGATTGGCAGTTCCGGATGTTACAAGTGCAAGCCTCGAAGTCATTACAGTATGATATGTATTGCCGGTTTCTACCCGAACATTTGACGGCAATGTCTCCGGTATAAGTTCTGATTTCTCGCGGATGGCAATGGTGAATTCGAAATTAGTAAACCGCTCTGCAACCAATAACATCACGGGCAAAATGCGCTGGATTTCCTGTTTCCGGCTTCCGGGCAAAAGGGCAATATGATTTTCCGACGGTTCTGTTTTGCCTGCAACAGATCTGTAAGTCTCAATGGTACTTACAACCGGGTTTCCGACATACATTGCATTTACTCCTCTTTGTTTAAACCATTTTTCTTCAAAAGGAAAAATCACATAAGCAAAATCAACAAAGTCCCGGATCTTTTTAACGCGTCCTTCATTCCAGGCCCATACTTTCGGGAGTATGTAATAGTGAACGGGAATTCCCATTTTCTTCACCCGTTTCGCCATGCGTAGGTTAAATCCACCATAGTCGATCAGGATAACTTTATCGGGTTTGAAATCAGAAATTGCAGACTCAGTTCTTTTAAATAATTTCCGAATTGACACGAATTTCAACAGCACTTCCACAAAACCCATTATGCTGAATTCCCGGATGTGAGCAATCGGATCCAATCCGGCTTCAATCATCATATCACCGCCCATTCCTCTGAATTCGGCAGTTTCATCCAGTTTTTTAATGGCCCGTATTAACCGGCTCCCGTGCAGGTCACCGGAAGCTTCTCCGGCAATTACGAAATACTTCATTTATTGAAAGTGGTAATAAATCACAACTGCCGCATAAATCATTGTTGCGAATACAAGTCCTCTGGAGAATTTCAACCAGTTCCGGTTTATCGTGATCATGAATATGGCAAGATTAATAAGAAGACATGGTCTGAAAAGCACGGTTGTCATTTTAATATTCAGCCAGAGAAGTTGAACATCCTCATCTGCTTCCATAAACCCACCGAGTTTAAAGATAATGAGTAAAACCGCAAAAGGAGCAATCAAGCCGGCTAGTAAACCAAACCATGTGTTATCAATTTTCTTCATTCAATTCCCAGTTATTCAGGATTCCGATGGCATGGTGCGCGGTTAAATCAAATTGAACCGGAACCACGGAAGCATAACCGTTTTTCAACGCCCATTCGTCGGTATCCTGACCGTGATCCAAATCTACGAACTTGCCGGTTAACCAGTAATATTTACGTTGATACGGATCGGTTCGCTCATCAAATTCTTCCACCCATTTAGCTCTCGCCTGCCGGCAGACTTTTATTCCTTTTAAATCTTCTTTTGATGTTTTCGGGATGTTCACGTTCAACAAGGTTTCCGGCGGGAGCTTGTGTTCTAAAACTTTTCCAACCACATGTCGAACAACGTATTTGGCGGCGGTAAAATCTGCATCCATGGAATAATCGAGCAATGAAAATCCGATGGCCTGCAAACCGTCGATGGCACCTTCAACGGCAGCCGACATTGTTCCCGAGTAAATAACATTGATAGAAGAATTGGAACCGTGGTTAATTCCGGAAACCAAAAGATCCGGACGGCGATCGAGTACTTTATCTAATGCGAGTTTCACACAATCGGCCGGTGTGCCGGAGCATTGATAGGCCCGAATGTGCGGACCGAAATAATCGGTATGATCCATTCTCAGCGGTTCCGAAATCGTGATGGCGTGTCCCATACCGGATTGCGGACTATCGGGTGCAACCACAACGACTTCACCGAATTCGCTCATGGCTTCAACCAATGCCCGTATTCCCGGAGCGGTAATGCCGTCGTCGTTGCTCACCAGAATGAGTGGTTTTTTATCTTCCATGCTGCGAAATTAGAAATCCCTGAGTTTACCTATTGATGCGGGAAATAGTTGTGCAGTAGTTTTTTGAAATTGAGAAAAGCGTAACAATACCGGAATGGGTTCGTACGGAAATATTCCGTACATTCGGTTTTTGATTAATTAAGGTGATGAACTCATTAAAAGAAAAGACAAGATTCGATGCACGAATGACCAAAGAGCAAAAGCAATTGTTCGAGAAAGCGGCATTGTTGGCAGGATTTAAAAACCTATCTGATTTTGTTATTATAACGGTTCAGGAGAAGGCCTTGCAAATTGTTTCAGAGCGTGAAACCATTATTTCAACACAAAAGGATAGCGAGATTTTTTTTAATGCGTTGGTTAATCACAATAAACCAAATTCTGCTTTACAGCAGGCAATAGGGAAATATCAGGACAGTGGTGGGCTAAAGTGAAAGATCTAACCGAACTGCTTAACCGTCATCACGACCAAAAGAACTTTTCGTGTGGGGTATCTCAGTTGGATATTTATATAAAGAAACACGCCGGTCAGGATGTGAAGAGAAAACTGGCAGCTTGCTTTGTTGCTTCCGATGAAAAGAAGGTAGTTAAGGGATATTACACCTTATCAAATGGCAGCGTTCCGATGGCTAATGTGTCTGAAGAGATTTACCAAAAATTACCGACCTACAAAGATTTGCCGGTCACACTACTCGGCCGGCTTGCCATTGATAAAACCGTTCAGGGAACCGGATTGGGCGAACTATTATTAATAGATGCGTTGAAAAGAAGTCTGGGGCTATCTTCATTAATTGGTTCGTTCGCAGTTATTGTAGATCCAATTAATTCTTCAGCTGAGAAATTCTATAGCAAATACGGTTTCATCAAATTACCAGATAACGGAAAAATGTTTTTGTCGATGGCGACCATAAGACTTGGGTTTGAAAGGTGAATTTGAAGAAACGGAAGCGGAGATTGAAACGGTAACAGAAACAGTAACGGTAACAGAAACAGTAACAGTAACGACCTGTCCGTAGCGTCCCCGCTACGGATCCAAGTTCGATCCGCCTACGCAATTGCTGGCGCAATAGCTTCGGCGGATGAGGGCTTAACGATTGCAGCGGTTATGTTTGGCGATGTGCGCGGTCTGGCAGCAACGTTGAAAAACAGCGACCAAAGGAAGCTCGTTTTACGACGATTGTCTGCCCCGCAAACACGACTAACATTTGAGCGGAAAGCGTGTTAAAAGCCCCGTTAATAAAAGGAGAATTACTGACGAAAGCCAGGAGTATTTCAGGAAAACTACAATTGATAACGCTCGGCTTTGTCAGTATAAATGGAGAATTGATCGTGTACAAAACGTTTGGAGAAATAATCGTTTAAAGCAGAAGCAATGCGTTAACGGCCTTCTATTTTTGCGCTATGCTGATAAGTCTGCAGGTTAATAACTTCGTGTTGATGGACAATCTCCGCTTTGAGCCGGGGAAAGGTCTGAACACCATTACCGGGGAAACAGGAGCCGGAAAATCGATACTTATCGGTGCGCTCGGATTAATTCTCGGAGAACGCGCCGATATCAAAAGCATCGGCAATTCGGGAAACAAATGTGTGATCGAAGGAACCTTTGACATCAGCAATCTCGGTCTGCAGAATTTTTTTGATGACAATGATCTTGATTTTCTGCCGACCACCATTTTGCGCAGAGAAATTCTGGACTCCGGTCGCTCGCGTGCATTTGTGAACGATACACCGGTTAGTCTGAACGCGCTAAAAGATCTCGGTGAAAAATTGGTGGATATTCATTCGCAACATCAGACCAGCCGAATTTCCGATTCCGATTTTTTATTTGAATGGTTGGAAGGGGTTTGCAAAACGCAAATCGATTTTGAGGAATATTCTAAAAATTTCCGTTCGCTTCGGGATGCCCAGAAACAATTAGCAACGCTTCGTGAAAAGGAACGTCAGCAATTAGCCCAGGCCGATTACAATAATTTTTTGTGGGAAGAACTTTCCAAGGCCGAACTGAAAACCGGAGAGATGAAGTCGCTCGAAGAAGAGTACGAACTGCTTCAGAATGCGGGCGATATTGAAACCGGAATCGCTGCCATTTGCAACATATTTACCGAAAGCGATGAACCGGCTTTGGATGTTTTGAAATCCACTGTTCGTCAATTGCTGAAACTCGCACCGGCTGATTCTTCACTCGGTGAATTGTCGAAAAGATTGGAAGGCATTTCCATTGATCTCGATGATGCATTAAGTGAATTGAAAAAAGTAGGAGAGTCGTTGCCATCCGATTCATCCCGGCTCGATGACGTGAATTCCCGCCTGCAATTTCTTCAGCAACTCATGCACAAACACAATGTGCAGGAAGCCGATGATTTGATTACGGTGCGGGATCGGTTGTCGGATCTGATGTACGAAAACGATGAGCTTACCAATGAGATTAAAAAATTGGAAAATGCGTCTCAGGTTCTGGAACAAAAGGCGGTTAAATCGGCACTGGACTTACATAAAAAGCGGGTGGAAGCAGCGGCAAAAGTAGAGGAGGAGATGAACAGCGAACTTTGGAAACTCGGTTTACCGAATGCACGCGTAAAACTCGATCTGGAACAAAACGAACAACTCACATCGCACGGATTAACGGTTTTCAGAATTCTTTTCACTTCCAATAAAGGACAGGATTTGCGTCCTGTTCAATTGGTTGCTTCCGGTGGTGAGCTTTCCCGTTTGATGTTAGTGATGAAAGCCCAGATGGCCAAAAGCCGCCGGATGCCGAGTATTATTTTCGATGAAATTGACACTGGAGTTTCGGGAGAAATCGGGAAGCGCATGGCGGAAGTAATGGCTGATCTTTCGAAAGATCTTCAGGTAATTTCCATCACCCATTTGCCGCAAATCGCCGCACGGGGAGAAGATCACTTTTTTGTTTATAAAGAAACCGGATCAACGTCCACGGTAACACGGATTAAATCCATCACCGGTTCTGATCGCGTTGTTGAAATCGCCAAAATGCTGAGCGGCGATGATCCGTCGGAGGGTGCAATGGCGAATGCAAGGGAGTTGTTGAAGTATTGATTGAAAATAAACTTCCAAATTTTTATAACGGCTAATTCGCTACGCCACCATTAAAATCAGGTTTTATTTCTGACTTCCACTCACTTTCCCCTTTTTCGAAAACCAAATTGCGCCCAAACCCAGTAGTGAATAAATTCCCATTATATAATAAAGCTGAGACCTGTTTTCGGTGAATTCAAAATAGAGAATTAAAATACCCGCGATAAATAAACCGGCCATGGCGACAATGGCCATAACGGGTGATGTATTGGTTTGCTTCCTGACTTTCAGATTGGATGTCGCCATTAAAAATGAAACCACAATAAACGTAATACTTCCGAACTCCAGAATAATTTGCAAACCGCCTGTGAGAATTAATACAAAGGATAAAATCGCCATCGTGATAATGGCATAATTTGGAATGTGTACTTTAATTCTATGGCTTAAATATTTAGGTAAAAATCCATCCTGAGCAATAACAGCCATTAGTCTCGAAGCTCCGAATAAAGTTCCGCTAATGGCACTGGAAGTTGCGAGTAGTGCACCGAAAATCACTACGAATAATCCAAAGGTTCCGATGTAATTTTTGGCTCCTGCTGCCAGTGCATATTCTTTATCGGCAATAATGCTCGCTTTCGGAATGGTTGTGATGGCGGCAATTGCTAGTCCGACATACAAAAGAGTTGCAATTAAGATAGAGGTATATATGGCGCGGGGAATATTTTTTTCCGGATTATCCATTTCGTTATATGCGTGAATTACCAACTGAAATCCTTCATACGCGACGAAAGTAATAGCTGAAACAATGAGGATGGAAGAGAGCGTGGTGTGTTTTTCAATCAGTGGTAGAATATTGTCGGCACTGCCGCTGGCCGATAACATTCCTGAAATAAAAATCAGAAGAAATAATTTGGTGTAAACAAGCAGGTCTTCAATTTTTCCCATGCCTTTTACA
The DNA here is from genome assembly GCA_016124755.1 of Bacteroidota bacterium. Taxonomy (GTDB): domain Bacteria; phylum Bacteroidota; class Bacteroidia; order NS11-12g; family UBA9320; genus WGNA01. Next base: position 93,010 of record WGNA01000003.1, on the reverse strand, counting down.
CTTATTATATTTATTAATGCAAAAACTAAAATGATCGCTCCGGCAACTATTTTTCTCCAGACTTCATTATTTAGTATTTCAAACTGACTGCACAGGTAAGATGAAAATGTAAATGCATAAAGTGCTAAAGTACTGATGTAACCAAAAACAATTAACCAGCCGACTAAAGAAGAAGCAAAAACATTATTGGGAAATGTCTTTTTAAAAAAGGAATAAGTCGCACCCTCGTCTTTGTATAAAGCAGAAAGTTTAACGTAAGAATATGCAGCAAAAAATGCGAGAACTCCTCCGATTAAAATCGCAATAGGTGTGGCATTTCCGATTTGTTCGACCGAAACACCGAGGATGGAAAATATGCCGCCGCCAACCATTCCGCCCAAAGCAATGGCTATTAATTCACCTAAGCCGAGCGCTTTATTTCGGGTACGTGTAAACCGACTGATTATTCGCAATCCGGGTTTCATCAATTTATTTCTTTTTCGTTCTGACTGTTAACAAACAACACACTTCCGGCAGTCTGATAATTATGAAATGCGGATGATCCTTTATTTTTAATTAATTCTCCCCTAAATCCCACGATGGTTAAATCTGCATTCGTTGAATTAGAATTAATTACATCGGTTACATTGGTATCTTCTTTTCGGGAAATAATTTCGATGTTATTCATAGAAATTGGCAGCCTGCCGGTTCTCACTAATTCCATCAGTTTATTTCGCTGTTCATCTTTTTCATTTTCCGGAAACAGGGCAAATAATTTAATGATTCCGTTACTCCAATCGGGATGGCCCATGATTATGTATGCCAGATAAATCATCAGATTGGCGTTCTGATAATCGCTGCTCGTAATCCACAAATGAATTTCGTGATTGAGCCCGAATTTATTATCGCTGCTGCAAAGAATACAGGTGTCGTAACCTACTGCTTTTATTAATCCGTAATTTTTGAGAATTTCATCTAATGCTTTATTGTCTTTTTCGTGGTATTCGAAAAGCACCATATTATTTTCTTTTCCGGAAACTCCTGGTAATTGCAACACCTGAGACACGCTCGATTCGAACGTGGGATTTACCATGGTATCAACAAAAACGCTGCTCTTGCTCACCTGCGTCATTTGAATTAATCGCAGCAAACAGTCTCGGGATTTGTCTGCCGATTCTTTACTCAGATATCCGTCGATGTGATGAATATAGGTTCCGAAACCTTTTTTATGGGAAATCCATCGGAGTAAATCGTATGCCGCGTAACGTTCAAATGAATCTTTGGAAATAGCCACCACGGAAGGTCGCCATTCACTCACATCGCCTTTATTTTTCTTTTGAAGAAATACGTGAAGATTCCGGCTGATCTGAAATATCACACCGCTGAAAATGTTCGCCAAATCGTTGTTGTCGTTCCGGAAATAACTGATTAAATAATAAATCACCACCATTAAAACAATGGCAAGTGTTGCGTACCCGGAGTTCATTTTGAACATCAGATAAATACACAAAATAGTACCAATCGCACTGATGTACCACTTCGATTTAAACGATGGGCGATAACCCGGACTGGAAGCAAAATTTTCGAGTAACGAGATCAGACAAATCGATCCGTAGGTTACCATAAAGAACATGGAAATGATTTCCGCAACCGCATTCACGTCGCCGATCAGCACAAAGAAAAACGCGATCGCACAGGTTACCATTGATGCATTTACCGGTTCCTTGTTATCCGGCCGCTGATAAGAAAGCCAATGATTTAGTTTGGGTAACGGAATAATCTTATCGGTTGCAATTGCATTTAATGTTCTCGGGGCAACCATTACACTTCCCAACGCGCTGGAAATCGTTGCTGCTGCGAGTCCGATGGGAATAATCGGACCCCAGAGTGCGATATCTGACATCACCATCTGATTGTTGAGCAAATCTTCCTGAGATGCGGATCCACTCAGTTTAATGGCAATAAGAACGTAGATGATCATGCCCAAAACAGTTGCTACCATGGTTCCCTGAGGAATCGATCGTTTGGGATCTTTTAGGTCGCCGGATAAACCCACACCGGCCGTCATTCCGGTAAACGCCGGGAAGACAATTGCAAAGACCAGAAAGAAATCGTTTTTGTCGGCGGAGATGAGTCGTGAGCCTTCATAGGAACCGGTTCCGGCGAAAAAGAAACCGAGCGAAACGGCAAGAATGGCAACCACCACGTACAGCATCCACATGCCTGTGTTGGCGCCTTTATAATACATTAGCACGGCGAGCATTAATACACTGAACAAACCAATTACCCGCTTGGGAAGCATAAACCCTGTTTGTTCAAAAAGCATATCGCGCAACGGATCGAAGGCTTCTGAAAAAGCAATTACATAAAACGCAACGCTTATGGCCTGTGATAAAAACAGCGCAATTCCGATCGATGAACCAATTGTTAAACCGAAGGATCTGGAAATGATGAAGTATTCTCCGCCGCCTTCAACTTTCTGATTTGTGGCGATTTCGGCTAATGCCATCGCGGTAGGAATCGTTACCAAATGACCCAGAAGCACAATTAAAAGAGTTCCGTTGAGTCCGACACTTCCCACAGCATAACCGAATCGCAGGAACATGATCGCACCCAGAATTGTAGAAATTGCTGTAAGAAAAACAGGCGCGGTTCCGAATTTACCCTTGTGGAGGATTTCTTCCATTGAGTGAGGTTTCAAAGGTCAATATTAGAAATATTTACACTAACCGCTTCGCTAATAATCGTTAAATCGTCGACGGATTAAAGTGGGATTGAACCTTTTTTAACAGTTGAGAATTGGGGGAAAGTCTGTGAATAGACACATAGGTTTTTTACATAGTTTTGGAATATGAATCTGATTGAACAACTGAAAAACGATCTCTGGAATGGGATTTTTCAAGTAACCAAAAAGCTATTAGTTCCGGGGTTGCTGGTGTACCTTATTTTAGTAATTGTCGGTATTGTTTCCGCGCTTACTTTGTTTGCTGGACTATTTGGCTCGGGGCTAATTGAGAAGATTCAATCGTATTTCCAAAATGCCAATCCAATGGATATTCAGAAGAACCAGGATGTGCTGATGGAAATGATTAAACCCTATTTTACGCCGGCAATCATTGGATCTGTGATCGTATTTATGCTGATCATTTATCTGGTTCTATCGTGGATTACCAATTTTATGCTGCGTGCCGGTGAATCTAAAATTGTGGAAGATGGAAGAGGTATAGGTGAAATTCTGGCCAAGTCGTTTAACCGCGACGTATTCCGGATTATGGGATTTTTGATTGTCTTTCAGATTCTGAATTCGACACTCAATTTTATTGTTCAATCGATCGCCGGTTTTAACCCGGCCATTTATTTTCTGGTAATGCTTCTTGTTTGGGCCCTGCTCTTTCGCTTTTGGGCAGTTCCGGGAGCGATGGTTTTAGGGCAGTTGAGTTTAATGGATAGCATCCGGTTCAGTTGGGGGAACATCACATTCGGCAGAGGGTTTAGAGCAATACTGGTTGTAATCGTTTTTATGGTTGTTCTATTCCTGCTTTTTATGCTGATGTTCGTTTTCGGTTTGTTGGGAAAGGTTGGCGGAATTTTGATGGTGTTTTATATTCTGGCACTGGAAGTCTTTGTATTCGCATTCCTTTTTTCGACACAAATTGCAGCGTACTTCCGGTATGCCGATATTGCAGTTGTGGAAGATGAAACCGATCATCTCCTCGATTCGGCAGAGGGAGACTAAGCTAATTCGATATTCATCGCATCCTGAATTTCCGGATGTGTAAATTCAAATTGTTGTGATTGAAGATTTGCAGGAACCACATTAATGTCGGCTAATAATTCGGTTGACATTTCACCCAAAGCCAGTTGAATAAAGAAGGCCGGAATATTCGGAAGAATAATTTTTTTCCCGGCAGCTTTTGCAAGTGCGGTAATAATTTCCTTGTTGGTCGCCGGTTGAGGTGAAACCGCGTTGTAAACTCCGGGTGCTAATTCTCCTTCGGTTTCTTTCACTAAAATTTTGATCAGGTCGTCGATGTGAATCCACGGAGTAAACTGTTTCCCACTTCCTAAACCGGAAAGCAGATTAAACTTTAAAATGGGTAAAAGTTCGCGAATGAAACAGCCATTCAGACTCAGCACAACTCCGATTCGATTCGCATACACTTTGGCTCCGGTGTTTTTAAAACTAGTGCCGGCATCTTCCCATTGAACACAGACATCCGAAAGAAAGGCTGTTCCCGGCGATGATTGTTCGGTAAGAATTTCGCCTTTGCGACTGCCGTAATATCCGGTTCCGGAGGCAGTGATATACCGTTTCAGCGAAATGTTGTTTTCCATCAGATTCCGGAAAATCATTTTGGCGGTTCCGGTTCGACTCTGAAGAATTTCCCGTTTTCTTTTTTTTGTCCAACGGCCGCCGGCAACAGAAGCTCCGGCCAGATGAATAACTATATCTAAATCCTTTAAAGCATTCGCATCCATTTCATCTTTTTCGTAATCGCCATAAAATCCACCATCAATACCCTGTGGGTTCCGGCTCAATATTCTCACTTCGTGTCCTCCGGTTCTCAGAGCAAATGCGAGCTTTTTACCCACTAATCCGGTTCCTCCGGTAATCAGGATTTTTAGAGGTTCAAGTAGCTGAATGCTTTTATTTTGTGTCATGGCTTTTTATTGCTCAATACCCATCCGAAATTATCACTGCGATGCATACGGACACGTGAATAACGCCCGATATCTTGAATTGTTCGAGGAAGCGAGATGGCAGGCACTTGATGATTCCGGCGTTCATAAAAAAGCATTGGATGCAGGTTTTCTCTTTTTTGTTGTGCACATAGATCTCACATTTAAGAAGCCGGTTCTTTTAAATGAAGTGATTCGGGTAGAATCTAAATTAAAGCACAGCAGCCGGCGAACACTTGCGTTTGAACAGAATATTCTGGATGAAGAGGGCCATTCAAAAACACATGCGGTAATCACCTTTGTACTCTTTGATCCGGCAACGGAAAAGTCGGTTCCGGTATCCGAGGAAATATTGAATTGGTTTAATGGTTTTAACTGATGGCAAGAATTCAAATTACAGAACCGGATCACTATTTTTTTGAAACAGTCTATCAGATAGCGGTTTCAGATCTAAATTACGGCAACCATCTGTCGAATGATAAAGTTCTCGTTTTAGCACATGAAACCCGGATGCGATGGTTAAAAGAAAATGAAAAATCAGAATTGGATTTTTGGGGAACATCGCTTATTCAGGGTGATGCAGGAATTGTTTACAAAAGCGAAGGCTTTTACGGAGACAAAATAAAAATCGAACTCGGTGTGGGTGAAATCACTCAAACCTCGTTCGATTTAATTTATAAAATGTTTAATGAAACCACCGGTAAGCCTTTAGCTTTAGTGAAAACCCGGATGGTCTGTTTTAATTATTCGAGCCGCAAAGTGGAGTTGGTTCCGGAAGGCTTCGGGTTAAAAATAAAATCCTGAAATCGGAATTATTTTTTATCACTTTTGGCGCTTTTACCATAACCGATAAAAGTTTCGGCATCAACAAGCCCCATTTCTTTCCGAACTAATTTACCATCTGTATCGATGTACAGAAATGTCGGATAACCCACCACCTTGTATTTCGATTCAACAAATTTGCCTTCGCTTGATTCCATATCGAGTTTCAGATTCACGAAGTTTTCGTTGTAATACTTACCGACACTTTCTTCGGTAAAAACCTTTTTAGCCATGAGCTTACACGGGCCGCACCAGGTGGTGTAGGCATCAACAAAAACGAGTTTCTTATCTTTTTTTGCCTGAGCAATCGCCTGATCCAGCGTACCGGTCATAAACTGAATGCCTTTGTCTTCTGATGTGTTAAGTGCGCTCGTTGAGAACCAGAAACAAAGCGCAAGAACGGGCAATGCCCAGAGGAATTTTTTCTTCATAGTGTTGCAATAAATGTGGTGAGAACGCCGCGGCAAGATACAAATGCTTGCGGCAATTTTCAGCTATTATTGTGTCAACATCGATGCCAATGAAATTATTACGACGCTTGTATCCCGCAGTTTTACTCATCTTTTTACCGGCACTGTCCTTTACATCTCGCTTTAATTTGTTTTACGATTCGCCCGACAGCTCCATGAGTGACTCGTTGATAATACGAAGAGCTTTCGACATTGCCCTTACGGAAGGACAGGCTTATGGAAATCTACGCGATCTGTGTAAGAATGTCGGTCATCGGCTAAGTGGTTCACCGCAAGCCGATATGGCAATTCAATGGGGTTTTAACGTACTGCAAAAAGTGGGTGCAGATACGGTGTACAAACAAAAAATTGAAGTTCCCTTTTGGAAACGAGGCGAAAATGAGTACGTAAAAATTAAGGGAATTGCTCAACCATTGCGCATGATTACGCTGGGAGGTTCTGTTGCAACGCCGGATTCTAAACCATTGAAAGCCGAAGTGATTGAAGTGACTTCGTTAAAAGAGATTTCGGAAATGGATCCCTCAAAGGTAAAAGGGAAAATCGTCTTTTACAACCGCCCGATGGATGCCCGTAACATCAGTACGTTTGAAGCGTACAGCGGATGTGTTGATCAGCGGTATTGGGGAGCAGTGGAAGCCGCAAGAGCCGGAGCAGTCGGTGTTTTAGTGAGAAGCATGACCTTGCTGGAAGATGATGAATTCCCGCACACCGGCTCGATGGGGTACGACCCCAATGTTAAAAAAATACCTTCCGTAGCTCTTGCCACTCAGGATGCGAATCTTCTTCACAAACAGCTTATGTTAAAAAAGAAAATGGAAGTTGAGATGTTGGTGAACGCCCAAACGCTGGAAAGCAAACCTTCTTTTAATGTGATTGCGGAAATCCGCGGATATGAACATCCTGAAAAAATAATTGTGGTTGGCGGTCATCTCGATAGCTGGGATGTTGGCGAAGGGGCTCACGACGACGGAGCCGGAATTGTTCACAGCATCGAAGCATTGCGGATTTTAACCCGGCTCAATTATCGTCCGCGCCACACCATACGCGTCGTGTTGTTTATGAATGAAGAGAACGGAAATATGGGAGGGAAGAGTTATGCTAAAATTGCCGCAGAAAAAAAGGAAAATCACATCGCTGCCATCGAAAGTGATCGGGGAGGATTTTCACCCAGAGGATTCAGCGTCGACGGAAGTGCTGATCACTTACGATTGGTTCAGTCGTTTGATAAAATTTTAAAACCTTACGGACTTCACTATTTTGAATCCGGACACGGCGGCGTTGATATTGGTCCGCTGAAAGATTCTGCCAACAAGGTAAATCCCGATTTGATGTTGATGGGACTAATTCCCGATTCACAGCGATACTTCGATTTTCATCATTGTGCAGATGATGTATTTGAAAATGTAAACAAACGGGAGCTTGAACTCGGATGCGCTTCCATGGCCGCAATGATGTACTTATTGGATAGAAATTTAAACTAAAACCGTGAAACGAATTCTGCTTCTTTTCTGGATTGCCGCATTCTTAAATTCTGCTTCAGCGCAAAAGGTTAGTCTTAAAAACGACTGGAATCTCGACACACTCGCCGGGTATTTCTGGGGCACTAAACAAAGTGCTTCCGGCAATTACTTCGTGGTGAACAAAAGTTATTGGGGAACCTACCTGCTTAATAAAGATATGTCGGTTGTTTTTCATTTCGAAACAGACTGCGGAGCCTGTGGTGGAGGAAATGGTCAGCTCTCGAAAGACGAAAAATTTTTCTCCTGGGTAAACCGGGATTTCAGCGATCAGGCGGACACATTAAATGTAATCCGCATCTCAGACGGAAAAGAGTATCACCCGGTGATTCCTCAGTTTTCGGATCATGTATTCTTTGGGCCGGATCACAGCATTATCTATTACGGAACTAAAACCGGTATTTTTTATCAGATTGGATTGGAAGAAACAAAACCGAAAAAAATTATCGATCTGAGTTCTTCGACCAGAGATTTTGATGCAACACTAATGCTGACACCAGATGAATCTCAATTAATTATTCATACAGAATCGGGTGGGATGTTGGTTTACGATACCCACAAATGGAAAAAGGTGATGGAGATTGAAAACAGTACAGGTCGAATTTCGGATCTTTCGATTTCTCCTTCCGGTAAGTATTACACGTATGTAAATAATAAAACCTACTGGATCCGGGATCTGAAAACCCATGAACTCATTGAGAAAAACACCCTGCCGGTAAACGACATGATTCACTCACTCAGCCTTACGCAGGACGACAGCCGGATTTTACTAACGGATAAGTCTAATGCAGTTTTTCTGTACGACCGGAAATCCAAATCCAAAACCAAAATCGTGGAAAAGACAGATCATTTTAAATATTACGAAGTTTTCGTGTTCGGGGAAGGAAATCATTTTCTAGCCGGATCATACGGTTGCAGGTTGATGGAATTTGCGTTTGTGGACGACACGGAAACTCCGGTTTACCCGAAGGCGGATTTGTATTCGGAAGAGGAGGCTGCTCGTTCAGCAAGTCAGCAATTGCAAATTGAACTTGCTTTGCGAAAACTCGGATACGATGTGGCTTTAGACAATATGAGGAGTGATGAAGATCGAACGGTAATGGAGGAGTTTGCTTCAAAAAAAGGTATCAGTTCGATCAGGAATAAAGAGTTTTTAGAGGCGTTGGGTTTACCGGTTACGGAAAAAAATTAGCAATAAAAAACCCCGATCGATAAGACCGGGGTTTAGTTCTTTTGAGCGGTTGTTCTTAGTTAACTTTTCCAGAAAGTTCAGAACCTGCTTTGAATTTAACCACCTTTTTAGCGGCGATTTTAATTTCCTTACCTGTTTGTGGGTTGCGACCTGTTCTAGCAGCTCTTTTAGAAACTGAGAAAGTACCGAATCCAACGAGGATCACTTTGTCGCCTTTTTTCAAAGCGTCTGAAGATGAGTCCAGGAAGGAGTTCAAAGCTGTTTGCGCCTGTGCTTTAGTAATTCCAGCATCGGCAGCCATTTGAGAAATCAAATCCGATTTGTTCATGATTTAAGATTTAAAATAGTTATTCATTAATGAGTTAGAACCCTTATACGACGGGCGTTTTCACGGGTTTCTGAAGCAATGTTAAAATAAAATCAGGATACGAAACTTCCCTTAAGCCCTGTCTGTGAATAATTCCACACGTTTTGTGAATAAGTGCAGGTCTAAAAGTGACGAAACGTCAGCAATGATGTGGGTTTGCTCATAAAATTCCCTTCTTTTCTGCCACATTAATTCTAAAGCGGATTCGGGATTTCCAAGAAACTCTTTACTAAATAACGGCCTGCTTGTTTCGGTTAAAAGTCGACGGATGATGTGGTTCATCGAATCTGTAAGATACACGGTGAGTCCTGAATTTTTCATCTCAGATAAGTTGTCAGAAAAACAGGGTGTGCCTCCACCGCAGGCAATTACCAGAGTGTGGGTTTCTCTGTAAACAATCTGCCGCAGAACTTCGCTTTCTTTTTTTCGAAACGCTTCTTCCCCTTTCTCCGAAAAAATGGTGGATATACTCTGCCCTTCTGATTTTTCGATTTCTGCATCGAGGTCGACGAATTCGTAGTTCAGGAAATCTGCTAATCTTTTTGCCTGAAAGGTTTTTCCAACTCCGGGTAAACCCACTAAAAAAATCTTCATGACTCTGCTGAAATTCTGGGATCCAGATACCGGTATAACAGGTCTACCAATAAATTAATCAGAATAAAAATGCCGGCAATAAAGATGATGCAAGCCATTACAACCGGAAGATCACTGGTCTCCAATGCATGAATGGTTAACGCTCCCAAACCTTTCCAGCTAAAAATGTATTCCACGAAAAACGCCCCGGCTAATAATGACGCGAACCAACCGGAAATGGAGGTTATCACCGGATTGAGTGCGCTCTTTAAGGCGTGTTTGAAAAATACCTGTCGTTGTGATAAGCCTTTGGCAATTGCAGTTCGAATGTAATCCTGTCCCAAAGTATCGAGCATGGCATTTCGGGTGAGTTGTATAATAATAGCCAGCGGACGAATACCGAGTGCAATCGCCGGAAGGATGAGATTTTGAATGGCCAAAACCCTTTCGCCCGAATCATTAATTTCATATAAACTCCCGACCACCGGAAGACCGGTAAAGCGGTGAAGAACAAACCCGAACAACCAGCTTAATACAAGTGCTGAAAAAAAAGAAGGAACCGAAATTCCAATTGTGGAGACAAACAAAATGAAACGATCCCAAAATGCTCCCGGACGAATGGTACTCAGAACGCCGAGGACGATCCCTAATATCGAGGCAATTATAATAGCGGCCAGTGCCAGCACAAGTGTTCCGGTAAATGCTTCGGAGATGAGTGTTGCGGTCGGCTGCCCGTTTACAAAGGATCGCCGCAGATAGGGGAGCTTCAACAAAATTGCTTTCTCTCCAACAGGCAAAATAATTTTGGGAACCTGGGGCAGCTCATCTTTACGGTAAAGAGAAACAGGGGAAAGATCGTTTAGAAAGGAAAAATACTGTGCGGTAAGAGACCGATCGAGTTTTAGTTCTTTGCGAATCGCGTTTAAAGTGGCCTCGTCGGTTCGGTCTGAAACCAATATTTCTTCTGGCTTTGGAAAGGAGTAACTGAACAACCAGAAAACTACAGTCGCCACACTAAAAAGAATGAAAACGGAATAGAATAATTTGCGAATGAACTTCCGCATTACTCCAACATCTTTTGAAGTTTCTCCGGTTTGGGAAGATGAGTGGAAGGCCATTGTTTTTTCACAATGGTGCTGTCGGTAATCAGCAGTAAGCCGGGATTAGAACGAATGATAGACTTGAGGTTTGTACCATCGCCGTAATAGAAATTGAATTCCGAAATCTGATGATCGTGCCGAAACTTATCTGCCTTTGTATTGGAACTCGCCGTGATAGCGTAAAACGGAATATTCCCCTGATTGCAAACTTCTGCGAGCGCCCGTAATTTTTCAATCGATTTGGGATTCGCCTCTTCCAGATCGTAAAAAACAGCCAGCATTTTTTTATCACCTTTATTCCAGAATGTATCGATCCAGTCGTCTCCATTATCATCGTAAAAATGGAAATCGTGAATTGGTGGCAATCCGGTTTTATCTGCATGCTCTGGTAAGGTTAAAGCGTGTATGTCATTTCCTTCTTTGAACTGGAGAAAATCGACAACCGGCAGATAGTGTTTACAGTACAAACTAAAACTCACCAACAGAATCGTAAGAATTGTGAGGACCTTAACCCCGAATGGATTCGAGAAAAACGGTTTAATGCGTTTCGCTCCGATGAAGAGAATTAGAATGAAAACACCGAGTATTATATTTTTAAAAAAGGATTGTCTCGGGTCTAATGGCAGTGCTTCTCCGAAGCAACCGCAATCGGTAACCTTGTCGTACACCCAGGAATACCAGGTAAGAAAGGTGAAAAACAAGGTGAGCAATACCAACATTAAAGAGGTAAACCGGGGTTGCCAGCCAATGAGAATGGAAAATCCGAGAATCGCTTCAAGCCAACTCATGAAAATCGCAAATGCCATCGAGTGTTTGCGACACCATTTAAACAGATCAACAAATTTTGAATCTTGCTGAACCGAACTGTGAACATCAATTAATTCACTCTGTGATTGATGAAAGCCTGTATCTAACGAAATGGATTTGTCGGCAATAATTGTATTTCCCGCTCGCACAATTAATCTGCCTTTCACTGTTTTAGCCGCCGTAATTATCAGAGTGTCGGAGTGAAATTCGTATCCTTCGGCAGTAGCGATTAACGCAATTTTAGAAACGGATGTAGTGCTGTCTTCCGAAATTTCCTGTTGTTGAGCCGGAATTAGTAAAACTTGAAGTAAAGAATCTTTGGTGACTAATTCCCGGGAATAATTTCCGGATTTGCCGTTTAGTTCTAAATCAATGCGAACCGAATCCTGTTTTGCGCTGAAATCATCCGCAAAAACATAAAAGTATTCATCGAACTTGTAACTGAAACCTTTCGGATCATTCAGTTTGAGGAGGCCGGAAAGGATAAAGAGAAGACCGACGAGTACGCGACTGAATTGAACCAGAAATTTCATGATATCTCTCCTCTGCGTATCAAGGCAAATATAGCATAGTTCATCATATCGCGGTAGTTCGCATCGAGTCCTTCGGAGATCAACGTTTTGCCTTCGTTGTCTTCTATTTGCCGGGTTCTGAGAATTTTCATCAGGATGAGATCCGTAAAGGTTGAAATGCGCATTTCCCTCCAGGCTTCACCGTAATCGTGGTTTTTGTTCAGCATCAGATCGAGCGTTGCGGCAACTTCTTCATCATACCATTTCATCACTATATCGGCAGGAATCTCGAGTTCTTCATCGCTTTCAAGTTTTAATTGAATTAAGGCAAGAACCGCATAATTAAAAATTCCTATGTACTCCGAATCAATGCTTTCTCCGACTTTGTTTTCATTTTTTTCTTCGATGCTTCGAATGCGCTGAGCTTTAATAAAGATCTGATCTGTGAGGGATTTCGGTCTGAGAATTCGCCAGGCAGTTCCGTAATCTGTGGTTTTGTGCCGGAATATTTCCCTGCATTGTGCGACGGCACTATTATATTGCTCAACTGTTTTGTTCAAATCAGAGTTTTTGGCAAAAATATGTTTACCCCGACATTCACCACTTCATTCCACCCGTTTCAGCTCAATATAGAAGGAGAGTTACACACATTTTCCCAACCGGTTGTAATGGGAATACTCAATATTACGGAAGATTCTTTTTTCGACGGCGGCCGATACACGCAATTGGAACAAGCCATTCATCAGGTTGAAATTATGTTGGATGAAGGAGCCGGAATGATTGATATCGGAGCGAGTAGTTCAAGACCGGGTTCGGTTCCGGTTGATGAAGAAACCGAATTAAAAAGATTGATTCCGGTAATTAAGGAAATACGCCGAAGGTTTCGGGATGCCTTAATTTCTGTGGATACATTCCGGGCAAATGTTGCGGCGAAATGCGTGGAAGCCGGAGCACACATTATTAATGATATTTCGGCTGGCGACGATGATAATACCATGTTGGAAATGGTCGCACATCTGAGGGTTCCTTATATTATTATGCACAAACAAGGCACAACACGAGATATGCAAAAGGCGCCTGTGTATTCTAATGTTGTTTCCGAAGTAACCCAATATCTGGCGGCAAAACTCGAACGCTGTTATGCCTTGAATATTCACGATGTGATTTGGGATCCCGGCTTTGGTTTCGGTAAATCGGTGGATCATAATTATGAATTAATGCACGGACTAGCCCAGATGAATTATTTATTGGAGGCGCCCATGCTCGTTGGGGTTTCGCGTAAATCCATGATAACAAAATTGCTCGGAGTTACTCCGGATCAAGCACTCAATGGAACAACAGCTTTGAATTTATATGCTCTTCTCAGCGGCGCGTCGATTTTGAGAGTTCACGATGTTCGGGAGGCAAGAGAGGTTGTTGAGATTCATCAGAAACTGACATGATTTTGCCCGAACAAAAACGAGTAATCCGCTCGTATTTCCGTTCTGAACTCACACATTAGTTTTGCATTATGAAAAAGAAAAAAATCACCGACCTGAGTGATCTCGGCGGACTGGTTTACAGCACAAATCCCGATCAGCAATTGTATGAAGAGCCTGAGGAAATAGAGGAGCTCAGCAACTCCGATCAGAATCTGGTGGTGCGTACAGATAAGAAAAACCGTAAGGGGAAAGTGGTTACCTTAATTCAGAATTTTGAAGGCCCTGAATCCGCATTTTCCGATTTGGCTAAAAAGCTTAAAACTCTTTGTGGTACCGGAGGATCCGTTAAGGACGGCGAAATAATTATTCAGGGCGATAACAAAATCCGGATATCCGATTATCTCAAAAAGGAGGGATATAAAGTGAAGGTTATCGGTTGAAATGTAAAATTCGATGTGTGGTTTTTTGCGTTCGCAAAGAGATTTAACTTTGCGACGCTTTAATCAAAAAGTCAGTCAAAGCATTATTATTTCATGAAGAACAATCCCATTATTGATCAGATCATCAGCAATGCTTCAGAAGCATATGTGAACCTGACGGTGGATGAGTTAATTGAGCAAGCGCTCAAAAACAACGAAGGTGTAATTACCAGCACAGGCGCGTTGGCTGCGGATACCGGTGAATTTACCGGCCGCTCTCCCAAAGACAAATTTGTGGTTCGTGACGAATTAACCGAAAACACAGTGTGGTGGGGAAGTGTGAACCAACCGTTTGAAAAAGACAAATTCGAAGCTCTTCTTCAAAAGGTGATCAAACACTTTGAAGGTAAAAAACTGTACGTACGCGATGCCTATGCATGTGCCGACAGCCGTTACAGAATGAACATCGGAGTGGTTACGGAGTCTGCTTATCAGAACCTTTTCGCCAACAATTTATTCCTTCGCCCGACTGCTGAAGAGGCAGCAAACCAATCGCCGGAATGGATTATTCTCGCAGCTCCTTCTTTCAGAGCTGACGCAGAAGTTGACGGAACTCGTCAGCACAATTTTACCATTCTGGATTTTTCTAAAAAAATTATTCTGATTGGTGGAAGCGGTTATACCGGCGAATTGAAAAAAGGAATATTCTCAGTTCTCAATTACACTCTTCCGGAAAATGAAAATGTATTGTCGATGCACTGCTCTGCCAATATTGGTAAAGCCGGGGATACTGCAATTTTCTTCGGACTGTCCGGAACAGGAAAAACAACCCTTTCTGCAGATCCGGAAAGAAAACTAATCGGCGACGACGAGCATGGCTGGTCTGGGGATTCGGTTTTCAATTTCGAAGGCGGATGTTACGCAAAGTGTATAAACCTTACCGAAGAATCAGAACCACAAATCTGGCATGCCATTAAAAAAGGTGCCTTGGTTGAAAACGTTCGTTTCGTTGACGGATCGAACGTAGTGGATTACAACAACACTTCGGTTACAGAAAATACCCGAGTTGCTTATCCGATCGATCATATCGACAACATCGCGGTTCCTTCCGTTGGAACAGCGCCGAGAAATATTTTCTTCTTAACGGCTGATGCCTTCGGTGTTTTACCTCCGATTTCAAAGCTTACTCCGGGTCAGGCAGGTTATCACTTCATTAGTGGATATACTGCAAAAGTTGCCGGAACGGAAGCAGGAGTTGTAGATCCGCAGGCTACATTTAGTGCATGTTTCGGTCAGGCGTTTTTGCCTTTGCATCCGGCTAAATATGCTGCGATGCTGGGTGAAAAAATGCGCGAATACAATGTGAATGTTTGGTTGATCAACACCGGCTGGAGTGGTGGTCCGTTCGGAATCGGAAAACGAATGAGCCTCAAATACACAAGAGCGATGATCACAGCTGCACTTAACGGAGAACTCAACAATGTTGAATATACCAACCACCCGGTTTTCGGTCTGGCGATGCCAACTACTTGTCCGAATGTACCGGCTGAAGTTCTCAACCCGAGAAATACCTGGGCTGATGCAAATGCTTACGACGAGAAGGCTAATCACCTCGCCGGACTCTTCAACGATAATTTTAAGAAATTCGAAGAAGGGGCAAACCAGGAAATCAAAGATGCAGCTCCAAGAGCTCAACGAACATCCTGAATTAAGAAAAAGGATAATCAAAGTTTAATATAAAGAGAAGGGCACCGGGAGGTGCCTTTCTTGTTCACGTAGGTGCATACAATTACTTTTGCACCCCAATTCTGATTGAATGGATAAGAATTCACTTTGGGGGTATCTTCTGATCTTTCTGATCTTCGCCGGTTACCTCTTTTATACTTCAAAAAATACGGCAGACATCCGCCAGCAGGATGCGATTAAAGATTCAATTGAGCAGGCACATGTTCAGGATTCATTGCATCAGCTTCAATTAAATGAAGCAACAATTTCTGCAGATGATTCTTCAGTTGTTGATTCGAATGTTTTAGTTCAGATTGATACCGTTCCGGAAAAACTCTTCACCCTCAGCAATGAGTTTGTGAATCTCAGTCTTTCCTCTAAAGGCGGAAGAATTAATTCGGTTGAACTCCGCAAATACCAGCGTTCCGATTCTGCTTATTCCCCGTTGATTCTGTTTCAGGGGGAGGAAAGCAAATTTGATTTCACGATTCCACTTAAAACCGGAGTGATTTCCAGTTCGGATCTCAATTTCGAAGTAACGCAACAAGACAGTAATCACATTGTATTAGAACACAAGTTCGCAGATGGTTCTTCGATAGCTCAGTCGTATTCGATCCGGGATAAATACATGGTGGATTATCACCTTTTGCTGAACGGACTTGAAAAAAATATTGCGCGTAAACACAACGCGTTTGATCTCAACTGGTCGGTAAAGGCACCACTTCAGGAACGATCACTTGACGCAGAGCGAAACGAATCCACCATTTATTACAAGTATTTATCAGAGAAGGGTGTCGACAATATTTCGGAGCGCAAGTATCAGGAACAAACGCTGCAGGCCAATGTGCAGTGGGTGAGCTTTAAGCAGAAGTTCTTTATGTCTGCGATTATCTTCCCGGAAGGACTTGAAGAATCGGGAACCACCATCGAAACGAGTGAGGTTAGCACGAATGATTACGTGAAACAATTCAACTCGTCTTTTTCGATTCCGTACGATTTCAATAAAAATTACGACCGGCATTTTGAATTCTATTTCGGTCCGAATCATTACCAAACACTTAAAAAACAGCAAGTCGGGTTGGAGAAAACTATCTCGCTCGGCTGGGGAATAATTGGCTGGGTTAATAAATTTCTGATCATTCCGGTTTTCAACTGGCTGAGCAATTACTTCGTTAGTTATGGTCTGATCATTTTATTTCTGACGCTTATTATTAAAGGACTTCTCATCCTGCCGATGTACAAAATCTACGTTTCATCCGCCAAGATGAAATTGTTAAAACCCGATTTGGATGAGATTAAGGAGCGAACCGGAGGCGATATGCAGAAAATGCAGTCGGAACAAATGAAGCTTTATAAACAGGCCGGTGTGAGTCCGTTTGGAGGTTGCCTTCCGCAGCTCATTCAATTCCCGATTCTCATTGCCATGTTCCGGTTTTTCCCGTCGAGCATCGAGTTGAGGCATAAGAGTTTTCTGTGGGCTAAAGACCTTAGCACCTACGACAGCATATTCACTTTCCCGAATGGTTTTGAAATTCCGTGGTACGGCGATCACATAAGTTTGTTCACGCTTTTAATGGCTGCTTCGTCTTTGCTTTACACCATGTACAATTCGCAAAGCACCGGAATCACCGGACAAATGAAGTACATCATGTATCTGATGCCGGTAATGCTTTTAGTATGGTTCAACAGCTATTCAAGCGGATTGAGTTATTATTATTTCCTCGCGAACATGATTACGTTCGGGCAGAATTTTATCTTCAAAACCTTTATCGTGGATGATGCAAAACTTCATAAGCAGATTCAGGACAACAAGAAGAAAAAGGTTGCTGTGAAGAAGGGCCGATTCCAGAAACGTTTGGAGGACATGGCCAAAGCTCAGCAGAAAAAAGCTGCCGATTACCAGAAAAATCAAAAGAGAAAATAAGTCCTGAAAGTCCCGGAAGGTAAACGATTACGGAGAAAGCCGTTCGCGTTTCCATCCCATATCGGTTCTTGAAAACTGAATGCGGTCGTGCAACCGACTCGGTCGCCCCTGCCAGAATTCAAAAACTTCAGGTCTTACCGCATAACCGCCCCAGTGCTCGGGACGAACAATCGGATGGTGTCTGAAATATTCCGACAATTCGAGAATGCGGTCTTCTAATTCCTTTCTGCCGGAAATTACATCGCTTTGTGCAGATGCGATCGCGCCAATCTGGCTTTCAACCGGGCGTGAATAGAAATAATTATCCGACTCGATATGACTAACCTTCATGGCGATTCCATCGATCCGGATCTGTCGCTCCAGACTATGCCAGAAGAACAAAAGGCTCACATGAGGATTTAATTCAATGTCCCGACCTTTATGACTGTTGTAATTGCTGAAGAAAACAAATTCACGATCTCGTACTTCCTTTAGCAAAACTACGCGACTGTGCGGCCGATCCCCGCAGGTTGACAAGACCATGGCTGTTGCTTCCGGTTCACTTTTTTGTGCTTCGGAGAACCAAAGATCGAACAGACGGTATGGATCAAATCCAGCTTCTTCTTCTGTTAAATGATGCTTCACATAATCTTTTCGAAGGTGTTTCAGATCTTTTTCCATATCCGACAAATTTAAGAAGTGTGGCTTTTCTGCCTTAATGAGATATCACTCTGTATTTATTGATTATTTCACAAAAAAAGGGAGATTGATTTCAACCTCCCTTCAGTTTTGTAACAGAATTAATTAGCGGGCTAAAATCAGTCTTTGCACCGATCTCGATCCCCCGCTGTTAATTTCAATTAAATAAATTCCTTCCTTAAGATGCGATAAGTCTATTTCAGTTGCCTGTTCGCTCAGCATCACATCACTTAATTTAGCTGCCTCTCTACCGTCGATTGTAAAAACCGTGATTTCCGAAGGTGTGTTCTGAAGTGTGCCGGTAATATTTACCTTTCCGGTTGAGGGATTTGGATAAATGTTAATATCACCGGAACCTGTGATGTTTTCAACACCCAAAGGCCAGGAGGTAATCAGTGTAAAGGAGGAATCGTAACATGCACAGCCGTTGTCACCGGTGATGTCGAGTATAATGTTGTACGGGTGATCGAAATATTCAAATGTATGGGTCGGGCTCTTCTCATTGTAACGTCCGCTACCTTTCAATACCCACGTATATGCTCCGTCTGAATAATCTTTATCGTCGGGTACAAATGTGAAAGTTCGTCTGTCTTGTTTAGACTGAACAACGGTAAACGAACATCTTGGCTTTTCATGAATGGTAACGTTTTTCGTAATTACATCTGAACAACCACCTTTCGCTTTTGCCTCGAGTTTAATAACAAAAATGGTGGTTGAAGTAACATCGTAAACCTTTACCGGAGAAGTAAACGAGGAACTGTCGCCATCTCCGAAATACCATTTATACTCTACTTCCCCGGATTTAATTTTAGAGTTGTTCTGGAAACTTACCGGGTCGCCGGAGCAAACGCCTCCGACTTCAAAATCAGCAACAGGTTGTACCAGAATATTAATGTCTTTTATGAGTATTTGCGAACAACCGTTTGTGGATTCTGCTTTCAGAATCACTTTGGTGTAGCCGAGAATATCATATTGATGACTCGGTGATTTTTGGGTTGATGTTGCTCCGTCGCCAAAACTCCATGTGTAAATGGTTGTTTCACCTGAAGGTTCTTTCGTTGTATTTGTGAAATTGACCGGGTAAGAACTGCAGCTTTTGTCGTAACTGAAACTGACAATGGGAGAAGGTTTAATGGTAACGGCGTGGGTAACAGAATCCCGGCAGCCGAACTGAGAAATAGAAACCAGTTTTACCATTTTACTTCCCGGGGTTTCATAAATATGCGCAGGATTGGTAAGCGTACCGAGATTGCCATCATCGAAATACCATTCGCTTCCTGTTTTTTCAGCCAGTTCAATTGTCGATTCGTTTGTAAAATCAACAGGATCTCCGACGCAACCGCCGTTTGACTTAAATGCAGCTGTTGGCCGAGCAAACTGAGTTGCATATTTTGAAAGATCATTAGAACATCCATTGGCAGAAGCTGTCATCGAAACAATGTAGCCTCCCGGTTTGCTGTAAATGTGAGTTGGATTTTTAGCAGTTGATGTAGTACCGTCCCCGAATTTCCAGTTGAAAACCAGTGTTCCGGATGAAATGGAAGTTGTATTTGTAAAGGTTAAAGCATCTCCTTCACACGCGTTTTTAACCTTGAACTGAACATCCGGGATTTCATATACTTCAATGGTAATTGTGGTGTCTGTCTTTATTCCATAATTGGAAGTTGCAACCAGTGTGACCTGATATTTTCCGTGCGTGTTGTATTTGTGAATCGGACTTTCAAAATCGCTTGTGTCACCGTCTCCAAAATCCCAACGGTAGGTGTTAAAGCCGCTTGAAATGGAACTACGGTTGGTGAAATCTGTAGGAATACCAAGGCAAACATTGGGTGCTTCGAATTTTACGCGTGGTGCCGGTACAATAAAAATGTATCGTTCTAGGAGTGTATCACAGTTGTATTTTGCTTCCCAGATTTTTACCCGGAGAATAATCAAGCTGTCTTCCCAACCGGCTGATGGGGTGTATTTGAGTGTTCCGTTTTTGCTTCCGGGAGTTGTCATGGTGGTATCGGAAGTCGGAATTGGCGTTCCGTTAACGGTCGTCATCTCTACTGCCGTCACTGCCCATTTAGTTCCGAAGTCGGAATTGACATATCCTGTTGGAGGTTCTAATTCGTAACCGACGGTTCTGCCCTCAGATGCTACATCAAAATTGCTGATTGTACCGGATCGAAAACTTCCGTTGAAGGTGCTTCCCTCAACGAGTTTTGCACCTTTGGGTCTTGGCAGCAGATTAACATTTATTGCCTTTCTTCCGGTTGAACAGGTCTTTCTGAAGAATAACCTTCCGTTCCAGTAATAACCGGTCGTTACACCATTGAAATTGGCACTTAACACAGTATACCCCGTTATGGTAACATCTGCGTTTTCTTCGTTCAGCGTTCCGTTGGTAAAAGTGATACTTGTTGTTTGTGCGTCTACGTAAAAACCATAAGTGCTTCCGGCTGGAATTCTCAGCGGTTTTTTGAGTTTCATGGTATAAAATTTCCCGTAGCCACTTACAACCAGCGTGTCGTTTTCTAAAGCCAGTTTGGTCCAGGCAGAGGTATTGGTTTCTGATCCGAGATACGTTCCGCTCTTGTAATAAACGGTCATGATATACGTGCCGGCGTATGCGAAATGTTGTGAAATGCTGTCGATGAGAATATCATTTTTAGCTTTTACGTCGAACATGGATCCGGGACCGTCTGGTGCCGTGTTAAAACGATATAAACCTGCCGACGAGGTAATTTCGTTTTGAACAACTCTCGAATTTTCTACATAGAAAGTGGATGACTTGTCGAGATAAGGTGTTACAAAAGGGTTCCCGGTTCCTACGTCGGTTCCGCCTGTCGCCTGAGTAAACCAGTAGGTGCTGTCACCAGTGTTTCGGTTGGTGGTTAATGTGGCAGAACCAACACCGCATTGGGTAACGGTACCCGATGTAGGTATACCCGGAGGAGTGGAAGAACTTCTATACGATCTTAAGGTGTCATTCTTCGGAACCAGATCCGATGCATAATTGGTATATGCTTCAAACAAATATTTCCCACCGGCAGAGGTATTAAAGGTTTTACCCGTAAATGTTGAAACGGTTGCTCCGGCCGAAATAGATGAAATCGTGTCGTATAAAGTGGTGGAACCAATTTTTAACACTACCGGCACTTTTGTGAGAGTGGAAGTACCGGCATTGTACACTTCAACCTTCAAACTCTGTGTGGCAGAAGGACAAGAATTGTCGTACATCTCAACTATGGTCGACACCCGCACATCAACGGATTTGCTCTCGTATAACTGAACATTATCCAATGCGAAAAATCCGGCATACGCTGCGGTGGAAGTATTTAACCAACGAAAACGAATCCTGAAAGATGAATATCCCTTGTAGCTGTCGAGGTTGAGTTTCATATTGGTGGGAGTGCCTTCTACTATTGAAGTTGTCTGACTCCAGACGGTTGACCAACTGGAACCACCATTGGTCGAAACTTCGATATATGCTTGTCCGTATTGAATAAATACCTGACGATCGAGTGAAAGGGTAAGATTCGAAACGGAAGTGGTGCTCACAACTGGTGACATCAGAATTGCTTCTTCTGCGGTTCCGTTAGTTGCGGTGCCTCCGGGAGATCCTCCGTTGTAGGCATCGAAGACAACGAAATTTTTTATAAGCGGTTTGGCGAAATGAAAGACAGCACTGGTGAACTGAAACTTATCGACGCTTGCGTCACCGGATAAAGTTTTGTTTACCCAGCCCGATGGCGGGACCGTATCGTTGCCGGAATCGAAGTTTTCATTTATTAAAAAGTTCTGTGCATGAGCACTAAATGCAAACAGCAAAGTGAAAAATAACAGCGTACAATTTTTCATAGATTCAACAATTCTCAGGATACCCGAAGGTAAAATATATCCCGGAAAACACAAGTTGAAATCACTTCGTTTGTGTTGAAATTTAAAGGCGATTTATCTGCTGTTATCAGGGACTCTGAACCACGATCCGGTAGTGGAATACACCGGCAGTTGTTTTTATTTCCGCTAATACAAATCCGGAATTCTTATACGGATCCGGAATGTGAATTTCAATTACCGTATCATTTATGTTGCTGATTTCGGCTGTTAGTCTTTGACCGGTTGCGTTAAATAAAAGAACGGATTCAATTTTCAGTGGTATTAAAGTTCGGATGAAAAACTTTCCTTTTGTTGGATTGGGGTAAACCGAAATAAATGAGTTGCTGAATTTTTCAATACCTGAAGATCCCGGAGTAATCTGAATATCGGCAGTGCACCGACATCCGTATTTATTGGCAGCGAAAAGTGTTATCACGTAAGAATTGGTGTCCTGAAAAGTGTGAACCGGTCGTTCCTCGGAAGACATCCCACCTCCTCCAAATGCCCACGTGTAATTAATTATGCTGCTGTCTCGGGCGTAAAACTGATAGGTGAGAGAATCGTTAATATTCCGAATATATCCAAAGTCGCACGATGGAATTTCATGAACTTCAATCGCATCGGCAAATTCGTCGGTGCATTGTTCATCTGCCGTATAAACCTTGAGTCTTACCACATAGGTGGAAGCTTCATTTGTCTGATAAATGTGTGTCGGGGAATGCAGAACCGAACTGTCCCCGTCTCCGAAATACCAGAGATACTGGAGAATTTTATTTTCAAGTTTGCTCTGATTCACGAAACTCACCGTTTCTCCCGCACAAACATCATCGACCTGAAAGTGTGCATCGGGATGAACCCGCACAATCACATTCGTATCGAAACTGGTTTTACAGCCATTATTGCAAACAGCCGTGAGCGTAACCCGTTGATCGCCCAGCTTATCGAAATAATGATGCGGACTAAACTTAGAAGACAATTTACCGTCTCCGAAATCCCAGAAGTAGGTGACTGAAGTTGAGGAAGGATTAATGCTAAAATTGGTAAAGCGCGTAGAATCATTTTTGCACGCCAAACCAACCTGAAAGGCTGCTTTTACGGAGGGCAAAATGGTGATGTTCGAAAATGCCGTGTCGGCACAATTGAATTCTGAGGTTACAATCAGCGAGATTTTATGCGGCCCGCTTTCCTGATGAATTCCATTCGGATTTTGTAAGGTGCTGAATGTCTTATTATCGATCAACCAGCGAAAACCCAATTTATCGGAATTAGCAATGGTGCTTGTGTTCTGGATGTGAAACGAATCGAACTGGCAAGTTCCAAAATGCAAAAACGAAGCATTCGGATTTTCAAATTGAAAGATATTTTTTGTTGCCGAATCTATGCATCCGTGATTGTTGCTGACCAATTTTACCTGATGAATTCCTGCAGTTGAAAACTTATAAGGAAACGAGCTCGGAACATCGGATTTAAAGATAGTGTCGGATCCGAACAACCAAACGTAATAGCTCTGTGTAACTCCGGCATTGGTGCTGGCATTCTGAATTTCAGCGGGAATTCCCAGACACGAATGAACTGCTCGAATAGACGATCCGGGGAAAAGATGAACTGTTATTGATTTCTTGATCGAGTCTTTTAGCCCGTAAAGATTCTGACTGATCAGAGTTACGTTGTATGTTTTTGTCTTGGTAAAAGTGTGTTCGGTAATTCGGCTTGTGTCGGTTAATCCATCATCGAATTTCCAAAAAACCGATTTTCCTCCGGCCGAAATATCCGTAAAAGTAACCGGAGCATTCACACATGCAGCTCCGATTTTAAAGTCCGGTTTGGGAGGCGCCGACCACCGAAACCATCTTTGTAAAAAGGTATCACAGTTCATACTATGATCTTTAAGGGTGGCTGCAATCATTAATTTTTTATTGAGCCAAATAGAGTCCGGAGCGATCAGCAAATAGACAAATCCGGATTTCGCCACCGAAACCTTTAGTTTGGAAGTAACGTCCTGATTGTTTTCGTCCCGAATTTCCCATCCGGTAACTGACCATTTATCGGGAAAGTTGTTGAAGGTTTTTCCTGTTGGTGGATAAATCAGATACCGAACAGAATCGCGAATGGTTGCCTCATCCGGAATGGAGAAAGTTCCTTCCTTCGGTATTCCGGGAAAATTTACTCCGGCCTGTATTGAGCTTCCCCTGGGTTTGGGACTAATGTGCGCTATTGCCGGAGAAGACGACGAGAGACAATAAGTTTCAAAAGCTATTTTTCCATCCCAACTGTAGGGAGTATAAAGAACCCCGCCCTGTGAGAAACTCTTGTTGTTAACCGAAGGACACCGAATGGAGATCAGATCGTTGGAATGCGCGTACTCGGTTTTCTTAAAAGTGAATTCGACATTGCCTTCAAATGAAATGTAAAGAGACAGTGTATCTCCGGGGTTTAAATAGATCGGGGTGAAAGGAATGAACGTGTAATTTCCCCATGAAGAGGTTTTTATTTTTTGCGATTGATGCAGTGTCCAAAGGGTATTTTGTCTTTCGGTTCCACTCAACGCACCCCGGTGAACATAGATCTTACTGTTGGCAGAATCTCCAGACTGTGCAAAGTGTTGGTAAATCCCGGTGATGCGTATTTCATGATTGGCAATCAATTCTACGTATGATCCTCCGTCGGTTTGATTGCTGAATCGATAAGGTCCCTGAAACGAACTGATTTCCTGTTTGAAAATCACTCCTGACTTTGCCTGAAATGTGTCGGTTGCTGTTAAGGAATCGGTTTTGAAGGTCGCTCCCGATCCTCTGATTTTTCCGGTTTTAGTAAACCAAAAAATGGTATCGGATGAAGAAGCTCCAAGCCATACGGGTCCTTTTCCGCATCTTGATCCGTCGTACGTGGTTGCGTTTGAAGGTTGGCTGCCGACGGGTATCATCAATACCGATGTATCATTCGCCGGAACCGAATCCTTTTTAGTAATAAAAGAACTAAAGGTAAAATTGCCCGTTTGTTTGGGCTTGAATATTTTCTTCAGTTCTGCGGTATCACCGGAATTGAGATGACTGATTGTGTCTCTAAAATCAGCAACAACGGAAGGCCCGTTTTTAATTACGGTTCTCACTTCCACATTATTCGCGGGGAGAGTTCCCTGATTGCTGATCTGAACAGAATAGGAGAGGGAGTCGTTTGAACAAATCCCGGATTGTATTGCCGAAAGATCAACCGCAACATCATCGGGTCTTTTATAATAAAGAACTACGTTGTCGAGTAGCACATAGCCCTGATGAACAAAGGTGTCGGAGGTTTGCCAAGAGAATCGGAACTGCAAATTGTGTGATGCCGGAAACAACGGATCCAGACGAACATCTGTGTGTCGCGTTAATACGGTTCCTGAACTGTCGGCCCAAACCGGCTGCCAGGTTTTTCCGTTGTCCGGAGAAGCGTCAAGCCTGAATGTCGGGGTTCTGAGCCTGATCAGGAAGTAGTCGAAAGCAAGGTGAACACGCGTACCGGTTCGCACCGGAATATCCGGACTTTTAAGAAATGTGAATTCGGTGGAACCATCGCCATTGGAGCCTTCGCGTTTGCCGGAGCGGTAAACATCGAAAAGAGCGAATTGTCCTTGTATTGGCGGAGACGGAAGATAGTAACCGGATGTAAACTGAAAAGTGTCGAATGCGAGATTGCCTTTAACAACGGTTTGTTTCCAGCGCAGTTGAGGCGGAATTTCAAAGTCTTCGGAAAAGACAATGTCCTGCCCGAAACCGGTAATTGCCGGAGCAAAGAATATCAGCAACAATGTGCTCCTTAAAACACGGCACAACTGCATGGTTTTTTGTGAGCAATAAACAGCATGTAAACCCTTATTACCGGGGTTGTGAGATCACCGCTCTTCAGGAATCAAATGTAATTAATTCGCGCCATCCGTTTTCTGGCGGAAAGAGAGAACTACCTTCTCAGATTCGGCATGTTCGGCATTCTGCCGCTCGGCCTCATCTTGTTGAAGGTCTTCATCATTTTTCGCATTTCCTCAAACTGCTTCATCAGTTTATTCACCTCAGTTACGGAGGTTCCGCTTCCGGTGGCAATGCGCTTTCTTCTTGAGCCGTCGATCACATCCGGATTCTGGCGCTCAAAAGGGGTCATGGATTTGATGATTGATTCAACTCCCTGAAAAGCATCGTCTGAAATATCGATGTCTTTTATGGCCTTTCCAACTCCCGGTATCATTCCCATAAGATCCTTGATGTTCCCCATCTTTTTGATCTGATCTAATTGTTTAATGAAGTCTTCGAAGTTGAACTGGTTCTTTCGGATCTTTCTCTGAAGTTTTTCCGCTTCTTCCTGATCGTATGCATCCTGAGCTTTTTCAACGAGCGAAACGATGTCGCCCATTCCCAGAATTCGATTCGCCATACGATCGGGGTGAAAGACAGAAATGGCATCCATCTTTTCACCATTGCTCACAAACTTGATGGGTTTGTGCACAACACTTTTTATAGAAAGTGCCGCACCACCCCGGGTATCACCGTCTAATTTGGTAAGAACAACACCCGAAAAATCGAGAACATCGTTGAATGCTTTTGCTGTATTAACCGCATCCTGACCGGTCATGGAATCGACCACAAACAGAATCTCATTCGGTTTTACCGCAGATTTGATCCGGCTGATCTCATCCATCATTTCCTGATCAACGCTGAGTCGTCCGGCGGTATCGATGATTACAACGTTGTATTTATTTCCACGGGCGTGACTGATGGCATTTTTAGCAATTTCAACCGGATTGGTATTCCCGGGTTCTTTGTAAATATCTACACCAACCTGTTCTGATAACACCGTCAACTGATCAACCGCAGCCGGGCGATACACATCACCGGCAACGAGTAATGGCCGTCGTCCTTTGGATTTAATGAGTTTGGCGAGTTTGCCCGAAAACGTGGTTTTCCCGGATCCCTGTAAACCCGCTATCAGAATAATTGCAGGTTCTCCCTTTAAATTGATTTCGTGGGTTGCACCTCCAAGAAGATCCTTTAGTTCATCATAAACAATCTTCGTCATTAACTGACCGGGAGATACACTCGTGAGTACATTCTGGCCCAATGCCTTTTCCCGAACCGTATTCGTGAAGTCTTTAGCTATCTTAAAGTTTACGTCGGCGTCAACTAATGCGCGACGAATTTCCTTAACGGTTTCAGCAACGTTAATTTCAGAGATTCTGCCCTGACCTTTCAGGGTCTGAAATGCCTTATCTAATTTACCGGAGAGGTTCTCAAACATGAATTAAAAAACTTGCCGCAAACATACACAATCAGAAGCATGGGTTAAAAAAAACAGCCGGTCTCCCGACCGGCTGCCTTCTGAGAGTTTTACCTCATCAGCCTAACATAACCTGTGTGATTGTAAATAACATTATCGAGTCCTTTTGCCCGAATCCTGTACATATAGGTTTCGGGAGGACAAGCCCGGGATTCGTAGGTTCCATCCCAGCCTTCGTTGAATTCCTTAGTGGTAAAAAGCAGTTGACCCCAGCGATTGTAGATCGTCATTTCATACGTTTCATACGATCCGTTGTCAATAATTTTCATAAAGTGAGCTGTGGGTTTGAATAAAGTGTTTAAATCGTCTTCATTCGGGGAAAATGCATTGGGAATCCACAGAATGGATTCGCCGTGCACACACACTTCATTAGAAACACTTATATCTCCGGTAAATGAATGTGCAATTATGCGGTAACAATGTTCGCCGTTTACCGCATCGTGTAATTCTGTGTCATTAAAATAGAGTTGTGATCCGTCAATTTCCGCGAGCGTTTTATAACCCTCTTCTGTTTGAATCTGAACTTCGTATTTCTCCACGCCGTCGAACCATCGGTCGTATTCATTCCAGTGCAGAAGTGCTGTGTGATCGATGTATTCGGCACCGAGTAAAATGGATTTACCAGGAAGTCCGTCCGGGCTTTTATAACCGCATAAATCGGTTGTGTTTACCTTGTACCGATACGACATCTGATCGACACTTACATTGTTATCGGTGATTGAAGTTGAGTTCGGGTCAACCGTTATTCTTTCCAAAAGATTGAGTCCGGTTGAATCGTATTTCAGCAATTCGTAGCTGTTCGTATTTTCATAAATGGAAGCGAACCATTTTACTTCAATTTGTTCATTGTTCACACTTACGGTTTTAATGTTTACGGGCATCTCGTGAAAGTTGTAATCGGGCTTATCGCTTTCGCGGTTCGATTGAGAGATGAGTGAATTGTAGTGGGCTTCGATGTAATAATGATATACATCGTCGCAAAGAGAAACATCTGAAAATGTGTGAACATAGCCGGGAACCGTCTGGTACAATTCGAAGTTCCCGTTGTTCACTTTCCGGTAGATGACATAACCATCGATGCCATCCCATCCGCCATAAGAATTCCAGTCGAGTTGCAGTGTAAAGGGCTGAGGTTTGGAAAGCGACAAGATCAGGGGGCAATGATAACCCGAAACCAGCCCTTCGTTACCGCATTCGTCTGAATGGAACAAAGAGTAACACTCGGACCAGGAAACCTGTCCGGGTGGAATCTCGACCATGTTGGTTGAGTTTGGAGTAAATTCTTCTATAATATCTCCGAGACTTCCTTTAATCGTACTTAAAACCAACTGTTCACCGGTTACGTGCGGGAAGTAGATGCGAAGACTATTAATATCTGTGAAACTCACCGATTCTATTACGCCTTTCGGGATATCATCGGATGTATTTATTTTAAAAGATTTAGTGGTTGAAGCGAGACACTGATGTTCATCTTCTACCAGTAGTTTAACTTCTTTATTCCCCCCGTTTGCAAAAACATAATTCACCTGATCCGTGCTGGTTTTCATGGTAAGTGAATCCACCGACCAGTTCCACGATACGATCTTATTTGAACTGAGATTGTTTGAATGTAAAACAGAACTTTTGTTCAGGCAGAAAGTTTCGGTGGTAATTTCAACTTTTGGGAGTCCGAACACTACGAAAGGTGTTTTGGATGAATCACTGCAAGCGTGTGAATTTCGGACAACTAATTCGAGTGCATGAGAACCAGATTTTATTTTATCCAGATTAATATTTGTGTCTGTACCAACAACATTATCGTCTAATCGCCACGAGTAAATGAGTTTGCTTTTGGGAACCGAAATATTAATTCGGGCGGGTTCACAATTGTCGAGATTCGTAGGTAATTTGGCTGCAACCGGCCGCTTATAAACAATCACGGTATCGGGTGATTCATACACAGCCGAACATCCGAAATTATCAATAACATAAACAGAAGGAATGAAGCGTTGGAGGTCTTTCCCGTTATTAACTTTATAAATATGATTTTTAAAATTGACAGAATCCAAAGGACTTCCATCTCTATAATTCAGGAAAAAACGGGAGAAGCTGTTGCCTTCATTTTTTAGTTTAACATCTAAAGGTTCGCATCCTTTGATATGAGAAATATTAAAGGTTCCTACCGGTCCCGAAATTTCAACAATACCTCGTTTGCGAATGGTATCTGAACATCCCAAATAACTTTTAGAAATTAACTGAACATCGAAACCGGCGCCGTTTCCGGTATTTCGCTGGTAAATGTTAGCAATATTTTTATCGGTGGTTTTTACTTTACTGCCATCTCCGAAATCCCAGAAAAAAGTGTCTGCATTTTCACTGGTTGTGCTGAATTGGGTATAAACGGGGGCGCAATACAGATTAGAATCAATTAAGGAAAAATTACTTTTAACAATTACCGACTTAACAACATTAAAAGTGGAATCGAAACACCGGCCATTTTTCCCGGCTACCATTTCCAAAAAGAATTCATCCTGACTTTTAGGAATAAACATCGCCGAATCCAGATTCAATTCGCGGTATTCAAATTCACCGGAATTTGCACCCGATATTTTCCAATGGACAGATGTCGGATTCAGTTCGGAACGGTTGATAAGCCACACCGTATCAGACGAACATGTGATGTTTGCCGATACTTCAGAAGCGGCTTTAACCCCTACATTTATTTTATCTGTATGGAAATTAGAGACGCACCCCGATGAATTTGAAACTTCATTTCTGATTTTGTAGGTTCTAACGGAACTCAATTGAAATTCCGGATTCGAAGAAATTAAATTTAGCGATAATGAATCAGCTACGGAGGGGGTTGACCACCATTGATACGTAAGCGAATCTTCGGTTTCCGGATAATGATAATTGCTTTTAATAACGAAGGAAGGTTTAACCGTATCGCCATTGCAAACATTATCGGATCCGATTTCTATATCTCCGTCTATTCCGTTTAAATAAATAAAATCGGGTTTTATAATAGTGTCGTAACAACCGTTATTAATGCGGTGAATGTATCTCAGATTGTAAGCACCATACGGCAACTGCGGCATTTCGAAAAGTCTTCGGGACGAGTCAAAATCGAAGTGAAGAGTTTTGCTAACCGACGGAGAGTACAGGTCATAGGCAAATTCAAATGGTGCCGAACGCGGCGTAGTGAAAACATTTATTTCAAGCGTATCGGATAATTTGCAGAGCGTTGAATCGGTAATCCTGAAATCAATTTCCGGTTTAACAATTTCAATGTATTTCTCTCGAAGAACGGAATCAAAACAACCGATTGAATTACCGGCCCACATCTTAACATCATACTTCCCGGGTTTGTCGAAAGTATGCGTGAACTTACTTCCGCTTCCGGTGTACAAAACATCCATTCCGTTGGTGTCGAAGAGCTGCCAGTAAAATGTATCCTTCGATAAATAAGAACTGGCCGGAGTTGAACTTTTAACGGTAATTAGTTCATCAACACATCCAATGTGCTGATCACTTTTAAAACTCGGGCTAATGGGAGTTACCCGAACAAAATCATTTTTAATTATCGTATCTGTGCAGCCATACAGATCTGTCGCTACCAGTCGTACATTATATCGTCCCCAGTCGGATGCATCAATCGAATCATTATAAAATGCAGATTGCCGTACGGTGTCTTTTCCATTGTAATAAGTCCATTCACTGTAAGCCCAGGAACCGTCGCTTACAGAACTGGAATTTTTCATGTGTGTGATGTGCGGTTTATAGCAATGATAATTGTCGTCACTTGAAAAGTTCGCCGTAACTTTATTAACCTTAATGAGGTCGTTTGAAATTAGCTTTGAATAGCAACCGTTGTGCGTCATTTCAACTGTAACATCGAACACTCCGGCGGTATCGTATTTAAGCAGGTAATACGAATCTTTGATTTTTCTAAACCCGGGATTGCCCTCGAAGTGCCAGGAGTATTTTCCCGGCAAATCCTGAAGAATCTGAATGCCAACAGAATCATTTATACAGGTAACCGATTTCGAAATTTTAACTCCGAGAGCAATGGAATCCCCGAATTTCAAATAGTCTTTTTTATAGATTTCATGTGTACAGCCGTTTTGGGTTGTTACTTCGAGTCTGGTGTCGAAATCGCCGGCATAGTTATAGGTGAGTTTTGGCGGAGTTTCTCCGGAGTAACCCAATAAATTGGCACCTTCAAATCCCCAGTCGTATTCTGTGATCGTTTCTCCATGCGCATTAATTATCGCAGAGAATTGTACTTCCTTGGTGATACACCCGAGCGTATCATTGGCAGTAAATTCCACATCAATATCGGGGTGAACCACGGCTACATCTGAAAATACTTCAACCGACTGACAGCCGAACGAATCGGTTACAATCATACTGATATCCTTGGTGCCGCTTGATTTGAAATAATGAATCAGAGTGTCACCGCCGTTGGGATAATTTGTTCCATCAACAATCCAGCTCAGGGAAGCAATATCCGCAGTGGTGTTGATGAGCGTAACCGAATCCGGTCCGTCGCAAAGTTTGTTTCTTGAGATTTGATAAGAAGGCGTAGGCTTGGCAAGAATTGTTGCCGCCTTCTTCTTTTCAACGATACATTGATTTCCACTTGTGTCGACGAGTTTAACAGCAACATCAACAATTCGTGCATCAACAAAAAATTCGTAAACGGTGTCTGAGTTGGAGACAAATCCGTCTCCGAAATCCCAGTAGAAAGATGTATTCGAGGGCGCGTTAATTAACTGAAACCCCACAACGGCCGGCGCACACTGCATCGAGTCGTCGATTTGAATAAACACACCTGTACACTGAGAATAGGATAGAAGACTACCCAAAGAAAAGACACAACATAAGAGTGGCCTCAACATTTTCATCACAGGCAAAAGTTAGTAGTAGCAGTAGTAGTTGTCCACAAAATTATATTCAAATTGTTAATAACCAAGAGCCAGGTAAAAAATATTTTAAAATCAGTCGGTCACTATGGTCTTTTTATCCTTCGCGGAACCAGTAATATTCATTGCTTGAGGCAAAAGTGTATGTTTGCCAAAAAAATTAAAATGACAAGCAAAGCCCTGATTTTTTCAATTGTTGTGATGATGTCAATCGTGTCTTGTAAAAATTCGAACTCAGGTTCTGCAACCGGAGGAAGCGATCAGGCAACACATATTGCAGTTTACGAAAGAGCACTGAAAAATCAGGATGACTATACCGCAATGGTTGCCTTGAACTATGTTTTATTGAACGATACCAATAACATTCGTTACTCGGATTCGCTGTCAAGACTTTATATGAAAAACGGTTTGGTGGAAGCCGGATTAAACCTGGCTGAAAAGGTGGTTGCGGCACAACCAAAGAATTATAAGGCGATGGAATTGGTTGCGGAAGGTCAGGCAATTACGGGAAATTACGCTGATGCCGTGAAGAACTACAATGCGTTATACAAGGAAAATCCGGATCTGAGATATCTTTATCAACTCGCAAAAATTGAGTCGAACCGAAATGATATGGCTGCCTTTAATAAGCGATTGGATGAGATTCTAAGTGCTGATGGTACTGTAAAAGTTGAATTCCCGGGAGCTCAGGGAACACAGATGATAGACATTAAAGCGGCTGTCTATTTCTTAAAGGCTCAGGTGTTTGTGAATGAGAATAATTTCTCACAAGCCGGTAATTATCTCAAACAATGTCTGGCAATTGAACCCAATTTTGAATCTGCGCTGATTGGTGTAGAACAGTTGAAGGAATATCAGGCAATGCAGTCGCAAGGCGGGGGCGGAACACCGAAACAGCTTTCTCCAATGGATCTGAAAAAATTAGAGGAGCAAAAACGCTACGAAGATTATATCAATAGTCAGAAGAAGTAATTCGGATTTCGGTTACTTACTCTTCCATTCAATTTCAGAAACTCCCTTTTTAACGCTAACCACTCTGGCAAGAGTGAAGAGATAATCCGATAAACGGTTCATGAAAACAAGCAGTTCTTTTTGAACCGGGTGGTGTTTGTGGTGAAGTACAATTGATCTTTCGGCTCTTCTGCAAACAGTTCGGGCAATGTGACAAGCCGCGTTTTCTGCACAACTTCCGGGTAAAATAAAAGCTTTTAAATCCGGGAGCGTGGTGGTCATTTCATCTATTGAAAGTTCTAATTTTTCAATATCCGATTTTTCGATGCGATGAAATTTGAGTTTGGTTAATGCGTCTTCTGTTGCCGCCAACTCAGTTCCAATGTCAAACAGCCGGTTTTGAATTTCCCGAAGTTGCGGTTTGTATTCGCTTACAGTTTCAAAGGTTGAAATCCAGCCAATATAGGAATTCAATTCGTCAACATTTCCGTAGGCTTCAATCCGGCTTTCAGATTTGGAAACTCCGTTTTCTCCCAGAATATTCGTTTTTCCTTCGTCTCCGATTCCGGTATAAATTTTCATCAATGAAGATTAATTCTCTTTGGTGCCTTTTTTATTTAAAACCTTCGGAACCTTAAAATAATCCGAATCTGCTTTAGGCGCATTTTTCAGAGCTTCTGCTTTGGGAAGTGGTGCTGCAGGAATGTCTTCCCGAAGACCGTCTGTAACATCCGACATATAAATTAACGGCTCAACACCTTCGGTATCCACCTCATTGAGTTGTTCGCAGAATTCAAGAATGCGCCCGAGATCTTCTTTGATTCTCTCTTTAGCTTCATCACTAAATTCAAGCCTTGCTAAATGAGCAAGTTCGTCGATTGTTTTGTCGGTGATTTTCATTTCAAACGGGCTTCAAAGTTAGCGTTATTGATTGTTTCCTGTATTAAGGCGAAACAGCGTTCCATTAAAGGTTTTACGTCGCGTTCGGTTAAAGTTTCTGTTTCAATTGGTTTGTGAACTACCATTCTCATTTTTCCGGGTGTTCCGCCTTCGGAGAGTCCACCGTCCGGCATGCGTTTCCAGTTGTCGAGAATGCTTACGGGCACAATCGGAACATTTAATTCAACCGCCATTTTAAATGCCCCCGTTTTAAAGTGCTGCATTTTAGGTGCGCCTTTCCCGATTCCGCCTTCCGGGAAAATGCCGAGACTATCGCCCTCTCTAACCGCTCTTAATGCGTATTCATAAGCTTTGCCGGCGGCAGAAGTGCTTTTGCGATTTACCGAAATATCGATGGTGCGAAAGAAAATTTTAAACAAGGGGATTTTTCCTAATTCACTTTTTGCCATGAACCGGAAATAATGATTCAACTGAACATTAAGACTTAAAATATCCAGATACGAAAAGTGATTCGCGACAAAGATGTAATTGCGCCTTTTATCAAGCGGTTCTTCAAAAGTTGTTTTGGGCATTAACCCGCTGAAGAACATGATTATTCTCCCCCAAACAGATCTGAGTTTATGCGCCAACGGGTACGTGCTCCTTTGGTTGAGCAAGAGTAAGAAGAAGGGATAAAAAATTAAAAAGAAGACAACGAACAAAATCAGAAACCACACGGCCCATGCAAATCGCAGAGTTCGTGACATAATCAGGCCGGGATTTGAGATTCGAGGTAGTCTTTCATCTTTTCCGATTGAGAAGAAACAAAAGTCCTCAGTTTCCCTTCTGCCATCATTTTCATAAACATGTTCAATTCGGCATGAACAGCTCCTTTCACAAAAGTTTGTTTATCTCCTAATTCTGAAAACGACCAGATGATATCAAACGGAAACGGCAACTTACCGGATGGGTGAAGGGTAATACTCTTATTAAACTGAACATCAGATTTGGCAATAGAAAACTCTCCGAGTCCCTGAACCGAGAGACTTGCCCGATCCTCATCTGCACTAAAACCGGTAATTATACCTTTCATCAGCGGCTCGTAGTTGCGCAAATCGGAAAGAAATGCGAACACAGCACCTAATGGTCGGTCGACGATTACGGAATCACTTTCTATAATTGTATTCGCCATATCAGCCGGTTAAACTTGAACGATCGGCAACAAAAGCTGCGAGCAATGCCGAGAAGAATAATCCACAAACCAGATAGCCGGCGAGATCAAAATAAGTGTGATTCTTCAGA
Organism: Bacteroidota bacterium; assembly: GCA_016124755.1. Classification (GTDB taxonomy): domain Bacteria; phylum Bacteroidota; class Bacteroidia; order NS11-12g; family UBA9320; genus WGNA01. The sequence continues at coordinate 57,620 of WGNA01000003.1, read as the reverse complement.
GAGAATCTTTCGTTGATCTTTGTTTTTACTTCATCAATTTTCATTAACTCATCCGGCTTGTTTGCATTTTCTTTTTTCCAACCTTCCAGAACATGATCCTTCGTAGGCTGAAAAAATTCACCATTCGGCGCGTACATCCAAGAGTAGCCGATTCCGGAAATAGCGGAACAGATGAGTGCCAGCATTAAGCCGGTGAAAGAAGTTCGCAGAAAACTAATTCTTCCTTTCAGTTTTTTAATGAGAATCACACAGAAAACCAGACAGACGAGCATTGAAAGAAATTTGCCCAAAACCACTCCGTATGTGTGTTCGTATCCCAGATAACCTGAGAAAAGAAGATATTCAAGCGCCACCGAACTCAAACCGGCGATGCCTCCAAAAATCCAGTAATATTTAACCATGCCTCTGCTCTTCAGATCCTACTCATCATCTTCATCGTCGTCGCGACGAAACTCTTCATAATCGTATTCGGGCATTAATTCAGATTTCACGTGGTTAATGGTTTCCGTAAAGGCATCCATGAATTTGTTGAAATCTTCTTTATATAGAAATATCTTGTGTTTTACATAATTACCATCATCAAATTTCTTCTTGCTCTCGGTAATGGTAATATAGTAATCGTTCCCTTTAGTGGTCTTTACATCAAAGAAATACGTCCTTTTTCCAGCCCTCACCCTCTTGGAAAATACTTCCCGGTTCTCTTGATTGTTATGCATTTCTTTTCAGATTATCAGACATTTTAACGACATCAAAAAAAAGAAATAATAATTTGATTCACAAACAAAAAGATGGCATTCGGAACGCGAACGGAAGTACCGTTACACGGCATCGAGTTGTGATTGTGTCTCTACCATTTGCGCAAACAATCCATTATTACGCAAAAGATCCGAAGGACTTCCCTGTTCAGCAATGCGGCCCTGGTCAAGTACAACAATATGGTCTGCGTCTTCCACACTTGAAACCCGATGAGAGATGATGATCAGGGTTTGATTATCGGAGATGTTCCGAAGATTTTGTTTGATGTTTTTTTCTGTATGAGTGTCCACAGCCGAAAGTGAATCGTCCAGCAGAATAATTTGCGGCTCCCGAATGAGCGCCCTTGCAATTGCAACTCTTTGTTTCTGTCCGCCACTCAGCGTAATTCCACGTTCACCCAAAATGGTTTCAAGTTGTTTGGGGAACGATTCAATATCTTTCCAGACATCCGCCATTATCGAATATTTACGGATTTGCTCATCGGCACTTTCTGCATTCAACTCGTCTTTTCCGAATAGGATATTTTCACGAATGGTTTCCGAAAACAGAAAGATATCCTGCGGCACATAACCCCACAAATTCCGATAATTCACCAGATCGGTTTTGTGAATCGCCAGGTTGTCTAATGTAATTTCTCCATTGGTTGGTTCATATAATCTGAGCAGGAGAGAAGCAAGTGTTGATTTTCCGCTTCCCGTAGTTCCAATGATACCGAGGGTTTGGCCTTTTTCAATTTTAAAGGAAATGTCTTCCAGTACCGGTTTGGCAGTTTCGGTAAAACGGAAGTTTACATTTTTAAATTCAATCGAATCTTGAAAAGTGAAGTCCTTTATTCCGGTTTTGTTTTCCGGTTTTTCATTCAAAAATGAATTGATTCTTTCCTGTGATGCAGATGCCCGTTGAATAATACTGGTAACCCAGCCCAATGAAGCTACCGGCCAGGTGAGCATATTTACATAAATCACGTACTCTGCGATATTCCCGAACGAAAAGGTTCCGTCTATTACCTGCTTTCCGCCAAAATACACCGTGATAATTACGGATAATCCGATCAGCATCATCATGAGCGGGTGAAATAAAGCATTCACCTGCACCAATTTCATATATTGTTTTTTGTAGTCATCACTCTTTTCACTAAACGCATTTGTGAAGGCGGGTTCAGCAGCAAACGCTTTTAAAACCCGTATTCCGGAAAATGCTTCCTGAACATAAGTTGTGATTCCGGAAAGTTTTGCCTGAAGTACGGAACTTCTTTTATTAATGAGTTCACTCACATAATAAATGGAAACCGATAAAACCGGGAGTGGCAACAACACATAAAGTGTAATCTGCGGATTGATGGAAACCATAACAGAAATCACCAGTATAAAAAGGAAGAAGAGGTTAATGGTGTACATGATCGCCGGCCCGAGATACATCCGAACCTGACTCACATCCTCGCTGATACGGTTCATTAAATCACCTGTGTAATTGCGGTTGTAGAACGATGCTCCGAGTTTTTGATAATGACCAAAAATTTCATTCTTGAGGTCGTATTCAATGTGTCGCGACATCACAATAATGGTTTGACGCATAAAGAACATGAAGACTCCCTTGATCAATGCGCTTCCCAAAACCAGCAATCCGAAATATATGGCAGACCGGGCAACAGAACCGGCGAATATTTCTTTGCGAATACCTAGTGAATTATACACCTTAATGTTGTCGATCATCGTGTCGATTGCCGTGCGAACAATTGGCGCAATGAGAATGGCAAAAACGTTTGACAGGATGATAAAGACGATGCCGAAAACTAAATACCAGCGGTACTTTACGAAGTATTTATTGAGGTAGAATAGAGGTTGCAAGCTTCAATTTGTTTGGTAAAAAAAAGACTAATTTCGCATCGGCAAAATTAAGCCGCCATACATATACATACTATTGAGATGATCGAAGTATCTGAACTAAAAAACCAATTGCAGACCAATATGTTTGAAGGGCTCTCAGAGCACAATCACGAACAGATTCTGGTGTGTAATGATACCCAAACCGGCCTCAAAGCCCTGATCGCAATTCACAACACCACACTTGGCCCCGGACTCGGAGGAACCAGAATGTGGATGTATCACAACGAAGCGGAAGCTGTTCGCGACGTTCTTCGACTCAGTCGGGGAATGACCTACAAAGCGTCTATTTCCGGATTGAATCTCGGAGGAGCTAAAGCGGTAATTATCGGTGATTCTCATCACGATAAGAGCGAAGCATTGATGCGACGATTCGGAAGATTCGTAAATAACCTCGGAGGTAAATACATTACTGCCGAAGACGTTGGAACAACAACCAAAGACATGGAATATGTTAATATGGAAACAGACCATGTTGTAGGGCTTCCTGAAAGCCGGGGCGGGGGAGGAGATCCTTCACCGGTTACCGCGTACGGAGTTTATGTTGGAATTAAAGCTTCCGCAAAACGGAAATGGGGAACCGAATCTCTTACCGGAAAGAAAATAGCGGTGATGGGAATTGGTAAAGTGGGTATGCACCTTTTAGAATATCTACACAAAGACGGTGTTCGCTTTTATGTTTCAGACATGAATGAAGATGCACTCAACGAAGCAGCTAACCGATATGGCGCACAGGTAGTTACCGGAGATGAAATTTTCGATACGGATGCTGAAATTTTTGCCCCCTGCGCATTGGGTGGAATCGTAAATTCAGAAACCATCGATCGATTGAAATGTGAAATTATTGCTGGGGCTGCAAACAACCAGTTGGAAGATGAAGATATTCACGGACCTATGCTTACCGATAAAGGAATTCTGTATGCACCCGACTTCCTCATTAATGCAGGAGGTTTAATCAATGTGTATTCTGAATACACCGGATACCACAGAGAAAATGCGATCCGGGATACCGAACGTATTTACGAAACACTTTCATCTATTTACAAGCTTTCTGATGAAGAAGGAATTCACACTCAAGCTGCAGCTACCAAACTTGCAGAAAAGAGAATTCACGACATCATGCTTGTGAAATCAAGAATCTGATTCGAACTATTAGATATAAAGAAAAAGCCTCGTTATACACGGGGCTTTTTTTATTGAAGATAGTTTTTACCTTTTGTTTATCGGTGTTGAATTCGTTCAGGAAACAACCGCTTTGTTATCGAGCGCTTCATACTGCGAATTGTTGCTGATGTATTCCGGAACCAGTTGTTTCATCGTCGTTACAATCAACCGGTTGGTTAATCTTTCTTCCCGGTTACAAAGACTGTCGATGATGTCGTTAACCTCATGGAAGTTGTATTCGCGAACCCGGGCAATCATAATTTTCGGATGATGAGTGCCGATAGTACTCTCGTGTTGATTGAGTAATTCTTCGGTGAGTTTTTCCCCGGGACGCAAACCGGTAAAGACAATATCGATTTCTTTTCCTTCGTCGAATCCGGAAAGTCGGATCATCTTTTTCGCGAGGTCAACAATTTTAACCGACTCACCCATATCAAAAATGAAAATTTCTCCGCCGTTCCCCATTGCACCGGCTTCTAAAACCAATTGACAAGCTTCCGGAATAGTCATGAAATATCGGGTAATGTCGGGATGAGTAACCGTGATGGGTCCTCCTTTTTCAATCTGATTCTGGAACCTGGGAATTACGGAACCATTCGACCCGAGAACATTTCCGAATCTCGTAGTGATAAAACGGGTGTGGTGGTCGTCTTTAAGGCTCAGAAAATTATTGAACGACTGAACGTAAACCTCGGCTATTCTCTTGGAAGCCCCCATGATATTTGTAGGGTTCACAGCCTTATCGGTTGATACGAAAACAAATTTTTCCGTTTCGTATTTCACTGCGAGGTTGGCTGTAATCCGTGTTCCGAAAACATTTGTCTTTAGTGCTTCGTACGGATTGTCTTCCATCAGCGGAACGTGTTTGTATGCAGCGGCGTGGAAGACAACTTCAGGTTTAAAAGTTTTGAAGACATTTTCCATTCTCGATTGATTGGAAACATCTGCTATTACCATTTCAATACGATCCGACTTTAACTGATATTCGAGTTCGTAAAGCGGAGTTTCCGCCTGATCCAGCAAAATGAGTTTCGCGGGTTTGTACCACAGACATTGTTTCGCGATCTCACTTCCGATTGAACCGGCAGCACCGGTGATGAGAACAGTCTTTCCGAGAATCGAACGCTGAATATTATTATTCTCCAGATTAATCGGTTCACGGCCCAGAAGATCTTCGATGTTCACTCCCTTGATTTGTTTGAATGAAAATTCTCCATTGATCCAGGTGTCGACGGGGGGAACATTCTTAATGGTAAGGTTGTGTTTAAGGCCAAGTTCAATTACCTTTTTCTTTTTATATCCAACCAGATTGGGGATGGCGATAATCAATTCACTGGGATTGAACTTATGGAGAACGTCTTCAAATCGTTGAGAGAAATTATAAATCGGAATTCCTTCTGCGAGTTTTCCGGCAAGTTGTTTATCGTCATCCAGAAATGCGATAACCCGGAGATTGCTGGAATTGTCGGTTTCGATGCTGCGCTTCGCCGCAATACCGGTTGATCCGGCTCCGTAGATAACCACATTCTTTTGAACAGTTAGCGGATTCTTGGCCAGAGACCGATACAATATTTTATAACCTAATCTCAGCGAAGTGAGCAGAATAAGACATAAAGCGAAGTCAACAACAATTACAGATGCCGTGATAATTTTAGTCCCGAATGCAAGAAGCACGAACTGTTGAACGAAAAGAATACCGGCGGTACTCATTACCATTGCTTTGAAGATTCGCACAGCATCCTGAGAGCTGGTGTATTTGATAATTCCTTTATACGACTTGGTGATTACAATACCCACTAATCGGATACTCAAAACCAAAACAAGCGGGTACAACCAACCCTTCACACTGAACTGATGATGTCTTACATTCTGAATCAGCAGATAAGAGAATGAAAAAGACAGGGCGGCGACAAGAAGATCAAAGTTGAGTACGACCCAACGGGGCATGTGCCTGTTGGTAAATCGACGGATATAGTTAATTGGCATTTCGTAGTTTACTATCTACACCCGACAAAGATATACAAATAAATACTGGAAAAACTGATATCAATAAGATCAAAAGCTTACGATTCAGTTAAGTAAGCATCAATATCAACAATTTTCATCAGGATTATCTGAGGATGGTCACAGTTCCTTTGCGATAATGAACCGATCCATCCCAACCTGTGTATCGAATCGCATAAACATAAACCGAATTGGCAGTCTGAACACCTCTGATAAATCCGTCCCAATCGGTTAGTTTGTCTTGAGAATCGTAGACTTTGCTGCCCCATCGATCGTAAACCTGCACATGATATTCCTTTACAAAAACCGGAACAATACCCCATAATTCATTTAACCCGTCGCCATTGGCGGTAAAGGCATTCGGTACGTGCAGCAGCGGTGGCTGAATAAGATAAATTTTGTTCGATTGACTTTCTGCATTGTAGTCTCCTGCGTTTTCGTATGCCGTAACCCGATACCAGTATCCGCCCCAATTGTAATCAAAGCTGGTGTCGTTAAAGGTTGTGATATTGAATTCTGTGGAAACAATAGGTCTTAATGAACCGGTATCCACACTTCGGCTCAGCGTGTACCGTTCAACCCCGGCATCCCAGACTTCGTATTCATTCCAGAAAACATGGTGTTTGAATGGAGTGCTGATACCGTCGAGAACTATTGTGCATCCTTTGTTGCTTCGCTGACTTACATGACCGCAATTGTCTGTAACCACTATGGCATAACAATACGACTGCTTGTTTACCTGAACTTTTTTATCTGTAAAGGAGGTGTCGTGCCGGTTGTAGGTAGAGGTAACATATTCAAAGGAATCCTGAAGATTGTTCTTCTTTTTATAGATATCGTAACTACCAAAATCTTCTTCATCTGAATGCGCCCAATAAACTTCAACCTCATTTTCGTCGGTTACGGTTGCGGTGGTTACGTACGACACTTTTATCGGGAAAATAAATTCCTTGGTAGTTGAAATTTTATAGGATGATGGACCATCGACTCCACAAACATTCGTAACAATCATGTAGTAGATGTAATTATTTTTTTTCGGGGCGATAACGTCGAGATCGGTAAAGCTTCCTCCGGCATAAGCAGTTGTTGTGGTCAGAATTTTAACATTACCCGATGGATCGATTCTGTATAAAGTGATTTTATCGAAATACTTCGATTCCTGGATGGCATCCCAGGTCAACCGAATCGCATCATTTTCAGCAAAATTGAGACAGACATATTCCGGTGGGTCTATCACAGGAGCAGGATCTACAACAATGTCAATATAAGACTGGCTGTCTTTAATTTCAGGACAACCTTTGTCGACTGCATAAAAGTTTACCCGAATAGTATCGCCTTCATCGCCACAGATCGGAGAGAAACTGATGCGTTGCGACCAGTTTGTTTCTCCGGTTGAATACGAATTGAAACCACTGAAACGACCTATCATTTTCTGATCTGTCGTCATCGTAACAAAAATGCTGTCTTCATCAGGATCGTGAATCACGTAGGTATGATTCAATGTATCTAAAACCCGAACATGCAAAAGTTTGCTGCTCAATTGCGGAGGACGGTTGAGATTACCAAATGCAATTTTGAAGGATGCGTTACTGCATCTTGGGCTAATGTTTTTCTCGGCGAAGGCACCGGGTGTGGTCGGAAAATCACTGATGGCATGTTGCCCGATATCAGGACAACTGGCACAAACCGATTGATAAATCACACCTTTTTTATCGAAACGGCTTGTTCCTCCGTCAACGTGATCGTGCGTTTTGCTCCCTCCAAAATAGGTTGCATACGCAAGTGCTTTGGCGTTTCTGCTCAACACCATTAAATAGAAATCACTTCCATCAGTTGTCTTCTGATATGCGTCGGAAGTAATCGGCAACTTGTTCGTATTGCTGAAACTGTAATTGCTCGTTTTACCACCCCAGCCCGAAATAAATAGTCTTCCGCATTCATCAACCAGAAAAGCATTGATGGTAATGTCGGGTTTTCCGTCACCGGTTCCGAATACGGTAGACCAGATAACGTTATCCAGTTCGTCATCAAATTTTGAGAGAAACTGACCGGAGTTCGGGTTTTCATAAACGGTACCTACAACCGGCATCTTCTCCAGATTTTGCCCCACTACATATACGCTATTATCATTGTCGATTTCTAATGAATAAATCTGCTCATAAGAATTGGAACCCCAATAGGCAGTTTTAATCAGGCTGTTTGTAAAAGGATCAACTTTAGCGATAAACCCATCTGAAATTCCACCTTTGTATGTTGTTCCGATTTTGCCTGTAGACTTGGGAAGATCATCACTTCTTGTTCCTCCTGAAACGAAGATTTTACCGGAAGTATCAATATCAATACTGTACAATGCGTCACTCAATCTTCCTCCGAGATACGAACTCCATTTTAATGAACTCAGATCGGGGTTAAACCGAAGAATAACTCCATCTGACCCTCCCGACAAGGTATTTTGAAAGGCATTGACAACCGGGAAGTCGGTCGAAAAAGTGGTGCTCACTGCGTAAACATTGCTGTTTGAATCGAGTATAACCTCACCTCTGAAATTATCGGCATAAAAGAAGTTCAGTACTCCGTCTTCATTCAGGCCATCCATTTCAGAACCACCGACATAGGTAGAACCTACCAGACTGCTTCCATCCGGGGAGAAGCGGGTAATAATGATATCGCTTTTTCCATTAATGTTTCGTTGAAAAGCATTGGCTGTTGTCGGATAATTCGTTGAAAATGTCGTCCCAAATACAACCAATTCTCCTGTGTGGTCAACAATAATACTCTGCGGATATTCATTGTGCGATCCGCCAAGATAGGTCGCATACAGAAGGGTACTTCCGTCCGGACTGTATTTGCTCAAAGTGATATCACACGAGAAGAAATATTCCCCGTAAACACCTCCTCCGTTATAGGTTTCGTCGAATGCGCCGGTGGTTGCGGGATATCTCCCGTTTTTATTAAATGAAAAATCCGGACTGGTACAAATACCACCGGAGAACAAATGACCATCATCGTCGTATGTCGCAGTGTAGCCAAAATTATCGGCAGTATTTCCCGCATAAGTTGCAAAAACAACCTGTGGATCAATGGTGAGTGTATGCTGCGGACTAAATTCTTTACAGCCTAAACTCAGCGTATCCTTATTTAACAGGAATTGACAAGCCACATTAAAAATACTTCCGTTGATGTATTGATAGGAATGAGGCAGAATTTCCCGGAACTCTCCAAGCGAAGTTTTAATTAATACGGTTGTGTCCGACTCAGACCGGATCTGATCTACGTGATTATACAGCACTTTAATTAAAGACAAATCAGCGCCGGGGCTCAGGATGAAATCGTATTTTAAACCATAGCCGGTTGCATAAATAAGAAGATCAATTCCCGGATAGATTTCCGGATACCGAACCGAACTGAAATCTTTTACGTTGCTGGCAAATTTATTTTCGTCATTGCCTATAAAGTAATTGTAGTGGCAGGAGGAAGCCTGTTCACCAACCGGATTTACAATTGCTGATGCACCCGGAAATGATATCTCGTAATGATGCAGATGTAGCTTTTTATCCGTAACATTCTGAATGAATTTTTCGAGCTTTCCGGAAGAATGATGATGCTGATCCACAATCTCCGACCATTGTTTATCATCATATTGAAGTACGGAAACGGAATTCTGTTTCAGATAGATAATGGCTCCGGGAACGGTCATCCTGAATTTTATTTCAGCATTCCATTGCCCTTTGTTTTCAACGTATCCGGTTTGAGCAAATCCGGTTTGAATTAGTAAAAAGAGTAAAACCGGAACAGAAAAGAAATGAAACGAAAATTTCTGAACGGTTGTGGTTGGCATCACCTCAAAGGTAGGCGACCGCTGTTTACTTTAGTTTAAACTCTCGGTAAAAAAAACTCAGTAACCCACGGCGTCAAAATTCATGATGCGAACTATGTAAGTGTATTTGCGACCGTTCTTCAACAACACGGTAACCGTTATTTCCCGGTCTTTATCTGAAGGGAATGTGCTGAGATCGAGTTGTGGAGTCCAAACCAGTGTAGGTAATCCGTATCCTTCAATTACCGGATTTAATGAGATGGGTATTTCTTTCCCATTTTCTGTGAGCGTAACCTTGGCACCTTTTATATCCTGATTGATAGAAAAAGACCATTGCCTGAATACCATCATTTTCGGGAGCAAACCTTCCGGAGGCCAGGCAACGAAATCGTTTTTGTATTTGTTTGTGTCAACAACACCGCTGTCGTCGAGAGCCCAGATCGCGCAGTAATTTTCAGTTGATCCGTGACCCAGTGCAAGTCCGTTCGGGTAAAGTAACCATCTCCGGTTACCCACAGTAGGATTTGAATTATCGGCGAAGAAAGACGTAACAGCCATCGTTGTATTCGCGTCTTTAATGAGAAGAGAATATTTGCAAGCCTCTGCACCTTCGTCAGAAAAACAAGACCAGTTTCCCTTAGGTTCGTGACTCAGAGCCCGGTTAACTTCCATCATTAATGCGGCTTTCTGACACCATTGATTTAATTCGGGATCGAGATAAATTAAAGGTAAACCGGCCTGACGACGGAAATAATTAATCCGGTCTTCCACTTTCTGTTGCGTCTTTTGATCGATTTCGCCTTCGTTGCAATTGTAAATATCGCCGTTCCATTGAAAGCCCGGAACCTTCATTCCGGCCACTTCTTCTTCTTTAATGCGGGTTTCGTAATAGCTGTGAACGAAGTCTTCTTTAGCCAAAACTCTGAGTTTTTCAGGCCAGATTTTATTGTCTTTCTCGGCTTTGGCGTGTTCCTTAATAATTTCTTTCGCCAGAATATACTGATGGTCGCGGATCAATTGATCAACATAATATTGAGAAACTTTGGCGAAATCTTCACTCGGTTTAGACAAATCGGGATTCGCCCGTTTCATCATCCGGTACAATGCCTGAAGATCCGGCAGACTGAGTTCTTTTTTGAGATTCTGTGAGATGAGTGAATTCTGGATAGAAAGTAATTCCGGGTCTTTGTTTCCGTAAAGCTTCATGGCGAGCGTTAAAATCTGATTCGCCATTTCAAGACTTTTGGAACGTGCGGCGTAATCAACAATTACCTGATACCGCTTTTTCATGTCTTCCTTTTTGGTAGATGCTGCCGTTTGCTTGATGTATTTGTGGCAGAGGTAGTTCATGATGTCAGGATGCTCATATTTTGAATAATAGGCAACTAATTTCCAGATCACGTTTTCGGCTTTAGACTCCACAAACTGATCGTACTGAGTGTAGAATTTTACATCCTTCGATTCATTTCTGTAGATTTTATCCGCAATAAATTCATCGAGCATTGTGTCAAGTGCTATGGTGTCTTTATTACCTAGATCGTTTCTCATTAGGTAGAGATAAAGTGCGTTTTCCTTTTCAATAAAGAAGGTGTCTTTCGGGAAATAGCTCAATGCATCCTGAATTATTTCCATCATAAGGCTCGACGGCGGAATTTCTGCAATGCGTTGTTTGGCAATCTGCTTCTGATAATAATCGAGTTTTACATTCCCGCCATAGTTCTTTCTGGCCCAGATCAGATAAACATTCGCAGAATCGTAGTTCTGTTTAGCCCAGTATTTATCGGCGAAATAGATATAGGCTTCTTCGTAAAGCTTATCCGACTTTCGCCCCATCACTTTTTGTTCGTTGCAAAAATTTATGATTGAGTTATAAATCTGCTCGCCGGCTGCAGTATCCTCAGCCCCAATAAGGCACTTACCCATCCAGAAGTAGGATTTTCGATTACCGTTTAGTTCGTAACTGGTTTGATAAATTCCGGCAGCTTTCGCGTAACGATTGGTTCGGTACTCATTAAATGCCACCGTATCGTTGAGATCTACATATTTGTCAACCAATTCATCGTATCCAGCGAGAATCTTCTCACCGTTTTTCGACTTTCCTTTTTCTATCGCGCGGATTCCGGTTTTTAAAGCATCCGGATTTTTCTTGAGATAATACATATCCTTCATCAGCTCGTAATTGGCTTCTGCTTTAAGGAAATAAATCTCAGGATCTTTCTTGAATTCGGGATCAGCCTCTGCTTCTTCGGCAAGATTCATTGCGCGCTTTGCATTACCGTCGTTGAGCGCCTGACGGATTCTGTCGGCTTGCGCAAAGGCACTGATAGAGCCCGATGTTAGTAGTAAAAAGATGAAAGACTTGAAGATACTTTTTCTCATGCTCATGAATCCTGCTTCTTAGGTGACAATTATAAAGTTAATATCTGAACTAATGTATTTCCGGTGAGGCCAATTCCAGCGTCCACGCCTCTGCTTTGCCTGCAAACAACGCTTTTGTTGATTTCCACGTATCGGCGAAGAACTCAGATTTTCGGTAGTTGTTCAAATCGTTTTCACTATTCCAGATGCTTCGTGTGAAGTAAACGACACCGTTTTCGTGACTTTTATTCTCTTTTAATAATTCAACGGAAACGCAACCTTCGAATGAAGATATTTTCTCCTGCCTCTCGTAAAAGAGCCTTTCAAAAGTTTCGGTTTCATCGTGCCTGAATGTCATTTTAACCAATCGTACGATCATCTTCTTTCTATAATAATGTTTGATCCTTTTGTGAAGTCAAGAAGATTTCGGGTGTCGTCGTGGTAAATTCCTATTACCAGATATCCACCACCACTATAAAATGCACCCGCACTTCCTTCACGTGAATCGGTGAGATGATCAACAATTTTGTCAACCGAATCGTGTGCGGTAAGTTGTATTACTACCTTACTTCCTTTAATAAAATTCTCCACTTCAGACCGATGAATATTGGTGTAGGCAAAACCCCGGTCATCAAAAAACATAACAGTGCCCACCATTCGGTCGGTTTGAATATTCGGACTTTGAAACACGGTAGTTTCTGCCATTGCCCCTGCAGGATTTAATTTTTTGTATCCACCGTCAAGAATTAATTCTACTGCTTTTGAAAAAACACCGGATACAGAATGAAAATGATCACCGTCGTAAGTGTCGGCAACCCAAATCCTGGATGGATTTTCTGAACTGATGAAGGGGATTATTCCTGTGTTGTATGAAATGAAAAAATGTCCTTTGGCTTCGGCAATCAGAATCTCTTTGTGTTTGATCCGGATACGATTATCAACGGCAATAATATGAATGCTACCGACTGGAAAAAGGAAGGCGGTATTCAGCATAATATAGGCAGCTTCGGTAACACTACACGGGGCAATGTTGTGTCTGAGATCTATGATTTCAAGGTTGGAAATCCTGCTCAGCAAACCGGCTTTTGCCAGTCCTGTATACATAGATCGCGGACCATAATCCGAAGTAAGTGTAACGAGGTTCAATTTCTTTGAAATGGCTTAGATTTGAAGGCGAAATTAACAATCTGTATCCTTTCAGAATTCAATTACACAGTAACTATTGACAGAAAAAATCTTCCGCGTTGAAAAGGTGAATCCCATACGCTTTTTTGGGATCGACAACGCCAACCTCAAACTCCTAAAACTTCATTTTCCCAAACTAAAAATCACGTCGCGTGGTGACGAAATAAAAGCCAGCGGTGCAGAAGATGAATTACTCGTTTTTGAAGAAAAGCTTGAGCGGCTTTTTCACCATTTAGATCAGTATCCGAACCTCACGGCGGGGGATGTAGAGTCTCTTCTTACCGAGAACCGAATTGCGGAAAACGGAACCGGGTCTTCTGCTTTGCCTTCCGATGTTTTGGTGTATGGGCCACGCGGACTAATGGTTAAAGCCCGAACGGAAAATCAAAAGAAGCTGGTTGAAGCTTCAACTAAGAATGATATTGTATTTGCAGTAGGGCCTGCCGGAACGGGGAAAACCTATACAGCGGTTGCTATTGCGGTGAGGGCACTAAAGCAAAAGGAAATCAAGAGAATCATACTTGCCCGACCGGCTGTGGAAGCAGGAGAGAGTCTTGGATTTTTACCGGGCGATCTGAAAGAAAAAATTGACCCGTACCTCAAACCACTGTACGATTCGCTGATGGACATGATCCCGAACGATAAATACCTGAAATATTTAGAAAGTGGGGTAATTGAGGTGATTCCACTTGCATTTATGCGCGGGAGAAGTCTCAATAACTGTTATATAATTCTGGATGAAGCCCAAAACGCAACCGAAACTCAGCTCAAAATGTTTCTCACCCGAATGGGACCAAACGCCAAGATGATCATAAACGGGGATTTGAGTCAGATCGATTTGCCGAGAAATCAGAAATCAGGACTTGAAAAAGCGATTCAGATTTTGGGAAACATCGAAGGCATACAGGTGGTTCATCTCGATACTTCTGATGTGGTTCGGCACCATTTGGTGAAAGCTATAATAAAAGCGTACGACCACAATAAAAACCTTTGAAGATCAAGGCCTCACAACCCGATTTTGATTTCTATTTAGATGGTTTCTAAATTAAATATTGTGGGTAATATGCACCCTGTCACGGTTTTATGGCAACGTATATTTGCCGCGATTGTGGTAGTGCAAGATTACTGTAACAAGCAGGTTTAACGCCTTGAAATACAGTGTTTTTTAACGCCACTAAAAACTGATAACGTCAAAAGAAAATTCGTTTAGATGTCAGGAACTTTCTATAACAATTCCACGTTTGTTGCCATTGTAATTCTGGTTCTCGTGCTTTTGCTGATTGCGGGTCTGCTCGTTGGAGTGATGCGCATGGTTCGCGGAATGATCCAGGAAAAGTATCCGGAAGAAGTTAAACCCGGATGGTATGAAAGAGTCGTAAAATCCAAAACCAAAGACTGGAACCCAACCATTGTTACTTTAGTAGTTATTGCCATTATGGTTCTCGTTCTTGGCGGCTGGGGTTACAACTACGGTATGACTGAGGTTGGAGTTCAGCAGGACTACTCGCCCGATCAACCGATTGCGTATTCACACGAACTTCATGCAGGCAAGATGGGAATTGATTGTCAATACTGTCATACCACTGCTTCTTTGAGCCGGCATGCAAGTATTCCATCACTCAACACCTGTATGAACTGTCATAAAGGAGCTCAGTTAAGGGATAAATATAATGGCCAGCCTTCACCCGAGTTGATGAAGATTTACAAAGCAGTTGGTTTTGATCCGGAAACCTCTACTTATGATCCGAATGCGAAAAAGACCCCGATCAAATGGGTTCGAATTCACAATCTCCCGGATCTGGCTTACTTCAACCACTCTCAACACGTAGCAGTAGGTAAAGTTGAATGTCAGGTTTGTCACGGACCGATTCAGGAAATGGAGAAAGTTTATCAGTTCTCCACTCTTCAGATGGGATGGTGTATTAACTGCCACCGTCAGAGAGGAATCGACGTGAATGAGGATGATAACGGAAAGTACATTGGAAACAAGTACTACGAGCAGGTTCACGAAGAGATGAAGAAAAAAGGCGAGCACTATGTTACCGTTGCCCAAAACGGAGGACTTGAATGTGCGAAGTGCCATTATTAATCTATTGCATTTAATTTCACTATCACAGATACATGGGAAATTCAAATAAATACTGGAGGGGCGTAGAAGAACTCGAATCCAAAACCATCAGCAATGGAAACGAGTTTTCGGATGCTCTGCCAATGGATGAGATTTTCGGAGACGCCGAAGAACTCACGGCAAACCGAAGAGACTTCCTTAAGTTTTTCGGATTCAGCGTGAGTGCGGTTGCTTTGGCAGCCTGTAACAAAGCTCCGATCAAATATGCCATTCCTTACATTGAAAAACCGGAAACCGTAACACCGGGCATGCCGCTCTATTATGCAACAAACTGCGGTGTTTACAATGAAGGTTTTCCGATTTTAGCTAAAGTACGGGAAGGTCGCCCGATTAAACTCGATGGAAATCCTAACAGTTTTCTAAGTCAGGGTGGTCTGTGTGCTTCCGGTCAGGGAAGTATTCTTTCTTTATACGATACTAATCGGCTTTCTAATCCGGTAGTGGATGGTAAAGAGAATGCGAACTGGGCAGAGGTAGACAAAAAGGTGATGGGTGTTCTTAAAGCATCCAGCGGTTTGAGAATAGTAACCCGAACAGTTACCAGCCCGATTATGAAAGCTTCGATCGACGCGATGCTTTCAGCGTATCCGGGTTCTTCTCATGTGGTGTACGACCCGATTTCCTATTCGGGAATTACCAAAGCAAATGAAGCTGATTTCGGAAAGAAGATTATTCCGAATTATATGTTCGACAAAGCGGAAGTGATCGTGAGTTTTGGTGCTGATTTCCTTGGTACCTGGATTTCTCCCGTTCGATTTAGTGCTGATTATACCAAGGGAAGGGTTCCTTCTCCGGAAAATCCTAAAATGAGCAAACACTATCAGATAGAATCGCTCATGAGTGTTACCGGAACCAACGCTGATTACCGTTTCCCGATCCCGGTTTCAAAACACGGTTTGTATCTCGCCAACCTTTATAATAAAGTAGCTGCTCAACTGGGCGGTTCGGCGATTTCTGGCGTAGCTTCTCAGGAACTTCCGGGAAATAATCTTGAAGTAATAGCTAAAGATCTGGTAAACGCAAGAGGCAAATCTCTTGTGATCAGCGGATCTAACAACATGCACGATCAACAGATTGTGAATGCGATCAATAACCTGTTAGGCAATTATGGTTCAACTCTGAATCTGGCAGGTGGAATGAATTCTTCTCAATTTGATGAGCAGGCATTCGATGCCTTTGTTGCCGATGTAAAAGGTGGAAGAGCTGATGCAGTTCTTTTTGTAAACTGTAATCCGGTTTATTCATACCACAGAGGAGTTGCCCTGGCTGAGAGTCTGAAAAAGGTGAAAGTGATTTCAACCAACATTGTTGCCGACGAAACTTCAGCGCTTGCTCAAATTATTGCTCCTGATAATCACTGGTTGGAAAGTTGGGATGTTCAGCAACCTGCAGAAGGTTATTATACCATCAGCCAACCTGTAATTTCAAAAGTATTTAACACCCGAGCTGCTTCTGAAACCCTTCGTATTTGGTCTGGTGCAGATGTTAAAACCGCCGATAACGATCAGGCGTCACATAACTGGGTGATCGAATTTATTAATGCTAATGGCGGCAATGCAGATAAATCCATTCACGATGGATTCTTCGGTTCTGCTACGGGATCATCACCTTCATACAGTGGCTCACTTGATAACGCAGCATCCGATATTGCCGGTAGAAAATCAGGCAACGGAATGTCACTGGCATTATATCAAAAAGTCGGACCACGTGACGGATCTTGGGCATTAAACCCATGGGCTCACGAAATGCCGGATCCGGTTACCAAAGTTGCGTATGATAATTACGTAACGGTTAGCATGCACGATGCAAAAATCAATGGATGGGAGCAGGGCGACTGGATGAAAGTTACAGCAAATGGCCATACGATTGAAAAGCTTCCGTTGCTGGTTCAGCCGGGACAGGCGAGAAACAGTGTGGGACTTGCAATAGGTTATGGTCGTGAGGCAGCTACGTCTCAAAAAAATGATCTTACCGATCTCGGTCAGAATGCATATCCGATGGTATCCGCTACCTCAAACGGAACAGAATATCAGGGAATGAGTGTTACCCTTGAGAAAGTGGGAAGCGGATATGTATTCGCACAAACTCAAACCCACCACATGATTGAAGGTCGTGATTTCATGCGTGAAGCGACCCTCGACGAATACAAAGAACACAACAACGTTCGCAACGAGCACAAACCTCACATTGTTTCCTTGTGGGAAGAGTACGATTATACAAAAGGTCATCATTGGGGAATGGCAGTCGATATGAATGCCTGTACCGGTTGCGGATCTTGTATAGTGAGTTGCAGCATCGAGAACAACGTTCCGGTTGTTGGACGAAATGAAATTCGCCGCCGACGTGAAATGCACTGGATTCGGGTTGACCGATATTATGCATTTGAAGTGGATGCAGATACACATACAAAAGTTCGCATCGGTCCTTCATACGTTGATCAGGACTTCCAGAAAGGAGAATTCGTTACCAAGGAAAATGAAATCGCCGGTTTGGATAAAGCTTCTGATGAAGACAAAGACTACGGACATTACGACAATGTGAAAGTGGTTCATCAGCCGGTTATGTGCCAGCACTGCGATCACGCACCTTGTGAAACAGTTTGTCCGGTTCTCGCAACCACACACAGTTCTGAAGGTTTGAACCAAATGACGTACAACCGTTGCATAGGCACGAAATACTGCGGAAACAACTGTCCGTATAAAGTTCGTCGCTTCAACTGGTTCCGTTACAACCTCAATCCGAAATACGATTACCACTTTAATAACGAACTCGGCCGAATGGTATTAAACCCTGACGTTACAGTTCGATCAAGAGGGGTAATGGAGAAATGTTCATTCTGTGTACAGAATATTCAAATGGCGAAACTTCAGGCTAAGCGTGAAAACCGCAAGCTGAAAGACGGAGAAGCACAAACTGCTTGCGCTAAAGCTTGTCCGAACAACGCCATTGTATTCGGAGATCAAAATGATCCAAACAGTGAAATTGCGAAACTCTTTAAAAATGAAAGAGCTTACAAAATGCTGGAAGAGATCGACACAGCGCCATCTGTGGTTTACCTCACCAAGATCCGCAACCGAAAAGAAGAAGTTAAAGAAGTTCATCAATCATAATTAATCGAGACAGAAATCAATGTACGAAGCAGCGATCAGAAAGCCACTCGTCACCGGTGATAAGAGCATCAGTGATGTGAGCAATGACATATGCCGGCCGATTGAAAACAAACCCACTAAAATGTGGTGGTTAGGCTTTACGATCTCCTTTATCTGTCTGACCATTTTTGTTATTTCAATTGGTTGGACAGTCTGGGAAGGAATCGGAACCTGGGGGGTGAACAAAACCGTTATGTGGGGATGGGATATTACCAACTTCGTATTCTGGGTTGGTATTGGTCACGCAGGAACGCTCATCTCAGCGATCCTTCTCCTTTTCCGTCAGAAATGGCGTATGAGTATTAACCGAAGTGCAGAAGCAATGACAATTTTCGCCGTTATCTGTGCCGCGATGTTCCCGTTATTTCACATGGGACGTGTGTGGCTCGGCTACTGGCCTCTTCCTCTTCCAAACGCCTACGGATCACTTTGGGTAAACTTTAACTCACCGTTGTTGTGGGACGTATTCGCGATCTCCACATACTTCTCTGTATCCCTTCTGTTCTGGTATCTTGGATTAATTCCGGATATCGCAACGGTACGGGACAGAGCTACCAGCAAGATGAGAAAATTCTGGTACGGCTTCTTCTCAATGGGATGGAACGGATCTGCCCGAAACTGGCACCGATACGAAATCGTGGCTTTGATACTTGCCGGTGTATCCACGCCGCTTGTACTCTCGGTTCACACAATTGTATCCATGGACTTTGCGACCTCGGTTGAACCGGGATGGCACACTACGATTTTCCCGCCTTACTTCGTTGCGGGTGCGATCTTCTCCGGATTCGGAATGGTGTTAACTCTTCTTGTTATTGCCCGAAGTGTTCTCAATCTTCAGGACTACATTACTATAGGACACCTTGAAGCGATGACAAAGGTGGTTATGCTTACCGGCTCCATGGTCGGACTTGCTTATCTCACTGAGTTCTTCATTGCAGCATACTCGGGTGTTGAATACGAACAGTATGCATTCCTCAACAGAGCTTTCGGTCCTTATTCATGGGCATATTGGACCATGATGAGTTGTAACCTTTTTGCGCCTCAGGTTTTCTGGTTCAAGTGGGCAAGAACAACTCCGTGGTTTATTTTTATCATGTCCATCATTGTGAATATCGGAATGTGGTTCGAGCGATTTGTAATTATCGTGACTTCACTGCACCGTGATTACCTTACTTCATCCTGGGCGATGTATAGCGCGACTATCGTTGAAGTTGCAATCTTCGTGGGAACCATGGGATTATTCTTCACATGTTTCTTCCTGTTCAGCAAATTCCTGCCGGTTATCAATATGGCTGAGGTTAAGAGTATTATTAAAAGCAGAGAGTGATATTTATCTAAGGTTAGAAGATGTTAGACAAAAAATTAATTATTGGAGTTTACGACGATGGAGACAACCTGCTCCATTCGGTTGAAAAACTGAGAAAGCGCGGAGTTGAAATCCTCGACTGCTTTACTCCGTATCCGATTCACAATCTCGACAAGGCATTGGGGATCAAAAGATCCAACCTTACAGTAGGTGCGTTTCTCTGCGGATTTACAGGGTTTTGTCTTGGATTGCTTTTGCAGTTCTATACGATGACAAGCCACTTGCACACATTTAAGAGCTGGCCGATGATCATTGGTGGTAAACCACAGAACTACATGATGATTCCAAGTATGGTTCCGGTGACTTTTGAATGTACAATTCTCTTCACCGCGTTTGGAATTGGAATCCTGTTCTTCATCAGAGCGAAAATGATTCACGGTAAAATTCCGGATATTCTCGATCCACGACAAACCGACGACAGAATGCTGCTCGTGGTTACTCCGGATCAATTGGGTGAAGTATCCAGAAGTGAATTCGACAGCATCATCACATCTGCCGGTGCTATTGAAATTAGAGAACACAATCCGGAACACTCAAACGATAATCAACACTGAGGATGAAAATAAATTCGATTAATCGAAACAGAATGAAAAATCAAATCCTGGTGGTGATGGCCTCAATGTCTGTTGTTTCTGTCGGATGTTATTCCGGTGGTAACAATCCCGGGATTGAATACGCGCCGAACATGTATGTTTCCCAAGCGTATGAGGCCTATACCCAAACCGAAGAAATGCAGTATAATCCGAATGGTATGACCATGCGAACTCCTGTTCCGGGAACCATCGCTCAGGGCCAACTCGGATATCTAACATATCCCGAAGGATACGAAGCTTCTGCTGCCTGGACAAACCCGCTTCGTGCAACCGAAACTAATGTGGCAGAAGGGGAAAGATT
This sequence comes from Bacteroidota bacterium, assembly GCA_016124755.1. Taxonomy (GTDB): domain Bacteria; phylum Bacteroidota; class Bacteroidia; order NS11-12g; family UBA9320; genus WGNA01. The sequence goes on along the minus strand of WGNA01000003.1, from coordinate 36,916 downwards.
ATACAATATCAATTGCCAGCATTGTCACGGTAAATCCGGTAAAAATGATGGGGGCGTTATTAAAAGCGGTCAGTATCCACCTCCACCCTGGAGTGGTTATCAGGATGAATACATCAAGACACTGCCGGATGGGAAAATTTTTCACACCATTACTTACGGTAAAAACAACATGGGTTCTCATGCATCTGTGTTAACACCGGATCAAAGATGGCAGGTGATGATGTACGTTCGGAAACTCAGCCTTGGCGATGAATTTAAATATGCAGAAGGCGGAAATGAAACTGGTTCCACTACCGGTTCAATGTCTGAAGAAGGTACAGTTTCAAACGACGCGATCAGCGGTCCGTCTTATCTTACCGGGGTTCAATTTGCAGCAGTTGATGCCAACACGATGAAGATTGTTATGGAAAGCATGCAGAATGTACGGTTTGATAATGTTCGGTTTAAAAAGATGAAGGATGAATCAAAGCCTTATCTTGATAAAGTCGCGCAGATTATGAAAGCCAATACTTCACTGAAAGCAATGGTTGTTGGCCATGTTAGTTCCGATATTAATGCAGATGCGGCTCTCGACAAGCTGAGCGAAATTCGGGCGAATGCGGTTATCGACTATTTAGTTGAAAAAGGAGTACCGGCAAATCGCTTTACTGCAAAGGGTATGGGGGCTAATCAGCCGCTGGTTCCGAATGATTCGAAAGAGAATCGGGAAAAGAACAGACGAGTAGAAATTTATTTTATCAAGTAACGAGAATACACCAATACGATGGGACACCATTATATCACGGAAGTTAAAAACGAAAAATTTGTCTTCACCAAGCGATCCAGAATGATCGTGGGAGGTGTTTTCATTCTCGGTCTAATCCTGACCTTTATCGGAATGGGACAGGTGAAGAACCAGGATCATCCAGCTGATGCAGAACATACAGCTCTGGTTGTAGATGCGCCTCAGCACGAAGGAGGAGCCGCAGCAGCAGAAGAAGCAACCGATGCCGGACACGGTGAAGAGCACGCTGAGCATTCAACAGGCATGAAGAGAATCTGGGCGAACTTCCTGCTCAATTCTTATTATTTCATGTTGTTTGCAGTGGGGGCTTTATTCTTTATGGCAGTTAATTATGCTGCAAATGCCGGATGGGCGACACTGCTGAAAAGAATTATGGAAGCTATGTCTTCTTATCTGCCAATTGGAATTATCACCATTGGAATCGTTATCTATTTTGGTCGCGATTATTTGTATCACTGGATTGAATATTTGGAAAAAGGGTTGAAACCGGAAGATACCGGCTTCGATAAAATACTGGATGATAAAGATTGGTTCCTGAACAAAGGCTGGTTCTTGTTTGGAGTTCCGGCAATAATGTTAGTCTGGTGGTTGTTCCGGTTTATTCTCGGGAAACTCTCTACCAATGAAGATGCAAACGGAGGTACAACATACTTTTATAAAAGCATCCGGTTCTCTGCGGCATTCATCGTAATTTTTGCTTTTAGTTTCTCGATTCTCAGTTGGTTGGTGATGATGAGTATTGATCCGCACTGGTACTCAACAATTTATTCGGTTTACAATTTTGCGGTAGCGTTCGTAACCACACTTTCCGTAATTGGCTTGTTCACATTGTGGCTTAAGTCTAAAGGATATATGGAAATTGTATCAGATGAAGTGATTCACGACATAGGGAAGTTCATGTTTGCCTTTTCAATTTTCTGGGGATACATTTTTATTTCTCAGTTCCTTTTGATTTGGTATGCGAATATTCCTGAGGAGGTTGTGTACTTCGACGCAAGACTGAATCCTCATTATAAAATGTTATTCAGAACCAATATTCTGATGTGCTTCTTTGCTCCTTTCCTCATTTTGATGATGCGTAATGCGAAGAGAAATCCGAAAGTAATGTTGATCGCAGCTTTGATTATTCTTTGTGGTCACTGGTTAGATTTATATCTGATGATTATGCCGGGCGTACTTCATGATGAATCCGGTTTTGGTTTATTAGAATTCGGAATGACAATAGCGTTCGCAGGATTCTTTATTTATTGGGTCTTGCACGCACTTTCCAGAAAGAATCTTTATGCCATAAATCATCCGTATATTCTCGAATCTGTTAATCACGATGTGGGAGTTTAACACGGATTGTTAAAAGAAATTGAAAAGGGGCCTTTGAGCCCCTTTTTTTATATTCATGCTTTTGACAGATAGGTTCACGACTAATGAGAGTTGGTTCGCACAACCTATGATCATAAGAGCCCAAAGTGGTTACTTGAAGCTATGGAAATCAGTAAGTGCAAAACGGATCTGTCTTCGGTATAGAAAGTTTTAAGAATTGTAAATTTCATTCTCGGCCTCAAGTTGAAACAATACACAACGCGAGTGACCGTTGACCAATTGTCGTAACCCAATTAGAATGAAAACAAACCAAACCCCGGGAATAATTTTCCGGTTTACCCAATGGGTATTTCTTTTAGCATTGATCTACGGATTTTCTTTTTCGGTATTTTCTCAAAATTCCATTATCCATGAAATTCCCAGATCAATAAATCCAATTATTAAAGAGAATGGCGATACACTAATTTGTTTGTCAATGGTTGCCAGGAACCGTAATCAGGATTACACAGAATATGGTATCATGATCTTTCGGGAAAGTATTTCAGGTAAATTCATTGATAGTACGGTTGTATATAAAGAAGATTTAGGACTGCCAATTAATAACAATTCTGCAACAGACATTTATGCTAATAGTTTTGTATTGGTTGATGGCACATTAATTTTCAGCGGTGCAATTAAAGGAGAACCTTTTATAGCTGCTTGGAAGGCTGGTAAAATTCGGAAAGCGCAATATCGTACAGCCGATAATTTAATGTCTGGCTCGAACAATTCATTATTGGCAACTCATTGGAAGCAAAATTCACCAAGCTCTTTTTCATTAATGCAAGATGAATTAGACATGGAGTTCAATATTTCCAATTCTCAGGAAATCTTACATCTATCATCGCTTGCAGTTTATCATGATTTACAATTAATACCAGATTTAAAGAATGAATTTGTCGGAATAAAAAGGAATGTGAAATGCACCGGTTCCGACAGAAATCAATGTTTTCAAATTGTTAAAATAGACTCAAGTGGAGATGAATTATGGTCTACCTTAATTGAAGATAAGGACTTTCAAATTAGCGGAGGGAAATTCTCCTTTGTGTTGGAAAATCAGATTTGTTATTCTTATTACACCAAATATTCGTCTTCCTTAAACTGGACCGTCCCGCCGGAATACGCTCCATACTCTGTTTCTGATCAACAAGTTAAAGTGCTTCAACTAAGTGCTACAGATGGAGAAATTAAGCATATTGGTAACTTCACTAAATTCATTCGGGATAAGGTGAGCATCATCCCGGATTTTTATTCGAATACGGATGTATTTCCAATCAACAATAATATGTTTCTCGTTAATTACGAATTGGTTGACGCAATAACCCGAAAAAGAAAACACCCATATATTGCGATTGATTCTAACAGCCAATTGATAAAAATCGGTTTAGATTCAATTGATAATAGTGATATTTCTATTTATGACGTGGTTTATAAGCGCAGGTTGGCAGATAATTCCTGGCTTACTGTTTCTTTAAAATATCAAGAGCTTGTATCTGGTCAGCGAATGTTTCTTGTGCATAACAACAATTTGTCGGAGAGCAACAAACGATGTATCGAATGTGTGCCATATCACAACCGTATTGAGTTAAATGCTCTTTATACATTTCCGGAAACATCCAACACGCGAATAATTATAAAAGGTGAAAGCAATGGAAAGATTTATCTCTCTGCAGCTCTAAAAGATTTGTGCTTATGTACGGATTCTTCCAACCAGAATCTGAACAAATATTATGGTCTTGATCGTACCTTATGTCTACCGGACAATGGTCAGTGCTACAGCGTTCAATTATCAGATACATCAGCATTTCAATTCGAATATGGATTTTATTTAACCATTAATTGTGGTGACCGGCTTCAATTTAGTCTTGACAATCATGGCTCGAACAAGATATTTATTCAAAGCAATAATGTTAAATATTCATGCAGTAAAACCGAATCGTTATTGGGGATAGATTTCAGTAAACCCGATGTAAGAGTTTATCCAAATCCGTTTAGTCAGGCAATAAATGTTAGTGTAATCCCAAACGAAGGTTTATACAAAATGCAAATTATGAACTCCATCGGTGAGATCATTTTCTCGGAGAAAATAGATGGTGATTTCAACTATTTTGAGTTAAACCAATTAATTAACGGAATCTATTTCATTGAAATCAGTGGGGGTAATCTGGAGCAAAGCAGAAACTTTAAACTGATTCGCAGTAATTGAATTGCAAGTGGGAATGGCGTGAAAACTTCTACGAGATTCCCTTTATTGATTCAAATCCGGCTGACTTTATTTTACTCTTGAACGGAACCATACGAATTTGAATCGGGCATCACCGAATCGACTTCCGAATTTTTAGTTTGGCTCGTAATAAAAACTACCTTTGCAGCCTTATTTTTCAGCATGCTCACCGCTTCCAATATTTCTCTGCGTTACGGTAAACGCGTTCTTTTCGATGAAGTGAATGTAAAGTTCACAGAAGGCAACTGTTATGGTATCATCGGAGCGAATGGTGCCGGCAAATCGACTTTCCTCAAAATACTTTCCGGTGAAATAGAACCCACTACCGGAAATGTTTCCATTACTCCCGGAATGCGAATGGCCGTTTTAAAACAGGACCACTTCGAGTTTGATGAATTTCCGGTAATCGAAACGGTAATGATGGGATACAAGGAATTGTACGCCATCATGAAAGAGAAAGATGAGATTTATGCCAAACCCGATTTTAGCGATGAAGACGGAATACGCGCTTCAGAACTTGAGGAAAAATTTGGTGAGATGGGAGGTTGGACGGCCGAAAGTGAAGCCGGTGAATTACTGAGTGCACTGGGTGTTCCGGAAGATGAGCATTTCCGGTTGATGAATCAGATTAGTAACAATTTAAAAGTCCGTGTTTTACTCGCCCAGGCTTTATTCGGAAATCCGGATATTCTTCTACTCGACGAGCCCACGAACGACCTTGATCTGGAAACCGTTGGCTGGCTCGAAAACTTTTTGGCCGAATCAAAGAATATCGTGATAGTTGTTTCGCACGACCGTCACTTTCTGGATGCCGTTTGCACGCATACAGCCGATATTGATTTTAAAAAGATCCGCATTTACGGTGGAAGCTATACCTTCTGGTATGAGTCAAGCCAGTTAGCATTAAGACAACAACAAAACGCGAATAAAAAAGCAGAAGAGCGCAAAAAAGAACTACAGGCCTTTATTGAACGCTTTAGTGCAAACGTTAAAAAATCGAAACAGGCAACAGCTCGTAAAAAGATGCTGGACAAGCTCAACATAGATGAAATCCAGCCATCCAGCCGACGTTACCCGGCCATTATTTTTGATCAGGAACGCGATGCCGGAGATCAGATTCTGAATGTATTTGATCTGAGTCTGGAAGGTTTTTTTAAAGATGTAACCTTCAATATTTATCGGGGGGAGAAAATCGCAATTCTTTCCAGAAACAGTCTGGCTGTTACCCGCTTCTATCAGGTGCTCAATGAAGAACTGAAGGCTGACCACGGGAGAATTGAGTGGGGAGTAACAATTCAAAAAGCATATCTGCCAAACGAGAACGATAAATACTTTACGGCAGATCTTAATCTGGTGGATTGGCTGAGACAATATTCAACAGAAAAAGACGAAACCTTTATCCGGGGATTTTTGGGTAAGATGCTTTTCAGCGGAGAGGAGGTTTTTAAAAAGAGCAATGTGTTGAGCGGAGGAGAAAAAGTACGATGTATGATTTCGCGACTTATGCTCGCTCACCCGAATCTTTTAATACTCGATGAGCCTACCAACCACCTCGACCTCGAATCGATTACCGCATTCAACGAAGGACTTCAGAATTATAAAGGAACCGTTTTATTTACTTCGCACGACCACACGTTTGTTCAATCGATCGCAGACCGCATCATTGAAATTACACCGAACGGAATCATCGATAAGAAAACAGATTTCGACAGTTATCTCGACGACGAAGAGGTGAAACAGCGAAAGGAGAAAATGTACAGTTCCGCGCAACCTCAATTTTCCTAATCATCAGACCATTATTTTAGAAATGAATAAATACTTAATGTTAGCCCTGATCCCGCTGGTATGGATGGGATGTAAAGGCAAAGATTCAAACGACGCATCCAAACTTTTAAAAACAGAATCGGATTCTGCTTCTTATGGTTTGGGGTTGTTTTTGGCAAGCCGTTCGGTTCCGCCTTACTGGAAAGAAATCAACTACGAATTGGTTGCCCGCGCCATCAAAGATTTTCAGAATGGGGGAGACAGCAATTTGTTGGTTGATATGGAATCTCTTCGTCCTGTGTTAATGGCATACGACAAAAAGATGCAGGACGCCGAAATTGAAGAGCAGGCAAAACCGAATATGGAAGAAGGGGAGAAGTTTATGGCAGAATTCAAAAAACAGAAAGATGTTCAGGTGCTTCCGAGTGGAATTGCTTATCAGGTGATCACAGCCGGAACCGGAAATTCTCCGAAACTCACCGATACGGTTGTTTGTCATTATAACGGCAGTCTTACAAACGGAACAACCTTCGATCAGACCAATGAAAAGCCGGCTCGTTTCTTACTCAACGAAATGATACCGGGATGGAAAGAAGTATTGCCGAAAATGAAATCAGGCGGCAAATGGAAGATCGTAATTCCTTACGAACAGGCTTATGGCAAAGAAGGAAACGGAAGCGTGATACCTCCTGGTGCTACTTTGGTTTTTGAAGTAGAGTTGCTCGACATCGTTCCTTCCAATATGCCGGAACTTGAAAGCCTCAAAGGAATGACCGTACCTTCCGGTAGATAATTTCTAATAAAAAGTCTTTGTTGTTTACCGATTTGGTCATCTGTGTATCGATGGCTGTTTTCGGAAACCATAAAGAAATTATTTTAGCTACATGAAGATTAATAAGATTTTAGCAACCACAGCATTGTCAATTGCGGTGGTTGCTTTTTTTATTGCCGCGCAAAAGCACAGTATTTCGCAGGCAGAAAAAGAAACACTTGTGATGGATACTCCTTTAAAAAACAAACTCGACTCAGTTTCCATGGCGCTGGGCATAAGCATCGGTAAAAATATTATGGGTGCCGATATTAACGAATTGAATTTCGACGCTTTTGTGGCCGGAATGAAAAAAGCATTTGATCATCAGGTGAATCCCGCTGAGTTGCAAAAGGCTCAACAAACGGTTGACGGATATGTGCAGGAATTGCAAAATGCCAAAGTTGAAAAAATGATGCGCGCAGGTGCTGAATTTTTGGAAAACAACGCAAAGCAACCGGGAGTGGTAACGCTACCGAGCGGACTTCAATACAAAGTAATACAGCAAGGAACCGGGGTTAAACCGGTGGATGGGGATAATGTAGTTACGCATTACCACGGAACCTTTATCGACGGAAAAGTTTTCGACTCTTCTGTTGATCGGGGACAGCCATCGAGTTTCGGTGTGAATCAGGTTATTAAAGGCTGGACGGAAGCGCTGAAACTGATGCCGGAAGGTTCAAAGTGGATGCTTTATATTCCGTATGATCTGGCGTATGGCCCGAATGGCAGGGGAAGTATTCCTCCCTATTCAACTCTGATTTTTGAAGTCGAGTTGATTGACGTGGTAGGGAAATAACGAATTATACAATCTGGATTAAGTTTCAGAATAATAATAAGGCGTTTCATGCAGAAGCGCCTTTTTTATTGTTATGGATTTCGGGTTGAGGAGGGAAGGGCTCTGCTGAAGAAGACAATGAGAAAGGGCTTAAGCCCTTCTACGTGCGCGCGAAAACAAAATTCGTTTAATCCCGCAAATCGAAATCTTGTTTCATTCTCACATTTTACCCAACGCACTCTGCTCTCGGGCTCTTTCGCTCTCCCGCTCTTTTTGATTGCGTTATCCGCACGAGGAATTACCGTTACTCGTTACAGTTTCCGTTACTGTTCCAGTCCCGAGGGTTTCTTCGCTTCGCTGAGAATGACGGTCACTTTTTTTGGAAATCGGGGATTCTTCGCTACACTCAGAATTCAACGCTCTCTGCTCTCGGGCTCTTTCGCTCTTACCATAAATCCTATCGACTAATAGAAGAATGATTGCTGTTACCGTTACAGATTCAGTTACGGTTCCAGTCCCCAAGGTTTCTTCGCTTCGCTCAGCATGACGGTCACTTTTTTTGGAAATCGGGGATTCTTCGCACCACTCAGAATTCAACGCTCTCGGGCTCTTTCGCTCTCCCGCTCTTACCATAAATCCTATCGACTAATAGAAGAATGATTGCTGTTACCGTTACAGATTCAGTTACGGTTCCTGTCCCCGGGGTTTCTTCGCTTCGCTCAGAATGACGGTCACTTTTTTGGGAAATCGGGGATTCTTCGCTCCACTCAGAATTCAACGCTCTCTGCCCTTTCGCTCTCCCGCTCTTTTCCTCTTAAAGACTGCCCTTACTGTTCCCGTTACCGTTTCCGTTACCTCCTCCCCTCACTTCCCTCTTCCCTGAAATACAATCAGAACCGTATAAATCAGAATTTTAAAATCCAGAGATAACGACATGTTTTCGATATACAGAATGTCGTATTTCATCCGCTGAATCATCTCATCAATGTTTTCAGCGTATCCGAATTTTACCTGTCCCCAACTGGTGAGTCCGGGTTTTATGCGATGAAGTCGTTTGTAATACGGAGCGCGTTCCAGTAATTGGTCAATAAAAAACTGGCGCTCCGGACGTGGACCGACTAAACTCATGTCGCCGATTAAAACATTCCAGAATTGTGGAAGTTCATCTAACCGGGTTTTGCGCAGAAATTTTCCGGTGGGTGTAATCCGCGGATCGTCTTTCGATGAAAGTTGAGGACCTGCTTTTTCCGAATCCACATACATCGTTCGGAATTTATATATCATAAAAGGCTTTCCAACCAGACCAATTCTTTCCTGACTAAAAAGCACCGGGCCTTTGCTTCCCAACTTTACGGCAAGAGCCAGAATGAGGTATAAAGGGGAACCTATTATTAGCGCTAAAAGAGAAACCGAAATGTCCATCATGCGCTTTACACTTCGCTGCCAGTCGGGCATCATATACGGACTGATCTGAATTAAAAGCGCACCGAGAATATTGTTGATTCGAACATTTCCCGAAAGAATGTCATACATGTCCGGGGTAATTTTTACGGTAACTCCCGATCCACTCAAACGGTCAATAATTTTATTTACCTTACTATGATCACTTGTTTCCAGGGCGAGCAATGCTTCTTCAATTCCATGTTCTTCAATGAGCGTCGGCAGATCTTCATAATTGCCAAGACAGGGAAGCCGGTTGTTGAAAATTCCCTTCTCTTCTCCATTAACTGTTACATAACCGGAAAAGAAATATCCCTCACTCGAACGGGCGTTTTCCAGTTCTTCAAATAGGGCTAATGCTTTTTCATCCGATCCGATTAATACGGTTGGAAAACCAATTTTTCGTCTTTTAATTAATTTTCCAAGATGTGTGGTTAGTATAAACCTGGCGATTTCGGTGATGCAAAAGTGGAAGAGTAAAAGTGCAGTGAATGACTGATAATACTTGGTATAGTTTCGAACTTCGTCATCAAGTATCAGCACAAAAAATATGGCCAGAACTCCCGAGAAGCTCACAAGAAAGATTTGGCCTAATTCGCGCAATCGGGATTTTCTCAGAACGTCGCGGTATTGTCCGTACAGATAATACGCGAACAACCAGCCAAGGGGAATTAAAATTAGGCCTTTCCAGAGATTAGCATCGCGAAAAGCGTCTGCTATTTCTTTGTTTTCGAGCCAATGAGTTCGGAAAATAAAAAACAATAACCACGCAAGAGCGGCGGTAAAAAAATCGGAAACGATGTACAGAACCGTGTAAAAAGCTCTTCTCAAAAACTAATGAGTTTTATGTTATCGAGGTAGATTCGCTTTGCTTCAGACCCCGAATTTCTTGCCGAGAAAAATACTTTAAAAGTTGCTCCGGTGTAATCGGATACATTAATATCTTCTGCCAGACTAATATAGGTTTTCTTCCACTCTCCATTGGTTTCGTATAAACCCAGTATCGGAATTTGTGCGAATTCTTCACCTGCCGAATTAATAGCATACAAACCCACCTCCATAGGAACATCTAATTTGTAATGCATCTCGAGATACACCGCTACGTTTCGGTTAATATCAAACTTAGAAATGGATGAATTCTCGAAATACTGTGTTCCTGCCGGAAGTTCAACAAATGCGGAAACTTTGTTTTTTCCGTCGTTGAAAATAAGGGCAGGATCGGTTGTAAGCTGAACCGAATCCACTGTTACATCCGTTCCGCTCTTTTCAATACTGATCGATTTATCCTCAAAATCTTCGATCCATTTAAACACAGAACCGCTGTAATATTCTGTTGTCGGATGAAGTGTGTCGATATGCCCTCCAACCAGATTAAGTGTGTCTAAGAAAGATTTATAAAAAGGATAAGTCTGCCGGTCGTTACTTCTTCCGTTTTTCTTGATTCCCGGTAATACAGTAATATAATGACTGCCGGATGCTAGAATCGGAACCATCGCCGGAAGTTCAAATGCTCCGATTAGTGTTCCGTTCGAATAAACCCAGCCATCAACAATGTTGTGTGCACTGCTGCCCTCACTGTTGTTTGAAGGTGTGGTTAATGAGAAGGTATCTACATATACATACGCCGGAACAGGCTCGGTTCGATCGAATAGCGAGCAGGCGGGATTAATAAAAGCCGGAATGAGGGCTGTTATAATGAAGATGGAGGTTCGAAGCCCCCGGGGGATTTTGATCATTTACGTCTGAAATTCCTTTCCAACTGATCAACCACAAGATCGGTAACGTTTCGAGCTTCAATAAACTGATCGATGTTGCCGCCGGAGGTTGACCCCAATACGATGCAATAGTAGAAAGATTCCAGTTCTTTTTCCAAAATTTCCTGCCGATTTACGGTTTCGTGATAGTTGGTTTCGTCGGCTAATTCCTCACCCTGAGTAAAAGGCCCTTCCATAAGTTTATCCTGACCTTTCACTACCCGCAGACTGTGATTCTGGTAGTTTAGCGTGTAGTAGTAACTGTTCTGAAAGAACCGTATTTTATGAACATCTTTATCTGCTATGCGACTCGAAGACAAACTGGCGTTGCATCCGTTATAAAATTCAATACGGGCATTCACAACATCCGGATCGTCGAACAACACTCCTACTCCGGTGGCAAATACACTCTTTACCCGTGAATTGGCTAAAGAAAGAACGATGTCGATATCGGGAAGAAGAATGTCTTCAATTAATGATAATTTATCCTGCTGACCTTTGCGACAGATATAATGGCTGCATTCAATAATGTGTGGCTCAACCTCCTGACCTTTTAGTTCCGCATGAACATTTGTGTACTTCATAGGATTGCTGATCTGAACCACAACGCCGGCTTCTTTGGCAAAGGCAGAGATCTTTTTAAGTTCGTGACGGCTGATATGTGTTGTGTCGGCTATAAAAATATGCTTGCAACTTTTTACTACCTCAACCACATTTTCGTACAAACAGAATTCGGGATCAAATATTAAAACCGCATCAGACGATAATTCGAGTTCTTCAAAATTTCTGAGCGTAATTAATTCTTCAAATGGGTGGCTATACAAACCGCAACACATCCCCAACATCTTTTTTTGCTGGAGGTTGTGGATCAACTCTTCCGAAAAATCGCCCTTTCCAACGATCCCGATGTTCAGCGATTTTGAATTTATTTGCATGCCGATTTCGTGATTACGAAATACGACTTTTCACCAGGCGACTTGAAATTATCTTTTCAGGGATTGTCAATAAAACCATACACATTGGAGGACGGATATAAGTACAAAGGGAGACGAAAGCGACTGATCGATTTGCTGCGGGAAAAAGGAATCCGGGATCAAAAAGTTTTGGAAGCGATGATGGCTGTTCCCCGGCACTTTTTCTTTCCGCGCGATTTTGCCGATGAAGCTTATGAAGACAAAGCCTTCCCGATTGGTGAAGGGCAAACTATTTCGCAACCCTATACTGTAGCTTTTCAAACCGAACTTTTGCAGGTAAAACCCGGTGATCGAATTTTAGAAATCGGTACAGGTTCAGGATATCAGGCCGCAATTTTATCCCGGCTTGGAGCAGAAGTTCATACTATCGAACGCATCGAATCACTCTTTCGAAAAACAACTTCTTTACTTCAGGATCTCGGTTATCCTGCTGCCTGTTATCTCGGAGACGGGAGCAAAGGTCTGCCGGCAAAATCTCCTTTTAAAGGAATAGTCGTAACAGCCGGTGCCGGTGCTTTGGCAGAAGGTTTGAAAGAGCAGCTCGCAGTCGGAGGACGACTGGTTATCCCGGTGGGCGATCGCCACATCCAAAAAATGGTACTGATCGAAAGGCTTGTTGAAAACAATTATCAACGCTCGGAACACGGGGATTTTAGATTTGTTCCTCTCGTTGGTAAACATGGCTGGAGCTCTTAAAAAAATCGTACTTCCCTTTCTGGTTGCCATTAGTCTGAATACACAGGCAGCCGAAAATCTGGTCGTGAAGGCCAAAAGAGGTGATGGTATTTATTCTATTCTAAGGCAATACAATCTGCATCAGAACACCGCTAACCTCGATTCCTTTTTAGACCTGAATCATCTCGGCCCCACCGACTATCTCATCCTCGATAAATCCTACATTCTCCCCATCAAAATTTTTATTTATAACGGAACCAGCATCCGGTCAACACTGGGAATTACCGATTACGACAAAGCAGTTCGAATTCAAAAATTCAATGAAGCTTTAGTCGAAAAAAACATCAAACCATCTGCGTACAAAAACGATAAAAATCTTTGGGTTCCGTACCACGAATTATTCGGATTAAAAGAAACCAGCGGCTTCAAACCTTACACATTTATTTCTCCGATAATGGGGGAGGCGTATCAGGAAATTACCGTTGAAGACGAATCACTAAAGGAGTGTGTTTACTATTTGGTTAGTGGTCATGGCGGTCCCGATCCCGGAGCAATGACGACCAAAGACGGCGAATATTTATGCGAAGATGAATACGCTTATGATGTTACCTTAAGACTCGCCAGAAACCTCATGACACACGGTGCAACAGTTTACATGATCACCCGCGACATGAATGATGGAATCCGCGATCTGGTTTACCTCGGCCACGACAAAGACGAAACCTGCTGGTTTGATCAAAAAATTCCGGCGAATCAAAATGCCAGATTAAAGCAAAGAGTTGATGCTGTTAACCGACTCCATGAAAAACACAAAGATGCCAAAGTCGAAAAAATGATTGCCATTCACGTCGACTCCCGAAGCGAAGGCGAAAAAATCGACATCTTCTTTTATCATTTTCCGGGAAGTACCGAGGGGAAAGAATCCGCTGATACATTGCTCAGCACTATTGATCGCAAATACAACGAACATCAGAAAACACGCGGTTACAAAGGTGTTGTTAAGTCGCGTGACCTGTTTGTATTAAGAGAAACCAAAGTGTCCGCCGTCTACATCGAACTCGGAAATATCACTAACGAATTTGATCAAAAACGACTCTTGATTGTCGATAACCGTCAGGCAATTGCAAACTGGCTTGCTCTCGGAGTTCAGAGCGACGCAAAACGAATTCTGGCTGGTCATTGATTCGGGAAAAACCTTTTGTACATTCAATTTATACATTAATTGGTATCGGTATTAACTTCGATCGTACTCCGTAAATCTACCATCTTCGAATTTTATTTTTGGCTTTTAACACGCTTTCCGCTCAAATATTGGTCGTGTTTGCGGGGCAGACAATCGCTATAAAACGAGCTTCTTTCAGTCGCTGTTTTTCAACGTTGCCGCCAGGCCGCGCACATCGCCCAATATAACCGCTTCAATCGTTAAGCCTCGTCCGCCGTGCTCCTTCGCTGAAGCTACGGCGTAAGAGAAAGCTTCAGCGAAGGCGGACCGTCCGCCAATTATGTACCTCAATTTTTACTTTTAGTTTTAACCGCAAAGTCACGCAATTTCCTCGTCCGCCGTAGCTTTAGCGAAGGCGGACCGCAATTTCATTAATCATGTATCTCCTGCATTAAAACTACCGAAGCTTCAGCGAAGGCGGATCGCTTTTCACTTTTCGCTTTTCACAAATTCTCTCATCAATCATTTCCCCAATTCTCAAATTCTATTGACCTTTGATCAATTCCCGATATAACGGGTAAACATGGTTTTGGCAAAGCAGTACGGTCAAGTGAAATTTTTGTTGGGTTTAATGATTTTCATATCAGCCCGATTGGCCAATGCTCAATCCGAATTTATTCCGCAGTACGGACACCAGCATAGAATAACCACCATTGTTAAACAAATTCCACGGTTTTCAAATCCGTCTAAACACCTCGTTATTACCGGTGACGAAGATGGATGGATCAAAATCTGGCAGGCATCCACCGAACGACTCAAAAATTCGTTTCAGATTTTTCACAAGCCGATAAAATGTCTGGAAATCGGTGCGTACCCAAACACTTACCGGTTATTAATTACCTACAAAAATTTTGATTCCGTTGCCATATATGATTTTTGGAAAGAGGAATTTCAAATTCATAAAATTGATGAAGGATGGATCGAAGCACGCTTTACGGCGGATCCTTTTCCCGAAACCGATATCACGGTGGTTTATCCCGATGGGTTGAGAACATTTACCTTTTCGGAAGACGGTAAATCTCGGAAATTCGACAGCGGTTTCCCGAATAAAATAGCGCAGGATGCTATTTACAGAGCTTCCGATCTGGGGTATTTGCAGGCTCTTTCATCAGACAGTAAAGTGTATATCACCAATGTTGGTGTATTAATGCAGACAATCTCGTCACGGGTTCCGGTTATCAATATGGAAGTGAGTAAAAACGGAAAATTTGTTGCGTTTCTCGGTGACACTCTTTGTTATCTCTATTCTACCGACGACAAAGAGTTATACCAATTTCCACCATTGGAAGATGAATGTGCTTTTATTCAATTCGACGATGAAGATTCTGTTTTATTAATAGCCGGACGAACTGTGAATTTACAAACGTTACAGGCAGAATCGTATGATATGGCTTACATCAACAAAGGTGTTTTGATGTATGATGATTTCGAAAAACAAGACAAAATCTATTTTATTAATCAAGCAGGAGAATTAAGAGTGGTGGATGGAAAATATGCCGACCCGCATGATTGTCTGAATATGTCGATGCCGGTTCGGGACATTTCTTTTAATCCTAAATCAAATCAATTGGCGTTGTGCCGTGATGTTTTTAATATCTCCATTTACGATTTAAACAAAGCTGAATTATCCCGGCAATTTCGATGTGCAGATGGCGGTTATCCGCATGCTGTCGCATATAATCATTCGGGAAATCAATTGGCAGTTGCCGTGGATCGGGCCATTTATTTATACAATTCGGAAACCGGGGATTCCATTCGAAAGTTTATTTATCAGCGCCCTCAATTGTACGAATGGCCTTTAATTACTTCGTTGTTTTTTACGAATAATGATTCTTTATTGGTTGCAGCGATCTCCTCCGAAAAATATCCAAAACCCGGAGGAAAGGGTACTTCTGTCTGGATCTGGAATGTTGCAACCGGCGAAAAAGTCGATTCGACCGCGCTTTCCGAAAATTGGTATTCGGATGTTTCTAATATCGACAACCACAATTTTGCGATGTTAAATAATGAGGATCTGGTTATAAAGGAAATCGGAAAACATCAAAAAAATTATACACTAAAAATCTCTCCAAACTCGGCATTAACAACGGATGAACGAAATCAAACCATCTGGCTGGCCGATCCTCAAATGGGTATATCGAATATTTATCCGAAAGCCGTAAACCGAAGTTCTACGTTAAATTATAAAGCTAAAAAATATTTTCAACTCACATCCATTAATCAAAATCTTGTTGTCTTATCGCAAAAGGAAAATAACGCGTATGAAATATTTAGTTTATCGAAAACAACAGGTAAGGTAATCTGGAAATCAAAGCTGGATCAACAACCGACAAAATGCGAAATAGATCCAACCGGAAATGCGCTGTTGGTTGCATTTGTTAATGGAACGGTTGAATGGTTTAATGCAAATACAGGCGAATCCTTTTTAGCTCTTTTTACATTTTCGGAAACGCCGGAATATCTGTTTCAGAATGCCGGAAATTTTTATAAAAGTTCCAGGGACGCTTCTAAATATGTTACACTCAGATCGGAAAACAGCAACCTTTCCCTACGCAATGTTGAACTTCGGCTTCATCGTCCCGACGAAATAGTGCAGTTACTTCATTCGCAGGATCCCCAAATCGTAGCCGCTTACAAAGCCGGTTACGAGAAACGGGTGAGCCGCGAATTGAGCTTTAATTCCAATTTTAATAATGAAGATAAGCCCCGGTTTGAAATTTATGCCGGCGACAAATTAGGAGAAGATTCACTTCGGTTTTTTATTACCATCGAAGAAGATAAACACATTATAAAAGAGGTTAAAATATGGTTGAACGGAAGTCCTTTATTTAGCGGTAACGGTATAGATATTTCCGGTGAAAAGAAGATCAAAGGACGAATTGCGGATTTCGATGTACCGCTGGTTGCAGACGAAAACGAATTTGAAATTGCTGTTGTTGACAGTAGTGGAACCGAGTCGGTAAAAATTCCATATCATTATTATCGACCTGGTAGTTTGAATAAAAACTTATACCTTATCTGTATGGGTGTTTCAGAATTCCGGCAATCCGATATGAATCTGAAATATGCAGCAAAAGATGCAACCGATATTTTTAATAATTTCAAAAACGGAATTAACGATGATCAGTATTTGTTCGGGATGAAATTGGATTTTCAATATTCTGTTTACGATCAGGTTTATGCGCACCTTTTTATAAATGATGAAGTAACGCCGGCCCTTCTGGATTCCATTAAACAAATTTTAAAGAATGCAAATACGAACGACCATCTCATATTTTATTATGCCGGACATGGTTTATTGAATTCCCAAAACGATTATTTTCTTTCTACGAATCTCACCGATTTTTCACATCCTGAAAACGGTTCAATTCCCTATAAGGCCATTGAAGACTGGTTATACGAAGTGCCGCTCGTTCACAAATTTGTATTGATAGATGCCTGTCACAGCGGCGAACTCGATCCGGAATCATTAAAACAAAAAGCACCATCATCAACATCTGATTCTTCCAAATTAGTTGTCTATCAAAATCCGACACGCGGTGGAAAATCGGCAACCATTTCAAAAACAGAGAGCAATTCTTTCATACTAATGAAAGAACTATTTGGTGATGTTTCGGCCCGCACCGGTTCAACCGTTTTTTCATCGGCTTCCGGCACCGGATACGCCATGGAAAGCGATGCCTGGAACAACGGAATTTTTACGTATGCCATTTTAAAAGGAACCCAATCCAAAGCCGCAGATCTCAATCACGACGGGGAAATTACGATCAGCGAACTCATTCAATACGTATCCGACTATGTTGCCACAACCACCGGCGGTTATCAAACTCCCGATTGCCGGTCGATGAATCCGACACAGGACTGGAGGGTTTGGTGAATGGGAAACGGAAACGGTAACAGTAACAGTAACGGTATCGGTAACAGTAACGGAGAGCGGAAGTGCAAAGAGCGAGTGAACGGATTTAAATTCTGAGGGCACCGAAGAATCTCATGTTTTAGAAAAGAAAGCCGGTCATGTTGAGCAGAGCGAAACAACCCAGAATAGTAACGGTAACAGTAACGGAAACAGGTAGAGTGAAGAGCGAAAATTCGAAAAGCGAAATTGCCAATGGAGCGTTATCATGTAACACGTTCCGGGATCTCTATGACAGCAACAGAGAAGAGCGAAGAATCGAAGAACGAAAAATTGTTCACAGAATTGAATATCTTTCTTAATTCCATTAATTGTTAATTATTAATTGCACGCAGTGCATCAGCGTTCCACTGCGAAAAAACCTTGCGTGTCTTTGTGGTTAAAACAAAAATGGAATCTGTCGGTAGCGTCCCCGCTACCGACTTCGAAACAATTTTCTAAATGAGCTTACGAATGGTTCAAAAAAAAACTGCGTTCCACTGCGAAAAAACCTTGCGTGTCTTTGTGGTTAAAACAAAAATGGAATCTGTCGATAGCGTCCCCGCTACCGGCATCGAAACAATTTCCAACATGAGCTTACGAATGGCTCAAAAAAAACTGCGTTAATCTGCGAAAAAACTTTGCGTGACTTTGCGGTAAAACAAACATCAAATCTGTCGGCATCGTCCCCGCTACCGATTTCGAGGTAAACTCCAAATCGAATAAAAACCAAGACTTCAATTTTGTATACGGAAATATTATCTAACCACCAACGAAGTCCATTGCGAAATCACATCTGAATTTAACCGCACATAATACAATCCGGGATTTAGATTTAGTGGTAAAGAGAACGAGGTGCCGGAATTCAAATTTTCAAATACGATCACCTGACCGGTTGAATTCATAATTTCCACTACCGGATTTTTTATGAATTCATTCGAAACAATGGTGATCGCATCACTGGCCGGATTTGGAAAAACCGAACACTTAATCGGTTCCGTTTTTCGAATGGAAGAGTGTTCGTCCCACGCATAAATTCTCACAATTTCCAATTGCTTATTTGCACTTTTTTCAACTATTCCAACGGAAATCGTATCACCGGAATAACTAATACTTAAATCCTGAATGGCGGTTCCGCAGTTAAGTCCGGTAGAAATGCTTTCATACCATTTATTTCCAGACAACCGGAGTACTTTTAAATGGGGAATACCACCTTCGTAATATGAACAAACCAAGGTATTTCCATTACCACTCAACTGAATATGTTCCCCCAGTTTAACATCTTCGGCAGCAGTGAAAATATGATCTTCCGGTTGCCAGGTTGAGTCACGCAATTGATGTACTGCAAAGGAAGACAAGTCTAAAAGTTCCGGAGTCGAGTGAAGACCTCCGACGGCTATTTTCTTTCCATCCTGACTGAGAGAAAAGGAGGATTGTCCGTTCCAAAAATGGTATCCGATGTTAATAGGCTGCCCCAAAAGAAACCATTTATCTCCACTTTTCTGGTAAACCTCAACATATCCACCATTTCCAGAAAAATGAGTAGCTCTAACTGCGATTCTGTTTCCATCTGCACTCATATTAACATACGAGCCAATGAAAAAAGAATCCCGACCTTGCAATGCTTGACCATTTCTGATCCATTTATTTTCTTGCCAGGAATACACTTCAACCGAGCCGCTATTAATAATCGACGAGTCCATATTTTCCCAAGCATATATAAATCCAATAGCCAAAGAATTTCCTTCGGCATCCATTGCCAGACTTACATTATCAGGCGAATTAGCATAGGACGTCTCCTTTAAACTAAAAATGGGCTCCCCAACCGGTATCCATTTTTCATTTATTCTTTTTAAAACATGAATTACGAAATGAATAGCTTCACGATTTGTCTGTTGAAGATCCTGTTCTAAAGTTATATAAGCCATTGTCAGACCATCATTAGAAATGGTAAGGCCGTAATTGGTTTGAATAGAATCGCCGTTCCAGATTGCTTTCCAAACACCATCTTTTAATTCATAAATATGAGATTCAGGATCGATTCCGGGATGTCTGATAATTCCCATCACATACGCTTTATTACAATTCATGCTTAAAAAGCGGCCATCAGGCGTTAAATGTATTTCACCACCAAACCCATTTATGCCCCGGTTTGTGGTGAGATCTTCTCCCACCTGAACCCAACTCTGCGCACGAACATTTGAGATAAAACTAATGACAATCAAAAAAAGTAAACTGGATTTCAACGTTTGGTGAAGGTTCATAAACCAAAGATAGTAAAATACTGAAATCACTTTGCGGAGGTCGATGCAGTATAAAAATCGAATCTGTCGTTAGCATCCCCTCTACCGACTTCGAAACAATCTCCTAAATGCGCGTACGAATGGCTCAAAAAAACTGCGTTCCTCTGCGAAAAAACTTTGCGTGACTTTGCGGTAAAACAAACAACGAATCTGTCGGTAGCGTCCCCGCTACCGACTTCGAAACAATTTTCTAAATGAGCTTACGAATGGTTCAAAAAAAAACTGCGTTCCTCTGCGATAAACTTTGCGTGAATTTGCGGTAAAAAAAATCGAATCTGTCGGTAGCGTCCCCACTACCGACTTCGAAACAATTTCCTATATGCGCGTACGAATGGCTCAAAAAAAAACAGCGTTAATCTGCGAAAAAACTTTGCGTGACTTTGCGGTTAAATAAAAGTACGATTTCAGAGGTACGATTTACGAATGGAGCTAGGAAAAACGAAAAACGAATCCGCCGAAAGGCGGATGAAAATCGATACCTCCAAAGCCACAACCGGAGCCTGTCCGTTGCGTCCTCGCTACGGACAATTTGATTGGGATAAAAATCAGAATATGGATATCGTATAAAAATCTGCGTTACTCTGCAAAAAAAATTGCGTGACTTTGCGGTTAAACACAAGTACGATTTTAGAGGTACGATGTACGAACGTGGCATCTAAAAACGAAAAGCCAAAATTGAAAATGCGAAAATCGATCCGCCGTCGCCTATCGGCTTTCTCTTACGCCGTAGCTTTCTCTTACGCAGTAGCTTCAGCGAAGGTGCACAGCGTAGGAGCACGGCGGATGATAAAATCAATCGTTAATCTTCAGCACCGCCATAAAAGCCGACTGTGGAATCTCCACATTTCCAACCTGACGCATCCGTTTTTTACCGGCCTTTTGTTTCTCTAAGAGTTTTCGTTTTCGGGAAATATCACCACCGTAACATTTAGCCGTTACGTCTTTTCGCATCGCCTTAATGGTTTCGCGGGCAATAATTTTCGTTCCCACACCCGCCTGAATCGCTATCTCAAATTGCTGTTTCGGAATGAGTTCTTTGAGTTTTAAACAAATCTTCTTTCCGTATTCATAGGCTTTATCCCGATGGATGATCGCCGAAAGTGCATCGACCTGCTTTCCGTTCAACAGAATATCGAGTTTTACCAAATGCGATTCGCGATATTCAATCGGGTGGTAGTCGAAACTCGCATATCCCCGGGAAATGGATTTTAGTTTATCGTAAAAATCAAAAACGACTTCCGCCATCGGCATTTCAAAAGTGAGCTCAACCCGGTTGGTCGTTAGGTAAACCTGATTTTTTAAAATTCCCCGCTTCTCAATACACAACGTCATGATTTGTCCCACGTAATCTCCGGCGGTAATAATCTGCGCGTTGATGTACGGCTCCTCCACATGTGTCATTGCTCCCGGATCCGGTAAATCAGTCGGGTTGTTTACAATAATGAGTTCGTCCCTCTTTTTAAAGGCATGATACGAAACGTTCGGAACCGTCGTGATTACCGTCATTCCGAATTCCCGCTCCAAACGTTCCTGAATAATTTCCATGTGCAGCATGCCGAGGAAGCCGCAACGGAATCCAAAGCCAAGAGCCGCTGATGATTCCGGTTCAAAAACCAGAGACGCATCGTTGAGCTGAAGCTTACCCATACTGTCGCGCAGTTCTTCAAAGTCTTCCGTATCCACCGGATAAATTCCCGCGAATACCATCGGTTTTACATCTTCAAAACCCTTTACCGCACTGGTGGTCGGACGTTCGAGATGCGTAATCGTATCACCGACTTTTACTTCCCGTGCTTCTTTAATCCCGGAAATTATATAGCCCACATCACCGGTTTTAATAACGGCCCGGGGTTGTTGCTTTAGTTTTAAAACACCTACTTCATCGGCGATGTATTCTTTTCCGGTATTGATGAATTTTACTTTATCATTCTTCCGGATTTCCCCGTCGATTACTTTAAAGTATGCAATGATTCCCCGGAAAGAATTGAACACCGAATCAAAAATCAAGGCTTTGAGCGGCGCTTCCGGATTGCCTTTTGGCGGAGGAATACGATGAACAATGGCTTCTAGAATATCATCAACTCCCATCCCGGTTTTTCCGCTGGCCGGAATAATTTCGTTCCGATCGCAAAGAATTAATTCTTCAATCTGATCTTTTACTTCCTCCGGCATTGCACCCGGCAAATCCATTTTATTAAGAATCGGAATAATCACTAAATCGTGATCCAGAGCCAAGTACAAATTGGAAATCGTTTGTGCCTGAATTCCTTGTGAAGCATCCACAATTAATAAGGCTCCTTCACAAGCTGCGATCGAACGGGAAACTTCGTACGAAAAATCCACGTGTCCCGGAGTGTCGATCAGATTCAGAATATAGTCTTCGCCTTCGAAGTTATATTCCATCTGAATAGCATGCGATTTAATAGTGATTCCCCGCTCGCGTTCAAGATCCATATCATCCAGAACCTGTTCTTTCAGATCGCGTTCGTCAACGGTTTTGGTCTGTTGCAAAAGGCGGTCGGCCAATGTTGATTTCCCGTGGTCGATGTGGGCAATGATGCAAAAATTCCGGATGTGTTTCATGAAGGCGGCAAAGATATACCGATTCACTATAGAATCTGATGGAGAATCAAAGCTTGCTCAACACTGAACTTTCATCATTAATCAAGCCCTCGTACAAATGATTTAATGTTTCTCAGTATGATTACACAAACTTGCGGATCACATCCATTTTGGTAGTAAAAAGATCAAAATGAATTGTACGAAGCGGATCCTAAAACAAGAATAGGAACGGGTGGGTGGGATGTCGGAAAGGCGGGATAGCCCCGGCGGGAATTTGTCATTTGGTAGAAAATCGGGGAAAGTGCTTGTCACTTCTTTCCCCAGATTTTCAACAAATGATAAAGGGCGTTTGGGCAGCTTTCTTTCCGACTTGATTTTTTGCTTACTTTTTTATCAAGAAAAAAGTGAGAGAAGAGATTGTATTTCGATTCTCAACCAATTAACAATCTTGGTCTATCTATACGAAAAAACTTAAATGATTTTAACGCAAAACCAAACGGGTTATTCCCATTAATCCGGTCTGTAAATCCACACATCGAATCCAGATCAATCCTTTATAATCCGTCTCAAATCCGTTTTCGGTATTATTCACTTGCAACAACTTGCCATCAGCCGTAAAAAATTCTGTTTCGAATTGATCTGCATTTGAAATGGTGAACGAACCATTCGAGGGATTCGGATACACTTTAATAGTCAGAGTAGGAGTCAGGTTTTCAACCGAAAGTGCTTCCGGACAAAGTTCTGCGGTAAATAAATCATCGGTGAACGGACATGCATATCCGGAACGGGTTTGAACATAAAGCAGAAATTTCCGACACGAGTCGTCTGTATTCGAAATCGTGTATAAAACGGTATCGGCTTTGGTTTCATTAATCGAACCACCAGTTAAAGATGTCCAGGTAATGCCGGAAGCATGGGTATGATTTGCATAAACTTTAACAACGGTTGGTGTGTCACTAAAGATTTTTAGATCATGTGGAATAACCTGAATGGTTGGTAAATATTCAATAGAAACCGAGATTGAATCGGAACCGAAGCATCCATGCACATCTTTGTATTCGTAATAAATGTGGATGGGCTTTTCTTTCGGAGAAAGAGTTGCGTAGAACGAATCCTTTTTAATACTTGAAGGATAGTTTGATTTCCAGATTCCTCCTTTAAAACCGGCATCAAGTGGCAAGGCATAATGGTTTTCACATAAAACAAAAGGCTCTTTAGTCGAAAAAGCCATAAAGTCTTTCTTCGTGATAACAGGCTTTGGAAGTGGATTGATAATTAATACGGTGTCGCGAAAAACCGGACAACCAGATGCATCATGGTAATACCGCATATAATATTTGTGCGGATTCGGATATACCGGTTGTGGCAATTTTAAAGTGTTAAGTGTGTCGCCTTTATTCGGGCCATTCATTAAAACGGGATTAAGATCTGAGGCAGGCCGGTAGATCGAAGTTAGCGTGTCAACAGCAAACCAGTATCCGTTGGTTGGAGTAACGTTCGAGAGTTTTTTCAGATCCACGATTCCCTCATCCCAACACAAGCGGTCAAATCCCTGAAAATTGATTTTGGGTGATTTATAAATAGTGAGCGTTGCCGTGTCCCGGTTCTCACATCCAAATGAATTTGCATACAACAATTCTATCGTAACGGAATCGCGTGATTTCGAACCGAGTGGCATTGAGCTATCATCAATATTAATCACATAGTTTTGCGGAGCGCCAGGCAATCCTGATCCCAAATCTTCAATGATTTTATTGGAATTATAAGAGCCGCAATCAACACAACTCCAGGTCTGGCGGCCAAGGTTGGGATTTGAAGGAGTTATTATAATGTGATCGTTTTTCAGATTCACCACTCCTCTGCCCTGACAAAAAGAACTGTCTTGAAGTATCACTGAAGGAAGTGCACCAAGGGTTACTTTGAACGAATCCATATCCGAGCATTGTGCCGAACTTCCAGTATAGCTGTACGTGATAAAAAAGGTTCTGTCATAAGCTCCACATTCAATTTTGGGGTACAAGGTATCATTCGAGATTAGTGTGGGTGAGATTTTACAGAACCAATTACCACCCGTTTGATCTTTGTTTTCGAATAATGTCAAATCCAGCGGATCGTCATCACAACAGATGCGTTTGTCGCTCGGCATAATGAGGTTGAGACTTGAGGAAACCGTAACCATTACCGAATCAATAGATGTTGAAGTTGCGTCTTTGCACGTGAGAATTAACCAACCGGTGGATGTAAATGCAGCTTTTGTTTTTGGAGCTGTGCTGTCTTTAAAACCTGTGGAGGAACAACTCCAGACATAACTTACAGGTGTGCCCTGAATAATTTTAGAATCCAATAAAATGCTGTCGCCACTGCATGCGCTGATGTTACCATTGGAAATTTTTACTTCTAATTGCGCATTGACGTTAGAATACAGATAAAGCCAAAAGCAAAAAAGCGTGATAACTTTTTGCATGCATTTTTTTATTAAGAGTGCTGATTTACACATTCGAGAATACTACGTTTTAAAATTTTTAGCGTCACACCCGGGTCGGTAATGTTAAGGATTGGTTATTCCGACACAGTTGTGAGTTTTGTTTTTCTCTAAGGATGAAATTGAGATGGGTTGCGTTGCAAGAGCAATCAATTCCCACGCACAATTACACCTCTGAGTTTTCAACTTCTCAACAAGCCGTAACCACAGATTTTCAAATCATCTCATTTCTTTATTTTCGCGGACTTCTTAAAAAAGTATTTGATGAGTGAAAATCTAATCTATTTGTTGCCTCTGTTCGGGCTCATCGGCATCGCAGTGATGGTGGTGAAATCCATGTGGGTTAACAAACAGGACGCAGGGGATGAAAAGATGCAAACCCTTGCCAATTACGTACGTGAAGGTGCGCTTGCTTTTTTGAATG
Organism: Bacteroidota bacterium; assembly: GCA_016124755.1. Classification (GTDB taxonomy): domain Bacteria; phylum Bacteroidota; class Bacteroidia; order NS11-12g; family UBA9320; genus WGNA01. Next base: position 11,474 of record WGNA01000003.1, on the reverse strand, counting down.
CTGAATACCGCATACTCGCCATCTTCGTGGTGATCGCGGGAATTCTGCTCGGTGTTCTTTCCCAAATGGTGGAATCTACCCACTGGTTTATTGTAATCGCTTTCGTAATCGGAGCTGTGTTTTCAGCGGTTGCCGGTAACATCGGAATGCGAATCGCAACTGCCGCCAACGTTCGAACTACTCAAGCGGCGAGAACCAGTCTTCCGAATGCATTAAAAGTTTCTTTCAATGGCGGAACTGTGATGGGTCTTGGCGTTGCAGGACTTGCCGTACTTGGACTCAGTTTGTTGTTCGTAATCCTCACCAACTGGTTCATGACCGAGGGTGGCGACTTCTATCATCAAATGACCACTGTTTTAGAAACCTTAGCCGGTTTCTCTCTGGGTGCTGAGTCTATTGCACTCTTCGCCCGAGTTGGAGGTGGTATTTATACGAAAGCTGCTGACGTTGGAGCGGATCTCGTGGGTAAAGTTGAAGCCGGAATTCCGGAAGACGATCCGCGGAATCCTGCTACCATTGCCGATAACGTAGGGGATAACGTAGGGGACGTTGCCGGTATGGGCGCCGATCTTTTCGGTTCTTATGTTGCAACCGTACTCGCTTCCATGGTGTTGGGCAACTATATCATTAAAGATATGAGTCACACCACTCAGTTTACCGATGCATTCCATGGAATGGGCCCGATTCTGTTGCCGATTCTGATTGCTGGTCTGGGAATTATTTTCTCAATCCTCGGTACACTCTTTATTAAAATTAAAGACAACAACGCTCGTGAAAAGGAAGTGCAAAGAGCACTTAATATGGGTAACTGGTCTTCTATTATCATGACGGCCATTGCTTCCTATTTTATCATAAACTGGATGTTGCCGGAAAAAATCCAGATGGTTTTCTTCCAGCAAGGACTCTTGGAATTGCCGGCCATGAACGTGTTTTATGCCATCTTGATTGGCCTTGCTGTTGGAGGTTTGATTTCAAACTTCACCGAATATTACACAGGACTTGGTAAAAAGCCGGTTCTGGATATCGTTCAGAATTCCAGCACGGGAGCTGCGACCAACATCATTGCCGGTTTGTCAATTGGTATGATGTCTACGTTTGGACCGATCCTTCTTTTTGCCGGTGCGATCTGGGGAGCGTATGCACTTGCCGGTTTCTACGGAGTTGCGATTGCGGCTTCTGCAATGATGGCGACTACAGCAATGCAGCTGGCTATTGATGCTTTCGGACCCATCGCAGACAACGCGGGTGGTATCGCAGAAATGAGTGAATTGCCAAGCGAAGTTCGCGGAAGAACAGACGTGCTCGACAGTGTTGGAAATACAACCGCAGCTATCGGTAAAGGATTTGCGATTGCATCTGCTGCACTTACAGCTCTGGCACTTTTCGCGGCTTATGTAACCTTCACCGGAATCGAAGGAATTAACATTTTTAAGGCTGATGTATTAGCAGCTCTCTTTATTGGTGGTATGGTGCCGGTAGTTTTCAGTGCACTTGCCATGCGATCGGTTGGTAAAGCGGCGATGGATATGGTGAAGGAAGTTCGTCGTCAGTTCAAGGAAATTCCTGGAATTATGGAAGGAACCGGAAAGCCTGAATACGGAAAATGTGTTGAGATTTCAACCAAAGCGGCTCTGCGCGAAATGATGTTGCCGGGCGCTATCACTATTGTAAGTCCGCTTCTGATCGGATTTTTAATGGGTCCTGAGGCACTTGGCGGATACATGGCTGGTGTTTGTGTGAGCGGTGTTCTCTGGGCGATTTTCCAGAACAATGCTGGTGGTGCCTGGGATAATGCTAAAAAATCTTTCGAAGCCGGTGTTATGATCGATGGCGAAATGACTTTCAAAGGTTCTGATGCACACAAAGCAGCCGTTACCGGAGATACCGTTGGTGATCCGTTTAAAGATACTTCCGGTCCGTCGATGAACATTCTTATTAAACTTACCTGTTTGGTAGGTTTGGTTATCGCGCCGATTCTGGCTCAGCGATTCCAGACCAATAATGCAAATGCAGCCGGAATTCATTCTGAGTGCATGACGAATGGACATTGTCAGTCGGCCGACGGAGGTGAATATCAGAAGGCATGTGCCGGACATTGCAAAGGAGAAAAGAAATCCTGCGGTGGTGATAAAGCTTCCTGTGGAGATCACCATCAGGAAATGCATGGTGAGATGCACGGAGAAATGCACAATCAAATGCATGGCGATTCCATTCCGCATCAGGAATAGGGAGTTTCATTAAAAAGAATTGAAAGGGCCGGATATGTTGAACATCTCCGGCCTTTTTTATTACCTCATTGTCTGGAGTAGGAATTACCCTTTCAAATCATGACCACAATCATTATGAAGGTTCGTAATAAAGTTTATTTTCGCGGCCGTTCATGAAGAGTAAAGTTTTAACCACGTGTGGGCTGTTGCTTATTGCCATTTTTTGCCAGTCGTTTACGAACGCCGGTGGAAAAAGTAGTGACTTCATGTACGAACTTGAAGTAAAGATAGGAGGGGAGGATGTTGAGTCGGTTGTGGAAGAGGTTTACAACCAATTCGAATTTTGTGGTGAAGTGATGAGCTATACAGTTTTCGAAAGAGCCGTTAAAGGTTATTTGTTGTTGCTGCACACCGGCCAACTCGAAAACGACCGGTATCTTTCGGTAATCGACTTCTCTTTATCCAGCAAATTAAAAAGACTTTGGGTTCTCGACATGAAGAGCAAAACCGTTCTGATGAATGAACTGGTTGCCCACGGAAAAAATACCGGTGACGAATACGCGAAGTACTTTTCGAATAAAATCGAATCACAACAATCGTCGCTTGGTTTCTATGTTACCGGCGAAACCTACAACGGACGCCACGAATATTCACTCAAACTCAACGGTCTCGAAAACGGGTTTAATACCAATGCTTTTTGCCGGGGAATTGTAATTCACGGTGCCAACTATGTGGATCAGAGCATTGTAGACAAAGGTCAGCGTATCGGAAGATCGTTTGGTTGCCCCGCCGTTTCTGAGAAAGTGAACAAATCTTTGGTCGACACGATAAAAGACGGTACGTGTCTGTTCATTCATTATCCGGATAAGCGTTATCTTTCGCGGTCGAAGATCCTCAACAACAGTCTCTATATTCCGTTTGAAGTTTTGCAGCGGTTGAAGGGATAACAGGCTCACGTTCAGGATCGCTTAAACCAATTCTGTGAGATTACGTGATCTGTTTCTACTCCTGTGTTTTATTCTAACGGCCTGTTCAAACCCGGTTAAACAGCAATTAGAACAACTTGAAGAAAATTTTCAGTTCGACAAATCGGAACTGATTACTCAAACCAAAACCTTTTTTACCGACAGCAACCTATTTAATTCCTTTACAAAAGGACTTCGTTTTAAAGACACGTTACTCACTTTTTATTCTAACCGGAAATTCGAACCGGTTTGGGCGATCTACATGTCGAATGATTCGCTTGCCTCGATTTTAGAAACCGTTTTAATCAATACACAACTTGAAGGTTTCAAGAAGGAATATTACCGCACCGACAGCATTATTCATTTGCAAAAACGGATGTTGAAAGAAAAAGGAAACGACTTCTATCTCAACATGGCAAAACTCGAATTATTAGTTTCCGATAACATGCTTTCGTTTCATCGCGACCGGGTAAAGGGAAGAACAAATCCGGCGAAAGTTTTTGGAAATATTTACCAGTTGCCGGAACGGGAATATCCTGATTTTGATCTTTTCGAGGTTTTAGATAATGAAAAGTATCAGGAGGTTTTAAGTAAAAACAGCCATTCGGAAGAGAGCTATATCCGGTTGAAAGAACTACTCACAATTTATTTTAAAAGAGCCGAAGAAGGAGAAAAGTGGTTTTCAATTGATACGGCCGGAATTAAAAAACTCGAACCCGGAGATACAACCGACATCCTTCCTCAAATTGCCAAGAAGCTTTATCTGATGGGAGTTATTTCCGAAAAAGAATCCCAAACAGCCGATCCTTTTTATTATAACAAATCATTCGCACCGCTTGTGCGCAGGTTTCAGCAGAGTTACGGTTTGTACGACGATGCCATTTTCGGAAGAAAAACATTCGGTCTTCTAAACGCATCTCTTCAGGATCGAATTGATCAGATTGCCGCGAATATGGAACGCATCCGTTGGTTTGAACTTCCGGAAGACAAAGCGTACATCGCGGTAAATCTGCCGGCCTTTGAAGCAACCCTACACTGGAATATCAAAAAGGAAAATTACGATAAAGAACTTTTTCAGATTGAAGAAGAAATCCCGGATTCGATAAATACCTTCCGGGTTTGCATCGGGAAAGCGCACCCGTTTGATTACGACGCGCGTTATGCAAAATATGTTAAAGAAGGAAAGTATTGGCTAAAACCGCCGGATCACGAAACGCCTCAGATTCACAGCTATATTTCGTATTTTGTAATCAATCCTACCTGGACAGTTCCCAGAAGCATCATCACGCGGGAAATGTTTTATCAGATGAAAAACGACAAATTTTATCTTGAGAAAAACGGATACGGTGTTTTTTATAAAGGAAAGGAAGTTCGGTCAGATTCGATTAACTGGAGCAAATACTCACCAACGAATATTCCGTTCGACATTGTTCAGGAAGCCGGAGTCGACAACGCTTTGGGTAAAATAAAATTCATTTTCCCCAATCCGTTTCACATTTATCTGCACGACACTCCGCAGAAATCAAAATTCAAATGGTCTGAACGTGCAGTGAGTCATGGTTGTGTTCGGGTTGAAAAACCGATTCTGCTCGGAGAGTTTTTAATGCGAAATGTAACGAAAAACAATGCCGATGATTTCCGGATCTGGATGGGATATGAGCCTTTGGATTCGGCGCGAAAAGCAGATTACGACCCGCTCGATTCACTCGCGGTAATCAAGCCGATTAAGAAAACAACAACCATTCGTTTAAATCAGGGAATGCCGGTTTATTTTATTTATAATACCATCTGGTTTGATGCGGAAGGCAAGGTTCAATATCGAAATGATGTGTACGACAAAAACAAGTACATTCTAAAAGCCATGAATTATTGACCGGCAAATCCTTAGTTTTAACGCGGAATGTATAACAGTTGGCTGAAGTGCTTCGGGTGGTTTGTTTTGCTGGTTTTGTGGCCGGCATCTTCGCTTTACGCAACCAAATATCCGAGACGGCCAAAGAAGAATCCTGATTTTGTGATTTACCAATATCCGCTTCAAAGTCTGCAAAGCGGAATTCGGATTGGTGCAGACATCAACATGTCTGACCGGTATCAACTTCACTTCGAAAATTCTCAGATATCGGTTACAAATCCGAGGGATTATTTTCTGAATGTCGACAATCAGTTGAGTTCAGAATTGCGCATGGGTTTTCTGGCGCAGACAACATATCAGGTTGGGATAAAACACAACTTTTATAAGTATTCGGATGTGTTTCAGGGATATTATATCTATTTATTTTTCGAAGGCGGAAAGCGTTACGAAAATTACATGAGCCGCTTTATTCCGTGGGTTCCTTTTGATCAGCACATCCGACAATTTAATTTCCGCAGATTCGGCGTTGCGGTTGGAAGGCAATGGACTCTCTTTAATCAGTCTGTGTTGGATGTCAATTTCGGATTCGGTTTTAACGATGTTGACTCTTCCAATTTCGTGATGTTCAGACCCAAAAATGTGATCACTCCGCTGCCGGATAATATTTATGTGATCGCGAATCTTTCGTATGGAATTGCTTTCCGGAATTCGCAAAAACTTCCTGCACAAAAAGATTCCAACGATATGCAATTCGGTTTTCTGCTCGATGTGGGTGCGATGTTAAAAACCGGAATTGAAGGTAATTTTCTCCATGCCACGGGAAGAAAGGCGATGACTGTTTTTACCGCGGGTTATGGCCGAAGCAGAGAAGAAGCGTATTCCTTAATTCAGAGCGATAATTATGAATTTTATAATGTTGGTTTTGAATACCGTGTATTTCCGTTCGGCCGTAAACGAACCGGAGCCTATTACGGAATTGGTGCGGAACAAGTGCATTTAAAAGCGGGAAATATTCGGGATCAGAATCAGAATAGTATCAGGGGAAGTCGGGTATTTGATCTTACCAATTGTTTTTACACGGTGGGTGTAACGACACTTTTCCGGAAACATCTGCTTTTTGATTGCTATGTTCAAAATTCGGTTGTTGTTAGTTATGGGGAAAAGAGCAGAATTTCTCCTCTTCCGGTTTATAGTCCGGGTACTCATACATCACTCGGATTGAGATTGGGATTTATTAAATAATTAATCAAATGGAATTAAAAAATTCAGTGTGTGTAATAACCGGAGTGAGCAAAGGAATCGGTTTATCACTCGCAAAAAATATGTTGGATAAAGGTGCTGTTGTTTACGGTTTAGGTAGAAATCGCCCGGATTTACAACAGACTAATTTTCACTTTCTGGAAACAAATGTCCGCAGTTCAGAATCCGTAGAAAGGTCGGTGAATATTATTTTATCAGAACAAAGCGGTATTGATGTTTTAATCAATAATGCCGGATTGGGATATTTCGGATTTATGGAAGATCATACACTGGACCAGTGGCACGAAATGTTCGAAACCAATGTGAACGGAATTTTTTATATGAGTCGGTTGATTATTCCGGGTATGAAGAGACAGGGTTCCGGACACATAATGAATATTGCCTCAACAGCCGGATTAGAGGGATATCCGCAAACTTCAGGTTATTGCGCTTCCAAATTTGCCGTTAAGGGAATGTCGCAGTCGATGTACAAAGAACTCCGCGATTTCGGCGTAAAAGTTACCTGTGTTTTCCCGGGTTCCGTAAAAACGGATTTCTTCCGCAACAGCGCTATCACTCCACACGATTATATGCTAATGCCGGATGAAGTTGCAGACGTAATGGTTCGTTGCATTGAAACTTCCGGTAATTTTCATACGGTAAATCTGGAGATAAGACCGCTGCAACCGAAAGGACCGAGGTAGGGAATTGATGAATTAAGAATTAAGAATTGGGGAATTCCTGACGAATGCCTTTGTGATCAGGTTGAACCAATTACCTTTAGGTTTGGCATTGTCAGGATAAATTTTCGAATTTGATAATTCCTGAATTCAATTCTGTTTTATCAGAATAGTTTAATGACTTCAGTGATCCTGGAAAGTTCAAGTCCGGATTGACCGAGTTCGAAGCCGTCGCCGGTAGGTTCACACAAAACATACGGCTGTTCCAGATATTTTAAAGAGTAATTGTTGGAGTGGTTGGGCAGTGCAACCGCGAGACAAATGTGCTTGTCGAATTCGAAATACAACGCGATACTGTTGAGACCGAGTAATCGCTTATATAAAAATGCCAGTAACAGCGTTCGGTCTTCACAATCCGAAAAATCAGCAGCAACTGTTTCCTCAGGGAAATTATATTTTTCGTGTCCGTATTGCTCCTGATCGGTTTCGTATCCAAACGCAGACTGCACAAAATGCAGCAGAAAAGATGCTTTTTCAGTTTCCGATTTCAAAGAAGACATCTGAGATTGAAGGGATTTTAGAACGGTGTTTTCAAATTCTTGTGAACAACCGGTTTCGATGTATTCTTTTCCCAATGGAAGTTGAGGGAGATCCCGGAGGTACTCAGTAAGGGAAGCATTTGATACAGAATTAATGCTGTAAATTTTTCCCTGATGATACCAGCTCACGGTTTTGGTTTTAAGTCGTGCATGAAGGTTTGGGGTATTTTCAACATCAATATGAATGGTTTTTACATCGGGTCGTGCGACTGATTTAAATACGAATCGTTCCCCTTTAATACGGCTGTCGCGGAAGTTGAGATTGGTGTAACGGTGATTTTCGTAAAAAATGTAAACGGCTTCTGCAGGTTGTTGAGCCAGTTCTCCAAACAGCGAAACTTCGCTTTGTGTGTATGTGAGAACCACGCTGTAATTCATCGCTTTTAAAACGCGATACGAAATAAGGTTGGCGAGTGATGCATCAGAAGAAAGCGACGCGGATGCCTTTTTTACATATTGAATCAACCCGAGATCATCAAGACTGTAAAGCGATTTTGCTTCTCCGGAATTTTGAACGAGATCATTAATAAGAGTGGCCGGAAGAGATGCCAGTGAGATCGAAATATTTTTCTGCTGAAACGGTTTGGCGATCACCGGTAGCCGATAATTGTTCTTGTTAAGTTCGATGTTGTAACCGTAAAAATCGAAGTCGGCATAAGCGGTAAATCCGGAAACCAGAAAGAAGAAAGATAGTATGACAACCCGAATTTTCATGTGCTTATCTATATCCTGAACAAACGCGAGGTGAATTGTATTGCAGATGTTGGCAACATTTTTTTCAGTTGATCGCAATTCACACCTTGTTCACAATCCGGAGTATTATTTTTAGCGGGATTTATGTCGCGACCGCCTGAACAAAAAACGGAATCATGAAACGCTCAGCATCCATTGTACTCATTTGTATAAGTTTGATTTTCGGATTCACCTCTTGCTCAATTCAGAAAAGAAGATACAACCGTGGCTTTTATTTAGAGGGATTTGTCAACCGGTTTCCTTCCCGACAAAGTGATCCAAAACTATTCAGACCGACCATTAAAACCATTGATTCGATTCGTCCGGTTGCCAATAACTTTCACAATGGTTTGCGCGGTAAATTAGCTTTTTCGGTTCCGGAATATATTTTAAAAATAGAGGGTGACGTAATCAATTCTGGCGCTCGGAAATTCCAACGAGTCAGACCTAACTTTTCCGATTCTCTTACAAAATCAGACTCCTCGGGATGCGCACTGATGATTCTCGCAAACGGTGATGAACTACAAATTCAGATTGATTCCATTACCAGTGATTCGGTTTTTTATTCTCACTGCAACGAACCGGATTCAGCTATTAGCAAAGACATCGGTTCCGTCTTTATGATCAAATACGCCGATGGATCGAAACAGGTTTTTGAACCTCAGGTATCACAGGGATTTTCTGAACAGAATGGAGTAGACAGAAGATATTTGGATTTTGCTCCGCGTTCCCGATCTGCTTTAACATTCGGGATTCTCTCTTTTTTATTTCCGTCGCTGGGAATCGTTTTTAGCATTTTAGCGATAATTCACGGCATGAGTGCATCAAGAATTATCAATGAAAATCCAGATACATACCGGGGTGCATCTGCAGCATCCGCCGGTGTGACTTTGGGAATTATTTTTCTGATTTTATCTGTAATACTGTTAGCCTTGTGGTTGGCTTTGGCACTCGCTCTTTTTTAGCATGTCTGGAGTTGGATATTGAACAATTATTCATTCTGGATTTTCTGGTGCTTTGCTATGAACCGATTGGCTTCGGGGTGCTCTGGTAATTCTCTTCAAAAAATTTTCGGACTAATTCTTTTATTTTCGGTGATTCATTGTTGTAAAACCGAAACCTGAATTTTAATACCGTGATTCGAAATCTGCTTCTTTTCCTAACTTTAATTTTAGCCATCTCTTCGTGTACCATTCAAAAGAGGAGGTACAACCGTGGTTTTTATCTGGAAGGATTTACCCGGAACGGTGCAAAAAATCACGCTGAAAAATTGAACTTCAAACCTCTGTTAAAGGCTTCGAAGGATTTGGTGAATAACGATAGTTTGCAATTCACTTTACAGCGTTTAAAACACGCCGGACTTCCACCAATTGAGGAGTTCAAAAAAACTCAGATTGCTGGCTCTGAGTTAAATGAACACGCGAAAAATAAGAATACCGAAAAGTTCTTCAATGATTTAAACAGGGTAGAAAACAACGCTGATCCGGAGAAATGCGACCACATTATTTTTTCGAATGGCGATGAAGCCGAAGTTCTGATTACAGATATCACAACCGATTCAATTTTTTACACACCATGTGATCAGCCCGACGGGGAAATTATCGGGCAGTCGGTTAAATCTGTTTTCATGGTGAAGCGTGCGGATGGGTCGAAGCAGACCTTTGATAATACACAACATGAAGTACCCGAGTCACATCCTTCAAAGTCACTGCAGAATGAAGACAGAACCATTCCCGCCTCGGCAATTGTTTCCCTTATCAGTGGGATAATGATATATCTTACAGCGGCGGTTGGTATTGCCGGAGTGGGTTTAATTTTAATAGTTCTGGCAATGGTTACAGGTATTGTTGCCTTGAGTAAGATTAAAAGTAATCCCAACGAATACCGAGGTTCCGCGATGGCCATTACCGGAATTGTTCTGGCATCTTTAGCCTTGTTATTAACTGTTTTTGCCTTGTTGATTTTACTGGCATTTTTTGGTTCACTTTAACATGCTTGTTTTGTCAATTCGAATGCTAAACAAATTCCTAAACCAATCTCAGATGAGGTCGTTAAAAATTTTATTCGTTTTTATAATTCCGGTTCTGTTTTCCTCTTGCACAATTCAGAAACGGCGATATAATCGAGGATTTCACATTGAGGGTTTTTCGAATCATAAGTCGGAAAGCTCAATAAAGACCCAACATTTGCAGCGCATAAAACCGGTTTCAGTTCCTGATTTTAGCAGTCAAACAAAATTTGAATTTCGGTCGGCACGATTAATAAAGGAACTTTCACAAACCATTGTCGGATATCAAAAAGAAAAAGATTCTTCGGGGTCTGCCAATAATTATTCCGGTGGAACAGATTCGGTTGTCTGCGATATTATTTTTCTGAGAAACGGCGATGAAATTGAAGCCAAAGTGCTGGAAATTTCTGAAACGGAAGTTCGCTATAAAATGTGCGACAATCCGGACGGTCCGGTTTTCATTAAGAGTGTGAATTCGGTTTTTATGATTAAATATCCGAATGGTACTAAAACCGTTTTTGAGCGCCGGGTTGAAACACATGTGAAAGCGGATACTCCGTCTGCCGGTTCATCAGAACAGCCAACATCAAAGTCGAAGGATGATCTCTCACTTCCCGGATCCGCGATGATCGGATTTATATTCGGGATAACGGGGTTGTTTTTATTGCAGATGGTTTTGGGTCCGCTCGCAGTAGTTTTCGGATTGATCGGGGTTACCCGCATTACAAATAATCCAGAAAAATATCGCGGCTCCGGTCTGGCTGTAGCCGCCATCGTGATTGGATTTATTGATCTGATGTTGTTCTTTATTTTTTTAGTTTAAGAACGGGGGTGGGGAACAGTAACAGAAGCGGAAACTGTAACTGTAACTGTAACTGTAACTGTAACTGTAACTGTAACTGTAACTGTAGCTGTAACCGCTACTGTTACCGTTACCGTTCCCGTTCGGGTTGTTTCGCTTCGCTCAACATGACGAGCTCTTTTGGGGTTGATATCAGAGATTCTTCGCAAGCTCAGAATTTTCTATAGATCAATGGCTCTTGGCCACTTCGCTCTGTGCCCTGGATCCCCGCTCTCACGCTCTTCGCTCTCTTGCTCTTTAACCCATGACCGAAACTGTTACCGTTACAGTTACCGTTACCACTACTGTTCCCGTTCGGGTTGTTTCGCTTCGCTCAACATGACGAGCTCT
>WGNA01000026.1 GCA_016124755.1 Bacteroidota bacterium | reverse complement strand
TGACAAATTCCCGCCGGGGCTATCCCGCCTTTCCGACGGACCACCCACGCGTTCCTATTCTTGTTTTAGATCCGCTTCGCACGATTCATTTTGAACTTTTTAATACAAAAAATGAAGTGATCCAGAAGTTGGTGTAATTATGCGGAGAAGCATTAAAACTTAAGCGAAATCCAACATGAAGCTTAAACGAAATCCAGCGTGCGACGAAAATTCGATTTTCGCATTTTCGTTTTTGGCTTTTATTCAAAATATCGATACACCGGATACAACAAATGCTCTTTTTCATACCGATCGCTGTGCCGGTAAATCCAGATGAGTTGTTCGTTCGGATTATTTGCAAATTCCGGATTAGATTTTTGTTTTTCGAACTCCGCTTTTAATTCCGGATTTTCTTCTAATAAATGCGCTGCCTCGTCTTCAAAAACATAAGATGAAAACCATTCCTTCTGCTGCAAAATCGCATCGAAAAAATTCCAGTTAAAAAACGCATCCGGGCATTCGGGTTCTAACACTGTAACAAGGTATTTTTTATACGTATCGTTGGTGTAAATAAAATAATCATTCGCATGAATTTTTACCCGTCGTTGTTCTTTTTTAATTCGGGTTTTGTAATGAAAATAATGCTTTTCGTAAGGTGCCGTTGAGGTCGAAAATGTATCAATTAAATAAACCTCCACTTCCAGCACTGTATCCTTCCCCACCGGCTCCATACGCACTCCGTTCATTCGCAGGCGATCTTCCACATCCGAAAATCCACGTCTTAAAATATAACGGTCGGGAACGGTTACCGTAACTGTGGGTTTCATCCGACTCCAATACGGTATATTTCTTTCCCATCTTTTCGTACGATCGTAAAACAACCGGTCAAAACCACTCACTTCACTTTCCCGCAACCCTGCTTCATATCCTTTAAAATAAATGGAATCAAGTACGGTTGAATCTAATGCCCAATCGATGGAAATACGAGTTGCTCCTTTCAAGTATTCTCGGTCGGCATCTTTGATATCCTGCAATCTTGTTCTTTGCATCATTTCAAGCCCGCAATGTAAGAAAGCCAGCGTCGCATTCACCCTTTGAGCATAGGGTTTCAGCATGTGGGTTTCGGTTATAAATCCCGGAATTCCGAAAAGCGACAGATATCCCGACGAATATCTGGGTTGATCGTAAAAACAAGCGAATCCTGAATCGGGTGACTGGTTGAAAACATTTACGTATGGTGCCATTTCAAACCCACGGGCGATCATACTTTGTTTTAGAATCGGAGTAACTGAATTGCGTAAAATCTTACCCATCTCTCCTCCAATCACATCTTCCTGAGTTGCGAGATACGTCATTACGTAAGGATAATCAGCGCCGTTGCTAACATGGGTTTCGATATAAAAATCGGGATCTAATTGATGGATCAGCCAGGCAAATGATCTGGCATTTTTAGAATCGCATTTAATAAAATCCCGGTTGAGATCCAGATTCTGTGCGTTTCCTCTGAAACCGTATTCCTCCGGTCCGTTCTGATTTGCACGCGAAGTACTGTTTCGGTTCAGCGCCCCTCCAATGTTGTAAAAAGGAATAATAAAAATATCGGTTGCGGCTAAATTTAATTTCAATGAATCAACTGTCATGAGTTCATGTGCAAAAACCATGGACGCATCAACACCATCTGGTTCACCCGGATGAATGGCATTATTGATTAATAATTTCTGATGCGGTGTTTCGAGTGCCGTTCGCAAATCGGGAGAAATCCGGTTGCTGATAACCACCAAATGCAACGGATATCCGGCATCGGTTTCGCCGAATTCAAACAATTGTATTTCGGCATAATGATCCGCCATTTCTCTCCAGAACTCAATTCCTTCTTCGTATGTAGGCGTTTTATTCTGATGGCCGGGAAGCAAAAACGGAGGCACAGGTGGATCGCTTTTTTTGCCACAACCAAATGCCATCAGACTAATTATTATCGCGAAAACGAAAGGAAATTTCATTCATCAAAAATAGGATGTGACAACATCACAAAATTCAATTCACGAAAAGAGCGCATATTCGCCGCATGAGATGGGAAGGCAATCTGCGGAAGATGGAAACCGAACTTCAGGAAACGGTTCGATACGATCTTCCACTTTATAACATTTTAGAAGAAGGCGAATTCGTACACCTGAATCCTTTTATCGGCAAAGAAGTTCACATCGAATTTCTGCATGAAATCCATTGCGTGGTAACCGGTAAAAAAATAAAAAAAACGTTTGGCGAAGGAATGAGTTACGATGCATTTCAAAATTCTCCGGAAGCATCTCCAAGCATCATTCGTCCCGAACTCAGCCGAATTCACGAGGGAATTGCCCTGCGTGATTTTGAATATGAAATGAAGCATCACATGACACCGCACACGGTTTATCTGGCACAAACAGCGGATGTAAAAGTCGGCGTTACCCGCAATTTGCAGATTCCGACTCGCTGGATTGATCAGGGAGCGGAACAGGCAATCCGGTTGGCAGAAACTCCGTATCGACAGGCGGCAGGATTAATAGAAGTTGCACTCAAGGATTTTATTTCGGATAAAACAAACTGGCAACAAATGCTGAAAGGCGGGCACGAAAAGGCGGATCTTTTAGCATTAAAATCAGAAATGGCGCAACACGTTCCGGATAATCTTTCCCAATATATTTCTTCGAATGATTCGATTACAGAAATTCATTATCCGTTATTGGCGAATCCGGCGAAAGTCACCAGTTTGAAACTCGACAAATCACCGTTGATTGAAAAAAAATTAATAGGAATAAAAGGTCAGTATTTGATTTTCGAAGACGGCAGCGTAATTAATATCCGAAGCCATTCCGGTTATAAAATCGCATTTGAAGCCTGATGATTTCCGACCGGCATTTTGATGTAATTATTGTCGGCGGAGGAGCAGCCGGATTTTTTACAGCGAATTCGATTGCAGAAAAACATCCTTCACTGAACATATTAATTGCGGAAGGAAGCGATAAAGTGCTCTCCAAAGTTTTGATTTCAGGAGGCGGTCGATGTAATGTAACGCACGCTTGTTTTAATCCCAAAGAACTCATTGAATTTTATCCTCGCGGAAAGGAATTTCTTCTGAAACCTTTTAAAAAATTTAATTGTAAAAACACAGTTGAATGGTTTGCAGATAAAGGTGTTGAATTAAAGACAGAAGCCGATGGAAGGATGTTTCCGGTTACCGATAAATCACTCACCATCGCAAATTGCCTTATGCGAACGGCCGATGATTACCATGTACAAATAGAAACCAAATGCCGGATTGTAAAAATAGAAATCACTGAAAACTGTTTTTCTGTTTATTCCGATAAAAATCGATTTACCTGTTCTAAATTGGTTGTGGCGAGCGGTGGAAATAAACAGATCTGGAATTTGTTGTCGCAGCTCGGGTTAAAAATGATTTCACCGGTTCCGTCGCTTTTTACATTTGAAATCCGTTCCGAACTTATTTCAGAATTAGCTGGAATCAGTTTTCCGGAAACTGTACTTAGTTATAAAAATACACAAGTGAGCGGCCCTCTGCTCATCACGCATCGCGGTCTTTCGGGGCCGGCTGTTTTAAAATTATCGGCATTCGGTGCACGGGATTTTGCAGAAGTAAATTATCAGTTTGAACTAAAAATCAATTGGACGGGATTGCCCAAAGATCAGGTGAATCGCGAGTTGTTGAGTTATGCAGAACAGCATCCCAAAAGTTATGTATTAAAAAATCCTTTGTTCGGATTGCCTAAACGATTCTGGGAAAAAGTGTGCCTTACTGCCGGATTAAATGAGAACCGAAATTGGGCGGAAACCGGAAAAAAGAACCGGCAGATTTTGGTGGATTTGCTGTGTGCCTCAAGACTTCCCGTTCACGGAAAAAGCACGTTTAAAGAGGAATTTGTTACCGCCGGTGGTGTGGATTTGTCTGAAATAAATTCAGATACGTTCGAATGTCTTCGTTATCCGCATTTGTATGTTGTCGGCGAGGCGTTAAACATTGATGCCGTTACGGGAGGATTTAATTTTCAGTCCGCCTGGACAAGTGGTTATTTAGCCGGGAAAACTATTGCCGGAAGTTTTTAGTGCGATAATATGTTCTGATCGTGTTTTTCATTAAAGTGTTTTGTGCATTTTTTAAAATTTGCCATCAAACTCTTTTGATCTTTCAAGCTGCTTCCAATTATATCACTCATCAAAATATAGTTTTTCATCTACCAATTTTATGTCAAAAAAATTGGAACAAGCCACATTGTGTCACAAAAAGTGAAACAAAAACATTTATGTCATAAAAAGTGAAACAAAAAAGAATCGTATGGTTCCAATACGTGGTTTGAACAATCCCAAAGCATCAATCTCTTTCAACTCTCCTCAAAACTCTCGAAACACTGATCCGGGCTATGAATAAATTGTTTTTCCGTCTGAACGTTTTGTCGTTGCTCGCCGATGGATAAACGGAGTTGAGCCGGTACAGTAAATTCATGTCGGTTACCAACAAAGAATATTTAGTTCTTCCTTTTGCTATCTGTGGTGTAACATCATACTGAAAAAACGGACTACAATTAAAAACCCCGTCGGTAAACCTCAGATCTTTTTGATATGTGAATTTTTTCTGGCCGGTTTTTCCATGCTTTAATTCTCCCATATATTTACTCTGCGTCAGAATCGAGGACCGAAGTCCGCAGGAAAACGAATGAAGAAATTTCTTGCCATTCAAAGCTGTCCCGCCGGAGATATCCAGATTTACCAAACGGAAAGCGTAGGCTAATTTTTCAACGGAGTAAAAGGATGGATTTACAAATCCTCTTAAAGGGTCAACCATATCAGAAAATCTTAATGTTTGCTCTGAACTTTTCAGAGAATATTGAGCATATCCAAATTGAATATTAATAAAATTTGATTTTTCCGAAGTTATTCTATGCCCTGCTGAAAATCCAAAACTGGATTCGTATCGAAGAAAGGAAGCTTTCCTTTTTTGTGTTACCAGTGAATTCACATCAATGGTGGTAAATGGTCCGACCGCAAATGGGTATCTGGAAACTGTTGGCTCTGAGGTATGTTTGATGATCACCGGAATTCCGAACTCAATATATTTTTCATGAATTACCTGAGCTTGAATGCCGACAAAAGAATAGAACAGAATAAATAAAGTCACGAAGCGGCGAAAACTGAACTTCCTCAAGAATAATAAAACTTCAAACTGCTTTTCCATTCGTCTCCCGATTCATGCTTATTGTCAACCACCGTTCTTCTTAAAACCTTTGAAACACTTATCTGTGCTACGAAAAGCCGATTCACAGAAGTGAACTTTTTGATCTCTCCTCCGAAATTATTCCTGTACATGAGGTTGATATTGGAAACCAACAAAGAGTATTTGGTTCTTCCTTTTGAGATCTGCGGCGTGAAATCATATTGAAAAAAAGGACTACAATTAAAAACCCCGTCGGTAAACCGCAGATCTTTTTGGTAAGTATATTTCTCTTGCCCGGTAGTCGAATGCTTCAATTCCACCAGATACTTACTCTGAGTTAAAATCGAAGATCG
This sequence comes from Bacteroidota bacterium, assembly GCA_016124755.1. Lineage (GTDB taxonomy): Bacteria > Bacteroidota > Bacteroidia > NS11-12g > UBA9320 > WGNA01. The sequence goes on along the minus strand of WGNA01000026.1, from coordinate 31,584 downwards.
AATTCCGCACGAAAAAGAGTGATGATTTTTCTTGCCGGCATACGTTGACTTTCCCGAGATATCCATATTAACAACTCGAAACACGTAATTGAATTTTTGTACCGAGTAAATCGACGGATTGTTACTGCCCCTCGCATCGGAAAGACGTAAATATTTTCCTGAGCTTTCTAATGAATATTGGGAATAACCAAATGCGATCTTTAAAAAAGTGCTTTTAGAAGTAGAAATAATGTGACCTGCGGAAAGACCAAAACTGGATTTATATCGCAAAGCCGAAAATTTTTTCCTTTCAGCTTCCAGTTTATTTACGTCAATTGTCGCAACCCTGCCTAATCGATCGGGGAAACCTAAGTTGTTCTGATCGGCAGTGCCAATGAGAACCGGAACCCCAAACTCAACATATTTCTCCAGCACAACCTGAGCCCGAATCCCGATAATTGAGCATAAGAAAATGAAGGCGGTCAGGAGGTTTCGTAACACCTTCCCAATTTACATTTTCAAATTGATGTTGAAATCGATCCGGTTATTTTTCTTCGGATTGAGCGGTTTCAGCAGGTGTTGAACCGATATCCGATCCCGAAGCCGAAGAAAGCAATTTAACTTCTGGATGTTTTTTAAACCACCACCAACCAATGGCTCCTACAATCATTAAAACCACGGAAATAATTTCTGCCTGAGTGATGTTCATACCGCCAATATGATAAACAGCGTTCACCCGAATTTTCTCAATCCAGAATCGTTCGAATCCGGCAAAAATGAGATAGATGCAAAACAGAACTCCGGGGACTTTAATTCGCTTTCGCAACGACCACAGAATAAAAAAGAGTCCGATTCCCATCATTGCTTCGTAAATCGGAGTCGGCCAAACCGGAACCGACAATTGGGGAATCACACCCGGTTCACAGGGCACACCGCCAATCGGATCACAAACATGCGCAACGTTATTCGGGTAAGTATAAGCCCACAGCCAGTCGGGCAGCCATCCCGGATTTGGACGTGTATTCACAATTCCCCAGTCACCATCACCCGCCATGTGACAACCTATTCTGCCAACACCATAAGCTAACATCATGGCAGGACCACCAACGTCGAGCATGTGACGCCAGTGAATATTTACTTTTCGTGCGTACCAAAGAACCGCACCACCGCCCACGATCAATCCGCCGTAAAACGTAAGACCCGAAAATGGATTGAGAAAAGCACCCAGAGGATTTTTAATGAATTCATCCCAGTGCTCCATGTGGTCGAAAATTTTAGCACCCAATAAACCCGCGACCGCTGCGATAATGGTAAAATTCCCCATTCGCTGATACGGATGAATTGTTACCGCTTCCAATTTCGCTTCGGTGTGTTTGTTTTTGGTTTTCCACCCCTGATAATATTTCATTCCCACAGCAATTGCCGCAGCGATGAGTCCCATGGTTAAAGAACCTTCACTACTGAGAATTTTGCTTTGCGGATCGCTGAAAAAATCGCAGGCATTTACAATCAGATACAGGAATTTCCAGCCGAGAATAAATCCCATTGCGGCATTCCAGGCATAATCCGACATATTCGGCATCACTCCCACCCACTGCTTTCCGGGCATTCCTTTTATGAGGCCGTCTTTTTCCTTTCGTTGTAACTCCCAGGTCATGGTGAGGTTTGCGAGCAGGAACGAAATGGCAACAAAGAAACCGAAGGTGTTTATATAGACTAAAGCACAAGCTTCAATTCCGAAGAGGTCTTTGAACAGGAAATAAAAGTTTGGAAACATTCTGCTGAGATCTGGTCAGAAATATTCAGCGATAATAGGGTTTAAATCCCGCATTGAGATTAAGCGATTGAGAAGTTTGGCGATCATTCGGGATAATTCATCATTCACTGTAATTTTTCTACATGGGATAAAATTGGTTCAGTTGTATTCAATCTCCGGTGTTCTTGATCATTTGAAGTCTTATTCGGCGGCTGTGTTTGTAGGGGCAAGACATGCCTCGCCTCTACAAATGCGGATCGTGCCGGTAAAACTTGCTTTGCTGTAAGATAAAAAACAATCGACAGATCCTCCTCGCTCTATCGCTCTTTAGGTATTCGTTTTTTATCTCCGTTCTTGTTACGGTTACGGTTACGGTTACAGTTACCGCTCTTTCGCTCTTTCGCTCTTGGCTCTATGTTACTGTTACAGTTACCGTTACTGTTTCCACTCTTTGTTCTTTTGTTCTCCGCTTTGGTTACTTCGCTCCGCTCAGCATGACGATTTGAGTTCGGTGAAATAAGAGATTCTTCGCACAGCTCAGAATCGATATCGATCTCTTGGTATTCGTTTTTAATCTCCGTTCTTGTTACGGTTACGGTTACGGTTACAGTTACTGTTTCTGTTTCCGTTACCGCTCTTTGTTCTTTTGTTCTCCGTTTCAGTTACTTCGCTTCGCTCAGCATGACGATTTGCCTTTCGGTGTAATAAGAGATTCTTCGCACGGCTCAGAATCGATATCGCTCTTTAGGTATTCGTTTTTTATCTCCGTTCTTGTTACGGTTACTGTTACGGTTACAGTTACTGTTTCTATTTCCGCCCTTTCGCTTTGGCTCTATCTTGCCGTTACCGTTACAGTTAACACAACCCCGCTCTTCCTCTCTCCGCTCTATGTTACAGTTACTGTTATTGTTACTGTTACTGTTTCCACTCTTTGTTCTTTTGTTCTCTGCTTTGGTTACTTCGCTTCGCTCAGCATGACGATTTGCCTTTCGTGAGTTATGAGATTCTTCGCACGGCTCAGAATCGATATCGCTCTCTAGGTATTCGTTTGTTATCTCCGTTCTTGTTACGGTTACGGTTACGGTTACAGTTACGGTTACTGTTTCCGCCCTTTCGCTCTTTCGCTTTTGGCTCTATCATGCCGTTACCTTTACAGTTAATACAACCCCGCTCTTCCTCTCTCCGCTCTATGTTACAGTTACTGTTACTGTTACTGTTTCCACTCTTTGTTCTTTTGTTCTCCGCTTTGGTTACTTCGCTTCGCTCAGCATGACGATTTGAGTTCGGAGAGTTATGAGATTCTTCGCACGGCTCAGAATCGATATCGCTCTCTAGGTATTCGTTTGTTATCTCCGTTCTTGTTACGGTTACTGTTACGGTTACTGTTACGGTTTCCGTTACCGCTCTTCCTCTCTCCGCTCTATGTTACAGTTACTGTTACTGTTACTGTTTCCACTCTTTGTTCTTTTGTTCTCCGCTTTGGTTACTTCGCTCCGCTCAGCATGACGATTTGCGTTTCTGTGATATAAGAGATTCTTCGCATAGCTCAGAATCGATATCGCTCTATAGGTTTTCGTTTTTTATCTCCGTTCTTGATACGGTTACTATTTCCGTTACCGCTCTTTCGCTCTTTCGCTCTTGGCTCTATGTTACCGTTACTGTTACAGTTACTGTTACCGATTCCTCATCTTCCGTTTCTCCAAAAAAAAAGGCCGCTCTTTCGAACGGCCTTCAATGCTTTATTCAAATTGAATTATTCGTTATCGACAAGGCTATCGGCCTCATCTGTGATTTTGGCTTCTTCAACACTTAAGCCTGCAAGCCTTCTGGCTCCTAAGGTTAACTGATCACTCAACCAGTACATTACCGGAACGATAATAAGTGTGAGGAAGGTTGCGAACACAAGTCCGAAAATTACCGTCCACGCCATCGGGCCCCAGAAAACTGCATTATCCCCTCCTACATAAAACTCCGGATTTAAACTCGTGAGCAAACTGAAGAAGTTGATGTTCATACCGATTGCCAGCGGAACCAATCCCAGAACAGTGGTGATTGCCGTTAACAACACCGGTCTCAAACGGGTTCTGCCTGCCTCCACAATAGTTTCGAGAATGATCTCTTTTGGTAACCGCATTGATTTATCAATACCCAGTTCGGCACGTTTCCGATCCCGCAGAAGGTTCGTATAATCGATCAATACAATCGCATTATTAACAACAACACCGGCGAGTGAAATAATACCGATACCACTCATCATAATACTGAATGGCATTCGGAAAATTCCGAAACCGAGGAACACACCAATGGTACTGAAGATAACCGAAAACATAATGATAAGTGGTCCCACAACAGAATTGAACTGGGTTACGATAATCAGGAAGATGATGAACACGGCCAGCATCATCGCGCCCATTAAAAAGTCGGTGGATGCAGATTGTTCTTCCTGCTCTCCGGTGAATTTGAATTCGTAACCTTCTTTAATGTTGTGATCGGCCAGCAAAGCTTTAAACTTCCCGACAATCTCATTCGCATTATATCCCTCTTCAACTTCCGAGAAAATCGTAATTACCCGATCGAGATCTTTCCGCTTAACCGTTCCGTATGTTGAATTGAAATCAATTTTGGTCACCGCAGAAATCGGAACCTGAGCGATTCGTCCGCTCGCCATATCGCGGAAAGTAATTACCGTATTCAGCAGATTGCTCAGATTGTAACGGTAATCATCTTCAAACCGCAGTTGAACTTCGTAGTCGTCCTCTCCTTCTTTGTATTTGCTGATTTCCTTTCCGAGCAAAGCAGTTCTGATAGTTCCCGCAATCTGCATTGTGCTGAGTCCGAAACGTCGGGCGGCTTCCCGGTCAATCGAAATTTCCAGCATCGGTTTTCCGAGTTCGAGATCCGTTTTTAATTGGTCAACTCCCGGAATCTGGGCATCTTCCATTTTCTTTTTGATCTTCTCCACTTCCCCGATCAGCGTGAGATAATCTTCACCTTTAACCTCAACGTTAATCGGCTTACCAACCGGAGGTCCCATCGCATCTTTAGAGAAAGTCAACTGTGCTTCCGGAAAGTCGCGGCAGGCTTCTTTAATTTTAGCCATCACTTCTGATGTTGTGGCAACTTTTCCTTCGAGCAATGCCCGCTTTTGATATTCGATAAAGGAAACCGTGATTCTCGCTTTGTTTGGAGATGAACCGCTTTGCGGACCTTCATTCGGGTCTGAGGTTTTCTCTCCAACCTGGGCTAAAGTTGCTTCCACAATGTTGCTGTAGGGTTTGATGGTTTTTTGAACCACCTTCTCCAGCTTTTGAGCAATCACATCCGTTTTCTGAATGTCGGTTCCCAATGGGGCTTCAATGAAAATGTTTATGTAGTTCGGATCATTTTCCGGAAAGAAAACAACCTTCGGATTACTCATTCCATAAAAGGTCATTGTTAAAATCATGAGGAGAATTGTTCCAAAGAAGAACAAATAAGGTCTAATTCCGTGCAAGGCATAACTCGCAAAATTGGCATACGAATTCTCCAGCTTCGGCATAATGTTCTCCATGAAATAATCTCCACCCGGCGTTAATAAATACCGGTTGAGAAGTGAAATCAGGAAGCCGGCTATGAACAAGCCCCCCAACATCTTCATATCAATCATTCTGAACAAAATACCCAGAACAAAAACAATAGACATACGGATCCAGAACTTGCGATTCGACGACTGCACGGTTTTGCCGATTTTCATCCAGTCGGTTGTTAGAACCGGATTCACCACCAGCGCGACAAACAATGAAGATGAAAGCACGATGATCAGCGTAATCGGGAGGTACTTCATAAATTCTCCCATTAAATCTTTCCAGAATAACAAGGGAACAAAGGCCGCAACCGTTGTGGCAGTTGATGAAATAATTGCCATTGCCACCTCTCCTACTCCTTCCTTCGAAGAACGTTCGGCTGTTTTCCCTTCTCCCCGTAACCTGTAAATGTTCTCGACGACGACAATGCCGTTGTCAACCAACATCCCGAGCGCTAAAATCAGCGAGAATAACACCATCATGTTTAGTGTGGTTCCGGCAAAATTCAGGATGGCAATTCCCATGAGCATGGAAAGCGGAATGGCAATTCCCACAAACAAAGAGTTTCGCAATCCGAGGAAGAAAATCAAAACTACCACCACGAGAATTACGCCCATGATGATGCTGTTTTCTAAGTTGTCGACCATCATTCGGGTGAACTTCGACTGGTCGTTGGTAATTACGATTTCAAGATCTTTGGGAAGTGTGTTCGCCTGAGCATGTTTAATAATAGCCTGAATGCTATCGGCTGCATCGAGCAGGTTTCCGCCGCTCTTCTTCTTCACGTCGAGTGTAACAACCGGATTCCCATTTAGTCTGGCGAAACTCGTCGGTTCTTTCGGCCCGAAACTTACCTCACCAATATCCCGCAGGTAAACAATCTTCTGATGTTCATTTTTTACAATTACATTTTCGATGTCTTTGTAATTCTTGAATTCACCGGCAATCCGAATATTTCTTCGGGTTATTTCGTTGCCCTCGATGCTTTTAATATCGCCACCCGACATGGTTACGTTTTCCCCGGTTATGGCTTGTTCAACATCTCCGAGAGAAATCTCCAGAGATTCCATTTTAACACGGTCGATCGAAACTTCAACTTCCTCCTCGGTTAATCCACTGATGTCAACTGCCGAAACTTCCGGTAGTTTCTCCATTTTATCCTGAAGATACTCTGCATATTCTTTGAGTTTCTTCTGGGAATAATCGCCAGACACGTTTACGTTCATTACCGGAAATTCGGAGAAGTCGAGTTCCATTACGTTCGGATCTGCCGGTAGGTCGTTTGGCAAATCCGACTTTGCGCGGTCAACCGCGTCTTTCACTTCCTGCAAAACTTCTGCAGAAGGTTCGTCGAGCTCAAATTCAGCAATAATGATCGAATAATCCTGGATGGAGGTTGACGAGAGTTTCTTCAATCCGCTTATGGTGTTGATTTCCTTCTCGATCGGGCGTGTTACCAGATTCTCCATATCAATCGGAGAGTTTCCGGGATACGCTGTATTTACATAAATGGTGGGTTGCTTAATTTCAGGAAAACTCTCCTTCGGCATCGAATTGTAGCTGCTCATACCAATGATGAGGATGATAAACATCATCACATAAACACTGATACGATTGTCTACCGACCACGAAGAGAGTTTGAATTCCTTTATTACTTCCTTCAGTTTTTCCATTGCCGGTTTATTTCTCGTTCATGATTTTTACTTCATCACCTTCGATTACACTGTTGTAACCTTCTGTGATTATCTGGTCACCGGCTTTCAGTCCTTCGCTCACAATTGTTGTTGAAGCAAATTCACGATCTACCGTAATCTTCGCCTTCTTAACAATATTCTTCGAGCCTTTTTTCTGAATCACCATGATGTAGTCGTTACCGCCGTCGTTGCGAATGAGTTTGGTCGGAACCGATATCACATCACTTTTCACAAAGTCGTAAGCCGTAATCATTGCCAGCATATTCGGTTTAAGTTGTGATTTATTGGAAGTCGGACGGATGTACACAGAAAAGGTTCGGTTGTTCACGTCGATTACGTTGCTCACCGCATCCACTTTTTCGCGGAGGGTAAGATTGATAGACGGGAAATAAATCTCAACATGCTGACCGGCCTTGATCTGACCAACGTATTTTTCCGAAACATTCGCCCGGATTTTAATGTCGTTCAGATTCACAATTCTGGCAACGGGTCCGCCGGTCATGCTGCCGGCAAGTTCTCCCACATTCGCCATAATCTCATCAACCGAACCGTTGATCGGCGAACGCAAAACATATTTGTCGAGTTGCTTTTGTGCGGTTTGCAAATTCTTAGTTAGATTATCGTACTGGTTTTTCGCCTGCAGATATTGCATTTCCGATCCGATCTTTTGTTCCCATAAACTCTTTTGCTTTTGATAATTCGTTTCGGCTAAAGACAAAGCCGATTTCAATTCTGCAATTTGAGATTCAACAATGGATGCATCCAACCGGGCAATCACCTGACCTTTTCCAACTCTTTGTCCTTCGCGTACATCAATCGAAATTATCCGGGCAGGAACTTCCGGTGTAATCAGAACATTTTCGTCTGATTCAACTAAACCCTGCATCTGAAAAGGATTTTTGAATTCTCCGGTGGTTAAAGTCTGTGCGTAAACCGCTATTGTTTTTTTGCGGGCGGTGGTATCAAGTTTAGAAATCTCATCCTGAATTTTTTTAATTTCAGCTTTCAGTTCTGTGAGTTCTTTTTCCTTACCGGCAAGTTTCTTTTTTGCCTCATCCAGTTTGCTCTCTTTCGAAGAACACGCTGCCAGCGCCATAATTGCCAGAAACAGAATATTCAATTTCATAGGGGTAGGTTTCATTATTTTGATTTTAGTTGTCCGAGTGATTTATCAAGTTCAATTTGTGCCAGCAATTGTTGGTAGAGCGCATTGAAATATTCTATTTCCGTGTTGGTTTTATCTGCCTCTGCCTGTACTAATTCGAAGGATGTGGCCAGTCCTTCATTGAATTTCTTTAGAGTGGTGTTGTAAATACTATTTGCTAATTCGCGGGAAGAGGTTTGTATTTCAACATTTTTTTCCTGCATTTTTAAATTGAGTTTCGCCTGTTCAACCTGAAACATCAGATTATTCGTAAGCTGATCCAGCATGTTTTTATCCTTTTCAATCTGGATTTTAGCCTGAGAGATTTTGGCTTGTTTGTAAAATCCGTCGAAAATGGGGATGCTCAGATTAAAGGCGTAGTTCGTTCCCGGATTCCAGGTTTTACCCAAATCGTGAAAGGGCGCAGAAGAGGCAAAACTATTTCGCTGAACTGTGGCACTCAGGGTTAATGTCGGGAGATAGCCAACCTTATACCTTTTAATATTGAGACTATCCATCACCATTTGTTGCTTGAGCACATTAAACTCCGTGCGATTGGTGAGATTGAGATCCTGATTCTTATTCTGTTGCAATAAGTAATCTTCAACCTTCCCTTCGAGAACTAACTTTCTATCGAGTTTCATTCCGATGGTTACCTTGAGTAACTGCATCATAATCTCATTCTGCATTTTCAGATTGTTAGCTCTTGTCTCTAATGTCTTTTTAGAGAGTAACAGACGATCAACATCCAACTGCTCTGCGTATCCTGCTTTCTGCAACTCCATGGTTTCGGAGTAAGACTTTGTGATTTGGGTTAAACTTTCATCCACCAGATGCATGTTCTTCTGCGTGATTAAAGCTCCGTAAAAGGCTTTCTTCACCGTTTCGATGATGGCTGCTTCTGTGTTTTTACTGATGAGTTCTGAAAGTTGCACATACTCCTTCGCCGCTTTTAGTCCCAGAAAATAGGTTCCGTCGAAAACAAGTTGATTGAGCGTTATCGATCCGGTAAGAGAGCTCGGTGCCCCGAACTGTACCGTTTGAGGAGTTCCTGCGCGAAATCGGTCCTGCGGCAGTAATCCTTCGTTGATCAGCACACCGTAAACGGCGGGCGAGATAAAGTCGGGCAACTGCATGCTTGCGATTTGCACATTGTGTGTGAAATTTCCGTTGGCATTAAGCTGAGGTAGTCCAGATGCAACAATGCTCTTTACTTCCTGCTTTGAGTTCTGAATATCGAGCAGAGAGTTTTTCACTTCGGCACTATTGGCCAAAGCATATTGAACTACCTGATCAAGATTCATGGTTACGGCATCCTGTGCAAGTGAAATCGCAGCAGGAATCGAGAAGAAAACGGTGAGTACCGCGAGTTGGAATAGCTTCCGGAATCGCCGGAGCTTCCGGGTGTAGGGTCTTTCATCCACAGACGCCAGCAATGTTTTGTTGTGGTTCATTTTGTAGAATTGATTGCTTCCAGATGTTTAGATAAATATGTACGTCCCGCATCGCTCAACATGGCGTGCAGGTGATAGTCGATAATGATTTTTACGATTTTGCCATGACTCGTGATTTTGTCCGGCAAAAAATTCGGCTTCATTGAACCCTCAATCAGTGTGATGTAAAGCTTAGCTGCCATCACAGGATCTACGTCATCGCGATAAAGTCCGCTGGCCATTCCGTTGCGAATATTCGACTCAACACAACCGACAATAAAATCCTGTCGGTGGGTATCGAATAATTTCCAGCCTTCCGGATAATATTTCTGCAGATCGTATAAGGTAGAAGGGTTTAAATTGGAGAGCGACTGACTCACATGCCGGCTGATGTTGAGCATCTGAACAATGGCGTTTTCATCTTCGAGTAATACGTGGTCGCACTCTTCCTGATCCTTTTCAAAGTGATGGTTTACTGCCTTCAGAACAAGATCGCGCTTATCGTTTACATATTGATACAGCGTTTTCTTACTCATGCCCATTTCGCGGGCAATGTCGTCCATGCTAACGCTTTTAATTCCGTATCGCATGAACATCGACACCGCGGTCTCCATAAGTTTTTCGGATGGGTTCATAAAATCGGGCGCGAAAGTAAGATGGAAACTTTTGCTGTGTTAAAAGTTTCTAAAGTTTTATCGAGAGATCGATGAAAGAAGTTTTTAGATAGATGGCTGCCCGGTTTAGTTCCTCTAACAACAAACTTTTGGAAGTGTTTTATCTATCAGTATGGATTTTAAAAATTTATTTTCGAAGCCCGAATGTCAACAAACCCGCCATACATCGTCGGCATTGCCGGAGGAAGCGCTTCCGGAAAAACGACCTTTATTAATAAACTGCGAGAAGTGTATCACCATCAGGAATTATGTGTCATTTCGCAGGATAATTATTATCGCTCTTTAACCGAACAATTGGTTGATGAAAATGGTGAAGTAAATTTTGATCTTCCGGAAGCCATTGATTTCAAGAGGCTCATTAAAGATGTAAAAAGCCTTATGCAGGGAAAATCGGTTTCAATGATCGAATACACCTTTAATAATCCGAATGCATTTCCAAAAGAAATCCGGTTCGACCCGGCACCTGTTATCATTGTTGAAGGGCTTTTTATTTTTTCGAATAAACCATTAGCCAAACTGTTTGATCTTAAAATTTTTATTGAGGCGAGAACCGATATAATGTTCGAGCGCCGGTTAAAAAGAGATCTCAACGAACGCGGAATTCCGGAAGAGATGATTCGTTACCAGTGGGAATCGCACTTTCTGCCGGCGTATCAGCAACACATGATGCCGCACAGAGATGAGGTGGATATGGTTATTATGAACAACAGCCATTTCGACAACAGTTTTCAGGTTCTTTTAGACCATTTTAATAAATTGCTTCAGGACAGACTTACCGGAGAAAAATCCGGATTATAATTTCTGAATGCGAAAAACCTGAGAATAATTATTGGATTCGTTTTGAAGTTTCAGGAAATAGATTCCCGGTGTTAGCGACGAAATATCAAGGGTAGTTCCCGAGATAGCGGAATACGTTTGCTGAAACATTAATTCTCCCAACGTATTGTACAAAGTGGCTGTAACCCTTTCCCAGATTTCCGGAAATTGAACATTAATAAAACCATCGGATGGATTGGGATAAACTTGAACTTCATCCGTATTCGCATCACCACAAAAATCTATGGTAATATTTCCCTCCCAAATTGACTGATGAACCGTATCCACCATCGTAGAGTTCGGAATGTACATGAGTTGATAATGATCAAAACCTTCGCGAACCATAAATAATATACCATCTCTCATTTTAACGTTGGGATAAAACTGCATTCGGTAACAGGGCTGATCTCGCGGCAGACAAACAGTTTCTTCTAATTGATTAAAAAATACGGTATTGGTATTCTGTGAGAAGGAGACATTGCGACACAAATCTGAAATCGATTTATCAAGATACGTGATGCCATCTACCGAGCCGGTAATTCTGATTTTCAGATCCGGAGGCTGAGCTTTTTGTTCATCCAGAACTTTTGCGAAAGTCTGAGTTGATGAAAAATTAATTTCCCGAAAATTCTCACCGCACGAAGAAAGTACACAACTTCCATCGTCTGTTTTTGCATCGGGATCATAATTATACGCCGCCGGATTTGTACAACCCCGGGTTTCACAATTGGCAGAAAGACAAAAATTTTCCTGAGTCTTGAACGCCGCTATTCGGTAAGATCCAATTGAATCTACATAACTCTCTCCGCCGAAAATAGCTTTGGAGTTATCGGCAAAAAGAATTCGCTCAGCGTAAAATGAAGTCAGGCCTTCCGTTTTTAATTCGGTCTCATACGAGCGAATGAATTTAATCTGCAAATTGCTGTCTGCAATCAGAAACGACATGCCCGGAACATTCACGGAATTCGGCAGGTTAAAATAAAAACCAACTTCACCCGAACCGTCTCCTCTGCTTTCCGGCAACGAATTCAGATTTTGCAACAGCCATCTGCCCTTCTTTGCCCGAACCTGCGCGGTGATATCGTTCGAGTCTTCAATTACTCCGGTATAGGCATTAATCTTATATAATTTCCACCTCGCATCCGCATTTGCGTATCCGTAATTGTTGTCGATATACGGATGTTGATATTTATTGTAATAGGCATTTACGGTAGATAAAAGTATGTGTTTTGGTGAACTAAAAACCGCGTCGAAGGTCGAGTATAAAAAAGGTCTTGCGGCAAAATCAACTGTCCAAACTACGGAGCCATCCGTTCGATGAAGAGTTAGTTTGCGATCATCACTCCCATCATCTTTCCGTTCGGCAATCAGAAATTGGTCGGTAAACGAATTGTATCGGATTCGGATAAATCCCAATTGGTATGGCAAGGTTGTGATTTTTTGAAATCTACCAGAGGAATAAGTGTAAATCAGTGTTTGAGTTAAATCCCTCAGGTAAAAAAGAATTTTGTCGTTGTGAACTTCCAGTATATTCTGATAATCGTAAACAGCAACCGGCCCTTGGTAGATCCTGGCAAGCTTTCCATTTACAGTTGCAATCAGGAACACGGTTATGCCTTTATCCGGTTCAAACAATCTGGCAAGTACATAATCCGTATCGCCCATAATAACCGGATTCCCGGCGATGGAAAGGTGAATCTTCAATGAATCCTTCAGATAAATACCCAGATCTTCGGGCTGTACGACAAGACTAATATCCGTTTTCGTTTCTACGTCGTGCCGGCTAATTTTAATACGTTGGTAAGACATCTGGGTTGATGTATCTACCTCGTATGCGGTTTCAACATACACAAGCCGATCTTCGCTTACCGCGCTTCGATTCCCGTTAATACCAGGTAAACCCAGATCTTTAATCAGCCATTGCGGTTGAGCATTCAACGAAAGGGTAAAAACTACCGGAATGCACTGCATCAGAATTCTCAGAAAACTGCCCGAATGCAGTTGTACAAATCTCTTTTGGATGGATTTCATAATTTGATGAAGCGCGTGAAAACAGGATCAGATGTGCCCGAAATTCTTACCAGATACATTCCGCTTAACAGTTCATCCACATAAATTATTTGCCGGTAGTAAGCTTTCACCATTTGGGTTTGAACCAGCCCCCCCATGGTATTAAATATTTCCAATTTGTATTCTTCAGAATTTTCTCCGGGAAATTCAATAATAAAACTACTCTCAACCGGATTCGGGTTCAGCTCTAATTTCATTTCTAATGGCTTCTCACAGGTTGCATTGTCTGTTAAAACATCATTAAAAATATACAACGTGTCACTCATGTAACTACCACCCAATTCAAAAAAGCCATGACTAATAGTGTAGAAATCCGACTCCACCACCATTTCCAGAATTCCCGCATACTGAACGGTTGTTTCAATTGCAAGTGAATAACACTGATCGTAGTCGGGTACACAAACCCGGGTTTCCAGATTGCCGATACCAACAACATTATCGGCAACATTTAAGAAACGCGTTTTCATGAGTCCGTACAGTTGTTCATCCATATACTTCACGCCATCTTTTAAACCAATTACCTTCAGCCAGATAGTGGAAGCGGGACCTTTGGATTTGTCGCTCGTCTCAAAACGCATATCCGACCGAATGATCAATTCTTTTTCGTATTCCCCACAGCTCGATTTACGACAGGCTTTTTCATTAATGGCTGAATCTCCGCTGTAATTAAAAGCCGCCGGATCATTACAACCTTCGTATTGACAACCCGGATGTAAACAAGCGGAAGTATTTGTTTTAAAGCAACCGAATGCCGTTGAATTCAACCCGAAAATACTGCCCTGAAAATATCCCATTACGTAAACAGAACCGTTTGAAGACCACTGCATTTCAACAGGTTTCAAACCGATTATTTCGTGGTCATTAAGGTCCGGTTCATAATTCCGGAAATTGCTAACCCGATCATCAGCAACCTGATAAAAAAGATTTGCTGTAACTTCCAGTTCGTCGATCACCTTCATGCAAACTAAAAGCGAGTCGTTGCCGATCGATGATTTTGTGATAACACCGGTAACCATCTGCGGATAAAACTCAGAAAAACCCGAACGGAGATAATCTGTGAGATTGAGTGTTGATGTAACAGTGCCCGAAACTCCATCTATTTTTAACAGGTTAACCTTTGAGAGATAGTTATTGCTGAATTGAGTTCTTTCTAAATACGTAGCAGTTTTACTAATCTTTTTGCCGGGAAAATACTGCGGGTCAATCATTAGAACAGCAACACCTTCCCCATAGAAAGAGGCATCGAGACAAATTTGTCGGTCGGAAGCGTCAAAAGATTTAGTCCAGAGTTTTTGTTCATCAATGGTGTAAAGTGCTACTTCAAACTCGGATGAATTATAGGTTGATTTATTACTTACGGCAAGAATCCGTTTACCCTTATTATCGAATTCAAGATGGGAAACAGATTCGGAAATGCCGAATATTTTCTGAGGTTTTCCAAATGCGTCAACCTTATACAGAAGTGATCTCGGGAGTGAAAAATCCAGTTGAATAAGTAATTCAGAATGCACAGAAGAAATTCTTCCGGTTACAAAATAATCAGAGCTGATTTCCGGAAACTCCACTGAACCCACCAACTGCATCTGATATATTTTCACCAGAAAAAATTTTAACTCCCCCGATTTATTCCGGGTACGCAAAACCGTAAGCAACGTATCGCCTTTCCAAAAGAGATTTGAAGAGGTATAAATTAATGTTTTGGGTTCATAAGGATCTGAAGTAAGATCTGTTTTGAGAAACGGCAGACTGTCGATAACGCGGTGATTGAAATCGTAGCGAATCAGCGTGATGTACGAATCGGCAAGTGTATCGTGATAACTAACCAAGGCAAACTCGTTGGAGTCGTTGGCAATAAAGGCGTTGGTATTTTTTTGAGAACTCCGGGCGACAAAGGGATTGCCGGCTGAAACCATTGACATTGCAAACGGAACGAAAAACAGAAAGAGCAGAGTTGTGTGTCGTTTGGAACAAATCATTTTCAGAATTCATGAGGTAGTCTCAGATCGAAATTAAGTCTATCGGGTTTGTTAAACATCCGGCTCTTAAACTATTAGACAGTTGTGACTTAAATACTGAATAATCAGATTGCGCATCGCTCAAAAAACAGGAGAACATAAGATTTACAAAACCTTTTGACCAATTCAATGCGGTTAAAAAATTCGCTTACTTTTGCGGACTTTGAAAAAAAGCATAACGCACGCTTTATACTATTGATTTAGACGAATGAAGAACAAAGGTTTTGTTAGATTTCTGGTGATCGTGTTGGCCGTTGTCTGCATCTATCAGCTCTCTTTTACGTTGATTACAAAACGCGTAGAAGGGAAAGCCCGAACAGAAGCTGAACGCACAAACAGATCGTACAAAGACGTAATTGACTCTTTGCGACCAGAAACAGTTTTTAATCTCGGCTTTGCCAAATTCACTTATCAGGAATGCAAGCAGCAGGAGATCAACCTTGGTCTTGACCTTCAGGGTGGAATGAATGTTACACTGGAGATCTCTGTACCAACCATGATCCGATCGCTTGCCGGTGAAGATGTGAAAGATCCTAAATTCATCCAGGCATTGGAAGAAGCTGAGAAAGATTTTCACGGACAGATGGATTTCATCGATCTGTTTAAACAGAAATATCAGGCGCTCAATAATTCCAATAAAGGTCTGGGGCTGATTTTCTATCGGAAAGAACTTAAAGATGTTCTCCCGAATCAGTTTCAAAGTACCAACGACGAAATCTTTGCCTATTTAAAAAAGGAAGCAAAAAGTGCAGTTGCCAGAACTTTCGAAATCGTAAAAACACGTATCGACCAGTTCGGTGTTGTTCAACCAAACGTTCAGCTTTTGGACAATGGAAGAATACTCGTTGAGCTCCCGGGTGTCGACAATCCGGAAAGGGTTCGGCGAATTATCACCAACTCCGCAAAACTGGAATTCTGGGAGGTTTACCGAAACTCAGAAGCAATTAAATATTTAGAGGAAGCCGATAAGGTTATCGCTTTAAAACTTCAGGCAGCAGAAGAAGCTGCCGGTAAAAGTTCAGCGAACAAATCTGATAGCGGTTCGGCCTCTCCTGCACCGGTAGCAGTTGATCTTGGCTCAACCGACTCCACGATCAAACCATTAATTGCATCCGCAGATTCTTCTAAAAACAAGGATTCAATTTCAAAACCCAATACCGGAACAGATACCACCGAAAAGCTTACACAGGAAGAGGCGATGATCAAACAGCCGTTGTTTGCACGCTGGTATCCGAACGTTAATGAAGACGGAACTCAGTGGAACAATTCTGCTCACGTGGCGTATGTTCATCACAAATACATTCAGTTCTTCGATTCGTTCCTCAACGATCCGGATGTTAGAGAAGTAATGCCGGCGAATATCCGGTTTAAATGGAGTTACAAACCATCCGATAAGGAAGGGAATTACTTCATGTTATATGCGCTGAAAACCAGCCGTGGTAGTCAGCCTGCTCTGGATGGAGATGTTGTAACCAACGCCCGCCCAACGCTGGAATCAAACGGAGAATACAAAGTTTCCATGAGTATGAACACAACCGGTTCACACGAATGGAAAATTATCACCACTCAGGCATCAGAACAAACTCCGAAAGCAGCGATTGCCATCGTACTTGACGGAGCGGTTTACTCAGCCCCAACGGTTAATGGCCCGATTCCAAACGGACAATCTTCTATTGAAGGAAACTTCACCATGGAAGATGCGGAAGACCTCGCGAACATTTTGAAAGCCGGTAAACTTGACGTTCCTGCTGTTATTGTAGAAGAAACTACTGTTGGACCAACCTTAGGACAAAAGGCAATCACCGCCGGTCTTTGGTCACTGTTCATCGGATTTTTCTCGGTAATCGCCTTCATGATATTCTATTACGGAAGAGGCGGAGTATACGCGGTAATCGCATTGCTTGCCAACCTGTTCTTCATTCTCGGAGTTCTGGCTGGTTTTGGTGCGGCGCTCACCTTGCCGGGTATGGCAGGTTTGGTATTAACGATTGGTATGGCGGTAGATGCGAACGTACTGATCTTCGAAAGGATTAAAGAAGAACTCGAAACGGGTAAAGGATTTAAAGCCTCCGTTAAACAAGGTTATTCTGCTGCATATTCATCCATTGTTGATGCGAACATCACTACCCTGATTGCTGCGATCATTTTGAAAGTACTGGGTAAAGGTCCGGTAGCCGGTTTCGGTATCATCCTTCTTATTGGTATTCTTTCATCCCTCTTCACATCTATTGCCCTCACCCGATTGTTTGTTGAACGTGATATTGCGAAAGGAAGAGAAACCTCCTTCAGCAGTAAGGCTACTAAAAACTGGTTGAAAAATGCCAACATCGACTTTATCGGCAACCGTAAGAAATTCTACATAATTTCCTCTGTTATTATTCTTGCAGGTATCGTTTCGATCTTTACAAAAGGGCTAAGCACCGGGGTCGATTTCCAGGGTGGATGGTCGTATGTGGTTCAGATCGATGATGCCAAAAACACAGAAGAAATTCGTCAGGCCCTCAAGCAAAATATTCAGGATAATATAGAGGTTAAAAAATACGGTACTGATAATCAGTATAAGATTACAACATCATTCCTCATCAGCAGCAACGATCCCCACGCTGCAGATTCTGTAAAGAACACGATGATGAGAAGTTTGTCAAAATTCAAAACCACGGAAGATGAGGTTCTTTCGGAAAGCCGGGTTGGGCCAACGATTGCCGAGGACATCAAATTTGCCTCAACATTGGCAGTTATTATCTCGTTGATCGGTATGTTCCTTTACATCGTAATCCGGTTCCGCAAATTCGGTTATGGTCTCGGAGCCACAATTGCGTTATTCCACGATGTATTAATCGTATTCTCTGTGTATTCAATTTTCAAAGGAATTCTTCCTTTCTCACTTGACATAGATCAGGCATTTATTGCGGCAATTCTTACGGTAGTGGGTTACTCAATTAACGATACGGTGGTTGTATTCGACCGGGTTCGTGAATTCCTCGGAACACATAAATACGAGACAAACACTGCGGGAGTAATTAACGATGCGATCAATCAGACACTCAGCAGAACATTGGTAACTTCTTTAACAACCTTGCTGGTTGTATTGATTTTGTTCCTTTTCGGGGGGGAAGGTCTTAAAGGATTTACATTCGCCATTCTGATTGGTGTGGGTGTTGGAACCTATTCTTCCATCTGCATTGCTACTCCGATTGTGGTTGACTTCATTAAAAAGAAGAAAAAATAATAAACTCATAATTTCAATAAAAAGCTCCGGAGAAACCCGGAGCTTTTTTGTTTAATAAAATCTGGCGGATTCGATTTGGTTTAATTTAGATTTGAGAAAATCAAAACCAGATTCGATGAAAAAAATTCTGATCCCATTATTCCTGATAATCACAATTATTTCCTGTAAAAAAGAAAAACCGGAACCTGCCGATCCAAATGAAAAATATTACTGTTCTCCGTTTGGATACACTAGGATTGCGAATCGGTTTTGGGATCGATGAACAATCACTTTTCCTCTCACTTTTTTCTTGATAAAAAAGTAAGCAAAAAATCAAGTCGGAAAGAAAGCTGCCCAAGCGCCCTTTATCATTTGTTGAAAATCTGGGGAAAGAAGTGTCAAGCACTTTCCCGATTTTCTACCAAATGACAAATTCCTGCCGGGGCTATCCCGCCTTTCCGACGTCCCACCCACGCGATCCTATTCTTGTTTTAGATCCGCTTCGCACAATTCATTTTGTTATTCTTAATACTAAAATTCATGTGATCCACAGGTTGGTTTAATTATGCCAGAAACATTAAATATTATGGTGTATGGGAGTCTTCAGAAATCAATTTCCAACTGATTCTGGAAGACGGAACTGTTGTAGTTGATTCTTTTTTTAACCGGGAAGAATTAAAGGATTTTGCGGAGACCCGATGTTCGTGCGAATGGAAATGAACAAGTCAACTCTTCATTTTAAGATCACCGGAATTAAACGGTAATTCTTTAACTAAATAAACTGAAGACTTCAGATAATAAAAGGATCTAAAATACAATACCCGAAGAAATCTTTTATTTCCCAATTAGTCTCAAACCTTATTACTTGTAAAAACAAAAAAGGCGTCCCGAAGAACGCCTTTTTTGTTTTTACAAATTATAAATTCTTGTTTCAGAAGGTGTTGATCTTAATTCTTTTTGAGATCTCTTCTACATCGCTTTTGAATTTTCTGTCGGTGTCCATCAGGTCGCTAACTGTCTGACACGCGTGAATAACGGTTGAGTGATCGCGGCCGCCGAAATGCATTCCGATTTTTTTAAGCGGAGCTTTGGTTAGCTGCTTTGCGAAATACATTGAAATCTGTCGGGCCTGAACAATCTCGCGTTTTCTTGTTTTGGATTTGAGCTGGTCGATCGACAATGAATAATAATCGGATACCAGTTTCTGAATGTATTCGATGGAAATTTCGCGGGAGGCATTCTTCACGAAATTCTTCACCATTTTCTTCGCCAGATCCAGATCAATGTCTTTTCGGTTCAATGATGCCTGAGCCAAAAGTGAAATTAAAGCACCTTCCAGTTCGCGAACATTCGTGTCGATGTTATGTGCCACATATTCCACCACTTCGGAACTGAGCTGAATTCCGTCTTCGTACATTTTATGTTCGAGAATGGCAATACGGGTTTCCAGATCGGGAACCTGCAAATCGGCCGACAATCCCCACTTGAAACGGGAAAGAAGTCTTTCGTCTACATCTTTTAAATCGCGTGGTGCCCGATCGGATGTAAGAATTATCTGCTTTCCGTTTTGATGCAGGTGATTAAAAATCTGGAAGAAAATTTCCTGTGTTTTTTCCTTTTTGGCAAAGAACTGAACGTCGTCAACAATCAACACATCCAGTAATTGATAGAAATTCAGGAAGTCGTTGTTGTTTCCGTTTTTACACGAATCCACATATTGATTTACGAACTTCTCGGAAGAAACAAACAACACTGATTTATTCGGTGAAACTTCTTTAATCCGGTTACCGATGGCGTGCACCAAATGTGTTTTTCCCAAACCAACTGCGCTAAAAATCATCAACGGATTGAAAGCAGTTCCTCCGGGTTTGTTGGCTACTGCATATCCTGCAGAACGTGCAAGCCGGTTGCAATCTCCTTCGATAAAATTCTCGAAAGTGTAATTCGGGTTTAACTGACTGTCAATATTCAGTTTTTTGAGTCCGGGGATTATGAACGGATTGTGGATATTGGCTCCACCGGTGAGTGGAATTCCAACTTCATTCTTGTTGTTGAACCCTGCATTTTTCGTAGGCATATTAATGGTGTATGCATGCGGGTTTCGTGAACTGCTGTTGTTGTCGACAATAATGTTGTATTCCAGTTTGGAGCCGGCACCAAGTTCCCGCTCCAACGCTTTTTTGAGCAGCGTAACATAATGTTCCTCGAGCCACTCATAAAAAAACTGACTGGGGACCTGGATCGTTAGAATCTTATCCTCAAGCTTTAAGGGTTTAATAGGCTCAAACCAGGTCTTAAAACTTTGTGGATTTACATTGTCTTTTATTAGAGACAAACAATTCTTCCAGACCTCTCCGTGTTCAATCATTTTAAGTTTTTAGTTATAAGTAGATTAGAAGATGAAAGCCAGTGTTTACGGGCGATTCCGGCTTAAATCGGAGGTAAAATTGAATAAAAAAAAATTAGAAAAAAAATAAAATTCGTATGGCTATTTAAGAAATTTTTAACATGGCAGATGAGGTAGTTTGGAGGTCAGAACTGCTATGTTGTTCAAAATCAATTTTCCCCAAATTTATCCCCGCCCATCCTGTTTGTGTTATGTGAATAACTCTATTTTGATTGTTGATAACGGAAACAGGCTCCTCTAAAAACGTGTGGGTATGTCCTCCGATAATTAAATCGATCTCGTTTGTCGACTTCCCCAAAACGATGTCGGAAACTTTTTCAGACTTATAAGTGTACCCCAAATGTGAGAGGCAAATGATTACATCACATTGTTCTTCCTTTCTCAATTTGTTAGCAACTTCATTTGCACGAATAATAGGATCCTGATATATCACGCCTTCACACAATTTTGGCGGAACCAAACCATCGAGCTGAATCCCTATTCCAAAGACGCCAACTCTCGTTTTCCCCTTCGTAAATATTTTGTACGGTTTAAATCGGTCTTTCAAAATCGTTCTTCCAAAATCGTAGTTCGCCGTTAAAATTTCAAATGTTGCATGAGGCAGTTGTTTTTGAAGGCCGTCTAATCCTGCATCAAAATCATGATTTCCAAGCGTAACGGCGTCATACTGCATTTCCGACATGAGTTTGAATTCCAATTCCCCGTGAAAGAAATTGAAGAACGGAGTTCCCTGCCACATATCTCCTGCATCCAACAACAAATTGTTTTTGTATTCTTTTCTGATGGAGTTGATAAGAGCCGAACGCTTCGAAGCTCCTCCAAGTCCCTGATATTTTCCGCCGTCCATTGGAAACGGATCAATCCGGCTGTGCCAGTCGTTTGTGTACATTACTGCCAGTGCCGAACGGTTTTTCCCAACCGAAATATTCGGAAAAGCCGATGATGCCGCCAGTGCCAATCCGGCTTTTATCCCAGATGAAATAAATTCTCTACGTTTCATGATCACCTTATAATAATGCGTCCTTCAACATCCGAACTGGCTCTGTTATCGGAAGTCGTGTTCAACCGGAAAGCTTCTTCAATTGCGTCGCGAACTAAAATCCCACTGTCGAACTTCGATGATGCAGATGCCAGAACCGTGTAGCGATCTCCACCATCAGCGAGATAATTAGAAGTAACAACTTTGTACATCTGTTTGGGATAAACGGCTTTCCCGTTGAGCGAAAATCGGATGGTGTCTGATTCAGAAATTATGGAAATACCATTCGGAGCTGCAACCGGATCACCTCCCGCCGCAATAATTTGTTTCACCAATTCATTCAGATTAGCGCCGCTCATATTTACAACTACCAGCGTATTATCGAAAGGCATTATTTCCATAATGTGTCTCACTTTAATTTCTCCTGGAGGAAGCGGAATCCGAAACCCGCCTGTGTTAAACAATGCCATATCAATATCGTGATCAATATGTTGAATGCTATATTTCAACAGATAATCTGAAAGCAGATTCCCCAAATCACTCTCGGGTTTTTGAACTGCCATTGCCTTTGCAGTGTATCCGATTACTTCCTGAACTTTCGAATTAATTTCTTCAGCATAAGGTGCGATAAACGCATCCATTTTTTTATCGGTCGCAACCTTGTTGCTATCGAGATGCTGCATCGCTGCTCCTGAATAGGTATTCATAACCGGCCTGTGGCATGCCGTTATTCCAGAAAGAACACCCCAAAAAAGAATGAAGAAGTATTTCTTAATTCCCGAAAACAATTCCGATTTCACGTTTAATAAAGTTGATGGCAACCTGAGCTGAATTTTCATTTCGTGCCACAACTTCCTGAAGAATTGCTTTTCCCAAATCCGTGGCAGAACTTCCTTCAATCATATCCTTATTACATGAAGAAATTATTTCGAGTGTATTATCCTTCACTACCTTAATAAGACTCCACGCCTGATCACTCACATAAATTTGTTGCGAAACGTTGTGATTAAATTCGTCGTTCA
Organism: Bacteroidota bacterium; assembly: GCA_016124755.1. Lineage (GTDB taxonomy): Bacteria > Bacteroidota > Bacteroidia > NS11-12g > UBA9320 > WGNA01. Next base: position 8,824 of record WGNA01000026.1, on the reverse strand, counting down.
CCGCATTCGTTAAAACCTGCTTAAACTGAGATGCATTCAATCTGGCATCGGCGTTCCTCAAAACCAGATTGTCGGGTTTTAGTCTTTCGAGTAACAAGGTGAGTCGCTCGTATGCCTGAAGTTTAACCGGTGTAAGTTCATCGGCCGTTTTAGACATTAATTCGAGCTTTCGTCTTTTTAATCCTTCTTCAAAAAATTTTTGCAGCATCATATAGGTGACGCCGAAAACAATGAGGGCCGGAATGGTAAACTGAAGAATATTCACCAGAATTTCGGTGACCGTAATTTCTGCGGGTGTGATCATATTGAGTGTGTAAAGTTATGGCTTAAACGGTGACTGCTCCCGGTTAAGTTTCCGAAAAAACTAAATTTGCCTAAGCGATTCCCATGAAAAAAGATGAACAGATAACACAAGCGATTCCGGTAAGTTTTACAGAAGGAGCTGTAAAAAAACTACGGGAAATACGAGCGACTCAAAAAAGTGAAGTTGCTCCTTTTCTTCGAATAGGTGTGAAAGGCGGAGGTTGCAGCGGTCTTTCTTATCTTCTGGCGTTTGATGGTTCAACCGATCGCGATGAAGTTTATCACTTTGAGGATTTCGATGTAGTAATCGATCGTGCCCACATCATGTATGTTCTCGGCATGGAAGTCGATTTTTCTGAAGGTCTCAATTCCCGAGGATTTGAATTTAAAAATCCGAATGCAAAAACCACCTGCGGATGCGGGGAGTCTTTTTCAACTTGACCCAATTCACTTTAAAAAAAAAGAGCATAAAAAAAGCCGGTCATCGACCGGCTTTTTTATTATTCCAAAATAGAATTATTCGTTAATTACATGGAGAGCGATTTCAACATCCACATTTCTGTGCAGGTTAATTTTCGCAGAATAATCTCCGAGTTCTTTGATATCGCTGTTAAGAGAAATTCTCTTTCTGTCGATTTCGTGTCCGAGTTCTTTCAATGCCTGAGCGATCTGAATATTGGTAACCGAACCGAAAATTTTTCCGTTTGATCCGGCTTTTGTTCCGATATTCAAAGTAAGACCGCTGAGTTTTTCGGCAAGTGCCAATGCATCGGCTTTAACCTGCTCTTGTTTTCTCTGCGTTTGTCTAACTTCTTCTTCCAGCACTTTAATGCTCGATGGAGTTGCCAGAACAGCAAGTCCCCGCGGGATCAGATAGTTTCTTCCGAATCCCGGTTTCACTTCAACCACATCATTTTTGTAGCCGAGCTTCTGAACGTCGTCTTTTAAAATTACTTTCATCGTCGTCTAAATTGCTGGTTGTTTATTTTAATTGATCCGTTACGAAAGGCAACACGGCAATGTGGCGGGCGCGCTTCACAGCCTGAGCTATCTTTCTCTGATATTTCAATGAAGTTCCGGTGATTCTTCGTGGAAGTATTTTACCTTGCTCGTTCACAAACTTCAAAAGGAATTCAGGGTTTTTGTAATCGATATACTTAATTCCGCTCTTCTTAAAACGGCAGTATTTCTTTTGATTCCGGTTAACAGGTCGGTTACTGAAAACGTAGCTGTTCTTTTGTTTTTTCTTACTCATGATGCTAATTCTTTATCCGTTTTCTCTGTTGACTTAGGCTTGTTGAATTCACCTTTTCTTCGACGCTCATTGTACTTAACGGCGTGTTTGTCGAGGCGAATGGTTACATATCGCATAACCTGCTCGTCACGTCGGTAAGCCAGTTCCAGTTTGCCAACGATGTCGGCCGGAGCTGAGAATTCGTAGATGTGGTAAAAACCTGTCACCTTCTTTTGAATTGGATACGCAAGCTTAGTGAGTCCCCAGTTTTCTTCGTGGACGATCTCACCATTGTTTTCCGTGATCAACTGTCTAAAGCTTGCAATGGCATCATCCATTTGTTTTTCAGACAGTACGGGTGTCAAAATGATCACAGATTCATACTGATTTTTTTCCATTAGGTATATTTAATGACTTTTGTTTTATTACAAAAAGTCCGCGAAAATAGTAATCCGAGACATTCTACACAACCCGCAAACACAAGTTTTTTCGGTTTACCCCCACGACGGAAAAATATCCCGGAAATGTTTCAGATGTGTTCGGTTTTCTTCCTTGTGAATTGCAACAACATCAAACCGGATAAAGGGAATTTCCGGGCGGTCGAACATAAAATCGAGTGCAGCACTTCTCAATGTTTCCTCCTGCTTTATGCTAATTGATTGTTCGGGGTAACCCTGCTTTACAGACGAACGGGTCTTCACTTCCACAAAAACCCATTCCTCATTTTCCTTTGCTATAATATCGATCTCAGCTCTTCCAATACGAAAGTTCCGATCGATAATCTCGAATCCGTTTTTAATAAGATACCGCACCGCCATCTCCTCCCCTTTTCTGCCAAGAGCTTTTTTTTGAGAATGGGATGCGGACTTACGGTTCATGAATCTTCTTCCAGAAATTTTAATTCAGAAATGGCAGCATACGCCATAAAACCGGAACCCAATCGCAAAGCTTCCTCGTCAACATCAAAAGTTGGGGTGTGCAGCATCGACGTAATTCCTCTCGATTCGTTTCGGGTTCCCAAACGATAAAAAGTAGACGGAACCTGCTGCGAGTAAAATGCGAAATCTTCTCCGGCCGGCCATATTTCCAAATCAACCACATTCTCTTCTCCGATATATTCAACTGCAGCTTGTCGGGTTCTGTCCGTTACTTCCGGATTATTCTCCAGATACGGATATCCCTTTCTGATTTCCACTTCTACTTTAGCACCGTTCGCCTCTGCTATTAATTTCACCATTGTTTCTATTTTCCAGTGGGCTTCTTCACGCCATTCCTCATTAAAAGTGCGAAACGTACCTTCCATCACCACCGTATCCGGAATCACATTGGTGGCGCCGTCTGCAATCACTTTTCCGATGCTCAGAACCGATGGAATCGACGGTTTTGCCATTCTTGAAACAATGGTTTGTAGCGATGTAATAATCTGAGCGGCAACCGAAACCGGATCGATGTTCTGATGTGGATGAGCTGCATGTCCGCCTTTCCCGATAACCGTGATGTAAATTTCATCGGCACTCGCCATGTAAAGCCCTTTCCGGAATCCGAGTTTGCCGACTTCTATTAAAGGCATTACGTGTTGTCCGATCATCGACTTTACCGCCGGGTTCTGAAGAACACCTTCTTTTATCATCAGACTGGCACCTCCCGGCAACTTCTCCTCTCCGGGTTGAAAAACCAGTTTTAAAGTACCGTTAAATTCATTCTTCAGTTCATTTAATATTAACGCGGCACCCAACAAACAAGAGGTGTGTACATCATGACCACATGCGTGCATTACTCCTGAATTGTGCGAGCAGTAATCTGTTTTGTTTTGTTCATGAATTGGAAGCGCATCAATATCGGCACGCAAACCAAGCGTTGTTGAATCCGGATTTTTGCCTTTAATAAGAACCACCAATCCCGTGTCGGCGCATTCTTTAATATCATGAATACCGTTTGATTCGAGAAAATTACGGATGCGTTTCTGTGTTTCAACCTCCTGAAAAGACAACTCCGGATTGCGGTGCATTTCCCGACGAAAAGCTACGATGCGTTCGTGGTTATGCGATGCGAGTTCTTTGATTTTATGCTGAAGCATGTGCAAAGATTACATATCCTTTCGCAGATCAGCCAAACGTCGGATTCGATTTTTCCGAGCGCTTTATTCTAAAAACTGATCGCCAGAACTTTTGCTTCACTGAGAATTTTAACGCGTAGATTGTTTCTTTGCTCCGTGATCCGACAGTCGACAATTGATCAGATTTTTTCCGCCGCAAGCATCGAAGAAGTGGTTGGAGATTATGTTCAGTTAAAAAAGTCGGGAAGCGGTCTGGCCGGTTTGTGTCCGTTTCACAACGAAAAAACCCCTTCGTTCCGGGTTAGTCCTACACTCGGAATATACAAGTGTTTCGGCTGCGGAAAAGGCGGAAACGTTGTCGATTTTGTGATGGAAATGGATAAGCTATCCTATCCTGAAGCACTGCGGCAACTCGCGTCGAAGTATCACATCGAAATTGAAGAAGACAATACCAATCGGGAAGAACTTTCGGATCAGGTTAAGCTGCGCGACGCGATGTATCTGGCGATGGATTATGCCACCCGATTGTTTAACGACAACCTGATGAACTCGGAAGAAGGTCGCAACATCGGCTATTCTTATTTCATGCAACGGGGCATTACGCACCAGACTATGGAAGAATTCTCTTTGGGTTATGCAATGAGTGGCTGGGATCATTTTCTGAATACGGCTACAAAATCGGGTTACGATTCAGACATCCTTACTAAAACCGGTTTAATTAAACAGCGCGGAGATGATGTGTCTGCCGGTTTCTACGATGCGTATCGCGAGAGGGTAATGTTCCCGATCCGCAATCTGTCGGGCAAGGTTGTCGGACTCGGAGGTCGTCAATTAAAAAAGGAGGAGAAGAGTCCGAAATACGTTAACTCACCCGAGAACGAAATTTATCACAAGTCATCGGTTCTCTATGGTTTGTACGAAAGCCGGAAAGAAATACGAAGTCTCGATCGCGCTTTATTAGTTGAAGGGTATCTGGATGTATTGATGTTGTTCCAGAGCGGATTGAAAAACGTTGTGGCCACCAGCGGAACAGCCCTTACAGCCGATCAGGTTAAACTGATAAAGCGATTTACTGATAATGTAACACTCCTTTATGATGGCGATTCTGCCGGGATAAAAGCGGCTTTGCGCGGAGTTGATCTTTTGCTCGAAGGCGGTCTGAATGTAAAAGTAGTGGTATTTCCGGAGGGAGAAGATCCGGATTCGTGGTGCCGCAAAGTTGGCGGTGAACGGATGGAATCTTACATAAAAGAGAGCGAGCAGGACTTTGTTCTTTTTAAAACCGAATTGCTGCTTTCCGAAAAAGGCCGGGACCCGGTTGGGCTCAGTGAAACCGCGCGGGAAGTGGTGAGTTCAATTGTGCGAATTTCCGATCCGATTAAACGGAATGCGTATTTAAGACAATGCGCCACACTGCTGAACTTCGATGAAGATCTGATGATGGCGGAGGCCAAACGTCAGCGAAACATTCAGTTTCAGGAAGCCGGGAAACGCACCAAAGCTGTTGAAAATCCTCAGATTACTTTTTTACGACCGGAACTGGAGGTTGATCCGGAGAAGGAAGAGGAATTTAAAAACAAAGAGAAAGCACTTTTTCAAACCATGATTCTGTATGGCGAACAACCGTATTCCGAGGAAGTGGATGTTGCCGGATATGTTATTTCAGAATTGGATCGGGATCAGTATCAATTCGAAAATCCGGAACTCGGAGAAGTGTATGTAGAAGCGAAAGAGTATTACGATTTTCACTCAAAACTGGATGAAGTCTTTTTCACCCGACATCGTTTGCTCGGGAAATTAACAGCGGATTTGCTGTCTGTAAAATACCATTTGAGTCCGCATTGGTTAGACCCCAACGAAATTTTTGTTAAAACCGATAAAGAGAATTACCGGGAAGAACTGATTGCCAATCTCAATTATCTGAAGCTTTATAAAGTTGAGAAGTTTCGCCACCGATTGTTGGATGAACTAAAAGTTGCGGAGACGGATGAAGACATAATAATCATTCAGCAAAAAATCCATCAGATCAATGAAATCCGCAAGCAGATAACACAATTGTTGGGGATTGAAGGGGCGCTTCCCAAATAGAAGCGTTTAATTTTATCAAACGTTAACCGGTAATTTCTGAAGCATTTTAGTTTTGCATCGAAGCAAGTTGGAAGCGGAGAATTGAGATGATTTACTATATAATCAAGGTGTTTATTCAGTTGTATTACCGGATTTACTTCCGGAAAATCTATCTGCATGATGCCGGTTTAATTCCCACAAACAAACCCACCTTTATTGCTTCTAACCACCCAAACGGATTTTTAGACGGGACGATCTTAACGGCCATTTTGCTAAAGCCAACCTACATTTTCGTGAGAGGAGATGTTTTTAAAAAGAGTTGGGCAAATTTTATTCTGCGGGATCTTCATCTGATTCCGATTTTCCGGGTTCGCGATGCAGATGATATGCGACAGAGTGTTACCGAAAACAACCGGTCTTACGATCAGCTTTTTGATTTATTCTGCAAAAAAAAGAGAGTATTGATTTTTTCGGAATCGGATTCTGTGCCGGCCATGAAACTTCGTCCGTTAAAAAAGGGAACCGCAAGAATGGTTGCCGATATGGAGCGACGGGGAGAAGGCAATTTACAGGTTACGGTTGTTCCTATGGGAATTAATTACAGCTTTTATCGGGGATTCGGTAAAGAGGTTTTTATGAATTATGCGAAACCTGTTTTTCTCAAAAATTATCAGGAAGAAGGAAAAAGTGAAAGCTTCACCATCAATAAATTCACTGCTGATTTGCATAAAAGAATGAGCTCTCTCATCATTCATTTTGAAGATGAGGTGCAACATTTACAGGATTTCGCTTTGGAAGTGGTTCGCAATCAGCATCGGTTTGGTTTCCGGATTTTTGATCGCAACAAAGAACTTTTTAAACACCATCATCGCATGGCAGCAATGCTATGTAAAGAGGATTCTGGTTTGGCGAATAAACTGAATGTATATAAGGAAGAACTTAAAAAATTTGAATTAAACGATCGTCCGAAACAACCCGGATTTATCACACTATTGATTTCAGTTTTATTGATAATTCCCGCTTTTATTTCCTGGCTTCCGTTGCAATGGGCGTTTAATTATGGTTCTAAAGTGGCGAATCAAAAAGTTAAAAAATTTGAGTTGCACGACAGTGTAGTTTTCGGAGTAGGAGTTGCCGTTAATATGATTCTTGACATTGTTGCAATCATAATATTCACTGTCTGTTTTGGTTTTAAAGGCTTTCTTCTTTATTCACTTTTTCGCTGGATTTCGGTTGGATACGCTTCTTCTAAAGAACACCTCCGACGCTGGAAAGTGAATATGCAATGGCGGAAATTTTCAAAATCCAATCCCGCAGATTTTAGCAAACTGGAACTAATGCAATCTGAAATTATTGCCGTTTAGTGCTGGATGTATTGCGATGCGCCATTTATGGTAAGAATTAATTCGCATTATATCTTTGCCGGCTAATGTCATCTATCGCATTTCATACACTCGGGTGTAAACTCAATTTTTCGGAGACCTCCACGATCGGGCGTCAGGCTCGTGACGAGGGTTTTGAGGTAGTTGAGTTTGAATCGCCAGCCGATATTTATGTGATAAACACCTGTTCGGTTACCGAAAATGCCGACAGGAAGTGCCGCCGCATAGTTAAACAGGCAAAAAAAACCAATCCGCTTTCTTCTGTAATTATAATCGGATGTTACGCTCAGTTAAAACCGAAAGAAATTAGTGAGATAAAAGGGGTTGATATGGTTTTGGGTGCCGCGGAAAAATTTAATCTCATGGCACATCTTCAGGAATTGGAAAGCAACCGGGAAGAAGTTATCGTTCACAATGCCAACATTAAAGAAACCCGGGATTTTGTTCCGGGATTTTCATTTGGTGATCGCACCCGAACCTTTCTCAAAGTTCAGGATGGATGTGATTATTTCTGTACGTTTTGTACGATTCCCCTTGCGCGTGGTGAAAGCCGGAGTCAGACAATAGAAGATACGATGAAGGTTGCACAAGAAGCAGCCGCAACCGGAGTAAGTGAAATCGTTCTAACCGGCGTCAACATCGGCGATTTCGGAATTCAGCACGACGAAGAATTTTATGATCTGGTAGTTTCTCTCGACGATCTTGATGGTGTTGACAGGATCCGCATAAGTTCGATTGAACCGAATTTACTGGAAGACCGCATTATCGAATTTGTTTCTCATTCGAAGCGTTTCGTTCCTCATTTTCATGTTCCGTTGCAAAGTGGTTCTAACGAATTACTAAAGAAAATGCGCCGTAAATACGAGCGGGAACTTTATGCAGACAGAGTAAAGCACATTAAAACAGCAATGCCGGATGCTTGTATCGGAGTAGACGTAATTGTCGGATTTCCCGGTGAAACTGAGGAGCATTTTATGGAGACTTATGAATTCCTGCGCGATCTCGACATTTCCTATTTGCACGTTTTTCCGTATTCCGAACGACCGAATACAACCGCGAAAAAACTTCCCGGAAAAGTGAAACAGGAAGTAAAAAATGAACGGGTTCAGATGCTTCGGATTTTATCAGAGAAAAAGCGACAGGCTTTTTACCGCGAACATTTGGGCACCGAAAGAGAAGTACTTTTCGAGGGTTCCGATCGCGATGGAGTGATGTTTGGTTTCACGGATAATTACATCCGAGTTGAGTTGCCGTTTGACGAAACACTCATCAACCAACCGGTTCGGGTGAAACTGGATATGATTCTTCCTAATGGCCATGTCGGTTGCAAGCTTGCTTCAGAAATTCTGGTTTAATGATTTTGCTCCATCCTTTGGCTTTGTTTTAAAGAATGATAAACACAAAAAAAGCCTCCGGTTTCCCGGAGGCTTTTTCGTTATCGTTAGAAATTTTAGTTCCGATTAGTTGTTTGAAATCGTGTAAAGGATTGTCAAAGTAGTTGCCTGATCGAAGTCGAGGTTTGCGTAGCTACCGGCAGTCGGATCGAGTTCGAGTGAGTAGTACAGGTTGTGACCGTTTTTAGCACCGTCACCTGTGTAGCAAGAACCGATTTTTCCGATTACGGTTTGGTCTTTTCCGTTGAGAGTAACGGTTCCGGCAGAAGCACCTACGGTTCCGTCTCCGTTTCCGGCGTCAGAAGCAGCCGTAACTTTCAGGAGCATTCCGTCGGGTACATTACCGCTGGATATTTTAGCTGTTACTTCACGTGAAGATTCAGTTTTA
>WGNA01000023.1 GCA_016124755.1 Bacteroidota bacterium | reverse complement strand
GTAACGGTAACAGGAACGGTAACGGGGAAAGAGCGAAAGAGCGGAGAGCGCAGAATTCTGAGGGAAGCGAAGAATCCCAATTCCTTTGATAAAAGCGTTGGTCATGTTGAGCGAAGCGAATCAACTTGGGGGCGGGAACGGGGACGGAAACAGTAACAGCTACCGTTACAGCTACCGTTCCCGTTACAGTTACAGTTACAGTTACAGTTACAGTTACAGCTACCATCACCCCCCATCCTTCACCAATCCAAATACAACCGAGTCGTGGATGGTGTTGTCGGAGATATAGTGCCGGTGAAGCAAGCCTTCCTGTTGAAAACCGTGATTGTAGAGAACTTTTTGAGAAATGAAATTGTCCGGGCTGGTGAAGGCTTCGATGCGCATGAGATTCATGGTTTCAAATCCGTATTGGATTATTTTTTTTATCGCTTCCGAAACAAATCCCTGATTCCGGAATTCTTCAATTATGTGATAACCTATTTCCGCCCGACGGTGTTCCGGGAGCCAATTGTGAAAGCCGCATGAACCGATATTTCTTCCGGAAATTTTATGAATCAGATCGAAACGCTTCATTAAACGTTCTTCAGAATACAGCCGCAATCGCAGTTTTTTAATTTCTTTTTCAACCTGTTCCGGATTAATGAATCCGAAAAATATTAATTGTTCTTCTATCGATTTATCTGCAATTGTTTCAAACAAATCTTTCGTTAGTTCCCGTAATATAAGTCGCTCGGTTTGCACGGTTGTTAATTTAGTTTACTCCAGGAAATTTCGCACCACGCAGGAATTTTGCCATCAAATTCTTTTCCGTATTGAACTTCACAGACATACGCAAGCGAATATAATTTCAGCACTTCCCGAACTCTGCGAATGTTCTCTTCCACCACCTTTTTTTCATTTCGAAATTTTGTGATTTTATAGATTCCGGGAGGTATAAGAAGCAAACCGGCTCCCATTATGCTCACACTAATTTTATCAAAAATGTGGAAGCTGTTCATGATAAATCCGACAAAAAATCCCACAACCATCACCGCGATGCCGCCACCAACCGCTGCGAAAAAATAGAGCAATGTTTCTGTTTTCCTGCGATTAATTAATGCATATTCAACTTCGAACCCCGAGATAACTTCTTCACATTTATTCCGGAATTCTATGGTCTTACAAGTGCCGGTAAAATTAGGTTTGGCGTCGGTGAGTGCGCACATTGTTCCGGTTTTGAAATTAAGAATCTGGTGATCGCAAAGGTTGCAATGTTTCGTGCGTTCGAGTATTGCGGTTGCTGTATTCTCCATTTTTACCCGGAACTATTATTTCGTTCCTAATGTCAGCCACCAAAATGTTTCCCCTCCGATTGTGCGGTCGCGGGAATTAAGCAATTCGAATCCTACATCTTTGAGCAACTCTGTGGTTTCTGATTTTGACAGATGTCCGTAATACAAATCTTTACCCATGAATTGCCGGGTTCCGTCGAAGGTTTCACTTCCGGTATATTCCGTTCCGGCATAGGTGATAAGCGCTTTTCCTTCCGGTTTTAACCATTGGCGGATTTTGGAAAACATCTGCCTGTGATCTTTAGAGGGTAAATGAAAGAAACTGTAAATAGCAACAACCGTATCGAAAGATTGATCCGGGAAATTCACTTCGAGCATATTTCCCTGAATCGTTTTCATTTCCGGTAAAAACTGATTGGCCAAATGGAGCATTCTCTCTGAAAAATCAACTCCGGTAATCTCCCAGTTTCTCTGAACAAAAAATTTGGAAAAGGAATCGCCGGCACCACATCCAAGGTCGAGCACAGATCCGGTTGATTGGTTTAGCTCAGTGTAAAAGGATTCAAATACATCGGATAAATCAAATACATCCCGGTTGGCTTTGTATTGATCGGCGAATTCGTCGTAAATTTTGCTAAGGTTGTTCATGATTTAAATAGCGGTTAAAAAAGTTGCATACACGGAACCGTACCCAAAACTGACGGCGCAGCTCAATATCGTTCCCAGAACAAAAAGAGTCTTCCGGAATTTTTCGAAAGGAATATAATTGTTCAGGTAATGGAAATTCCACGACTCTGCGACTATAGGGATAGTATAAGCGGCATTCATGGCGAGTCCCCATAAAATACACCCGACCGTATTATATAAATTAATCGGAAACCGGAATGTAATTAGAATTATTACACCCGTTAAACCCACAAAGAAATTATATCGAAGTCTTCGGCTTTCCCAAAAGCGAATCATATCGCTGAGAAAAGTTTCAGCATTATTTAACAAGCCGTCGTCGAGTGATTCCATGTACCGAAGATAGTGAGAAGATGGCGATATAATAATCACTTCTGGAAATACATTTGATATTTCACACAACGACACCAAGCATTTTCTTCCTCAATAAATGTAGTAAAGCAGGATTATGTTCATTCATAATAAAAGAATATTAAGCTAAGTGTTCGTTTACAAAGTTGATTGAAGGAATTATCAGACTTTTTAACCAATTGGTTTAGGAAGATGAATCGTTGTGTCGTTGTGGGAAACATCAGCAGTTCACGCAGAGACGCAGTGAATTCTCATTCTAAAAGCATTCGGTAAAAATGGAGTATTCTCATTCATTAGAATAAAAATTTGAGCTTAATGTTCTTCGCAAAAGTTGATCGAAAGAATTATTTGATTTTCACCAAATTGGTTTAGGAAGATGAATCGTTGTGTCGTTGTGTGAAACATCAGCGGTTCACGCAGAGACACAGTGAATTCTAATGTTGTAAAACGGGATCATTGTTACTTCAAAGGAAAAGAAGCTGGAGCTTAGTGTTCATGGCAAAAGTTAATCGAAGGAATTATTTGAATTTATCCAAATTAGTTAAGGAAGATGAATCGTTGCGTCGTTGTGAGAAACATCAGCAGTTCGCGCAGAGACGCAGTTAATTTTCTTACTAAAAGCATTCGGTAAAAATGGAGCATTCTCATTCATTAGAAAAGAAGCTTGAGCTTAGTGTTCTTCGCAAAAGTTGATCGAAAGAATTATTTGACTTTCACCTAATTAGTTTAGGAAGATGAATCGTTGTGTCGTTGTGTGAAACATCAGCAGTTCACGCAGAAACGCAGTTAATTTCCTTTCTGAGTGCATTTAGTAAAACTGGAGTATTCTCATTCATCAGAAAAGAAGCTTGAGCTTAGTGTCGTTGTGTGAAACATCAATTCATCTATTATCACAATAATAGCGTGGTGATAAACCCACTTTAATTAAATCACTGAAATTTATTGAGAATGGAAAATAAAATTATTAATGCCAGAATAACAACTGTGAAACAACCAACCCAATTGAATTCTGGGACCTGTTTTTTACCATCATCCCTTCCGCGATACTTTTCACCACTTAATGCCATCTTTATTTATTATTTGATTTCGAATTTAACCCATAAAACCACCACATTTCCATATCGGTCGCGATCACACGAGAATTATCCAATTGAGAATTCGTAAAGTGGAAAGAATCTGTTGTTCTGCTTTCCATGTCGGAACATAAATACAACGTATCAGCTATTATCTGATAGCTACCAAACCGTCGTTGCTCGGATATCTGACCTGATGAGGTAATCTTGAATTTGTTATTCCGATAAAGCACCAACTCATTACAAACCGACATATCACAACCTGAATATTTTGATTTGGCCCCTGTCAGATAGCTGTCGTTCAGATAGAATAACGAAACAAGATTTATTAAAACCAATCCTTCAACAGTTAGATGCCGATTGGAAATTACCACTGAAACCAGCGTTAGGCCAATTAACAAAATGATGGAAACTATATTCAGTTGCGAAAGAATATCCAATTCTCCGAATGAATATGAATAAGACGAGGTGAGTTCCTCCGCATTTTCATTTCGGAATCGGATGCCGATTAGGAAAAGGTCGACAAAATAAAGTAGGAAGATTATCACGGTTCGGGGTGGTTTCTGGCGTGGATTCGGCATTTTTAATACGATGGAACGATTTCGTTTTTTTCTCACAAAGGCACAACGAATTTTCATTTATAAAATATTCAGTCAACCAGAAACATGATAATTCCAAATGAAATGAATCTTGAGCTTAGTGTTCTTCGCAAAAGTTGATTGAAGGAATTATTTGAATTTATCCAATTTAGTTAAGGAAGATGAATCGTTGCGTCGTTGTGAGAAACATCAGCAGTTCACGCAGAGACGCAGTTAATTTTCTTACTAAAAGCATTCTGTAAAGATGGTGTATTCTCTTTCATTAGAATAAAAGTTTGAGCTAAGTGTTCTCCGCAAAAGTTGATTGAAGGAATTATCTGATTATTTACCAAATTTGTTTAGGAAGATGAATCGTTGCGTCGTTGTGAGAAACATCTCCAGTTTACGCAGAGTCGCAGTTAATTTTCTTTCTGAATTCACTCCGTAAAACAAAAAAGTGGTTGTGCTATTTTAATTACCAGTTGAGAAAAAATCTTTAACACCAGTTGCTTTTAAACTGAGATCCCACAAAAGTTGCTCGCTTTCTTTATTTCTTTCTGCCTCCAACAGAACTGCCGGGCCGGCTTTACCACTTCCGGCTGGTCCGTAAAACTCGCCGGATTTAACATGGGAACCACATGCGCAAATGGCGATTCCACTCGTGCCGTCTTCCACCGAATGCGCACTTTTTAATGTTTTCCGAATTATGTATTTATCGAGTAAACCATTGCCTCCCGAATGGAGTGTTTTGGCTTGCAAACCGCTGTCGGTCGGGCCCGGATGCGCCGTTAAAAATTTCACTTTATCCCGGTATTCGTGCGGAACCCGGTCCATCATTCCATACGTAAAAAGAAGGTTCGCCAATTTCGATTGCTGATAGCGAATCCATTTCTGCATGCCCGGAAAACGATCGCCACCAAGATTACCGCCATTGGGTTCAAAGTATTTCGCAAGTATGGGCCGACCTCCGGCTTTTCGAGCACCCGAACTATGATTGATCACTCTGGATTCTCCACGTTTATCCGATCCTTTTTTTAGTGCAGGCCAAAGCAAATGGGTCAGCAGAAAATGCGACAAATGATTGGTCTGAATCTGAATATCATATCCATCCTTCGTCGCTTGATCCGGCAATCCCATCACACCGGCATTATTGCATAACACATCAATTCCATCTTCTTCAAATAGTTCCAGAAGCCGGGTTCCGCTTTGACTAACACTTTCAAAATTCTGAAGATCAATTTCGATTAATTGAGCCTTAGAACCATCTTCATTTTGCAGAAGTTGTAAACTCTGATTTGCCCGTTCCGACGGACGATTGAGCATGAAAACGTTCGCACCAAGTTGTCCGCAAGTTCTGGCGAGCACAAGTCCGGTTCCGGAAGTACAACCGGTTATCAGCACATTTTTCCCGTGCATTTCCGGGAAGGTTTTAATCAGACTGTGGTAGTATTTTGTTTCGATCATGATTTTAATGGATTGCAGTGCAAACTACAACAATCCATATTAACCTGAAGAATGAAACCTGCGCTTAGAACCTTAAACACTTAAATGAACGTAGTTGAGAACATCGCATTCACAAATTCTCGAACTTTCAACCGGGGAGGGGAAGGCTGCAAGCCCTCAGTTTTATTGACATTCCGAATTGAGTCTTTTATTCCGGTTTCACTATTTTATGCATTCCCCACTGTTCTTCTGAATTTAATTTTAAAGTGTAAAAACCAGGATGCAAATGGGAAATATCAATGGTAGAATTTCCGGTGGTTAACCAACCTTCCAGGTGCAACTTGCCATTAAGATCATAAAGGTTAAACGAAGAGTTTAATGGTACATCAACATGAATAATGCTGCTGCAAGGATTTGGATACACGGAAAATACAAGATTCAAATCTTTGGCAGAAACCGGATCTGCAGGTTTGCCAAATCGGGTAACCCAAAAATCGGATTCACCCTTGGATGCGGCGGTTCTGTCGTTATTAATACCGCCATTGCTCGATGCTAAAACAGTTACGCTGCTGTCTGACCAGGTGGCGATATCACTGATATTATCAAACTCTGTTGTTCCCCAACATTTATCATCCTTAAGATTGCCTGCACTGTCAACAAATAAAATCCAGCCATCCGTTTTTCCTCTGGTCGCACAGCTTTTATCATTATCGATATCGGGTGCACCCGTGGATGCCGGAAAATTTACCCCGATTACTGCATTATTTCCGGGTACTGCTTCCATGCAAACAGCCAAATCAGCAGAACTTGTCCCGTATCGCTTATTCCAAAGTAGTTTTCCATTTAAATCCGTTTTTACCAACCAAACATCCTGATAAACCTTCCCGCCTTTCATACTATCTGTAACATCACCACTGCCGCCCTGACTGGTTGTGGAGGCGGCCAAAAGAAATCCGTTTTCCATTTCGGCAATTCCGAAAGCTTGTTCATTCTCAGATCCGCCAAATGGATGAAACGATAATCTGTGACCTTCATCATTTAGAAAAGTTAGCACCAAATCCAGTTTCCAATCATTGAAAAAGGTAGTGGTTACAATGGCATATCGCCCGTCTGAAGTAAGAATCGCATCGCCAAATGTTTCCTGATTGTTGCCGGAGATGTAGGCCGTGTCCCATAACTTATTTCCCGCTTCGTCAATTTTAACAATCCAAAGATCTCCGCGTGTACTGCTGCCCAAATAAGGAGTTGTGCGATCTCCTGAAGGTTGAGAAAAAGAATTACCAAAAAGAAAATAACCTCCATTTTTATGTGGGAGAATTTTTGAAACACCATCTCCATCATTGCCGCCATAAGATTTATCCCAAAGTTTTTTGCCGTCTTTATCTAATTTCAACAACCACATATCTCCGCTTCCTTTGTTCGGAGCTGTTTTGTCTAAACCCGGACTTGCCGTGGAAGTCATGCCGATTAATATACCTCCATCCGCAGTTTCAGAGATGCAATTGATTGCGAGCACCAACGTATTCTCAGTTGTACCAAAGCTTTTATCCCATATTTTCTTTCCATACTTATCAATCCTTACAATCCATATATCGTCCTCGGTTTTATTTGGGTCGCTTTTATCACCGGTATTACCTGATTTGGATTTTCCGGCCAGAATGCAATCCCCGTTTTTGGTGGTGATAATGCGTTGTGGATTATCATAAGAAAAACCGCCCAGAGCAATCTGCCAGGCTTCCGAAGGTAGCTGTGCAGCAACATGGGCCGCGTTAAAAAGAATAATAGTGAGCATAGCCAAGATGGGCTGTATCGTTCTGTGCATATTCCAAAAATAGGTTGAGCAACGGACTTTTTGAATTGATTTTTTTAAGACAAAAAAGTGGTTGGATATTCCATGTTCAACCGGCTGTATTTTTTAGTCCACCCTTTCAAATATTTGTTTGACACACCCATCAGAAAACGCCAAATTTCGACAAACGCAATCGCATCAAAACAATTAGACTTTCACTCAATCATGCTGTTTGAGGCATTCGTAAATATCCAGTGATCCCGACATCTTTTAGAGTTATATTCTACTGTCCATGGAGCGATCAGTGTGTCTTCAACGATATGAACTTCATCCGTGTAGTCATCATCTTCCATTGTGAGAACTTTTCCGCTGAAATGAATTTTTAATATGGAATCAACTATCTCCCAGCTTCCGGATGAATACGTTGTTCTTTCAACACAAAAGGCTGTCTGAACAACGGAATCCCGTTTGAATTCTAAATATTCAAAACAGCAATCGCATTCAAAATAAAAAGTGCACGAATCGGTAAGATTATGGTTTGCTCCATGAACGAAGGTTTTATTGATGAAGAAATTTTTATCCGGGAAAGCGGGTTGATTTTCAGTCGCTTGTTGGTTTTGATGATTTGAACATGAAAACGCATTAAGTGCAATTACTACGACCAAAACTCTTAATGACATGCTGATGTATTACTATTTACTGTGCGCTAAAAAATCCTTTCAACGCAAATAATAGAAAGGCAACCAGTGAAAGAGCCGTAAATTTCAGTGTGTGCATTGATTTCAATTTAAAACCGGTTTTTGAAAAACCTGCAGCAATCAGCCATGCGCCCAAAGCAAAAAATATCAACCCCAAAAGCAACATTTTGGGGTCAAGAAAGGTGTTAAGTTGTCGGCTTGCACTACCATATTCTTCACCTCCGCCATAGAGAAGTAAGAGACCCAATATAATTTTCCAGATTTTCATATTCATGATTCGGGCAAGAAATTTAATGGAAAAATTAAATTGTTCTTAACTAAAAATTTGGTCGGGCTGATCTTATGAAATGTAAATCTTCACTTGAACAGGGTACGAGAATGTCTGGATCTAATTTAAGAGTATCATTCCGCATAGAAAAAGTGACATTATCAAAGAGAATAAAACAGGATTGCAGATTTGTAACGCAATCGTTCACACTTTTAAACGACATCCTCGCGGTGTCCGTTATTTCCGGGTCAACTACTTCACACCAATTGCCATAATTCAACTTACAAATACACGAGTCCGGAGCGTCACTTAAAAGGGAGATATTGTCGTTTGTGATACCCCATTTTCCAGTTGACCAACCATTCCACGTGCATTGACCTATTTCAAACTTATAGGTGTGATCATCATGCAAAGTAAGTATCGATGAAAAAAACGAACTCGTAACTTGCCAACTACCGCAGTACATACTGTCTGAAAGATTTGTTTTCGGCAATAACGGAAGTTGCTTTTTTGACTTATGATCACAGCTTGATAATACAATTGAAAGCAACAAAAAGTATTGAAACCTGCCTGGCATTACTCCAAAAATATAAGATATCGTGCTGTTTAAAGATGAATTAATTAATCAAATTTTCCTCCGCTACATTACACCAAATTTTCAACAAGTGAGCAAGGGCCCTTGACTAGCTTTCTTTCCGACTTTTTTTTGCCTACCTTTTGTCAAGAAAAAAGTGAAAAATGAAATTATACATCGATCCAGAATCAAGTAATAATCTTGGTGTTTCAAACGGAGTAGCAATATTATATTAATCATGCTTCCCACGTTATAAAACAGGTTTTATTTAAAATTAATTCATTCTCCTGTTCAGTACTCAGATCATAAATTATGCTTGCTATTTCCGCCTCGGTTAAAGCTCTCTTGCTATGGATGATAGCAATTGCCAGGAGATTTGAATTACCTAAGGAAGCATGTACAGCGGTGCTGGAATTTTCCGTAACAAGCAAACTATCTATTTTTATATCTTCGTATTGTATTGATTCAATAGTAATGGAGTAATATCCCTTGGATAAAATCATTTTTGCCGTTCCCGTGGAATCACTGTATAGTAAAGAATCTGCTGACAAACTCCAAACATGGACCTCCGCGTATTGAATGTGCCTGCCTTTACTATCTTTTAAATAGAAATGTAAAAATGATTTCCCGGATGCCCCCAAAATAGAGTCAGAAATATCAATTGAGTAATTAGAAGGTACGCTGTTTAAAGGTCTTTGGTAGGTGTGATTATAATAGGATTTTTGGGAAAATGTATTCCTTGGGCAAGTAAGAATTATCAGAATAGCCACGAATGTCTTCCATATTGCATTTGTTGATATGAGTTTTAAAACCAGTCTAATCACATATCAATATTACACTTTACGCTTCAATAAAGTATCCATTCAATTTGAATTTGCGGCCTATGTTAGACCTGCAGTAAAATTATCTCATTGATTTTCAATCCAATTATTCTTTTTCCATAATCCCAACGATTCGCAATTAACTTTTCGGGTATTTTCGTTTTTATCACATCAAAAGCCACCTTATGAAAAAGTATCATTCTTTTAATTTTCTTCCATTCAATAATTTTTGGATTATCCCCTTTTTGACGCTTGTTTTCGTCTTTAGTTCCTGTGGTGATGACCATGCGGAACAGGCCAGAAAAGCAGTAACAATGAATATGATTATGCAAAAAACCAATTATGAAATAAATAAGTCTCAACAAAATGTTGAAATGCAAAAGAAAGATACGATAGAACGGAATAAAGCTGCCAAGGAAACGCTTATTTCCGGCGAAGACACAGTTGCCAAAGTATATGCGCAACTTCTCTTAAACGGAACTGAAAAAGGAACTTATACCGGTGCGGGTGATGCCGAGAATGATGCCGCCACTATGATGGTTCAGTACGGAACTATGACGTATCAAAGCACCATAAGCGGAGGAAATCTGAATGTTACCGTTACCGAAATCGACACCGACAACAAATTAATGAGCGGAACTTTCAATGGAAAATTATTGGCGTTATATAAAGATTTGTCTGCCGATTCCGTGGTTGAAGTGGACGGATCTTTTACACTTCCTTTCCGCGATACTGAATAATTAGCATTCGGTTTTTTATTCCACCAGATAGTTCAATTCAATTACACCATTGGTAAATTGATGCGTTTCCGGACTGCGTTTTAGTTTTATTCTATTATTTAGGCTCGTGAAAAGAGAAATTCCTTTTCCGAGCAAAACTGGATTAACGAACAACCAGTAACCGTCGATCAAATTATTTTGAATCAAGGCATGTGTTGCTGTCGGACTTCCGAAAAGTAAGATTTCATCGCTTTCATCAGCATTGGATTGTTTTATGGAATTAATGCTCTCCACCAGATTCTGACGGATAATTTTAGTATTATCAAAATCCTCGGCACGTAGCGTATTGGACAACACAATCTTTTTGGCTCCGGCATACCATATCGAATGATTTCTGTCGTGTGTGGTCGCATCCGGTTTGTCAGCAGCGGTCGGCCAATAACTCTCCATCATCTGAAATGTAACCCGGCCATACAGCGCTGTATCGGTTTGGCTGATGCGTTTTTCAACGTGCTCGAATATTTCCGGATCCACATTTATCCAGTCCATTTCGCCGTTTGGTCCCGCAACAAAGCCGTCGAGCGAGATATGCATGAAGGAGATAATTTTTTTCATTATGGGTTTTAATGCACGTCAATTTTAGGAAAAAGGTTGATTGATGCAACAACTCTATTCAGCAATTTTATACCAGGGAATACCTAACTTGCCTTTCATGAGAAGAACTTTTACTTGTTCGTTTGAATTCAGTTTCTGGTACATTGCCTTAGAAACTGAAATCTTGTTAATTTCGGTAAGCGGTCCCCAAGGTGATAAGTATATATAATTTTTACCGGTACTGATTTCCATTTCATAAATACTAGCGACATACGTTTCACCGTCGGATTTGTCGAAGAGGCAATTTAAAGAAGCAATAGTTCCATAACTATAAAGAAGCATTGATATATAAAATCCGAAAACCTTTGCATACTCTTTCCAGGAATTAAAAATGAATTCTTTGTTACCCATTAATAAAGCGACAATTAGAGCAATTGATGTAATCGTAGAAGGAATCCAGACATTGGTTTTGTCTAATACATTTAAATCTCTGAAATTTTTTAAAAACAGAAAGACGCCGGGTATAAATAGAGCCGCATAGATTGTAGGGTAAGCGGTATCTTTTCGCTCATCGATGCGAATAAGTCCTTTGTAATACTTCATGAAAAACAGTGCTGTCAATGGAATAAAGATACACGCAAGAGATGAATACTTATCATGATAAGGTGCAATAAAATAGGTGCCAATTGCAACAATCATGGCGGTGATGTTTAGTGTCTTTGCGACCTTTTGAGCACTTTTGAGTTTATCGATTCTTTGCTGCTCAGATGAACCAAAATCGCCATTCTGCCGGATATCCGTATTTTCTGCATGTATTTTCTGTTGATCCAAATCCGGATAAGAGGCAGAAAGATATTTAATTATTTCATCCTTCTTTTCAATGTAGTTACTGATCCTGACAGATTTTTTAAGTAGGTTATTAGATTCAATTACAATTCCTTTATCGGAGATTCTATACCCTTTAATTTCAGATATTAATAATTCCCCGTTTCGCAATGTTCCGGAAAGTTTAACTTTATTATCTTCAATCGTGAATTTTCGTCTGATTGTGATCATTAAGCCTAATGTTAGATAAATAACCAAACCTGCCGAGAGTAAAACGGTAAGCCAGAAAACTATGGATGTGGTTTGGCTTAATTCGGGATTGGAAAATAGTTGAACCAGCGTCCATATAATAAGCCCGATTATCAAAGTACTTGCAATGAAAATCACAATAGCCCAACTTCTTAATGTTTTAAATGTCATACGTTTTAATGTTTATATATAGAAGCATGAGTCTGATTACTAAATCTTATTATGTTTAACTTTCCCCTTTTATTTAACCACCAATTTTAGCGAAAACGAACATAGTCCGCAACATTAAGTTTTACTATCTTTTGGACTGCGAATAGACTTTATTCTTTCAAAAATTTAAGCACATAATCCGCAATCTCCTTTTTCTGTTTTTCTGTTCCGCGATCATCCATGTCGTTGTGCAGGGTCGCCGGAAGTTTTATAATGGTGATGCCGAATTTTTCCTGTTCGTCTTTCGTTGGCAGCACTCCATCATCTGCCGGCTGATCGCATGATCGCAACGAATACACCTTCAGCTTTTGAGTTCTGGGCAATGCCATTCTGCGATTGTCTAAGGTTATGATTTTGGTCGCCACATCCGGATATTTTTCAGCGAATAAGGCCGTCATATCTGCACCGTTTGAATGACCAATTAATGTGAGGTTTTGTAAGTCTGCTTCCGGATGTGTTTTTTCTAATTCCTGAATTACAAACCGGATATTTTCCGCTCCCCGATCCCAGAAAGGTCGACGAACAATTTGCGGGATACCGGTGGAGGGAATCAAACTATCGGTGGGAAGTTCGTGCTGAATACTCACAACCCAATAACCGTGAGCTGCCAGAAATTCGGTCAGATACGAATAATGCAAATAACTTGCCGGCTGATTTGCCGCGTAACCATGACTAAAAATTACCACTGCCGAATGAGCAGTTTGGGGAATAAAATACGCTACCGGAATTTCCCGGTTCCGCATCGTATCTGTTAAAGTGAGCGTATCCAATGTAAAACCACCGGAAGAGATTGGAGGTGTTTTAGGTTTATGCGAACATCCGCTGACGAGCATACTGGTGATAAAAAGGA
This sequence comes from Bacteroidota bacterium, assembly GCA_016124755.1. Lineage (GTDB taxonomy): Bacteria > Bacteroidota > Bacteroidia > NS11-12g > UBA9320 > WGNA01. The sequence continues at coordinate 48,152 of WGNA01000023.1, read as the reverse complement.
GCAACAGGAATTTGGACATCATTTATTCGTTTTTCAATGCAAACTAATCACCTTAGAAATAATCCATCTCCCGTTTTTATGTTGCCAGACCACGACGAACTTTACAGGATCAGATTTAGAATCGGGATCCTGTGAATTATGAAATATATGCATTCCGGTTTCAACTGCGCCGTAGTTTTTAATCGGATAAACCTCAACACTATTTTCCACGAGTTCGCGGGTGACTTTTCCGCAAATGTTTCGACTCGTGCCGGCAATAATTTCGGTTTTAGAAGTAAGCAAACCTCCCTGATCGTGGAAAAACTCTATGCTGTCTGAATAAATCGAGTCCTGTTTTTCCAGATTACACGTGTTGTAAGCATCAAAGAATTCTTTATCCATTCGCAGGATTTCCGCATACAAGTCTTTGTCAACCGGAATGTATGGTTTCGCCACAGAAGTGCTTCCGGAATTGCCGGAATTGCAGGCAACAATTACTGACATTATCGCGGAAAACTGAAAAAGGAGATTGGGTTTTGTCATGCAGCGGTGTAATATAGTAAGGTATAAGTTCGAATATATTAAAACAATTGAAACCTTTGAGCAGTATTGAAATATATTGAGTTTGGTTAGTATAATCAGCAATGCAGTTTAAGTGACCAATGATAATTTGTTTTGAACTTGTTATGATTGTGTTCATCGTTAATTGTGATTTCGAATTGGAGATGTTATTTCTTCCAATTAAATTTCTTTGCAAATCTATAACTCAAGATTGCACCCACTAAAAACAGTAAGCCAAGAGGAAATAACAGAATCAAAAATCGTTCATAAAGGATCCCGAAAGCGATAAAAATTATTCCTGAAAAAAAATATATCAAAACATTTGTCATTATTCCGGATGATGCCGTTTTATAAGTCGCAACATTTTTTTGATTTAACACATTCAACAGATTAACTTCTTCAACACAACCAGACATGCAATGCCGTTATCTGCTTCAGTTGCACAGTCCGAACAAAGTCATTTATTGCAGTTCTTACAGATGCCAATTGCATCCTTTTCATAATGATTAAAACATTTCATATTTCAATTAACTTATTATTGTGTCCCCAATATACATTTCTCATCAACCTCTCTTTATTACTTTTTGTCACAATCCTACTTTTCAAATAGCTCAAAAGCATCAATTACATCGAGATAAACTCCATCGAAACCCGCATCCATTATTTTGCTGAGATAGGAATTGTTGTTTCCGAAGATAATTTTTTGCCATTCCGGATTCCAGTACTCAACGACGAAATTTCCGGCCCAATCCGGATTCTTTTTATAAATGAACTCAGGTGAATCTACTTTCCAGTTTTTTTGCCAGTAATAGCGGTAATCTTCTGCTTCACCGATACTCATATAGCAAATCACCATTCGCTTTGCGCCGTTACTCTTGCGTTTGAGTTCCTCTATTTGTGAAGCGGTAAAAGCACTTCCATCGAAAAACAAATCCATAATAATGAGGTCGTAATTTGTTTTTTTAACAGCATCGATAAATTCTTTTTTGCTGCTGAATTGGTTGTCGGGATTAATCAGATACAAAAAGTTTTTGGCCTGAAGTAAATTAGCGACGGAATCTGAATTTTCGGAATAAACCCTTGATGGGTATGCCGGAATATTATCCAAATCCCGGTGATCTGCCGCAAATGAAACATACCGATTGTTGTGATTCAGATTATATGAATTATCCATTTTTGATGGAGTAGAACAATAATCGGTTATCAAAATTTGCAGGTTCCCGTTATTTTTAGCCAAATCCAGAAATGATCGCAACCACGTATTGTCGGCTCGGGGAGTTTCCTGATTGTCTTTCTTGTATCCGTAATTCAGATCTTCCTGTCCGATGCCGTCGATCGCATTCAGATAGTTCTGGTCGGGTAAACCTGCTTCATCATCATTAATGCTTACAAGCTGAACACCGTTTTGCGGAACAATGGCGAAATCAGGATGAATACTCTTTGCATGAGCGCTGATATTTTGAACAAAATCCCGCATTTCCTGCCGGTAATTGATACCGTTGCTCGCTTCGTATTCCGGATCTTTCTTACACGATATAATGAAAATGAAACACAGAAGTGAAATGTAAATCAGGTTGTTTTTCATGAAAGGGTAATGGATATTAATACCGAATTCAATAATAGTTTAAAATCGGATTGCCTACGATGTTTACGGATTCAACCGCCCTGCAAAACCCGGATCGTTCAAAGTTTTTAAAAAAGCCAGAAGTTGCTCCTTTTCGGTTTCGGAAAAATACATTGGTTTTAGTTCGGGATCGAGTGTTGGTGATGAAATTATATTTTCAGAATAATGATCCAGAACTTCCGGCAAAGTTTTGAATCGACCGTCGTGCATATACGGAAACGAATAATCCAGATTGCGCAGTGACGGTACTTTGAACTTATTGCGGTCTTCCGGCAGCAATGTAATTCGCATTCTTCCCGAATCTGATGTGTTTGCCAATCCGTTGTTTCGAAAGCTGTAATCCGTAAAAAGGGGTTCGGCATGACACGTGGCACATTTCTGTTTGTATAAATCGTAACCGGATTGTTCGGTAACCGAAAATGGTTTTAGTCCGAGCTGAACACTGTCGTATGCAGAATTTGCACTAATGAGCGAACCGAGAAACTGCGCCATGGCAAACAGAAAATATTTATCAGTGATCGAATCAATTCCGTATGCCTGTTTAAACTGATTTCGGTATTCAGGAATCCGGTTGAGTTTTGCAATTACGTGTTTGATCTTTTCACCCATTTCCAATTCGTTTTCAATCGGAGCGAGCGGCATAAATTCGAGATGATTCACACCTCCGTCCCACATAAAACTTTTATTCCATAATACATTGAATATCGGAGGTGAATTGCGAATTCCTATTTGCTGATTTATTCCCGTGCTGAGTGAACTGCCCCGATCAGAATAGGCAAATAATTTGTTGTGACAACTGCCGCAGGAAATTGTGCTGTCGACCGATAATACGGGATCAAAGAAGAGCATTTTGCCCAAATTAATTCGTGTGGCAGAAAATGCATTTAGATCATTTGAATAAAACGGTGGCGGAAAATGTTCGGGCAGAACAACCGTCTCTTTTTGAGCGATATCAATCGTGAGATTATCCTTCCGGCAACCCGAAAACAACAGAATACCTGCAACTAAAAATAGGAAGCAGGTAATCTGTTTGAATCGTATTTTGAATAATAAATGCAGAGAAATTTATTCTAAAACCGCCGCATCGAAAAAGTCTTTTCCCATTTGGGTGGTTGTTGCTCCGGGCATGTGGATCGTAGCGCTGAGAGAGGTCATACTTCCCACAGTGTGAAATAATCGCGCCGGATTGGCTTTCACCACAATTTCGGGATGCGTATTTTCTTTGACGGTTAAGGGTGATGATTCCAACGAAAATTCCTTTTGAGTTACTACGTTGTTGGTACCGGAAAATCCGCCGATGTGATACGAGAAACTTCCGCCGCTAACCTGATTGGAAGTTCCTTCTGCCTTCATCATAATGTATCCGTTGTTCCAGCTCCAGAACATTCCTTCCGAAACAGAAAGTGCTCCGTCCTGAGCTCCGGAAACGTTATGCGCACTGTCAACCCCGAACATAAACCGGATTGCAGAATAGGTTCCTTCCGGAACATCGTCCACTTCAATTTCGGTTTGTTCGGCATCTGAAACATCAATTATATGATAGCTGTTGGCTTCACTCCACCAGGTTCCGTCTGTTTTTTTAACTTGTATATTAGAAACATAATACCGCAACATGGTGAATTTCATTGTATCTCCGGTCATCGGGTGAATCAATTCGGTATTGAGGGCGAACGGAGATTCAGCCATGGCCCACACATGATTAAATTGGAGATGAAAATGTGCGGTTGTAGTATCGGTTGAAGTAGGTGTCGGGTTTGAATTATCATCGTCGTTCTTACAACTTTGTGTAAATACGATCATTATAAAAAGGGCAAGAATGCCGGATAATTTGATTGTCTTCATAATTAAAAATTAGTTTTTGAATTTTAATAAATCGAATAATCAACAAATACGTTTTCTGTATTTATTGAATAAGATAAAAAAGTTTAAAAGAATTATGCAGACAATTCCGGAGGATGATCAATCCGGTTGATGTATCGGTTAATGAGGTAGAACTGATCCGAGGTAACACGAACCGACCGATAATAATTTCGGAAAACAAGCCTTCCGGAAGATTGAAGAAAGAGAGGTAGAGTAAAACCCTGAAAACCTGTTACCGGAACATTTTTAGAAGCTGAATTTTGTTGTTTTTCAACTTTCAGCTGTTTGCTCAAATGGCATTTCCCTTTGCAGGTATTATCCGGTTTATCGCGAAACCGGCAAAATTCTTTTGCGTATTTATCGTGTTGTAAAGCGTAGTTGCCGAGAAACATCAATCCGGTAATCTCGCCCTGACAGACGGCAATCAACAGGATAATACTGGCGAACTTCGACAACATTTTCGATTGCAAATTACAAACGGATTATCAAACAGATACACGAATGGTGACTTGCGTTGCACAGGTTTTACATAGTGGGTGTATTTCAAATTTACTTAGATTCGGCTCGGAGAATAATTCGGTTGATGCGATATTTTAATACTTTTATTCTGATTGGTTTATTTCTAACGGGCATCCGCACATTTGCCCAGACGCCGGTGAATCAAGTTGTGCCGGAAGCCGAAATGAACCGGATTTATAATGAAATAAAAACCCCGTTCAAATACGGACTGGTTCTGATTCATGAAGACACGTCGAACATGATCGACTGCGCAACCATTTTTCGGAAAGACAGCATTTGGTATATGACGTATCTGGTTTTTAATGGAAGAGGATATGAGACATGTCTGGCCAGAAGTAAAAATCTGCTGGATTGGGAGAAGCTCGGGAAAGTGCTTCCATTTACCGAAGAAGGTCGCTGGGACTGGAATCAGGCAGCGGGTTATCCGTCGCTAATCGATCACAACTGGGGCGGTAGTTATAATCTAAAAACGTACAACGATAAATACTGGATGTCGTATTTCGGAAGTAATTCCGGTGGGTATGAAAAAGGATTACTTGCGATCGGACTGGCATATACAGATGAAAATCCTGCGGTTGCAAATGCGTGGGAGCGACTTGAAAAACCCGTGTTGCAGACAACGGATTCAAACATTGGTGACTGGGAAAATAAAAAGCTGTATAAAAGCAGTATTATTTGGGACAGTTCCGAAATTACAGGACATCCGTTTGTGATGTATTATAATGCAGTTGGAGATACGTCTAATAAAAAAAACTGGGTGGAGCGAATCGGAATGGCGACTTCAGATGATATGATTCGCTGGAATCGTTTCCCCGGGAATCCGATTCTTGATCACGGAATGGGACTTACCGGTGATGCGGTAGTTCAGAAGATCGACAGCGTTTATGTAATGTTTTATTACGGTGCATTCTGGCCGGAAGGAAGAGAAGAGGCTTTTGACCGGTTTGCCTGTTCTTACGACCTGATTCACTGGACCGACTGGACCGGCGACGACCTGATAAAATCATCTGAAAAATACGATATAAAGTATGCTCACAAACCCTGCGTAATTAAATGGAACGGAATCGTATATCATTTTTATGCCGCTGTAAATGAAAAAGAACAGCGCGGTATTGCGGTGGCAACATCAAAAGATATCGGAAAAAGTAAATTGAATTTTTTCCCGGTTAAGAATAAACTCAAACGATAATTTTTGATTTACGATTTATGAATCTACGAATTTAGATCTACCATTTTTGATCAGATTGAACGCTTTTATATGTCGTTTTCGGAGCCCGCGTTCATAAATCGTCGATCGTACCTCGTAAATGAATCTACGATTTTAGATCTACGATTTTAGATCGGTTTGATGGTTGATATAAATTGCTTTCGGAGCCGATGTTCGTACTTCGTCGATCGTACCTCGTAAATGAATCTACGAATTTAGATCTACGATTTTAGATCGGTTTGTTCGCTGGGATATTTCGTTTTCGGAGCCCGCGTTCATAAATCGTCGATCGTACCTCGTAAATCGCCCTCATCCTATCGCCGCGCCAATAATCGCTAATAAGATGCTTCCCAGAACAACAACAATTATAATAAGGCAGCCGGTGGAGCCGATGAAATTCCAGGAGGCGAGTCCCCACATAATTGCACCGAAGATGATGAGAACAAATAAGAGCAGGAAGATCAGAATTTTAACCGCTTCTCCCGATCCGGATATGCGCTTCGGAACGGAACTCATCTTTTTTAATCTGTGTTTGAAATGTTGAACAGGAATATTTACTCGTCCGTTGGTTTTATGGATTCCGGAAACCGTCTGAATGCTGCCAATGGATTTTTGAAAACGCGATTCTGAACCGGATCTGTTTTCAATTTCAGAAATAATGGTTGATCGCGATTTTAACGAAAGTTGATTCAGATTCACAAAGTCAATCGGTATTTTTTCAACTTTCTTCACTTCAAAACCAAGGCTATCCACATGTAGATTCAATTCAGTTTTGTGATTTTGGTCATTATAAATATAGGAACCGGCCTCACTTTTTTTAGCTTCTTTCGGGATATGATTTCGGCCTGTGAGGTGTGCGTACCGGCGATTACAACCACAAAACAGGATCATGATACACACGATCTGAACCGCGAGACTTCTGTTTTTCAAAATGGCTTTTTTAGGGCCAACAATTTAAAACACCGGGTTCAGATAATCAACAATTTGAAAGCACTTCGTTTCATTGCGCTTTTTTCTACTTTCATCACAGATTAGTTTGACTTTCAATATTATTCCCTAACTATGCAAAACAAATTATCATCTATTGAACATGAAAACGAAGTTTACCTTATTTACATTAGCTTTTGTCTTCGCTTCCTTCTTTAGCGCGAAAGCACAAATTACCATCGACGGTATCACTAGTTCTAAAATAGTTCTTACAGATACCTTTATCAAAGCAAATAACAAAGACGATTTTGCCATGATGGGAAAGGCGGCAACCAATGCCACCTGGGATGTTTCAACGGCAACCAATACAAGTGCTTTTCTATGGGCTCGGGAAGCCGCCAACAGCACAACTTTTACAGATGCATCTTTTGAAAAGGATATTTTTTACGCTTTTGCCGGCGGACTTTCTTACACCTCAACACAGTACGTGAAAATAAGTGGAAATGGTTTGGCAAGTCAGGGTGAAGAAATAAAGGATGAACAGGTGATTCCATTAACTGCACTTACTGGCGGAGCTAATGACAATCTTACCTTTCCGGTGCAAACAATTGTTTATACTTCCGGAATTAAGGAACAAAAATTCCCAATGACTTACGGTGATGTTTTCACATCCAGCAATTCACGCTCAACAAAATTCAACATTACGGTTGCTGCCTTTGGTTTAAACAACGTTCAGGGAGTGCGTAAAACTTTCTATAATACCACCGATTCTGTAGTTGGCTGGGGTTCGGTAAAAGTAAAACACCGCAACACTGGATTAACTTATAATATTCCGGTCTTGCAGGTTAGCCACAGAGTAGTTGTGGTTGATAGTTTCTATCTTGGTGGTGCTCCGGCTCCAGCACAAATGCTTGCTGCTTTCGGACTCTCACAAAACAACACGGTTAACGATCGCACCATGAAGTTCTTTCGCAAAGATGAGGTGAATCCTTTGATTGCAATTGAATATGCCGATGCCACCTCTGCGACCATCGACAGATTTGATATTGTGCAGGATCGTCTCGAAGAAAATTCAGTGGGTATTGAAGTATTGAATGCTCTTGCTGCTGAAATAAAAGTATATCCGAATCCGGTAAATGATAATCAATTCACCATCGACAGGCCTGCACAAAACGGAAACTGGTCTTTCGAAATCAGTGATATTTATGGTCGTGCAATTCAAACCGGCGAGCTCGGTGAATTCACTACACTTATTAATGTAAATGATTTAGCGTCCGGCCGCTATATTGTTCGTGTGTTGTTGAACAACCAGCCGGTAGGAGAGGGGATGTTCCTTTCCAAACAGTAAATTTTTCTCTCTTGAAGGCGGTGGTGCTATGTGGCATTACCGCCTTTTTTATTGCTTTTTTTTTATCAGATTAATTAATCACAAGAGAATGTTACGTCTGAAATTTACCTGTATTATTTTGTTTTGGTTGGCACTCGGTTCTTCTCTTTTTGCCCAGAGTGGTGAAATCGACGATCTCAAAAATCAACTTTCAAAAGCAACCGGCGACTCAATGCGAAGTGTCCTCAACCGGAAAATTTCATTAAAGTATTATTCGCTCGATAACCAAATCTCTGCACAATACGCTGAAAATGCGCGAGCCACCGGTAAAAAAGCCGGGAATAAAAATCTGGAAGGACTTGCCCTCCAGATGATGGGATTTACTTATGAACCTTTGGGCAGAATTGACGAAGCCCTTGAAGTACAGAAGCTGGCAATTGAATTATTAAAGGATGCAGAAAACTATAAGGGAGTGGTTGTTTGTTGTTCTGGTGCAGCATATTGTCTTGAGAAAAAGGGTAAATTGGATGAAGCTTTGGAAATTGTTTTATACAGTTTAAAAGTAATAGACGAGCAAAATCTGGGTGATGAACAAAGAGCGAAAAATCTAGTTGATCTGGCCAGAATTTACCGCGAGAATAATCAGTTAAACAAATCCATTTCTGTTTACGAAGAAGCCTTGAAAATATCATTAGATAAAGGCGACCACAGCACATCCGGTGTTATTTATATGAATATGGGAAATGTGTATAGTCAGGATGGGGATTACAAAAAAGCGCTCAGTTCGCTTAGCAAATCCCTTGAACAAACTGAGTTGTGCAATTGTAAAGGAAGGATGACTGCCGTTTGGTCTAATATCGGTTATGCTCAATATAACCTCGGTGACGGAGATGCGGTTTTAGCGGCTGCGCATAATGCCGACAGTCTTTGGTTAGACCGGTCCAACAAAGAAGTTGATATGGATCTCAACTGTCTCTTGGGGATGGGAAATCAACTAAAAGGGGATAATGCCAAGGCTATGTTATATCTGGAAAAGGCTATGGATCTGGCCAGAGAAACTAATTTCCGGGAGAAAATGATTCGCATTTCAACGGTTCTGGCGAAATGCTATGCGGCACTCGGAGAGAAAAATAAACTGGAAGAACTGCTGACCTCTGTTATCCGAATTAAAGACAGTACATACAATGAGGGAATGGCAGCCTCCATCGCAGACATGCAGATTAAATATGAAACTCAAAAAAAGGAAAATGATTTAGACCGGCTTGAAACTGCATCCAGATTAAACGAAGCAAAACTTTCTGCAGCCCGTTGGCGAAACATATTTCTGATTCTCATGGTTTGCACGGCGCTTGTAATTGCCGCCATGTCGTTCCGTCTTTTGCAACGCAGCCGGAAAGACCGGGAGTTGTTAAGTCGTCAGAATAAAGAATTGGCTGAATTACTGGATCAAAAGAAATTATTATTAAAAGAAATCCATCATCGCATTAAAAACAATTTACAAACCATCAGTAGTCTTTTAAATCTTCAAACCCGCGCATCTGAAGACGAAATCGTAAAGAAAGCAATGCTCGACGGACAGGGCAGACTCAAGAGTATTTCACTGCTTCATCAGAAACTTTATTTAAACGATACGGTTTCCACCATTGCCATGCAGGAATATATTGAAGATCTGTGCGATTACATTGTTAAGAATTTTAATGAGGGGAATAAAAAAGTTCATTTGAATATAGACGCAAAAGATATTTCTCTCGATATGGATACCGCAATTCCACTCGGACTAATTTTAAATGAATTGGTTACCAATACCATGAAACATGCATTTAATAATCTCAGTGATGGTGAAATTAATATTACTCTGAATCACGATAATGAACAGCACGGTTATGTGTTGGAATTGCAGAATAACGGTACTGGTTTGCCCGATAATCTCGAAATCGAAAGTCTGCCAAGTATGGGGCTCCGGCTAGTTAAAAATCTTAGCCGCCAGCTTCGCGGAAACCTTAAAATACTATCGTCTCCCAAGCAAAGTTTTGTGGTGCAGTTCCGGGAAACCATTAGTGCATGAAAAAAGATTTACGTATTCTAATTGTTGAGGACAATCTGGTAATAGCCGACGACCTTAAATTTATTCTACAGGATCTGGGGTATTCTGTTACAGGTATTGCCATCAGCTACGAAGAAGCTCTCGAACTTATTCTTCAGGAAATGCCGGATTTGTGTTTACTCGACGTTGTTCTACAAGGCAAAAAAGACGGCGTAGATTTGGCGGAAACCATAAATAGAGATTTTGGAATTCCATTTTTGTTTATCACTTCACATTCGGATAAAGACACCGTTGAGAGAGTGAAGAAAACCCTGCCAAAAGGGTATGTGGTAAAGCCCTTCGACAATAACGATGTTTTTACGTCAATCGAGTTGGCAATAGCTCTTTCGGTAACGGCTGTTGAGAATGAGCCGTTTATTTTAATCAGACACGGCGGCTCTCTCTTAAAGATTTGTATTAACGATATACTTTATGTGAAAGCAGATGGAAATTATATTGAAATATATACGGATCAAAATAAAAAATATGCAGAGCGTAAGACATTAAAGGAGTTTCTTCAAAGTGTAGACGATGGATTAATTCAGGTGCATAAATCGTTTGCAGTAAATCGTCGAAGGATTACCGCGCTTAATAGTTCGGAAGTTATTGTACAGGATATAAAGGTTCCGGTGGGAAAAACATTCTACGGCGATCTAAAAAATCAACTGTGATATCGCGACCTTCTTTAATACACTGAAGCCGATCAGTTTTTTCGTGTTTCTAATTCAGAGGGCTTCGATTATACGCCAGTGATTTTTAGGTTCATAGGTTGCGGGCGAGAAGTACCCCTGAGAACAATCACATACCAAGAATTTATCCGTAATGGGTATAATGATTAATGTTTATTCGCTTCATTACACGAACTAGCGAATCATTTCTATTTTAGTAATTAAAAGTACAAAATGAATTGTGCGAAGCGGATCCAAAACTGATTTACAATCTTGATATATCCATAATGAGAATCATTTAATGATTTGTCATTCCATCGTATTAATTAAATTTTGAACAACAGAATGCTTTTCTTTTTTTTAATATTCGTCTAACAAATTATGATTTTTAGACGTAACATTATTATTTATGAAAGGCAAATTTACTCTGCTGTTGGCTGCATGCAGTATTACTTTGCATGTTTCTTCACAGGTCACGATTCAACCGTATGCATCGAACCGCTTTATTGAGACAGACACTTTGGGTATTGTTAAAAATCTGGCCTCCTTCGACACGTTGAATCTGCGCAAATCCAACGCTTTGTGGGATTTTAGAAGTGTACAGTACGAATCCGTTCCTTTGATGCGTCAACGAATTAAAGACACTACCGGATCCTACCCTAATTCCCTGTTTGTGCAGAATGCGATATATCCTTTTAATGGTGCATTGGGCCTTAGAATTATCCAGGTTATGGACACCGGTTATTCTGAAATCGTTTATGATCGGATTGAGATTATGGATTCACAAACTTTTTCTTTATTACCGTTCTCTGGCAACGCAAATGATAATCTGGTGATTCCGGCTCAAAAACTTTCCAACCAGTATCCGGTTACCTGGATACATTATCCTATGGAGTACGCTGATCCGATCATGAATATCTGGTACACGCAAGACAACTGGAAATTCAATTTTAATTTAACGCTTACTTCCGAAGGTCTCAGCAATGCAACCGGTGAATGCACTTCCTATTTCTCCATTATCGATACGGTTGGAGGCTGGGGCAACATTAAAATTACCAGCATGTTTACCGGTGTTACGTATGAGATTCCGGTGTTGCAGGTTCAGCACGATGAAAGCTGGACTCAGATGTACACCATGAATGGGAATCCCATGTCGAATAGTGTTTTATCAAAAATGGGAACCAAACAAGAAGAAAGAATTCTGCAGAAGGCAACTTACTTTTACCGCGATGGGGAAATAGCTCCGGTTGTTGCAGTGTACTACGATCGGAATGATACCCGCAAACCGGTTCGAATTGAAATTAATCAAAATAGGTTAGATCTGAATTCAACCGGAATTTCATCTGTAAAAAATGAGAGTACGATCATGGTTTTTCCAAATCCGGTAAACGACAAAATCTATTTTCGAATTCCGGATCAGTCCGGAAACTGGTCATATTCTGTGTCGGATTTAAACGGACGAGTTTTTCGCAATGTTGAAATTAAAGACAATGCAGGTGATTTGTATTCTGTTGATGTTTCCGATTTAATCAATGGTAATTATGTTCTCACCATCTGTAATAACGGGACGCCAGTACGCACACAAAAATTAATTCTTGCACATTAAAATTATGATTCCGGAATCCGCGCAGATTTGTTCTCTGCGCGGATTCTTTTTTACGGAAGGGAATTGCTAATTTTGGTTGTTTAAGAAGGTTGTTTCAATGAAAAAGAGTTTCGTTATCATTTTAACTTTAACATGTCTGATACAGTCTTATGACACCCGGGCACAAATCGTTATTAATAATTTGAGTTCTGCACAGGTTTTTGGCAGAGATACGTTCGGGCTGGTGTATGACCTGTCTTCATTCACCGATATTTATGATCATAAGTCTGGTGGAAACTGGGATCTTACTTCTCTTACGTATGCCTCTTCATTAGTTTTTGAACGCAATTCCAATACTTCGGTGAATTTTCCTTCTGCAAGTTTTCAGGAAGATATTTATTATCCTTTCGGAGGTGGACTTTCTTACGACGCAGTTCAGGCAAGCGAACTTAACTCAAATCACCTTTCGGCAATTGGCGAAGAAATCGTAACAGAACAAACCATTGCTATTGGTGCATTTACGGGTAATAGCAACGACAAATTAGTTTTTCCCGTTCAGAAAATTACATATTCAACACCCGAAACGGAATTGAAATTTCCGGTAAAACACAACGATAATTATATAGTAACCAGTAAACACACTACTTCGTTCAATATCACATTAACCTTAGCCGGTCTCAACAATTCTCCGGGCGAAAGAAGAACCACCAATGTGATATCCGACTCGGTTGTTGGTTGGGGAAAAATCAAAGTCCGCGATTTAAAATCCGGACAACATTTCGAAATTGATGTTTTGCAAACAGTTTATCACGTTGATACGTACGACAGTTTTTATCTGAATGGCAAACCGGCTTCGATCGCAATTCTTACAGCATTCGGATTGTCACAGGGGCAGCTTTCTACGTCTGTAGAAACGCGGTTTATCCGCAAGGGGGAAGTTAGTCCGCTCGTTACAGTTTATTACGATGGTGCAAGTACGGATGTGCCGATTGAAATTGATATTCATCAAAACCGGTTGGATGCAAATTCGGTGGGAATAAACTCAATTTCTGAAATACGGGAATTTACTTTCTATCCAAATCCGTCTGACGAGAATGTGCAAATCATTTTCCCGGATGCAAATGAGAATTATACTTATTCCGTCACAGATATGAGGGGTTCTGTATTTTGCGAGAACACATCCGGAAATCAATTAGATGTGAGCGAATTCCCGGCAGGATCGTATTTTATTTCTTTTTATAAAGAAGGAGAATTTATCGGTAGCCGGAAATTATTGGTGCTGCATTGAGCCGCGTTAAAGCAGGAATTCATAATTCGCTTTTATGAAGCTAAACTTCCGAAAGCGTAACCAAAACCAATGTTTAAGTACACTCTGGATAACATCGTATCACCAAGTCCCGGAAAAAGTCCGGCATCTATTTTATAAAACATTCCCTTTGATTTTTTTAACGCCAACCAGTATAACCGATATCCGGTTTTTGAAGGTGAAATGTTTTTAATTTCAAAAGTGGAAAAATCTACTCTTCTAATTTCATCTTCGGATCTGTACATAGAATTCTGATGCATAGAATGTGCAATCGGGAAGAGCACCTCAATGCCATAATTATAATACATTGTTACCTCTTTGGTACCCTTAAATTTATTCATTCTGGTGGCGTATTTAAATTTGTGGGCAAAAAATCCGGACGACTTTAAACCAAAACCAATCGTGGTAATATTCTGCGTGCCATATAAATCATCGAATGTTATAATTTGTTTTTTAGGATCAAGAACTTCAACGGGAAGAGAAGTGGTGGAAGCATCGCTACCGGTTGATTCGTGGAACCATAATGTCTGGGTGTTGAAGGAGACAGTTGCTGCGAGTACTCTTCGCACATTAAAGGAGTATTTTGTATAATAATAGGTGTCACCTTTGCTACCGATGTGAGCATCACCTTTCACTCGTATTGTTCTGTCCCGCAAAGCGAAGGCGCCGGTAAATCCAAGAATTTTTCTTTGAGGTAAAACTTCTTTTAAATCCGGTGCGAGGGAGTTTTTTAGGATTGTTTTTGATAAATCCAATGAAAAATTACCCAATATTTCAAATTTGTTTTTGGTGGTGTACCGTCCGGCTAACTGCAAAGGATACATGGTATTCTGTTGAGATCTGATCCAATCGATCGTTAATGACGCGTGCCACTGATTCAGAGTTGGGTCGTCGTAAATAAAAGTGATATCCACCGTGTCTTTCTCTTCTGTTTCTTCTTCGTCGTCGTCCTGTGCAAAGAGCGGATTTGCGAAAGCTAAAAATAAAGTTGCCAGCAGGATGGATGTTTTCAGTTTCATTGAATCGTGTGCTTTGTAGGTTGGAAATATAGGAAAACTTTTAATGTTTCTCCGCAAAATTATACCAACCTCCGGATCACTTCAATTTTAGTATCAATAGAACAAAATGAATTGTGCGAAGCGGATCTTAAAACAAGAATAGGATCGCGTGGATGGGCAGTCGGAAAGGCGGAATAGCCCCGGCGGGAATTTGTCATTTGGTAGAAAATCGGGAAAGTGCTTGACACTTCTTTCCCCTGATTTTCAACAAATGAGAAAGGGAGTCTGGGCAGCTTTCTTTCCGACTTGATTTTTTGCTTACTTTTTTATCAAGAAAAAAGTGAGAAGAAAAGAGATCGTATATCGATCCCCAAACCAATTTACAATCCTGGTGTATTCAAACGGAGAAGCATTAAACTTTTTATTTGTTTTGGTTAATGAATCCGAATCTACAGGATACGTGCAATGGCATTCGTCAATACTTCTCCAATTCCCGAATTCCCCAATTAATTCTAACAATGCTAAACCACCGATTCATTGGTCTTCATGTATATCAATGGCATTTGTCTGTTAACCCTTTTCTTTACTGAGTTCAGAAAGATGTAGTACTTATGAATTTCGGGGGATTCTTTGTGAGCTAAGAATTATACAACAGACTTTTGCAATTATGCCTGAGTTTTAATTTTCGATTTTTAATATCGATCCTCAGTTTCAAACAACGACATAAAGTTCACCTACAAATACAATATGGGTGAGAAACATTGTGCCTTAAATCAAATGTCTTGGAAGAGCACAATTATGAATCCTTTACCGCATGATTTTTAGCATTAAAATATCTTCATGTCTTAATTTGAAATACTGACTTATTTCTCCAATTCCCCAATTCTCCAATTCCCGAATTCCCCAATTCATAATTCCCTTAATTCTTTTCATTATTTAATTCATAATGTCTTCGTCCTGCATTCACGACATGTGGAGAAATCAATGTTGAATGCCGTGTAATTAGCCTGTTAACTTTGGGCAGCTAAAATTTTGCAACATGAGTTCTGTCAATTACACCATTTTTAAAAGTGCGGGAGATCCTTGCGGGGCGCCGACGCATTTTTCATTGATGATTCAACCTGAACCGGGTTTGGTTTTTATGAATGCGGAGATACAGCAAACCGAAGGTTTGTATGTAACGGAGATTAAACTGAATTTCTCTTCAACTGGTCCCGGAGCACCGGTGACTATAGATCTATGTGATGCACCGGTTGTTTGTCCGCCCGAAAGTGTTCCATTGAATATTCTCACCAGTGTTGATAACGACCCTGCAAAAGCAGAATCAACTTCTAAAAATTATACAAATGCAGAAGTTGGCGGCAAACACCGCACTCAGGAAGCTGCCTGATTTTTTCGTTCTATTTCTGATTTGCATTTATCTTCTGACATCATGTGAAAAGGAAATTAAACGGGATCAGTCTGGTAGCATCAGGTTTATTGATTCTACCACGGCTCTTGCACACAAGGATATTCGATCGAACAGAGATTCCAGTATTTTTACTTTAAATCGGAATCTTAAAAAATCGAGATTGATCGGATATAAGGAAGGTGAGGCAAATGCACTTTCCGTATTAGGGATATGTAAATACATTGACAGTGAATTTGATTCTGCAATTATTCTGCAGCGTCAGGCTTTAGAGATAAGAAGAACAACATCAAATCCGATTGATGAAGCCAAATCTTTTTCTAATATTGGTGAGCTTTATCAACATCTGGGAGATGATCGATCTGCGTTACAGTTTTACGATAGTGCTCTGAAGATTTATAGAATTAATGACAGTTTACAATATCTGTCAGGGATCTATACAAATATTGCCATCGCGCACTCAATTGCTGGTCAAGATGATTCCGTTGGTTATTATTTTAAAAAATCCTTGGATTGGGCAAAAAGAAAACGAACGACCTCCAGAGTTCTCCTTTTTGCATATAAAAATTACGGATTGTATCAAATGGATATCAATCGGGATACTGCTATGTTCTATTTAAAAAGAGCTTTGAGTGTTGCGATAGACAGCCAGCATTATGGTGATTTACCAGCGTTGTATCTTGATATGGCGGATATTCTGCAAAAAGATGATTTTGATAATGTTAATGCACTAAAATTATATGATACTGCTATATTGTTAGCTGATTCTTTCCATTTGGCTGATCTCAAAACTGCCATTCTCAAAAATAAACTGTTACTACTTGATTCCTCATCGTGGAACGAACAAAGATTAATTTATAAAACACTTGTAAGTACACTTGAGGGAAAATATAAAGTTGATAGAATTAAGGATTTTGCCGAATTCGAAGTAAAATACAACCTCGCAGAAAAGGATGCAGAGAATAAATTATTAGCTGAAGAAAATAAAAACCGGAGCCGCATTCAAAAACTACTTTTTCTGTTGTTGATAGCGACTGTTTCGGTCGCTATATTTATTGCAATAAACCTCAGGCTTACCCGAAGAGTTGCCTCAAGGGATAAAGAATTAGCCGAGCAAAAAATTGAATCTATTGTACACAATCAGGAAAGTCAGCGGATTGAGGCTATGATTGTCGCTGAAGAAAAGGAACGCAAACGTATTGCTACAGAATTACACGACAGAGTTGGCAGCCTTCTCGGTGCATTAAAGCTGAATTACGGAGCCATTGAAGAACAACATCCCGAATTGGAACAAACCTCGCAGGAGGCCCATAAAGCCGTTAAGAATATTCTTCAGGAATCCATTTCGGAAGTACGCAAAATATCGCATGATATGGCGGGTGGTTTAATGGCTGATTTCGGACTTTCTGATGCGCTGAATAATTTAATTACTTCTATTAATTCAAGTGGAAAAATTCAAACCGAACTATATGAAACAGACATGGAGAATGCACTCACACCGGCTCAGGAAATTGCGTTATACAGGGTGATTCAGGAACTTATTAGTAATTCGTTAAAGCACGCTCAGGCCAAAACCATTGAAATAAGTCTGACGAGATCCGGAAATCAGGTTGTAGCCATGGTGGAAGACGATGGTAAAGGTTTTAATTCGAATAATAAATCTGATGGTATTGGGCTAACTAATATGCGCAACCGGATTGAATCGATTAATGGAAAAATCTGGATAGACAGCCACGAACAGTCGGGAACTACGGTTACCATTGAAATTCCGATTGCTGATGTTGCCTGAAAAATCCAACGTAATAATTGTTGACGACCACCAGATGATTCTGGACGGTTTACGATCTCTTGTTTCAAAAATTGAATCGGTAGAATTATGCGGTGTTTTTTCGGATCCGCATGTGGCACTGGATTTTATCTGGAAGAATAAGATTGATTTGATAGTTCTCGACGTTTCTATGCCTCAAATGAATGGTATGGAATTTCTGCATAAAGCGATTGAAATTCGTCCTGCCGTTAAAATTATTATTCTCTCGATGCACAGCGATGTGAAGACCGTGCGAAAAATGGTGGAAGCCGGGGCAATGGGATATGTCTTAAAAAGTGCAGAATACAATGTTCTAAGAGAAGGAATTGAAACGGTTGCTTCTGGTTCTGTTTATTACGATCCGGAAATTAAAGTCGTATTGAATGAAAAATATACTCCTGTAATTGAAGAAGCCGGGAAAAAAATAATAATCACCAAACGAGAACTGCGGATTCTTGAATTGCTTTCGGAGGGAATGACAACAGAAGAAATAGCGGAAAAACTTTTTATCAGCAAACATACGGTGAGCACGCACCGCAAAAACATCGGTGTAAAATTCGGAACAAACCGGCTGGTTGAAATCCTGGCAAAAGCGAAAGAGCTGGACTTTATTTCTTAATACATCCGGATTTTCATCGGATTATAAAATTACCTAATGGTAGTGATTTTTGCGGAAATCCACCCCGGTACTTTTGACAATATGATAAAGGCTTATGTCTCTGAATCAATTGTTTTCGGTGAGCGGGCGGTAATTCTCATGCCGTGTTGTGAACGGGAAAAAGGTTTTGTCTACGAGTACCACCTGCTGATTCCAACGGGCGATTCAATCTGGGATCTGGTAAGTGATGTGGTAGAATTTGATTTCCGTGAACATATTGAGAATGCCAGCGAGGCAAATGTGCTGGATTTTATTGTAACACAACTTTCGTTTGTGGAAGAACTGTGTTTACATAAGGTAGCAGAACATATCTCAGCACGAATTCACGAACTGGCAAATCGTTATCGCTCTCTCCCGAAAAATTTGAAAATACATTTTTCATCTTTAACTGAAATTCATTTTGATGGAGCAGTTACTGCATTTAAAAAACATCTGGACAAAAACAGATTGAACAAAATGGTTAATCAAACAATTTCCGGCGATTTACAACAGTTGATAGGAGCAGCTTGAAGCATTATTGACGAATATCGTGAATATGATACTCTATGAATAGGATTGAAGTCGGCATTGTCAGTTTAAATTGGAGAATTTTTCTTTTAAAATTTATCCTACAGACGAATGCCAATTTACGAATCGATAATAAAGTTTATTCTCTGCGCAGTAGTCGGCATAAGTTGAATTTATTTCAGGATCTGTTTTTATTAAGTAACACGGATTGTAGTATAAAAGACCTTTCAGAATAAACCATGACGATCAGATTTGCCGGAATGATTCATCAAAATCATTCGTCGACTGAACTTCTGAAATCGTATATAAAAATTGAAGCTGGTAGCTTCTTTGTTGAGAGCTTTCCTGCCTGCTGCTGGCTCGGCGGGCGGGATTGCTTTCTTATCCGCCATAGCTACAGCGAAGGCGGATCATGTGCTTCCTTTTAACAATTGAATTAATTTCACGTAGAGACGCAGATAATTCACCAATCGTACCTGTACGTAGCGTCCCTGCTACGGACTCAATGTTAAATTGAATATTAAATATGGAGACGCAGTGTTTTCGAGATAACGCGAAACGTTTCCTAACATCTTTTGGAAATCAGATCTTAATTCGTCGTTCTGAAATCGTACTTTTTTACCCGCTGAAGCCACTGTGAAAATTGCTTTTTTATTTTGATCTTGATATGGCGAAGGCGGGTATCTAACCGCAAAGTCACACGATGTTATTATCCAAAATTTGTCCCCAATTTTAAATCTCACCAATTAATAAACTCAGACAGATATTGTGATTATTGATAAATTTCAGGTCACCTCCGTTAACAGGAAAATTATATCCGTAGAGGACTCTGATTGCAGATCTGAATGCAAATCCGATTTCCGGTCTGATACGAATGGATTGGTCAATGAAATTAGTATAATACAACCCGTTCAGGCCGGTTAAAAGTGGAGTTTTGTTTCCTAATCTCCAGATGCTGATTTTAGGCGCCAACAAAACATTTTTGTTGTAGCCGACTTCCGCTCCGAGTTGAAATGCCCTCAGTTTCTGGTATTCGTTTAATGTTTTGAGACGGTTCCAACTAATGCCAATTTCTCCGTAATGATTTCCAAATCCGTTATAACCAAGATGCAGTACTTTGGTTTTTGTGTAATTAAATGAGGATGACTGACCATCGCGGTTTCTGTGCACCCTTTCTCCGGTTTCCTGAGCGAATACCGAAACACTGGATAATAGGAATACCAATAGGGTATAGTTTCTTTTCAATTGAGTGATTGGATTTTTATCGATTGCAAAATAGAAAAAGGAAGCTCATGCTGATGTACGGAGTCTAAAAATTTGTGATCTATCTGTCCGTAGCGTCCCCGCTACGGACTCAATCTGAAATCGAATATTAAATATAGAGACACAGAGTTTTCGCGAATACGCGAAACGTTTCCTAACATCTTTTGGAAATCAGATCTTAATTCGTCGTTCTGAAATCGTACTTTTTTACCCGCTGCAGCCACTGTGAAAGTTGCTTTTTTATTTTGATCTTGATATGGCGAAGGTGGGTATTCAACCGCAAAGTCACGCAAAGTTTTTCGCAGATTAACGCAATTTACGTCGTTTAATTAAATGCTGAATCCGATCATTAATCGTTGATCTGAGATCCCAAATAGCTCGCTTGCCCGTCTTTTAATTCTCATTAAATCCCTTCCACTTGTAATTCCCCGGATAATTTCTCAACTTCGATTGCGGAACCCTTATCCACTCTTATGCTTTTGAACCTTACTCCTCGCGGATCTCAAAAGTCTGTTGGTCTGTTTTTGTTTTTTCTGATTTTGTTGTCTGGTGAAATATTCGCCCAGTCCTCCGGAACTCCGCAATGGTACACCGCTGTTTCTGCCGGTTCGGATAACGCCTTTCCGCTCTTCTCCGGAACCAACAAGATACAATGTATTTACGCTCCCGACTCCATTTCAGACGATGGTACAGCAAGCGGTAAAACAGCTAATGCCGGCATCGTAACCTATGTGTATGTTAAGCTCGGGGTAATTCTCGCTCCATCGCTAACATTCGGGGATTTTACGGTTAAACTCGGACAAAACATCGATACGGCATCCCAATGGAATTCAACGAAATGGGATACCAGTTTAACCACCGTATTTTATTCTAAAAGCTTTTCTCTTTCCTACACATTAGCACAGAAGTGGTTAAAAATTCCGTTGCAAACCGCCTTCAAATACGATCCTTCCAAATCGTTGGTTTTTGAACTTTCGGTTTCCTCCGGTTCCGGTGCTTTTGTTCATGGAGATAATGCCGCAAAAAATGTCGGAGTATACGGCGCATCGAGTTCATCTTCACCCACGAGCATGGGGAAGTTCAGGCCACATTTCGGACTTGACATTGAACCGCCTAAAAACAATAATGCAGGTGTAAGTAAATTAATTTCTCCGATTGCATTTTGTTCGGGTACTTATGATATCGAAGTGGAAATCGTGAACAATGGCGGCAATCCGATCGACAGCGTTCGGGTGAACTGGTCGGTTAACGACACACTTCAAAAAACCATTTATTATAGTAAAACCGTCGATATTACCGGAAGCAAAACGGGGAACACAGCCATTGTTAAACTCGGCAGCCGGTATTTCCCGAAAGATGTTCAACACGATGTAAAAGTCTGGACCTCCAAACCCAACGGTGTTAACGATACCATTACTTCCGACGATTCATTGCACCTGATTTTAAAAACCGCGATGAATGGGAAATATACAATCGGAGGGAGCAAGGCTGATTTTAAAAATCCGGTGGATGCCGCCAAAGAACTTTCCGAGTTTGGTATATGCGGTTCGGTTGAATTATTAATTAATCCGGGTAAATATTCGGGCAGTGTGCGCTTTGATCGCGTAGCCGGAACATCTGCTCAAAATACGCTTTTGGTACATGGAACTAACCGCGACAGTGTCTGGATTCAGCAAAAAGCAACTTCAAATGCAGATCATCAAAACATATTAATTCAGGGAACGAATTATATCACAATAAAAAATCTCACACTTGATGTTCAGGACAGTCTGTATGGAATCGGTGTTCATATAGTGAATTCGAGTTTTAATACAATCGACAGTTGCCGGATTATTATGCCGGAGAATTCAACTTCCATTAAATTATTTGGTATCGCAGCTTCGGGAGCAGCGTGGGAAGCCCTAACAACCGGATATAGCGGAGATAGCAACCGCATTGCACATTGCCACATCAGTGGTGGATATTATGGCGCGGTGATGAGCGGAAATACTCCCTTTCAAACTGAAACCGGAAATGTTTTTGAATACAACCGGATAGAAAACTTCTTTCGTTATGGTCTTTATTTTCTGGCTGAAGAAGGATTTGTAATCGATCACAATTACATCAAAACCAACCGCGATCCGAATTCTTACGGAATTACCATGGATGCTTGTGCGGGTTTTACACTAAATGCAAATTACATTCATGCGGCATACTATGGAATTTATAACCGACTGGGAAACTACTATGTTCATAACGGCGTAAATGCGAAAATTACGAATAACATGGTGATTTCCACCGGAACTTTCGAGGCAACTTTCCGGGCTTATTATGCAAAACACATGGAAATTTATCACAATAGTTTTCTGAGTGACAGCGGGGCTACAACCCTCGAATTACAAATTGTGGATTCATCTAAAATATTAAATAATATATTTTCGAACCGTGGTTATCGCGGTCAGGTAATTACCCTCAGCTCCACAACTTTTACAACCGACTTTCCATTAGATTATAATCTATATGAAACCAGAACTGTTGATCCTCCGGTAGTTGATGGGACTATCTATAATTCTTTTAGTTCTTGGTTTACTGCTGTTACAGGAATAAATGCACATTCTGTAAATCAGGATCCGCAATTTATTAGTTCAAAGGATTTGCATTTGAAATATGGTTCTCGTCCGTCTGGTGTTCAATTAAAAATAAAGACCGATTTTGATGACGAATTACGATGTCTTGCGCATCCTACCATCGGAGCTCACGAAATGCTGCCCGGTGTTTATCCCGATACATTAAATCCGATTAAAATGTGCGTCGGTGATTCATTAGGTTTTACGATCAGTACATTGGGGCATCCATTGTCAACTTATGGAACCGACTGGGAAATAATTAATGTTTCGTTGATAGACCGAGCCGGAAAAGAAGCTGATCACTACAAATTAATTACTCCGACATCTAGTTCCAACGGCTGGATTTATTTTCAACCGGAAAAAGTGGAAGCAAACCGTGCATTCTATTTTAGCTGGGTGATCAGCGAATTGGGTGGCGACTATTGTTATACCAAATATTCATATTATGTAGAGGTGTATGATACCTTTAATAATAGTTTTAATCTGGATAAAAATTCGATTTGTCTGGGTGATACAATTCGTTTTGTTAATTCGGCAGATACAAGTCAGCAGCTCACGTATAAGTGGGATCTTGGAGACGGAAATACCAAAACACTTCGGGATTCTTTTAATTATGTATATAAATTACCGGGAAGTTATTCGGTAAAACTCACGGCTGGAAATTCTGGTTGCTCCCGAACTATAACTAAAAAAGTGGATGTTGGAAAAACACAAGGAGCTGCCTTTGCCAAAGGAATGAATTTTAATGGCAAGTATAATTCCGGCACCCGAAACGATCCGGATCAGGTGTGTTCCCGGGATTCAAACGAATATTTTATTTTACCACCGCAGGGTTTATCATCTGCTCAATATGGTATCAGTTGGTCGGTTGCTTCAGTGGAAATCCGCGATGATCAAAACCAGTTGTATAATCAGTTTGTTAATGTGCCTGCGGATTCTGCAAACGACTACCGCATTAAAATTTATTCCAGAGTTGCTAATAGACCCGATACGCTTCATGTTGTGGTTCAGGTACAGTCGTTACAGGCAACTTCTTGTGTAACTTCCATCGACCGCTACGTAGAAATCAGAACAAAGCCTACTGTGGTATTCGGTGTAAAAAATCTTTGTGTTGGAAAATGGCCGGTCGAATTTTACGATTCGTCTTATGTCGATTATGGAAGTATGAATTCTTTCTGGGATTTTGGCGACGGTGGAAAGGTAAATTCGTTTGATGTTACCCATCAATATTCCGATACCGGTACGTTTACCGTAACACATGCAATAACGGCATCTGATGGATGTACCGATGAAATTAAAAGAACAATTTCCGTTGATCATGGTCCGGGGGCTGATTTCAAATTCTCCGAATCTTGTCTGGATTCTGTGGTTATGTTCACCAATTTGTCGGATACGTTTGGTGAAGTTACATCGCACAAGTGGCTTTTCGGAGATGGAAATGCACAATTCACAACTCATGGCTATAATGCGTATCATGACACATTTGCCTTTAATGCTTTACTTATTGAAACACTTCCCTCAGGTTGTTCCGATTCCGTATTAAAAATAGTTAGAGTTTACCCGAAACCGGTTGCTCAATTTCAGATTCCGG
The DNA here is from genome assembly GCA_016124755.1 of Bacteroidota bacterium. Lineage (GTDB taxonomy): Bacteria > Bacteroidota > Bacteroidia > NS11-12g > UBA9320 > WGNA01. Next base: position 23,668 of record WGNA01000023.1, on the reverse strand, counting down.
ATTTTGTTTGTCCGAATGAACCAGCCGTGTTTTATGGAAATGCAAATGTGAAATCCGGCGGAAGATGGTACTGGGATTTTGGAAATAATGATACATCGAATGCGCTAAATCCTGTTAAAACCTTTTCAAAAGCAGACACCCTTTCGGTTGCATTTCGGACGGTTCAACCTTATGAATCGTGCAGTTCGGATACGTCTGCTCAATTCATAATACATTCGAATCCGGCAGTTAATTTCACGGTTACTCATTTATCGCAGGTTAAAAAAGAATTTATTCCGGATGATACGGTCGGAATGTCTTTTAACTGGTATTTCGGAGATGGCGATTCATCAAAGGACCATCAACCGGTTCACACCTATTCAAAATCGGGATCGTACTATGCAAAAATGATCGCAACCAATCAATGGGGATGTTTTTCGGAAGTGTGGGATTCGGTTACGGTTGGTAATATTGGAATTAAAACTTTAGAATCATTTGCAGATTCACGACTTAAGGTTTTTCCGAATCCGGTGAATGGATCGGCAACCATTTATTTCGAATCGGAATCAGAAGGATTTATTCATCTAAAGCTCACGAATGCCATCGGTCAGGAAATTACGGTATTCAAAGGTTCCGGTAATAAAGGAGGCAATTTGTGGAAGATAAATTCAAACGACCTGGGACTTACTCAAGGTATTTATTTATTAATTCTGGAAACAGAATCGGGAAAAGGAGCTGTGCGGGTTTTGGTAGAATAATTTGAGGTGTTGGACTAAGATCGGACTCCTTTTAAAAATTCCAATCAAGTGTGAAAACCCCGATACCCTGCATTGATTTTATTAATTCTTTAGACTCTGTATGCCTTTCAGAATACCAGGGGTTGTAATTGGTATAATCATTTTTGGTTTGAGTTTGCAGAAATTTTCCTCTGGTTTCAAGACCAAGTGATAATTGTCTGGAAAGTGAATAAGCAAACCCTAGTGATGTAAAAATACCATACCCGGTGGAATTTGTAATAGTTTGTGGATATGCATAATCCCCGTAGAAATGAAGATTTGAGTGCGTTTTCTGGAAAACTGCATCAAGTGCCAGATACGATTGGAATCGGCCCTTCCTAATAAAGGATTTTTCTGCTCCAATTCGATAAACCGAAACGTTTTTGTAACCCTCGGCAAAAACCCAGTCACAGCATTTGTTATCTCCCGTTTTATAAGTGTTCGTAAAATATTCAACACCAATTCGCGCAGAAATTTTATCGAAGTGCCGTTTCACTACAAGGCCGTCGAAGAAGTTAATGAATACCTGATCGTAAAACACATCCGTAGATTGATTAACCAGAATAGTGCTTACGGTCCATTTTTTATTAACGATTCCCGAGCTGTCGAGTGTAGCAAAACCTGAAGAAAAACCGGACAAGATCAGGGCTAAGACGATGATAGTTTGTTTGATTGTTTTCATGTGTTGATCTTTTCTTTTTGATGAAGTAACAATCAAATTTGGGAAATTATTTCGACATGCAGGGAATTGGGGCTTCTTGTTTTACCCAGAATAAAATATTTTCAGATACTAAAAAACGGTAAATTGATTTAATTCCGAATCTGTTCAGCTTCGGAATTAAATCAATTTTTTCCAATTAAAAATTCGGAAAGTCCGCAGACCTGATACGCTATTTCTCTATCGTCATCTTCACGGTGACCGATTCTCCATCGATAACCTTACCTTCTTTATAATAGGTGATTTTAACCTTTCCTTCAAAAGAATCCTGGGTGCCACAGTTAAATTGAAGCTTTACAGATTCGCTGTCTTCAAACCCGACAGAACCTACCGATTGTTCACCACTCGAAAAGAATGCATTGATAGCAAAATGTTCTGAACTTACAACGATGGAATCCGGATGAAGATCGCCGCCTTTTATCGTTAGATCGATGGGAATGGAAGGAAGCGTTTGCGGACAGGATGAATCGCCAACTTTATGCATAGCGCTAATTTCCAATTCTTCGGCGTAAAATAGGGAAACAATGGATGGACTTGGATCTTCCGGTTTACAACCTGCGAACCAAAATCCGGAAACTGCCAATGCAATAACCAACAACAATTGGTTAACTGTTAATTTGTATTTCATGTGTGAATAGTGACTTTGACTGCTAAAATGCATCGCTTCGATGATATTTCAAAGCAATTTTTTAAGGCTCGAAATCCGGCGAAGTCAAAACCTATTTGCGGTAAATAATTCTGGAAATATACTTTTTGCGAATCTCATCGTCACGAGTAGGAAAAATACCTTCATCTCCAGCAACAATAATATTGTGGTTCTTTAGCACACAAACCGCTTTAACCCAATACTCTTTTCTTTACTATATCCATGATGTGTATAAAGACTGTTGAATCCTCAATTTCTCCCAAACAAAAAGCGGATACAAAGACTATCCTGCCTTGATATCCGCTTTAAATCATGCGTTTAAAATTAAAATTATTCTGATTTCAAATATTTATAAACCATGCCTGCAGCGATGGCTCCGATCGGGGGAATAATTAAAAATAACCACAATTGAGAGAGTGCCCAGTCACCGACAAATAGTGCCTGGCTGATGCTTCTGGCCGGATTTACAGAAGTATTGGTCACCGGTATGCTGATCAAATGTATGAGCGTTAAACACAAACCTATGGCTAATCCGGCAAATCCTTTGGGAGCTTTGTCGTCGGTTGATCCGAGAATCACAATTAAAAAAACGAAAGTCATCACGAACTCCGATACGATTGCAGCCATCATACTGTAATTACCGGGCGAGTGATCTCCGTAACCGTTCGCAGCAAAATCCCCGATGTCGGATCCGTTGCCGGTTGCAATTACATACAGCACTCCGGCTGCCAATATTGCCCCTAAAATCTGGGAAATAACATACGGAAGAATCTCTTTGGTCGAGATTCTCCCACCGGCCCACAATCCGATAGTAACCGCCGGATTTAAATGTGCACCGGAAATCGGCCCCAATGAATAAGCAATTGTTAAAACTGTTAATCCGAATGCTAAGGAAACTCCAAGAAGTCCGATTCCAACGTTCGGGAAACCGGCAGCCAATACGGCGCTGCCACAACCGCCGAGAACCAACCAAAAGGTTCCCAGAAATTCAGCTACATTTTTTTTCATTTCTTTTTGTTGTTAATAGTGGTGGTCCTACTCATTTGGCTTTTCGGTAACGCCCTGTTTTTGAAATGGTGACTGACTCCATTTATATTTAAGAAAGCTTTTTTGCCGCAATTCGATTCTTATAATTATTTCAACTTTCGCATAACCATTATTTAAAGATGGTAAGATTTGCATTACAAAACATACGTATTTAACGGCGTTCCGAATGATGTAAATAAATACATTCGATTATTCACAAAATGTAGTCTTTTATTCACCAAATATTATCTCAAAATGTTTGTCAACGGAAGAATCTGAACCATTATCTTTCATCTTTGTTGCATGTAAAAATCGCAAATACTGAAGATGCAAAATCCTGTTTTATCAATTGAACCGTTAGGCTTTCCCTGGAAAACTTTAGACCCGTTTTTATTTTGTGTATTTCATCACGACGACTATCCGAAAGGAAACGGAAACCTGGAACCGGCGGCTTCTTTGGCTGGTAGAAATATCGGGAACGACTTTACCATAAAAGACGGCTGGCGAATGTATCACGGATCGCGTATTCCAGGGTTTCCGTACCACCCGCACCGCGGTTTTGAAACCATTACCATCGCCAATCAGGGTGTGGTGGATCACTCAGATTCCCTCGGAGCTGCCGGACGATTTTCGGTTGGCGACGTGCAATGGATGACGGCGGGAAAAGGAGTTTTGCATTCCGAAATGTTTCCGATGCTTAATGATGATTCGGAAAATACGTTGGAGATTTTTCAGATCTGGTTAAACCTCCCGAAAGCTTCCAAATTTGTGGAACCGCATTTTAAAATGTTGTGGAATAATGCAATTCCGGAGATCCAGGAAAACGGAGTGCACATCCGCATTATCGGCGGACAAATCAACAACATTAAGGCACCTTCACCCACTCCTGATTCGTGGGCGGCAAATCCCGATCATGAAGTTGCGGTCTGGACAATCGATATGGAAGCCGGTGCGGATTGGACAATTCCTGTGGCATCTGCCGAGGCAAACCGTATGTTGTATTTCTATGAAGGTGAATCGTTGCTGGTCGGGGAATCTAAAATTCCTTTTAATCATTGTGTTCGGTTGCAGGCAGATATTCCGGCGATAATTAAAAATGGTAAGACACCGTCCCGACTTTTGTTTCTCCAGGGAAAACCGATCAATGAACCGGTGGTGCAATACGGTCCGTTTGTGATGAATACAGAAATGGAAATTCAACAGGCATTTGCGGATTACAGGAGAACACAATTTGGGGGATGGCCGTGGCCTAAAGAGGAAATGGCGCATGATAAAAACCGAAAGAGGTTTGCTCTGCATGCCGACGGAACATTGGAAGAACCCAATTGATAATCTTAGAGGGTTGATCGACGATTTACGAATTAATGTCTGATCGTAAATCGTCGATCTGAAATCGTACTTTTTTTATCCGCTGAAGCCACTGTGAAAATTGCTTTTTTATTTTGATCTTGAAATGGCGAAGGCGGGTATTTAACCGCAAAGTCACGCAAAGATTTTCGCAGAGTAACGCAATGTTTGTTTCCCGAATCCGATCGTATATCGTCGATCTGAGATCGCACTTAGATACAGCATACTGTTTTGGTTGAGCTGAATTTAAATCTGCGTTCCTTTGCGTTAATCTGCGATTAGAATCTACAGTTAAATGATGGATGAAGCTCGCTTTAAATGATTTTTCGATTCGCAACCGATCGTACCTCGTCGATCTGAGATCGCACTTAGATATAGCATTCTGTTTTGGTTGAGCTGAATTTAAATCTGCGTTCCTTTGCGAATTCCTTTGCGTTAATCTGCGGTTAGAATCTACAGTTAAATGATGGATGAAGCTCGCCTTAAATGATTTTACGATTCGCAACCGATAGTACTTCGTCGATCTGAGATCGCGCTTTTTTACCCGCTGAAGCCACTGTGAAAATTGCTTTTTTATTTTGATCTTGAAATGGCGAAGGCGGTTATTTAACCGCAAAGTCACGCAATGCATGTTTCCCGGATCCGATCGAACCTCGTCGATCTGAGATCGCACTTCCCTTTACTCTAAAACCACTTTCCAAACCGGCTTTTTATCGCCTTTTACAATGACATTTTCCAAAACAAGTTTTTCGACATCTTCAAAAACGAAAGCCGGACGATAATCCGGATTTTTAATTTTAAGCCGGATGTTTTTTAGAGTGATTCCGTTTACATGCCGAACATAAAAACCCCAGGCAGGAAGTTCGCCGAACATGGAAAACTCCGGATAATCAGCAATTTTTTCAGGTACATCTTTAGCTCTTGAAACCGGCATGTTTGCGTACGCCGGGTTTCCTCCGCCGGGATAGGTAATTTTAAAATTTTCCAACACCACATTTTCAACTTTAAAACCCGGAATACCCGTAACAGATGATGGAAACACATTGTGGAAAAATGGCAGTGATGGCCCCGGGAAATCATATTTAATATCCGGTTGCAGAAAAGGAACCTCCACCTTTACATCACTAATTTTAATGTTTTTGAGATAACCCATCGGAAAGCGATCGAATTTGGGGCGTTTGCTCAACCGGATAAAAACAGCGTTACCGGTATTTTTTGCTTTAATATTAGAAATCGTAATGTCTTCCATTTTCCCGGTTTCCCAGCATTCCAGCGCGATTGCAGAACGGTACGTATCGTAAACCTCGATATTTTTAATTCTAATATTTTTAAATCCTCCAAAGGAAGATGTACCCAATTTTACAGCGCTGGCACTCGAACGTACCTTGCAATTCACAATGTCGATCTTTTCGCAATTCACATGAATATCCGGCCCGCGGTAATACGACTTAATACAAATGCCATCATCCGATGAATTAATGGTAGAATTAATAATGATTACTTCCCGACAGTCGAGAATGTCAATTCCGTCATTATTCCAATAAGCATTGCTCTCTACTTTTATATCATTTATTAAAATATAAGAACATAAATCGTAACTCTGAACCCACGTAGAAGAATTGCGAATCGTTATACCCACAATATCAATTCGGGTGCATTTAACGAATTGAAAAATCATTGGACGGGCATGCGCAACCGGCCGTCTTTCCTTTAATTCATATAAAGAACTATCTAATTGTCCCGCGTAAAAAAGGCTATCGATCTTTAATGCAAGAGTTCGCCCTTGTCCGTCAATAGTTCCCTTTCCGGTGATAGAAAAATCGCCTATTCCATCAGCCATTATCAGTGCCTTCCACTTATTTTCGGAAATTGCGAAATAGTCAGAAATCTCCGTGCTTCCCAGTAAAACCGAACCTTTCTCTAAATGCAATTCCACTCCCGATTTCATTACAAGACTTCCGGTTAAAAAGCGACCTTTTGGAATAATTACTTTTCCACCTCCATCGTTGTTCGCGCTGTCGATCAACTTCTGAATAATAGCTGTGCTCAGTGTTGTTCCATCGCTTTTTGCACCCCAATCCGCAATGTTTAAATCCGTTGCATAAATCCAATTGATATTCAGAATTAAAAAGAGTACCAGCCCAAATCGAATGCGTTTCATAGCCGGCAATTTATGGAATTCCTTGTAGTACAGAATTTTCCATTTGAATTCAACTTTGGATATTTGTTCATCTTTGCAACCGGATGAAGACAAGAATCGCTATTTGGGTATTTTTTTTCCATACCCTGATTATCGGGTGCGGACAAAAGATGTCACAACCACCGGATTCTGATCAGTGGATGCGGGCATTGTTGGCCAGCCGGTTTTCGTCTTTGGAAGATTTTGAATCAGCCATTCAGGTGCAACATATAGTGCCGGATTCTGCTGCCGGAGATACATTTCCGGATGATTCCCGTGTGGAGCTTACTTATAAAGCCGACGGAAAAGAATTGGTATGTGCACTGCATTCGGGGTTGCGTCAGCGGGATTTGGTGAAGGCAGTTGACAGCGGATTCTGGTATCGTGTCGGGTTGTTGTTTGAGTCACCATTGGCCGTTTCAAACCGTGTTGATCTAAACAAAATTTACAAACTTTCGCGTCGCCGCCCTTCGTATTTCGGAGAAGGAGATGTGGCGTTTTACGATCTGGCATTGGAGTCGGTGAAAAATATTAATACACCGCAATTAGCCTATCTCACAGAGCGCGATAGTTCTGAAAAGGGTTATATCAATACCTTTAATCATGTTACCGCGCAGGCTTTTATTACGACTTTCTTTTCGGAGGAGGTTGCTGAATTTATTGCCGACATGCACGAGCGCGAAAACATGCCGGAGCTTATTTCGGGTTTGTTTAAAGAAAGCCAACTCACCGATCCGGATAATAATCCGGTTGACAATTATGTCGATATAATTAATAATAAATTGGGGCAGGATCTGGGAACCAGATTAAAAAAGAAATACCAAATTACCGAAGAAACTATCTGGACGCCAAAACTTCTTTCGGATTATCTCAATGATATGCAGGACTTTTACGCTTGGTCTTTCAATATCGGATTCACACCGTATCACGAGACAGATGAATTGGTAATGCGTTTTTGTGAGAAAATTGCCGTTGTTTCAAAGGGAGTTCCGTACCGGGACGAAAATGGGAAAATCTGATTTATGAGATTTTCATTATATCACTTTCGTATTAAATGGAAGATATCAGCGGCGGAACCCGAAGATGTGTCTTTGACTACCAAATATCCCTTTATGATATCTGCACCACCGCTGGCGTTCGCTTCAGCAAGAACTTCCAGCCAGTTTTCCTGTACTTCGGTTGTATCTAATTTGATATTAACCAGATTAGTTTCCTTAAATATAACCATAGATAATTTGCCTCTGCTGCAATTGACTTCGGATAGATCTGCTCTGGTTAAATCAGATCGAATAAAATCGGCTCCAATCAGTGTAGCGTTCCTCAAAATAGAGCCTTGCATCTTTGTCCATTGGAAATTAGTATTATTGAGATTTGCCGCAATGAACTGGGCATTTTGAAAATTACATCCTTTGAAATTGCCATTCGCCAGAATAGCACCATTAAAATAAGTGTTATTAATGGTTGAATTTCTCATCATGACAAAGGAGAGGTTTGCACTATCGAAGCGAGTTTCGATGCACTGAACTCTAATCAAGTTGGCATGATCAAGATCGGAATGTTTCAGATTCGCGAAACTTAAATCAGATTCGTTGAGGTCAATCTTGCTCAAATCCGCGTTCTGCAAATCGGCACCGCGTAAATCTGCTTTGGCGAATGATGCCTTAGATTTTATCGCATTAAAGGTGGATGTATCTAATTTTAATAAACACAAAGCAATTAATAACTGACCGCGTTCCGGACTTAATTCCCGTGAAGAAATCGTGTCGCCTTCCAATGTTTTGTAGGGTTTAAATCCGTTGCAAAGTGCGGCAATCCTTGCAATGGTTTCGGGTGTTAATTTTCGGGAAGGATTGTTTTTTAATTCGTCATCAACTTTGTTTAGCACATTGTTCATCAAGTAAAACTGATTGCTTTTGCGGAGTGATTCAGTAATTACAGTGAGTTCGGAAATCCGTTCCGACTGCCGGTTCAATTGTGCTTGAAAGGATTGTTTCTGACCGCGAACTGCCAATATCACCACCAATGCACTCAGCAGAATAAACGCCGAAACCATTACCCATAAAAAAGCATACGTTCGGTTCGGATTGAAGGATTTTTCCGTTTTCTGTTTTTCTGAAATCCATTTGATCAAACCCGAATTTTTTCGCCAAACCAATCGGATGGCGGAAATGAAAAGAATGAGAACGATACACGATAAAAAACCGACTCCGAATGCCAACCGGCTGTTTGTATACGGAAGTCTCAAATAACCGATAAACCAACCGAAAGCAATACAGATCAGAATGATCAGCAGTCTTGAAAATGATCGTTTCACGCGGTAAATATAACATTGACAATGAACTGCGTAGAGACTTGCGCTCACAGTAAATGATCTACTACGTCTTTTGAGTTTAAATCAATCCCATTTTCCTGTGTAAGTCCGGAACTTCCAATTTTGTCTATTTTTAGCCGATGAAACCGACGCGCTGCAACTTCGTTCTATTCTTCACTCTCATTGCGCTCTTTTCAAATTTATCTGCACGGGCACAATTCTTAAAAAATTCTCCTTTGCCATTTTATCAGACTTCCAAACCCTGCACCCGCTGGTGGTGGTTCGCAACGGAAATAAAAGAAAAGGACGTAGAATACCAGCTCGATTGGGCGAAGGCAAATAATTTCGGAGGCGTTGAAATCGCGTGGGTTTATCCGCTTTACCGGTACCAATTGGATTATCAGAGAAACCACCATCATTTCTATCCAAAAGACACAACTGCACAAAAATGGCTTAGTCCGGAATGGTCTGCTATCGTAGCATACACCAAGCGATACGCTGATTCGATCGGACTTGCCTGCGACTTTACCTTCGGGAGTTCGTGGCCGATCGCCGGCGGCAACATACCCAAAGAATACGGAACACAGATTTACGGCGATACTTCCTTTCGACAATGGCTAACGTTTGCGTGGTGCTGGCCCGAAAAACAATTAGTAATAAATCACTGCGACAGCAATGCCTTTAACCTGTTCGCCAAACCGGTTTCTGATGCGCTCATAGAACCTTTGAAAGGTCACAAACCGGCGCTGTTTACGGATTCATGGGAAATACGAATGAATTCGAAACTTAAAGTCTGGACACCCGGATTTGAGGAATCGTTCCAGTCGAAATTTGGATACGACATTTTACCTTTTATGGAAGCACAACTAGATTCATTTCCAAATGTGCGGTACGATTACATGATGCATCTGGATGAATATGTTACCAACGGATTTTACAAGCCGTATGTTCGAACGTGCCATAGGTTAGGGGCGTGGTCAAGAGTTCAGTGTCTGGCTTCTCCCACCGATGTAATGACAACCTATGGCCTCGTCGATATTCCCGAAACCGAAGCCATGCTCAACAATCCTGATTATTCTCGAATTGTGAGTTCTGCGGCTTGTCTTTCTTCCCGGCGCATGGTTTCGAGTGAGACGTTCACTTGCATGTATGGATTCAAAGCGACATATCTCAAAAAAGAAAATACGGCAGATTGCAAAATGGTCGCCGATGCACTTTTTGCTCAGGGTGTAAATCAACATTTTTATCATGGAATGCCGTATAATCCCGAAGGTTCCGATACGATCGAATTTTTTGCAACTACGTATTTCGGTCCGGGAGGTAGTCTCACTCCGGAACTTCCGGCTTTTAATTCTTACATGGAAAAGGTTTCCAATATTCTGCAACGTGGAAAAACCTACAGCGATGTGGCGGTTTATATTCCTTATGAAGATGCGGTGATGAAAGGTGCATTGCCTCCGGAAAAACAACGTGTTTTTGTTTGGGGTGAATACGAAATGCGGTATGTGGAAATACATGAGGAACTAAAAAAATATCATCCTTTGTGGATTAACCGGCACTATCTGGAAGAAGCGGAATTTAGAAATGGAAAACTCTCAGTAGGAGATGCTGCTTTTTCTTCTTTGTATGTAGATGTAAAATATCTGGACGTACGGGCTTTAAAGAGAATTTTGGAATTAGCTAAATCGGGATTAAAAATTTGTTTAAAAAGTTCACCTATTCAACCCGGAAAAAACAAAGACGAAAATTATGGAAATTGGTTAAATGAATTAAAATCTTTACCCAATGTTTCTTCAGACCTTGGAGAAGTTATTTTACATCCGCCGTTGATTGAAGGAGACAGTATTCCACCCTATTGGTGTCGGGTTGAGAGCGACAGCACACATTATATTTTTTTAGCGCAACGACTTTCTGCAAATTTGGAATATCCGATTTATTCCGGACAGTCGCTCATGAAAAAATCAGATTTCTATACCTTAACTTTTCGTGTTAATGGGAAAACTGTAACACGAAAAATAGAATTCAAACCATACCAGAGCGTGATGATTAAAATCGATTCAAAAGGCGAACTTAGTTTTATTGACATCTCCTTTGTTCCAAAGGATCCTGTGGTACTACCGAGGGAAATGCAGAAGAGCTTTTTTTGAAAATCCAAAACCAATCCGCCTGCGCTAAAGCTTCGGCGGATAAAAAATCGAATTCTCAAAAAGGCAACCTAAGTCTGCCAATAATTATTCTTTATTCCAATTAACAAAATAGCATTCGTCAGTATTTTATGCTGACAATGCCTTCCGATACTTATTCTTTAATTCAATTAACAAGATGGCATTCGTCAGTACTTTTTTTCATTTTTAACGATTTGTTCCAGATAATCGAGTTGCAACTCCTGAATCTCTAAGAGCTGTTTATTTTGATGAATCACCATGTGATCAATTTTCTCATTCAGCAAACGTATTTCTAATTCAGCCTTCAGATTTACCTTAAAATCGTGTTCGTTACGTGAACGGTCTTTTTGTTCCTGACGGTTCTGACTCATCATAATAATTGGAGCCTGAATCGCCGCCAGACAACTTAGAATTAGGTTGAGAAGAATAAATGGATATGGATCAAAAGGCTTGGTTGCCAACACGAAAATATTCACCAACATCCATAAAATCAGAAAAGAAAAAAACGTAATTATAAAAGTCCAGCTACCACCAAAAGCCGCAATTTTATCGGCGATTTTTTGTCCGGTGGTGAGCGATTCCTGAAGATCCGGTTCTATATTCTCCGATAATATTTCATTGTTGTGAATGGCATTCAGTACTTCTTTTTCAAGGTGATTCAGTTCCCGGTTCTCACTCGTGATCAGGTGTTTTAAATAAAGCTGCCGGTACTTGTTTAATTCCAAAGTAGATACAAAATCACCCTTTTTGAATCCGGGAGAATCCCGTTTTATAAGCTCAACAATCGGGGTGCGGATGTCTTCGTAAGCCGTTACATCCGAATCCTGTAATTCGGCATGGGTGAGAATGCATGTTTTCATATTTATTTTAATTCAAATCTGATTTCAGACTCTTGAAAAATCAGGTTCGAAAGATAAACCGGAAAGCATAAAAAGATTTCAGTTGAAGTAAATTCAATCTTGATTTGGTTCTTCAGATTCTGTCACTTCTTCCAAAACATCATCAACCGCATCCTGATATTCGGGATCTATTTTAACGGCACGTTCGAAATAGTTCATCGCCATTTCGGTTTTACCATCGTAAAATTCGGTAAGCCCTAACTGGAATAAATTCTCAGCATCATTGGGGTATTCAATGGAAATTTTATAATAATGATATCGGGCTTTTTCATAATTATCAAGTTCAAAATAGTTCAGAGCTAACACGCCTTCCGTCGCCCGGTCTTTATTGATGTTATACGCATTCAGATTGTATTCGAGTGCCTGATCAGGATCGTAATACTCATCTCCACTCTCTCCGAGATAAATGAGTCCGAGTGAATTATTTACGGCTATGTCTTTCGGGTTTAATTCGTATGCCTGATGCAACATTACCAACGCTTCGTCAACCTTATCACTCATGGTAAGTGCATCCGCCTGATTAACCAGATACTCGTAAGAATCTTTCGGATAAAGTGAGGCCGCTTTAAAGGAATATTTAACAGCTGAATCCAACTGATCGGTTTGGTAAAAAGCAATCGACATATTCCGGTAAATCGTATTGAGGACTTCTTTGTCGTTCAGATGCAAAGCCAGCGCTTCCCGAAAAGAACTGATGGCTTTTTCATACAAATTCTGGTTCATATAATTAATGCCTTCCGAATTCTTATCAATGGTATTGGAATACCGGTTAATCTGACTACAAGAGGCAAGCGCCACCATGGCAATGAGGATAAATATATTTTTCATGTTTTGTTTTTATGTGCTTACACTATAACTCGGTTGTCTATATGCTTTTTGTGCTTCGTTCTTCATTATTGGATTTTCGCTTCTCAAATCTATTTTTCCTGCGTTTGAATTTGTTTTTCAATTCGCGAATCCGGTATGAGCCACATCAACGCGACTAAAATATATAATGCTCCCGAAATCCAGGCATTAACCCAACTAAATGCAATCGCAATAATGTAAATAACCGGTGACATTTTTCCTTTAATATCGTTGCCAATTGCTTTTTGCAACAGCGAATCCTTTCCTCCGTGATATTTAATTATTTTGTTCTGTAAAATAAAATAAGAAATGGCCGCCATTAAAAGAACAAATCCGTAGAGCGCCATCGGTTGGGCGCTAAAATTATTTTCACCCATCCAGGCGGTTACAAAAGGAACGAGTGAAAGCCAGAAAAGTAAATGCAGGTTTGCCCATAAAATGCTTCCGGTTACACGATTCACCGTATGCAACATGTGGTGATGATTATTCCAGTAAATTCCCAGATAGACAAAACTCATTACATAGCTAAGAAAAACTGGAATCACAGAAACGAGATCTTTCAGTTCATTTCCGTGCGGCACTTTAATTTCTAAAACCATGATCGTGATGATGATGGCAATTACCCCGTCGCTAAAGGCTTCGAGTCGGTTCTTTTGCATATGTTCCGGTTTTTTTAAGCCATTGCAAAATAACTATTGATTGCGAATTCCAATGGTTGATCAACATTTTAATCCACGGCATCAATCATTCATTGAACAGGATATATTTGTTTAAACTCTGATAACTTAAATTACCTGAGATGAGACATAACTTGTTTTTCCTCTTGTTGGCTTTGTTGTGCTTTAATGTTAAAACCGGAATGGCAACCGGTTACCACGTGAGTAATTCCGGAAACGATAACAATTCCGGATTATCTCTCACAAACGCTTTTGTCACTATTCAGCATGCTGCAGATGTAGTCGTGGCAGGAGATACGGTATTTGTTCATCCAGGTAATTACGTTGGGTTCGACGACCGGATGAACAGTGGAACTGCATCGGCGCCCATTGTTTTTCTTAGTATTGATAGAGGAGCGCACATCACTCAAAGAGGCGCAAAGCGGGAAGACGGCATCAACATCGAAGGCATAAACCATATTGTGATCGACGGATTTGTTGTGAACAACATGGGAGGCGCGGGAAACGGAATACGTTTGGTGAACGCCAACAACTGTGCGGTTCGAAATTGCAGTTGCGACAAGAACGCAATGCGCGCAATCTTTACCGGGTTTACCGACGATATCCTAATTGAAAATAATGTTTGTTCGGGTTCGCTAAAGGAACACGGGATTTATGTTTCCAACAGCGGCGACCGCCCGGTTATCCGGTACAACGAGTGTTTTAATAATAAAGCCACCGGCATTCACATGAACGGTGATATCAGTCAGGGAGGAGACGGAATTATCAGCGATGCTCAGGTTTACGGGAATTTTCTGCACGACAACAATGGCGCTTCCGGAATTAATATGGATGGTGTGGTAGGAGCGAAAATTTATAACAACGTGATCTGGAATAATCATAATGCGCAGGGAGTTGCACTTTTTCAACAGGACGGGGGAGACGTTACGCATAACATCCTGATTTATAACAATACGATTGTGGTGCCGACTGACGGACGTTGGGGGATTCTGGTAATGGAAGGAGCCAATGAAGGAACCGAAATTCTCAATAATGTAATTATAAATCAGCATGCCTGGCGAGGTTGTATAACGGTGGAAGACACCACCAGATTCAAAAGCGATTACAACGTGCTTCAGAATAAAATGAGTTTTACCGGTGATGGTTCCGCAATTGATTTGAAGTCTTGGAAAGCAGGCGGTTATGATGGGAATTCGGTGCTCGTTTCCGATACCGATTTTCCGGATCTCTTCACAGATCTGGCTAATGGAGATCTGAGTCCGACAAAAAAATCCCCGACAGTTGATGCCGGAACCAATTCGGTTTTAGCAGTGGTTAAGGAAGATTTCATCTTTGTGCAACGCGGAGTTTTAGGTGATCAATTAGACATTGGTGCATGGGAAATTATTACATCGCTTTCGACCGAAAAAATACATAGTGAAAGGCTCTTCAAAATTTATCCGAATCCGGCAACGGATGTAATTTATGCTCGTGGTGTTTCGGAATACACCATTCTTGATCTCAACGGAAAGGCGATTTTATCGGGGTCTGCTTTATTTGGTATCGATGTGTCTACCTTAGTTCCCGGCTTCTATTTTTTGAGTGCGAATGGAATTAAATGTTCCTTTATTAAAGTAGAGAATTAGTCGGGTAAAACTTTGATCCGGATTGTTTAAACATTTCAAACGTTGCCATAGTGAGTGTACCGGCTTTCCGAATATCTTTGTTTGACTCCTCTAATAAAACAATGTATGCTCGAAATTAATTACTTGGCTGTTGTTGTTGCAACTGTTGTCAACTTCATTATCGGTTTTCTTTGGTACACACCGCTTTTTGGAAAAGCCTGGGGACGGGAAATGGGATACGATATGAATGAAAAACCGGATCCCAAAGTTTTAATGAAAGGAATGGCTTTTATGATAATCGGCAATTTTCTCATGTCGTGGGTACTGGCACACAACATGGGAGCCTGGTCGTTTGTTCCGGGTTCGGATGCATCAAATGCTCTCGGAACCGGATTGAGTGCGGCCATTTTTACCTGGCTGGGATTCTATTTTCCTAACGATCTTGGATCCACAGTATGGGAAAGAAAGTCGTGGAAGTTATTTGGTATTAATACCGGATACCACTTCGTATCGCTTCTGGTTGTTGCGTTGATTCTTTCGCATTGGAAATAATTATTGTTTTTACCAATGCGCAGACCATAGGTTAATTCATAAGTTTTAATAATTATCGAAGACTAATGGATATAATCTGATCACCTAATTCAATCTTGTCGATTACGTCTAACCCTTCGATTACTTCTCCAAAGATTGTATATCGGCCATCGAGATGCGGAGTCGCGTTGTGCGTAATAAAGAACTGAACGCCTTCGGTGTCTTTTCCAACCGAAGCCAGTCCTACAGAACCGCGTTTGTATCGCAGATAAGGTGTGAATTCGCTTCGTTGGCACCAGTCGGGAGAACCCCATCCGTCGCCTCTCGGGCAACCGCCCTGAATCACAAAATCGGGAACAACCCGATGGAAATACCGGTTGTTGTAATGTCCGGCGTTTACTTCATTAATAAAATTCCAAACCGATCCGGGTGCCTGTTCAACATGTAATTGAATCACCATTTCACCTTTGTTGGTTTTAAGTACGACCTGTTGATCTTTCGAAATTTTCTTTACCGCTTCCCAGTCAACCGGATGATTATACGGCACCACCGGCGGAACAAATGTTTTTCTCTTTTGTGCGGCAATGGCCTGTTCAACGTCCAGAATGGTTTCCCACTGCGAAGGCGACTTTAGCGTTGACCGAACATAACTTAGCATGCTCGGAATATTGCGTTTCAAATTGTAATTAAAACGACCGGCAGTTTTGGTAACATAATTTGCCGCCAGACTAATTAATGCCGGATCTTTTGAAATCAGACAATACTTCAAAAAACTTCTCAAGGCTCCGTCTATGGAATCCGCATCTGCATAAGAATCGAAATAAAGTTCAGCCGCCGTGGTTCTCACGATTTGGTAACGATGTACCTGAGCCAGATTCTCTAAATATTCCCGTGCCGGTATTTCTGAATAGGAGAAGCTTCTTAGCAATGTCGACAACGGATACGGTGCGAGTGACGTGTCGATTGCAGAAGCATCAAAAGGCTTAAGTTCAGTTGCCGGTTGTGTTTCCGGACAAATTCGTTTCAATGCGACCAAAACATCCGGATCTGTATTTTTCGCTTTCCAATTCTCCGACAAACTGCAAATATCTTCGCCATCCGAAGGCAGCTTATTAATTGCGTATGCCGAATACATTTTGGTTAGAGCAGTTGATTTTTCGTCATCAAGATATCGCTTACAATGCGCGAAAAAACCAGTCGGAGATTTTCCCATTCTACGGGCATTCATCATTCCGGCTGCATGACCTTCCGCCATTATACCTTCAACCCGACGAAAATCGGAGAGCAGTTGCACGCCTTCTTCATCGGCACATTTTCCGATCGCTTCCAGAATAGAGGCAAGTGTTGCTTCATCCAGTTCGAGTGTTGCTGCGTGACACAGTTTTCCGCACATCGAAGAATCCCGGTATTGCCCGAGAGCCCAGGCAGCCATTTTCCGAACATCTTTTTCCTGATCGGTGAGCATGGCAACATTTAAAAAAGAAATGGAAGCGGTATCACAAATATTTCCCATGGCTTTCGCCGCAGCAATCCTGTGCATAGCGTGTTTCGCTTTCAGGTAATGAATGAGGTCTTTTGCATTTCGCTGATCCTGCAGACTTGCAATGGTCTGCATCGACGAATCTGAAAAGTAATTAACAGGAGGGGTTCTGTTCTGATTACAACTCAGAATTAATACGGCAAAACCCGCAAGAAGAACCGATAATGATCTCTTTGTTAACATAGATTTAAACTGCGCCCGCAAGTTAGAGGAATTACTGACGAATGGTTTTGAAAACATTATGAACCCATTTCTATTTGGTTCGATTTTCACAGTTAACCTGACGAGTCGGAGAATTCATCAACGTCTATATTTTGATATATTAATTTTAATAGGGTAGGCGGATTACAAATCGCTTATTTGTTACAGCCGACAGAGCTCTTACATTCCGAAAATCTACTCATGGTAGAAATAAAAGATCATTTGATTAATCCGAGTTAGGATTTTCCAATGGCTCGTAAATATTCTTTTTTTCTTCATTATATGCTTCCTGCACCATTGTTTTAAGATTGCCATAGGTGGCATCCCAACCAGCCTGCATCATTTCATAAGTTTCTTCTGCCGGACCTTCCACCGGATATTTTACATAGCATCCGAAGTAAGTACCTTTCTCTGTGGGTTTAACCACATAGCTTTTATCATAGACAATGTTATTAAGGCCGATTTCATGACATGTGAGATATTCTAACGGTTTCCAGTCAATCATTTTGTATTTGAATTCCATATCAGAGTGGGAACAATGGAAGCTGGATCCTTCCATAATTCTTCCACCCATATCATCTGTGCGCACAACACTTAAAAAATCTAACCACTGCACTTTAAAGCGGGCATTTGTAATATATTCCCACACGAATGCAAGAGGGACTTCAACTTCAAATTCGCTCTTAACCCATGCTTCCTCCCTAAGCACACAATTTCTGTTTTTTTCCTTTTCTCGTAACCACATTTCCCGGAGAGAATGAACGAGCATTTTAACTTCACCTATTTGATCGTATTGATCTGAATAATTCACAACCTCTGGACACATTGTTTTTAAATCTAATTTTTTGGCAGCGTCCATCGTAAACAATGCATAAGCGGTGATACCGGTTTCTTCCCTTACCCGGTTTTTCATCATTCGGTGCACAGTAATAACATCTGGTCCCACAAGCTCTTTTCTATCCATTATTTGTTGAATAATAAATTGACCATAATGAATGAAAATCTTCAGATCAAGACCTGAAATGTTCTTACATGCATTGCAGGTACAGGTAGTATTCATACGCATCAATTCCCTTTTTTCCATGAAGGAATAATACACGTTTTCGATGAGTTCAATAATGGTTTGATTATTCAATATATTGCCTTCGGGAATATAAGAAAGGATCGCATCTCCCTGGAAATTAGAAATGATAAACGGTGGTTGAAGCTGGTTGATTTGAGCTTCGAATAATGATTGCAAAATTTCGTGTGCGTGATCTAATTCTGATTTCGACAAATACGAAGTATAACCGGTGATATCAGTAATAACAAAATACCCTTTTTGAATCATGTGTGTAAGATTTTTATTGGTTACAGATAATGTTCGGGAAATTTTTTGAACATGAAAATTATTAATTATTAATGGCTGATCAAAACCACTGCATTATGCTTGCGCAATATCCAAAGAATTTGAGTATAAAAAAATGGTAATGAATCATCTGAACTTAACCCATATGGATAGAATCTAGATAAAGTGAACATGAATAAGGTGAGTTCCTTGTTAACTTGATTTTGCAGCCAACCTGAATAACTAGCTTGCAGATGTTGGTTAGTTATTGTCTAAAGCAATTCATTTATAAAATCATAAAATTTGAATCGATAAGTTCCGCTGATAATTTTGCGGCCGGATTTTAAACCCCTTCAAAAACTTAAAAATGAGTGTACAGGTAGTTACCGATGAAAGTTTTCAGCAAACGCTGAATGAAAATGAAAAGGTAGTGGTGAAATACTTTGCCAACTGGTGTGGAAGCTGCAAATTGTTTGCACCCAAATTCCGCCGTTTGTCTGACGACGATAGATTTAACGGAATAACATTTCTGGATGTCAACGCCGAAGAAAATCCCACAGCCCGGAAAATGGCCGGCGTGGATAATCTTCCTTTTTTCGCGGTTTTTAAAAATGGAGAATTAGTAGAAGGCTCTGCAACCAGCCTCGAAGATCGGGTTGTTGACTTATTAAATAAACTCAATTGATATGCAGGTTTCAGTAATTCGGGCACTCGTGGGTAAACATACCATGCATGAGCTGGTGGCAGCGGAAGAGGCATTACTCAATGAAGAAAAGCCCGCCATCGAAATTCCCGGTGCCGACGAGGGAGAACAACTCACACACATTCTGGCGGTAATCTGGATTCAGCACGACATGGAACACAACCAGCGAGAGTTGAAAGATTCGCTCAGGGATTACACCCAAAAGGTACGCAAATCCATAAACTGATTATTTACCGCGACCGACGTTTAACTTACCTGCGCTTTCACCGATGGATAATATCCGTGCGTACTTTTGAGTCGAATGTGCGCAATCCGGAAACTATTCTTATTGTCCCTCATTTGTTGGGTTAATATCGTTTGCGCTCAAACCTATTTTACGAATGGAACTGCCAGAGCAACCGGCGGATCCTGTTACAGACTAACAGACGCGAAAAACAACCAGAACGGTTCGGTCTGGTATGCCGATAAAATTGATCTTACAAAACCGTTGGATCTCGAATTCAATCTCAATTTCGGGACAAACGATGCAGGTGCCGATGGAATCGTTTTCGTAATGCAAACGGTTGGCACTTCTGCTCTTGGAAATCTGGGAGGCGGAATTGGTTTTGAAGGGTTTTCGCCCAGTCTCGGAATTGAATTCGATACCTATTACAACGGTAATTATGGCGACCTTACACAGGACCATATCGCAGTTTTTAAAAACGGAAGTGTAGATCACACGGGCAGCAATCAAATTCACAGTCCGGTAACGGCTGCGCCAGACGGTTCCAACATAGAAGACAGCAAGAACCATCTCGTACGTATAACCTGGGAACCTTCTTCCAAAACACTGGAAATTTGGTTCGATTGCAGCAAGCGGATTACAACACAGGTCGATTTGGTGAATTCTATTTTTAAAGGTGTTACCGAAGTGTATTGGGGTTTTACCTCTGCTACCGGTGGTGCAAATAATATTCAGATCGCCTGCCTGCGCGACGACATTATTATTCGCCATAAATACAGCATTTGTGAAGGAAAAGAGATTATTCTGAGTGCACGTGAAAGTCTGAACAACTCTTATGAATGGTCTCCTGCAACCTATCTTTCAGACGCCGGAATTCGCAATCCGCGATGCAATGCCCGGGAAAGCACGACATACATCGTCACCTTCAAAGATGCCTGCGGAAATCCGGTAAAAGACACGATTCAGGTTGATGTATCGAAGTCCTTTGCTATTGATCTGGGCCGCGATACACTCCTCTGTAACGGAAGTTCGCTTTCCTTTGATTTTACCAGCGGATACGACGGAGTACAATGGGAAAACAAATCTGCTGATCCGAGAAGAACAGTTAAACAATCCGGCATTTATTCGCTGGAAGCCTGGATAGGAGAATGTTCTGCCCGCGATACCATTGAGATTGAAGCGAATGAAACGCCGGAAGTAAGCATCAACGGACCCTCAACTTTTTGCGATGGAGAATCTGCCATACTCTCGGTTATTATTTCACCAAACGGACAGTCGTTTAAATGGGAGAACGGTTCAACGGATAATCCACGACAGGTTCAAAGTGCAGGTACCTATTCTGTTTATGCGGAAAACGGTTGTGGAAGGGATTCGGATGATCACATACTTTCGGAACTGGAATCACCGGATCTCGACCTCGGTAACGACACCGCAATTTGCTTCGGAGATTCAATTGAATTAAAACTTTCCTCCAATCCGGATTTAAAAATTCTGTGGGACAATGGTTCAAATGCGCAATCGAGATTTGTAAAAGATGCTGCGAAATATTCAGTTACACTTAATCTCAATGGTTGTGTGCGAACCGATTCAATTCGCATCTCTCACCGCTTTATTCCGGAAATTCTTTTACCGGATACTTTAATTCTCTGCCATAATCAACGGCGCACCATTTCCAGCGGAATATCCGACGGAGTAACAACCTGGAATAACGACCAGACCGGAAATGAAATATCATTGTTCGAGCAGGAAGGCGACATAAGAGTTGTGGCGAAAAACATTTGCGGAAGCGACTAAGGGCTTCAAATTCAAACATCAATATTAATATTTGGCCGAAATTGGCCGAAACACCCGTAAATAAAGAGTCTTAGCATATTTTGCCGTTTTTCATTTTCAAATTCAAATGTTCAAAAAGTACCATTAACGGTTTACCGCTGTTCGATTTTGAATGCCACTTGAATGGTAAACTACCACATAAGGTTTAAACCCGCTTATTTGCTGTAAAAATGCCGTTCAAATAGCGTTTGAATATTGGCCTGTTTGATGTGATTTTATGTGATGGTTGGAGCCGTAGGTTTTGGGTGATTATTTTGAATGGGGTGGCAAATGGGGTGGCAAATGGGGTGGCATTTCAATTTGTCATTGATATGTGACAAAATAGATAATGGGGTGGCAATGGAAATCCAATTGGAGATCCATTTGGGGATCCAATTTAATTTGTCATTGAAGTGTGGCAAGTGAGTTATTGGGGAGCCATTTTGAATGCTACTTTTTTGTTTTCGATTTAAGTGTTTTTGCATCCAAGAGTGATTGACTATCTGCCTGCCTCATGATCACATGATTTATCAGCATATCCATATCTGTTCGAAGCATTTTTAATTCTTCCCGGATGTCATCCTTGGGATTTTTTAATACCGCACTCCACTTCATTTCCACTTTCCAGATTTGCAGTATCTCGGTCACCTTTACATCGTAGGTTGAGTACGTTTCATTATCTGATCTCAGCGCGAGAGCTCCGCGCTTTTGAACTCGATTTAATACTCTTTTAACTACAAACCCATCTGATAACAGTACCGCATAAACATATCCTTCCCGGATATCGTCAAAATTGTGAATTTGGGAAGTAAGGAGCCAGTCACCATTGTATATGGTGGGTTCCATGCTATCACCCCTGATTTGAATTAAGGCATAGTCTCCCAATCGGAATAGTGGCAGCTTGAACTGAGGAAGTTCATTGTAGAATGAATTGTTATTGATGTTTCCTGGCCATCCGGCAGCAGCTTTGGTGTCAATCACCATTACGTTGGCTCCGGATTCGTCTTTCTGATCAATTGTGATTATCCTCTGATCGAGTTCACCAACAGGGTTTGGATCATTTGTGATTGAAAGCTCCTGCGCTTTTCTATAACCCTGTGAACTGTTAATCTTTTCAATATTCTTCTGTACCTGTTGTAAAGCGGTTGACAAAAACATTTCCCCTTTACCAGTCATAAGCCACATAGGATTGACATTATACACCTGAACAATACTTTCTAAAAGTTTAGCACTTGGTGTTTGCCCTTTTTTGATTTTTGACAAAACAGCATCGGAAGTGCCTAATTCTTTGGCGGCACGGTAGGCCGTGATGTTCAAGTGATCTAAGACCGCAAAAATTTTTTCATGTAGTTCCATTTATATGCTCAAATATTTTTGAGTATTCAAAAATTGTTAAATACATTTGTTGCGATGTACGATACAAATAGAACTAAAAACCCGGAACTGGCCAAGCGTATTACTCCGCACCATAAACGATTGGTAAGTAAAGTCACCGGTTATGGTGAAACCTACATCAACTCTGTTTTGAATGTAGAAAATAAGCGATTCAACCCCAAGATTGTAGCCATGTGTGAGGCCATACTTGCCGGTGAGGACGAGTTGATCAAGATTCTCAAACAACTTAATGAGGCAGTAGAATCATGAAACCTGCCGAGATCTTTCAACTCACTACTACTGAACTTTTGTTGAGTATTGCCAATGGTTCAATAGATCCCGTTCTCCTTGCCAAGGCAGAATTAGCCAATCGCGGACTTGATTCAAAAGGTACGTACGTCGGCTTTATCAATGCAGACAATCACTTCTTCCCGGAAGGCAGACCTACCGTCGAGCAGCTATGAGATACGGGGAAGGTGGCATATTTTATATTGATGTGAATGACTGGGAGTCTGCAGGATTAACATTTTATCAATATAAGGATGCAGAACGAAGGTATGGTGTAGTAAAAATACGTTCGTCGAAAGGCAGACCAGCAGAAGTTGAATACGAAACTCTTCCCCAACGATTTAAAGATGCCATCATTGACCACTTCGGAGATCCGTATCAGTACTTTCAGGATCACATCATAGATCAGTACCTGAAACCGGATTCAGAAGCATTCAAATACTACACTCAGCGAAATCTTAGCAGTCAACAGGTTGAACAACTGGTTTTAAAAGCC
>WGNA01000002.1 GCA_016124755.1 Bacteroidota bacterium | reverse complement strand
TACGGTAGGAATCCAGGATGTTCAGAAAGGTAACTTCTCTGTGTATCCGAACCCGAACAAAGGTCTGTTCACCGTGAAAGTGGAAAATCCGCAAAACGGTATGATCATCAACATCATGGACGCTACCGGTAAAATCATCCGTACCCTTGAGGCAGAAGGTGCTTCCACCTCAATCGATTTGAGCGATGCCGCCGCAGGTGTGTACTTCGTTCAGATGACCAACGGTAATCAAGCTTCTGTTCAGAGAGTGACTATCTCTAGATAAGGTAGTTTAACTCTGAATCTTTAATAAATAATACCTACCTATTGAAAGTCCCGCCGAGATGGCGGGACTTTTTTGTTTGTTCCCATTGGTTTGAAGGGAATAACTTTGACCAAAATTTCCAGATGGAATACATTAGAATAGAGAAGTCTGAAAGAATTGCAAACCTCATATTAGCCCGGCCTGAAAAAAGAAATGCTCTTAATCAGGAAATGGTTACCGAATTAAAATCTGCTTTAACCGAACTGGCTAATGATACCGATTGCCGTGCGGTAATTATCAAATCAGACGGACAAGCTTTTTGTGCGGGGGCTGATTTACAATTTCTGCAAAATCTTCAGAATTTCACTTTCGACGACAATTATCACGACAGCAGTCATCTTGCCGGTTTGTTTGAAATGATGTACCGGTTTCCCAAATATCTGATAACACAGGTGGAAGGGCCTGCACTTGCCGGAGGTTGCGGATTGGCTACTCTCGGAGATTTCTGTTTCTCAACTCCCGAAGCAACCTTCGGATACACCGAAGCGAGAATCGGTTTCGTACCCGCCATTGTGATGATCTTCCTGCTTCGAAAACTGGGGGATCAAAAAGCAAGAGAACTCATGCTTACCGCCGACATTTTGGATGCCCGAAAAGCAATCGAAGCGGGATTGATTTATCAGGTTGATTCTTCCCAGAAAATCGATGAAACAGTGCGTCAATTTGCATTAAAAATGATTTCCAGAAACTCTGCAGAAAGTGTAAGAAGAACCAAAGAAATGCTCGTTGAACTACCTTCAATGGATATAAAAACCGCATTGGATTATGCAGCCAGAATGAATGCGACGGCACGCGAATCTGCCGATTGCAAAAAAGGAATCGCTGCTTTCCTGAACAAACAAAAGCCTCAATGGTAAACCTCATCGATACACATTCCCATCTCTTTGTGGAGGAGTTTGACAACGATCTTGATCAGGTTGTAAATCGTTGCAAAACCCGGGGAATCACTAAAGTACTTTTACCGAACATCGAGCAGTCGACCTATAATCGAATGGAAAATCTGGTGACTCATTATCCGGATTTCTTTCTGCCCATGATCGGCGTTCACCCGTGTTCTGTCAAAGAAGATACAATAGAGTCGGAACTCTCTTTTGTCGCGAAAAAATTAACTGAACAAAAATTTTGTGCGGTCGGAGAAATCGGAATGGATTTATACTGGGATGTTTCAACCAAAGACCTTCAGACCTATGCACTAAAAAGACAATGCGAACTGGCAATCGAATACAACTTGCCTGTCGCTCTTCACACCCGCAATGCAACACGTGAGGTAATTGATCTGATTAAAAAATGGAATTTACCGGATCTGAAAGGCGTTTTTCATTGCTTTGGAGACGGAATTCACGAAGCTCTGGAAATAATAGATCTCGGATTCTATCTGGGAATCGGAGGTGTTTTAACCTTCAAAAAAAGCGAACTCGCGGATGTAATAACCAAAGATCTGTTACCCCGAATAATTCTCGAAACTGACTCACCGTATCTCGCTCCGGTTCCTTACCGTGGAAAAAGAAATGAGTCTTCGTATTTAATTCACATTGCCGAAAAGCTTGCGGCAGTTACCCAAACCTCATTAGAAGAAATCTCAGATATTACTTCCCGGAATGCGCGTGAATTATTCCGGATAACATAATTTTGCCCTCCCTTCGGAGAGATGCCGGAGCGGTCGATCGGGCCACCCTGGAAAGGTGGTATACTCGCAAGGGTATCGAGGGTTCGAATCCCTCTCTCTCCGCACCTATTTTTTAGTTTCGACCGCTTTCAACCAAACCCCTTTCCATTTGAATCACTTTCGGAAACAGAATGTTGTTTTCCAAATGAAGGTGCAATTCCATATCCTGAAAAAAATCAATCAGGTTTTGCATACAGTCTTTCAACATCACATATTCCCCTGAAGTTTCCATAACCGACTCACATAAGTTGCGAATTCCTTTAAATAGATTTACCTCCGTTTCGTGCTCTTTAATAATCTCAAGAATCGGTGTATACATTGAAATTTCCTCTCCGGACTTTAACGGGCTATCGAACCATCGTCTTAATAAAGGGAAAAAAACGAGTTCTTCCTTTCGCATATGCCACTTAAAACTTCCCGAAGCTTTAATAAAATCTTTCTCGATCTCGCTTAATTGAGGAAATTGATCTCCGTATATCTGAACCAATTTGGTCAGTTGTGCCCGAATCACCGGTATTGCCCCGTGAGCATATACATGATGTACTGTTTCGATTTGATTCAATAACCTGTTGTGATCCCAGTTAACAAAATCCATTTCATCCGAAATTCCCTCTCCCTGAAGTTCGAGAATTGCGTTCAGTTCAATTCTCAAATCATCCGGATCAATTCCGTATTCTTCGCAAACTTTGCCCAGTAGTTTGCTTCCGGCACAACAATATTCAATGTTAAACGACCTGAAAATGTCTGCTGTCCGGTAATCGTATCGCACTACCTCGCCAACCCGAATTTCGTTAAAATGTAACTCCATGATAATTTGTTGGTGCAAATCAATTTTAGATTTTTCTGCATTTATATGACGAACATCATAGATACGACTGCCTTTGCTTCAGTTTATGCCAAGACACAGCTTATTTCATGATAATTCTCTTTTTATCAGCCCGTTTATGCCTACAATTTTGCGTAAGCACAACTGAATAAATGAAGAGCCACAAGAAAATTAGAGAATGCCAACCCAACCAATGTTTTTTATGTAAAAATGTAGATCCATCAAGATTTCACCATCTAAGTGAAGTTCACGACGTAAAACGATACCGAAAAGGTCAGTTTGTATTTGAAGAAGGTGAACCTATTTTAGGTGTGTACTTTCTATTAGAAGGTAAAGTGAAAATCGACACAAAATGGGGAGACAAGCGACTTATTCTGCGACTCGCCGGTCCGGGCGATATTGTAGGTTACAGGGGAATTGATCAAAATTGGAAGAACAATTCTTATCATGTTAATGCCATTGCTTTAGAAGAAAGCCATATTTGTTTTGTTCCCATCACTGAATATTTAAAACTGCTTCACGATAACAAAAACTTTCTTTTTGAAATGATGCTTTTTTATTCTAATGAATTAAATGCCTCTGAAGAAAGAATGAAGAATCTTGCGCACATGCCGGTAAAAGGAAGAGTTGCTCAGGCACTTCTCACCATTAATAAAGTTTATGGTACAGATGAAGAAGGCAAACTTGCATACAAAATGTCGCGAAAAGATATGGCAGCAATGGCCGGCAGCACCTATGAATCGGTTATAAGAATGCTCAACGAGCTCGTAAAAGACGGATATATTAAAATGAAGAGTAAGGAAATAACCATACTCGACGTCGACCATCTTATCGCGTGTTGTCGCAATCATGCGCTGGAAAATTCGTAATGCAATTCTTAGCTCATTACTTTTGAGCCAATAGAATTGATATGATCCAATACAATGTTACCTGCCTCATCGATCCGGAGATAGAATCAGAATGGATTGCCTGGATGAAAGAGGAACATCTTCCGGAAGTAATGGCCACCGGAAAATTTATTTCCTACCGCATGTTTAAAATTGATCCGCATCACCCGGAAGACATCGGAATTAGTTTCGCTATTCAGTATTGGGCAGAATCGAGAGATCACTTCAACGATTACGCAGCAAATCACGGCCCTGCTTTGAAAGAAAAGACTCTCCGAAAATTTGGTGAACGGGTTCAGGCTTTCCGCACTTTGATGGAGGAAGTGTAATTACTTCCAGAGTTTATCTTCTGGCAAATTTCTCCACTTCATCCAAACCAAAACGGAGAGTGCAAACAGGATAATGGCAATAAACTGGGAATGACTCAACCATCCATCGAACAGAAATCCCCGGGCTTCATCGCCACGGAATTCTTCATTAATGGATCTTCCAACAGCATACATCATTAAATAAATCAACATTAATTGCCCCGAAAATTTTTGCTTCTTTTCTATTAAAAATAATGTAATAAGAATAATCACATTAATTAAAATATCAAATAATTGTGTTGGATATAAGGGAACATTTAAAGGAGTTGCCATCGACTTCTCATCAGTGAAGGTAACTCCCAAAGAATTGTGGCAAACACGACCATGACAACATCCAGCCAAAAAACAACCCACCCTTCCAAATGACTGAACAATTGGTCCGACAAAAGCCATTACATCCAAAAAAGGCCTCACAGATATTTTGTATTTGCGGAGCAGGAGAAAGAAAGTAGGTATCACAAAAATTACAGATCCGTAAAACACAAATCCTCCGCCGGTAATTCTCAACATTTGGGATGGGTTTTCCATATAACGCCCCCAATCCTCGAAATAAAAAAACAACCTTCCTCCAACAAATCCGGCAAGAATTGCCCAAATGAGAATTGTAGAAAATTTATCACCGTCGATTCCCAGTTTTTTAACCCTCGGTCTGGCAAAAAAGAAAGAAACCAGAATACCAATGGCTATTAAAAAACCATAACTATAAAGTGTAATATGATCCGGAAGAATTCCCTTCAGAAAACCGGGAGTTTCAAGTCGAAATAGTATTGGATGCATGTTGCTAAAATATTTTTATTTTAAATCGTTCTCGCTATAAATTCTGCCTTTCCAAACTGCTGATACCGGCAAAAAATAAAAGATTGCCGTAAAAGCCGTATTTATCAAAACATATATTTCGTAAATCAATAATTCCAGGATATTGAATGGCTTTAATCCGGACAATCTGCAAAGCCTCCGAATGTATAAACTTTGCAGGCAAAATTTTACGATCCATAAATCCAGAGCTATCCAGGGCTTTAAAATAAAAAGTAAAATCAAGGCCGGAATAAACAAGCCGTAAAGCACAATCATTAATTTCCAGTTGAGCGGAAGATCCTTCGCCCCGATTAACCAACGCTTTCGCTGATGCAACATTTCTTTCCACGAGTCGATATGTGTGGCAAGACCTAATGAGCCGGGCGTTAAAATCGTCCTCCATCCCCAGCCTTTTTCCGTTACGGCTTCAAATAATTTATAATCTTCGGTTATGGAAAAATCTATCTCCTCAAATCCACCGGTCTCCTTATACGCATCTGCCCGAACGGCCATATTGTTTCCAACCGAGGTGCACGCCACATTCATGTTGGCAAAGCTTTGGATATATCCCATAAAATGCAGCCAGTCGATTGATTGCATTAAGCCAAAAACCGAATTTCCGCGGTCGCAGGTAGTAGTTCCCGAAACAATTCCAACTCCGACTTCACACTCAGCCAATAATTCCCGAATCCAGTCTTTGGGAAGCCGTACATCCACATCTGTAATAAAATAAAATTCGCCTTTTGCTTTATGCGCCAAAT
Source organism: Bacteroidota bacterium (assembly GCA_016124755.1). Lineage (GTDB taxonomy): Bacteria > Bacteroidota > Bacteroidia > NS11-12g > UBA9320 > WGNA01. The sequence goes on along the minus strand of WGNA01000002.1, from coordinate 354,301 downwards.
GGGCTAATACGTTGGCTTTTCCCCGCCCCTTTCCTAAAACCCCATTGATATGATGCAATTCAAAATTTGCCTTTCCGGAAATAAATTCTTCAATCAATTCTGCCGTGCGATCGGTACTTCCATCGTTGCCAATACACACTTGTAATTTCTCCGATGGATAATCCAATTCGGAAATCGCTTTCAGACTTCTGATGATCAGTTTTTCCTCGTTACGCGCTGCCAGTAAAATAGAAACAACCGGGAGTTCTGCGAATTCTTCTGGTTTATGAACCGGAGGCCGGTCGATCATCCACAAACTGAGAATTTGTATAATTAGAAACGGAAGAACAACACAGGCAATCAGAAAAATCATGCGGGAAGTGACTTCATTTCGTACCGCTGTTCTTTGAGAAACCGAAGGTATTCCGGAAGCATTTCTTTCAGATTTTTCTCCGCTTTACTGCTGTCGTGAAATACGATAATACTTCCCGGTACTGTATTTAGTTTTAAAAACCGCATCGATTGCCGAATGTCAAGTCCGGCGTAGTAATCCCGGCTTAGCAGCGACCACATCACCACATTTTTATATCGTGTTTTTAAGGTTTCAAACTGCGATCTTTTCATGCGCCCGTAAGGCGGACGAAATAGCGGGGTCTCAAAATAATGTGCGCAGGCTTCCACATCCTTAAGATATTCTTCGGTAGTAACCTTCCATCCGTTCACATGGTGATTCGTGTGATTACCGGTAACGTGTCCGGCCTGTAGAATTTGCTGATATGTTTCGGGGTATTTGTCGATGTTGTTACCAATGCAAAAAAAGGTGGCTTTGGCATCGTAATTTTTCAATGTCTCCAAAACCCATGGTGTAATTTCGGGATGCGGCCCGTCGTCGAATGTGAGGTAAACTGTGCGTTCCAAGGTCTCTACCTGCCAAAGCGCACCGGGGTACACCTTTCTCAACAATCTCGAATGAAACAAGCCGGAAACCACGGCTCAATGTTATAGTAAAACCACCTTATTTTTCAAAAAAAGTCAGGTTGGTTCTTTTGTTCTAAAATCATATTACCCTGTAACATCGGTTATGGTTGTGGTCTAAAATCAAAATTCCTTGATCGATACCTTACTTTCCAACCAAGGCTGATAATTACTTTCGCCGGCTAAGCCGGGATTCATGACACGATATTTATTGCTGGTACTTACCACAGGTTTCTTTTTAACCACCAAGGCTCAGGTGAAAGAATGGACGCTTTCGGAGTGTGTGGAATATGCTCTGCAGAATAATCTGAGTCTGAAAGACCAGAACTTATCGATGCAGAGAAGTGAATTATACGTGCACCGGTATAAAATGGATCAACTCCCTACGCTTAATTCCTCTGCTTCGTTAAACTACAATTTCGGACGAACCATCGACCCGTTTACCAACCAATATGTAAATCAAACCATCCAGAGTAATAGTTTTTCTCTGAGCAGCAATTTGATTTTGTACAACGGATTCCGGATCCGGAATACCATTCTCAGAAGTCAGAACCAAATGGTGGAAAGCGAATTTCAAACAGAAGTAATTCGCAACAATGTTTCTCTTGGTGTGGTGGAAGCTTATCTGCAGGTTGTGTATGCCATGAAGCAACTTGAAATTGTGAAAGAACAAGCTGCTTCTACCTCGGCTCAAATGGAACGGGCCAAACAATTATTCGAAGCCGGAAAATCAACTCAGAGCGAATATCTGAATTTGAAAGCACAGGTTTCGCGCGACAAATACAACGTTCAACAGGCCGAAGGAACCATCCGGTTAAATTATTTATCCCTTCAGCAATGGATGCAGATTCCACAAAACGATTCGTTTAAAATCGCCCTACCCGACCTCACTCCCATTCAACCAAAGCCACTCAGCACATTAGACGAAATCATTAAAACCGGAATGGAAACTATACCGGATATCAAATTAGCCGAAACACAATTAGCAACCAGTATAATCAGCACCGACATTGCCGAATCGGGCATTTATCCGCGACTTAGTTTTTTCGGAAATGTTAACACACTTTTTTCAGAATCACGGCTTACCAAATACAATCCGCAAACAACGATTGTCCCGATCGGATATGTGTCTGGAACAAATGAATCTGTGTTAACTCAGTACACATCGTACGACACGAAAACTACGGCATTCGGCAAACAATTACACGACAACTTCGGGCAGGCTGTGGGCTTTACTCTGAGTATTCCGATCTTCAACAATCATCAGGTTAAAACCAATATTGCCGACGCGAAACTGAATGAAGAAGCAAGTCAGAACAACCTTGAACGAACCAAAAATCAGATTCAGTCTGACATTGTTCGTTCGTATACTGAGTTTGAGAATGCCCAGGCTTCTTACCTCGCAGCAGTGGAAGACGAAAACGCACAAAGCGAAAATTACGAGTTTGCCCTTAAGCGATTTGAGGCCGGCCTGATCACTTCGCTCGAACTGTTAATTGCCAAGACAAATTGGGTGAATTCACAGACCACGCTGGCCCGCGCACGTTTCGAACTCATCTTCACTAATACTCAGGTTTTGCTATATCAAACCGGGAAAGTTCAACTTCCGGTTCGGTAAATCATTTTCAATTTTGCATCGGCTATCACTTCGTACTCCAAAGTTTTTTTGTAATTCCATGAGTACAGGTATTATTTCGCATGGATGTCGGAAATCGGAATCATCGGAGGCGGAAGCTGGGCAACCGCTTTAGCCAAAATACTTTCGGAAAATCATCAGCAACACCATTTACACTGGTGGCTTCGAACGGAAGCAAAAGCTGATTATATCCGAAGTCACGGACACAATCCCGACTACATTAGTTCAGTCGATTTTACAGGAAGAAAAATTAATTATTCAAATGATATTTTATCGGTAATTAATTCGGCTGAATATATTCTCCTTGCAGTTCCTTCTGCATTTTTGCACAGTGCACTAAATGATTTGCCGGCAGATATTTTCAGCGGTAAAAAAATTATTTCCGCGATTAAAGGATTAATTCCGGAAACCGGTCAGATTCTGGGCGATTATTTAAATTCAACCTGGAATATAACTCATGATGATTTCGCCGTAATTACCGGACCTTGTCACGCCGAGGAAGTTGCACTGGAACGATTGAGTTATTTAACGGTTGCCTCAGAAAATGCAAATCTCAGTTCCACAATTGCTTCCTTTTTAAATTGTCGTTTTATTAAAACTTCCACCACCGACGATATTTTTGGAACTGAATATTCTGCCGTATTAAAAAATATTTACGCCATAGCTGCCGGAATTTGTCATGGCATGGGATACGGAGATAATTTTCTCGCTGTTCTGGTTTCAAACGCCATTCGGGAAATAAAAAGATTCATCTCGGTTGTGCATCCGATTCAACGCGATATCGATGATTCGGCTTACCTCGGTGATCTGATGGTAACCGCGTATTCACAATTCAGCCGCAACCGCACCTTTGGGCACATGCTCGGCAAAGGGTATTCGGTAACTTCCGCACAACTCGAAATGAACATGGTGGCAGAAGGTTATTACGCCACTTCTTCCATTCACAGACTCAACGAAAAATACAAAGTGGAAATGCCGATTCTGGATTTTGTATTTAGTGTTATTTATGAAAAAAAACCGGCTAGAAAAATTGTAGAACCTTTTCTCAATCGGTTGAATTGATCACAATCCTGTCGCGGATTTGCAGATATAAAATCTACTTCTTTTGATGAATAACTACAAATTCTCTGAAATTATCTCTTGTGATAACTCTTTCATCTGCATTATATGTTTCTGTAAATGATGCCGGTAATTTCAAATTCTTTTTAGGATTCCATTTGAACTCAAATCCAGCTATCTTACCTCCGGTTTCTTCAACATAATCCACTTCCTGTTGATGTTTCGTACGCCAAAAATATGAGTGAGCCAGACTTTGTTTGTATTCAATTTGTTTTACTCTTTCGGAAATTAAAAAATTCTCCCAAAGTGCTCCTTTATCTGACCGCATTTCAATTGGATTAAAGTTGCCGATAACCATATTCCTGATCCCGTTATCATAGAAATAAATTTTTTTATTGGTCTTAATTTCATTTCTCAGATTTCGGCTGAAACTACTCAACTTAAAAATAACATAACCCTTTTGCAAAATATCAATGTATTTGCCAATAGTATTTTTATCGACATTAACCGTTTGTGCCAACTCAGAATAATTAACCTCGCTTCCCACCTGTAATGCAAGTGCCTGAACGAGTTTATCTAATACTTCAGGTTTTCTTATTTCTGCAAAAGCCAGAATATCTTTATACAAATAACTGCTCACTAAATTTTTCAAAATACCTACTTCATCACCAACATTATTTAAAACATCCGGGTAAAATCCATACAGTAATCTGTTCTCTAAGTTTTGCTCAGCATATAAATAACCGTGATGACTTTCGTATTCTTCCCAGGAAACCGGAAAAAGTTGGTACTCCCACTTTCTACCGGTTAATGGCTCATTAATCTTACTGGATAAATCAAATGAAGACGATCCACTGGCAAAAAGTTGAACGTCTTTGAACTGATCTGTAATTATTTTCATGGTAAGACCAATTCCTTCAATTCTTTGAGCCTCATCTATAAAGACATATTTATACTTCCCAAGTATCGCACGAATTTGCTCAGTATTCGGATTACTCAATAAGCTCCGTGTAGTCGGATCATCTCCATTGAGTAACAAATGCTCTTTTGATTTTAAAAGTGATTCTATCAAGGTAGTTTTTCCTACCTGCCGAGGCCCGGTTAAAATAATTGCCTTTCGGGAATTAATCCGTTTAGTTATGCTTTCACTGATAATCCTTGCGTACATGATTAGTACGAAGATACTAACTATTCGTGATCGTATTCACCGGAGGTCGCGACCTCCGGTGAATACGATCACCGGAGGTCGGATTTTTTTAACTGAGAATCACGGTTAATTATTAATGTGCTTCCAACCAATTCTGCCCCTCACCCACTTCGGCAATAGTTGGGACATTCAATGGCATGGCGTGTTCCATAAGCGGTTTGATCAACATTTTTAACCGGTCTAATTCGCTTTTGTGCACATCAAAAAGCAATTCGTCGTGCACCTGAAGAATCATTTTCGATTTAAAATCCTGAAGCCTTAAAGCCGCATCAATGTTAATCATGGCGAGCTTTATCATATCAGCGGCAGAACCCTGAATCGGAGCATTAATCGCGTTTCGTTCGGCAAAACCAACCACCGTTCGGTTCTGTGAATTGATGTCGCGTATCCGGCGCTTTCTTCCCATTACCGTTTGCACATAACCGTGATCCCGACAGAATTTAATGGTGTCGTCCATGTATTTTTTAATTCCGCTGAATTGCGTGAAATACGCATCAATCAGATCTGCGGCTTCAGTCCGGCTAATCCCGATTCGCTGGCTTAGTCCGAATGCAGAAATTCCGTAAATCAATCCGAAATTCACCGTTTTAGCTTTTCGACGCATATCACTGTCTACCGCTTCTAACGGAACACCGAAAACTCTGGCTGCTGTGGCGGTGTGAATGTCCTGCCCTTTTCGAAACGCTTCCGACATTCCTTCATCACCACTGATGCTCGCAATAATCCGCAGTTCAATCTGACTATAATCCGCCGAAACCAGAATATGATCTTCGTCTCTCGGAATAAAAGCCTTTCGAATTCTTCGTCCGCGTTCGGTGCGAATCGGAATGTTCTGCAAATTCGGATTGTTGCTGCTCAATCGCCCGGTTGCTGCAACAGCCTGCCCGAAACTCGTATGCACTCTTCCCGTTTTTTTACTCACTAATTTTGGAATAGCATCGACATACGTACTTTTTAGCTTTTGTATTTCTCTGTATTCTAAAATTAATCCCGGAAGCGGGTGCAAACCGATTAATTTCTGAAGTGTTTCCTCATCTGTTTTATACTGACCGGTTCGAGTCTTTTTCGCTTTAGGATCGAGTTTTAAATGTTCAAAAAGAACTTCGCCCAATTGTTTTGGCGATGAAATATTAAATCGCGCACCTTCGGCGGCATCATTAATTTGTTTTTCAAGTTCGAGTGCATCTTTCGCTAATTCTTTAGAATATTCCGCCAAAAATTCGGTATCAACCCGCACGCCTTCGTGTTCCATTCTTCCTAAAACCGGAACTAATGGAATTTCAATACGATCCATCACTTTGGTGAGGTCATCTGCTTTTAATGCCGGTTCAAAAATGTTTCGGAGTTGAAGTGTTATATCCGCATCTTCTACTGCATATTCTTTCGCCGATTCCAAATCAACCGTATCAAAACTCAATTGATTTTTACCTTTTTTACCAATTAATTCTGTGATAGAAACCGGCTGATATGCGAGGAACTTCTCGGCCAAAAAATCCATGTTGTGTTTCTGATCCGGCTCCAAAAGATAATGTGCCAGCATGGTGTCGAATATGGGCCCTTTTACCTGAATGCCGTAATTCCAGAGTATCTGAAAATCGTACTTCGCATTTTGAAGAACCTTCTCAATTTTTTCATTGGAGAAAAACGGTTCGAATTCCTGCAGCCTTTTTTGTTTGTCTTCGTGACTTCCCTCAAAAACCACATAATGCCCTTTTCCGGTTTCGTATGAAAAAGCACACCCGAGAATTTCAGCTTCCAAGGTATCAAGACTGGTTGTTTCCGTATCGAAGCACACAATCTTTTGTTTTAATAAATCCTTTAAAAGTGCCGCTCTCTCTTTTTCGGTTTGAACTAATTTATAATCGTGTTCAGTATCTTCAATCTTTCGCAAAGCACCTCCGGCAGAAGGTTCTGGTAATTGAGTAGCCGCAGCTCCACCAATATTGTCCGATGGAAATAAGGATTGTTGTCCGCCAGCAACATTGAATTGAGGATCTTCCCCCACAACTCTTTTATATAAAGTCTTGAACTCAACCTCTTCAAAAATCTTTTTGATTTCCTCTTTATTCGGTTCTTCCAAAACCAGCGCATCTTCATCCAGATCAACCGGAGCATCCAAAAGAATAGTCGCCAGCTTTTTACTAATGAGCGCCTGATCTTCGTTTTCTTCAATTTTCTCTTTCAGCTTTCCCTTTAATTCATCGGTGTGCTTGTAGAGATTTTCAATGGTACCGTATTGTTTTAATAATGTGCTTGCCGTTTTGGGTCCGACACCCGGAACCCCGGGAATATTATCAACCGCATCACCCATTAGCCCGAGATAATCTATCACCTGATCCACGCGGTCGAGATCAAATTTCTTACAGATTTCTTCGGGTCCCCAGATTTCATGTTCACTTCCTGATCGACCCGGACGATACATTTTAGTGCGTTCCGTAACGAGTTGCCCGTAATCTTTATCGGGAGTCATCATATAGGTTATGAATCCGGCCTTTTCGGCTTTTACCGAAAGTGTTCCGATCACGTCGTCGGCTTCGTAACCTTCCGCTTCGAGAATGGGAATTCTGAACGCTTCAATAATTCTCCGGATGTAAGGCTCCGACAATTTTATATCTTCCGGAGTTTCATCGCGGTTTGCCTTGTAAAAATCAAATTCCTGCTTGCGGATATTTTCTGATTTGTGATCGAAAACCACGGCAATGTGTGTGGGTTTCTGGTTTTGAAGAATGTCTAAAAGTGTATTGGTGAATCCGAAAATGGCGGATGAGTTTAATCCGTATGAAGTGATTCTCGGGTTTTTGATAAATGCGTAATACGCGCGAAAAATCAAAGCGTATGCATCGAGCAAAAACAGCGTCTTTTCCTTGTTCTCTGTTGTCATAATAAAAGCGTGGGTAAAAGTACGGATTGAAGCTAAGTGAGACAACGAAACCAAAGCGAGCCGCAATAAAGTGGTTTAAATTTGTCGCATCATGAACAAAAAATACCTGATTAAAAACGCCCGCATTGTTAATGAAGGAAGAATTTCGGAAGGCGATGTTTTAATACATGGACAACGAATCGAAAAAACCGGGAGTTCCATCTCAGACCCAAATGCGGAGATTATCGACGCAAACGGAAACTGGCTGATACCGGGTGTTATCGACGATCAGGTGCATTTTCGCGAACCGGGTTTAACTCATAAAGCCAACATTGCAACCGAGTCAAGAGCCGCAGTTGCCGGTGGAGTCACTTCGTTTATGGAAATGCCGAATACCGTTCCGCAAGCCGTTACTCAGGAATTGTTAGAAGAGAAATATCAAATTGGAAAACGCACCTCGCTGGCGAATTTTTCTTTTTATATGGGAGCCACCAATACGAACATCGACGAAGTTCTGAGAACCGATCCGAAGAATGTTTGTGGTGTGAAAATTTTTATGGGTTCGAGTACCGGAGATATGCTTGTCGACAACGAAACCACATTAGAAAATATCTTTTCGAAATGCCCTATGCGAATTGCACTTCACTGCGAAGACGAAAACACCATCAGAGCCAATACTGCCAAAGCCATTGAAGAATATGGAGAAGACATTCCGTTTTCTCAACATCCGTTAATTCGCAGTCGGGAAGCGTGTTATCTGTCATCCTCCAAAGCGGTTTCATTAGCCAAAAAGCATGGAACACGAATTCATGTCCTGCACATTAGTACTGCCGAAGAACCTTCTCTTTTTGAAATCGGTGGCGATCTCCGAAAAAAGCAAATCACTTCTGAAGTTTGCGTTCATCATCTAACATTTTGCGATGAAGATTACGAAACACTGGGTTCGCTGATAAAATGCAATCCGGCTATTAAAACCGCAGCCGATCGCGAAGCTTTGTGGAATGCCCTTTCAGAAGGTCGTTTTGATGTAATTGCAACGGACCATGCGCCACATACATTCGAAGAAAAATCGAACAAATACCTCAAAGCTCCTTCCGGACTTCCGCTAGTTCAACACTCATTAAACCTGATGCTCGAAGCGGTTGAGAATAGAAAGATTACGATGGAAGAGATGGTATTCAGAATGTGTCATGCTCCGGCAGATTTATTTCATGTTCAGGATCGCGGCTTTATCCGGGAAGGTTATTTTGCTGATCTGGTTCTCGTAGATCCGAACCTGAATTTTACAGTTACTAAAAATAACCTGCTTTATAAATGCGGTTGGTCTCCGCTCGAGGGACATACCTTTAACCAAAGCATTACGCACACATTTGTTTCCGGACACCTTGCCTGGTCAAACGGAAAAATCAATGAAGGAGTAAACGGAATGCGTCTCAGTTTCGAACCATGAAAAATCCGCTTTTGTTTGGGTTGCTGTGTTGTGGGTTAACGACATTAGCTCAAACCGAAATTCCGGTAAATTCCAAAGGCTATGTCTTTTATCCGAACGAACCAACAATTGCGATCAACCGGCAACATCCGGATACAATTGTAGTTTGCACCAATCTCTATAATAAATACATCAGTACCGACAACGGCCAAACCTGGGAGGATACAACGATCACCTCAGAATACGGAATGTACGGCGATCCGGTTCTGCATGCCACACCAGATGGAAATTTGTATCTGACACATCTCACGATCAAAACGGGCTTTCTGGATCGAATGGTTATTCAGGGCTCATCGGATGGAGGGTTTTCGTTTGACCGCGATTCTTACACCGGTTTAAACGGAACAAAAAATCAGGACAAACCCTGGTTGAGCAGCGACGATTCTGAGACATCTCCCTTTTATAAAAACCTGTATATCACCTGGACGGAATTTGATAAATACGAAAGCAAGAAAAAGAAAGACCGGAGTAAAATCCGGTTTTCATCTTCTTCGGATTTAAGTAAGTCGTGGTCTGAGGCAATCACGATTTCCGATACCACCGGAATTTGTCTGGATGATGATCACGCTCTTGAAGGTGCCACAACCGCAGTTGGAACCGATGGAACCATTTATTGCGTTTGGGCCGGGCATTATAAATTGTATTTCGATAAAAGTTCTGACGGCGGAAAAACCTGGGGACGCGATAAAATTATCGGAAATCAATACGCCGGCTGGGCTCAGGATATTCCGAATGTGTATCGCACGAATGGAATGCCTTTTTTACTAATCGACAACTCGCCAAACTCTAAATTCAAAGGCCGTTTATATGTGGTTTACGGCGACCGGATTAACAAGGATGCAAATGTTTACATGCTTTATTCCGATGACCGGGGAGAACACTGGAGCGAACCGATTCGTGTTAATCAAAAAGAAGACGGAGATCAGTTCATGCCGAATGCGGCGATTGATCCGAAAGACGGAACACTTGCCATTATTTATTACGACCGCAGGAATTGCGATCTCGATGTGTTTTCGGATGTTTATGTTTCACTAACAAGTGATGGGGGAAATACCTTTGAAGATGTTCGACTCAACAGTCAGGTCTTTAAACCGCACGGCTCCAAAGCCTTTTCGGGAGATTACATTGATATTGATTTATATGATGGAAAACTCGCTGCGGTTTGGACCGGCTTTCAGGATTATTCGGTGGTTTATACCCGTGTTATGGACTTAAATAATCCGCTTCGTAATGTAGGCTTTATGCAAAATCAGTTTGTGTATTATTCTTCAAAACCGAAGAGCAGAATCATATATCTGCGCACGAATCAGAACATCGAAATTACGGATCGTGCCCGAATAGCAGGTGTATTCTCCAAAGTTAAAAGAAGCAGCTTCCAGCCTCATGATGAGAACATGGAAGATTTCCGGTATAAAATGAGTCGGTCGCTTTTCACCCGACACTCTGTTGTTTTTGTTGTGGAAGACGGCGTACAGTTGCTCAGAATTGATCGCTGAAAATCCTGTGAACGCGTCATTTTGATGTCGTTTCAGACCCGATTTTTCGACCGTTGATATTTAGTGTCAAAAAGCCTTATTTTGCGGACTATTTTAAAAAAATGGCTACGAATAAGAACGAAGAGACCGGTGTGATCATGAAGATCCAAAAACAATCAGGTTGTTTGCTGATTGTGATTGGAGCAGCCATGTTGGCTTTTGTGTTGACCGACCTGTTAAAAAGCGGACCCTCTATTTTCAGTGGTTCCCGTAATGTGGTTGGTGAAATTGCTGGAGATAAAATTACGTACGAAGACTATTCTGAAAAAGTTGAAGGACTCAAGACTTTCTATCAGCAGGATTTGAATTCTGCCGGTGATGATGAGCAGTTCAGAGAAATGGCCTGGAATCAATTGCTTCAGGACAAGATCAACAAAGTTGAACACCAGAAACTCGGCATTAGTGTAGGAGCTGAAGAACTCAAGGATCTTACAACTGGAGCTCATCCGGACCCGTCGGTTGTTCAGGCTTTTCAGGATACATTAACCAAGGAACTGAACCGCGGACAACTCATCGCTTTCCTCGAAGGAAGAATGCAGGAAGATCCGAGAATGTTCCGCATTTGGTATAACCAGTTTGAGGTACCTATCCGTGAAAGAACCGAACAGGAAAAATATACGAATCTTGTTAAAGCGGGAGTATTTGTAAACAAGCTTGAAGCTCAGGAACAATACGATCGTGAACATTACGAAGTGGGTGGAAAATCAATTGGTATTTCATACGAAACCATTACTGATTCAAGTATTACCTACAGCGATAGCGATCTTAAATCATACCTGAAAAAGAACGCCGAAAAGTACAAACAAGATGCTTCCCGCGACATTCAGTTTGTTACCTTGAATGTGTTCCCGTCTAAATCGGATACAGCTGAGGCAAGAGATCTGATCAACGGTTTGAAAAGCAAATTCATGGAAACCAAAAAGGACTCTCTATTTGTAACTATCAACCGATCATCAACTCCATTCGATCCGGAATACAAACCTCACGGCTCGTTTGATCCTTCTATTGAATCTCAGTTGTTCAACAGCGACACCGGAACGGTAATCGGACCTGTTTACGCTAATGGAACTTTCAGTCTTTATAAAGTTACCGATGTTAAATACGATTCGGTTTACTCGATTAAAGCCCGTCACGTTTTAATTCCGTTGAACCAAACAGATGACATCAACGAGGGAAATAAAATTATGGCTCAAATTCGAAGCGGAGCCAAAGACTTTAATACAGAAGCAGCGAATAATTATGACGGAACTGCCGGTGCAAAAGGAGACCTCGGTTGGGTTCGCCAGACCGGTTATACCGATATCCCGAGTGATTTGAGAGACGCACTTTTCAAACACAATAAAGGAGATTGGTTTACAGTAAAAACCTCACGCGGAATCAGTGTTGTAAACATCACAGAAGCTAAAACCAATAAAACGATTCAGGTAGCACAAATGAGTGCAACTGTTCAGCCTGGCAACAGTGCAGATCAGGAAGTAGTGAGAATGGCTGCCGAAATTCAGATCAAAGCACAGGAAAATGAAAATTTCCTCGAAGTAGTTGAAAGTATGGGGCAGCGCGTTCGGGAAGCTAAAAAAGTTTCTGAAAAAAATCCAAACATTCCAGGTCTTTCCAATCCACGTGAAGTATCCCGATGGTTGTTCGATAAAGAAAGAAAGCAAGGCGATGTTTCTGACCCGATCGATTTTCAGGATCGCTATGTGGTAGTAAAAGTTACCGCTATCCGAAAAGAAGGAGTTGCAGAGTTGGATGATGTTCGCGAAATCCTCACAGCCGATTACATCCGTGAGAAAAAAGCAGAACAAATAATCGAACAAATCAATAAGGAAATGGAGTCAACTCAGGATCCTGAGGAACTCGCCAAGAAACTCAACACTGCTGTTCAAATTATTCCAACCGTTTCCATGATGTCTCCTCAGGTGACAGGAGTGGGAGCAGAACCAGAAGTTCAGGGATATCTTCTCGGACTTCCTTCCGGCAAACATTCAAAACCTATTAAAGGTGTGACCGGTGTTTATGTCGTTTGGAATGCGGGTCAGGTAACAACCGGTGATCAACAGGAATATCGGGCCGATGAAATGATGAATTTCCTTCGTGGTCAGGCTGAACAAATGGTGGATGCCAATGTTCTGGAAGCATTGAAAGCTAAAGCGAAAGTGGTAGACAACCGATACAAATTCTTCTGATTCTCAGAACTGATTATAGGAAATGGCAGACTTCACGGTCTGCCTTTTTTGTTTTTGTCCATTTTAAATTCTCAGATATTTGACCAATGAAGAAGGCGATCATCTTACTGCACGGATACTGCGAATCCGGAAAACTCTGGAATAATTTAGCCGGAGAACTGAATAACGAATTCAGAGTTTTCACTCCTGATATTGCCGGACACGGAGCCAACTCATTAGTCGTGAATAGCATTCCGGAAATGGCAACGAATATTATTCGCCAAATAACGGAAGAAAGCATTGATCAGTTTTGCATTATTGGCCATTCGATGGGAGGTTATGTTACATTGGAAATATTGAAACAAATTCCTGACAGGTGTTTGGGTGCCGGTTTATTTCATTCACATGCCGAAGCCGATTCACCGGATCGAAAAGAAAACCGGAATAAGGGGATTAAACATCTCGAACAATACGGATCGTTGGAATATCTGAAATCCATGGCGATGTCGATGTTATCATCCGATCACGCTAATTCAGATGATTGGTTTCAACAGGCTTATGAGCAAGTGAAAAGCAATCGTTCCGATGGATTGATACACGCATTAATGGCAATGCGGGATCGCGAATCTCAAATGTCTTTTATTTCAAATATGAACAAACCTCTATTGTGGGTTGCGGGTAAAAATGACTCCTTCTTTAGCTTAGAAGACATTCTGCAGCAGGCTTCACATTCACGGCTTTCTATGGTTCACATTTTAGAAGAGTCGGGACATCTGGGAATGATCGAAGAACCCGAAAAAAGTCTTCAGATCATCCGGGATTTCGCAAACTGGTGTTATTCCTTTTCGGTCTCCTGAGGCTCATCAGAAGAATCCGATTCCGCTGGTTTTTCTGCGGTTTCGGAAGTTGAATCTGATGCATCCGAAGTATCATGAGAAATTTCTTTTTTCTCCGTTGAAGGATTTCCGTCAACAAATTCTTCGTACGTGGTTTTATGGTCAAACGGTCGTTTGCCAATCAGTCTTTCCAGATCAGACTGGAAGATGATTTCCTTCTGCAATAATTCAAGAGCGATAATTTCCAGTTGATCTTTCTTCTCAATAATGAGTTGTTTGGTTCGCTCGTAAGCGGTAGAAATCAATTTCCGGACTTCTTCATCAATCATTTCTGCTGTTTGCTCCGAATATGGTTTCTGGAATCCAAACTCATTCTGAGGATCATGGAAAGAAACATTACCAACCCGTTCGTTCATACCGTAAATGGTTACCATAGCATACGCCATTTTAGTAATTCGTTCAAGGTCGTTCTGTGCTCCGGTTGAGATTTTTCCAAAGAAAACTTCTTCCGCAGCCCGGCCACCCAATGTCATACACATTGCATCCAAAAGCTGTTCGGTTCTGTAGAGATATTGTTCCTTCGGTAAATACTGCGCATATCCTAAAGCCGCAACTCCCCGGGGAACGATGGAAACTTTCACCAACGGATCGGCGTGTTCGAGGAACCATCCTACAATCGCATGTCCTGCTTCGTGATAAGCCACGATTTTCTTTTCTTCTGGTGAGATGATCTTATTTTTCTTCTCAAGACCACCGATCACACGATCAATAGCATCCTGAAAATCCTGCATTTCAACTTTCTCTTTGTTCTTACGGGCGGCAATCAGTGCGGCTTCGTTACAAACATTCGCGATTTCAGCTCCGGCAAATCCCGGTGTTTGTGCTGCCAGTTTTCTTGCATCCACATCATCGGCAAGTTTCTTTAACGGTGCGAGATGTACATGGAAAATTTGTTCACGACCCACGATATCCGGCTTATCGATTGAAATCTGACGGTCGAATCGTCCCGGACGCATTAATGCCGAATCGAGAATATCCGGACGGTTTGTAGCGGCCAGAATAATCACTCCGCTGTCGGTTCCGAAACCATCCATTTCAGTGAGTAACTGGTTTAAGGTGTTTTCTCTTTCGTCATTAGCTCCCTGCATTGCATTTCTTCCACGTGCTCTTCCTATGGCGTCGATCTCGTCGATGAAGATAATACACGGTGCTTTTTCTTTTGCTTGTTTAAATAAGTCACGAACCCTTGATGCTCCAACACCGACAAACATTTCCACGAAATCACTTCCGGAAAGTGAGAAGAACGGAACACCTGCTTCACCGGCTACCGCTTTTGCCAGTAATGTTTTACCGGTACCGGGAGGGCCCACCAACAGTGCACCTTTAGGAATTTTACCTCCAAGGTCGGTGTATTTTTTAGGGTTTTTCAGGAAGTCTACGATTTCCATCACCTCCACTTTCGCTTCTTCTAATCCGGCAACATCAGCGAATGTTACGTTCACCTTCGTGTCTTTATCAAACAACTGAGCCCGTGATTTTCCAATACTAAAAATTTGTCCGGCACCACCTCCGGAAGGTCCGCCCATTCTTCGCATCATCAGGTACCAGAAACCAAAAAGTAAAACGAAGAAAATGATCCATCCCACGATGCCATCATATTCCTGCTCGTGTTTAGGTGTGATGTATATTCGGTTGTTCTCCGGAATACTCTCCTGAGCTCTTCCAATCAGATTGTCAAATGATTCGTAATTTCCGATGCTCTCCATTACATAGTTCGGCTGATCGGAACTGAACGACCAGAATCCCCTGTCCTGAGCTTTCTTCTTGTGTTTGTCGAGCGCCTTTGCCGAATCCGTCAGATAGATATAGGCCTTCTTCCCGTTGATTACCTCAATCTTTTTGATCTCCTGACTCTGCAACATATCGCGCAGTTCAGAACTTGTCAAGCCTTCATTTGAACCTACTGGTAAAAAAAGGATGAAAAGAAAGAAAGCAGCTATTATGAAATAGATCCAGTAAAAATTGAATCGCGGGAGATTGTTCTTGTTTTTGTTTCCGTCGCCCTGAGGTTGCTGTGAACCTTTTTTGTAAACGTATTTGGGTTTGTTTTCCTGTTCTGTCATGTCGCTTTAAAGCGTTATCTGTCGCGGGTTGGCCACTTTTAAATGTCGGCAAAAGTAGGTTATTTTAACCGCAACTCTTTGAAAACCCGGAAGCCTGCTATTAGTTCAGTGATTCCGATAAAACTGTTCTTTTCCCTGTTTAACATTGTGGTAATCATCCTGCCTAAATTTCCTTGCGGAATCTCGCATATGGCTAATTTTGTCGCAAATAGATTTACCATGTTTGATACGCTTCAACCGAGACTTGCTGCCGAATTAAAAAGCATTGAAGAGGCAGGCCTTTTCAAAAAAGAAAGAATTATTACAACTCCACAGGGTGCAGATATCCGTCTGCAGGATGGCAAAGAAGTAATTAATTTTTGTGCTAATAATTATCTCGGTCTTTCATCTCATCCCCGGGTTTTGGACGCGGCAAAAAAAGCCATCGACTCGCATGGTTACGGCATGTCTTCGGTGCGGTTTATTTGCGGCACTCAGGATATTCACAAAGAACTGGAAGCTAAAATTTCAACCTTTCTGGGAACCGAAGACACGATTTTATATGCTGCAGCTTTCGATGCAAACGGTGGTGTTTTCGAACCGTTGCTCGGCGAAAACGATGCGATTATCAGTGATGCTTTAAATCACGCTTCCATTATTGACGGAGTTCGACTTTGTAAAGCGCAAAGATTCCGATACGAGCACAACAACATGGATGATCTTGAAAGATGCCTGAAGGAAAGTCAGGATCTTGACAACCGTTTAATTGTTACCGATGGTGTATTTTCCATGGACGGCACGATTGCTCAATTAGATAAAATTGTTGAGCTGGCAGAAAAATACAAAGCTCTTATTATGATTGATGAATGCCATGCCAGTGGTTTCATGGGAAAGACCGGAAGAGGTACTCATGAACATCGGGGTGTAATGGGTAAAATCGACATAATTACCGGCACTTTAGGAAAAGCATTGGGCGGCGCTTCGGGAGGATTTACTTCCGGGCGAAAAGAAATTATCGATATGCTTCGCCAGCGTTCGAGACCCTATTTGTTTTCTAATACCGTTGCTCCATCTATTGTCGGTGCTTCGATTGCCGTACTCGACATGCTCAGTGAAACCACAGATCTGCGGGATAAACTGGAAACCAATACCAAATATTTCCGCGCTAAAATGACGGAAGCAGGTTTCGACATAAAACCGGGTGAACATCCTATTGTGCCGATAATGCTTTATGATGCAAAACTCTCACAGGACTTTGCTGAAAGACTTCTTGACGAAGGTATTTATGTAATTGGATTTTACTTTCCGGTGGTACCGAAAGGACAGGCCCGTATTCGTGTACAGGTTTCTGCCGGACATGAAATGCACCATCTTGACAAAGCAATTCATGCTTTCACCAAGATCGGTCGCGAATTAGGTGTAATA
Source organism: Bacteroidota bacterium (assembly GCA_016124755.1). GTDB lineage: Bacteria > Bacteroidota > Bacteroidia > NS11-12g > UBA9320 > WGNA01. The sequence goes on along the minus strand of WGNA01000002.1, from coordinate 337,033 downwards.
AACTAAGTATGTTTAAAGCACTGGTTCAGGCTGCCAGACTACGCACTCTTCCTTTGGCTATTGCTTCCATTGCCACAGGAGCGATTGTAGCAGCGCATTTGGGCAATCACAATTTGCGAATAACGGTACTGGCCATTCTAACCGCTGTGTGGTTACAAATTCTCTCAAACTTTGCTAATGACTATGGTGACTTCACAAAAGGCGTTGATGCCGAAAGAGAAGACCGGGCACTGGGCTCGGGATCACTCAGTGTGTCGGTTATAAAAAATGCAATGTTGGTTGCCGGTGGATTGTCTTTGCTCTTTGGAATTACACTTTTATATCAGGCTTTCGGAAATATTTCTCTTCAATTTCTGCTGTATTTTATAATTGGTCTGGCCTGCATTGGAGCTGCAATCTGGTACACCGCAGGAAAAAACCCATACGGCTATTCGGGTTTCGGGGATCTGGCGGTTTTTATTTTCTTCGGTTTAATTCCGGTTTGCGGAATTTATTATTTGAATAATCCGTTTATCGAACGCAACTTCTGGCTTTCGTTACTGCCTGGTTCAGCATTTGGTCTTTTAAGTACCGGCGTATTAAACATAAATAACATACGCGATATCGATAATGATAAGTCGAAGAATAAAATCACCTTGGCGGTTATGCTCGGAAACAAAACTGCGGTTTTCTACCAATTAATTTTAATTCTCACGGCCTTTGTCTGCCTCTCTATTTTTTACACTAAAACCGAAGGACACGTCAGTCTCACATTATTTCTAATTCTACCATTATTTATCTTACACTGGTTTAAATTAAAAGGATTAGAAAGTAAGCCGGATCAGCGTATCGCCTACAATAAATTATTAAAACAAATGGTGCTTTTAAGTGTCTTCACTGTTTTAATTTTTGGATTATTACTGCTATTGTGAAACTACAGGTTTTTCAATACGAATTAAAATTTCGAAAACCAGCTGTAACCAGTAGAAATGTTTTCGAAACCAGAACCGCTTATTTCATTAAACTCAGCGAAGGAAACAAATATGGATGGGGAGAAGCAGGACCACTTTCCCTTTTGAGTATAGACGATCTCCCGGATTTTGATATTCAACTAAAGCAATTTTCAGAACAATGGTTTCTCCGGCGCGAATCATTTAATTTTAGCGAATGGCAACATTTACCCTCCGCCGTTTTTGCGCTTGAATCGGCAATTGCGCAATTAAATCAAGATCATTCTATTTTTACAAATTCCTTTTCTAACGGAATTCCAATCACCATTAATGGCCTAGTGTGGATGGATTCGGTGGAGAATATGTACCAATCGGCATTACAGAAATTCCAGATGGGTTTTCGTTGTCTTAAATTTAAGATCGGTGCTCAGGATTTTGATGCCGAATGCAGGATGCTGGAGAAAATCAGAAGAGACCTCAATGCCTTTAAACTGGAAATTCGACTGGATGCAAATGGCGCATTTGAGAACGGTGATGCATTAGAAAAAATTAAAGATTTAAGTCGGTTCGAAATCCACAGTATCGAGCAACCCATAAAAGCTGGTCAGTTAGATAGCATGGCTAAAATCTGCCGGGATGCTAAGATCAGAATTGCATTAGATGAAGAATTAATTGGTGTCAATTCCAAAAACATGGCATCTCTTTTAAGAATAATAAATCCGAATTTCATTATTCTTAAACCTACATTAATTGGTGGTTTTTCAATGTCAGATTTGTGGATTGCAGCAGCTAAAAAAATGAACATTGGCTGGTTGGCGACTTCTGCTTTAGAGTCTAACATAGGTTTAAATGCAATAGCACAATGGGTCTCACAATATAACCCGGACATGCCACAAGGATTGGGAACGGGATCGCTGTATGAAAATAATATCCCTTCCCCATTAATTCAGGAAAATTCGGAATTGAAATATGGAAAAAACGCCTGGAATTACCGATGGATTGAGGAGCACGGAAAATTGTTATTTGAATTAAATTAGTGCTTGAATCCTAAACTTCACATATCGAAGAAAACTCCCCTAAAAGTGCATGCCGCGCTTTTTCTCGTTGCACTGATTTACGGCAGCACCTACTTTATTGCGAAGAAAGTAATGCCCGATTATCTTGGCCCATCTGCTTTCATTTTTATCCGGATCATTGTAGCTGCCATTGTATTCTGGACCATCGGTTCGTTTAAAAAGCAGGAAAAGATCCGAAACAGAAAAGATTTTATTGAAATCGCCATTGCAGCATTTTTTGGAGTTGCGAATAACATGTTGTTCTTTTTCAACGGACTGGCATACACGTCCGAATTTCATGCTTCAGTTCTGATGCTTAATGCCCCGATATTCGTACTCATTTTCACCCGGTTGCTCATTAAGGAAGAAATTAAATGGTGGCAAACGGCAGGACTAATAATTTCTTCATTTGGTGCTTTTTTCCTAATTGGAGGAACCTCTTTTCAATTTAATGGTGAAAGCGCAAAAGGCGATGTAATGATCTTAATAAATGCCACCAGTTTTGCTTTTTATTTGGTGTATGTTAAGCGGGTCGTTCAAAAATACGCTGCGCTTACCGTCGTAAAATATACCTTTCTGATTGCTCTGTTTTTCGTATTGCCTTTTGCATGGAGCGAATTGCGTGAGGCCTCTTTCGGAACATTTCCAACGAGTGTTTGGATTTCAATCGCTTATGTCTCCATTGCCACAACCAGCATCGCTTATCTTATAAATGCATGGGCAGTAAAACAGGCTTCTCCTGTTGTGGCTGGCAGTTACATTTATCTTCAACCCTTAATCGCAACTTCTCTTGCTATAACGCTCGGAAACTTAGAGCTTTCCGCTGAAAAGATTATTTTTGCCCTCTTGATTTTCTTCGGAGTTTACCTCGTAAATACGTTTAAAAGAGCACAATGATGCGATCAATGACCGGTTACGGTAATGCTGAATTCAGCACAAAAAATTTTACGGTAAAGGTTGAGATCAAATCCCTCAACGGCAAGTTTTTGGAACTCAATCTTCGTACTCCTAAAGTTTTGGGTGAGAAGGAAGTTGAGCTCAGACAAACACTTCAGAAATGGCTCACCAGAGGTTCGGTGTTGTGCACCGTTTCCATGGAACGCAATGCCGGATCAGAAACTATGGTGAAAGTGAATAATGCTCTGGCAACAGCTTATTACACAGCCCTGAAATCATTAGCAGATACTCTGGAAGCTCCAACGCAGGACATTTTCAGAACGGTTGTAAATATGCCGGATGTACTGAAAGCCGATGAAGGTTCATTGGACGATGAGGATTGGGCAGGAGTGCTGAATTGCGCGGAACAGGCCTTTCGGAAATTCGATGAATTTAGACTAAAAGAAGGGAATGAACTGAGCCGTATGCTTCGTGAGCACAACGAAGAAATTTTAAAGGAAATTCCGGCCATCACAACTTTCGAATCGGAGCGAAAAGACTTCATGAAAGAAAAGCTCAGAAGCAGTGTGGAAGAACAAAAAGAATTCAATTCAGATCCTAATCGATTTGAGCAGGAACTCATGTATTATCTCGAAAAACTGGATATCAGTGAGGAGAAAAACAGACTGATTTCACATTGTAATCTGTTCAAGTCGGAACTAAAAAAAGAAGGAAGCGGCAAAACACTCGGTTTTATTTCTCAGGAAATGGGACGCGAAATAAATACCCTCGGTTCAAAAGCAGGGTATGCACCAATGCAGGAAATTGTAATCCGCATGAAGGAGCAACTGGAAAAAATCAAGGAACAAAGTCTGAACGTGTTGTAATGGAAAGTGCTGCAGGAAAGCTGGTTATTTTTTCTGCTCCGTCCGGATCGGGTAAAACTACGGTTGTTCACCACTTACTAAAGGTGAATCCGAAACTTTCATTCTCTGTTTCCGCAACAACCCGCAAACAACGCCCGGGTGAGGTTGATGGTGTAGATTATTATTTTTTGAGCAGGGAAGACTTTCAGAATAAAATTTCAAAGGGTGAATTTCTGGAATATGAAGAAGTTTATCAAGGTCTTTATTACGGCACATTAAAGTCGGAAGTTGAGCGAATCTGGTCGAACGGAAACGCAGTAATTTTTGATGTTGATGTTGTTGGCGGACTGAATATCAAGAAGATATATGGGAAACAGGCATTGGCTATATTCCTTCGTCCTCCTTCCGTTGAGGTTCTCATGGAAAGACTTAAAAGACGGGAAACTGAGGTTGAACATCAGCTTCAGGAGCGTGTTGGAAAAGCCCAAAAAGAGCTAAAGTTTGAGAAAGAATTTGATATTGTGCTGGTTAATAATATTTTAGCACACACTCTGGCGGAAGCAGAAAGCATTGTACAATATTTTTTGACCCTATAATCCATGCGGATAGGTTTATTTTTTGGTTCATTTAACCCCATTCATCAGGGGCATCTGATACTCGGACAGTTTATCCTCAATCAAACTGACCTGGCAGAAATCTGGTTTGTTGTTTCACCTCAAAACCCTTTGAAATCCGGAGCAGATTTGTATCCCGAAAACGATCGTCTTGAGATGGTAAAGCTGGCTATTAAACCACAGGAAAAATTCAAAGCCTGTGAGGTAGAGTTCGGCATGCCCAGACCTTCATACACCTACAACACCCTTCTTGAATTGGGTTCCAAGCATCCCGATAAAGAATTTGTGCTGATTTTAGGATCGGATAATCTCCAGCATTTCGACAAGTGGAAAGATCACGAGAAAATCCTGTTGGAATACGATCTGATCGTTTACAATCGGGAAAACAATACCGGTGGTGATTTTGCCAAGAATCAGAAAGTTCGGCTCCTAAAAGGCCCCATGCTCAACATCTCTTCTACTCAGGTGAGAAGTTATATGCGGCTCGGAAGATCGGTAAAATTTATGGTACCGGAAGCAGTCGAAAAATACCTCGAAAAACTTACCACCTGATTCGACTGTTAAGCAGTTTGGCGTTCAATAAAGCGCTCCAGCCAGGTATTTTTTAGTGGAATAAAAGGATTTTCACGAATCTGCCGAATCTCCGAAGCCTGCATATTTACCACGGGTGAATAGGAATGCAACTCTGCTGAAGCGAGTTTTCTTTTCACATCATCAAGAGAGAGGGTTTCAAGGCTATTCTCACCAACTGAAACATACGTTCGGAGACGATTGAATATATCAAGCCTGTATTTATTATCAATTTCACGAATTACTGCAACTGACGAATCGATACTGCAACCACTGGCCGCTTCAACAGCTTCGTCAACAGCCAGAGCTATAATCTGATCTCCAATTATTTTAAAGCCACAATCCAACTTCTTTCCATGAGCCGCCCACGACGAACAGAAGTCTTCGAGCAAATCCTGAATGTATGATAATTCGGAAGAAGTGAACCGGCGATTGGCACCGTAAAGCCAGATCCGCGATTCTTTTCGGAGAAGATTCCAGTTGTTCATAGTGTCAAAGTTCGCAGATGCATGTTAATCGCGCATCATGAAATTTATCATTTATGAACACAGGATGTGCTTTATGGTTTTAATCAGATGGAAATGTTCTTGTCCCAAATATGCGGATCGCTCTGCTTGGCCTTCCACATTCTTAGAAATTTAGTTTTCCTGCGAGTTGCCAACGTAAGTTCCTCTCCATCTTTCATGCGTGTCCAAAGCAAGTTGGGTTCGAAATAGGATACATGCCTCATGTTGATTAGATGCGACTTATGACTTCGAAAAAATCCCACATCGCTCAGAAGTTTTTCATAATGCAATAACGGATTTGTAGCCAAACTTTTGGTTCCGTCGATCATATACATCATGGTATAACCTCCACGGATCGCCTTTAAATAAAGTAAGTTCTGATGGGTTATTGATACATACGCATTAGTACCAGGTATGATCATTTTATTTTCCGGTTCCCGGGTGGATTCTATTTTTTTGAAACGATCATTTCTGATCCCGCCATTTTTCAATTTGTATTTAACCTTTTCAATAGCATTGTTAAGTTCACTTTCATCAAATGGTTTCAACAAATAATCAATGGCAGCACATTTAATTGCGTTAATGGCATAATGATCATGTCCCGTTACAAATATTACTTCCAGATCAGTCGACTTTAATTTTGAAAGTAATTCAAAGCCATTCATTCCAGGCATTTCAATATCGAGAAGAACGACATCGGGCATCGATCGATTCATACATTCAAGTGCGACTAACGGATTGGTATAAGCACCAGAAACATTCACACCCAACTGACCTCTTTTCAGGTAATTGGAAATTTTTTCGACGTTGTCAATTTCATCATCAACAATAGCCACATTTAATAGATTCATGATATTCGGATTTTGGTTTTTTTAAGAATCTAAAGTAAAACTACATAATTATTTGAAAAAACAAAAAGTACTTAATAAAACTGAACGCTTGCTGAACGCTTTAAAGCATTGGAAGATAAATTACTACGTAAGTGCCATGATTAGGATTTGGCATGAGTTCACGATTTATTTCAACCGATGAACTCTGACCCTGAAGAGTTAAAACATCGAATCTTTCACTCATGATTGATAAACCAAATGATCGATGAGACTCCGGAAGTACCACTCGTTTAAAGCCGGATCCATTATCTGACACCGAAACCACGACCAGATCTTTTTCCCAATTGGCATCAAACGATAGCACAATATGATTCACCTGATTTTCCATATCATTAAATGCATGTTTAATTGCATTTTCACAAATCGGCTGAACCATATGAGGTGGAATTAACGGATTCAGATTTTCAAGTTCCGGATCAATGAGAATTTCATAGGTGAATTCTACCGCACCTTTTAATTTCTCCATTTCAAAATATTGAGTCTCAAACACCACCTCACTCGACAAAGGAATTTCATCCAATCTGGAATGTTCCAAGGAGAGCCGAACGAGTTTGGCAAATCGACGTATGATTTCACCTGCCCTGTCAGGATCTCTTTTTAAAAGTGAGGTATGAATTGAATCCAAGGCATTGAAGATAAAATGAGGATTCATTTGGCTTTGAAGCGCTTTTAACTTTGTCTTAGCCACCTCAGATTCCATCGCTTTAACCTGCTTTTCTTTTTCCTTAACTTCATTTTCAACAACTTGTTTATCATGTAAAATCGTTTTGATTCGGTTACCCAAGACCAGTGAGATTAGTACGGTTTCAATTGACGCCCCTATTAAAATGCTATACTTTGTAATAAATGAATGTTCAAATATTCCGAAAGTACTAAGGATATATATGATCGAGGAAATTAAAAGTAGTGTCCATGCAATTGCTATAAATACTGCATTGGTACTTCCGTTTATTACAAACTTATACGCAACAAATAAGCACACCAAGGACCCAAATGTTAGAATAAAATTCAAGATTGCAAAAGCGATATATTCAGGTAAAACAATTGGCAATAAAGGGAAAGAAAAGCTCATGAAGACAAAAGATAATAGTAAGTAACGGCTGGTTTTATCTTCTTCCAATTCGGCTTTGAAGTACCACTTTAAAAATAAACCTGCTGAGGATAACATTATGGTCGTGACAAAAAATATTGCAAATCGCGTTAGAGATCCGGTCAAGATTTCGATGTACCGAAAACCTAGGCTCGTAAGTATTGATTGTGTTAAGAAAATACCTAACACATAAGTGCAGTAAAACAGGTACATCCTAACCCTTAGAAATATAAAAAGTGAAAAGTTGTAAAAAAATATAACACCGAATAACCCAAGAATAAATCCAAAAATTACATTCCGCTTTGTAAAGTTAAGTCTATACTGCTTAATACTTAAAATCTCTAATGGAATGGACAATCCAATTTCTGATTCGACATACAGGTAAATATTATCAGTTTCCTTTACAATGTCAAAAACTGGATATACATCTGAATATTTATCATCTGATATAAATCCAAGATTCTTCTCTGATATCAAAACACATTTAGCTCCGACACGCTTATACAATTCACATTTTTCAATCATTGATGATTCAAGTTCAAGTAAAGATTCCTCCTCACTCTCCACCCTCAATCGTATCCAGCATCCCTGATCTGTCATCCCGAAGTTTAAAGCCCTTTTATCGGTTCTGTGCCAACCAGAATCGGAATATACTCCGCCTGCTTCCCATTGCTCATCAACTAATTTGTACTCAACTCTATCGGTAACATATTCATCGTAGTCTTGTCCGCTCACCTTTATCAAATCCGGCTTGGCAATCCCCTGAACCGATAACATAATCAGAGCGATCAAAACAGAAATATGTCGTACACCAATCTTCATTTCTGGTCTGAACCAAAATTATAGGAACATCCTTTTCACTTCCAAGTCTTTTGAAATTTATCTTACTGAACGCCATTTTATGCGTATTCCAAAGGGCTGAGCGGTTTTCCACAACTACCGGTTCACATCAATAACCCTTCTGCCCTATCTTCGCCGCCATGCATTGGATAGCGCAACTCATCTTCCTCGCAGTTCTTGGCACTGCTTCGTATTTCTTCTATCGCAATGTAAGCCGCATTCGCCGCAATATCCTGCTCGGTCGCGACGAAGACCGGTCGGATCAGAAGTCGTTACGGTGGAAAACAATGCTGCGTGTAGCGTTCGGACAATCAAAAATGGCAGCCCGCCCAATCCCGTTTATTCTGCATTTTGTTGTTTATGCCGGATTTCTGCTCATCAATATTGAAGTACTTGAAATTATCATCGATGGGATTTTCGGAACACATCGGGTTCTCTCTTTCATGGGACCGCTGTACGATATCGCCATCGGCTTTTTCGAAATCCTGGCCATCGGAGTTCTGATTGCTTGTGCCTTGTTTTTAGCCAGAAGGTTTATCGCACGCATTCCCCGTTTTCACAAAGCGGAAATGAAAGGCTGGCCAACCCGCGATGCCACGATTATTCTGGTTTCAGAAATTGTTTTAATGACCGCCCTGTTGTTAATGAACGGAGCAGATCAGGCCTTACAGCAAATCGGAAATAATCATTACATCGCCGCCGGATATTTTCCGGTTAGCGGGCTTTTTAGCGATGCCATGCTTCACGGATGTTCTGAAAATACCCTGATATTAATAGAGCGTTCCTGCTGGTGGTTTCACATTCTCGGCATATTGCTTTTTCTAAACTTTCTTCCCTATTCGAAACATTTTCACATCATCCTCGCCTTCCCGAATACGTATTATTCCAACCTCAATCCTAAAGGTCGATTTACCAATATCTCATCGGTGACCAATGAAGTGAAAATGATGCTCGGACTTCCGGATGCCGATACCAACGCACCACCACCCGAAAGTTTCGGCGCGAAAGACGTGCAGGATCTTACCTGGAAAAATCTGATGGATGCCTACACCTGTACCGAGTGTGGAAGATGTACTTCCGTTTGTCCGGCGAACCTTACCGGCAAAGCACTTTCCCCCAGAAAAATTATGATGGATACCCGCGATCGTCTCGAAGAAGTGGGAAATCTGTTGGATAAAAAGCAAGAAATTACCCCCGATAAAAATCTTCATTCATACATATCGAAAGAAGAACTTTGGGCGTGCACAACCTGTAACGCCTGTGCTGAGGCTTGTCCTGTTAACATAGATCCGCTCAACATTATCGTTCAGATGCGACAGTACCTCGTGATGGAAAAATCTGAGGCGCCAAACGAACTGAATATGATGTTCAGCAACGTTGAAAACAATGGTGCGCCATGGCAGTTTCCGGCTTCCGACCGGGATGCCTGGACACGTTAAACCAGCCTTATGAGTAAAGAACTAAAAGAAAAAATTATCGATGGCAAGGCACAAAGTCCTGTGCTCGACCCGTCTGTTAAAAATTATCTGATCGACATCGACGGTACCATTACCGAAGATGTTCCCAACGAAGATCCGGAAAGGATGAAACACGTTCTTCCCTTCCCGGATGCCTTAAAAACCTGTAATAAGTGGTTCGAAGACGGTCACATCATTACCTTCTTTACATCGCGAACAGAAGATCTTCGCGAAATCACTGAAAATTGGCTTAATCAACACGGGTTTAAATACCATCATATTTTAATGAATAAACCCCGTGGCGGAAATTATCACTGGATCGATAACCATCGTGTGAGAGCCACTGAATTTCATGGAAAATTCACGGAACATTTCCGCACCAAAAAAGTAGATATCGAACTGTTTGAAGAATGATTTATGAGTGAAATAATTCCGGTTCCAACCGTTGCTGAACTTGTTGCTAAAGGCGAATCTCCCGAAGTTTTATTCTGGGTTGGTTGCGCAGGAAGTTTTGATGAAAGAGCACAAAAAATCACCAAGGCCATGGTGAAAATTCTTCATCACATCGGCATCCGGTATGCAATTCTCGGCAACGAAGAAAGCTGCACCGGAGATCCGGCAAAAAGAGCCGGTAACGAATTCCTGTTTCAGATGCAGGCCATGAACAACATCGCAATCCTGAATGGCTACGGAATTACTAAAATTATCACAACCTGTCCGCATTGTTTTAATACTTTAAAAAATGAATATCCCGACCTCGGTGGAAATTATGAAGTAATTCACCACAGTCAGTATTTGCAGCAACTTATCGATTCCGGACAATTAAAATTTGAAGGCGGTGAATACAAAGGCAAAAAAATAACCTATCACGACAGCTGCTATCTGGGGCGTGCGAATGGCGTTTACGAAGCGCCACGAAAAGTCTTGGAAAAATTAGATGCGGAATTAATTGAATTAAAACGGTGTCGCTCAAACGGACTCTGTTGCGGAGCCGGTGGTGCCCAAATTTTTAAAGAATCGGAAAAAGGTACTACAGAAATTCATCATGAACGCGCAGGTGAAGCTATCGCAAGCGGTGCCGGAATTATTGCGGCCAATTGCCCGTTTTGCATGACTATGCTTCGCGATGGCGTTAAACATCACAACCGCGAATCGGATGTTGAGGTATTGGATCTGGCTGAATTGGTTGCAAACGCCAATGATTTATAAAGTTTAATCCCAATGCGCATATCGTTCAATGCACCGGTTACGTTAATCTTCGCAATCCTGTGCACCTTCGTTCTTGCGCTTGATAAAATTTTTCTCGGTTCAACGAATGTGCTTTTTACCATGAGTCCGGGATTTGATTTCCGGAACTGGGTTTCGTATTTTACTTCTTTTAGTTACGTCTTTGGCCACGCCGATATTAACCACCTGATGGGAAATATGGCATTCATCCTCTTGCTCGGTCCGGTTCTGGAAGAGCGCTATGGTGCCAAACATCTGTTGATTATGATGGCAATTACAACGCTGGCAACTTCTATTTTTTTCTATTTGTTTTTTAATGAACGTATTCTGGGTGCCAGCGGAATTGTTTTTATGTTTATCGTTCTTACCTCTTTTGCAAACCGGCAGAAGAATACCATTCCTTTAACCTTTATTCTAGTTTGCCTGATTTTTCTGGGGCAGGAAGTTGTTGCCAGCCTCAGTGAAGATAATGTTTCCCAAACTGCGCATTTAGCTGGCGGAGCTTTGGGTGGAGTGTTCGGATTGTTTTGGTTTAGATGAATACATTTGAATTATGAAGGGCACAAAATCCCTCGCGTATCTACAGATTCATACCGCTGTGTTTCTGTTCGGATTTACCGCTATCCTCGGCAAACTGATCGTATTTGAACAACTTGCGTTGGTGTGGCATCGCCTCTGGATCAGTGTTTTGGGGTTGTTATTTATTCCGGGAGTCGTAAAAGGATTAAAATCTTTTAGTAGAAAATCTATTTTGCGTTTTACCGGAATTGGTGTGTTGGTAAGCATTCACTGGGTAACCTTTTATGGTTGTATTAAAATTGCCGATAGCTCCAGTATTGCGTTGGCCTGTCTGGCTACGTCCACATTATTTGTTTCCTTTTTAGAACCTCTAATTACCAAATCCAAATTTCAATCGGTTGAGGTAATTCTCGGTGTTTTGGTTATCATCGGATTGTTAATGGTTTTAAATGTGGGAAGTGCCTATTATACTGCAATACTTGTTGGATTAATTTCCGCATTTTTTGCTGCATTATTTTCTGTCTTAAATAAAAAATATCTCGCCGATCACAACACCTTGTCGGTTTCAATAATTGAATTATTTTCCGGCTGGATCTTTTTATCCCTAATTATTCCAATTTATGAAGGAGGGAAAAATTTAAAACAATATTCTCTTTTTAGAAATGATCTGGTTTCGGAACATGCAGTTTTCGGACTTCACCTCCATTCTTTAATTTATCTTCTTATTCTTGGCTTACTCTGCACCTCATTGGCTTACGCGCTCTCACTAACTTCACTAAAAGTGTTATCGGCTTTTACGACCAATCTCGCGATCAACATCGAACCGGTTTATGGTATATTGATGGCTGCCATCATTTTTCATGAAAATAAGGACCTGAATATTTGGTTTTATCTCGGAACGGGAATCATATTACTTTCTGTTCTAATACATCCGTACTTGGTAAGAATAACAGATAAATTAGTTAAAGCAAGAATTCTCAGGGAGAGCTAAGGTTCTTTTTTAATGTGTTAAACATAAAAGATAATCCTCCACCTAAAAATGCCCCGTTATCTTTTCCTGCTCCTCCATAAACATCAAGTTGCCATGAGTTTCTAACCAAAAATGTTACTCCGCTATCCACCCATAGTTCAGAATGATTATGTGTATAGCGATAACCATAAGGTTCAAAAAATGCATTTATTTTATTATTAATCTTTAAAGCAACTTTTGCCGTTAAACCGGATACCAGATTCTGATCTTTCATCCAGGTTAATGTTAGTTGACTGCAGAGTGAAATACGTTTGTTTAAAGAATAAACCACCGGAATAAATGTCTCGTATAATATTCCCGTTGGTTTTACTTCGGCGCCTGCTGTGAACGGAAGTGCCGCATCAACAATGATTACGGAATTCCATTTATCCGTTCCGATTAACTTTCTTTTAAAACCCAAAGTCAAGGATTTAAAACCTGCTATAGAAATTATGGAATCGGTTTCTCCCGGAAAAAATCCGTGAATGTTTTTATGGTGATAACGTGTACTTATGGAATGAAATCCCCATTGAGCGCGTAATTCTGTTTTACTCCAAAATCCGTAACGGATTAATGTTGTGTTAAAATCATTCTCATAAACCCGGTCAAAATAACCGGATTGATTGTCATACACCGATGCATGAACCCAGTCGAATGCACCGGTTTCAAATTGTACTACGCCTTTCGGGACAGTGTTCGGGGAATTGGTAATCCCCGGCCTGTCTGTATCGATTTGAGCCGAAACTTTAAAAAAGGCGGTAAAATGAATCAGTATTATGATCCGACTTGCCAGGTACCGCATGCCACGAATATAGCATCTTACCGCTCTTCAACATTCGATTTAATTCCCAGAATTAAGCAGTAAATTATATGATATTCCTCCACTGATAAATTGAGCTGAAAAACCGGTATATCTGAATCCGGAGGTTAAATCAAGCTGGAGGTTATCTTGTAGTAAACAGGTAAAACCATAATTAAACCAATGTTCTTTACCCTCTTCATTATTAAAAAAGCCATACGGTTCCACAAAACAACCGAGTTTATCACCAAGTGATCGCCCAACGGAACAGGTATATCCCATGTTGAGTGCATTTCCGGTCCCGGTCCAACTCATCGAATACTGCGTTGAAATTGTCCAGATATCATTAACCTTGAGTGAAAACGGAATTTTAAACTCCGGAGCCAAATGATCAATCCGGTAAATTTTTGATGCCGTAAATGGAAGATAAATATGCCCAAGAAATCCCAGACTTATTTTTTCCTTTTTTAAAATATTGTATTTAATACCTATAAAAAATGGCGTAAAACCTCCGCCCAAATAATACTTGCCACGCTCTTTTAGCAAAGCATCCGCACTATCGAAAGGCAAAATCTTTGTTTTTTCATCATCTTCACTTCTTTGTTTTATTTCCGAATAATTCCAGTTGAGTCGAAATTCCATTTTATCGGTAACACCGAATCGTAAAAGTGTGGTGTTAAAGATTGATGTGTAATTGCGGAAAACTCCAAATCGGTATCTCTTTACGATCTCATTTCCATACATCGCTCCTGTCTCAATCTGGAATGAACCTTTGGGAACCACATTCGGACTTTCGGTTTGATCGGGTCGGTCGGTTTGTATCTGAGCCAAAACAGTGATTGGAGAAACTAAAAGGAAAAGAAATAATTGTTTTAATCGACTAACATACATGTTACAAATCTAAAGTAAATTGATTCTTTCGGACAAACAATTTACTGTTCAATTTGGGTGGAGTTCTTTCCAGTCCGTACTTCTTTCGGGCTAATTTGAATTGTTGTGAAATGATATTCGCAAAATTCCCCTCTCCTGTCATTCTCGTTTTAAAGCGCGAATCCGATACATCACCACCATGACATTCTGCTATCTGATCCATTACTTTTTGTTTGCGATCCGCGAAATGTCGTTCGAGCCAATCACTGAAAACAGTTTCCACACAGCCGTTGAGCCTCACAATTGAATAATGAAGTGAAATCGCACCCGCACCGGCAACCCTCTCTGCCAATGCCATGATCTCCATACTGTTTAAGGCCGGAATCACCGGACCCATCATCACCGAAACCGGAATTCCTGCTTTGGAAAACATTTCGACTGTCTTTAAGCGATTGGAAATACTGGAGGTTCGCGGCTCCAGTTTCAGTCGCAGCGATTCATCTAATGTTGTTATGCTCATTACGAGTTGAGCCAGATTCGATTGAGCCATCTCACCAAGAATATCTATATCGCGCTGAACAAGATGGTTCTTAGTAATAATGCCAACCGGATTTTTGTAATCCCGGCAAACTTCCAAAAGGCTTCTGGTTATTTTTAGTTTGCGTTCAATGGGCTGATAACAATCTGTGTTTCCACTCAGCATAATGGGCTCTGCATTCCAGGTTCGGGTTTGAAATTTCTCCCGTAACAATTCTGCCGCATTTCGTTTCACTAAAACATTCCGCTCGAAATCCAGTCCGCCGTTGTAGCCCCAATATTCGTGTGTGGGGCGCGCATAGCAATACGAACAACCATGTTCACAACCCTGATATGGATTCATACTCCAGCTCAGGTGAACATCCGGACTTGTTACATTATTGACAATCGATTTGGGATAAATGTCGATGATTTTAGTTCGGATCTCTTCCTGATCTTCCACTCTCTCGCCCTCATCCGCTTCAAAATGATGCGCATCGAATCTGTTTTTAGTTACGATCGAAGATCCTCTTCCTTTAATGTGATCCGGCAAAATTTTTATCCTTCCTCCCAAACCAAATTTATAACAGGGATTTAGAATAAATAAACCTGACTAATCCGATGAAGCAGACAATGAAACTTCAAATCGCCTTTTTAGAGTTAA
Source organism: Bacteroidota bacterium (assembly GCA_016124755.1). Taxonomy (GTDB): domain Bacteria; phylum Bacteroidota; class Bacteroidia; order NS11-12g; family UBA9320; genus WGNA01. The sequence goes on along the minus strand of WGNA01000002.1, from coordinate 321,736 downwards.
ACCATTTTCATCCGTTACCACCAATTCGTGCTTTCCGGCGGATGGCTGAAATCGGATCTGGTGAATATCTTTTGTTGAAGTGATAAAACTGTTGTCAACAAACCAATAAAGCTCCGCCTTTTTATTTCGGTGAACGGCCTCAAAAACAACCTCTGCCAAATCTCCTGTGGCAAGTTTGGGCAACCGTATTTTCACATCCTGCTGCGGATATAACACGTCAATCAAACTTTTTCCATTCGCTTTAGACACCGGAATAATCTGAGATTCGTATTCCGGATGGCGGTTCTTATAATAATGCGCTGCTGCCGCGGGAAGAATAAAACTCACCTGCATTGGTTTACCGGGAACCAACGAATTTGCTCCGTTCTCAACCGGTACAAGTTTGTGATACGGACACGCTTTAGATTTTAAACAGGCATTCGGCAACCATCTTTTTTGTGCATTCGGACAATGAATTCCGGCCCGATGTCCGCTCTCCGAACATACCTCTACCATTTGCATATCGCGCACAGGTTTATCGAACCAACCGGTTGTGGGCAGCAAACGATACACATCAAACAGGATCGGCCCGGCTGTATTTGAACCCGTCATTCCGGCAATTCCCTCCCCGTCGGCATTTCCCGCCCAGACACCAACAACATATTCCGGTGTAACACCAATGGCCCATGCGTCCCGAGCTCCGAAACTGGTTCCCGTTTTCCAGGCAACTTTTCGCTGGTGATCAAACCGATCCCAATACTGATTGAAACCCGGTCGGTTAACAGCTGTCATGGCGGTGAGAACCTCATAAGCAACAGCCTGATCAAAAACCTGAGACTCACCAATGGCAGATTGCGCAACTTTTCGATAAGCCCCGGCCAACTGATATAATGTTGCTTCGGCACCTCCCAGAATTAAAGACAATCCGTACTCTTCCGCAGGACGGAAAAACGTTGTTATTCCCAATTTTTTTCCATCCGATTTAAAACGACTCACACCGTAATCACTGAGCAGACGAACGGCCGGAATATTTAACGAACGGCTCAAAGCTTCGTCGGCGGGAACCATTCCGTCAAATGTCTTTTCATAATTCTCCGGAGTATAACCGTGTATTCTCGTCGGGTAATCGGGCATTAGCATTTTGGGTGTAATCAAACCCTGCTGCATGGCGCCGGCGTATAAAAATGGTTTTAGAATCGAACCAGTACTTCTCGGAGCCTGAACAACATCCACAAAAGGAGAAGCATCTGTTCCTTCTGCATTACCCACATAGGCGATCACATTTCCCGTTTTTATTTCCATCACAACAATTCCGTGATTGCGAATGCCGGCCATCGAAAGATGCTCCTGATACCGTGCCGAAAGTCGGTTTAGCTGAACCTGCAGATCCCGGTCAACCGACGTTTTAAATCGAAAATCTTTAGGTTGATTTTGAATCTTATTAGCCAACAAATGCGGCGTTAATTGTGGAAGCGGTTTCGGTTTTTCGGGCAAAGGTTCCATTAGTGCAGATTCCAATTCCATTTCGGAAAGTGATCCGTTCTCATACAGTTTTCTCAACAACCGGTTTCGTTTTTCCATCAGAAATTTCCGGTTTCTTCCTGGATGAATTAGAGCCGGAGCATTCGGTAAAACTGCCAGTAAAGCTGCTTCCGACCAGGAAAGTTGCTGGGATTTGTGTCCGAAATATCGCCAGCAGGCAGCATCTAATCCCACGACATTTCCGCCAAAAGGAGCATGGGCCGCATACATTTCCAGAATTTCTTTTTTCGAATACCGGAACTCGAGCCGAACCGCCATAAACATTTCGGTGAGTTTGTCTGTGATTGATCGGCCTTCCCTTTTCCGACTCATCCGAATAACCTGCATGCTAATAGTACTGCCTCCACTCACCACATGACCGGCTTTAATATTTTGGCTCATCGCCCGAGCAATTGCCGGAATACTGATTCCGAAATGGTGGTAAAATCGTTTGTCTTCAAAAGCAATTAAAGCCGTTTCATATTTTGGGGGAACCAACTTACCCATGGGAAACCGCCACTGCCCGTCGTTTGCAATGGTCGCCATTAAAAGCTCGCCCTCCCGATCTTCCATTACCCTTGCATACGGATCTCTGAATAAATTTCGCGGCAGGCAGAAATAAAATAGGATCAGCAAAAGCCAGAAGAGCCTTTTCCGTAAACGAGGGAATGGAAGTCGTCTGAAGAGCATCATAACAGATTTTCAAGTGTAAAACTGAAAAATCAAATCCGGTTTTTCGAATCACCTTATTATCCGTTATTGCCGGCCCATAACCTGCGGCTTATTTTTGATTAACCGGAATGCGACTCAAATCTGTCATATTGCTATTTGCCCTAATGTGTTTCCGGCATGCAGACGCTCAGCAATATCATTTCCGGCAATTCGGATTGGCAGAAGGAGTTCCGCAATCACAGGTTTACGATATTCTCAACGACAGTAGAGGTTTCCTTTGGCTTGGAACAAGAGGTGCCGGAATTTCGAGATTCGACGGGCGTTCGTTTCGAAATTATCAATCCGGTCAGGGTCTGATAAACAACTTCGTGAATTGTTTATACGAAGATTCAAATGGCGACATCTGGATTGGAACTCAGGCCGGTGTGAGTTGTTTTAACGGACACACATTTACCAATTATCCGATTTCTGATCAGGGTGAAATCCGGGTTTTCAGTATCCTTCAATTTCAGGATAAAATGCTGTTCGGAACTAATCACGGACTTTATGTTAAACAACAGAATAAAATAACTCATTTCAACCTTGAACAACGCGATTCCAATATTTATGTAACCTCATTAGTGCAACATCAGCAGATGATTTTTGCCGGAACCAACCGCGGACTGATCAAAGTTTCTCCCCGCAATTTGAACGTGATTAAAATGTATCACATCTCCGACGGATTGCCGGATAACTACATTCAATGTCTCGCGGTTCAGAATGATTCCACACTTTTTATCGGAACTTACGGACGAGGTCTTGCCGTTTTAAAAAACAATAAGGTTAAGGTTTTTCCCGCTTCACTACCCGCCGACCTCATCGCATACGATTTGTTGATTGATGAAAAAGGAATGCTCTGGATTGCAAGTCAGCGCAAAGGCGCTTACCGAATTGATTTGCAAAACGGTTCGGTTGATCAATACACAGAGCGATCGGGTTTGTCGAACAACCACGTTCGCTGTATCGAACAGGATTTTTGGGGAAGTATCTGGCTTGGTACTTCGGGGGGCGGAATAAATCAATTCACCGGACAGTGGTTTTCCAATTTCACTAAAAAAGATGGATTAGCCGATAACTACGTTTACGCCATTTCACAAGGAGTTAACGGTTCGATCTGGGTGGCAAACGGAATGCGCGGCGTTACCCGAATTGATTCCATTTTTACCAATTTAAAAGATTCGGTTTGGGAAAATAAAAAGATCAAGTGCATGGTGCAAACGCGGGATTCTACCTGGTGGTTCGGAACAGAAGGCAATGGAATTTTATTAATGAAAGGTGAAAATTTCACTTTTCTGAATACCGAAAACGGATTGTGCGGAGATTACATTAAAGATCTGGAAACCGATGGAAATACGGTTTATGTGGCAACACTCGACGGCGGAATTTCCATCGTAAACCGGGATGAAAAAGGTTTGAATTTTAAACAATTCCGTTATCAGACCGAATTGCCAAGCAACCGGATTTTTTCTCTCCACCTGATGAAAAACGGGGATTGCTGGTTTGGAACCGAGCGCGAGGGAATCGGGAGAATACGCAATGAGGTTGCTAAAATGATCATCAAAGGAGATCGAATACATTTTCAGGCTCCGCGTGCGATGCGCTCCGACACAAACAACAATTTGTGGATCGCAACATCGGGTGGTTTGCTCGAATATCTACCCGAAAGTGATTCCCTAATCCGGCGCGGCGAAACAGAATTGAAATCCTCCAATTTGTATTTGCTCGAATTTGATGCGAACGGAAAATTATATATCGGGCACGAAAAGGGATTGGATGTTTTAACACTCAATTCGGCCGGGGAAGTAATCGACGGACTTTCATTCGGTGCGCCGGAAGGATTTGTGGGAATCGAAACCTGTCAGAATTCTGTGCTCGCCGACAACGAAGGATTTATGTGGTTCGGGACGGTAAACGGATTAACACGCTATAACCCGAGCCGCTTGGAAGTTTCGAGTAAACCACCCAAGGTTTGGCTTGAAAATGTTGACCTTTTTTACGAACCCATTCCCGAAGGACTTTTTCATTTTAAAACGATTCGCTGGGATAGTATTACCGGTTTGCCGGAATTCAGTTACAACAAGAATCACTTCGGATTTACGCTCAACGGAATTCACCTAACCCATCCGGCGCGGGTGATGTTTCAATGGATGCTCGAAGGTTATGAGGAATCGTGGACGCCGGTTAGTTCTAAAAGAGATGCGACCTATTCTAATCTGCCTCCCGGAAATTATGTTTTCCGATACAGAGCCGTTACCGACGACGGACAAATCAGCGCGGAAAAGGAATGGCCGTTTGTGATTTTAGCTCCGTTCTGGCAAACCCTGTGGTTCCGTATTCTGGTGTCCGTATTTATTCTGGCATTACTAATTTTCAGTTTCGGATTATACCTGAGAAGACTGCGGAAACAACGCGAACAATTAGAATTTGAAAAAGAATTAATTGAATTAGAACAAAAGGCTTTGAGGCTTCAGATGAACCCGCATTTTTTGTTTAATGCATTAAATTCAATTCAATCATTAGTGGCTTTGGAAAATACCAAAGAGGCCAGAAATTATCTTCAGAAATTTGCCAAACTGATGCGGCTGACTTTACAGAATTCGCGTCAGGATCGGATTGCTCTTTCTGATGAAATAAGCACTTTAGACAACTATTTGGTTTTAGAACAATTGGGACGAAACCCTGCATTTCAATACGAAATAAAAGTTGATGAAAATCTGGAAACCGACGAGGTGATGATTCCGCCGATGATGGTTCAGCCTTTTGTTGAGAATGCTATTAAACACGGCGTAGCTCCTTTAGGTAATGATGGCAAAATCGAACTCCGGTTTAAAATGGAAGATCATTTTATTGTTGTCGAAATTCAGGATAACGGCGTGGGGCGAAAAGCATCAATGGAGAAAAATGCCTCCAAAGCCAAGAGTCATGATTCGGCCGCCATTCAGGTAACCACGGATCGATTGGAAATTCTCAACCGCGAACATCCCGGTCATTCTTTATCGATTGAAGATTTGGAAGAAAACGGTAATCCATCCGGAACGAAAGTCGTGCTCAGGCTTTGGTCGTGGTAGAAACCAGTTTCCGGCCGAGCAGTGCACCCGGAAAAATGAATGCCGCCAGAAGCCAGTAATACCAAGGAGAAGGATTCAACATCATATTCATCACAGCCGCCATTAGCGTAAAAATAGCGATTGCAAAAAAGATGATTCTACGGTTTCCTTTATTAATTAAAGCTCCGAAATATGTTCCGGCAAAGGCCGCCAGAATCCAGCCGAGGGGAATTATCACCGAAACAGGAATCGGTTTTTTGCTACTGAGGATAGATGCTTCAATTGTGTTAAAATCAGAAATCTTCTGAGGATACAAATATGCGCATGCCGCATCCGAGCCGAGAACAACGGCGAGAACTATGATAAGTCCGGTGAGTATGGCGAGAACTAGATTCCAGTCGAAGCTTTTCATGAAGGCTTCACAATCGAATTACAACGTAAAGATATACGAATTCATTCCGAATCTTAAAATTCAAAGCATAAAAAAACCCTGAATCTCTCGACTCAGGGTTGATGCGTACTAATGAGTATAGAATTATTTTCTGCCGCGACCCACTATGTGTTTGTTGAGATCCCGAACACTACTGTCGAAATCGAAAGCTTCGTCAACCAGGTTGTAGTTCTGCGGATCGTCGGTGTAGTCGTATGCGTATTTTGCCAGTTCCAATCGGTTTTTGTCGAACGACATTTCATTCATCATGGATGCTACTTCAGATGATGTGCAACCGCCTTCCGAAACATACTGACGGGCAATTCTAAGTTTGTCGTCATCGAAAGAAGCGCGTTTCATTTCAGCTTTCACATCTTCAAACCGTCGTCTTCCATTGTAGGTCGGACCGTTTCTTCGGTCGTTGTACTGACGAGCGCGGGGAGCAGGCGGAGGAGGAATGTTTCTGATTTCTGTGATTCTCAATTGAAAGTTCGGAGTGAGTCTCGCAAAAACCGCAGACCGAAACGGAATATTAATGCTTCCGTTGTAGAGTACTGATCTGCCATTTCCCCGGTGCGCCCTTCCGCGAAACACTTCAATAATTTTTACGGAGTGCGTTCCGGCATTGATGTTCGCTACGTCGATACCATTTACCACATTGAGATAACGTTGACCGTCGATGTGAACCTCAAATGTTCCGTCATTAAATAAATCGAGGTGTAGTTTAGAAGTGGAAACTGCAAAGCCCGGAGTAATCAGAGCCGATAAAACAATTAGGGTTAACAGAGTAATTGTTCTTTTCATAACAGTTAAAATTAAATGAATGATGAATTTTCCCCGCAGAAATCAAACGATATTCCAATGGAAAAACAGAGACTAAAAACCTGTTGGAACCCAATAAATTCGGGACGTTCGTAAAATTGAGATCCGAAATATTGTTTTCTTAAATAGACAGAAACAGACCGGAATCATCTCCAGCGATTGAGGCTGTTTGCCGGGAAAATCCATTCCGGTGTTTCAAGCGATTCCTCTGATGAAGGAACTTCAAACCAGGGCGTTTTTCCATTCAACAATATGTGTATTGATTGAGCCGGCATGTAACTCTGGGCGAGCAACATTTTGGATTTCCCTTCAGCATTGCGAATCACTTTTAAAACTGTAATCGCATGTCCGTAAGGTTTGGAAGTTTGTAAGAAAAGATCGCCTGCCTCAATTTCCTCAACCGATATTTTCTTCACGTCTTGTGGAAGCGAAGCCGTTCCCGCATAGGTATAAACCAAATCTAAATAATTTCTGAACGACTGATAACCGGTGTCGGCATTGGAGCTTTTAATAAAGATTACTGAGTTACTCGTAACTTTAGCCCGATACCCTTTTGAATAATCGCTCCATTTGCACTCATCTCCCGAAACGAAATGAAACTTTATTTTTTGCTTCTGTCCCGACTGAAATAAATACTCTGCACGAATCCGCATCGCCGCATCTGCACATTGCTGAAGATCGCGTTTGCCAACATCAAATTTTAAAACCGCATAGTGAATATTCTGGTTGTATTTTAAGGATCCGTTGTAAAGCCGCACCGGACTATCACATTCTATCGAGAGATTATTTAACCATTTTGAATAGCTCGAATCTTTCGGAACTAAAACAGAAAAACCTTCCGGCAAAGGAATTTCAGAAATGTACTTAGGCTGTTCTTCGTCCAAAATCGTATTCTCCCGTGAAACCTCCGTCTGAGGTTTCGAATGAGACGATGAACACGAAACCATAATCATTGTGAAAAGACCTGTCAGCACATTGCTTGCACTAATTCTCATATTAAAAATCCTGTGGTTTGGCGGTGTTAAAATAATAAGAATATAAGGTTCGCGGGTTGATAACATTTCGGTAAGCCATCGTTTACTCATACTAACATTGCAGTATTAGTTGTTGCAACATACAGGTATAGATCAACTCATTTCATGCGCTACGTACTTCTGATATTTCTGTTCTTAACGGCGATGCTCACTTCGATGTCGCCACCATCCGACCGTCAATCTGTAAAATGGGTTGATTCGGTTTATAATTCATTAACGATGGATGAACGGATTGCACAATTGATGATGATTGAAGTTCGGCCAACGTACGGAGAAGCGCATCTTAATCAGGTTCGCGAAACTGTGAAAAAATACAAAGTTGGCGGATTGATTTTCTTTAAAGGAGATCCGTTGCAACAGGTTCAGTTAACCAACGAACTTCAATTCGCTTCCAAAACGAAAATGTTTGTGGCAATTGATGGTGAGTGGGGACTTGCCATGCGACTTTCCAAAACTCCTTCCTTTCCTTATCAGATGGGACTCGGCGGAATTCAGGACAATCAATTGATTTATGAAATGGGTTCTGAAATCGGGCGCGAATGCAAACGGATGGGCATACATATCAATTTCGCTCCGGTAGTCGACATCAATAACAACCCCAACAATCCGGTTATTAATTACCGTTCATTTGGTGAAGACAAATTTAATGTTGCTCAAAAAGGTTGGGCTTATGCTAAAGGACTTCAGGCTCAGAATGTAATCGCCTGCGCAAAACATTTTCCGGGTCATGGAGACACCGATGCTGATTCTCATTTAGAACTCCCGACCATCAGTCATTCTCGACAAAGATTAGATTCTGTAGAGTTATATCCGTTCCGCACTTTAATCGACAGTGGGGTGATGAGTGTGATGACGGCACACCTCTACATTCCGGCAATTGATCCCGCAAAAAATCAAGCGATTTCCGTTTCCGAAAAAGGAATTAATCAGTTACTCCGAAAAGAATTGGGTTTCGAAGGTTTGTCGTTTACCGACGCATTAAACATGCAGGGAGTTGCCAAATATCACGAAGCCGGAGAATTGGAAAAACTCGCATTGGTAGCCGGAAACGATGTGTTGCTCGCTCCCGGAAATATTCCTAAAGCCATCGAGCTAATTAAAGCTGCGGTTAAAAACGGAAGCATTTCCAAAACCTATCTCGAAAGCAAAGTCAAAAAAATTCTGAGCTTTAAATATTGGGTTGGTTTAAACCAATTCGACACAATTCCGGAAGCCAATCTCATTCAGGATTTAAATACATCGTATTCTACCTTCCTTTTAAATTCATTAATTGAAAAACAGCTTTGTGTGGTTCAGGACAAACTTTCAACCTTGCCTGTTGCCATTCATGATACATCAAGAATCGCCTGTGTTTCCATTGGCGGATCTACCAACGAAGCCTTTCAGCAATCGTTAAAGAAATATCATAAAATTTCATCCTTTCAATTACCGGCCGATGTTTCGAGTGAAGCCGCAAAAGCGATTCTTCCCAAATTAAAAGGGTACGATCTGGTAATTTTAGCATTGCACAAAACCAGTCAGTATCCGAGAAATAATTATGGAATTTCCATTCGTACAGCAAGATTTATTAAAGAACTAGATAATCTTCAACCTTGTTTATTTGTTGACTTTGGTAATCCGTATAATCTAAAATATTTCGAAGGAGTAAAAACAGTAATTGTTGCTTACGAAGATGATGAAATTAATCAGAAGAAAGCGGCACAACTGATTTTCGGTGCCATTCCATCTGATGCTTTTCTGCCGGTGAGTGTGAGTCAGGAGTTTAAAGTTCACAACAGTTACGCAGTTCCTGATCAGGGAATTTTGTCGTACGGAGAACCTGCCGAAGAACATTTGAGTGCAAATTCGCTACTGCAGATCGACTCCATAGTTGATAATGCTATTAAACAGGGTGCCACCCCGGGATGCCAGGTTTTAGTCGCCCGAAACGGCAGAATTATTTTCGACAAGAGTTACGGTTATCACACCTATAATAAAAAACAACCGGTTACCGAAGATGACCTGTATGATCTGGCTTCATTAACTAAAATAATGGGAACCACGCTGGCTGTGATGAAATTATATGAAGACTCTTTACTAAAATTATCAGATCCCCTTTCGAAGTTTCTGCCGAATCTCGATACTACCAATAAAAAGGATATTACCATTCGTGAAATTCTCACACACACTGCCGGATTAAAAGACTGGATTCCGTTTTATGAAATTCCTCTGAGTTCAAAAATCGCATACGATTCTACTTTTTCTAAAATTCCGGATGACCGTTTTTGCATTAAGGTCGCAGACGGATTATACATGTGTAAGGATTTTCAAAGTGTGATTTTCGGTTCCATTTACGATTCCGATATTTCACATCGGGGCGATTATCTCTACAGCGATCTCGGAATGATTTTGATGCGATTTGTAATTGAGAAAATTACCAAAACGCCTTTCGACCAATATCTCGACAGCGTGTTCTATCAACCGATGGGACTGCGCACCATGACCTTTAACCCGATTAATAAATTTAGTCTGAAGAACATTGTTCCAACGGAAGAGAACGCCGATTTCCGGAAAACTCTCGTTCACGGTTATGTTCACGATCCGGCTGCTGCCATGCTTGGCGGTGTTTCGGGACATGCCGGCTTGTTTTCCAATTCAACCGATGTTGCTGCGGTTATGCAAATGCTCATGAACAAAGGGTATTACAACGGGAAACATTTTATTCATCCCGAGACCATCGAATTATTTACCAGTTATCAGGAAAAAGATCTGAGAAGAGGATTAGGATTCGATAAACCCGAACCGGATCCGCACAAGGTGAGTCCGTGTTCAAGATACGCGACCGAACTTTGTTTCGGACACAGCGGCTTCACTGGTACCTATACATGGGCCGACCCGGGAACTGGACTCGTATATGTATTCCTGTCGAACCGTGTAAACCCTTCGGCTGCCAATAAAAAATTAATTACCCTCGGTGTACGTACAAAAATCATGGACGTGATTTACCGCTCAATCGAAGACCCTCAGTAATTTTGCCCGAACAACACAATGCACATTATGGCTAAGAAATTTTTCATCATCTCCCTTTTGGCAATCAGCCTTTCCTCCTGCGATGCGCTTTTTCAGGCCGCCGAAACTGCCAATGATGTTTCACAGGCTTCAAAAAAAATAACAGAAGATGAAGCTGTTTCAGGACTTAAAGAGGCTTTGGAAATGGGTGCAACTACCGGAACCTCATTTCTGGGTAAAACCGATGGCTTTTTGAAAAATGCAGCATACAAAGTGTTACTGCCTCCGGAAGTTCGGGAAGTGGAGAGTAAGATCCGCGAAAACTTTATTTCCAATTCCATTGCCGGTCCTTACCTCGATAAACTGGTTACTGCGATGAACCGCGGAGCTGAAAATGCCATGGCGGAAGCAAAACCCATTTTTGTTGATGCCATAAAACAAATGTCGATTAAGGATGCCATTAAAATTGTTACTGGTGGCGATGGCGCCGCAACCAATTATTTAAAGACAACCACTTCCTCTGCTCTGCACGATAAATTTCTTCCGGTTATTTCCAAAGCGTTGGAATCATTAAACATTAATGAACCCTGGACTAAAGTTGCCAGCGGTTATAAATCCATTACTCAAAAGAATGTAACTACCGATTTAAACGAATACGTTACCGAACGTGCGATGGATGCTCTGTTTACTGAAATTAAAAAACAGGAAGACGATATACGTGCGAATCCGGTAGCGAGAACAACCGATATGTTGAAAAAGGTTTTCGATTACGCAGATCGGAAGAAATAAGCGCTTCTGTTAAGATTTAATTAATCCAAATTTTAATTGTATTAATTTCTCTTTTCAAAACCGTTCCTTATCCGACACATTTCCTTCTTCGTCGTAATATTTCCAACCGCCCTGTTTCTTTCCTTTTTTGTATTTGCCACGAACTTTAATGGCGCCTGATAAATAATATTCTTCGTACTTCCCATGCAGTTGTCCGTCTTTCATTTCGGCTTCAATCTGGACGTGTTCACCATCTGCAAAGAATTTTTTATAAATACCATCCTCAATCATCTGCACCACAAATTGCGTATCGGTAGCCGCCTCCGCATATTTATTAAATTTATCCTGAAGCTGTTTTTCTGAAATTACCTCTTCCCCTGTTTCATTTTTCTTTAATGCCAGATAGGCCTGTGTATTCAAAAAATCTCCTTTTGATGAAAACTGAAAACCAAACGATTCAAATCCGTCGAAATACTTTTTGCTTTTCGTTAAATCCTTTACTGTTTCGGCATCAGCATATTTATTCATTAAAGGATATGTATTTACCGGAGAAATGTATAAAGTAAGACTTGATTCTTTATTGGTGGTTTCTTTATATCTTTTGTAAGCCGCGTCATTCGATAGTGTGCGGTCATTTTCAAAATCTTCAATTACACCAATTAGTGTAAATGGATTATTGCTAAAAACCACGTAATCACCAATAATGGTGTAAAATGGTTTTTCCAATTTTTGAAATGCCTTACCAAAAAAAGTTCTGAAAAATCCCTTTATATCGAGATATTGAATGGTGTAATTGCGATAGAGAATTTGTTTGAATTTTGCTGGTGTTCTTTTTTTAACCTGACGAGCAATTTTATCTAAATGTTCCTGTGCGCCTTTAAGATCATCGGTTCGAATACAAACCACAAGATTATCCGCTCGGCTCGTGTACTCATTGCTCCGCATTTGCGCAACGGTTACTTCATCACTTATCCACGACAATAAATCCTCCTGTACGGATATGCCTAATAAATTTTCAATTTTCTTTTGATTCTTTTGAAATTCGGAGTAAGCCTTTTCGTCTTTTTGTAATACCACATCTAATTCTGAATAAAAAAGATTCATTGATGTGAAATTAAAACTCAGATAAAATGCAGATCGGTTCGACAATACATCGGCAACCTGATTTTTGCTTTTACCGGCATGTAATAACGCAAGCAAATACGAATCGTTGGTTTCGTTGAGATTCGTAAATCCATTTACCTGCCAGTCGTTTTCATTTACCACTAAATCGAGTGCAGAAAACCGAAGTGCTTCACTCAGCGTATTTATCATGTCGTCGGGTTGAGACATGTAGCAGGCCATCATTTCATCAATTTTAGAATATTGAATATACAGTCTGCCGATCCCCTTTGTATCCACTCTTTTATAAACATCCTGAAAATGCAGATCTCTGGCAATTACCGGTTTTTCGACTTCGTCAATTGCTTTTTCCACCAAAGATGATGAGTATGAGCAAACCAGAAAGTTCTTCACCTTGCACATCGTAAGAACATCCTTCGCGTCGTCCATCGATTCAATTAATTCATATCCGTTGTAGTCGCGGAAAGTCACAGTCATTCCCGAACTTTTTAATGTTTTTTCTAACGTGTTATTCAGAATTCCGGCTTTGGCAGTTCGCTTTAAATCGATGGCGAATAAAAAATCATAATCCTTGGGTCGGGTTTGATGCGCCGACATAATGAATTTACGCGAACCCAACATCCGGAATAAAAGGTCATTATTTTTAATAAGATCGTCGAGGTAATTTGCATCAGATGTGATGTCGGCGAAATACGGATGTTGTTTTAAAAACTGCCATACGGGACTGCTGCTCATGGTGTTCCAGTCGTCGATCGGTTCGTCGGATTCGAGAATGTAGAAAGCATCAGATGGAACGAGATATAATCCGTTGATGTTTTTATCCGGACTGATATACAAATACGCAACGAACGACCCGATGGCAACCACAAGAACCAGAAGAACCCAAAGAAGTATTTTTTTCATATCGAAGAATCCTTCACAATGATAAATGCATTTCGGTCACAAGATCAATTCTGAAACAGCTTACGAAGGTTCAAAACAGTAAAAGGTTCATTATCATTTCGTAAACAATAAGGCTGCGAGTCGTGTTAAGGAAGTCAGCGGAGAAACTACCTTTGCGCACCCGGTTAACTATGAACTACTGGCAACGACTGAAAACCAAATGGAACGTGGAGACCGATCGAAGAATGATCTGGATCTTTATCATTTTTGCGATCACAGGATCGTGCACAGTTTACGTTCGAAAATCTCTTTACAATCTTTTAGGAATTCAAATCGAACCAAACTGGCTTGGAGTTGTCGTGAAATTTCTGATGATCTATATTATCTATCAGATTTTATTATTCACTATTGGATCCGTACTCGGAGAACACAAGTTCTTTCTCCGTTTTTTAAAGAAAATGAACTACCGGTTAATCGGTAAAAAAATTAGCGAATGAATTACACTGAAGAAGATATTTTAAAGGCACTGAGCAATGTTGACGACCCCGATTTACGAAAAGACATCGTAACGCTCGGCATGGTTAAAAACATTCGAATTGCCGGAAATAACGTGGCTTTTGATGTTGAATTAACCACACCGGCGTGTCCGTTAAAAGACATGATCCGCAATGCGTGCATCAATGCCGTTCAGCATTTAGTGAGCAAAGAACTCACGGTAATTCCGAACATGACTTCCCGGGTTACCAGCAAGCGCGAACAAAAAGAAGTGCTGCCCGGTGTTAAAAACATTATTGCGGTTGCCAGCGGAAAAGGCGGAGTCGGAAAATCTACAGTTGCTGTTCAACTCGCCCGATCGTTGCGAAGAGCCGGTGCTATGGTCGGGATTCTCGACGCCGATATTTATGGTCCGTCCATCCCGACGATGATGGGTTTGAAAGGACAACATCCGGGAGCCGAAGACGGAAGAATGCAACCCTTGGTAAAAGACGGTCTGAAAATTATTTCCATCGGTTTTTTAGTAGCCGATAATCAGGCGATCATCTGGAGAGGTCCGATGGCGAGTTCTGCGATTCGTCAGTTTACCACTGATGTTGACTGGGGCGAACTCGATTATTTAATCCTCGATCTTCCTCCCGGAACCGGTGATATTCATTTAACAATTGCGCAATCGGTTCCGCTCACAGGTGCCGTTGTGGTAACAACTCCTCAGGAAGTTGCCGTGGCTGATTGCCGGAAAGCGATTGGTATGTTCAACAACCAGCATATCAATATTCCGATACTCGGATTGGTTGAAAACATGAGTTGGTTTTCTCCACCCGAATTGCCTGAAAAGAAGTATTTCCTATTCGGACAAGGTGGTGGTCAGAAATTATCGGAAGAGTTTGGGATTCCGCTTTTAGGCCAGATACCGATGACTGAAAACATTATGACTGCATCAGATTCGGGAATTGAAATTACGGATGTACAAGTCAGGGAATCATACGATTATCTGGCGGGAGAACTCGCTCGTCAGGTTGCTATCAAAAACGGAATGCAAACCGCTTGAAAGTCTTGTGAGGCAAGATATACCGCTAAAAGAATTATTTTCGAAGCCGAATGGAAATGGAAAGCAAACAAAGAATTGAAAACGCATTGGATTCGATCCGCCCGTTTTTGAAAGCCGATGGCGGTGACGTGGAATTGCTCTCCATCGAACCTGATCACGTTGTGCATATCCGTTTACTCGGAGCCTGCGGAAATTGCGATATAAGCCACATTACCATGAAAGCCGGGATTGAAGACAGCATCCGCAAAGTCTATCCGGAGCTGAAAGCGGTGATCGCCGTGAATTAATGGCCGGATCGAACACACCGACTTCTCTTAAAGATATTTCCCCGATTCAGTTCATCAACACATTCAGTGTGATGGTGGTGGTCGGAATTGTTGCCACAGCGTATTTCTTCGAGCAATATTTTCAGTCGGTTATGCCCACCGGTTATTACTGGGTTTTGGGCAGTGGTGTATGGATGATTTATACCTTAGATCACATCCGCGACGGGATGAAGTTAAAAGAAGAATCTCCTTTTTTTCGCCATCGTATTCATTTCGAATTGCGAAAAGTGCTTATCCCAACCATCGCTGCACTTGCTGTTTTCAATGTAATTGTGGTAGTGATGTTTTTTCCGGTGAAGATGATTATGGATGGGATGTATTTAGCTGCTTTTGTGGCTTTGTATTTTGCAATTGTTCATCTCACTTCATTAAAAAATATTGGAGGCTTAAAAGAATTATATGTAGCTGTTGTGGTAGCATGCGGAACGGTTTTATTTCCTGCACTTTGGGGACGTTTCGATGGTAAAATTGGTGATTGGTTAATCTTTTTAATGATGGTATTAATGAATCTCACCAATTTAATTCTATTCTCCTATTTCGATGAAGAGGGCGATAAAAAAAGCGGACTCATTTCCTGGGTGACACAAAAGGGAAAAGAAAAATCGCGGGAATCTATTTATATGTTGATGCTTTCGATTTTCACCTTGCTAACGATGTACGCGTTTTTTATTCCGCACGCCGGAAAAATATCTGCGACCGTTTCGATACTGGCCATGCTCAATCTTTTGTTAATGATTCTTCAATTCGAAGAACGGTTTGCACAAAATGAGATGTTTCGTTTTTGGGGTGATTTTATTTATGTAATTCCTATTCTGGTTCATTGGTTTATCGCTCAGGATAATTTGTTATAGCTATTTTTATTCGGCTTTATAATTATTAATAGCTGCACTCATCCGTAAATCTTAAAAGGAATTTTCGATTTTCTCACGCACACTTGATATAGATAATTTCCGCATTCAAACCATTTCAAAACCCGCAGGGTTGACATTATTATAAAACCTCAATCCAACTCGGGGAAAACCCTGAAAGGGTGACATAATCCATTTGCCTTATTGTTGTTTATACTGCGATTACTATGTCACCCCTTCGGGGTTAGGTGTACTGTTTTCGTGTTGTTATAAATATTGCACCCCTTCGGGGTTTAGTCCGTATTGATTGTAAACCAGTTGATCGTGAGTGTTTTTAAAACAGAGAAATATACGTTATACCAAAGCCGATCAGATTTTTAACACTTTTTAATCCTGAGACTTTCCGTACCCGCCTGTTGGTCTTATACTCATAGGTTGCGGGCGTGATCTACCCTCGATGCGCAAGAAATCAATCCTTGTTGGGTATAACCCATTTCAAATCCCGTAAGGTTGACATCATAATAAAACCCTAATCTAAATCGGGGGAAAACCCTGAAAAGGTGACATAATCCATTTGCCTGATGGTTGTTTATTCTGCGATTTGTTTTCGGCTTATTTCCTGATGCCAGTCTTCTGGAAAATATGACAAACCTGAATTAATGTGAAAATCATAATAAGTGAATATCTTGCTGTGGCAAAGACTGTTTTTACCATTTAAATGATAAGAGTTTTATTATCAGTTTGGATTGTTCTTGGATTATTTATTCAAAATAGTTCTGGTCAGCGTTATAGTTACAAGTTTGTACCGGGATGGACAGCGGAACAAATTTTCCAAGCCAATGATACAACCTTTGATGTCTATGGATTATTAGACAGCGCTACTTCCCGGTATTGGGTTTTTAACAAGATTTCCGGAAAAGCGGATTCACTTTTTACGAGATTGTATCGGCACAATGATCTTTATACAGCCAGTAATTCCTCCTATTGTATGAGCAAATTAAATAATGGTAATTATTCAATGTGCGGGATGTATCTGTCGTCATCAAATCGCTTCACCGGACTTATATCCCAAGTTGATTCCATGTTTAATATTGTGTCCTTCAAAACCATTCAAATAGGGTACAAAACATTCCCTCTTCAGATTCACAGAATCGACTCTTCGAGATACAACGTATTTGGAGTAGCCTTGTTCGAAACAACTATTCTTCAGGAGAAAGTTAAAACATTCATGGCTTTAATGAATGCAGATTCCTTAATGGAAGTTAAGACATTTTCCTGTTCAGGGTTCCAGGATGAAGGAGGGTGCCAACCTACTTTAAGAAATGTTATATCACAAGAAAATGGGTATCTTCTGATCTGCAACGCTGAAAGTGTTAATTGGCCGGACATCACCAATTTGTTGTTAATAAACATAGATTACTTAGGCAACGAAATCTGGCGTAAGACATTGAGTTATGAAAGTACTAGCGTGGTAAGTGCAATTGGGACAAATTTATTTGATGACCACACAGTTATCACTTATAGCGATTTTTGGTTCAAACCATTTAAAAATCCTGAGTCGCCAAACTATCCCCTTGCATCTGAGAATCTCAACGCTAATATATTTATGGCACTAGTTGACAGCAACGGGTCTTTTGATACTTCAAATCTCAAAAATGAAGTGCGATTTGTAGGTAATCCAGAGGAGCGTTTCGTTCAATATTATTCTGTTAATACCAAAGACAGCGGTGTTGTGATTGTTGGGTATGTAATTGAACGGGGCAGTAATGGTGTTATTCTCGGAGCTATTTTGAAATTAGATAAATTCGGCAAGTATAAATGGCTGCGTCACCATCAGTTGAATATTAATGGAGGAAGCGGAAGAGAAGAAAGGGAACAACTTAAATTTTACGGTGTTACTGAATTAAATCAGGGTGGCTTTGCTGTTTGTGGTGAGTATGTTTCAGACCCGACCGATAAATACCCAAATGGAACCCAAAAGGCAGTTGTAATGTTTTTAGACGAATTCGGTTGTTTTGAACCGGGTTGCCAACTGAAAGACGGCATACAGTCTTTAAATACGGAAAATCATTTGGTAACCGCTTATCCAAATCCGTCGCATGGTAGCGTATCCCTAAAACCCAGAGATAACCGGAATGGAAACTACCAGTATAAAGTCTTTGACGCACTCGGTATTGAAATTCAAGCCGGGGAATTTCAGGAAGAATTTGAGTTGAAATTAGAAAACACCGGAATGCTTTTTATTAAAATCATAAATTTAAAAACCGGGGAATTCACATTGATCAAACAATTCAATCAATAGATATTACCCATTTCAAAACCCGAATGGTTGACATTATTATAAATCCCTAATCTAAATCGGGGAAAAACCCTGAAAGGGTGACATAATCTATTTGCCTGATGGTTGTTTGTTCCGCGATTTATTGTCGGGAATACTATGTCATCCCTTCGGGGTTAGGTTTACTGTTTTGGTTTTGTTATAAATATTACACCCCTTCGGGGTTTAGTTTATTTTGATTGGGAGCTATCAGTTCATTAGTATATGCAAAGGTCATTAACCGGTAATTGCTTCTCATCATTTCATACCCATTCAAATCGTTAACAGCACTCTCAACAAATAATTTGTGCCGGCCATTGGGTAAACATAGTTGAAGCTCTGACGCTGTTCACCATTCATCGTTCCGAACGTATATCCGTTGGGTGCATATTCCACATTTAAAATATTATTTACCTGAATCCCGATCTGCAGATCTTGTGTTTTATGAATTTTAAAATTATGGTTTAACTGAAAATTCAAAACCGTAAAACCATCTAATTTCCGATCGTTGCTTTGTGAATTATCGAGATATTGTTTTGAAACCGTTTTCACCGATAATGTGGCTGTCCCATCTTTTACATATTGCCAGATAGCCGCTGCATATCCGATCGCATTCGGAGAAAAAGCCAGATCGGTATTTTTACGTTCAAACGCAACCTGACCGCCATTATACCAGTCATCAACATATTCGGTGAAGGCAATTATTTTATTCTGACTTAGAGTAAGATTAGCCTGTAACGTTAATTTCTCAACGGGTCTGTAACCGAATTGTGTTTCAATTCCGGTGCGGTAACTCTTCGGAACATTCGTGCGTACATAAGCTCCCACATTATTAATTTTTCCGGTAAGTACGAGCTGGTTATTGTAATACATCATGTAACCATTACACTCTAATTGCCAGTTTTTGCCTTTCCAGGTATTGCCGGTTTCGAGGTTATACATGTGCTCGGGTTGCGGTGTATAATCCAACGAGGCAGCCTGCAAATCATCCCGCACCGGTTCGCGGTTGGATGCGGCGAGCATTAACGTAAAGGTGTTATCCTTTGCCCAGTTTTTAACAATTCCGGCCTTCGGATTTACAAAAACAAAGTGAGCGGCTCCGGGCTCATCACGACCTGGTAAATCGTATGAATAATCGATTGCACGAACCTGAACATCGGCATATAAATGTGTTCTTTTCCCAATTCTCCGATTGAATTTAGCATACATATTTCCATCGGTTTTGCGGGCTTTGTAATCGTAATAATGATCCCCGTAAAATCCGTCGGATGCAAACTGAGCCCAGATAATTTCTCCGTAATGCTTTCCGTCATAATTATTAATTCCGCCACCTATAACCAAATGAGTTCGGTTCAGCGGAATCTGAAGCGAATAAATTAGTCCGTAAAAATTATTGTTAAGCCACAACCTTCTGATAAAATCACCGGAATTAATGGTATCGCCACCAACAATTAATTCTTTTAATCCGTACGTTGAAAAATCGTCGTTCTGTTTGTATTGCTCGTAATACCCAAAACCGTGTGTGAAATGCAAACCGGTGGTGAGTGTAATTCCCCTTTTAAAGTCGCGGTTGTAAAACATCTGAAAGTGGTGCTGGTCGTAATTGTCCACTTCGTTTTTATAGGTGTACGGATTATACGTATTGTAATTACTCGATTGCAAATGCTGTCGTTCTTCATCGCTCAGATACAGTTCGTCCATAAAGGAATTTAGTGCCGTTTGATTCTGCTGATACTTTGGCTGCGGAACTCCGTACCACGCCTGATAGGTTCGTTCGTGTCCGAGCATCACATTAAATTTCAGAAGATCTTTTTTGCCGTAATGTGCCGCCGTGAAAAACATGGATCGGAGGTCGGAACTCGCGCGATCGATAAATCCGTCGGAGCGGATCACCGACAATCTCGACTGCATTCCCCAACCGTTTTTCATGATTCCGGTGCTGTTCTGAATGCGGATTCTGCGCGTGTTAAAACTACCGTAACCGAGATCTGCTTTCATGTAAGGCTGAGCTTCGATGTGATCCGTTTTTACGTTCACACTCGCTCCGAAAGAAGCCGTTCCGTTGGTACTGGTTCCGGCACCTCGTTGAATCTGAATACTACTCGCCGAAGATGCAAAATCCGGAAGATCCACCCAATACGTTCCATGCGATTCGGCATCGTTGAGCGGCACTCCGTTGATGGTTACATTAATTCGGGTAGGGTCGATACCTCGGATTCGGATTCCGGTATAACCCACGCCCGCACCGGCATCGCTGTTCACAACTGTTGACGGAGTTGAATTGAGCAACATGGGCATATCCCGACCAAAATTTACTTTTTCGATCTGAGCCTTGCTGATGTTGGTGGAAGTTGAGGGGTTTTCATCCGACGCCCGAACCGAACTGATAATTACTTCTTCCATTTTCTCCGCTGTCGGCTGAAGATTAAAAGTAGTTTCGGTTCCGGCAACTAATTCGAATGTGTCGGATACATACGAGATGTGATGCACAACGATTCTGGATTTCCCCGAAACCGAAAAGGCAAATTTCCCATCGGCATCCGATGTGGTGAGAAGATTTTTTTCCTTGCTCAAAAGCAGGATGGTAGCGTGTTCAACCGGAAGCTTTGTCTGGTTGTCGAGAAGAATTCCCCGGGCTTCCAAATTCTGAGCGAAAGAAAACCGGGCAAAACCCAGCAGTAAAAAAACCGGGAATGATGTTTTTAAAAGAGTTGATCTGAATGTCTGTTTCATAGTTCTGAATAATTTCAAAAACCAATGAACAGCGGGTAAAAAGACGTTCGCGCCTGCACTTCCCTTCGCCGGTATTACCCGGATCAGGTTCAATGGGTATGATCTCAGCCTTCTTCAAAAATGAATAGGGCACCCCTGTCATTAGCGCTACAAAAGTAAACAAAGCCCGTTAATACCTGGATTAACGAAAGCGTCCCTACCGATTACTATGCAGATTTCTTTCCGGTCATCATGAGTTCGTTGATCACGATTTCAGTCATGAATCTTTTGGTGCCGTCTTTATCGTCCCAACTCCGGTTGGTGAGTTTTCCCTCGATGGATATTTCCTGACCTTTGGTGAGATAGCGTTCAACAATTTCAGCGGTTTTTCCCCATGCCACGAGGTTGTGCCACTGAGTTTCGGTCACCTGTTCACCTTCCGAATTGCGATACGTTTCGCTGGTAGCCAATGAAAATTTGGCCAGTTTCTTACCTTTTCCGAATTCCTTGATTTCGGGATCTCCACCGAGATTGCCCATCAGCCTTACGCTGTTTCTTAATGATTTCATAGTTGCGTTTTGATTTATTGTTGGTTCAAAAGTGAACGATAAAATTCAGAACCAAAGAAATTTAAACGCTTAAGTTGGAAAGTAAACGTTTAAATGGAAATTTGTTCAAATCCACTGATTGATTATTTGACTGTGCTTAAATCTTCCCCAAAAGAAAAGGTTGTTGAACCAATGTGGCCTTAAACAAGGATCGTACAAGTTCAAGATACAAGGTGATCTAATGATGAGATAAAGAGAACTGTATAAAGTGATATAATCACAAATCCTAAAAGAGCATTTGAATAATTCATTTCTGAAACCTACACCAAAATCATTCGAATTGGTTTGGCGATTTATATACCGAATGCTTATGAGGAATGCCTTTTTCTCTTAACTAACTTCCAAAAGTGTAAAATTTCAAATCTCTAATCTATTCTCTTTTTAAAATCACATTTATCTAGATAGAACCACTTCCTATTCCATTCCAACGAAATCAAAAATATTCTAATTGCATTAATGTTATTTTAAATAACAAATACCTCTAAATTATTTTTTAGCATTATTTGCCTTAATTAACTGAATTCCGATTGAAAATGATACACTTTGAGTGCTATACTCTTTAAAAAATTGAAAGTTGTATGAGTAGCCTAACCAAAACCTTTCAGATGTAAAAGGATAATATTGTAAACCTGTTCCTACAACAGCACCAACATCATGTTTTGGTTCCATTCTTTCTACGCCCAACTCCCAAGTCCGGATTCTATAGAAGTAACCAAAAACATATTTTCTGAAACCAACACCCATCCTAACATCTAGTTTTAAATGCTTGTAAATTCTTTGCTTATAGTGCAGATTTGACTCTAATAAAGAAATCTGAGTTGAAGCAATTTGATCTGATATTACACCAAATTGGATTTTATCTAAATCCTTTACGGGATATAGAATGTCTTCATAAAAATATGAACATTCAAATCCAATTTTCTTATTTAGATTGAGCCATAATGATAACCCCGGTAATTCAGGGCCTACGGCAAACATGGTTCTTTTCCTGCCTTTAAATGGTTTGCCACCCAAAAAGTCATAAGAGGTTTGAAACCTCGGTTCTATTCCAAATCTATAAAAATCTGATGCCTGAACCGAAAAGTTCAAAATTAAATTTGTGACTACTCATAAATACAACCACTTCATTATAGCGCAAAAAATTTTAAGTTGTAAACATAGGCATTGTCTGTAATACATTCAACAAAGTAAGACCTTCATTTACTTCGACCAAATTCGCAAGTAAACCACATGCACCTAATCCAATATAAACAATTGGATTTGAATTATCCCACAATATACATTAGAGAATCCTTACCTACCAGCAGGAAGGTACTACGAAGTTCCAATGCATAAAGTGGAATTATAAAAGGAGTAAGTTCCTTCTGCTATTACAGAATTCGAGTAGTTAAATATAAATCGACACGAAGAAGGTAATTTTCAAAATTTAAAACCTACTGTTAATTGATTCAAATTAAGCGTATTTGCCATTCGATATTTATGCTCTTTGCCATTGTCATCGTCATAAGTGGAATTGGTATGTTTGAAATATTGACATAAATCAATCAACAAATCAATTGATAAATGGCGAAAACATACAACTTCAGGATTTAAACGAATTCCCGGTCCGACACTTGTGATCCATTCAACTCCGCTAATGTCGTACTCACCTAAACTCCATAATTCAAATCCTCGATAGCGGTATCCAACAGAAATTCCCGCAAAAAGATTGAACTGCATATTTTGATTAAGGAGCACAGATTTTAATCTACGATTGTAATTAATACCGACTTCAAGAAACCAAAGTAGTTGTGGGTAAACAAATTTGTTAAATTTATTGTAATTAAAAACATAGAGGCTAGAATTTAAAAACCTATGATACACACCAACACGGTTCAAAGAATCCAAAGCCCTTTGATAGTCAACATATAACATCGGGCGATCAATCAGATATTCACTTGGAAATCTGTAGCCAACGGCACCTATTCTTGACGAAAAAAAACAACCATTTGCTCTACTCAAACCAGATAAAATAAAACCAACATGAAATGAATTTCGCCTCTGTTTTACATTTCTAATATCCTGTGAGTAAGGATTTGCATGAAGGCTGAAAGCCATTAAAATTAATAAACCAAATATTAATACCGATTTCAAGCTAACGATGTTTGAATCGAATTTAAACCTTCCGTACGGATTCACAAACATCGGTGCCTATTTCAATCCCGATTACTATCTTCGATCAAACTCAATTCATGAAGACTCAAACACGCAGACTCCTATTTTTAGTTGCAGGTTCCATAACTGTGATAATGTCTTCCTTGTTTATGACCAGTTGCGCGCCCGACGACGATATAAATCAGGGATCAAACTGTGAATATCTATCTTTTGTTATTAGTCCAGCCCGTCTGGAATTAATGAACAAGTTGCTGACTCCGAATCCGATCCGATTTCGCAGAATTCAAAATGGAGTTATTGACACCATTGTTGGTGTTATAACCAAAGATTTCGACAAAATGGTCATACCCACCTGTTTCTCAAATCAAACAACTTGTGAAGTTGCAATTGTAAAATATGACTTCAATAAAATTAATGATTCTCTAATGGTTTATGTCATGGCGAATATAAATAGGACTGAAGTAATTATTAAGGTTGATGGGTATAGTCTTTATCTTGACGAATCATTTTGGATCAAAATCCATAAGAAAGATACTCTAGATATCGAGACTGGATTATATACAGAAGGTAGATTTATAAGTCAGGCAATTAATCATACCTCTGTTAAAGATTTATTAGATATATATGGCTATTATGATATTAATAACTTTCCAAAGTTAAGTGATTCAAAGGGTTCTCGAATATATTATGATAACAATCTCGGCTTAATTCAAATCGAAACTTTTTTGGATACCGGTTCTAAAAGAGTGTATCAAAAACTGCCATGAAAAATATCGCGTATTTTCTATTGATTTTTCTGGCTCTAAACTCCTGTAGAGAAAATCCTCCAACACCAGACTGTGAAGTAAATACCACCCACCTTGATTTTCGGTTTCAAAAATTTCAATTTGCGATGCTCGTTACGGATTCTATAAAACTCCGAAGAACCATTAATAACATTTCCGATACAATTGTCTTTATTAATCAGGGTGATGTATTTGATTCTATAGTTCGTAAATTAGATGAAGAACCTTGCGATATTATTTACGAAAGAAAATCCGTCAACTTTTTATCCAATGAAATGGAAATAAATTGTGATTTGGTCGCAAAAAATGATATCAGCCCTTTATTTGTAATCATATTCAACAACCATGCTTTAATTGATTTTGTTCCCTTTGGAACTGCACCCCAACTAATAAATCAATCAACAGGTAGTTTTGACAGTTGCTATAGTTTAGAGGATTTAGTAAAAATTTTAAGGGGGGGCAAAGGTTCTGAAAAGATATTCAATTGGAATGGAGCATTAAGTTATTATCAACCACCGCCCCATACAACCGCTGGTTATTACAACCTTAAGTACGGCATCATTCGGATTGAAGAAAACATCGGCACAGATAGTTTAACCGTTTATGAGCGAATTTTATGAAGACGGAACACATCAACCTCTGGTTTTGTGACTCTGTTGGTAATTTATAACCACCAAAATTTACCCGAATTTATTGTCCTGACTTTTTTACTTTTGATATATGGTTCTTGAAATCACCCAATTGAATGCTCTTCAGGATTATTTTAAAACAAGACCTGTTTTAAAAGCTTATTTGTTTGGTTCCCAAGCCAGAGGAACTTCAGATGATAGGAGTGACATTGACATTTTGGTCGAACTTGATTATTCAAGAAAGATAGGTCTTGAATTCGTACAAATGCAGTTGGATTTGGAAATGCTCCTCAACACAAAAGTTGACCTGATCTCTTCCAACGGATTGTCGAAGTACATTAAACCACTTGTTGACAAGGAAAAGAAGCTCATATATGCGAGGTAGTTTTGGTGATAAATCCCGTTTGTTATATATTCTGATATGTTCGGTTTTTATTATTAGCTGTAAAGACGATAATCCCAAAGTTGACTGTGAGTCGTTAACTTCTCATTTTGATTTCAGATTTCAAAAATTTCAATTTGCGATGTTGATTACGGATTCTATAAAACTCCGAAGAACCCTTAATAACATTTCCGATACAATTGTCTTTATTAATCAGGGTGATGTATTTGATTCTATAGTTCGTAAATTAGATGAAGAACCTTGCGATATTATTTACGAAAGAAAATCCGTCAACTTTTTATCCAATGAAATGAAAATGGAAATGAATTGTGATTTGGTCGCAAAAAATGATATCAGCCCATTATTTGTAATCATGTTCAACAACCATGCTTTAATTGATTTTGTTCCCTTTGGAACTGCACCCCAACTAATAAATCAATCAACAGGTAGTTTTGATAGTTGCTATAGTTTAGAGGATGCAGTAAAAATTTTAAGGGGGGGCAAAGGTTCTGAACAGATATTCAATTGGAATGGAGCATTAATTTTTTATCAACCACCTCCCCATACTACCGTAGGTTATTATAACCTTAAATACGGGTTAATTCGAATTGAAGAAAACATCGGCACAGATAGTTTAACCGTTTATGAGAGAATTTTATGAAAAGTAGGATCCTGTTAATTGTTAGTTTACCGATTTTCTTGTTCGCTTGCAAAGATCCATCATTCGACTGTTCTTCTCATTCTCCATAGCAGTGCTATCCTGCATTCGTTCAACGCCGCGTGGTTTAGGGCTTTGCACAACTTTATGCTGACACCATAGGTCATCAGTATTCGCTACGAAGTTCCAATGCATAAAGTGGGATAATTCAAAAGATTACTTGCGGTATTCTCCTTCCAACAAATTAAATACGCTCTATTTCACCGACGGAGATGGTAACGTAGTTAAAAAATTCCGGAAACAACCAATTCCAGTTTGTATAGCAGTAGCTTTGGATTAATCCAGATACACCTGTTTAACAATACGGATTAGAATATGGTTTACAACCGAATACCCTAAAGCTCCCCGTGATGTACATTCTCAGATTTGAACACGATTATGTTCAAATAAGCCAGCAATTGATCCAATATTTTCTTATTTGAACACAAACGTTCATATAAGCATTTTTTTACATGCTTATTTGTACATTCGCGTAACATTAGAGTGAATCTATGGATTACAAGAATGTTATTCCTACTGAAAAGAGAACCGAGCGCTTGCAATACGAAAACCCGTGGTGGTTAACACGGCAGAAATAAAAATCCAACTGTCTCAGTGTTTAAAAACTATCTTTTTACTGCTCCAATTAATTCCTGAGACTTCCAGATAATACATACCATCTATTAAATTAAAGGTATTAATTTCTAAATTTTGATTGAATATAATCGGTAATTCTACACCAAAAATATTGTAAAGGCGTACATGCTCCACTCGCGAAGGAGAAACACCAACCAAACGGAAAGTGGAAATAAAGGGATTGGGTAAAACACAGATTTGGTGTGTTGCAAAATCTTCGATGTCAACCAAATCTCTAACAACTGTTATTTTTATACTATCTACAGCAAGGCAATTTAAAGAAGGCATTTTATTGTCCGCATATTTTCCGGTAATTATAACATTATAAATGCCCGGTATTTTATATTGATGAATAACAAATGTATCTACATTTGAACTTGTTAATATGAAACCATCGTCAAAATTCCATACCAATGAATCTGCAGCAATTTGACCTGTTACTGAAAGAGAAACCGGGGTATTAATATCAGCCAATGTCGGATTCGCTGTTATCTCAATTCTAGGTGACTCTTGTACATTTATAGCTTTCAAGTTTGGCGATAAACCATAATGATGTGAGGTGTCAGGGAAATAAGCCCGACACCTGATTGTAACATCACCTATTAATGTTTCATCTGTCATTTCCAATACTGGATAATACACCCCAGTTTTCTCATAGACATGAACGAACGGGGGATCAAATTTATACCAATTATCACCCCACAAAATTCTGTACTCTGCCTCAATTGTTGGTTTATTTTTAACAATATCAATTACTACTGTATCTCCGTAACACATTAAAAAGGAATCTTTGGAAACTTCAAAAAGACGAACATTATATTCGGGATTTGGTCCTGAAAAAAATATTTGTTTGATTAATGAATCCTTCACCCCAGAACTCGTAATGATTTTTAGTTTTACCTTAAAATACCCATTTCTAAAATACGAATGTTGCATATTGTTATCGCCTTCAACAACGTAACCATCACCAAAGTCCCATGTTCTGGATATAATGCTGTCTCCAACGTCAACATTGCTTAGATCAGAAACTTCAATTCGAGGATGACAAGTGTTCCTCCACGTAGAAGTATCTACATCAATCGTGAAATAAATATCAATAGCAGCACATTTCTGTGTCAGGCAATGAATTAAAATGAAGAGAATTCCAGCTGATTTTAACATTTATCTAACTATTGACTCCTTCGCATTATACTTTGCTGCATTTGATTCAAAACAAGTTTTCTATGGCTACACTAATTTAGCAGTGATTGTTAATCTAACATCTACCTGTATAATAATGAGCCAACCTATCGTTTGCAACGAAGCAATTTATTGTTCTAGATCTAAATCGAATGAAAATTATTCAATAATATTTAACCTCAAAAAAAATCCACCCTGCGTTACCCGCCAATTGTGATCAGGCTTTGTGTGAATGGATTTATTAAGACCATATTGAACATTGAACCCGATATCCAGTTTGTCAAAAAATGTAACCCCGACAACACCCCCGGCACATAAATTAAACCGACTTTGATTCAGCAACTTATCCTTCTCCCGATTGTATAAACCCATTTTTATAATTGCAGAATCATTTACCACTTTATGATTTATACGCGCATCTAATTGCAAAATCGGTCCTGCAAAAAAATGTTTGGATATTTTTACAACTCCATCCGTTCGAAAATAAAGATCATACTTCGTAACCAAAGAGTTTTCTACATTAAGATCAAAACTGACAATATTATCAACTGAGTCCAATCTCACATCTATATAGTCTTTTCTTGTATACTCCTGAGTATAATATTGAAACCCCAAAGTGTGAGTGAGTTTTATTAATTTGGAGAACAAGAAGAAATCAGAACTACCGAATAATCCAAAAGTAGGCGTAAAAAATCTGGTATTATAAAAATCATATCTGGGGGATGCCACGTCTTTATATTTCACTAAAGGTGACCCTTCATAACCTTTCTCAAATGATTCATCCTGAGGCAACTGAAATCCAATCATTAATCCAAATCTGTTCCTGTGAACTCCGGAATCCCGGTTCACAACATCAATATAAGAATGGCTAAAACAAACCCAGGCTGATGTAAATTGTAAAAAGAGAAATAGAATCCTTCCTTTCATAAATCCAAAATAGCTTTTTAAAACCATTTGAATAAGAAGGAATAATGAAATTTTATTTCACACTCTTAAAAGCAGCACGCAATTGTTTAAACATCACAATTCCATGTTTGGCAAAGAGGGAAACTTTTACCGATGGCTCGCCGCCAAAGCGATCATCGAAATGAATGTTCACCCATTTAATTCTAAAATGCCGTTGCTGATACGTGGAAACGAGAATATTCGCCAGATGAAAATCTTTGGGAACGTACGGGAGTAATTTTTCCAATGCCGAACGGTGCATATATCGGTACGGAACATTGGCGTCGCGAACCCAGACTCCGGTGGCGAACCAGATAAAAAGCGTTACGATGCGCGAAATGGCAAATCGCTTCCAGCCATCGTCGCGGGTTTTCCGATATCCGTAAACCACTTTGAAATCGCGGCTTTTATTTACCACTTCTTCAAAATACATCGGATTGCATTGTCCGTCTGAGTCCATTTGAAAAACCCATTCGGCTCCGGCTTCCATCGCCATCTCATACCCCAGAATACATGTTTGTCCGTGACCGGAATTCGGCTTTTCCACAACATTAATCTGCGGAAATTTCCCGGCATACTCTTTAAGAATACCGGCAGTATTGTCTTTCGAGCCGTCGTTTAAAATGCAATAGGTATAATTTCCGTCTCCCAAAACTTTTTCAAAAGTCGGAATCCACGCGTCGAGAACGTGTGCTATGGATGCCTGTTCGTTGTAAACCGGCATCACAATCCAGGTATGATCACGATTGGTCTGCATCCCGGATAATTTCATTAATGGTTGACAGCGCCATCTCAATCGCCTCGTCGGTATTTATGTAGGTATATCGCGCCAAACGTCCCGAGAAATAAACCTTGTTTTCTTTGTTTTCCAGATCCGCCAGCTCTTTGTACTTCAGATACAATTGTGCGTTTTCGTCTGCCGGAATGGGATAATACGGATCGCCTTCTGATTTGGGAACCTCATAACTCACAACCGTATTCGGGCATTTTTGTCCGGTCACATGTTTTATTTCAACCGATCTTGTGTATTCGTGATCGTTCGGATAATTGATCTGAACACAGGGCTGAACATATTCCTGTTGGTATTCGGTAAAGGTAAAATCGAGAGAACGCCACGGAAGTTTGCCGTATTGAAAATTAAAATACGCGTCCACCGGACCGGAGTACAGTGTGGCAATCCTCGGTTTAATTTCATTGCGCACATCATTAAAATCGGTTTCCAAACGCACATCGATCAACGGATTGTCGATCATTCTGGAAAACATTTCCGTAAATCCTTTAGCCGGAGTGAACTGATATTCGTGATCGACATACCGGGTGTCGCGGTTAAACCGGATCGGAATTCTCCCACACACACTCTTGTTGAGTTCGGTTGGATGTTTATCCCATTGTTTTAAGGTATATCCGAGATAAAATGCCTCGTACATTTCCTTCCCGACTCTCGAAAGCACAAATTCCTCGGAGTTGGTTATGTGATCATTCGGTATTCTGATTTCCTCCAAAAAAGCTTCGGCTTCTTCTGCCGTGAATGATCTCTTAAAGAATTGTTCGAGTGTGATAAGATTGATCGGAAACGGAAACAACTCTCCGCGGGTTGAACTTTTCACAATGTAATTTCCGGGAATCCATTCGGTGAAGCGGCCGAGGTAATCCAGCAGATCTTTTTTATTCGTCCGGAAATAGTGCGGGCCGTATTGGTGAATGAGTACACCACTTTCGTGATACCGGTCGTAACAGTTACCGGCGATATGATTCCGCTTTTCAATAATGAGTGATTTCCATCCCTTTAATTCGGCTGCCCTTTCGGCAACAACGCAACCAACGGGTCCGGCACCAACAATCAACAGGTCGTATTCCATCTTCAATTCGTTCTCTCTTACAGCGGAATATTTCCGTGTTTCTTTTTCGGCAGATGATCTACCTTATTTTCTAACATTTTAAAAGCTTTGATGAGTTTCACCCGGGTTTCCTCCGGCATAATTACTTCATCAATAAAACCGCGTTCTGCCGCCCGATATGGATTGGCAAAAATGTACGCGTATTCTTCTTCTTTTTCTTTCCAGGCAGCTTCGGGATCTTCAGCCGAAGTAATTTCTCTCCGGAAAATAATTTCGGCTGCACCCTTCGCACCCATTACCGCAATTTCGGCTGAAGGCCAGGCGAAGTTCATATCGGCTCCGATGTGTTTCGAATTCATCACATCATAGGCGCCTCCATACGCTTTTCGGGTAATTACCGTAACACGCGGAACGGTTGCCTCACTAAAGGCATAAAGTAATTTCGCGCCGTTGGTAATAATGGCATTCCACTCCTGATCGGTGCCCGGCAAAAATCCCGGAACGTCTTCAAACACGAGCAACGGAATATTAAAAGCATCGCAAAAACGAACGAACCGCGCTCCTTTCTGGGAGGATTTCACATCGAGTACACCCGCCAGAAATGCAGGTTGGTTGGCAATTATTCCAATACTTCTTCCGGCTAATCTTCCGAAACCCACAACTATATTTTCGGCAAAAGCAGAGTGCACTTCAAAAAAGCTCTCCTCATCAATTACTCCGTTGATTACATCGCGCATATCGTACGGCTGATTCGGATTATCCGGAACAATATCTTTCAGCGAATCGCGCACTTCATCGCTCATCCGGTATTCAGAAAGTGGCGCGTGTTCCTCACAATTTTGTGGGATATAACTCAGCAATTTCCGGAGATCTTCCATCAAACCGATTTCGTTCGCAGCCGTAAAATGTGCCACTCCGGATTTGGATGAATGCACCGATGCACCGCCGAGATCTTCGGAACTCACTTCTTCGTTGGTAACGGTTTTTACCACGTTCGGACCGGTAACAAACATGTACGACGTATCTTCCACCATCATAATAAAATCGGTGATAGCCGGACTATAAACCGCACCACCGGCACACGGCCCCATTATGGCGGAAATCTGTGGAATAACTCCACTCGCCAATGTGTTGCGATAAAATATATCTGCATAACCGCCGAGCGAAACAACGCCTTCCTGAATTCTCGCTCCGCCGGAATCGTTTAGTCCGATAACCGGTGCTCCGTTTTTCATGGCAAGATCCATGATTTTGCAAATCTTCTCAGCGTGTGTTTCGGAAAGGGATCCGCCGAAGACTGTAAAATCCTGACTGAAGACATACACCAATCTTCCGTTGATGGTTCCGTAACCGGTGATTACACCATCACCGAGATAGTGCTGTTTATCGAGACCGAAATCTGTGCTTCTGTGTTTTACAAAAGATCCGATTTCCTCGAAGGAACCGCGATCGAGCAAATAATGAAGTCGTTCGCGGGCCGTGAGTTTGTGCTTTGCATGTTGCGCTTCGATTCGGGCTTCTCCCCCACCGGCCAGAGCTTCTACACGTTTTCGCTGAAGTCGCTGACGTTTTTCTTCATTCGTCACGGGTATGTGTTTGCCTTTATTCATTTAGTCTTCACTCAATTCGTTTATTAGTTCTTCCGTTAATTCCAGATTGTGATAAACTGTGTTCACATCGTCGTCTTCTTCGAGCTTTTCAATTACTTGTAAAACCTCTTTCGAATCATCCAATCCGAGAATTTTCGTGGTATTGGGTATCCATTGCAACTCCGCACTTTCGGCTTCAATTCCCAGCTCTTCTAATTTTTTCTGCATCATTCCGAAATCTTCAAAAGCCGTTGTAACAATGAGTTTGTCATCGGTTTCTTCGAGTTCTTCGGCACCGCCTTCAATGAGTTCCAGTTCCAGTTCTTCGAGCGTTTTATTGTTTCTCGATGCAGCACTTACGGTGAAAATTCCTTTGTGGTCGAAGATAAAAGACAGCGATCCTTTGGTTCCAAGACTTCCGCCTTTTTTATTAAAAACAGACCGGATGTTCGCAACCGTTCTATTGATGTTGTCGGTCATGGTTTCAATCACCAACCCGATTCCATGCGGCGCATATCCTTCATAAATCTGCTGTTCGAGGCCGGCTCCTTCTCCACCGACTCCCTTTTTAATGGCCCGTTCAATGGTGTCTTTCGGAAGGTTTGCACCTTTACCATTCTGAACCGCTAATCTCAGAGCCGGGTTTGATTCAATGTCTCCTCCTCCATCCCGGGCAGCCACCGTAATTTCTTTAATAATACGCGTCCAGACCTTTGCTCTTCGTGCATCTTTTGCGGCTTTTCGGTATTTGATATTGGCCCACTTGCTGTGTCCAGCCATGGTCGGAGAATTTGTGTGCAAATAACGCCCGATCACCCAAAATAAAAAAGGAGGCTCAGGGCCTCCTTTCTCATTATTTCGTTGGGTTGCGTTTATCTAACAACCTGAAGTTTTTGTTGTGATGAGATATCACCGCTAGTCATCTTAACGATGTACATTCCTTTGCTAAGATCGCTGATATCAATCGACTGGTTGATTGTACCGGCAGCAAGTTCAACAGACTTAACCAGTTTTCCCTGAAGATCAAAAATTTCTACAACAGAGTTTTGTGAAACACTGATCACATTCATTTCTACTGTGATATTATCAGAAGCCGGATTCGGATAAACTGAAATCATATCAGATGAATTAACATCGCTGATTCCAACTCCCCAACCTTGTGGGTTTCTCCAAATGATGTTCTGAATTTTAGCGTTGTTGGCAACCGTAGATGATTCGGTTACAAGACCATTCGCTGAACGATTAATTGCGACTACTAAAACCTGCAGTTTTGCATTGATCGATGACTTGGTGTAATAACTATAGTTGATTCCGAAATTTACATGCATGGTATCTCCGTTTGCAAGTGTTTTACCAAATGCCTTAAGAGGAGAAAGTGTAGTTGTGCTTGGAGCAGCAAAAATTACCTGATTGCTTTCATTCGCAAAAATTACCTGAATAAAGATAGTATCATCTGCGGCGATATCATCAGGGCCGTTATTTTTAATGGCAACACTTATAGAAAAGGGTGTACCGGATGATGTGTTGCTGGCCACCTCGGTAGTTGGTGATAAAATTTCTTCAACCGATAAATCAACGGTTCTCTGCGCCATCGCTGTTCCTACAACAAACACAGATACAATTAGGGCGTAAATCTTTCTCATTGCTAATGTTTTGATAATTTTAGGGAAGGTCTTCTTTTTATTTGATTTCAAAAATAACCATCAAGTCAATATTTCAATCAATTCGGATTCATCTATGGTTTTTACAAACGACTCCTCTGTTTTAATCAGAGCATCACTTATAGTTTTCTTTCTCTCCTGAAGTCTGATTATTTTTTCCTCCACCGAGTTGCCCGTTACGAATTTGTAACTGAAAACATTTTGTTCCTGACCGATTCTGTGCGCCCGATCCGTAGCCTGATTCTCGGCTGCCGGATTCCACCACGGGTCCAATAAAAATACGTAATCAGCTGCTGTGAGGTTCAATCCGAATCCTCCGGCTTTTAGCGAAATCAGGAAAACCGAGGTCTCCGAATTCTGAAACTTTTTTACCTGTTCCCGACGAATTTCCGCGCTCGTTTTTCCATCAAGATATGCGTAATCGATCTTTTGATCATCTAAAAGTTTCCGGTAAATACTCAGGTGACCTACAAACTGAGAAAACATCAAAACCTTATGACCTTCTTCCAACGCGGTCATCAGCATTTGTTCTACCTGATCAAATTTTCCAGATCCTCCGGCATACGATTCATCACTTAATAATGGATGATTTGCCATTTGCCGAAGTTTGGTAAGGCCCGATAAAATCTGAATTCTTGATTTATTCATTCCATTAGTTCGAATCGAATCGAGAATCATGTTGCGATAAGTCGATTTTGTTTTCTCGTAGATATCGGCTTGCTCCTCCGACATGTCGCAATAAATAATCTGTTCGGTTTTCGGCGGAAGATCAGATGCTACCTGTCGTTTGGTTCTTCGCATCACAAAAGGTTTTATGATCGAATGGAGTCTTCGGGTCTTTTCCTCATCAAAATCCTTTTCAATCGATTGAACATAATTCTGTTTAAAGGATTTGTATGAACCCAACAATCCCGGATTTACAAAATGCATTTGCGACCAGAGATCTGTTATTGAGTTTTCTACCGGAGTTCCCGTTAATACAATTTTGCTTTCGCCCCGCAATTGATAAACACATTTTGCAATGCGTGAAGCCGGGTTTTTTATAAACTGACTTTCGTCTAAAACGATCACGTTAAAAGGAAAAACCTTGAGCATATCAATGTCGTTCCGCACGGTTCCATAGGTGGTAAGAACTACGTCGTAATACCCGAATTTCTCAACATCTGACGTCCGGTTCATTCCGGTGTGGATCAAAAATGTGAGATCAGGCGTGAAATTTTTCGCCTCGTAGTACCAGTTGTGAATTAATGAAGTCGGTACAACTAATAAAGAAGTTCCCGCACTCCGGTTGGTTTCAAAAAGCGAAACCTGTCCGGCGAGTTTCAAATCGTTTTCCGTTTTTTCAGGAAGTTCTTCTTTAATTTTTTGTAAAAATGCTAAGGTCTGAACCGTCTTTCCCAAACCCATATCATCCGCCAGACAGCCACCGAAATGATTCGCACGCAAAAAATTCAACCAGTCGTAACCTGCTTTTTGGTACGCTCGTAATGTTCCGTTAAAATGATTGGGAACTGGATAAGACATGGTGGTATCGATCACCCGATCTCCTTTTTCATTTTGAATACCAAAGGAATTTTCACCGATGTCGTTTAACAGACCGTAATGCATTCGGTGAATTTTCAGATTGTTTTTGTCGTCCGAAAATTCATCAAGACCTTTAATCTGTTCAATCCATTTAGGTGGAATAATGGCGAGACTTCCATCCGGCAACTGAATGGTGGTTGCCCCCGATAAAATTTGTTGTCTGAGCTTTATGAACGGAACGGAGAACGCTCCGAACTTCACTTCGGCTTTTACATCAAACCAATCCTGCTCGTTAGAAATAGTATAATTTATAGATTCGGGATCGAGTGAATAAGGAACCGGAAGCTTCTGCTCGATTTCAAATCCGGCTTTTCTCAAATCATTGAGCTGAAATTTTAACCAATGAATTATGGAAAGTTCATCGTTGGTATCGGGAACAAAAAATTCAGAACCCGAATTCTTGAGTCCTTTTTGAATAAGAACTTCCTTTTTAATGTCTTCCCAGCTTCTCGATCTTTTTATTCTGATAAAGGTGTATTCCTCACCTTGTTTATTGAGTTTTACGGAAACCGTTTTCCCCGACTGGTAATTAAATTCATCTTTACCATAACGAAATTTTAGAATGAGGCCGATCGTGCCATTTAATAAGCGACTTACATGAACAACAGGAACCGCCTCGTACTTTTCTGTTTTAATTTCAAATCCGACCGCATAAACATCGTATTCTTCCAACAGCGGAACCAGAAATTTCCGGAAATACATTTCCTCTGATTTGCGGGGAATTTCAATAAAGCGCTTTTGCAGAAACGGAAGAATTTTTTGTCCGTCGACCGATTCATCAAAGCGCAGAATCATTCCGGCTGAAAGCAGATAGCAAGGTTGTTCGGTCAGCAGAATTGCGTTGCTCTGTGAAATGTGAACGCGGCTTTGGTTGTGTTTTACCGTCGCGAAATAATGGGTGTTATTCTCGTTGCGACGAAGGTGAAATAACACGGTTGCGATCTCGTGGCTCCAGTTGAGTTCTTCAAAAATTACGTTGTTCAGTTCCTTGATAAACACCTTTTTACCAAAGATCAGTTTCATCACCTGAACTAATCTTTTTTCAATGTGCGGTCGGATGCTGTTTTTAAATTGTTCTGCAGAAAAGTATTTATCAAAGAATTCCTTTGGCCTGATTTTTTTGACTTTGCTGAATTTTTTTACAATGAATTCGGGCGTGCATTCTTCCAAAAGTCGAATCGCTTCGTAATCGCCGGAATCGAGTTTCTTGTCGTAATAATCTGCGTTATTGGCATGAATGCGCTGGTTCACTAAAGACAGATTACCCTGCGACGTGAGTTGCACGATATAGGCTTCCATCAGCGGGCCGAGTTGCGGATGAACGGTAACCGAATAAATCAGTTCGAAAGAAGACTCTGCCGGTATTCTCATTAATTATTAGAAATGAAAAAAACCGGAAAGATAAAAAAAAGGGAGTAAGCCCGAAGGTTACATTTCGAAAGTTTCCATGAACTTAGTGGTGAAGTTTCCGGCCTGGAAATCTTCATTCTCCATAAGTTTTATCTGAAGAGGAATGGTTGTTTTTATCCCTTCAATGATAAACTCGTTAAGTGCCCGGTGCATTTTCTTGATTGCTTCTTCCCGTGTATTCGCTTTCACAATCAGTTTTGCAATCATCGAATCGTAATTCGGAGGAATGGTATAACCGGCGTAAATGTGTGAATCAACCCGGATTCCATGTCCGCCGGGTTTGTGCAGAACCGTAATGGTTCCGGGGCTCGGTCGGAAATTATTAAACGGATCTTCCGCATTAATACGGCATTCGATGCTATGGCCTTGCGGATAATAATTCTTACCGGAGATAGGAATTCCGGCAGCAATTTTTATTTGTTCCTGAATCAGGTCGTGATTGATAACTTCTTCGGTTACCGGATGCTCAACCTGAATACGGGTATTCATTTCCATGAAGTAGAAATTCCGGTGTTTGTCTACCAGAAATTCTATGGTTCCCACTCCTTCGTAACCAATTGCGGATGCTGCTTTAATGGCTGCCTCACCCATCTTCTTACGAAGATCTTCGGTCATAAAAGGTGATGGTGCTTCTTCAATTAATTTTTGATGACGCCGCTGAATGGAGCAATCGCGTTCACTGAGATGACAAACTTTTCCGTATTGAT
Organism: Bacteroidota bacterium; assembly: GCA_016124755.1. Taxonomy (GTDB): domain Bacteria; phylum Bacteroidota; class Bacteroidia; order NS11-12g; family UBA9320; genus WGNA01. Next base: position 283,879 of record WGNA01000002.1, on the reverse strand, counting down.
CGCCGGCAATCTGAATTTCTATATGACGTGGTTCCTCAACATATTTTTCGAGGTACATTCCGTCGTTTCCAAAAGCGGCTGCGGCTTCTTTTCTTGCGCTGTCCCAGGCTTTTTCAAATTCGTCATCATTCCAGATGATGCGCATTCCCTTTCCACCACCACCCGCGGTCGCCTTAATAATAACCGGGTAGCCCACTTCTTCATTAGCCAACCGAATACCTTCTTCCAAAGATTCGAGAAGTCCGTCGGAACCGGGAATACACGGAACGCCAGCGGCTTTCATGGTTGCCTTGGCATTCGATTTATCTCCCATCGAGTTAATCATCTCAGGAGAGGCGCCAATGAATTTAATACCACTATCACGACACAATTCCGAAAACTTGGCATTCTCAGAAAGAAATCCGTAACCCGGATGAATGGCGTCGGAGTTTGTAATTTCAGCAGCAGCCAGAATATTTGGCATGTTGAGATATGATTTCGGACTCGGGGCCGGACCGATACAAACGGCTTCATCAGCAAACTTGAGATGAATACTGTCTTTATCTGCAGTGGAGTAAACGGCAACGGTTTGAATGCCCATTTCCTTGCAGGTTCTGATTACCCGCAATGCTATCTCTCCCCTGTTCGCAACAAGAATTTTCTTGAACATGTTCGTTGATTAAAGTTTAAACGGGGCCAACGTGACCCGGAATGATCAGGCAGGTTCGACCAAAAACAAAGGTTGGTCGTACTCAACCGGTGACGCATCGTCAACCAGAACTTTAATAATCCGGCCTGATATCTCAGACTCGATTTCATTAAAGAGTTTCATGGCTTCAACAATGCAAAGTGTTTGTCCGGGTTTTATTTCATCACCAACACTAACAAAAGCCGGCTTATCCGGAGACGAGCTTCTGTAGAAAGTTCCAATCATCGGGGATTTAATTTCAATCCCTTTCGCTTCAACCGCTGCCGGAGCTGCTGCTTCAACCGGTTTCGGTTCTGCCTTAGGAGCAGGAGCTTCGCTGATTTGCTGAGGAGCAGATGGCAATGAGTGGATCGGAAGGCTCGGAGCTGCAACCTGAATGGAGGCAGGGTGTCGAACTTCATTTTTCTTTAGTTTCAGACGGAATTCGCCTGTATCTATCTCCAGGACATCGACATCGGAAGTCGATATCAACTTAACGAGTTGTTGAATTTCCTTCAAATTCATGTGTTCAAATTAAACCAATTTAGTTGAAAGAGATGTGAGTCTTATGCGGGAGAATCGTATGCCCATTTCAGGTAGATGGCACCCCAGGTAAATCCACCACCAAAAGCGGCAAGTATGAGATTATCTCCTTTCTTTAACTTACTCTCGTAATCTGATAAACAAAGCGGTAATGTTCCCGCCGTTGTATTTCCATACCTCTGAATGTTGAGCATTACCCTTTCGGCAGGAAGGCCCATTCGGTTCGCGGTTGCGTCAATAATTCTTTTGTTTGCCTGATGCGGAACCAGCCAGGCGATGTCGTCTCCGGTGAGATGATTTCTCTCCATTAACTGATAGCTCACTTCCGCCATATTCGTAACCGCAAATTTGAAAACCGTTGTTCCCTCCTGATAAACATAATGAAGGCGCTGATCAACTGTTTCACGGCTTGGAGGCAAAACAGAACCTCCGGCTTTTTGGTGGAGGTATTCAAACCCGGATCCGTCAGATTTTAAAATGCTATCGATAATACCCACATCCTCGGTTGTGGGTTCAAGAAGTATAGCACCTCCGCCATCTCCGAAAATAATGCAAGTGGCTCTGTCGGTGTAATCAATGATGGAAGACATTTTATCTACCCCGATTATTACAACCTTTTTATATTGGCCGGATTCAATAAATCTTCGACCGGTTTCAAGTGCATAAAGAAAGCCCGAGCAGGCTGCAGAGATATCGTAACTCCAGGCGTTAACCGCACCAATTTTATCACAAATGATATTTGCTGTTGCCGGGAAAACATAATCTCCGGTTACTGTTGCACAAATTAAAAGGTCTATCTCACTGGCTTTGATTCCTCTTTTTTTGAGGAGGCCTTCCACTGCAGGAATGGCGATATCCGAAGCACCCTTTCCTTCTCCTTTTAAAATGTGTCGTTCTTCAATCCCGGTTCTGGTACGAATCCATTCGTCGTTCGTATCGACCATTTTTTCAAGATCGAAATTGGTTAAGACATCATCCGGTACATAACCCTGAACGGCGGTAATGGCTGCTCGTATCATTCTGCTCTAAATAAGATTCGCGTAAAAATACATTTAATCAAAGGGATGCTTTGATTTTCGGGATTAAATTGGATAAAACAACCTGTTTGGCAAGGCGGATCATGTTCACAAAAGTGTTGGCTTTGGAAATTCCGTGGCCAATGATAACAGGTTTGTTAACCCCAAGAATTGCTGTTCCTCCGTACTGTTCAAAGTTGAAGCGATCCAGAAAATCGTCGGTTAATCCTCTCTTTTTTAGTTTATAGAAAAACCCTTCGCAGGTTTTCAAAACAATATTTCCGGTAAAGCCGTCACAAACAATCACGTCTGCTTTGTCGGAGAAGAGATCTCTTCCCTCAACATTGCCGATGAAGTTAATAGATCGAGTGTTTTCCAGTAAAGGATAGGCTGCCTGATTGAGCAAATTTCCCTTTTCTTTTTCTTCACCAATACTAAGAAGACCAACTTTGGGAGAGGCAATTCCCAGCACGTGTTGTGCATATAAAGAACCGAGAACTGCAAACTGAACCATAACGTCCGGCTTCACATCGGCATTTGCTCCGACATCCAGCATTAAGCCGGTTGATCCGTCTATTTTCGGAACAAGGGTGGTGAGAGAAGGACGAAGAATTCCTTCAATTGCTTTCACCGTATACAAAGCGCCCACCATCATTGCACCGGTATTACCGGCACCTGTAAATGCATCCAGTTCACCTTCGGCCAACAGTTTAAGACCGATATTAATACTGGAATTTCTCTTCTGTGAAATCGCTTTGGTCGGGTGTTCAGACATACCGATATTTTCTTCGGTGTGTATCACCCGATAGGTGGATGGTAATTCATGTCCGCCAAGATACTTTTTGATTTGGTTCTCATCACCGATTAATGTGAGTTGAACATCAACCAAATCAGGAGCATTCAGTAATTCTAAAACTCCTTTAACTGCTTCGGCGGGGGCGAAATCGCCACCCATCACATCCAGACCAATTCTCATGAAATTGAAATAGAAGGGTTTTAAACCTCTTCGTTTACTTCAATTACCTTCATTCCCTTGTACATGCCGGTTTCCAGATTCAGTCTGTGGTACTGAGAAACTTCACCGGTTTTGGGATCGTGGAATAATTGCTTTGATACGAGCTTGTCGTGTGTTCTGCGTTTATCCCGGCGGGTTTTCGAAATTTTTCGTTTGGGGTGCGCCATATCTGTTTTATTTAAACAAGTCTTTTAATTTTTGCCATTCCGGATTTCCGGAAGTATCTGAGTCTTCTTCAGACATCATTTTGTTCATTATATCAGCGTCGCAATCTTTTCTGTTAACCGAGTCTTCACATAATAGTTTCATTGGCAAGTTCAGAATAACCGTGTCGTAAAAATGATTTGCCATATTAATTTCATAGCTGTTGGTAGGAAGATGTATTAGATCTACTTCATCAACTTCACTTTTGTCGGTGAGCTTTATTATCAACTGACTTGAGCAATTAACCGGATATACCAGTTCGCTCAGACAATTATCACAGTCGGTAATTACTTCACCTTCGACCTTGTATTCCAGAACTAATCTTTGTTCTGACTTATTAACATGTAAAAGAACTTCCGCTTTACCATCCCTCACTTTAGGGTGTGACCTCTTTAAAAAAAAGTCAGAACTAAGAACATATTCAAATTCGTGGTCTCCTTTTGAAAGTGATCCGAATCGCAATACATATTGTCCCTCTTGTCCCACACCTGTTGCGAAAAATAGTCGGCAAATTTAAAGGGATTCAGGAAAAAAACGAAATATCATTTAAGATTTGGTACTCCGATGCTGAATTTTTCTCTGCGATGCTTTGTAAACGGCAGTGGATCTTTGGTAAGTTCCAGATATTCAATACGATTCTTGTAGATCTTTTTCTGAAGGAAAATGGAGTTAACTAGACTCTCTGCGCTTGCAATTCCTTTTCCTGCTATGTTAAAAGCGGTTCCATGATCCGGGGATGTTCGCACGATGGGTAAACCTGCGGTGTAATTTACTCCGTCATGAAATGCCATCTGTTTAAAAGGTATCAAACCCTGATCGTGATACATGGCTAAAACCGCGTCGTACTGCTCAAATGCATCTGACCCGAAAAAACCATCTGCCGGAAAAGGACCATAAACCAAATCCCCGGAATTAATAAATTCTTCGATTACCGGTTTTATTATTTTCTGTTCCTCATCACCAATTACTCCATGATCGCCCGCATGTGGATTTAATCCAAGTACAGCAATTCTGGGTTTAGAAATCGAAAAATCACGAATCAGACTGCTTTTCAAAATTTCAATCTTTTGGGTTAGAAGATCTTTATTCAGTCTTTTAGATACTTCCGAAATAGGTATGTGTCCGGTTACAACACCAATCTTCAGGGAGTCACTTACCAGAAGCATCATATAGTCTTCTGTTTCAAAGCTCGAAGCCAAAAAATCCGTATGACCTTCAAAAGGAAAATCATCCGAATAACAGACACTCTTGTCAATTGGTAGAGTAACCAGGTTTTGAATTTTCCCTTCAAGAATGTCTTGTAATGCCCTTTTTAATGCGGTAACCGCCAGTTTTCCGGCCTCGGTTTCCGCCTGACCGATGATAACGCGAACATTGTCTACTACGTTAATTACATTAACTGAATTCACGACAGCATCTTCGGCCTTTGTTATCAGATTAAACTCAATTCCATGAGAATCCAGATGCTTTTGATAAAATTTCAGAGCATTAATATGCCCGTAAACAACCGGAGTACAGTTGTTCAGCAGGTAAGGGTTTGTGAAGGCTTTCAATAAAATTTCAACAGAAATTCCATTGACGTCTCCGATTGTAATTCCTACTTTGGTTGCAGCGTAATCCAAGGCTTATCCTTTTGGCAAAAATAAAAAGATATCCAAGGATTGAATGAAATCTGAATCAGCTAAATAGTTTCTGGCGAAGCATAAACTCCAACTTTTCGTTGGTGTCCATCAGCTCTTGCATTTCGATTTCATTTTCCAGATTATCAACGTATACTTCGTAAGCATACTGGATAGTACTTCTGATTTCGTTGGCATCCATCGGCTTGTAGAGATATCTGAAAATCTGGCCTTTATTGATTGCTTCAACCACAGTTGCCAAATCGGAACAACCGGTTAATAGCACTCGGATGATTCTCGGGTGTGTCTCGATCAACTTTTCGAAGAAATCAATTCCCGTGATCTTAGGCATCTTGTGGTCTGAGATAACGACGTGGATTTCATTGTTTTCAATGATCGTCATTGCTTCCTGAATGTTGTTAGCAATAAAGATGTTGAATTCTCTTCTGAAATTGGCTTTGAAGGCATTCAGATTTTCTGGCTCATCATCCAGATAGAGTACAGAGATTTTTTTCTCGCTCATGATTAATAATTTTTGCAGTAGATAAATAAAAGTAGTAGTAGCGCTTTGAACGCGAAGACAAAGGTGTTAAAAAAATTGGGATAAAACAAGCAATGCTGAAACAAATATGACTTTTGCCTGTATTTTATTTCGCACACTAAACGAATGTGTTGATGAGAACATAGTTACGTACTTTGAATGGCAACCTAATTTGCACAAAACAATATTTTGGAACAAGAATACCTTCCTGAAATTTTGCATCCGAGTGCCCCGAATGATCAAATCAGGATAAGTGAGCTGAGGAGGAGGAGTGATGTAACCGTATTCGACCGGATAAATGATCAGATCAAGGATTTGATGAAATGTCGAAACCCAAAGATCAAATTTGATTCTTTGGATGATCCCCGTTTAAACCCGATAGTGGAAACTTATTTGGATGGACGACACCCGGATGAGATCGGCAGTTGGGTTTTTTACCCATGGAAAAATTATTTAGTACACCTGTTGGGCGAATCTGAATTCATTGAAGTAAGAACCAACCGCAATAAGTATAAAATCACCGATGAAGAGCAGACAACACTTGGAACTAAAAAGATTGGTGTAATAGGATTGTCTGTTGGTCAGGCCGTTGCTTTAACTCTTGCACAAGAAAGGATCGGTGGAGAATTGCGACTTGCCGATTTTGATGATTTAGAGTTAAGTAACCTCAACAGGGTTAGAACTTCAACCTGGAATTTAGGTCTCAATAAAAGTGTATCTGCAGCAAGAGAAATAGCAGAGATCGATCCGTATATAAAAATCAGAATTTTCCCGCAGGGGTTATCAGAGTCAAATCTCGATGTCTTTTTTCTTGAAGGAGGGAAACTGGATATTTTGGTTGAGGAATGTGATGGCCTAGATATAAAAATACTCGCGAGAATTTACGCCAAAAAGCATCGAATTCCAGTAGTAATGGAAACAAATGACCGCTGCATGGTTGATATTGAGCGGTATGATCTTGAACCGGATTACCCGATTTTCCATGGATTAGTTAAAGAGGAGGAATTGGAAGAGGTGAGAACTTTAAAAACTAATGAAGAAAAAGTGCCATTTATTCTTAAAATTCTAGGTATAAGCACTACATCAGTTGAATTAAGAAGTTCTATGCTAGAAATTGAACAATCAATAATAACTTGGCCACAACTTGCTTCATCCGTTAATGTTGGTGCAGGAATTTTAACCATTGCGATTAAAAATATTTTGTTAGGTCAAATTAAATCGCAGGGAAGATTCTATTATGATTTTGATGAACTAGAATCGTTTGATTTCGATAAATCAGTATTTCAATATGACAAAATCAAAAGTAAATTTATACTAAATATTCAAAATCAAAATTTCCAACCTTGCACATTGGATTCAACAATAGTTAACAGCCTAATACATTCTCTAGCCAGTGCACCATCTGCCGCAAATAACCAACCATGGTATTGGATATTTTCTGATAAAATCTATTTATTTCATAATGAAAACAGAAGTCGAACCTTTTGGGATCCAAGTTCATGCGCAGCTGCAATTAGCTTTGGTTGTGCAATTAAAAATTTAGAAATAGCTCTTGCTCAGTATCAACTTTACGGTAAAATTGAAATTAAGACTGATAATTTAATTCAACCAAAAGGACCATTTGTTTCTATCGATTTACTTTATGATAAAACAATACCACCTGACCCTTTGAATAAACAGATAAAGCACAGATGGACAAATCGAAGCAACAGCATATCCTCCCCCATTGATGAAGATGAAATTAATAATATTTTCAAGCCATCTGGAAAGACATGTGTAAATAAATCAATTATTATTACAAATGCAGATAAGAAAGATGTCTTAGGAAATTTGTTAGGACATTTAGAAAGAATACGTCTAATAAATCCTTATGGACAACAAGATTTTGTTTCAGAGATAAGATGGGATACTACAGAATCTTCTAATCGCAAAGATGGTATTTACATCGGTGATATTGATTTAACAAATACAGAACTTGCTGGTTTAAATATATTCAAAGATTCAAAAGTTGTTGATAAAATTAGAAAGTTGAAATTAGGAACCGGATTTGATAAAATTATATCCAAAGGAGTAAAAAACTGTGCTGCTATTATATTTTTAATAATCGAAAGTTCTGATACCACATCTTGGTTTGAGACTGGCATAGAGTTAGAATCGATGTGGTTAAAAGCCACCTCACATAATATCTCGGTTCATCCAATAACAACTGCACCAATACTATTTAATCCAGAAAATCAAAAACATTATTCCCAAATTGAATTAAAAGAAATTAACTCAATAATGAATGAAATTATCAATGTTATTGGATTGAAGCCACATGAAAAAATTGGAATGATTCTCAAGGTAAGCCGTCATGATATAAATCCAAAACCATCTTACCGAATAGTAGATGAAAGTTCATTCCGGATTGTAGAAAAATTATAAATCCTGAATGGATAATTCTTTTCAAATATTGCTTTTTCAAGCACCAAAACATCCTATTTTGTGTGAAAAATACATTGAAGGTCATACCAGAGTTTTAACCCAATTTGGTATTAGGACTATTGCATCCAATCTGCCAGATTGGCCTTTGAACCCAGATTGTTACTGTATTGTGGCCGTAAATTCACTAGGTGAAATGGTGGGAGGAATACGGATTCATAAAGCAAATGGAATAATTCCACTTCCGATGGAAAATGGAGTTGGGAAAACAGATCCCGCTGTTCATAAATTCATTAGATCAAATTTAGAAAATGGAATCGCTGAACAATGCGGTTTATGGAATGATAATTCGATAAAAGGCAAAGGCATTAGTTGGGTTTTAGTAAATAGTTCAATTGCAATACTAAACCAGCTTTCGGTAACCAAACTAACTGGTCTTGCCTCAGATTATTCAATGTATCTATTTGAACCAGCAGGATTTCGAATACGAGAAGATTTTGGCAATAATGGAGATTTTACATATCCTACCAATGATTATATAGCTAGAGTAGTTTGTATTGAAGATTGTATTCTTTTACCTACAACGTCATCTAAAGAAAAATCCTTCATTAGTAGTCTCAGAATTACTCCAAATTCCGAAATTGAATTGATTGTAACCAATGAATTACTAAAACTAAGTATTAACACCCAATTAGTTAAAAATGATTAATATTTTCCGCTTATCGATCCTACTTTTAATCACCAATTTATTTTATTCAAATACAAAAGCTAACACGGTTGAATATATTAAATCTGATGAAGCAATTCTTGTTGGTAAATATGTCAGTTATACCTCAATAACCAGTGATAGTTTAGTTTACGATTTATTTAAAACAGAAAACCGCATGTCCGAATGGAAACATTCGAATAAGTCAGTTCTCAACCTCGGATTTGACCCCAGCATTCATGTACTAAAATTCCACATATTGAACAATTCTAATTCTAACAATCTTAGAATTGAAATAGCAAAACCAAGTCTTGATCTAGTGAAATTCTATCTAAACAACAAATTGCTAACTGAAATAACCGAAGGCGCAAATTTTAAACACCGGGAAATTCAAGACCCTCACCCAACATTTAATTTCTTATGCAATAAAGGCGATTCTGTTTCTGTATGTATTGTTGTGCAAAGTAAAGATGAAATTATATTACCAATCTATTTGGGTTCTCAAAAAGTGATTTCAGAGCGGAGTATGCTTAGAGAGGTATTCTTTGGCATATTTGCAGGAATCATGATTGTTATGTTGTTTCATAATTTCTTTATTTATTTATCATTAAAAGACAACATATATATTTTATATTTTATCAATATTGTAATATTGTTTATTGGGCAGGCTTCACTTTTAGGTTATTCAAATAAATACATATGGCCATATTCCACATATTTTCCTGATATCTCTATCGTTCTTTTCCCACTTCTTACAATAGTAGTTGGCATGTTGTATGTTTTCTATTTCCTAGACATGCGAAGTCACTTCAAGTCATCTACTTATATTGTTTTTGGTTTTATTTCCATTTGTATAGTTGGAATAATAATAGGGATATCTGGAGGTATTGCGATTTCTTCATTAATTCTAAGAATCGCAGGTGCTGTTTCGGCTTTGTATGTTATCATAACCAGCTTGATCCTTGCAAGGAAAGGTCTTACTTCTGCAAAGTATTTATTCTTTGCGTGGTCATTTTTTTTAGTTGGTGTAATTTTATTTGTCTTGAAAGACCTGAATGTTTTACAGTACAATATAATCACCAATTACTCTATGACCATTGGCTCTGCCTTGGAAACAATTCTACTCTCCTTCGCACTTGCCGATAGAATTAATACGCTAAAAAAAGAACGGGAAGATTCTCAAAGACAAATGCTCGAAGAAATGCGTAAAAACCGGGATCTTACCGAAAATCTGAACAGGGAACTGGAACAAAAAGTAGCTGAAAGAACAAGAGTGCTGGAAATTACTAATAACGATCTGAACGAAACTTTGGCAAATCTGAAAGCAACTCAGGGTCAGCTTATTGAAGCAGAGAAAATGGCTTCTCTTGGTCAGTTAACAGCTGGCATCGCACACGAAATCAATAACCCGATAAACTTTGTTTCTTCCAATGTTGATCCTCTTAGAAATGATATCAAGGATGTTCTTCATATCTTAAATCAGTATAATCATTATGCCGATCAAAATGAGATTCCTGAATTGAAAAAAATAATTGCAGAAGCTCAGGATCTCGATATTAATTATAGCATTCAGGAAATAAATCAACTTATTGATGGAATAGAAGAAGGGGCAAAACGAACGAGTGAAATAGTTACCGGACTAAAGAATTTTTCCAGAACTGATGAGGAAGAACTAAAGCTTTCCGATATCAATGACGGACTCAGATCCACCATTACAATTCTAAAAAGCCAGTTAAGAAATATAAAAGTTGATGTTACGTATGGCAAAATCCCGAAAGTGAAATGTCAGTTAGGTAAACTTAATCAGGTTTTCATGAATCTGATCGATAACTCAATTGATGCAATACGCGACAAATGGGGTGATACTCCTCAGGGATTGCTAACTATCTCTACCGAGTACGTCGATGGTGAAATAAAAATAACCACCACAGATAATGGCAATGGTATTCCGGATGAAATTATTACTAATATTTTTGATCCGTTTTTTACAACAAAAGATGTTGGAGAAGGTACAGGCTTGGGGCTTTCAATTTCATATGGTATCATTGAAAAACACTCTGGTAAAATCGAAGTTTCCAGCACTCGGGGTGAAGGAACTACCTTTGTAATATCAATACCTGGAAGCAACACAAAATGAAAAACCGGGACAACGAAATAATGTACATCGATGATGAGGAACCCAACCTCATTGCGTTCAGAGCTTTATTCAGACGAGAGTACTTTATACATACTGCTACTGATGCGGAAGTTGCACGAACAATTCTAGATGAAAACCCCACAATTAAGGTAATCATAAGTGACCACCGCATGCAAGGTGCAACCGGAATAGAGTTTTTCGAAAGTATTTTAGCAGAACACCCGGACCCCATCCGCATTATTTTAACCGGTTTTGCTGATCAGAAAGCGATGATTGATTCTATCAATCGTGCGCGCGTTTATCGATTCCTTTCAAAACCCTGGAACGAACATGACCTGCGGCAAACGATCCTTTCTGCTATCGAAATTTATGATACCCGAAAAGATCTTACGCAAAAACAAAAGAAAGTCGAGATAGCATTAGACCATCTCAATAAATTTATACATACTGCCTCCAATGAAATGAGAAGCACGCTTGTTTCCATGCATGGAATTGTGAGACTTATGATGAGCGGAACCTCAGAAATTGATCCTGCCGAATATCTTCCATTGCTAGAAAAAGGTATTGTGGAAATTGATTTACAACTCAGAAATATTATTAACCATTACAACAGCCGAAGACATTTAAGCGATGTTGAAGAAATTGATCTGGAGGAAGCCGTTCGTTTAACCAGTGATAATATGGAAGCTATTATTGATACTTCCAGACTCAATATACGAATCTCGAATCCTTCAAAAGCCGTATTGTTTTCCGATAATTATAAGGTTCAGTTGGTGTTTAACAATCTTATTTCACATGCGTTGAACAACCTCAATCCCGGACAAACATCCGTTGATATCGATATTGAAATTGCCAACACAGACACCGGAGTTCAAATCGTATTTACCGACAATGGAAAAGCGGTTGAAGAAGATCTTTCTGATTCACTATTTGATGCCATGATTTCAGGTAAAGGTCGCAACAGTATAACTCTTTATCTGGTGAAGGAAGCTATTCAAAATCTCGGAGGTTCACTTGAAATAGATTCTGTCCCAAATGCCGGTACTAGCTACACCCTTTTAATACCAAACCAGAATAAAAACAATGGCGATCTTGCTGCTTGACGATAACGAGATGGATGTTTTCATTAATCGGAAACTCATCGAAACCAGTGGGATTAATCACGACGTTTTAACCTTTACCAGACCGCACGAAGCTCTTTCACATCTTGAAGGTGAACACGATGTTAAAGTAATTATTGTTGACAATCAGATGCCGGAATTATCCGGGTATGATGTATTAAAAACTGTAATTGATAAAGGTGAAAAAGAACCGCACATGATCGTTCTGTCTGCGTCCGTTCACCCATTAGATGAAAAGAAATATCAGGCACTTAATCCGTCTATAAAGCTTTGGGAAAAACCGTTGAACACCGAGCATCTTAAGTCTCTGTTAAACGATCCTTCCTGATTTTTGGAATTCTTCTTTTTATTTTTTCATACAAACCCACCCGTTTCTCCCAAATAGGCAGAATAATAAAACCCAGTAAAATATACGGGTAATAACTAATGAGTCTCCAGAGTATTGAAACCAATCGTGCTATACTTCCGGATGGTAAAAAATTTCCCAAAAATGCGGTAAACAATAATTCTGCAACCCCCGAACCACCCGGTGTAATGGCGATTAGCAAAATCACCCACATCACTAATTGCCTGCCGTAAATAATTACATGTTGGTCGGTCGAAACAAAAATCATAATAAGACAATTCACCACTAAAAATCTGGCAGTCCAGGTTAATATGGTTGCCGCAAATGCCCGATACCAGAACTTCATTCCTTTATCTCTCAATTCACGGGAAGAAATAACCAGATCATCTGCCAGTTTTTGTCCTCTTCTTCTGAATCTTCGAAAGGGTCTGAATTTTAAAACCGATACAATTATTCTTTTGGAAAATTCGGGTTTGATGAATAATGTTATCGCTAAAAAAAGAGTCCAGAGAAAAAGAAAAATATACCCTCCTAAAAAGAATATTTTGAGATTCCCGGCATTTACGACAGACTGAAATGTTTCATTGTGAAATTCCGGAATAAGTGAATTGAGTCCAATGAAAATAACAATCAACGGAACACTTAAGATGTAAAACAATTCATCCAAAAAAGATGTAACCAAAACAATCGCGGTTGTTAATCCCGATCGCAAATGTTCCTGCGCCATAATAACTACCGCCGCTGCTGTTCCGCCAATAGCTCCGGGCGAAATTGAAGATGAGAACTCCCAGAGTACAATTATCTGAAAGCACTGTTTCCAACTCAATTCTTTCTCTGATAAAATTCTCAGTCTCCAGATATAGCCGAGATCGCGCAGAACCATCATCAATACAGAAGCAATTAACCAAATTAGGCTGTGTTTCTGCCATTCGATTTCCTTTAGTTCTTTTAAATAAAAACCATCTTTTGAAACAAAATAAAGGGCTACTCCAAAACCCAGAATCAAGGGTAAAATGATCCTTCGAAAACTGAAATATTTGGAAATTTCTACCCCCGATTGCATAGATATTCTTGCGGAGGTAAAGATAGTTACTAACCTTAAAGGCAGAAATTAAAACGGTAATGATTTATATCCGTAATAGTCTACAATTTAATGGTAGGAAAATTTATCAAATTTCACCCTGACCTTTTGAATAAGCACTTTTTCCGTCGATAACATGAAGAAACTCGGTTGATGAAATTTCAATAACCTCATCCAGTTCTTCCATTACCGACCAATACTCCTGTTTACCTAAACCTTTCCCTACAATGCGGGCTCCATAACCGGTTGAACATTCGGTGTAAACAGAACCTTCGGGCCACACAATTGTTCCGCGATTCGTAAGCGAAACTAACCGCACATTTTCAGGTAATTTAGATTCAATACGGGGCGCTATGTCTGCCGCAATGTCTTCCGAAACAAAAAACACATCAATTCCTTCAATCTCAACTTTGCATTCTTTGCCTTTCATTACCTTTTGTTGAAGCGGCCTTGTCGGTGGTCTGAAATCCACACGATCTGCAAGTGCCTTTCTTGAACTTCCGCCTTCTGGTTGCTTGCCGAGTGCGCCAATTACTGCGGCTGCAAACTCTTTCGTACCAACAGAAGGAATCGATTTATCACCGAAATCACCTGTGTGAACTCCGGATTCCAGCGTATACATCAATGCATCTTCAATTAATGCGGCTTCTTTAAAAAGTCCAATATGTCTCAACATCATTACGCCACTCAGTAAAAGAGAAGTCGGATTCGCGAGATTTTTTCCAGCGATGTCCGGTGCTGTCCCATGCACTGCTTCGAAGATTGAGATATTGTCACCAACATTTGTCGAAGGAGCAAAACCAAGTCCGCCGACCAAACCCGCACACAAATCTGAAACAATGTCTCCCTGAAAATTTGTTAGTACAACCACCTCAAAATCCTGTGGTCGTTGAACCAGCTTCATACAAAGCGCATCAACAATTACATCCTCGGTTTGAATTTCCGGATACGATTGTGCAACCTCATTAAATACTTCGAGAAACAATCCATCCGTCAACTTCATGATGTTCGCTTTATGGCCGCATGTGATTTTTTTAAAACCCTCTTTACGTGCCATTTCAAATGCGAATTTTATCACCTGCTCACAACCTTGTCTGGTAATAATTCTTCGGCTTAATGCCACATCATTACTCAGCATGTGTTCAATACCCCCGTAAGTGTCTTCTATATTTTCCCGAATCACCGTTATATCTACCGGAATTCCCGCATTAGAATAAAGTGTATCGACACCGTGTATCGTTTTAAAATGCCGTCGGTTGGCATAAGTACTCCAAACTTTTCGGGCAGTTACATTAATACTCTTGACACCTTTCCCCTTGGGCGTTTCCATCGGACCCTTAAACAAAACACCGTTTCGTTCAATACTTTCCATGGCTTCCGGTGTCATACCGTTACCATAGCCTTCATCATAGTATTTTTTACCCATCCCGATGATTTCATAATTCAACGGAACTTCAGCAGCGTTGAAAATTGAAATTACAGCTTCCATAATTTCGGAACCGATTCCATCACCAGAAGCAACAGAGATTGTCAACTTGTTCGACATGTCTTGAATTTTGCGGCAAAAGTAGAATTTGTGTTTATACCCATCTAATGTGGCAACTTCTATATGGCACAAAAACCAATTTCTTGGTGAAATACCCAGTCCGGTTTTAATATCATTCGCCGGATGACAACCATCAGTCTGGTTTTATTTTAAATTGTTCTAAATAATATTCAAATTTGCGCGCGATCATGCTGCTAACAGCTTTACAAAAAGGCAAAACCGCGATAATCTCAAAGGTTAATGAATCGGAGTTTAAAGAAAAATTACTCGAGATGGGATGTGTTCCCGGTACCGAGATCCGAATTCTTCTAAAAGCTCCGTTGGGTGATCCAATTGCGTTTGACATTGATGGCTATTGTCTGAGCATGAGAAAAAAAGAAGCAGATTCAATCGAAGTTGACCTGATATTTTAGTGGAGAACAGAACAGTTAAAGTTGCGATATCAGGGAATCCAAACTGCGGGAAATCCTCTATTTTTAATCGTCTTACCGGACTGAATCAAAAAGTAACCAACATCCCGGGAACTACCATTGAGGCTAAATCCGGTAAGCTGGTGGTTGATGGGGTTTCGGTTGAAATTATTGATACTCCCGGCACTTACAGCCTTCAACCCAAATCAAAAGATGAAGAATTAGCACTCGAAATTTTTCATCCGGAATACAAAGAAAAACCCGATGTAATTCTGTACATCGCTGATTCCGCCAACATCAAGCGACATCTATTCTTCTTTTCGCAACTGGCCGACCTCCACATCCCCATGATTCTTGTCCTGAATATGATCGATGTTGCCACTTTCAAAGGAATGGAGTTCGACATCGACCGGATGGAAAAGGAATTGGGAATTCGCGTTCTGTCTGCAAACGCACGAAACGGAGACGGAGTTGATGAGATTAAAAAGGCTCTGATTCAACCCCAATTCAAACCACATTATTCATTTGGAACAGATACATTATCGAATCACGAAGAGCGGTATTCATCCATAAAACGACTGCTCGAAAAAGTTCTCACCCGCAAGTCTTCACGCGAGTTGATAACATCTAAAATAGACCCGCTCGTAACACACCCGGTTTGGGGTTATCTGATCTTTCTGATTGTGCTGCTCCTCGTATTTCAAAGTGTGTTTAAGCTGGCGGAATGGCCGATGACTCAAATTGAAAATGCGTTTGACTGGATTGGTAATTATCTTATGACTGTTTTGTCGCCCGGTTGGGGAAGAAGTCTTTTGATTAATGGCATTGTCGCAGGGCTGTCCGGCGTAATTGTTTTCATTCCCCAAATTGCCATACTGTTTTTCTTTATGGCAATTCTGGAAGACACGGGATATATGGCCCGGGTGAGTTTTATAATGGATAAAATTCTCCGGGGCTTTGGTTTAAACGGTAAATCGGTTGTTCCGCTTCTTAGTGGGGCGGCATGCGCAATTCCTGCAATAATGGCAACACGGAATATCGAAAACTGGAAAGACCGCATGATTACCATTTTGGTAACTCCGTTAATGAGTTGCTCGGCAAGACTTCCGGTTTACACTCTGTTAATTTCTATGGCGGTTCCCAATACCTACTTCTTCGGGTTTGTGAGCATGAAAGCCGTTGCACTGCTGATAATGTACATCATTGGCACAGTTGCGAGTTTACTGGCTGCATTGGTTTTCAAGTTTATTCTTGAGCAGCGGTCGGTCAACTTCTTTATAATGGAACTGCCAATTTACCATCCTCCCAGATGGAAAAACGTTTGGATGATTGTGCTGCACAAAAGCAGAAGTTTTGTTTATGAAGCCGGGAAAATCATTATTATCGTTTCTATTGTGCTTTGGTTTCTCGCGAGCTTCGGACCGGGAATAAACAAGCCCTGGTACCAGCCTCAAACAACCGAAAATTTAGAACAGTCTTATGCCGGACACTTTGGGAAAGCCATTGAACCGGTAATCGAACCGGTTGGCTTTAATTGGAAAATCGGAATAGCCTTGCTCACCTCTTTTGCCGCAAGAGAAGTTTTTGTGGGCACTATGAGCACCATCTACAGTGTTGACGACGAGGAAAACCTCGGTCACATTCGGGATAAAATGATGAGTGAAACCCGGCCGGAAACAGGTAAACCGGTTTATACCCTCGCCGTTATTTTTTCTCTAATGATTTTCTACGCATTTGCCATGCAGTGCATGAGTACACTTGCTGTTGTTTACAAAGAAACCGGTTCGTGGAAATGGCCCGCGATTCAGTTTGTTTACATGACGGTTTTGGCCTGGCTCAGCAGTTTTTGTGTTTTTCACATTCTGAGTTAGACCCGAAAAATCAACCAAGGTTTACTGCAACGTATATCGAAGCGAGACTCCAAAATCGGTTAGCGCTGTTACGTAACTCTGCGAATTTTTGGGATGATTCACATTTCTGTTGAAGTACATTCTGATATTGGTGTTGTCGTTCACCTTGTAATCGATTGTCGGCCGAACGGTGAACATCCTTGTACCTGCCTGCGCCGTGCTTTCATTTAGCTCGATATCCCGCCTGATCGTGACGTTGTCCCGGATCGAAAGGTCGAACCGGAAATTAAGATCGTTCTCCAACAAAATCCGGTTGCCGCGAACTTTAAGCGGCAATCGCACCCCACTGGTTCTGAATCCCGCCCCAACCACATACTCGATATTGCGCTGTTCAATCATCTGGAACGTACTTGTATAAAGTGTTACATTTCGATCTCTCTTGTATTCGAACTTGGCTGTCAAACCATTTTTCATGGTTACATCAATTCCAATTACCGGGGTTAATCTTTCAATTAATGAAATCCCCTGTTGGAATGTGTATTTCGCCTTCAGATTGCCAGTGTCCAAATCGTCTTTCCCGTATTGCACTTCCGTATAATAGCTGCTCATATTAAGAGTGGAGCTATATGCGTGATTGATACTGATGTTGGTGAAATATTTTTTCAGTCCGAACAAATCCTTTAATCCGTTATAACTGATTCGCCAGGCCGGTGCCGGCATTCTTTTAAAAGGATTTAACTGAACCTCAGAAGCACTCTTTCCACTATACGCTGCAAGGAATGAATACAGAAGAACATCTTGTTGTGTTCGACCGTAACCGACCGGAAATCCTGTTGCGGTATCGACCTCTCCGACCCTGCTTGAATATCGTGTATTACCTCCAGTAGTGAACTCTTCTTGCTGAATTCGTTTAGCAACATCCAACCGCATGTTTTTGAAATCTTCAAATACCTGTGACTGGTAATTGTGTTTTGTGTCCCCGACTTTATCAAATGCCGATTTCCAGGACATAAATGATATACTGTACTGACCGATTTCCTGAAGAGCAAGGTCCTCATATTTTTCGGTAGCCGGGTTGTATCGGAAGTTACTCGACATCGAACTTGAAGTTCTCTTATCAAAATCAAGTGAAATTCGGAAATTGGGGAAAGGTTCCAGCGTTACTTTGCCATTCAGATTTTCACCACTCATTTGAGTGAATCGGTTGTTTTGAAGTGTGTCCGAACTCATATAGCCCAATCTGGCGAAATCGTAGCGAATGCTGGATTCCTGCATACCCAGAATAAATGGCCAGCTCGGTGTTGCCTCTTCAAGGTTTCGCCCCAGTAATTTCACGGTTGGTTTGTACCCGGGCAAGGAAGTACCGCTTGTTTTGGTATACGTGAATTGTGCCTGTTTCAACATGAGGAAAAATCCCCCGATAGTTTTAACCGCAGGCGAAATCTCGTTGTTCTTTTTCTTGTCTTTATCCTTGTCATCCTGATCATCCGGTTTACTTGACTTTCGCGAACTTCTCGCGGGGGCGGTTGTCGTAAATTTTCTAAGGAACTTCGACCGGTTATAGAAAGAACTGAAATTAAGAGATGAATTCAGGTTAATGGTCTGGCTGTTCTGAATCGTGTTACCAACATCTCCTACAATCGGCGGCGCCATGGTCCAACTGTAGTTTGCGCCGTATTTTGCCGAAGCCGTAATCCAGTTCAACATTCTGATTTTATTGAATGGAACCGTATAATTGAGATTCATCGTCTGGTTAAAATTCTTCAAAGTACCCAGATGATAGAAGTTCGTGCGAATTGTGTCTTTTTTCTGTTCGGTATTAATGGCTCCGTATGGTTCCTGAACCCATGCATCTGCAACGCTGTTGTAATCGAACTTTAAACTTCGCATCAGATTCCAGCGTGCTCCATAGGTTCTTTTAAAGGTGAAAGATTTATCATAAAAGCGTTCAACAATCGCTTTGAAATTATCATTGCTTCGGTTCTGCAACTCACCATATCTCCTGTCAACATCCATCTGAACATTCAAACTTGTTGGCATCAATCCGAGGTTGAAATCTCTGATGAGTGATAACTGCTTTGCTTTAATTATCTTCTTAAACGGCTCCCAGGGTTTGGCATTCGATGAATAATTATAGGCAACACTTGCACGGTGTGTATTTATAAACTGTTCCTGAATTACCTGATTTCGCCTGTAAACCCGTTGGAACGAATAACTCAGATTCACATTTTCAATATCCCAGATATGCGCCTTCGCAGCACTGGTTCTGTTCTTCTTAACATTGGTAAAATTGAGACTGTAACGACTCGTGTAATCCTGACTCGTATGTTTAATCTTCGTTCGGTCTTCTGCTGTTTCCGCATTCTTCAATGCCTGTTTATATAAGATATCCGGATTCAGAGGATAGAATTTAGGATTAATAAATATCTCATTCCAACCTATGTACATCGGAATGGTAATACCGGATTTCTGTGGGAAGAATTTACCCAGCTCTACATTCGATGAAATATCGTATTGAAAGGTTTGCTCAAGATTCCGTTCATTCAGCGTTTTATCGATTCCCCCAAAACCAATGGTTTGATAACTGCCCGACACATTCACTCTGGCAAAGTCGGCTAATTTGGTGACCATTCTGGCAGTCGCAGCCCAGCCACCTTTGTTCGCAATACCGGTTACCCGCAATTCATTAAACCAGACTTCCGTACAAAGTTTTTGTGGCCCGGTACTTCCCGAAGGATTCATAATCCCCAGCATCATACTTCTTACCTGACTTAAATCCGGCAATCCTACAACCTTTATAATATGACCGTTTGAAAGGGTTTTCTGATATGTGGCAGTTTTGCTTCCCGTAACATTTTCTCTTTCAAGTTTCAGATTGTATAAATCCTGAAGAGCGAAGTCCATGTTGTTTCCATCAGGCCATATTTCACCCTGAAGAGTAGCACCTGATGCTGTAATGTACAATGGCATCCGGTATTCATAGTAATTGTTTTCAAGGTCGGTCCCTATTCGGATATAACCCCACACATCGCCGTATTGAAGATTCTCTCCTTCCGCGTGAATGAACATCTTTAGGCGTTCATAATTACGGATATCAATTTCGGTAACTTTAAAAGCACCTCGTGCATCACCTTGTTCCAGACCGCAAACCCGGAGTGAAAGTGATTGCTCATTCTGCAAAACCTGACTCGGCTGAGTAGGATCCTTTTCCCGGGCAATTCCCGGAGGCTCGATGTAGCGGATTGGTGCTCGTTTACTGTTCTCTTCAATGTTTACAGTACTCACAACAAATTCAACAGGATCGGTCGGGTCCGGTGGAAGACCAACTGTCGGGGGATCTTTAAGGCTGTTCTTATACCGTCTCCAATCTGCACGAATCATTTGCATTTGAAGCAGTCTCACGATAACGCTGTCTTCAAAACCCATGAGAAACATTCGCATGAATCGAATGGATTTGAAATTCGTTATTCCACCAACTCTTTTCTGATATTCCCGGATCGGAATTTTCAACTGGTAATAGGTTACGCTGTCTGGTTTAGCTCCCTCATCTTCCCGCTTGGCATAAACCCGAATCGAATCGGTTACATAACCGGTTCCCACTTTTAATGCAGCCTGACTTAACTCAATTCGGTACTGGTAATATTCTTCAATCTGGTCTAATGTATTGTCCTGATTAATGTCTTCATCATCCGGAATAGTTGTGTTTGATTTCGGCGTACCGTCGCCCAGTCGATCCAGACTAGAATTACCCTGCATATTATTATAATACTGGTAACGACCTAAAATGCTCTTCTCAACCGCATCATAAGACGGATCCCTATGATGTTTAAAGTCATCGCCAGACGGATCGTTGAATGCATTAATATAGGCCTGAGAATTAGTCCCGTGTTTGAGTTCAACTTTCTTTAAATAAATCGAATCGAAAAAGACTCTTTCATTTTCATCATTCAATCCGTCGAGTCCAATATCCTGAAGAGGACGAGCTGCCGGATCATTATCGAAACCGTCAATAATCGGAGTAATTCTACCTACAACCGCGCAGTCTGTTACTTCCACCGGCGAAGTATTGGATGCGGTAGGCAATGCGTTCTCTGCAGATTTTAGTTTATCCGGAAGTACGTCTTCTGATATACTTCCCAGATTGATGTACATATAACCCGAGTTTTTGCCTGGAGTCTTTTCGTATTTCTCGTAAACGAAAGGATCCATCATCCATATCTCGATATAATCGTAGTTCGCTGCTTCGAAATCCGTATTCTCAATTCTTCTGCTTATACCTGCCCATTTGTTTTGTGGGTTGTCTAAAGTTCCATCCACATTTAAATCATCAATGTTGTAATTGTAGGGACCGCGGTATTTAGGATAAAAAGCGAGGTCAAGTGTGGGAAGGGTTTTAGGCGTGCTTTGTTGAATATTTTTCTGTGGGAATGGTTCATTATAAGGAATTGCGCGAACAAAATGACCCGATCGCTGGGTAACATCATCCTTCAGGTGTTGTGGCATTCTGTTGTCGGAAGTGTTCTGGAAAAGCGGGTCCAGATTATACCAGGAGATGAGCGCTCTCCGGTTATTTTCTAATTTTCGATCAACTCCATCCGCCAGAGGAAAGAGGTCCGGCTGATGTTGAGGAACACTGGCAATTTTCCAACGTGCCCAGGTTTTTAAATCAAACGGTGTTTCTATTCCTTCGAAATCATCAATAAAGGAAGTTCCCCTTTCTGCATTTCCGATACTCAATGGTTTGTGAGGAATAATCTGCGCAAATTCCCAGTTGAGAGCCATGGAAGACTCCTCTTTTGTTTCGATAAACGGAAGTCTGTCGACCCATCGGGTTAGCATCCGTGACTTAGTATTATAAGATCCGTCGAAACCGAAAATCGTATTTAGCAAAGGTTCATCACCGATGTTGGTTTTAGGAGTTAAAGGTCTTTCTGTTAAGTGAAGAATGGTTCCTCCGAGCAACAACTTGTCTGAATATTTATAATCGAATCTGCTACCGACTAAAGATTTCTGCTGCAGATTAAAGAGCGAGTTACTTTCACAACTTGCCTTAATTACTGCCCCGGATCCCAACACACCTTCGTTGATGATACTCACCATGCCGATGGTATAGTCAACGATGTAGTCTGTACCTTCAGTAAGCTGAGTTCCGTTTGCGGTTACTTTTACCGAACCCCTTGGAACATTAAAACATTGAAGGCGGATCTGGTTGCTGGATGAGCCTTTGTAACTTCCTCTTAAAAAGAATTTGTCGTGTTGAACATCCTGTTCGGCATCCCATTTTGTGGAATCGTATAAAGCATTAAAGGCATAATAATCCGCTGTTTTTCCATTCGGGTCTTTGAACTGACTTCTGGCGTATTTCCCAAATGGTTCACGCATCGGGAAGATAATTCGACCTTGAGAAGTCTGAATCGTGATACCTTCAATTATGTCGAAGTTTCCGTCGGGTTTTGCTTCATACTGCCGATTCATCCGGTCGAAACGGAATACACGAACCAACTGCTGCTGGTACCAGGAAGTTTCTTCAGGCTTTACCGGCAAATAATTGAGGTCACCACCGCCGTTGTCGTCTGCGTATACAATGTTGAAATTGAAATCTTCCGTCTGCATGTTGTAGGCTCCGAGCGTGTAGATGTTTTTCATCATCAGATCCCATGTCGGAAGATGCGTCTTGATCAGGTTGGATTTCAGAAGTTTTACGGCTAATGTGGTTGTGTTGTTAGTATTCGGTGGCCTGTCCCGGGCGAATTCTCCAACTTTATAAACTACACCATTATACGTGTATTCGTAAGCAACCGCCAGAATCTCATCTGTGTTGAGCGACTGATTGAGAGAAATATATCCGAGTCGTTCGTTGAGCGTGTATTCGTTCGCGTTCAACTGCCGGGCATTGCTCAGATCAACGTATTCAATGCCGACACTTAATTCATTTTTGGTGGCGGTCGCATTCGTAGTCATTGACTTATAAAGCGCATTCGCCTCGTTTCGCGGTAAATTATTAGAACCCGGCAACTGGTATTTATCGTTGTACGGATAAGCTTCTCCAAGGTCCATCATTGCCACCAGATTTCCGGTGTTATTGTAATTCGAAGCCCGGTTGGTTACCCAAACCTCGATGTAATTGATCAGTACGTTCGACTGAATCAGCGGCAGTCTTGAGAGTGCCGTGTCGTAATTATTCACGAAATATTGGCCGAGAAAGTAATGTCGGTTTACATCGTAATCACTCGCTTGTATATTGAATTTAGTTACCTGAGCTCCCCCGTTTACTTCTGTTTCGCGGGTCTCACCTTTTTGCTGCGTAACAATCGTAGTAACGGTGAGTTTACCAAACTGAAGCTGTGTCTTGATTCCAAATAAACTTTGTCCTCCTTGTATGAGTGATCCGTTGAGCGGAAGACTCACGTTTCCGAGTTCAATGTTCTTTAAGATGTCGTCTTCCTTCCCCTGCCAGTTGAGTTTGGTTTGGTTTTCAAATTCGAAGGTCGCCTCAGTATTGTAATTTGTATTGATCTTCATTCTGTTACCGATCTGCCCGGTAACGTTGACCTGCATTTTAAGTTTAAAGTCGAAGTTGGAATTCTTCTGCTGCCGAGCGGTGAAAATCGGATTCTCAACCCGGTTAATGTTTCCGCCGAAGATTACCTCCGCCGAACCACTGGGTCTGATGTCGATCAGACCGGCTCCAAAAACATTGTCAAGAATATCAGGTGTTTTAAAAAGTTCTGGAAATCCACCGGACTTTGTGTAGTTGTTTGCCTCAGATTTTTTACGGAAATAATCCCGTTGTGATTCACGGTTCTGGTTCTTAATGTATTCGTCGAAGGTTTGGGTCTCAGGTACACCCAACCGCACGTTTCCAATTTTTCTGTATATCTGATAGGTGCTGTCTTGAGGGCTGTATTGAACTTCGGTTTTGTAGTTTCCGGGATCGTCGAAATCAATCTGATGGATTTTTCCGTGCTCCCAGTTTTGCCGGTCGCGAATCGGATACTTAAGTGAATCTTTGGAAGTGGAGTCTGGGCCGGATATGCCCGCTGGAGAAAAGGCATGCGCAATCTGCGCAATAAATAAAAATACAACTAAGCCAAAAGCCCTTGATAAATTGACGTTTACAATCAAAATGTTCCTTTTCTGTTTCCGTAATGCCATCAGGCCGAAGCCTGTTTAAAAGTAACGTCTGTCAATAGGCTCTACCAGCTTTATAATCAGACAAATTTATAATAATCTCAAAGATTTCTTAATCAACTCTTCGGTAGTCATTTCCCCTCCTGCTTCCGCAAGGCATCTGGCTACCACTTTTTCTGTGGCTGCTCTGGCAAAACCCAGAGCGAGCAACGCATCAATTGCTTCTTGTGATCGACCGGTTGAAACCTGCATTTCACCTGAGGAATGACCTTCTATCTTGCCCATTTTATCCTGTAATTCCAGGATCAGGCGTTGAGCGGCTTTAGGTCCGATTCCCTTGATCGACCTTAACAACGCGACGTTTCCGCTCAATATTGCTGAAATAATTTCCTGCTGATTTAAGGAAGATAAAATGACTCTGGCCGTTGCCGGACCGATACCGCTCACGTTGATTAAATGGCGAAAAATCTCTCTCTCGGTATGATTAAAAAAGCCGAACAACGTATGACTATCTTCCTTCACCGAGAGGTGAGTTAGCACCCGAAGCTTTTTCTGTTGTTGCATCTTTTCGTATGCATACAATGATATGTGAAGAAAGTACCCGACACCATTTGTATTGATCACTATGTGCGTTGGGGAAATTTCAACCACATCACCTTCCACAAATTCAATCATGGGCAAAAAATAAAGATTATGATCATTTCCCCGTGTGAGTGCCGAAGAAATTTATTCAGAATTCAATGACTACTGTCTGAACTTCTGTGAATAATTGTTGAATCGGCATATCCGAAACCCGGCGATAACTCGGCTTCAATCCCCAGTTCTTTAACGGCGACCCGAATCAAAGCAAGATGGTGAACAGTGTGTTCAATGTTGTAAATGAGTTCCCGGTAATAATTGGTTTCTATTCTGAATGTTTGAATGCCGTTTGAAATAAAACTCTGCTCAATTGTGAGAAGCAAATCCGGTTTATTGAGTTCTTTAGAAATTGTTTCAGATCTTGAAAGTACCAGATCTTTGATTGTCTCTAATGATTTATCGCGCTGGCGGTTCTCGTAACAAACAACACCGGATTCATATCCCGAAAGTAATTCCTGATACATTTCCAGAATGTGCCGGGAATGTTCTCCAATGGAGGAACCGTTCAGAAATTCAATTTTCCGGGTGTATTGTTCGTCGGTTAAAATCCCCATTAAACTGCGCAATTCAGTTAATGAGGTGATCGCCTTTGCAACGATTCCGCTTAGTTTCATGTCTTTCAAAGTTACCTTTTAATCAATTATGTAGAATGGCCTCTTTTATCTTCTTTTTAAGATCTTCCAGTTCGCTTGTATCTACGTTTTGATCGTTCAATCGGTTTAGTGCTTCATTTATCCATTCCTGTTGCCTGTCGTATCTCAGACAGTATTTACATATGCCCTTATGAATTCTGAGCGCGAGTTTTTCCCTGATGTTTAAACCCGAAGTATGCTTGCGATCAATAAAATTCACCGCTTCCAGACATGATATGTTGAGTTTGCCGGATGCCATTTCAGTTCTGTTTAAACCAGTTTATCTCAAGACATTTTCGCAATTGCCGTCTCGCCCTTTCCAGCATTTTCCAATAATTAGTTCGCGTTAATCCTAATTCTTCCGGTTCATGTTCTGCCTCCAGATATTTTATTTTAATTACCCTATTCCATTGATCCGGCAATGCATCGATACAGCCATAAAACACTTTTCTGAATTCCGGATTATCAAGAACATTTGTCGTTTCCCAATCCGTTGGCATATTGGGACCCGTCCAGTGTCCCTGTTCATTAAAATCTGAAGCGGTGGTATCCGTAAGTTCAACTTCCCTTTGCTGATATGCTTTTCGGTAGTGGTCAACTATTTTATTTTTCAGAATCGACATAAGCCACGATTTGGGTGAACTTCTGCCTTCAAATTTTTCAAATGAATTAAAGGCCGACAGAAAAGTGGTCTGAACCACATCACGGGCTGTTTCCGTTCCTGAAACCCTTTTCAATGCAAACACGAAAAGATCATTTGAGTATTTATCTACCCACTCGGTAACTATCCTTCGCTTCTCGGATTCGGAATTTATTTCAGGCACGATCTCCAAAAATATCAAATTCCGGAATTGGGGAAAGACATTAAACCGACGGATAATCCGCTTGTGTGTCGATCTGATCAGACCAACCTGACAACCATTACTGAGAAAGTTTCATAAGTTTTCCGGTTCCGGTATTCACATTCACCTCTTTTCTACCGGTAGGTTCATTAACATAAAAGATGTTCCCGCTGTTGTAAATTTTAACAAAGAGCAGGTCTGTTGCATTCACAAAACAATCTAATGGAGTATGGGTATCCATCAATACTTCGCGGCAAACAAAATCCCTCGCATCCACATCGGTAATCTCTTCAATGGAGCAGGTGAAAGTTCCGGCTTTGCCATGAAGCGTCATACCTCCTGAGTTAATTGATTCGATGTAGATTTTATTTTTAACATCAAGCGTAAGATCCATATCTTCCAGCGCCTGATGATAAATTTCAAGACTATCGAGGTGCAAGGTGTCGTCGCTTCTCACGGAAGTAGCGGCATAAATATTCAGGTAGTCGATCTTTCTTACGAAAATGGTAAGCTTCATTTCCCGGTTGTACTTCCTCACGAAGTTGCAATGGTTCTTATTTTTTACGATCAGTTCCCCGTTTTCCACTTCGGCTGATATTCCCTCCAAAAGATGTTCGCCGGCGGTAATGTGTATTTTCTCCGCACCGGTATCCTGAACCAGAGTAACCTTGAATTTGTCTCCGATATGAATTTTGTGAAAACTCTTTAAAGGTCGTTCAATGGTTTTGTCTTTTCCGGTTGAAGAGAAACAATCGTCGAGAGATTCCTTAGTGCAGGAACCCCATATTGTAATTGCAAAAAGAACGATAACCAGTTTTCTCATTACCATCTGTAACCTAATCCCCACGTCATGTGATCCGCAATTCCAAAGTGGGTTTTAAGATTGGATGTGAGGAACCAATTCTTAGTCAAATGAATATCAAAACCCAGTCTTTGATACGTGAAAAATTTATTGCGGCTTGGCTTGTATGCGTAAAATCCGATATCTGCTTTTAAGTGTACGCGGGTAATCAACCATTGATATCCTCCGAAAACACCAACTTCCGTCATCTCCCAAGGCTTCAACCCTTTCAGAGATTCACCCGGATAATCCAGATAATGATGCGTTTTGTCAAGATAAATATCACTTCCCAATCGCCAGTCGGTTGATTCGCCTTTTGGAAGAATGCGCACCGCCTCGAAATTAAAAATATTGAAACCATGAGGATCGGTAAGTGTTCGCTCCTTAAATGCGTAGGCAAACAAAAAATTCCATTTCATTTCCTCCACCATTTTCTTCCCAACCGTGCTTTCCTTTTCGGGAATTCGTGTAACCGTTAAATACAGCGAAGGCATGTTTACCCCGAGATTCGGAACTCTGAAACTTCCGTTTGAATAATGGGTTATTCCCAGGCCGGCATTAAAATTAATCTTCCCCATATCTCTTGAAAGATAGGCATAGAGCTGCATAGAGCCATTAATATGACTTCCGATTGCCTGATTTCTTCTATTCTCAATTGCATCAAACTTTTTGGTTAGAAATCCGAGTCCCGTACCCACTTTAAACCGCAATCGCGAATTGCCTAAATGCGCAAACGTTGTTGAGAATGAAGGCATGATGGCGAACACCCGACCGGTGAGTTGCGGGTGACCGAGATTCATGAACATAGCACTAAGAGCTACTTCCGGTTCTGTGTAGGAAGTCGCCCACGGGGCATTTATTTTTCTGCTGATGGCGGTGAATTCAACTCCCAAAGTATGAGCTTCGAGGTTCTTGCAGTCATCGCGATGTGCAACTAAAAAACCCGGATAAATATTAAATCCGCAGGAATTAAAAGTCTGAGCGAAAGCATCACCGGTAATTGCACCAAGCAAAACACTCAACAATGCTATTTTACTGAAAGCCTTCAATTCCGGTCAAAAAAAGTAAAAATCATTAGTGTTCACAATGGAAACCCGAACAACTTCGGTCAAAAAAAAATACCGGTGCCAATATGTGCAATAGTTATTTGTCAATTTACCTAAAGCTAACCTGCCAGTATCGGGCTTTGTATTTTTGCATGATGTCCCGACTAACAACCATTATTTTTCTGTTCGGTATTCTCATTCTCACAGGCTGCTTTGAAATTGTTGAAGAAGTAGAAATTGAGAAAAACGGAAGCGGCAAATTCAGCTATATAGTAAATATGAGCCAGAGCCGGGAAAAAATAAAAACGATACTTTCATTAGATTCAGCGGGAGGTTTAAGAATTCCCAAACAGAGCGATATAAAGGAGCAACTCAATAAAGGCAAGAGCATAATCGCATCGGTGAAAGGAATACACGAGGTGAAAGTGGAAGAAAATTACGATCAGTTCATTTTCCGGATTTCATTTCAATTTGATTCTCTTCAGTCGTTGAATCAGGCTGCAGAGCTTTTACATACCGAAATGAGTCCGTATGGAAAATCCTTCCGCCAGATTTTTGTTCAACAACCCGATGGATTCATTCGAAATCCGGATGCTCATACAACTGCCTTTCTTCAAAATCTCCGGAATCGGAACCCGGCAATTTTAAAAGATGCGACTTACACAACCATTTACCGGTTTCATCAAACCGTAAATTCAACAGATAAAAACGCAAAAATCGCCGGAAACCATCAGGCAGTGATGTACCGCAATAACATCATGCAACTGGCACAAAATCCCGATTTGCTCAAACACCATATTATTGTACCATAACCCTTCACATGAATTTTAAAAAACCGATCATTCTGCTTTTTGCTTTCGCAATTTTATCGTGTTCATTGGTAACACAAGCTCAGTCCCTGAAACAGTATATTCCTTCAACTACAACATTTGTAATGGGTGTGAACTGGAAACGACTCGAAGGAAAAGTGTCGACCAACCAGTTTGCGAATGTGGAAAGTGAAAACATCGACCAGATCTTTATGGAGCTCTTTCTGAAAATAATGGAAAGCCCTGAACAATACGGACTGGACTTCGATGAACAAACCTATTTAATTAACGACATTAACGATTCGGCGAGTAATCAGGTAGCGCTTATTGCACTGAAAAACCGGGATGCATTTATTACCAATGTTACAAATCTTCTGAAAAGCCAGTATCCGAATGTTGAATTCAACAAAGCTCCCGGAAACCGATTGCAATATGCCATGGGTGATCTGGCAGTTTCCTGTTCAAATGATATGGCTATTATAATTAAAGCGCAACTACATCACTTTCGATATTACAGTTACTACTCAGAAGAACTCAGCACCGATCCCGAATACATAAATTTTGATTACTGGCGGGAACGCACCAAGGTGATTCACAAAATCGACAGCATAAGGTACTCCGGAAATGATCCGTATGCCGAGCAAATGAAGAACAATGAAGATTATGCAGAACCGGAAGTTGCGGAAGAAGAAATGATCTCTCAGGTAGAGGAAGTTTACGAAGAGAGTGAAGAAGAGGCCGTAGAATATGTTGAGGAAGATTATTACGATGAAGACATCGCCTATGCAGAGGAAGAGCCTGAAGCCGAATATGGTTATTACAACTACGACCGACACCCGTTGATGATTGCCCTGAATGCCAAACGCGATAGCATTAATCGCATCAATGATATTGTTCGTAAAAAGAAACAATCAGCCAAAACGCTCACTCAACTTACCTATTATCTCAAACTGCCGGCAGACAAAACCAACGCAAACAACACCCGGTTCAACAATGCAATTAACAATGAACACGATATCTGCATGTGGTTAAACCCCTTGATGTTTTATAATATGTATTCCCGTTCCCTTTATCGGGAAATGATCGATGTAAGAAAATTGAATCAAGACACAGCTCAGAAAATCCGGGAACCGTCTTCATTCGATAAATTGCTCACTGGAAATTATTCATACGCTTACGGAGATTTCAACAAGGGTTCTTTGAGTTTTAAATTTATTCAGGAACGAAGCGACGAACTGAAAGAGTTCGAGTATGTAAAGGGGCAGAAGATAAATCAGCAAATGCTCAATTATATTGGCAACGAGACCTTCGGATACATCGCGCTTAACACAAATCCGCAAGCCTATTTCGAAAGCTACCGTAAATTTATGTCTTCGATGATCGAATCGTTCCCGATGAAAACGTATGCAACGGCACAATTCGAAATGATGGACATCTTCATCAACAAAGACATCTTTTACAATACTCTAAAAGGAGATGCCGTGGTTGCGTTCACCGGGGTGAGAACCGTAATCAATACACATCAGGAATACGTGTATGACGAGGAGACTTTTAAACGAGAGTACAAAGAAGTGAGCGATACCTCACTGGCTCCGGAAGTGTTGTTTATCGGGTCTATTGAAAAGGAAGAAAATGTGGATCGTCTGCTTCTGGCTTTCGAACACATGCATCTGCTGGTGAAAATCGGGAATAATGTATATCAGGCTTTAAAAGAACCGGATGGCGCAGGTCTTCCACTTTATTTTGCCAAGCACAACGGATTAATCATTATCACCAACAATGAAGAATTGGTGAAAAATCATCTTGTTTCCGGATTGCCTAAAAACGAACAAATCAGTGGCGAAGCCCGTAATCTTTTAACTCAATACGGTAATTGCCAGTATTGGAATTCACAGAAGTCTTTCGATGCCATTCTGGAAGTTGGAAAAGAAATGAGAAGACGAGACAAAAGCGCGGTTAAAAGCTTTCAGAAACATTTGTCAACCGGCACGATGTACTCGGTTTCCTCTTCCAACGGAATTGAAACAACTGCCACTTTGAATTTTAACGATGGAAGTGTTAACTCGCTCGCCGAATTATTATCCATGTTAAATGAGCTCCGTATTCTCCGGTAAGAAAAAACTGCTTTTTGCTTCGGTATTCATAGTTCTGATTGCATTTGTCGGTTACTGGTGGATCCGGCATCATAGGCAAGTCGCAACACACGATCTGCTGAGCGGAATCAATCCGGATATTCCAGTTGGCTACATTAGCTGGCAAAATCTGAAAAAACTTAGTGAAACCAGAAAACAACTCAGAATAGAAGGAGATTCCTCCGAACCGGCTATGCTAAAATATTTCCGGAATCCGGTTTCAACAGGAATTGATGTAACCGTAAATCCGGTTATTTTTCTTCCTGATGGTTTTAATTATTTCTGTGTGGCAGTAAAGATTTTCAGCACAGAAAAATTTGTCAGAAAGCTCGATTCGATTCCAAAAGGTATTAAATCTATTCAACCCAACTTTACAGGATATCAGTTCCCGGAATTAGGGTTTCACATTGCCTTTGATAATGAAAACGCGGTTTTCTGTTCGTCTACTGATACCTCGTGGCAGACCGAATCCTTTTATTTTTCTTATTCCAATAAAGACAACCCGGCTACAATTCCGGAACAAGATGCAATGTCTTTTGTGAGAATTCACTTTCCTGATATGGTGTACTATTCAAATCCTGTGAGTTCTGGAAAAATCAGTTTTAACGGGGTATACAATTTTGTAATTAGCGATACTTCACTTGCGATTTTTAAAGAAGGAGAGTCGTTGGCAACAGAAACTTACGATGGCGTTCTTTCGTATTCATCTCGTTGTGCATTTCAAAACCGGTATATGAAGACTCTGAATGAGCTTTGGAAAATTGATGCAAAGGATTCGCTTTGGAAACACTCAAGCTGGCTAATTGAATGGTTCGGAACAGAAGGCCGAAAACATGAATTTGTGAGCTACGAATTCGATGATGATTTTAATCGGATTGAAATGCGAAAAACCATAACGGAACAAGTTCCTTCCATTTTTGCTTCCATTGGATTTCCCGATTCTGTTTCGTGTAGTAAACTTAAGACTCATCTGATTGGTGCCGGAGTTTTCAGAAGAGATTCCATTCTAATCGGTCCGTATAAATATCCGGTGAAGTGGGAATCTTCCCAACTTCAGATCGGACGAACCTCCATAAAAATAGATTCTGAACCTGAACGGATTTCTATCAATTTTAAAAGTCTGAACAAGACATTCGATAAACTTCAAATGCTCATTCCGGAGAAGGACACATTATTATTCCGGCATTTGTCACTACTTGATTTCAGACAAGATCACACTGGTGATTTCAGACTTTATATCGCTTCTTCAGATCTCAGTCCGTATCATGTACTACCGTTAATCCGAATTTTTTTGAAAAGTCGGATGAAAAGTTAAAGCCTTAAGAGTTAGAGATAATAAGGATTTTAGCACTTTAAAAACGAATGCCTCACGCGGAAAAAATAGAAAAAAGTCAAACAATTTAGTAGTTTCGCAGATTCTTTTATTAGAGACAATCTCCACTGTTTTTTATGAGACAACTTAAAATCAGTAAACAGTTTACTAACCGTGAAAACAAATCTCTCGACAAGTATTTGAACGAGATTAGTAAAGTGGCCATGATCGATGCACAGGAGGAAGTTATCCTCGCTCAGCGTATCCGCGAAGGTGATCAGGCAGCACTTGAACGTCTGGTGAATGCAAACTTGAGATTCGTTGTATCTGTTTCAAAACAGTATCAGAACCAGGGATTAACGCTTGGTGACCTGATCAACGAAGGCAACCTCGGCCTCATCAAAGCTGCGAAGCGTTTCGATGAAACGAGAGGATTTAAATTCATTTCTTACGCTGTTTGGTGGATTCGTCAAAGCATCCTTCAGGCACTGGCTGATCAATCCCGTATCGTACGGCTTCCTCTGAACAAAGTAGGTTCAATCGGCAGGATAT
Organism: Bacteroidota bacterium; assembly: GCA_016124755.1. GTDB lineage: Bacteria > Bacteroidota > Bacteroidia > NS11-12g > UBA9320 > WGNA01. Next base: position 250,720 of record WGNA01000002.1, on the reverse strand, counting down.
CAGCAACAGCAGCCAAGCTTGAGCAGGAGCATGAGCGCGAGCCAACAGCCGAAGAAATTGCACAGGCACTCGACATTCCGATTACGGAAGTGGAGAATGCTTTTAAGACTTCCGGTCGTCATTTGTCGATCGACGCACCATTAACCGAAGGTGAAGACAATACACTTCTCGGGGTGCTCGACAACAACGATGAGCCGGATCCCGACAATCCGCTTATTAATGAATCCCTCCAGAAAGAGATCAACCGTGTGATTTCAACTCTCTCTGAAAAAGAAAGAGATGTATTAAAATATTATTATGGTCTTGATGGAGGTCCGGCACACACCCTGGAAGATATTTCAGAGAAAGTCGGACTCACCCGTGAGCGTGTTCGTCAGATTAAGGAAAAAGCACTTCGTCGCTTGAGAAAGAGTTCGAAGAGCAAAATCCTCAAGTCTTATTTAGGCTAAAAATTTATCTGGTTTTGCGGAGGTAACTCCGTTGATAGGGGCGGGTCAATCCGCCCATTTTTATTTCGATTTTTTCCAGCAATCGTTGTGATGATCATCAATCATTCCTATGGCCTGCATGAAAGCGTAGCAGGTTGTACTCCCAACAAACTTGAAACCCCGCTTTTTCATGTCTTTACTCATGTGGTCGCTTTCCGGTGAAGTAGCCTGAAATCCGAAATCATCACCAACGGAGCGGTTTATTGTTTTATGGTTGGTAAACGACCACATGTAATTACTGAAGCTTCCCTCCTTTTTTTGGGTTTCAAGAAAGCGACCGGCGTTATTAATTGCCGCCAGAATCTTTAGCCTGTTGCGAATAATTCCCGGATTATCCATTAACCGTTGGATTTCGGGCTCACCGTAAGTGCAAATTTTAGCCGCATCAAAACCGTCGAATGCCTCCCGGAAGTTCTCTCTCTTTGATAATATGGTATACCAACTCAGACCTGCCTGAAAAGTTTCAAGAATTAAATGCTCAAACAGATGTTGATCGTCGTAAGATGGATTTCCCCATTCTTCATCGTGATATTTTCTGTACAAGTCATCCTTTTCGCACCACTTACAGCGGAAAGGGGAAGATTCGGCCATTCTTATTTTTGGTTAGAATACCAAAGATGAATCGTGTGATCGGTGCTGTCTTTCGTAATAGGATTTACAAAAGTGTAAATCATTGAAAGATTTAAGGCAGACGTGTTTAGCTTATCAATATCCAAAACTCTGGGTTCACCGGTTGGGTCGCCGGGGAAAGATGTGAAGGTGATTTTTGTCTCATTATCCGAGAGATACCACTTCCCTCCATCTGTTGTTTGAGGATCTCCCGAATCGCATTTGGTCGGACCTTCATCCATCACGACAGACGAATCGGTTTTACAAATCATTCGGTTGTCTTTATCGCAATCCAGAACTTGCCCGCCACCTGCGTAGGAGAGCAAATCCCAATAATTGTTAACGGTTATTTTGTTCCCGGCTATTTCGATGTCAATTGAAGGCGAAATAATTCCGGAATCCAATCTCCATTCTGCTTTGGTTATCATTCCGTAATTGGTGGTATCAGTTGGAGTAGGTGTTGTATCTGTCTCATCGTCTTTGCAGGAATAAAAGACAATTGCAAACACTGCAATCAGCGGAAGTATTTTTTTCATTTGATACAATTTGAAAGGGCAATTTAGTTTAAAAACACGTTTGCAAATTATTTGATAATCAATCCGCTGTTGCCGGAACGTCAAATTCTCTTTTTGAACTGAAACCTAGTCCACACTTTTTGAAATATTCTCCGGAGCACGGCATCTGCCAGTAGGTCGATGAAATTATTTTCTGATGTTTCCCGAATCTGCCGGAATATTTTTTCAGGCAAATCCACCTTATAAAGCAATTGCATTAGCGAACCGGCTCCCGATTTATCTATCTGGTTCAATCGGTTTGAGACGGCACTAAAAAATTCGTCGTACGTGGTGAGGTTAAAATCTGAGAGTTCGGTATTGAGATCTTTTTCGACTTGTTCCTTCAACGCAATTCTGAATTGATCGTTTAGTCGGATTATGTCGAACGAACGCTCCCCTGACTCCATTAAATCAAGGGTTTTTGATTTTACCTAAAGTGAAAGTGGGTGTCCAGCGGAAATAAAATTCCCCAATAAAATCGTCGGTGTTTTGATGAAAATCGTGAATAACCGTTGTGCGAAACAGAAAGTTTAAATCCTTGCTGATCTGATGTTGAAAGAAGACTCTTCCCAAAACAAGTTTGCGGTAGAAAAAGGTAAACTTGTCGGGATTCTTGTTCGACACAGAATGATAAATTACATCACCCATCGGTGACTGAAACTGGTGCGAATCCCAGTAATTCAACATTACTCCGAAGTGTTTAAAATATGCTGCCGCTGAAACATACTGACCCAATCCGTCAATGAAACTTACCGGAAAAGTTGAGATGTCTTCATAATACGTGAGGTGTCCTTGAATATCGATTGAATCGAAAAAGGAATTTTTCGGAAAGTAGATCCATTTGGTCGCGTAATCAAAATTAAACTGACTGGTGGTATTCGAATGTGAAGTGTCAATTTCTCCACCCACATGATGCGCTAACATTTGAACAGGAAAAGAGAATTTCATCCTCTCGTTTCGAATTGCATATACATTAGCGGAAAAACCGGTGGTAAACATTTCCGGATAATTGCTGTTCGGATAAATCATTTTCTGCCAATCGATCCAGTAATCGAAATCAAGATGTTTGCGTTTCCACAAAAACTGAAAACCATTCTCTAAACGGTTTTCGATAATTCGTTCCGGATCGTAAAAAGGTTCAATGAGATTGTGTTGCATGCTTCCAAGCAAATAACCAAACCGAAACGTTTTTCTACCGGTATTATACTGTAGACTATACAGTGGTTTGATCGCATAAAAACCCGGTCCGCCAAAATCTTTCTGAATAAAAACTCCTCCTGAAATCTGAACTCCGGTTGCCAATTGGTAATTAATTTCCGGTGCCAACTGATACCCAAAAAGGGTTCTGCCCTCATCGATATTCGATTTGTATTCTACATCCCGGAAGTAGTTTAAATTTTCAATATTGAGCCGAATGGTTCCGGCTTCCGCATCCGGTCGGTTCAACCAGAAGAATTTATTGTTCAGCTGAGCATACGAAGCGGTGTTCATCACTGTAAACAGGATGAGCATCCAAAAGCTCCTGAGGTTCGTTATCATGGACGACAAATATAATCGGGTAAGTCTTTTTTGAAACCTGCTGAAAATCAGAATAGATAATACAGAACCATAGCAGCAGATTGAAAGATTACAGACAACAAGCGCAACAGACATTTATCTTTTATTCTTTTGGAATATCGTTTGTGTATGGAAAGACAAATGAAGACCCTTATGAAATCTATCATTAAGCCAGTTATGCTCTTCGCATTATTTATCGGAGCTTCTGCATTTACCAATCAGTCTGAAAAAGATTTCTCATTTCGAAAACAGAAAAATCCGGCATTCACTTATGGTGAAAAACTTGAATTCCGGGTTCACTATGGAATTATAAACGCAGCCAGCGTTTCCATGCAGGTTGATGATACACCGGAAGTAGTGAACGGCCGACCCACTTACCACATCATTGCAAAAGGAAAAACCTTTAGTTCTTTTGACTGGATGTACAAAGTGCGTGATCATTTCGAATCAAATGTTGACAGCGTAAGCATCGCCCCGCTTAAATATTTCAAATCCGTTCAGGAAGACAATTACAAAGACATTGATCTTGTTTATTACGATCACGAAAAAAAATGGATGCGCGGTAAAAAGAAAAACATGGACATGCCGGAATATGTGCAGGACATCGTGAGCGGAACATTTTATGCCAGAACCATTGACTTCTCAGATGCATACGCAGGCAAATCATATCCGCTCAATATTTATCTCGATCAGAAAATCTATAACCTACAGTTTAAATATCTGGGAAAAGAAACGATCAAATCAGATGTTGGCAAAGTGAGATGTATCAAGTTGAGACCACAACTGGTTGTTGACCGGGTTTTTAAAGACGAAGACGACATGACTATTTGGATTACCGATGATGCTAACCATGTACCGGTACGAATTCAAACCGATATTTTCGTCGGATCCTTAAAGGTGGATTTAACATCTTATAAAGGTCTGAGAAATCCGTTCACTTCACTCGAAAAAAAATAATCCGTTAATTATTCAATATTAAAAACCCGGGTAGGCTATTCGTCCCACCTGGGTTTTTTTGTTTTAGAAGATTCTATACTTTCTCCCTTTATTTCTTTTTTAACGTCTTGAAAGAAACTCTTTCTTTCCTGTTTTACTTCTTCCTTTAAAACCTTACCAGCCGATTTTGCATCATACCGGATTTTAAGATTATCGGGAGTTCCAGACATGTGAATATACGCGGTGAGACCTCCGTCTTTGTTCTCTTCTAATTTTTGTTCAACCTTTCTTTTTGCCCAACCGGATTTCCCGGCAAGAATTTCCGTCACACGAATCGCCATTTTATAATCCATGTAGTTTTCGAGTGTATGGGTTCCGCCTAACTGAATATTCATTGCCGAATTGCGTATTTCCATTTTCGGAATAGTAATAATTCCCCTGTCGATAGTAAGTGTGTTTTTCAAATCATCGAACCGGATATTCATGAGATCGTTCAGCTTTACAAAACCGGATAATGATTCCATCGGTTTGTAATCGTAAAGAACACCTTTCTGAATAACTACATCTGCGAACAGTTTCAGACTATCGGTAATCACATTAAAATACGGATCGAATAAAATTCGGGTTTCAATTTGAGTGTTCACCCGACCTTTTAAGTTGTGATCTGTAAATTCTGCCTGACCAAAGTTTTTGAAATCCTTCATCAATTCCTCAATGGAAACATTCCGGCAATTTGCAGAAGCGGATAATACAAAACCGTAGTTGCTTTTCTGAATGATAAAACCACCGTTAGACGAGCCCGACCATGCATCAAATTTCAGATCATCAACCCGCATGTCGGAACCTTTCCAACGCAATTTGCCAAATAGTTTTTGTGCTTTTAAATCTGTCCATTCGAACTTTTCACATTGCACATCTACATTCAGATCCATCCCGATATCGAGTGAAACGGGTTCCGGTTCTTTGACTTTGTCTGAAGTTGAATCACTACCAAACCATTTATTCAGATTGAGATCCCCGGCTTTTAGTTTTCCGGTAACGTTCATTCTTGAACCCGAAACCAGATAAGAAATAATACCCTTGGCTTCTCCTGAAAAATCGATCTTATCTCCATCCAGTTTGCCCGAAACAGATACATTTCTGAGATCATCCTCTTTTATTCTAACACTTGCATAAAAATGTTCCAATGACTCAAGATCTTTTTTTAACAGCGTGAAATCCTTGAGTTCAATATCGCCATCGGTTCTGAGTCTCTCCGGATTGATCTCACCATTTTTCTCCAGCGGAATTTTGCCTTTTAGGTTAAACCGAACCGCACCATAGAGTTTTTGTACATCACTTTTTTCTGAATCGAATAAGCCGGAAACATCGCGCAAATCGAGTACTCCCTGTCCGCTGTAATCAATCTCCGGATTGACTAAATCGTCCACATCAATTCTTGCTTTAATACTTGTATTCGGAGATCTGATTTCGTGTACATCCACATGTAATCTCATCTCATGATCTGCAGATGCCATGTTACTCAGCTTTCCGTTTAACCGGATACTCCGGATGTCTATATGCTTTTTAGAATGAAATAATCCAACATCATCTAAACCGAAATTCACAATAAAATCCGGTATCAGGTCTTCCGCAATTCTTCCTTTAATCTGACCGGTTAAGGTAATTTTTCCATTACTCTGGTATTCACGAAACGGATAGCGTTGCTCGTTCGGAAGAAATGCGAGAAGTGATTGAATATCCATTTGGCGGCCACTAAAGTTGAGATCCAGATCGGGTACAGAACCCACAACCAGAATATCTCCGGTAACCGATGCTTTCAAACCTTCAATCGCAACATCGGCTTTGGAAATATGATACGAATTAATGGTTCTGTCCACTTCCACATCAGCATCCAACGAACAATGTTTGCCCTGAAGAATAGGTGAATCCTGAATCTTTATATGATCGAAAAGGGCATCTCCTTTTGCTTTTAATCTGAACTTTTCTGAATCCAGTTTCCCGGAAAGTATTAATTCATCTGTAAAGAAATTTGCCGATTGATCATTTTCCTGATCCATATAAATTATCCGGAATCGATTGATCACAATTTTTTTAAGGTTGATTTTAAAGTCGGTGGTTTCTTCTGTTGAATCTGTTGGTATAAAAATCTGAAAATTAGTCTGACCATCTTTTCCGGAAAAAACCCGAACCGTTCCATCGGAAATGGAAATCTGATCGATTACATTGTTTCCCATGATCAGTTGAACAGGATTAAATTTCACCCGGAGCAATCCACAGGTTAAGAGCGGTTGATGAAAATAAGAATACGACTCCTCAATTCGGGTATTGGTTACGGTTAAACCCAGTTTGGGGAAGGTTGACAATCCTGAAAACCGAACGGAGTGAACATCTACTTTAACGTTGAGTTGTTTGTTGAGTTCCTCGATCAATGCCTTTTTAATGAAACGGGAACCGAGATAAAATCCTCCCAGAACTACCGGAGTAACATACAGGCAAATCCATAAAAATTTGTGGAAGACTCGTTTCATACCGCAACCAACAAAGTTGTTAAAACCATGAAGGTTCTGTGCGGTAACGAATGAACATCACTCATTTTTATGTACGGAAAACCGAGCATGCAACTGTGCTTTGCGACTTCCTGAAAACCAGTCTGAAAAATTTTTTTAAACCTTGTTGAATATTTAACCCGCACATTATATTTGCAGCCCTCAAAACGGGAGATAGTTTAAAACATCCCTGTTCTACGGGCGCTTAGCTCAGTTGGTTTAGAGCATCTGCCTTACAAGCAGAGGGTCGGGGGTTCGAATCCCTCAGCGCCCACTTCGGAAACCCTGTCGAAATTCGACGGGGTTTTTTTATGTCAAAAACTGCTGATTTTCTCATCGGGTTTTTTCCTATTTTGCTTCGCGGAAACAAAGAGAGCTAACTCGAAATTGTACATCATTCTGATGATCATTTTTGGGATAGATTTCAAATCAAACACAATCAACTAATGGCAGAAATCAAAAACATCGAAGGCATGTCGGCAGACGACATTTCACGGGAACTTCAACGCGGCGGAAAATTCGTAATCTACAAATACTGTATTTCGATAATCGTAATGACCTTTCAGAGACCCACTGATATTTATTTTATTAAAGGGGGTGAATCCGGTGTGGTGAAAGGACTGGGATTTTCATTTATAACACTGCTGTTCGGTTGGTGGGGAATTCCCTGGGGACCCATTTATTCAATAGGTTCTATGATTACAAATTTCCGGGGCGGAACCGATGTAACCGCGGCTGTGTTACAATCCTTTCAGACCGGAACAGAACCCGAAGTGGAAACAAAATAACAGGGAGCAATCCGCAGACAGATTACTCCCCGAATAACAATTAGTGACAAATAACAAGTCGCTTTGAATCCAATTCACCGCGCGTTCCGGTGAATTGAATCAGATAATTTCCAGCCGGAATTTCAGAACAATCGAACATTACCCAACCTGAATTTTCCTTTTTGAAAGTTCGGATAACACGTCCCTGAAAATCCAGAAGTTTAATTAACCCGGTGTACGGATTATTAATCGTAACCGCATCAGACGCCGGGTTTGGGAAGATGGTTGAAATGGATAGTGGAATGTTGGCAACCGAAACCGAATTCATTTCAAATTCATATTCATTTTTATAATCCTTGTTCCAGGTTTTTCCGCCATCCTCCGACGTGTAAAATATTTCTTCATGCAGCCGGAACTCAGAATTATAAGTCACTTCCATTTTTTCAATATCCTGATATTTCTGATCCGCAACAGACCATAATGAAGTGGTTTTCAAAACCAATAAATTCGAGTCGTCATATTCATACGAAATGAGTTTATATGGTTTGGTAAAAACTTTAAATGCCGTATCGTACAAATTCACTTTTCGCTGATAAATCTGGTAAGTCGGTACGTCAAATCTTGGGATGTCGTTTATTGCTGAATCCGCTGACCAGTCTGTATTAACCCAACTGTAAAACCAGGTTTGTGTTCTGTTGAGTTCACCATCGTAGAAGTATTGCATCTTCTGAGAACTCACCATATTTCCGGAAGAATTTTTATAACCAATTGTAGAAGATTGAACGCCTTTTAAATTGGGTTTGGAATCTTCGTGATAAACGGTGTCCCAAGCCGATTTCGAAGCATTCCATTTCATATAGTATTCATCCGCAATAAAAAAATAATTAGATCCATTCACATACAAACTGCCGTAACCAATAGTGTGTAATGAATCTTTCTCGTAAGCACCTGATCCGGAATTCCATTTCATCCGCTCACGGCTCTGAAGCCCGTTGCTTCCGGAAATGGTTTCCGTTTTAAAACCCTTGTCCCATTGAGCCGAAGAAGAATTGTAAATACCTGTTTCTGCTGTTACCGTTGTTTCATCCTCCGAGTAAGAAAATTCGGTTTTAGACCGATCCTTCCAGGCTGATGAAGATGAACTCCAGTCATAAACTTTCATTTGTTTGATGCGATACGTCTGGGCAAATGAGATCCCACAAAAAGTAAGTAATAAAATGGTAGTCAATGTCTTTTGCATAGTTTGTCTTTTACTCATAGAGATAATTTAACAACAATGCGCTGCATCATACTTATTAATTCCTCCCCGCCGATACCATCAATCAATGTGAATGATGAACTGTGCTATTTGCTATTTTTGACTTGAAGCCATAATCTGTTAAAATGAAATTCACTAAAAGCCTCTGCGTAATAATTCGCCGGACATCTTTAACTCTCGTGTTATTCATTATTGCTAATAATATGAAAGCTCAGGTTGCCTACTTTAGTTATGGATATCAGGGAGTTTTTACAGGTTTAAAAGGAATGAATGAGGTGGTTAAAAATTATAATACCTCCCGATCATGGTTGGATCACCAGATGAAAGACTTCAATTATCTCGATGGTTTCATGCTTAATTTCGGTGGTGGTTTCAGTAATTTCTGGACCGATCTGGAATTTGATTTCCGGGGTCAGAAACGAAAAGCAAGCGGAACCGATCTGGCGGGTAATTACGGCAGCCGGTATGTTAAAGTGAAAAACAACATGTTCGCATTTTCAATGGGTGTTGTTGGTGGGCAAGACAATTTTGCAGCGGCATTCGGAGCAAGAATGGAAATCGGCAATTTGAAAGTCAAGTCTAAAATTGATTACTCCGATAATTCGAAAGACACCGATTGGTCGCAGATCGGCGATGATTTTTTAACCGCCCGTTTTGGTCCGGAATTAAAACTCATGTTCGGGTCTGAGAATGGAGGAATGCTTTCAATTACTACCTATTGCGGATGGGCAATGTTCAGAGAAAATCTGTACACGGTAGACGAAGATCTGAACAACACAAATTACGGCTTCGATGAGCCGGCCAAATTCGAAATTAAAAACGGGGTATTTGGTTTTGCCATTGGTTATGGTCTTTTTACTACAGAATAAAGTCTTCACCGAGAGACGACATTTTCATTCATTAGGTAGTTATCTTCAATTGGCTGAACTTTGCCGCTTGTTATTATTATATGTCGGGAATAGTTGCCATCGTCGGAAGACCCAATGTCGGTAAGTCAACCTTGTTTAACAGACTACAGGGAGAAAGAAAAGCCATCGTCGATGATGCCTCAGGAGTAACCCGCGACCGGCATTACGGCAAGACAGACTGGGCCGATCGCGAATTCACCATTATAGATACCGGAGGTTATGTCACGAACTCAGACGACATCTTCGAAAAATCGATTCGTTCACAAGTTGAAATTGCCATTCAGGAAGCTGATGTCCTCGTTTTCATGGTCGACGTTACCACTGATATCACCTTATTGGATGAAAGTTTTACCCGGTTCCTCAGAAAAACCAACAAGCCGGTAATTGTTGCAGTTAACAAGTGTGACAATCACGACCGGCTTCACATGTCACATCAGTTTTACGCATTGGGGTTCGAACATGTGTATCCGGTTTCCAGCATTTCAGGTAGCGGAACAGGTGAACTTATGGACGCGATTGTTTCGATGTTACCACCGGATATCGAAAATGTGGAAAGTGAACTTCCGAGAATTTCGCTCATCGGACGCCCGAATGTCGGAAAATCGAGTTTGTGCAATGTGTTGCTTGGTGAAGAAAGAAACATTGTAACTGATATTGCCGGAACTACTCGCGATACAATAGACAGTCACTACTCCGCCTTTGGACACGAATTCATTCTCGTTGACACAGCAGGAGTTCGAAAGAAAAACAAAGTGATGGAGAATGTCGAGTTCTATAGTGTAATGAGAAGCATTAAGGCCATCGAAAGCTCCGATGTGGTTTTGTTGATTCTCGATGCCACCGAAGGAATGGAAGCACAGGATGTAAACCTGTTCGGACTTGCAGCTAAAAACGGAAAGGGTGTGGTAATTCTGGTAAACAAGTGGGATCTGGTAGAAAAAGACCATCACTCTACTAAGCATTTCAGCGAACTCATAGAGGAGAAGATTGCTCCTTTTACCGATGTACCGATCATTTTCGTTTCTGCATTAACCAAACAAAGAGTATTTAAAGCGGTGGAAACAGCCATGGAGGTTTACGCCAACATGTCGAGACGCATTCCCACCCATCAATTAAATGAACTCCTCCTCCCCATTATTGAAGAAACACCGCCACCTTCCAAAAAAGGTAAGTATGTTAAGATAAAATACATCACTCAGATTAAGTCGAAGCGGGTCGGTTTTGCGTTTTTCTGCAACCTTCCGCAGTACGTTGGAGAGTCGTATAAGCGCTTTTTAGAAAACAGGCTGAGGCAACACTTTGATTTTAAGGGAGTTCCGATCAATATTTATTTCAGAAAAAAATGATCAAATTTTTTAGGGTTGTATCTCAAAAGTATATATTTGCTGCCTAATTGTAACAGGTACCTTAAATTCACAAAACAAAATGAAAAAGATTTTTGCACTTTTCGCGATCGTTTCGATGTTTGCTTTCGTAGCATGTAACAAAGCTGAAAATTCAGGTGAATCAGAAGAAGCTGCAACTGAGCAAGCTACTGACGATGCTGAAGGAATGGAAGCTGAAAAAGCTAACGCTGAAGAATCAATGAACACTGAAGAATCAGCTACTGAAGAAACAGCTACTGAAGGCGAAGCTACCGAAGGCGAAGCTAACAAAACTGAAGGTCAAGAAGAAGCTCCGGCTAACTAATACTTCACAAGACTTAAAGAGAAAGGTGCTTATTGAGCACCTTTTTTTTTGCCCAGAATTTCGACGACAATTGTGTTCTAAATAATTCCACTATGCGCACATTAAAAACACTGACCGTTCTATCTGCAATTTCTTTGTATTTGCTTTCCACCGGATGTTCCTCTCAACCAGAATCAAAAACAGAACAGGAAAAAAAAGTTGATGACATGGTTAAATCCGACCAGGAAAAGGCCGACTCCATGAAGAAAGCTTTAGGGATTGAGTAAGTCTTTTAGTTTTCCAAACTGGCTTATCGCCATTTGAACATAACCGTCACGGTAGATCTCCGATTCCATTGCTTGTTGCGGCCCGTATAGCTGATAAATTATGCGGTCGACAATTGCCTGTGTACTGCTGCTGTCGCTCTTCCAGGAATTAACCTTCGTCATTAGTCCGATGCTTTCAGACCATTTTGAAGCATTTCCGGATGAGTCGGTTAAATGTTTCTTCAAGAGTTGGTCTACCACATAAACAGACTGTTCCGCAACTCCCGGATAATTTTCAAAATCTTCTGTTTGGCCTATTTCTATATCCGGCATTATTCCACCCTGAGCGTAAACCGTTCTTCCTCGTTTGGTTTTAAATGATTTCTCAACATACGTTGCGGTATCTTCATCTAAATATCCGTCTTCATCATACGGTTTTTGAATCGATCTGCCCGAAGGGATGTAATATCTGCTAACTGTTAACCGAACTTGTGCTCCATCACTCAACTGAAAACTTTCCTGTACAAGTCCCTTTCCATAGGTTCTTCTGCCGACGATAAGACCGCGATCCAGATCCTGAATCGCTCCCGAAAAAATCTCGCTTGCCGAAGCCGATCGCTCATCAACCAAACAGATCAGTTCCTGCTTTGTACATAAACCACCCGGAGTAGAATTATAATTCTTCCTTTCTTCATTTCTTCCGGAAGTGTACGCTAAAACTGTACTCTCATCAATAAATTCATCCAGCATTTCAATTGCGGTATTCAGGTAGCCGCCGGGATTACCCCGAAAATCCAGAATAATTTTTTTGATTTCATTCTTCGAATTCAGCTTTTTAAACTGTGCTGTGAATTCGTCGTGTGTAGGTTCGGCAAAATGCAGAATATGAAAATACGCCGTTTCCTTATCGAGCTTCATCGAGCGAACACTTTCCTGCCGGATTGCATCGCGCTTTACCTCATAAATCTCAGTTTTACCTATTGAAGGCCGGTAAACTTTCAGTTTAACTGAAGAGCCTTTTTCTCCTTTGAGCAAATTAATGATCTCAGAATTTTTTCGGGAAATCAGTAAAGATGTGTCTGAAAGAATAAGCCGGTCGCCGGATTGAATTCCGGCCACCTGTGCAGGACCGTTATCAATAACCCGAACTACATACGGCGTGTCGTTCATCATAAAAAACTCAATTCCGATTCCGTCGAATCCTCCTTTTAATTCCTGATTTGCTATGTCGACATATCGCGCCGGAATGTAAACCGAATGCGGATCAAAGGAGGCAAGAAGTTTTTGGATTGCGTCCTCTTCCAGTTTTGAATCATCAATTGAATCGACATAATGAGCGTCTATCAATTGCATGATTTGCTCAAGCCGGGTTTGTTCTGAAACAAGGCCTTTCGGAGAAAACCGCGACCACAGTCCTCCTGCCACAATTCCTGTCAGAATTAATCCGACATAAATCAATGGTTCGTATGGACTTCTGGTTTTCAAAAAAAATGTGCCGAATTAATGGCCAGCCGCCTCTGTTCCCATCACCGTCATCAAGCTAAGTTCAAGCGCCTTTTTACTGATGTTGGTTGATTTGATGTTGAACTGGTGAACCTTTAGCAAAGCCTTTTCAATAATGTCGGAGGCGTCCATCAAAATATTTACGTCTTTCACCACGGCATCTTTACGCATGAGATAAGCAAAGACTCTTGCCATTCCGCAATTCGCAATAAAGTCTGGAATTACCGCCATGTTCTCATCTGCATACCGGGAAATCGGCCCGAGGAAAATTTCACGATCTGCGAAAGGTACATTCGCTCCACAACTCACGACCTCCATGCCACCGGCAATCATGTCGTCGACGTTTTCTTTTGTAACCAATCTTGAACCGGCACCCGGAACAAAAATTTCCGCACCGAGTTTCCAGATTTTCGAATTCACTTCTTCAAACGGAATCATGTTTTGCGCATTCAATTGATTTCCGTGACGGTTGATGAAGAGGTCGGTTATTTCCTCTAAAGTAAATCCTTCTTCTTTTATGAGTCCGTGTTCACGGTCGATGATACCGATAATATGCACGCCATTTTTTGCAAGATAAAAAGCCGCAGCGGCAGCGACATTTCCCCATCCCTGAATGATTGCCCTTTTATGGTTCATCATGCCTCCCCAAATAGAGTAATAATGTCTTATGGCTTCGGCAACTCCCCAACCTGTAATGAGGTCGGCAATGGTATAATTTTTAGAAAGGTCCGGCGTAAAACGCTCATCTTCCATAACCAGGGAAACACCTTTCTGTAGTCTTCCAACCGCCTGAAGTTTTTCTTCCTGAGTATAATCCTGCAGGTGGCCGTTCACGGTTCCTTCCTGAGGGTGCAGAATTCCGTATTCAGAAGTAATCGGAATTACCTCGTGAATTTCATCAACGTTCATATCTCCTCCGGTTCCATAATACGTTTTGAGAATCGGGGCAACAGCTTTATACCATCTTCTGAGAACTTCCTTTTTTCGGGGATCCTTCGGGTCGAAGTCGATTCCGGATTTAGCTCCTCCGATCGGAGGTCCGGAAACAGAAAATTTGATTTCCATGGTTTTGGCCAACGATTCAACTTCGCGTAAATCCAAACCTTTACGCATTCGGGTTCCACCACCCGCTGATCCGTTTTTGAGGTTATTAATCACGAGCCAACCGCGCGCTTCCGACTCGTTGTCGTTCCATTCAAAAATGATTTCCGGTTTTTTTGATTCAAATTTCTTTAAGAGTTCTTCCATTATTCAATCACCATTTTTTGATAAAGGTTTTCACCATTGTGAACATTTAAAAAGTATATGCCGATCGGATACTCGCCGATCACAATTTCTTTATTCTTTACAACCAACTCATCAACCATCTGAAAGTCATCATTAAATACCTGAACAGTTTGTCCGTTTGCAATTTTCTTGGTCGACAACGTATGTCGTTTGGATAACACCGGGAAGAACATCAAAGTTTCGCGAAGTCCTTTTGTATCCATCACTTTTGCTTTGTGAATATTCACAACGATTACAGCATTGGAACTTGCACCGTCGCGATTCTCTGCTTTTACTGTTAAATAATAAGGTTGATCTGTATGATTTCTCACTCCGTTACGGTCTGATACTCTGATTTCCCCGTTGAAGTAATCGATCTCAAAGGTTTTATTATCGTCTCCGGAAATAATGTGATAGCGGATTCTCCCGGTCGGATCTGTGGCCTGAACCGTACCAACAACATCGCCGTTTCTGTAGAAATCATAGATCTTAAAGGTATCGTTTTCGATCTGTGGAGGAAGTACCGGTTCTGAAATGTAAATCGCTTCATTGCCCAACTCGGTCGCCAGAAATACAATCTTGTCTTTTAAAACTGTAACTCCTCTGATGTTCTGAAAATATTCCGGATTTCGTTCGAGGTATGTCTTACCATCGTACTGAAAAAGATCGTAAACCGGACCCCGTACCCCACTCACACAAACAAAAACCTGATTGCGCAGAAATGCCATTCCCTGAAAATCCCGGAATCCGCTTTTAGCCGCCATAATTACGATTTCTTCAATCGAATCATTGCCGAGCTTGTACATTCTCAAACCTTTTTTATCTGGATCTGCCACGAAGTATGCTGCGTCCGGAGTCACTAAAACATCATGCGGATTCAACATGTTTTGACCCGGGAAAATGTTTCCGTGCGAAATAAAATTCCCGTCAATATCAAAACTGTGAAGTTGCATCTGCTGATCTCCCGATTTTATCGCAGAAAAAAACAAGCGGTTTTCGAATGTGAAAAGATTCTGAACATGAATATAATCGGATTGCATCACCGCAAATCCATCGTCTCCCCATCGTGCGAGTTTGCCATCTAAAGAACCGAATACCGAAATTCCCAACACACAAGCTTCGGTCGCAATTCCGCTTTTTGTCAACCGGGTTTTTCCTCCTCTTGTTGATGTCCAGTCAGAATGAATTACGATCGCTCTTTTGTATTCTACATCCCCTTCGGTAACAACTCCTTCAACATATAAATCTCCATTTACCTCCACAGGTGGCGAACATCTTTCGACTTTATTCACCAACCGAACGAGCCGGCCGTCTTCAACACGGTAGATTCCATTTTCAACTGTTTTACCGCTTACGTGTGCAACCAGACTGTGGTTGAAACGGGCAAGTTGAGAGAGAACACCGCCACCGCACTCCGACTCCTCACGATTCTTCTCCTGATATTTTGTTGAGAAACCGGAGATAGTTCGAATACCATCTCCATCAAAACTATAAGCCTGCCAGCCGTTGTTGTTACTAAAAGCCGAGAAATATAAAATTGAGTCAACAACTAATGGCTCGAAACCACTATTGAATTGAAACTGACCTTTATTGCTAATTTGAACCGGTCGCTGGGCATGCGCCGTCGTTATTATTAAAAAACAAGCCAGCAGTTTTAACGAGCGCATGAATTTTATGATCAGTCGATAAGCCTTGAAAAATTACCACTTAAATCTCCTCCGACAGAATCGGAATCGGCACCGGTGAAACCATCGAGAATATTCACCTCATTTCGAACACGCATTATTGCCATTAAAGCAAATATTAAAGCTTCTTTGTAATCTACCATCATCGGATCCGGAATAACAATTTCTGCATCCGTATGCGTTCTGAGATGATCGATCAAAACTTTATTGAAAGCTCCTCCTCCGGTTGTGTAAACACGGGCTTTTGAAGTGTCGTCTGTGAGGTCTTCAATACTGTTGGCAATCTGTTCACCGATGTGATCCACCAGTGTTTTCATCTTGTCTTCTTTGGTTGAATCACTCTCCCGAACCCTAAACCAAAAGTTCTCGTTTATCCACTCCCGGCCTAAAGATTTTGGCGGACGTTGTTTGTAATAACTAATTTTATTGAGGTCGCTTAAAAGGTCGTAATCAATATGGCCCTGTTCTGCGATCTTTCCATCTTGGTCGTATTCCTGGCCAAACTCCCGCGCAATTCTGTTGAGCAGAATGTTACACGGACAAACATCAAACGCAATCGGATTTCCGTCTACGGTTGCTGAAATGTTGGCAAAGCCGCCAAGGTTGAGACACATGTCGTAATCGCTGAACATCAACTTATCTCCGATCCCGGAAACAGGTGCTCCCTCTCCGCCTTTCACAACATCAATTGCCCTGAAGTTTGTTACTGATGGAATACCGGTAACGCCGCTGATGGCACTTCCGGCACCGATCTGATACGAAACATTCTGATCGGGTTGATGAAAAATCGTATGTCCGTGTGACCCGATAAGATCGGCTTCGAGTTCGTTGTCGGCCAGAAAATCATTTATCAGACGGCCAATGTATTCACCGAAATACCGGTCTGTTTTATACACATTTAGTGCATTCTGATTCCGGAGTTTCGACAGTCTCAATCTCCAGATATCACTGAACGGAACCGTCACCGCTTTGTTGATCCGGTAATCCCATTTTCCGTTATCAAGAGGGGTTAAATCACAATGAGCGAGATCTACACCATCCATAGATGTTCCCGACATTACCCCCACCACTTTATATGTTCTCATGAGTTCCAGTTTTAATTGAAGCCGGATTCACATCCGATTACCTGATCATCAGAAAAAGTCAAAATCAGGAAAACAATGCATTGATCACTGTGGTCCGTATTAACCCTTCCACTTTGTCAACCTACGGCGTTCAATGGTGGCGCAAATTTATTTTAAAAGTTGAAATGCATTCGGGTAATCAGATTTCAATCGTGGTTTATGGCCATCTTACCGTTTGATCAAATTTTCACCAACCTTATTTTGAGGAAATTATAACAGAATTAGTTCGACCAAAAACTTTTCTCTGAAATTTGTCCGGTGCAGCCATTCTCACAAACCGTATGTCATGTAAGTTCGCCCATATCCTGGCGGGGCGGAGAACAGCAACTATTCTATTTGTACTCTGAACTAAAAAAGAAAGGAATAAAACAAATTGTCTTTTGCCCGAAAGACAGTGAGCTCTCCTTAAAAATAGAACCGGGGGATTTGCGTACTTACCGGAAAAGAGGTGGAGTGGATATCGCAGCCGGAAGAAAACTCAGCCGTATCTGTGATGAAAATTTGGTTGATATACTTCATGCACACGACGCACATGCCCATACAACCTGCGTTCTGGCCGCAGACTTTTTTGGCAACAAACCTCCGATTGTCTTAAGTCGAAGGGTCGATTTCGCCGTGGGTTCCTCGTGGTTTTCGAGATACAAATACAACCATCCGAAAATCTGCTCGATAGTTTGTGTGTCCGATGCCATTAACAGAATTGTAAGAGACGGAATTAAAAATGCCGGAGAAAGAAATGTTGTTACCGTTCACTCCGGAACGGATAGTTCGAGGTTTCAACACCTGAGATCCGGAAGATTGAGAAATGAACTCGGAATCCCCGAACATACTATTCTTGTAGGAAATGCCTCCGCTCTTGCAGACCACAAAGACTATCCGACGTTTTTGCATGTGGCAGCCAGATTTAAAGAAAAACAACAATTTCATTTTGTAATTATCGGAACCGGCTCGCTTGAAGAAGAATTAAAAAAGCTGGCAACAGAACTCGGATTAACTCAATCGCTAACCTTTACCGGATACAGAAATGATCTTCCGGAAATTCTTCCCGACCTCGACATATTTCTTTTTACTTCCAAAACAGAAGGACTCGGAACAACGGTGCTTGATGCTATTGCTTCCGGTATTCCTGTTGTGGCAACAAGTGCCGGAGGAGTTCCCGAAATGATCATTAATGAAGAAACGGGTTTGCTTTGTGACGTCGGAGACGTGGATTCACTGGCACAAAATCTTATTCGACTGAGTTCTGATGAAGATCTGAAATCGAGATTAATAAAAGGAGCCAAAGACATTCTGCCGGATTTCTCTGTTGAATCTATGGTGAACGGAAATCTTGAAGTTTATCGGAACTGTTTGGAAAAATCGGAGTGAGGTTAACCACAGGACTTTTTGAAAAAGCAAGAATAAAATCTCACAAGCAATTGATTCGACTTTGTGACGAAGTAGTTCAGGTTTCGGGAATAAAAATCATCCATAGCCAGACCTTAGAATAAATTCATCCCCGTGAGAACCATGTGTTTTTAGGTATACTTTTGAACCGGAAATGACGACGAAAATTCTCATCATTGGTTCTGAAGGACAAGTAGGAACCGACCTTTCTTCCCGACTTCGGGACACGTACGGAAAAAACAATGTAATCTGTTCTGACATCCGTGTTGCGGATGAAAAAAAATTAGATGCAGGACCCTACATAGAACTGAATGTATTAGACAAGCAGCGACTGGCAGAACTCTTCAGCACACATAAACCATCAGTGATTTATCATCTCGCGGCAATGTTGAGTGCTACTGCCGAAAAAAATCCAAAGCTGGGTTGGGAGTTAAATATGGACGGGATGTTCAATGTGTTTGATGCTGCATTAGAATATAATGTTCAACGTATGTTCTGGCCGAGTTCCATTGCTGTTTTCGGGCCGGGAACTCCCAGAGAAAATACGCCTCAGGATTGTGTGATGGACCCGAATACTATTTACGGGATTTCAAAACTCGCCGGGGAAAGGTATTGTGAATATTATTTTAAAAGATACGGCTTAGATGTGCGAAGCGTGCGCTACCCGGGATTAATAGGTTGGAAAGCTCTGCCGGGTGGTGGAACTACGGATTACGCCGTCGATATTTTTCATCAGGCCATTAAAACAAATCGCTATACCTGCTTCCTGAAAGGTGATACCGAATTACCTATGATGTATATGGATGACGCGATAAAGGCAACCATCGATATTACAGAAGCACCCTCCGATGAAGTAAAAATCAGAAGTTCTTACAATCTTGCCGGTATGAGTTTCGATCCGGAATTACTGGCATCTGCCATTCGAAAACACATTGCCGGATTTGAGATTTCATACGAAATTGATCAAAGACAAAAAATCGCCGATAGCTGGCCGAAAAGCATTGACGATTCAAGAGCAAGAGCAGATTGGGGTTGGAAAAATGATTACGATCTCGATGCCATGGTTGCCGAAATGCTGATGCGACTTTCGGGCATGATCGCCGGTTAGTCTTAAAAATACCTTACTTTGGTTGATTCTTTAAACTATGGTATTAAAACATATTTAAAGAACAAGACCCGCAATCCTCTTCTCCCAGGAAATCCTGAATCCTTTGAAGTTCGCTGGCTGTTACAACGGCTTCATCGGAGTTGAAATGAATTGAAATTGAAGTACCCTCTTGCGCTTTTAGCAATGAAGTAAAAGGTAAAAACAAGAAGAGAACTGCAGGTCTGGTCACTGAGCAAAGTATATTGATACAACCTTGACGGGACATTTTATCAAAGGGTTGGTGAACCTTGCAAATTTTTTTTGAATAAGTATTATTGCCTGAAAACCACCTGCCTTTTTATGAATAATCTTTTTACTCTGCACAACCTCACCGACCTGATAATGCTGGTGCTTTTACAAGTCGTTCTGGGTTTCGACAACCTGCTGTACATTTCTCTTGAGTCACAAAAAGCCCCGGAAGAAAAACAAAGCTTCGTTCGTAAAACCGGAATTCTGGTCGCTATCTTTCTTCGAATTCTGCTTCTGTTTGCTTTAATGAGCCTCATCAAGTATGTGAAAGTTGACATTTTAAAACTCGAGTTTGAAGGAATCGTCGAAGGTCACTTCAATCTTCACAGTCTAATCGTTTTGGGTGGTGGGATATTTATCGTATACACCGCCATGAAAGAGATCTGGCACATGATCTCAACCGAGGGAGACGAACACAAAGCAGAGGTGAGCAAAAAATCCACAAACCGGGTTTTAATCATGATCATTCTTATGAACGTGGTTTTTTCATTCGATTCGATTCTCAGTGCAATGGCACTTTCAAAAGTTTTTATCGTAATGGCAATCGCAATTGTTATCGGTGGTATCATGATGATCTGGCTGGCCGACCGTGTTTCGGCATTCCTGAGAAAAAACCGGATGTATGAAGTTCTCGGTTTATTTATTCTGCTGGTTGTTGGAATAATGCTGTTGACCGAAGGTGGTGAGCTCGCAGCGTTAACCATCGGTAACAACCAAATCACACACATGAATAAGACTACTTTTTATTTTGTAATTGCCATTATGGTGTTAACCGATATCGCCCAATCACGTTACCAGAAAAAACTTTCCTCGGGTAAATAAGTGTTTAAAATTCCGGGTATTGATCATTCATCATTTAGGTTTGTTGTGTGAAACAGGCTAAAGCACTTGCAATTCTGAAATCGGGTAGAAATGTTTTTCTCACCGGGTCTGCCGGTACAGGAAAGACGTATGTGCTGAATCAATACATTGAATATTTACGCAACCGAAAGATTCCGGTTGCGATTACCGCATCCACCGGAATTGCTGCAACGCATATGAACGGACAAACCATTCACTCGTGGTGCGGAATGGGTGTCCGGGATTCGATTAACGGACCGGCTATAAAAAGACTTCTTGATAAAAAATACCTGCAGAAAAATATTACGAATGCCAAGGTTCTGATCATCGATGAAATTTCAATGCTCCATCGTCGGCAATTGGATATGGTGAATGAAATTCTTCAGGTCTTTCGTCAGAACAGAGAACCATTTGGCGGAATTCAGGTCGTACTTTCCGGTGATTTTTTTCAGTTGCCGCCGGTTACCCGAAACGAGGAGACCAATCGGGAAAAATTCTGTTTCATGTCTTCATCCTGGATGGATGCCAACATGATGATTTGTTACCTGCACGAGCAGTACCGGCAAACGGACAATCAGTTGAATGAAATTCTCAATGAAATCCGCTCTGGAAGTGTAACCGCCAAAAGTGAAAAAGCGCTGGAGGAAGCGATGTACAACCGGTTTAAAGTTCAGCCCACCCGACTGTACAGCCATAACATGGATGTCGATCGAATCAACCAGCAGGAACTGGAAAGTGTTGCCGGAGAACCCGAAACGTACGAATCCCTTACCAAAGGCAATGAGGCTTTGGTAGATATGCTAAAGAAATCTGTGCTTGCCCCGGATGTGCTTGACCTTAAAGAAGGTTGCCGGGTGATGTTCGTTAAAAACAATTACGATAAATACGTGATGAACGGAACGCTGGGAACTGTGCGAGGCTATGATGATGAAACCGGTTTTCCTGTGGTTGAAACCGACAGTGGCAACATGGTTCTGGCCGAACCGGAAGTATGGTCGATGGAAGACGAAAAGGGGAAAACACTTGCTTCTCTTAAACAGGTTCCACTAAGGTTGGCATGGGCGATAACCGTTCACAAGAGTCAGGGAATGACATTAGATTCAGCCGAAATCGATTTAACCAAAACTTTCGAAAAAGGACAGGGATACGTGGCTCTTTCCCGGTTAAAACACATCGACGGACTTCGACTTTTGGGTTATAATTCCATTGCTTTGGAAGTGGATGATCTCGCGATGAAAGCAGATTCAAGATTTCAGCAGTTGAGTGAATCTGCAGATTCCGAATTTGAATTTGATATACTTGAGAAAGATGCGGAATTATTTGTAATCAAATCCGGAGGACTTGTTTCGGAAAAGGAGATCTCCAAGCACATAAAAAAGAAGGAAGCTAAAATAAAGGGGCTTTCAACCTTCGACCAGACCTTAGATCTATATAATTCGGGTAAAGGCATTGATGAAATTTCAGAAATCAGAGGTTTAAAAACTTCCACTATCATCAATCATTTGGTGAGATTCAAGAATGCAGGAAAGGAACTGGATCTCAGCAGACTTGAAGGAACGTTAAAGAACGAAAAGAAAATCAGGAAAGCTTACGAAGAGGTAATTCTCGATCCTGCTAATTTTCAGGAAGACGGTAAAAGCATCCGGTTGAAGGTACTTTTTGATTCATTAGAAGGAAAGGTGAGTTACGACGATCTGCATTTGTTTCAGTTGTTGAAGGATTGACGAAAGTTTTTACCCTAAACATTAATCCGGGTATTTTTCTTTGGTTTTCTGAACAGAATATCTGAGCAATTCTTCCAGCACTTCGAGATTAATGTCATTGGTATTTTTAATGTACAGACATCCTTTTCCGGTTTTGTATTTCCCGAGTCTGTCCATAACGGATTGCTCTCCAAAACCTGACATTACGTAAACCGTTAAATTGGTTTTTCTGGGAGAAAATCCGGCTAGGAAGAAATCGCCTTCTCTTCCACTTTCGTATTTATAATGGTATTTGCCGTAACCGATAATGCTCGGTCCCCACATAACAGCCTCTTCACCTGTAATTTTATGCATCAGATCCATAAGAATTTTGCATTGCTCCTGACGGTCTTCTGTATGAAGTGAAATGAACTCATCAACGCTTTTCTTCTGTGGAACTGTCTTATTCGTCATGATTGGATTTCTTAAAAATCATCGCCGTCGTCCTCCAGAAATTCCTTTAATCCGTCGATGTAAGAATCTTCCCAACCTTCCGCAAAATCGTCGTAATCTTCATCGGGTATATTTGTCTGAACTACTTCGAGTGAGGTTCCTTTTTTATGTTCATGGAACTTCAGAGTAACAATCGATTTCTCTTCCTGATCTCCGAAATACCATTCCTGCACGACCTTTTTATTCTTCTCGAATTCCAGATTTTTCCCACAAATGCTGCCATCCCATAAGCTGAATTCACTTCCGGGTTCTTCCGACATTTCGGCATATTCACCGGTCCACAACTCAAGACTCTTCTGGTTTACCACCGCATTATAAACTTCCTCCGGTGGCGACTGAATGATGAAGTACTTTTTATAGTTTTTCATTTGAGTCACGAAATTGGTCGTAATTCTTTAGATTGCTGTATCCAAAACACCATTTATTGCTTATGAGAACTTTAAAAGACTGGTTCGACGAATACGCCGAAAGTCACATGAACCCATTCAACAAAAAGGTTCATTACATCTGCGTGCCGGTTATTTTCTTTTCCATTGTTGGTTTGATCATGTCAATCCCGCATTCTGCACTCACCGATTTGCTGCCAACTGCTTCTCCGGTACTTATTAATTATGCTTTTCCGGTTCTTCTTTTTGTAAACGTGTTCTATATGCGACTTTCACCGGCAATGGGTTTGAATATGCTGATCTTTTCTGCGATGTGTCTGATTGGAAATTATTTACTCAGCGGCTTTGTTGAACTATGGGTTTCTTCGCTAATCCTATTTTCAGCAGGCTGGATCGGACAGTTTTACGGTCACAAAGTCGAAGGAAAAAAGCCGTCTTTCTTTAAAGATCTTCAATTCCTTTTAATCGGTCCGGCATGGGTTATTCATAATATTTTTAATACAACCGGCAAATGAGAAATTCTGCAAGTCTGCTCCTTGTTGTTTGTTTAATTCTTACTTCCTGTTCCGATAAAATCAAGGAAGAAAAAAACGATTCCCATCCGGAAAAAACCTATCCGATTGCCGTGATCACCACAAATTTTGGATCAATGTTTTTCTGGTTATTCGACGAAACTCCCAATCACAAAGCAAAATTTATCGAGCTCGCAGACAAGCATCATTACGATCAGTTTACCATGAATCGTGTAGTAAAGAATTTTGTGATTCAGGGCGGTTGCCCCGATTCCGTTCAATATTTTGAGGGCTCACCTTATTTATTAGAACCCGAGTTTAACGATTCCATTAAACATGTATATGGGGCTTTGGGAATGGGAAGAGACGACAACCCGGAAAAGAAATCCAATGCCTGCCAGTTTTATGTGGTTTCGTATGAAGCCGGACTTCCGTCACTCGACAGCAAATACATGATCTTCGGAAAAATTGTGAAAGGCGCCGATGTTTTGGAAACCATCGAACACGTGCAGGTCGATAAAAATGATAAGCCTTTGGAAGATATTTCGCTTCACGTTTTTATTGAAAACATGACCGAAAAGCAGATGAAGGATTCACTCAACTTTGAACTGTAACTCGACGTCTATTGGAGGTCTTTCATTAATTCTGAAAGAGTTGCAGACCCAGGACAGAGTTCCTTTTCTGTTAACCGGTTCAGTGGAATATCGGTTGTCTTAAAAGTCTGATGAAGGTTTGCCGCTTTTTCGTTGATGTACAAAAGACCGGTTAAAATTTCCCCGTTTGCTCTCGCATTTTGCATGGCCGATGCCGCCGACAACCGGTTCTCCGGATCCCAATCGTTTGTTAGTTTTTTTAAACGGATAATAGAACCATCGTGCATGGCGATGTCTTTAATCTCACCTTCCGAATAGGTCGTAGTTATTTCATCGTGGGTTGGAACAAAGTCTACTGTGGAAGTAGCGGCTATGTGTTCCCGAACATAATCGTACGACTTGGTAGACCCCACATTATTATTAAAAGTGACACATGGTGAAATCACATTTATAAAGGCAAAACCATTGTGTTCCATCGCAGCTTTTATTAACGGAATTAACTGGTGTTTGTCTCCGCTGAAACTCTGCGCTACGAACGTTGCTCCCAGTTCAATAGCCAGACTCGCGAGATCAATTGCCTGAAATGGATTGATATGACCGGTTTTGTTTTTTGACCCTTCATCCGCCGTTGCACTGTCTTGCCCCTTTGTTAATCCGTAACACCCGTTATTCATTACGATGTAAACCATATTCAGATTCCGGCGAATTACATGAGCGAACTGCCCCATTCCTATTGACGCGGAATCCCCATCACCCGAAACACCGAAGTATTTCAATTTTTTGTTGGCCATACTGGCTCCCGTGGCAACCGACGGCATTCTTCCGTGAACCGAATTAAAGCCATGCGAATTCCCGAGAAAATACGTCGGTGTCTTGGATGAACATCCGATCCCACTCATTTTAGCCACCTGATGCGGGGCAATGTTCATCTCGAAACACGCCTGCACAATGGCTGCACTAATGCTGTCGTGGCCACATCCCGCACATAAGGTACTCAGCGAACCTTCGTATTCTGTTTTGGTGTAGCCGAGTTCATTCTTTGGTAGATGCGGGTGTCGGAATTTGGGTTTTAGGTATGACATATTCTCTTCCTCCTGATCAGGCGATGGCTATTTTTTGAATGTGTTGTTCGATTTGTTCTAAAATTCCGGCTGCGGTTATCGGCATTCCGTCGTAGTTCAAAACGGAGACAAGTTTCGCCGGATTGATGTTCAATTCATTCATGATTAAAGATCGCATTTGAGCGTCGCGGTTTTGTTCAATCACAAAAACCACTTCGTGACTTTCCATAAACTGCTGAACATCCTTATTAAATGGAAAGGCTTTCAGTCGCATGGCATCCATTGCTCTTCCTTCTTCCCGCAACTGATCCATCGCTTCCTCTGCCGAATAGGTGGTGGTTCCGAAGAAGATCATTCCCATGGAAGTGGGCTCTTCTGCCGGAATGAATTCGGGACCCGGAACCTTGTTCTTAATCGTTTCCCATTTTACTAAAAGCCGGTCCATGTTCTTCTTGTATTCGTTTCCGTCTTCGGTGTATGCCGCATATTCATTGCGCGATGTGCCACGTGTAAAATAGCTTCCTTTCGAAGGATGCGTTCCGGGAATTGTGCGGTACGGAATACCGTCTCCATCCACATCGAGGTATCTTCCCCAACGCTCCTTCAGATTGTCGAGATCATCTGCTGATAAGACTTTCCCGCGTTTGTATTTTCGATTATCATCCCACTCAAAAGCATCCGAAACGTGGTCGTTCATTCCAAGATCAAGGTCGGTTAACAATACAACCAGTGTTTGTAATTCATCTGCCAGATCGAGGCACTCAGCAGTCATCTCAAAACATTCTTTCGGATTGGCCGGAAGCAAAACCGGATGTTTGGTATCGCCATGGGAAGCATAGGCAACTTCCATCAAATCGGATTGCTGGGTTCTGGTTGGCATACCGGTGCTGGGTCCGGTTCGCTGAACATCGATTAGCACCGCAGGAATTTCAGCAAAATAGGAAAGACCGATAAATTCATTCATCAGGGAAACCCCGGGTCCGCTGGTTGCGGTGAAGGCTCTGGCACCATTCCATCCGGCACCGATTACCATTCCCATTGCTGCCAACTCATCTTCGGCCTGAACTACTGCATATAAATGCTTTCCGTTTTCATCAATTCGAAGCTGTTCGGCATACGACTCGAAGGCCTGTGCCACCGATGTACTCGGCGTTATCGGATACCAGGCGGCCACGGTTGCTCCGCCGTAAATCGCTCCCAAACCACATGCGGCGTTTCCGTCAATAATGATTTTACCTTTGGTATTATCTCTTCTTTCTAATCGTAAATCTATCGGGGAAGGGTGATTTTCTTTAATAAAATTAACACCCATTTGAAGTGCCCGCACGTTGAGCGGAATCAATTTTTCTTTTCCGGCAAATTGTTCGGAAAGAAGATCTTCCAAAACGTTGAATTCGATTCCCAGCAATTCGGCTAAGGCTCCGACATAAATGATATTTTTAAAGAGTTGCCGTTGGCGTGGATCGGTATATTCATTATTACACATTTCCATTAATGGAATTCCGATGTAATGAATATCCGGGCGTTTCTGATGATCATACAATTTTCGGGTTGAGTCGTACAGAAAGTATCCTCCGGGCTCAACATCCTTAGTATCCTGCTCGAAACTCTGTGGATTAACTGCCACCATAAAATCGATACCTGCCCTCCTCCCAACATATCCTTTGTCGTTTACCCGAACCTCATACCATGTTGGAAGTCCCTGAATGTTGGAAGGGAAAATATTCTTGGCCGAAATATGGATGCCCATTCTGAACACCGCTTTAGCAAACAGAAAATTTGCGCTGGCCGAACCTGTGCCATTCACATTGGCAAACCGTATTACAAAATCGTTTGTCTTAACCATTGATTTTAAAGGAAATTAAACTGCTGCTTTTGCTGTGTTATAAAGATACTTCTGCATGTCCCAGGCAGATGTCGGACAACGTTCTGCACACAATCCGCAATGCAGACAAACATCTTCGTCTTTCACCATCACACGACCGGTTTTAAGTGTTGAGGAAACCAGAATATCCTGAGTGAGGTTTTCTGCCGGAACCAGCAACTTTTTGCGGAGTTCTTCCTCATCTTCATTATCGGTGAAGGTGATGCACGAAGTCGGACAAACATCCATACAGGCATCGCATTCGATACATTTATTTTCTGTGAAGACAGTTTGAACATCGCAGTTCAGGCAACGTTCTGCTTCTTTGAATGCTACTTCCGGATTAAAACCGAGCTCCACTTCTTTTTTCCGGTCACGAAGAGTCAGGGATTTATCCGCTTGTGGCACTACATACCGTTGATCATTCACAACACTGCTATCGTAACTCCATTCGTGAATGCCCATCTTTTGATGTATGAGGTTGGTTAATGGAGAAGGCCTTTCACCAACATCTTTACCTTCACAATAGAGATTAATCGAAACTGCTGCATCATGCCCCTGAGCAACCGCGGTAATCACGTTCTCCGGACCAAAGGCAGCATCTCCGCCGAAAAAAACTTTAGACAAAGTCGATTGAAATGTCTTTCGTTCCACTACCGGCATTCCCCACTCATTGAACTCAATGCCTAAATCCCGTTCAATCCAGGGAAAAGTATTCACCTGACCGATCGCAATTAGCACATCATCTGCTTCGATAAATACGGGTTCTTCACCTGTTGGAACGAGACTTCTTTTGCCGTTTTCATCGTATTGCGCTTCCACTTTTTCGAAAGTCATTCCGATGAGTTTTCCATCCTTTGTTTCAAAGGTTTTCGGCACGTGGTTGTTGAGAATGGGAATATCTTCGTGCATGGCATCTTCCTTTTCCCACGGTGATGCCTTCATATCTTCAAACGGACTGCGAACCACTACCTTTACTTCTTCACCTCCAAGTCTGCGGGATGTTCTGCAACAATCCATCGCTGTATTTCCTCCTCCAAGAACAATTACCTTCTTGCCTATTGAATGCGTATGTTCAAACGCAACGCTGGCCAGCCATTCAATTCCGATATGAATGTTGGCATCGCCTTCCTCTCTTCCGGGCAATTTGAGATCTCGGCCTCGAGGTGCTCCGGTACCGACAAAAACCGCATCGTAATCTTTTGAAAGAACATCTTTCATGCTGTCGACATAATGGCGGAAATGGGTGTGAATGCCCATATTCAGAATAAAATCGACCTCTTCGTTGAGCACCGTTTCGGGTAAACGAAAAGAAGGAATCTGACTTCTCATCATTCCACCTCCGGCAACTTGCTCATCAAAAAGATGTATTTCATATCCCAAAGGTGCGAGATCACGGGCAACGGTTAATGATGCCGGACCACCGCCTATCAAAGCGACTTTTTTGCCATTCGGTTTAAAAGGTCCCTGAGGGATTCGTTCGGTTACATCTCCTTTATTATCGGCAGCAACCCGCTTCAACCGACAGATAGCAACCGGTTCATCATCGACTCTTCCCCTTCTGCATGCCGGTTCACATGGCCGGTCGCATGTTCTCCCCAAAACACCCGGGAAGACGTTGCTTTGCCAGTTGATCATGTAGGCATCGGAATATCGTTCAGCGGCAATAAGGCGAATATATTCGGGAACCGGAGTGTGGGCAGGACAAGCGTACTGACAATCGACAACCTTATGGTAGTATTCCGGATCCCTGGTGTTGGTAGGTTCCATATATTTCGAAATTAAGCGATAAAAAACCAATTGTGAAAGAGCAGGAATTGCCTTTCAGAATCATCCTGGTTTTCGGATATCTTCAATCATTGTAATAACCGAAGAAGGAGGCGGAGGTGTGAGGTGACTCACTATACCGGTTACAAGGAAATTCAGAATCATTCCAACCGAACCAATTCCCTCGGGAGAAATTCCCAACCACCAGTGATCAGGATTATTGGTTTCCGGGAAAAGAAAATTAAACCAAATAATATAGGCTGATGTGAAAAGTAAACCTGTGATCATTCCGGTGATAGCACCTTCTTTGTTGATTCTCACCGAAAAAATTCCCATCACAATTGCCGGAAAAAAAGAAGCGGCAGCCAACCCGAATGCAAAGGCAACTACCTGTGCGACAAATCCCGGTGGGTGCATCCCGAAATAACCTGCTACCACAACAGCTACTGCGGCGGAAATTCGGGCGATTCCCAATTCCCGTTTTTCAGAAATATTCGGATAAAATGTGTTCTTCCCGAGATCGTGGGCAATGGCTGTTGAAATTACCAGTAACAACCCGGCTGCCGTCGAAAGAGCTGCAGCAAGACCTCCGGCAGCAACAAGCCCGACAACCCAATTCGGGAGTCTGGCGATTTCCGGATTAGCCAAAACCATGATGTCTTTGTCAACTACTACTTCGTTCGCATCTCCTTTTACATATTGAATTTTACCATCATTGTTTTTATCGGTAAATGTTATCAATCCGGTTTTAGTCCAGTTGTGAAACCATTGTGGTGCTTCGGCAATCGGTTTTTCGGAAATGGAAAGTATCATATTGGTTCTGGCAAAAGCAGCTACCGCCGGTGCCGTGGTGTATAAAATTGCGATAAACAACAGGGCAAGCGCTGCAGACTTTCTGGCGGAGTGTATGTTTTTAACAGTAAAGAACCGTACAATCACATGGGGCAATCCTGCGGTACCAATCATGAGAGCCGCTGTGATGCAAAAGATATCGAGTAATTTCTTTTGTCCCGATGTATATGCGCCAAATCCCAGATCAACAGAAAGTCCATCCAGTTTATCCAGTAAGTAGATATTCTCTCCCGTAAGTTTTGATCCAAATCCTAATTGCGGAATCGGGTTTCCTGTCATCATAAAAGAAATAAAAATAGCCGGTACCATGAAGGCGAATATCAGAACACAATACTGAGCAACCTGTGTGTAGGTAATGCCTTTCATTCCTCCTAAAACGGCGTAAATAAAGACGATTGCCATGCCGACTATCACACCCTGATTAACGGGAATATCGAGAAATCGGGAGAACACAATTCCAACTCCCCGCATTTGTCCGGAGACGTATGTGAACGAGACAAAAATTGCACAGACTACTGCTATTATTCTGGCAGATCTGGAATAATATCGCTCACCAATAAAATCCGGAACGGTGAACTTTCCAAACTTTCTGAGATATGGTGCGAGTAACAATGCAAGCAGAACATAGCCGCCTGTCCAACCCATTAAATAAACCGCCCCGTCTCTTCCCATAAAGGAAATTAAACCTGCCATGCTTATGAAGGAAGCAGCACTCATCCAGTCTGCAGCGGTTGCCATACCGTTTGCCAACGGAGTAACGTTTCCCTCGGCAACATAAAAATCATGTGTGCTTTTGGCGCGTGTGATAATCGCGATCAGAATATATACGGCAAAAGAAATCCCGACGATTATGAAAGTCCAGGTTTGTATGCTCATGAATTATCTGCCTTAATGTTACGGGTATGTTTGCGATCCAGACGATTCATTAGTCGCACATAGATAAAAACAAGAATTACGAATGAGAAAACCGATCCCTGCTGAGCGAACCAAAATCCCAGCTTAAACCCGGCAAACCGAAATTGGTTCAAATAGTCTGATAACAGAATCCCAAAACCAAACGACACCACGAACCAGATCGTTAAAAGAATGGCTATATATTTTAAATTGGTTTTCCAGTACGACATATAAAATCGGAAACTTGCCAAACGAAATTATTCAATTTTAATCTACGCAGTTAACTTTCTCATGTCTTAAATCAATCTGTTCTCAATTTAGAAATCATAATTTTCGACTGTTTTATAATCAATTAATACCCTGTAATGATTGGTTTTTGGCTATTATCGCTACATGAAATTGATTAAGTCAACAGTTCTGTTTTGGTTGCTTTCGACACTTATAGTTGTAAAAGCACAAGATGTAAAATATCAACTATCTTCATACGAGTCTCCCAACGGCAGGAAAGTCAAAGGGAATGTCGATTATCAAATTTGTACAGGTGTAAATCCTGAAGAATTTTATATTGTAGAAGTAGGTAAGAATGAATACGACATCTCAATAATGGATGTTGAATCGCTAAAACGAATTTCTTCATTTACGGTTGATGAACCGGAAGACGGAAACCGGGATCCACGCTGGGTGAAATTTTTCTTTCACGAAGGAAAGGTCACAATTGTATATGCATTTTTTAACAAGAAGACCGATAAATACACGGTTTATGGAAGAATTTCTGATTTTGAAGGAAGAGAAATTCAGGGAGAAACTAAAATGATGGAACTGGTAACTCCGAAGAAAAAAAGCATCGGATCCATATCATTTGTTTTAAGTGAAGATCTTACTAAAATTCTTCTTTTCAGAGAGCCACCAGCCCACAGATTCGAAAAGGAAAAAATGGAAGTCGCCCTCTTTAATACGGAACTCGAAGAAATCTACGAAAAGAAGATGTCTTTCCCTTATAAATATGAATCCATTTACATAAACGACGTAAAAGTTTCGAACGAAGGTCAGGTACTTATAACTACCGAATGGCAGCAATCTTCGGGTTTGAAAAAATCGAAAAACACCGGTGAAGCCGTTAATAAGATTTTTACGATTAATGAAGAATCAGATGAGTTGGAAGAAATAGAAATTGCACAGGAAGGATATGCTTTCTCCAGCATGGAAGGATATATTCTAAACGATCAGGACAAGATGATCTTTACCGGTTTTTACCGCGATAGTAAATCGGTAAAACGCAACAACGATAAATACAAAGGCGCCAACGGTGTTTATTATATCGTATTAAATCTGGAAACCCTTGAGGTTGAAAAAAGAAATTATGATCAACTGAATGATCAGAGAATGTCAAAAATATTGTCGGCAAATACTTCTGAAAAACGTGGGGAGAAACTCGCCAAGAAAGGTTACGGATTGGGTAACTTTAAAATACGGAGTCTTTTTGTTGACAGCAGTGGCTCGGTGGTAATCACGTTGGAGAAAAGTTACATTATTGAAAATTGCCGAACCAATTCACAAACCGGTATTACCACATGTACGTATACTTATTATGATATGGAACTTGTTGAGTTTCGTTTAAATGAAGAAGGTGAAATAAAAAATGTGAATGTTATTCCTAAAAAGCAACGAACGACCAATGGCAATTCGATGCACGGAATTGTTCCTCTCGAGCTAAATGGAAATGTTTATTACGTTTTTAACGACAACGACAAAAACATGAATCCGAAGAAACGTAAGTCTGAGGAAGATCTGGGATTCCGTTACTATTTTTCAGGGAATACAAATATGTTCGGTGGAAATAAAAAAAGACTGGTTGCTGTTTCCATAACTAATTACGAACCGAGCAAAAACTCAGTTACACCGAATCACAAGGAAAACCTTCTGATTTACCCTAAAATGGGAATTGGTTCGGTTGAAAATCATGTCGCTATTGTATGGGCCATGGACCCTGCAAAACATCAGTTGTCGATTGTAAAACTGTATTTGGATTAATTCCTTTTCACTCCAAGGTTAGTCTGCATTTAAGAACTGTTGTTATTTAGAATTGCTCCAAATAGATTTGGTTATTACACGCTGATTTCGGGGAGCTTTTCGGCAATTAAGTAAGTGAAATCAAGGCTTACAGAGATTTCATCGATCTAACAATTCTGTTATGTCGGCCAACTTTTGTTGGTATATACAGATAAATCCTTGTACATCATATTGCCCATAAATGTCACAATGAAATATCAAGTGATTCAGCATTGGGCAATATTTGCAATTACCGTTCGTTCTCGGATGGATTGAAATTGAAAGTAAAGTATCCTATTGTAAAACCCAGACCCTTATTTATGTATTCGAGTTTTTTACCCCTACAATCGAAACGCCATGGAACTTCTACTTGGTGACCGATTGAAAAAGCTGTTGGATGAACTAAAACTGAGCCAGACACAATTTGCGGAAATCGTTGGTATTAGCAAGAACGCGACTACTTCCATAGTTAAAAATCGTTCGTTGCCGAGAGCCGATATTCTTCAAAGATTTCTGAAGGCGAACCCCAATGTAAATGCGAACTGGTTGATGACCGGCAATGGTTCCATGTTCCTCAAAAAGCAATTATTCGAAACCATTACTGATATGGTGAATAATTCGGATTTGAAGGAAATCAGAATCATTCATGCCGAGGATCGTTCGGCCTACAAAAACTTGCATTGGCAGGAAACATTCATCAATGACCAACCTGTTGAGTACAGAAATATTTCAAAGCTCGGTGTATACCGCAAGTTTGAAATGTATGACGATTCAATGGACGACGACGATTCAATATTGCCGGAAGGCTCTCTTCTCCTCTGCAGAAAACTTGAGCAAAACCTGTGGGGCAGACTTCAGCGCGGCGATATTTTCGTGTTTGTCGGCAACGACTTCAACTACAAGATACGGCAGGTAAAAGGGCAAGACGCCAATAAAGTTTACCTCCATGCTTTTAACGATTACTTCGATGACGCAGATCTTGATCTCAACACGGTTACCGAGATCTGGTATTTTATGGAGCGATCAATAAAGCGTTCTAATCTTGATTATAAGCTGAAACAAAGAGTATGAAATTTCTAAACCGTTTCCGGAGAGCTGTTTTATCCGGAAACCGGTTTAATGAAAATTGTATCTCTTTGCCATAGGTAAAGATTTTCGCCATCCATTCGAATGTCCTTGCAGGAATTGTTTTGGAGAATTGTGTCGATTTTAAAAAACTTGAAATCGTAACTCTGAAAATATTCTCCATCGAAGTAAAAGATCTGATCTTTTTTTACCTGAAAGTTCCTCAGACCTTTGATGTCAATGGTTTTGTAATAATTGGCAAATACATCGAAAATTGCTATCCCTTTGGTTGAATCGTTGACGAACAGATTTTTCTCATTGTCAAGAATATTTACCGGTGACCACGATTCATTAGTCCATGATGAAAAGGGCAGACTTTCAATCTTTTTATTTAAAGATTTATCGGTTTTAATGATTTTGGTATTGCCTGCATCGAAGTACCACAATCCGTTATCAAATGATCTGCACGCAGCAGTTATTTCTCCGGTACTCTGATTATTCAGAGAAATCACTCCCAATTGGTTGAATAAATTATCCAGAATTAAAACTGTCTGTTGATCGCGATAATAAGCGTAGATCTCAAATGGATTTGTAACATCTAATTGTTCAAGATTTCCATAAATTTTGAAATTAACCCGGGCAGATGTTTTTCCATCCTTAGTGACTTTAACAATCGAATTATCCCGACCCACCAAAAACAGGTTTCCCAAGTTGTCGGTTGTGAAAAATTTACCTCGGAACGGAACTTTTAACCCCGGCTTGTCGTCTGCCACAAATGCCTGATTAAAGGTCATCAGCAGTAAAAGCATACAAAACAAGCCGGTCTTCATATTCCCTTTTTTCTGATAATGTACGGGCACTCCCCCTCAAACGATTTCAACTCGAGTGTGATTCCATCAAATACCGCATAGGTAAACTGGTGAACCCACTCACCAAGGTTTACATACAATGGACCTTCTTTTAACTCCAGATAAAGAGGGAGATGTCTGTGACCAAATATCAAATAATCGTATGGCCGGGTTTTAATTATTTCTCTGCAATAGATGAGTAACCACTCATTGTCTTCATAAAACTTTTCATCCTTTGCTACATTAGCCAATCGACTTTTAGACGAAAAATAGCCCGCCAACCTCATTCCTATTGCCGGTGGTAATTTTGAAAATAACCAAATGCAAAGCGGACTCCGGAAAACTTTTTTCAGAAATTTATAACCCTTATCTCCGGGACCCAGCCCATCGCCGTGATGAAGATAAAACGTGCGGCCGTGTGATTCAAAAACCAGTTCGTTTTCAATCACCGGTATATTCAACTCTTTTTCGAAATATCCAAACATCCACATATCGTGGTTGCCTTTAAATGCGGTTATTTTAATTCCCTTATCCGTTAACTCTGCCAGCTTGCCCAATAACCGAACATAACCCTTCGGAACAACATACTTGTATTCAAACCAAAAATCGAAAATGTCGCCCAGAAGATAAATATGTGTGGCATCCCGGGAAACAAAATCAAGCCATCGAACAATCTTTTTCTCTCGCTCAAGACTTTTTGCGTGATCGGGAATTCCGAGATGAAAGTCTGAAGCGAAATAGATCATTGAATCTGTATTCGGGTAAGTTGTTGTTTGCCCTCGGTGAACAGACGTACATTGTAAATACCCGATGATAAGTTGCTCAGGTCAATTGTGTTCAGGTTCATCGAAAATCTCTCATCCGATTGCCAAACAACCTGGCCTGTCATGTTCAGAATTTCAATGCGGTAAACATCTCCGGTATTCCCCAAATCTTCGATCATTAATAAACCGCTTGTAGGGTTCGGATAAACTTTCCAATCATGTGTTTCCACCGTTTTTGCCGGAAGCGAGTATGCAACTGTAAAATGATATTCGATCGATTTACCAAAGTCAGGATTAAAATTCTGAACAAAACCGGCATTCGCATTCATCATTCTGAGGAGTCCGCTTCCTACCTCAGGAATCAGCGGATAATACAGTCCGAACTCATTTTCGGTTTCACAAGTTAAAGTATAACATCCGGGATCCAGATTGAGTGTTTGCTTCACCAGTTCCCCGGCTGCGGCGTCTGCCTTTTCATAAATAACATCACCCCGGTCGTTCATTAATTTAACAGAAGCATCCGGCAAGCTGTTATTTCTGAACCACAATTCTACCGTGGTTGGCACTACATCGGGAATTTTAAAATTAGCCTCCGAACGATTGTTACCGGCGTATTCATCTTCCACTCCGTTCACATCAACAATTTCTGCATAAAACCTTGTGCTGTGTGTTGGTGATAAATAATCCCAAATAGCGAAGGGCAAATCCACGACATCCGACTCATCCGGTTTGAGTTCACCTTTCCAGCCAAAAACAATCGGGTTTCCGTCTGAGACACCATATCGCAATAAAGCCGATTTCATATTTGCGCTCCCGGTATTTCGAATAACAATTTTCGGAAGTTCACAAGTCGGGTTCATCCGGTTATAAAACTCCCAGTCGTTGGGTTTAATAATATTTTCAACCGTTGCATCATTTACGTGTTTCCAGTCTCCGTATTCAACGAGATGAAAAGAAACCACGTAATTTCCTCCGCCCTGACCCAAATTGTCCGTAGGTACCGGTTCGATCTGATAGTCAAAAATCATCTGACCGGATTGGGCATACTGAGTTACATCAAAAACATAATCATCGACCGGAGCTCCGGGACACCAGCCCGCTCTCGGCGGAGCCCAATTTCCACCCTGATCAATTACCGGGTTTAAAGCACATTTATCATTTTGCCAGATGTCCCACTCCAATGCATCTTCACCATTAATTTTCATATAATGGGTTTTGTTTGCCCACTCACAACAGTGGTCTTTTCCCGCATCTGTATTATGTCCGTGTCCGGTTATTCGTGTAATGAGTTTAAACGTTTTAGCATCCGCACTTAAAGAAATGGTATCCGATTTAAAATACTTATCGTCATCAATATCGCGATACAAGCGGCTCTCCTGATTAGCATAATAATCTATTCGCTTCACATCTCTGGGCGTTTCTCCGGGAATAAATTCAAATCTCAGATCAATTAATTCCTGCTGATTTCCCGCAGATAGCGTAACCCGATCGGTTAATAAATAAGCGTAATCCGTAACATCATAAATCCATTTGAATCCATCCGGTCCCAGATCTAAACCAATACCATACGGCGTAATATACCGGCCTATTTCAATATTGTTAACTACTTCGTACGGAACAAAATATTCGTGCTCTGTCTTGGTAAGAGTGGATGTAAAAGTGAGACCGGTTGAATCAATTTTATTCCCGTCGGGATCAAAAGTGTAGCTGTAGTTCTCCGAAACACCGAATACCGATGCAGTGTAATCAGCCGGTTTTTGAAGATTTTCAAATAATGAAATAGCGACCGGTACAACCGGAATCGAAATGTTCACTATTTGGGTGTCGAGATGGCTTATTTCATCACCCATAAACCATTTTATTTTGGGGCGTGTTGATACTACAAACGGATTTTTAAACTCCGACATTTCTTCGTTCACATCCATTGATCCCCAGATAATCGCATCTGTTCCGGCAACTACTGAATTTAATTCATAAGGTTTCGTGTCTGACAAATTATCGAAAGTGAGATTTAACAGAAGGTTTGAAATTTTGGAATGAGATGCGGTTATTTCATTCTTCATCAAATCATTAATTTCTGCTTTAGTGAGTGCAGAATTCCAAATTGTGATGTTGTCTAATCTTCCTTTGTATTGATTTGCCGAAATTCCTTTTCCGATTCTCAAACGCGTTAACCCCTTTACAGATCTTGTTTTTAGAGTCGCAGAATGCCATAGGTTGCCATTTAAATAAATCGCCATTAAACCTGTTTGGGCATCTTTTACAAATGCCCAGTAGTTCCATTGATTTTTAATCTCCGCTGAAGATGCAGATTTATTAATGCGATCATAGCTGCCATTATCATTTCCCGCATCCCAATAAATCTGCCCGTCTGACCAAGGCAAATGAACATTTAAAACCCTTTTACCATCTGCATTAATAGCTTCCAGAACGGATGTGTTTTGCGGAAGTGCATCATCACCGAAAGCCCAGAAGGCTATTGTAATCTGACTATCAAGTGCTGAATAAAACCCGTTTCCATCCTGTACTTCTAAAAAGGAATTATCTGAAAACCGGAAATTAAAATCACCGGCATTAGCGTAAACTCCCATAGCAGATGAGTCACATAAAAATGAAGAATGGGAGTCTTCTTTATTCGGATCAAAAACTTCCAAGACCAAATTGGATTTCCCGTCCCAAACAAAAGAATCAATCAGAGGAAGTACAAGTTCTCCGGCAGATCCCCAGATTTGCTGACCTTGAAATACCTTAGCCGAATTGCCCAAATCAACAAAAGAATGTAAGGAAGACTCATTGGTTGAAGCCAGCCGAACCACCGTATTAGAAAAGAAATGCAAACCCTGATTTATTTCTAAAGTGAGAGCGGTGATTTTACCTGAGTCCATCCCGAGAGAATGCAGCTCGGCAGCTGTGAAGAGATATTGCGCTCTTCTGGAATCTGAAAGCTGACGACTACTGATATTACCGGAACCGGTTACAAATGAATCTTTCAAAATCACCTGATCCACTATTTTATTAATAGATCGAATCTGTTGTGTGTTATTGGCATTATCGAGATATCCATACGAATCGGGACTCATATCTCCGACCATAAAGTTTGAATGTGTAAGCCGGTTGCTGTCGATTCTTCCTGTGCTGTCGTTTACAATAATATAGCTCAGATAATCCCACTCTCCGCAATTGTATCCGTCTTGTTTGGTTTGCGGATCGCACTTCAGCGTGTAATGCATTCGTATCTTCTGCCATTGTTGAGCAGCCGGGAACTGATATGTTCCACGTCGGTTGGTAATATCCCCGAAATTTAAGGTGTTTACCCAGGTTGTGTCGGTGATCTGTGCTAATGTACTCACAGTAGGTGTAAGTAAAATCAGCACTGAGAGAACCCATCTGCAATTTCCGTTCATCGTTTTCTTATTCTTCATCGTTTTCATCTTTCACTATTTTACCTCCTTTAAGTTTTGATTGCCATTCCAGCAATGCTTCCCATTTTCCATCACGGGCCATTTGTGCCTGACGTGGCCAGGTTTCGGGATCGTGGGCTTTGTATTTTGGTCCCTGATCCAACAATATTTTTCGGAGTTCGTGTGCTGTGGATTGTGCGAGATCATCAAAAGTATTGATTCCTGCAGCACTCAGGATTTCGTGAATTTTAGGCCCGATTCCTTCTATCTTTTTCAAATCCGTCGGGTCTTCCACCAGGCCTCCGGAAGAAGGTGCCTGCCGAAAACTCGGAAAACTTGGTTCTTCAACTTTCTCCGGTTGTTCGTACACGGTTTCACGAGGTGATTCTGTGTTTGGAGTAACCGGTGACGGAGAATTTCCATTTAATTTTAATTCAAGTTCCCGGTTCTTTTTTTCGAGTTCCAGATTTTTTTTAGTTAATGACTCCGCTTTTACTGCCGCCGTTTCGGCAGTTGTAAGTAAAATCCTGAGGTCACTGTTTCGCTGTTCAAGATGTGCAATTTTAGTCTCGAGCGTACTTATTGCCCGGTGCTTTTCAATTGGAATGAATTCCTCTTCCTTCGTTTTAAGTTCATCCTTAAGTTTTTTGATCTTGGCTTTATCGCCGGCACGAAGAGCCCATCGGAACAGGAATCCCAAAGCAAAAGCACCTGCCAGCATAATTGCAATCTGCACCATATCGGAAGATGCCAGCCCTTCTCCAAACAAATTTGAAAACAGTATTAAAGTCATTAATCTATTTCATTAAACACCCTTAATTCAGCGGGATGGCAAAAATTTCAACCCGTTCATTTTTCTCAGGTGATGTTTCACTAATCATTTTAGTAGCGCCTTTTGAAGCCGTATAGATTTTTACCGGATCAAGCCCTTTATCCCATAACAACTTTTTAATTGCCCACGCCCGTTGTCTGGCCATCGCTTCATTCTCTTCCTCCGAGCCTAAATTATTGGTGTGCCCCACCACATCTATCCGGTAATTCTTTCCGGATTTCAATGTATCAACAAGACGGTTTACAGCCTCTTCCGTGTTGGTGGTCATAATTTTATATGCGGTTTTCTCCCGAAACCAGATGGTAATTTTATAGAGTGATGCATTCTGATCTTCCGGAATTATCTGTTCTTCGGTTATGTCGGTTCTGGGCACAACCCGAAACCGAAGTGCGTCGAAAGGTTTTGTCTGATCCGGTTCTATCATTTGTTCCACAGCAGATTCGGTTAAAATCCGCTCTTTATCAATAAAATGATTCATGTACTTCCACATGGCAGAAGCTCTTTCCAGACCGAGATCATCTCCTTCTTCACCGGGAAACTGAAGACCAACGATTACTAAGGTATCTAAAGGACCCATGCGCTCAAAAATTCCGTTCAACATGGAATCAAAAGAATCGTTCACTATTGGTTTTGCGTCGTTCCAGATGAAACTTACCGGCAAATCGCTTTGGGTGCTTATTGCGTCTTGCTTAAATATACCGCTCAAAAACTCGATCGGGTTTGCCGGACAATGTGCTCTGATCTTGCATGCATACCAAAACGAGCATGCCGCTATCCAAAAAATGGTAATCAATAAAACCAGCCAAGCCTTCCTGTTCATTAATAACACAGTGTTAAGCTCCGCAAAAGTAATCCAATTGAATAGAGGTCAGTGGTCGGCATCATAGCTCAGGAGTATTGCTTTGGCCGTCGACCTGATTTCTTCGCAAAGCGATTCGGGTTTCAGAACTTTCACATCTTTTCCCATCGCCATTATCTGACTCTTCAATTCATAATTGACAACCACGTCGAGTGAAAGCCTGACCATTTCACCAGAATTCTCCAGCATTTTTTGACTTGGGTGCAGGGGTTGGGTAGAGAGATAAAGCCAATCCCTCTGGCTCACCAGCATTTCAATGGTTTGCGGTTTTGAGTCGGTAACAGAAACCCCAATTGTGTGTTTATAATACTCGTTGAGATCGATCTCAGATGGTCTGTATTCTATGTCGTATCTGGGTTCGATACCTTTTATTCTCTCCAAAGCCAACGTGCGAAGTGATTTGTGTTCTTCGTGGTAACCGAGTACATACCAGCGGTTGCGGTATTCCTTTAGGTAATACGGATGGATAACCTGTTCTTTCCGCTTTCCTGAACTAAAAGAATAATAGTCGACGGATATCACGGTTTTAAGTCGGATGTGGTCGAGTAATTCCTGAATAAAACTACTTCCACCATCGGCGGTATTCTGTTCGAATGAAATATAGGAAGCTGTTTCGGCACGTTCTTTTTGCCGGAATTGAATCGATAAATTCTGATTCAGTTTGTCAACTGCTCCAGAGAACGTTGAAAAAATTCCGACATGCTGATATTGCTTCAGGAGTTTCCCGGCAAAGAGCAGTGCAGTAATTTCTTCATCCTGAAGCGGAATCTGATCAATGGAGTAAGATGAATCGGTGTAGTGATATCCTTTATTTCTAACATTGGCGATAGGAGCAAAAAATCCGAGAGCCGGATCGTGGCGCATAGCATTGAGATCACCGGCAATTGTTCTCCAGGCAACTTCAACCCCCACAGCATCCGAACATTCATGTATCAGTTCTTCCCGGGTAACAAATCTTCCTTTTTGTAAGACATTGTTTATTGCTCTGAATCGTATAAAAGCTTCCTTATTTACAGGCATTCAAAAAAAATTTTAGAAAAAATTGAAAATGCAGATAGGCTGCATTTTCGGTTCTGTCCTTTGAATCAAAATTATAAGAAAATGAAAGACAGGATTGTTAAACAAAGGTATTTCGAAGCAGGTTCAACAGACTTCACTATCGCCATCAGCAGAGTTCGCAACAGCCAGGGTTCGTATGTATATATGTTAGACACAACAGAAGATATGTACAATTATCTCGATCTTCAGTTTCCGGTTTTCGGATCTTGGTCTGATGCCTGGAATTACATCAAAGAAAATTATCCCGGATGGTGGAACATGAAACCTTTTTTCATTCATCCAAAAGTGAATGCATTTGTACTCCTCGAATTACAACAGGCACTTCGGGATTTATCGATTGCCGGAAAAAAATTCTGGAGAAACTGCATTCGTCCTTTCTGGCAAAGTTGTATGCAGGAAGATATGCAGGAATTACTCGGATGAAAGAATCAGTCGTGTTCCAGAAGTGCTTCAGTAACGTTGATTACATGATCTCCCACACGTTCGAGCGAAGCAAAAAGGTTGCTGTAGATCATGCCGGCCTGAATGTTATATTCTTTGGTTTCCATGCTCTTGAGGTGACTCCTTCTGATCTTGTCCCGCAGTTTGTTAATTTCTCCTTCTTTGTTGATGGCTTTGTTTTTATCCAGGTCGTCGATGTCTGCCTGTAAATTGTTAAGCATAATCTGAATTGATTCGTCAACCACAATAAAGAGTTTGTTAAGACTGTCGCGTTGTTTCTGATGGAACCAGATTTTGTGATCGATCTTTCGCTCAATGGTTCGGGTCATTTCATAATAAATGTCTCCGATTCTTTCGAGATCATTAATAATGCTGAGCATGGCACGAAGGTCTTCTGATGTGCGCTGAGAAAGGTCATCTGCAGAAATCTTACTGAGATAACTTGCGATCTCTGCTTCCATTTTATCCGTTATCTCCTCGTACTTCACGAGTTTTTTAATCAGCCGTTTCTGATCTTTCGGATTGGTTGAATTCAGAAGCTCCTTCACCATGTGCGACATCCTGAGGGTAAGTGTTCCAAATTTATGTACTTCCTTCTTCGCTTCGAGAATAGACAATTCCGGAGTATGAGTAATGCCCCGACTGATGTATTCCAATTTGAAAACCTCGTCTTCTTCGCCTTTTGAAGGAACGGTGATGGTGGCAAGTTTCACAAGCCAGGGTACAAAACCAATCGTTAGTAAAACATTGGTTGCGTTGAATACCGTATGAAATGCCGCTAAACCGATGGTTGACCCTTCTGCATCTGAAAGATCCAGTTCTAAAACCGAAACAATGGCTTTAAGGAACAACGGCATTAAGAATATCATCCAGGAAACACCGATAATGTTGAACATGGAGTGAATTCTTGCCGACCGTTTAGCGTGTACGTTCCCAATAAGACTGGCAATTTCCGCAGTAATGGTTGTTCCGATATTTTCACCGAGAATCATAGCAGCTGCAACATCAAAAGGAATAATGCCTTTCGAAACAAGGGTAAGAGTTAAAGCCATCGTTGCGCTGGACGATTGAAGAACAACCGTTACGAGAGTTCCCAGAATCACAAACATTACCCGACCTAAAAAAGGATTACCCTTGAACTGGGTGAATAAGGCAATGATTTTAGAATTGTGTTCAAGATCCGGCACTGAGTCCTTCATTAATCCCAATCCCATGAAAAGAATTGCAAAACCAATGATGGCATTTGCCCAACCTTTAGCAGATGATCTCCGGATGAAAAGCATCGGAGCTCCAATTGCCAGAATGAGCAGAGCATAATCCGATACGCTAACCTTGAATCCGAAAATAGATACAAGCCAACCTGTAATGGTGGTTCCGATATTCGCTCCCATCATCACGCCAGCAGATTCAATAAGCGTTAACAAACCTGCATTAACAAAGCTAACCGTCATCA
This sequence comes from Bacteroidota bacterium, assembly GCA_016124755.1. Classification (GTDB taxonomy): domain Bacteria; phylum Bacteroidota; class Bacteroidia; order NS11-12g; family UBA9320; genus WGNA01. The sequence goes on along the minus strand of WGNA01000002.1, from coordinate 207,065 downwards.
CCGTTGTGGCAGATGATGATTGAACCAAAGCTGTGATCAAAAATCCACTCAACACACCGATGTATCGGTTGTATGTCATGGTGCTCAACAACTGCCGAAGTCTTGTACCGGCACTTTGTTGAAGTCCGTCGCTCATGAGTTTCATCCCGAAGATGAAGAGTCCGAGAGAGCCGATCAGCACTAAAAATTTATAAAGTCCCCAGGGTCTGTCTGTTTCTAATTTACCGGCTTTAGACCAGGTCATTGAAGATTCATCAGGTGTGCCGTCTTTTACGACTGATCGAATGTCTCCACCATTGGACCGGCAACCGATCTGCCACTCATATTTTTCGGAATTCGCAAGACCGGTAAGTTTGAAATACAAACTGTCACTTGGAATAACATCCGTATATCTCCAGACTTTTTTGTCTTCAATTTTTTTGTGATAACGAATAATGAGATTGTTGATCCGATTGAAGTCTTCGTAACGGATTGTCCATCGAACCGTAGCCCCTCCCGGCAATTTTTCAGCCGCAAGGTTTTGAAAAACCTTTTCACCGTTGAGGGTTGAGTCAACAGTATTTGCGGATATGTTTAAGGAGAAAAGAAAGAGGGCTATGAAGAGCTTGAGCCTTTTGCGCATGCGATAAAACATGAATTCGGCACAATGTTAAGTCGAATTAACTTTTTATCCGGCATCATCCAATGTTATGAAATTGTTTCCTACAACATGTATGAATATCTGATTCGGTTATCCTGTTCAATTCTGATTTGCAAGAGACATCAATCCGGAAGTATCCATTGAATGGTTAAGAAAGACCGCAAGTTCATAGGCGAGTGAATTATCGAAATGAAAAACCTCCTGATCACCAATGTGTTTTCTAACTTTAAGAACCTGAAACGGGTCGACCGAACAAGCAATAAATCCCGCCTGCCAATGAAAAGGTTTGTTCAAAAAAGCATTCTGATTAATCCATCTTGAGGATTCTCCTTTGAGCAATTGAATAATCGTCGCGAGGTTGTAAACAGTTGGTAAGGCGATCAAACAGTGGAGATGATCCGCCGCTCCTCCAACAGAATCCAATGCAATACTTTTAGAGATCGCGTATTCACGGATATGATCCGTGAGTTTTTTTAGAACCGGTTCAACTAGATGTGGTTTTCTTTTGTTCGTGGTCCAGAGTACATGGACCCATACCTGTGAGTGTGTCATGGTTTGTAAGGTTTTGGTTTGGTAATTCAAGATTAGAAACGACGAAAACCAAATGCAAGAAAATGGGTATGTAAAAAACTGAGCGTCGTTTTAATTTTTAGATTGACGGATGAGAATGACGTGTGAGATTTGGGGGAAATTTTTAATCGCTGTCTGCTTATATGAAGGGCTTAAGCCCTTTTGTGAAAACCCAAAAAATAACACTCAACCTATAAAAATCAATCTCAAAATGGAAGTGAAAAAGCGAATTAATGACTGCGTTCAGTTTTATATTATCAGAACATGGCAAAAGCGTGTTGCAAAAGTTCGAATCTTTGTGATCACGCGCGGGTAGAAGCCCTTAAGGGCTTTCTCATTGGCAGCAAACTCCCCAAATCACCGAACCCTTACCTCCAGCAACTTCTCCCCCTCAATAAATCCTTCTAACAAATCTCCGGGATTCACCTTTCCCACACCCTCCGGAGTTCCGGTGTATACCAGATCTCCGATTTTTAAGGTGAAGTATTCCGAAACATGTGAAATCAACCGGTTTACCGGAAACAACATATCCGAAGTATTACCCTTTTGAACCGTCTCCCCGTTTCGCTTAAATTCAAAATTCAGATTTGTGAGATCCAACTCACTTGCATTGATAAAATTCCCGACAACCGCGCTGCTGTCAAAACCTTTTGCTTTCTCCCAGGGAAGCCCTTTTTGTTTCAATTTGCTTTGAACATCTCTGGCTGTAAAATCAATTCCGATCGAGATCTCCGTAAAGTATTTCCGGGCAAATTTTTCCTGAATGTTTTTCCCAACCCGATCAATTCGGATCACAATTTCTGCTTCGTAATGAATATCATTACTAAAATCGGGAATAAAAAAAGCATCGCGCTGCCGCATTAATGCAGAATCCGGCTTTAAAAAAACTACAGGTTCGTCCGGAATTTCATTTCCCAATTCCAACGCGTGTCTTCCGTAATTCCGGCCGATGCAGATTATTTTCATGAATTATTATTGAGCAGCTTTCCCTGAAGTCGTAACAATTGATAAGCTTCTTTTCGCGATTCAAATCTTGCAGCACTCAACCGATTTTGAGCTACTAACAATCCAATTTGTGCATCCCGGTATTCCAATGACGTAATCTGTCCGAGTTTGTAACTTTCGGTTGCACGATCAAGTCTGGCCGTTGCCACTGCAACATTCTCTGTTTCTAATTTCTCCAGATTCCGGTAATGCACAAAATTCGCCCAATGATCCCGCACTTCCTTTTCTACCACTAATTCTGATTGTTTTTTCACCAGCTCGTTCCTATCCATCTGGATCATTGAATTTGCAATAGCCGTCTTAATTTTTCCTCCGTTATAAATCGGAAGTGTGACATTTAATCCTGCATTTAAACCCAAAGTGTTTTGTTGAAGAACGATACCTGCTCCGTTTTGTGAATTGCTGAATCCGTATCCCGTAGTCAATACAACCTTCGGCATTATGTTGGCCGAAGCGATATCTGCATCCAGCTCCGAAGACTTGGTTCGTAGGTCTGCCAAAACCAGATTCACATTATTACGCATGGCATCGATCAGGATTTCACCCAAACTTAATGATGGCAATAAATACGGATCTTCCTGTGGCTCCCACTCCGAATCAATCGGTTGACCCATCAAAACATTCAGTTGTCGTTTGATTGTGCCGATCTGATTTACCACATTCAGCAAACTCACGCTGTCATTATTGTAATCAACCTTGGCATTCAGATATTCCAGCGAAGTTGAAACCCCGAGTTCATTTGCTTTTTTGAGTCTTCGCAACCGATCGGAAGACAAATCAAGGTTGTGTCGCAACGAGGCTTTATCCTGATTTAACCGCTGCAAATCCATGAATAAACCAATGGTTGTGATGATGGCATTCTCGAGTGTGAGACGCAGTTGTTCATCTGAAATTTCTTCCACAACCTGAAGCTTTTCATAGGTTTTAAGATTAGCAAACCCGTTAAAGATTGTGTAAGACGCTGCCAGCGACGCATTATAATTTGTGTTTACGGCACCTTTAACATTAGTGTTGGGAATACCTCCGGCAAATTTCAGTTCTGTGTTGTTATTGCTGTAACTGCCACCGGTGTTCAGCTGAACGGATGGCATTAATCCCGCATTTCCCTTTGTCGCATTATTGGTTGCAATATCGTTGTCGAGGTCTGCTACCTTAACATCGAAATTGTTTTTCAGAACCTTTGTTATTACTCCGTCAACTGTTAATCCCTGACCAAACATCGTCAGTGGAACACCCAACAGCCAAACCGATATCAACAGATATTTAATCTTCATATTCTTCCGACTCTGCTTTCATTTCAATAATTGCCGGTTCCATTTCTTCCGGTTCCGGCATTCTGTCGTTCCACAACCAGTGAACTCTTCTCTGCAAACTGTTCCAGATCATTAATAAAACCGGTAACAGAATTAATGTTAAAACTGTCGCGACTCCGATTCCGTAAGCTACCGAAATGGCCATCGGTTTCAGGAACTGAGCCTGAAAACTCTTCTCCATAATGATCGGTCCCAAACCGGCAATGGTTGTAGCCGATGTGAGGAAAATTGCCCTGAATCTGGAATATCCCGCCTGATAAACTGCTTCTTTGAACGGTACGCCCTCTTTTAAGGAGGCATTCATTTTTGTTACTAAAACCAAACTATCATTCACGATAATTCCAATGAGCGCAACAATTCCTAAAAAGGAAAGAATGCTCAACTGATTTCCGTGAAGAGCATGTCCCCAAACCACACCAATAAAACTGAATGGTATCAGAAGGAAGATTACCAGGGTTTGTCCGAACGAACGAAATGTAAATGTGATAATCGCCAGAATGGTTATCAATATTACCGGCAAGGCGGTTTGCGACGATTTCTGTGTTTTTGCCGCTTCCCGGTTTTGGCCTTCATAAACCGGAGTAACATTGTGATAGTGTTTCAGAATATTCGGCATTATGCTGTCGCGAATCGTGGCAATTTCCTCAGGTGCACTTACCCATGGGCCGGCCAGATCTGCTTCCACCGTAACTTCCCTTTGTGCGTTCAGGTGATTAATGGTTATCACTCCACGTTCCAATTTATAAGTCGCCAGTTCCCGCAACGGATACGCTGAACCATCTGCCGTTCGAATCCGCATTTCCTCCAGATTTTTTATGGAAGACCGATCCTCATCATTATACCGAACCCAGACTTTCACTTCATCAACTCCGCGTTGAAGTCGCTGCACTTCATAACCGAAGAATCCTTGCCTTACCTGTGTAAGAATAGACGCTTCCGTAAGACCTAACAAATGCGCTTTTTCTTTTAATTCTAAATGTATTTCCTGCGGACCTGGTTGCTTGTTTTCAACCACATCTTTAATGTTCTGCATAGTTTGCATGGCCCGCTTTACTTCGTCTTTAGCCTTGTCGAGCTGTTTGTAATCTGTACTGAGAAGCGTTACGGAAACCGGCTTTCCAAAAGGACTTGCAGTTCCATACGTAACTTTCTCCGCTCCGGCTAATGAACCAACTTCCTGACGAATGGCATTTTCAATTTCATACGATGGAATCTGCCGGATTTCACCTTGCAGCAAGGTTACGTCAACCGTTCCTACGTGGGTTTGTGGACCGACTTTCCGAACAATTATCTTCACAATGTCGAGACTGTCTTCCCGGTCTTTTTTGTATCGGGCATTAACCCGGTCAACCGCTTCTTCAATTTCAACTAATTTTTCTTCGGTAATGTAGTCGCGGGTTCCGGATGGCATTGTGAGTGAAATTAAAACCTGATCTCGCTCAATAAATGGGAAGAAAGTGGTTTTAACAATTCCGCCCTTCATGGCTCCGATGGTTATCATGAACAAGCCAACCATCAGTGCAACCGTAAAGAACTTATTGTTTAATGCAGCCCTGAGAATGGGTGCATAAATTCGATCTCTCAACAAAAACATCGCGCGATCGGTAAACCGTTCCAGTGCATTTTTATCTGCCCCATCGGATCGCAATGCTTTCGAATGCGCCATGTGACTGGGAAGAATAATGAGTGCTTCGATCATAGAAACTCCCAATGTTGCGATTACAACAAAAGACAATTCGGAGAAGAATTCACCGGCTCTTCCATCCACAAGAAAGAAAAATGCAAAGGCAACCATTGTGGTTACTACCGCAGAAAAAACCGCCGGAATTACTTCAACCGTTCCGTCGATCGCTGCCCTTATTGCCGGTTTGCCCCGCTCATAATGATTGTAAATATTTTCCGCAATTACAATCCCGTCGTCTACCAGTATACCCAGCACGACGATCATTCCGAAAAGAGAAATTACGTTAACCGTTACACCATAATACATGGCAAGAATGATCATTCCGAAAAACGAAATCGGTATTCCCAACGCAACCCAAAATGCTACACGCATGTTCAGGAATAAGGCGAGAAGAACCAATACGAGCAACATTCCGATCAATCCGTTTTTAACCAAAAGATCACGGCGTTCGTTGAGATTCACACTCGAATCGGTAATGAGAGTAGCTTTAATTACGTCGTTCTGCTCATTGAAATTATTAATGTAATCCCGCACATAAGCAGCATTCGTAAGCAGGTTTTCATTATCGGTGCTGTTCACCCGAATTTCAACGGCACGCTCACCGTTCACCACAATTTTATTCGGATTCTCTGCCCATCGGTCGGTGATAGTTGCCACGTCACCGAGCCGAACCACTTTTCCATCCGGTGTTGCTTTTACCACCAGATCTTCCAGTTCCCGGGCGTGATAACCTTTATTTCTTCCCCGGATGAGTAGTTCTTCTGCCGGAGTTTTTATGGTTCCGCCGGTGATGTCGATGTTCGTTGTTCTGATCGCCTGTGCCGCCTGCTCAAATGTGAGGTTGTAGGCACGCATAGCATCTTCCCGGAAAGCAACCTGAATTTCCTCATCCGGAAAGCCGTTCAATTCTACTTTCGAAATTCCGTCTGATGCCAGAAGGTCGTCTTCAACTTGTCGGGCAAAACTTTTTAATGTGTGCAGATCAACGTCCTTCCCGGAAAGCGAAAAGCTGATGGTGAAGTTGATATTTTCCATCAAAACCACAATCGGTTTTTCAAGTCCGTCGGGGAACGAATTGATTCCGTTTACTGCGTTCTGAACATCTTCCAAAGCCTTGCTGGTGCTATGGCCTTTTTCGATTTCAACTTTAATGTTGGCAGCATTCTCCTGGCTCACAGAAGTTACGCGCTCCACCCCGGTTACGCCTTTTAGTTCTTCTTCAATTTTAACAACAACACCTTCTTCGATTTCTTCCGGAGATGATCCCGGATACACGAGCGTGATGTTGATGTTTCGGTTTTCAACCAGCGGGAAAAAACTCGATGTTAATTTGAAATAAGAGAAGAAGCCGAAGATTACAATCAGCCACAAAATGATGTTGGCCGATACCGGATACTTTATAAAATAGGATACAAGCTTTTTCACGGATTTACTTTGCTTTATTCCGGATGGCTTTTACGATCATTCCCTCGTAAGCGCTATTAACAACCTGATTGAGGTACACCTGATTTTCATTGAGGTTGCGCACATAAACATCTTCAATTCCTCGGTACGCGATGTCAATTTTAGATTTGTGAAGCACCGTGTCGCCGTTAATAAAATAAAGATCATCGCCCGGCAACAACAGCTGTCTTGGGATCCGGCAAACATTTTTTAGTGTAATTCCTTCCACATTCGCAACCATGTACTGACCTTCCCGAAGTTCCTTACCACTAACACCAATGTAAACCTTTACCGATTGAGTTGCGGCATCCAGCGATCGGTTAATTCTCAGAATTCTGCCCGTCCATTCTCCGCTCATTTCGTTGCTTTTCAAAACCACTTTATCGCCTTCTTTAATAAAGCGCAAGTCATCGATACCGGCAGAAGCTTCCAGTTCGTAAGTTCCCGGTTCGATTAACGTTCCGAGTAACTGACCTGCCCGAACCAAAGCCCCGGGATTAATATTCGCCGAACTCAGTGTTCCGGAAAATGGTGCCCGGATAACAAATTTCGACAACCGTGCTTCCTGACTTTTAATGTTAAAATACGTCGCATAGAGATTTCTGGCGGAGAGAAAAGTTTTCAATTTTTCACTTCTCACATTTGGCAAAGCCGGCACAGGTTGGTCAAAAACAATATCGCGGTGAAATTGCTGCCAAACAGCAAAATCATCCGGAAAGTCAATCTGAATATCCGGTAACATTTGAGAAAGAGTATTTAACAAAACACTTTTTTGTGATTGAATGGAACTCCGAAGTTCGCTGTCGTCTAACCGCACAATAGTTTGTCCCTGATTATACGATACTCCTTCCCGGTAATCTCCGGAAAGCAAAACGCCATTCACTTCCGAAAAAAGATCGATACGATTTCGTGCAACCAATTTTCCACTAAGGGTGATGGTGATCGGAATATCCTGGTTAACGACATTCCTGGAAAGAACATTCATCGTTTGAAATGTCGAGATCACATGATTCTGGGGTTTCATTCCCGACATCTTTTTGAAAATCATAAAACTAACCACCAGCACGGCAATTCCAACAATTACGCTACGGCGGATCGTGAGGTTTCTGCTCATAAAAAGTCTTTGATAATAACCAAACCTACAGGTTCAGATTGAGGGTCATTAAATTTCACAGATGAGTTAACAACCAAATCGCCTGCTTGTTTGGCGCGGCAATATTACGATTTGATCAATTGATTAATGAAGAATTAAACCGCAGAAATGTGATGCGGTTGGCAATTTTCAACGAGAACAAATTTATCAGCTCTTCACTTCAACCGTCCCTAAATTTTGAACGGTTGTTCTCACTAAGGTTTCGGGTTTCATAAATACAGCCGGTGTAGCAGCTCCCGCCATTAGAATATGCCCGGCTTTTAAAGGCTCATTGTATTTGAGACCCAAACGGATTGCATTCACTACGGACAAATACGGATCACCCAAAATATCATCTGATGATCCCGACTCCACTACTTCATCATCAAAAGACATCGTCATTTTTAAATCCTCCAGAACTTCGGGAGGAGTTTGCCATTCTCCGACTACCAACCCTGCCGATGAGCAGTTATCAGCAATCACATCTTCTAATGAAAATTTAAAATTCTGATATCTCGAATCAATAATTTCCATCGCAGGAGCGATCGCATCGATGTATTCTAAAACTTCGTCCCGACTAATTTCCCGATCGGCGGTTTTGGAAATTCTGAAACAGATTTCCGGTTCAATTCTCGGGTGAATAAAACGGGAAAGATCCACTGTGCTTCCATTTTCAAATAACATCGTGTCGGTGAGCCTTCCCCAAATCATGTCGTGAACGCCCATCTGTTCCATCTTGGCATAACTCGTAAATCCGAGCTTCAGACCGATCAGTTTTTCTCCTCTTTCGAAACGACGATCTATAGAAATCCTTTGAATTTCATACGCATCCTTTTCAGTGAAAGAATGATTCAGGCTTAACTGATCTGTTGCTTTAACCTGTAGTGCAGCCGTATCAACAATTTCAGCTAAGGCAGTTAATGATTCTCCTGTTTGCATCATGCTTCCGTTTCGGTTTTGCCGCTCATGTCGAGCGCGACATCAATGATCATATCTTCCTGTCCGCCTACCATTTTTCGATTTCCAAGTTCTTCCAGAATTGCTCTCGTATCAATTCCATACCGGTTTGATGCTTTTTCGGCATGCAACAAAAAGCTTGAATACACTCCGGCGTAACCTAATGAAAGAGTTTCTCGGTCAACACGAACCGGACGGGTTTGCAGCGGACGAATGAGATCATCAGCCGCATCCATTAGCGCATACAAATCACTACCGTGGTTGGCTCCCATTTTATTTAGCACAGCGATCAAAACTTCGAGCGGACAATTTCCGGCCCCGGCACCCATTCCGGCCAACGAAGCATCAAGTCGAACCGCTCCGTTTTGCATGGCGACAACCGTATTGGCAACACCCAGACTGAGATTGTGATGGCAGTGAATTCCGATTTCTGTTTCCGGCTTTAGTACATTTTTAAATGCCTTCATCCGGTCTTCCACATCCTGCATTAACAGAGCTCCTGCACTATCGGTTACATAAACACAGTGTGCTCCGTAACTCTCCATCAATTTTGCCTGTTGTGCTAATTGATCCGGTGGATTCATGTGCGCCATCATCAGAAATCCGGCTACATCCATTCCCATTTCGCGGGCAGCTTCAATGTGCTGACGGGAAATATCCGCTTCGGTACAATGTGTTGCAATCCTTACCGAACGAACACCCAAAGCATACGCGGTTTTTAGATCGTGAATGGTTCCGATGCCCGGCAACAACAACGTTGTTAATACCGCATGCTCCAGTTTTTCGGAAAGTCCTTCGAGCCATTCCCAATCTGTATGTGCTCCAAACCCGTAATTAAAACTCGATCCGGCAAGCCCGTCTCCGTGTGCAACTTCAATGGCATCAACTCCGGCTTTGTCTAACGCAACAGCAATCTCGGCAAGTTTCTCTTTTCCGTATTGATGTCGGATGGCGTGCATTCCATCCCGCAACGTTACATCCTGAATGTACAGTTTCTTGTCTTTGTTCATTTGGTTTCCTTTGTTTGGGTGGATGAATGAAATTCGGCGATCCGCTCACCAACTGCCAGAGCAGCACTGGTCATTATATCTAAATTTCCGGCGTATTTCGGAAGATAATGTCCGGCTCCTTCTACCTTTAATAATACCGTTGTTTTAAGTCCGTGAACATGACCAACTCCTTCGATAAATACCGGATTGGATTCAGGGATTTCCTCAAACTGAACTTCCTGATGGAGTGAATAACCCGGAACGTATTTCCGTACTTCTTCCACCATATCGTGAATGCTTTTTCGAATGTCCTCCTGATCTGCCGGCTCACTGAGTGTAAAAACGGTATCGCGCATTACGAGTGGGGGTTCTGCCGGATTCAGGATAATAATTGCTTTGCCTCGTGTAGCTCCACCCACAACTTCAATTGCTTTTGCCGTTGTTTCCGTGAACTCATCAATGTTTGCACGGGTTCCCGGTCCCGCTGATTTGCTGGCAATGGACGCTACGATTTCGCCGTAGTGCACCTTGGCTACGCGATTTACCGCCGCAACCATCGGGATGGTAGCTTGCCCGCCACAGGTAACCATATTTACATTCGGAACTTCCCGAAGCACGTTGATATTTACCGGTGGAATAATAAAAGGACCGATCGCAGCCGGTGTGAGATCCACTACTTTTTTATTCTCAAATCGTGAGATCACATCGTAGTTTGCCATGTGTGCAGAGGCTGAAGTCGCATCAAAAACGATGTCGATGTCACTCCATTCCGGCATGGAAACCAAACCTTCGATTCCTTCGTGTGTGGTTTTTACCCCCATCCGCCCGGCTCTTGCAAGTCCGTCTGAATCGGGATCTATTCCCACCATTACTCCCATTTCAATGTTTTTTCCGAGACGAAGGATCTTAATCATTAGATCCGTTCCGATGTTTCCGGAACCGATAATAGCTGCTTTCAAATCGCTGGTTTTAGATGAAAAAATGAGCTTTTCAGCCAGGCAAAGTTAAGATGAATACAAAGAGGATTTGGTGATCGGAATTACGGAAAACCTATCGGCACGAAAACCGAACCGGTTCGAAGCCCTCAATCTCTGCCGTAATGTGATCACCCGAAATGATGTTTGTCATCGGACCAAGCGCACCGGATAAAATTACCTCACCTTTCATCAGCGGACGCCCCATTTCCTTCATCGTTTTCGCAAGCCAGAGAACTGCGTTCAACGGATTTCCAAGACAAGCGGAGCCAACTCCTTCCGAAACAACTTCATTGTTCTTAAAGAGTTTCATCCGACAGTTTTCCAGATCCACATCACTCAGATTTTTCTTTTGAGTGCCCAGTACAAAATGACTGGCGGAAGCATTATCAGCTACCGTATCGGTAATCCGGATGTTCCAGTTTTCAACCCGGCTTCCTACAATTTCTATAGATGCGAGTACATAATCAATCGCATCGGTTACTGTTTCCATGGTGATTTCGCCTTCCAGCGATTCCTTTAGAACAAATGCCAATTCCGCTTCTGCTCTTGGCTGCAAAAGTTCCGATGTATTGATCGATCCGCTTTGCTCAACTTCGGTATCTGCGTACAATAAACCAAAATCCGGTTGATCCACTCCAAGTTGTTTCTGTACTGCAAAAGAGGTGAGTCCGATTTTCTTCCCGACGATCTTTCTGCCCGCCGCGATTTGTTTGCGATGATTGAAATCCTGAACCGCATACGCAAGTTCAATGTTCGTTTCCCCCAAAATATCACGCACCGGAGAGCAGGGAGTTCCGGTTTCAATTGCTTTAGAAATACGTTCAGCCGCTTCCTGAATTATACTTTGATCCATAAAATTAAGATGCGGCGAATTTCGCGTTTAAAGGGTTTTTACCCAAAGTCGTATCTCACGGTTTGAGTGATCTTTTGCGTATTCCTTTGCTTTTTCTTTATCCGTGAATTTTCCGACATGAACATAATAGGTTCCATTGCCCCTGTCGAAATACACATACGGACTATACCCTTTATTGACTAATTGATTAAAATAAATGGTCGCATTGGCTTCCTGTGAGAATGAACCTGCCACAACAATAAAATCTCCTTTTACCGGAGCATTATTGGGAGTTGATGGTTGTTTGTTGGGTTTGGTTGGATTGGTATTCGGTTGAGGCTGATTGTTTCCGGGCTGCGATGCCGGTTGCTTCGAAACCACATAAACGGTGTCTTTGGTCGCCGGTCTGGTTTTCAACGCATCCACCTCATTTTCCAGATCCATGATCCGTTTGTTCTGTTCGCGTTTTTGCTTTTCGTTATTCGCAACCGTGGTTTTTAGTGCTTCAATATCTTCCGAATTGTCGGGTTTTTTCTCCTCTTTCTTTCCACCCAGAACCGCACCGATTAAAAACTCATGACTTCCTCCCAGAGCTGTACTGTACTGGCCGGTTGAAGCGTCGTAGCTATAGCCAACTCTCAGATTTTCCGTAATTTTTAATCCACCCATGAAACTCACACCATATCCGGTGCGGATTCCAAATCCCAACCAACCGCTTTCTTTCCAATCGGCTGTTACGTTAATGTCGAGTTGTCCGGGAGCATTCTTCGTATTTTTTATCAAAAGAAGTGGTTGAATTTTCAGATTGTCGTTCGCCCAGATATCGTAAGAAGCCATCACAGTTAAATGCCGTTGTAACTTGTGGGTAAAGGTTGTTTCACTGCTGTAATTGTCTGTAAAATCAAGTCCGGGTTGCAGAAATTGAGGTACAGAAAAACCTAAGTTGAAACCTTTGGCTTTCAGATTTGCACCAATAGATGCATCGAGTGCTGCGCCTTTCGGGCGGGCTAATAATCGTAAAACCGGATCATTCGGATCTGTAACAATAATGTTGTTGAGGTTGAACTGAGTTTTCACCACGCCCAATGCAAATCCGAAGGATAACTGTACATCTTCATTTAATTTCAGATGATATGCATAATTTCCATAGACACTGTTGTTGCGCATGATCTGGTTTACATCATTAATAAAATATAAACCCAGACCCATTCTTCCGTCGTTCGCCGACCCGTTTAAGGTAATTCCGGAAGTCTGATAACCATCGGTGTGCGTGTACTGTCGACGTCCGAAAATGTAAGCCTCAAGATTTTTATTATAACCGGTATATGCCGGATTATAGAGGAACTTGTTGAAATAAAATTGCGAATACAAAGGAATTTGCTGTGCATTCGACAAACCTGAAACGCCACAGACAGCGATCAGAAGTAACGTCTTGATTCGTGTGTTGAAGTGTTTCATTTTTATCTGATGATTTGAAGTGATCCTTTGAGTGTTCCGAAAGTGTTCGGGTTTTCAATAATGAACATATAGGTACCGTCGGGTAAATCTCCTCCGTTGCTCTGGTTGGTTCCAGACCAGTCGTTGTTATAATGCAGGCTGAAAAAGACCTCCCGCCCCCATCGGCTCACAACACTCACCCGGGCCGAGTCTATTCCCGGAAGAAAACTCAGATCCCAGACGTCGTTATGACCGTCTCCGTTTGGTGAGATAAGATTTGGAATGAGATACTCTTTAACCTGCTCTACCACTACGAGAACTGTATCGTAATCTTCACAGCCCAAAGCATTATAAACCCGAAGAATGTATTCGGTCGTGGTTGTAGGGCTAGCAATTGGTGAGGCAACCGTTGCATCTGAAAGTCCGGTAGACGGCATCCAGTCGTAACTACCTCCGCCTTTCCCGGTTAACTGAACCGACTGCCCGATTTCAATAGTTACATCACTCCCAGCATCGGCAGTTGGCGAGGGTAGAATACTAACTTTCACTGTGTCTCTGGCAAAGCATTGGTTTCCGTTGTAGCCCGTGACAATGTAAGAACCGGCCTGAGAAACCACGATTGATTGCGACTTACTTCCATTGTTCCATGAATAGGAATTAATGCCGGAAGTTGCCGACAGAGTTACATTATCACCATCGCAAATGGAAAGAGGTCCGGCCGGAGTCACAGAAATTTTTACCGTATCACCCTGATAAATTTGTTGAACTGTTGTGTCGCTGCAACCCGATTTGGTGATCACTTTTAACTTAACCTGATGATTCCCGGAAGAACTGAAGGAATGCGTAAACTGATTGACGCTATAGTTAGTGACATCGACCTGCCAAGACCAGTCAACAACCGGATCGGTTGCATCCGTTAAGCTTGTATCGGTGAAGGTAACAGAAGCCGGAAAACATTTTACCAAGGCTATAAAACCGGCTTTGGGCGGAGAAGAAATATGGACATTGCGTTCTGCTGAATCCTGATTTCCCTGATTGTCCCAAACTTTTAGCTTCACTTTATAATCTCCGGGACCCGGATAATTGTAGGATGGATTGGGTTGCGATGTTGTGTCTTTCATTGAACTTAAATCACCAAAATCCCAAAACCAATTGGTGATTAATCCGCTCGTGGAAGTTGAAATATCGGTGAATTGAACAGCAGCCGGATAACAGGGATTGCTGATGTCGAAAGCTGCAATTGCTCCGGTCTTTCCAAGCTTGTTGGAACCGTGACCGGCGTTTGCCAACGACACATACGACATACTCTGATTCGGTCCTGTGCTAATTATATAACCGGTTGAAGGTGCATTACCACTTCCACCTATTGAGTTCCAGCTACCGTTTTCCGCAACCACAAGTTTTAATTGGGTCGGACTCGAAACCTCATCGTCGTTTACAACCGTACCGTACGTTCCCGCAAAGCGAACCAACGTGAACGGAATTCCGTCGATATTGTTGGTTTTCCAATGATGCACGAGAGATGTATGTGTTATTCCCTGCGCCGGGTTTTGAGACGGTGCCGCTCCCTGAAAGAGTTCTGCCTCCACCGTTCCGATCTTCTTTCCCGAGGAAACAGAAGTCATAATTGCCAACGGCCGGAAATCACCGGATTTCCCCACCGGAAAAAAAGCAGAGTCACCCGAAGTTCCATCCATCACAATTCGCAAAGGCCCTTCAACATAGCTCAGCGGACTTCCGCCGCTTACGTCCATCAGGGGTTTGGCAATATTCGGCTGACCTACAGTCGCAACTCCATTTGTGGTATTGAGGAAGCCGGCTTTTAACGACAAGGTATTAGACATGTAAAGCGGTCCATGAAGAAAGAGGGATTTGCCCGCAGCCTGCATGTTGATCGAACCTATCGAAACCTTTCCTCTCGTGTGAAAGTGTGTTTGATTGAAAATATAAACATCCTGCTGATGATCAACCGAATCGATGAAGATGTGCCAGTCGTCTGAGGCTTTTGACAATGCCTGTTGCACGAAAATATTTCCGTCGTTGTTCGTGATGTACAGGTATTTGGGTTTGAACAACACAAACGGATACCGCTGCTCATCCAGAAAGTGCCGGATCTTATCTTCATTAATAAAATTCTCATCGTCGGTGGAAGCAGTTCCGGTTGACCCCTCCATTATACAAGCGGTTGCGTCGATCGGGTCGGTCGAATAAATATCGGCGATTCCGTCGTCGAACATTATATAGTAGTCTGTGATAGAATTGAAAACCGCTGCACCCGGAATTAAATGACAGTTTCCCCGCATCATAACGCCTCCTACGCATCGCAAAAAATTACACGACGAAAGTTTTACTACCGCCCGGTTCGAATCACTGAAAACATCAACACCAAAAGCATTGCAGTCTGTAAAATCGCATTGAGAGAAATTGAGTGAATCGGTTCTTTTTCGATCCGAAAAATTTAACATGCTAACACCGTAATCAACCTTTGAGAATGAATCTTTAGAAAAATTCATGAATTGCACATCGGTGTTGTCGAGATTATAACCTCTTGCGGAATTTGAGAATTTGTTATTCAAACTGGAAAATTTAAAACCCAGCTTATTATTAATCATGTAAACACCAAAGTCGGAAACCGCCGAACCTAATGTTGTAAAGTTGTTATTCTGTATTAATAAAGTCGGCGTGTTTTGTCGGCAGTTGTCTACCATCAAACCAATGATATCGCCCATCAAAAGGTTGTTGTTGATGGTCCAGGTCTTATTATTCGTAAGTTTAAAATCGGTGATGTACACAGCGATATCCGTTTCCTGAATCCGGTTCGAAACCACATCAGAGAAAAACCCGTGTTCGAGTTTTACTCCGTACGAATTGGTTCCGATATTTTTAATGAAATTGAATCGAACCGCACAATTTGAATTGGGAGTGTTTACACTTCCGCTGAGAACCACGCCATTCTGATTTAAATTCTGAATGATGTTGTTCTGTATGTAAATGCTATTGAAGGGCCCTGCGGTTCCGATTCCGTTGGAAATGTCTACATCCTTTCCCCGAACATTGTTGCCGCTGCTGAGCGACGGATTGTTACCATCAATTGTAAACCCGTCTAAAACCACAGAAGCCATCGTGATGTAGACCACACAGTTCTGCACACTTGAATTTCCCGGTGTAAGATCAATCATCGACGGCATCAAGACTGATTCAGCCGAACGGGTAGAAATACCTGCCTTACCGGCATTATTGCCAAAAATCGAAACCGATTTATCGATGTTCAGATTCTCTGCATAATTACCCGCTGCTACGAAAATCGAATCACCGGGCAATGCCATATTGATGGCCCATTGAACCTCTTTAAAAGGACCAATGTTCGGAGGAGTTGCCGTGGCGCTTTTCCCTGTGTTGGTGTTATTGCCCGTGCTGCTGTTCACATACCATTTGGATGCATTGGCATTTGAAAACAGAGCGATGAAGCTAAAAATCAAAAATGGCCGGAGGAGACTTCGGGAGGTATTCATGCCTTGGAAAATATTAATTAAGGTAAAGTTAACAGGACGACGCATCATCCACCACTCCACCTCGGGCTCCGAAGGTAGACTCCCGGCAGGGAAGCCTTTCGTTTACAACTGATTAGTTATGAAAAACGGCTTTCTCTTCGTTCAGAATTGTGAACAAAACATGATTAAAGCATCAGAGAAAGAATCTTCTTCTCCACTTCCGAAAGTACTGTGTGCAAAGGTGGCCTCATCGCGTCACCGCAGATCCCGAGCTTCTTGAGAACTACCTTGATACCGCCCGGATTTCCATCGTCGAATATGGCATTCATCAATGGAAGTAGCTTGTAGTGCAGATATCGCGCGTTCTCGAAATTGCCTTCGAGGGAGTAGCGAACCATTTGAGAAAATTCTTTCGGATAGGCATTTCCGATCACAGAAATAACTCCGTCCATGCCGGCAGCGATGTACGGCAAAGTGAAGTTGTCATCACCGGATATCACCAGAAATCCCTCAGGTCGCTGGCGAATGAGTTTCATACAATGATCAAGGTTACCTGAGGCTTCCTTTATTCCCGAAATATTCGGGTGTTCGGCAAGTTTGAGAATCGTGTCGAGCTGAATCATGGAACCGGTTCTGCCCGGCACATTGTACAAAATAACCGGTACCGGAGCTGCATCAGCCAAACGAACATAATGTTCGTAAATACCCGCCTGATTGGGTTTGTTATAATACGGGCTCGCACTCAGAATTCCCGATACACCCGTAAAGTCGAATGATTTAATTCGCTGTTCAACCGCCAGCGTATTATTACCGGCAATACCAAACATAACCGGAATGCGACCTTCATTTACTTCCAGAACAATGTCTTTAATCTTGTTTTGTTCAAAGTCTGAAATTGTCGGATTTTCTCCCGTGGTTCCCATCACCACAAGATAATTTACGCCATTAGAAACCATGTGAGTCGTGAGCTTTTTAAGCCCTTCGTTATCCACTTCCAGATCCGCCGTAAAAGGCGTAATCATGGCGACTCCTGTTCCTTTAAATTTTTCCATTTCCAAAAGTTACTAAATAGTTTAACACCTCGTCGGTGAAAGACAATACATCCTTCGCATCCGATTTCAGCATCATATCAAAACAACCTGAGTATTCCGGCAGATAAGGCCCGATTCTGAAGCTGTCTCGTGAAAATGCACTAATTCCCATCAACGGGAAACACGGTTCACAGTACAGATTCAGAAGGTAGTCTTTTCGCTCTCCTGTATATCTAATAAACTCAGTGGCTTGGGGGAGCTTTAGCCGGTTCAGATGCTTGTTGCAAAAGTAATCCGAAAAGCGGTGTGGCGTGTAAACACCTCCCAATTCCTTGTCGTCCACATAGCCCATTGCCATCAACCGCAAGTTGTTCTTTTCACACCAATCCGTAAGTTTCCGGATGAGTTTCTCGCTGTAATCCTCATCGGCTTTATACAAAACACCCAGTCGCGAAGCTTGTTTTACCGGAACAAAAACGCTGTTTCCCTGCGAATTTCCAATCGCACGGATTAACATCATCCTCCTGAATTTATCCAGTATTTCAGCCATTAATCATCTTGTCAAAATCTTCCTCACTTATAATCGGGATGCCGAGTTTCTGTGCCTTTTCTAATTTAGCCGGACCCATTTTATCTCCCGCCAACACATAATCTGTTTTAGCGGAAATCGATCCGATGTTCTGGCCACCGTGTTTTTCAATCAGGTCTTTAATTTCATCCCGACCGTATTTTACAAACACACCACTCACCACAAATTTCTTCCCTTCTAATTCATTGCTTACCGCCGTCTGTGTTTCTTCTGCTTCTAATTGAACACCGGCATTTCTAAGTCTTTCAACCATTTCGCGATGCGTTTCCTCCGCAAAATATTCAATTACCGAATCGGCGATTCTCTCCCCGATTTCATCGATGGCAATTAAATCTTCCCGACCGGCCGCCATCAAAGCATCCATATTTTTAAAACGCGACGCCAGTTTTTTAGCGACTGTTTCTCCAACGAACCGTATTCCCAAGCCATACAACAACCGATTGAACGGAATCGCTTTCGAAGCCTCGATTCCTTCCAGAATTTTTTCCGCTGTCTTCTCCCGGAAACTGATCAGCCTTTGTTCACCGGTTTCTTCGTTTTCAATGGTTTTTGATAATCCGTTCAACTGATCGAATGTCAACGAATACAAATCCGCAGAATCACGCAGCAGCCCGTTGTCATACAGAATGCCGATTTTCCCTTCTCCCAGACTGTCGATGTCCATTGCCTTACGGCTGATGAAGTGTTCGATGCGACCTTTAATCTGTGGCGGACAATGATCTTCATTCGGACAGTAATGAGCCGCCTCACCTTCTTTCCTGATTAGAGACGTTCCGCACTCAGGACATTTCGTAATGAACTGAACTACTTCTGCATTCTCAGGTCGCAGGTTTGTATCAACTCCTACAATTTTCGGAATGATCTCTCCGCCTTTTTCAACAAAGACCATGTCGCCGGTATGCAGATCCAGTTCGCGAATAATGTCTTCGTTGTGCAAACTCGCCCTTTTCACGATCGTTCCGAGAAGAAGTATTGGTTCCAGATTCGCAACCGGAGTGATTGCTCCGGTTCTGCCTACCTGATATGAAACCGACAGCAAACGGGTTGATGCTCTCTCTGTTTCGAACTTATAGGCAATTGCCCATCTTGGTGATTTGGCCGTAAAACCCAGTTCCTGCTGAAGATGATAGTCGTTCACTTTTACGACAACACCATCAATATCGAAAGAAAGTTCCCGGCGTTTTTTATCCCATTTGGTGATAAAATTCCAAACCTCATCAATGCTGTTTGCCGTCTCCGAAAACTCATTAACCGGTAAACCCCACGAATGAATTTTTTCCAAAGCATGTAAATGGGTTTGTAATTCTTTTTCGTGTCCGATTACGTGATACATAAAAGCATCGAGCGGACGTCTGGCAACTTCGTCCTGTTCCTGAATTTTGATGGTTCCTGCCGCACTGTTTCTCGGGTTCGCAAACGGTTTTTCGCCGTTTGCAATTCGCTCCTCATTCATTTTTTCGAAAGCTTTGCGATGCATAAAAATTTCACCGCGCACATCCAGATCTTCGGGATAATCTCCGTGAAGAGTTCCCGGAATACTGCGAATCGTTCGAACATTAACCGTTACATCGTCGCCTTCTATTCCGTCTCCCCGTGTTAAAGCCTGAATGAGTTTTCCGTTTTTGTATTTTAATCCAATGGCAAATCCGTCGAATTTTAATTCACAGGAATAAGTAACGCTCTGCCCGACAAAACGGGTTACCCTTTCATCAAAAGCAAATAATTCTTCGCGACTATATGTGTTGCCCAGCGACAACATCGGTACATCGTGTCGAATCGTATTGAATGATTTTGTGACCTCGCCTCCAACATTGATCGTCGGGGAATTCGGATCCCGGAATTCGGGATATTGGTTTTCAAGACTTTCAAGTTCCTTTAATTTGCGGTCGAACTCCCGATCGCTAATGGATGGATCAGCCAACACATAATACCGGTAGTTGTGCTCCTTTAATTCTTTCGTGAGTTTCCTGATTTCCTCTCTTACCGATTCATTGGCTGTGGTCATTTCTTATCCATTGATTGCTTCAAAATTAATTCGAACTCAAATGTGAAATGGCATACGCCTGCCGAAGCGGAAGTGCTATTAATCTTATTTGAATATTTTTGATGTGTTGACGCGGCAAATTCTGCCAACCATGAAAACCAAACTGAATAACCATGAAATCAAAATTCCGATTTGATCATTTTCCTCGTTTCTTCGCTTTCCGGATTTTCGGATTCGATTGTTCAATTTCTAAAATTTGAAGCCATGGCAAAATCTGAAGAAGCAGCAAACAAAGTCATTAGTGATATTGAAAAAGACGCATCCATTGAATCTTTTGCCAATAAAATCAAAGCCCGTTTGCCACATGAAATTGACAGCTCTCCGGAACTTCAATACAAAAAAGAACCTACCGGAGATGCATTGAACGACCGTCTGCAAATGCTGAACAAGCGCGGATTGGTAACGGAGTTTATTGAAGGTAAAAGCCGGGAAAACGATCCGGCAAACCTCACAGGTAACATTGAGAATTTTATTGGTTACGCTACCATTCCGATCGGACTTGCCGGGCCATTGTTAGTAAATGGTCTTCATGCTTTCGGAGATTATTTTATACCGCTCGCCACAACCGAAGGCGCACTCGTTGCCTCGTACAATCGAGGAATGAAAGCAACGCGAATGTCGGGAGGAATACAGGCGGTTTGTCTCACGCAGGGTGTTCAGCGATCTCCGTATTTTAAATTCGATTCGGTTTTTACAGTCGGGAGATTTGTGAAATGGGCAATTGCTAAAATCGATGTGTTTCGCCAAATCGTTTCGGAAACCAGCCGTCACGCGAAACTGATGGAAATGCAGTCCACAATTGAAGGAAACAGCGTTATCGTAACTTTTGAATACACAACCGGTGATGCATCCGGACAAAACATGGTGACCATCTGCACCGACAAAATCTGCAAATACATTCTTCAACATTTCGATCAGCAGCCGCAGGAATGGTACATCGAAAGCAATTATTCCGGTGATAAAAAAGCGACCGCTCTCTCCTTTATGAATGTTCGCGGTAAAAAGGTGGTTGCCGAATCGATTATTAAAAAAGAAGTGATCGAACAGGTTCTGAAAACAGATGCAATTTCCATCAGCAAATACTGGCAGGCATCCACATTAGCTGTAACCCAAAGCGGATCCATCGGTGCGCAAGGCCATATCGCAAACGGACTCACAGCGTTGTTCATAGCTTGCGGGCAGGATGTTGCCTGTATCGCGGAATCGTCCATCGGAATTACCAGAATGGAAGTGGTGAACGATGGCGACCTCTACATTTCGGTAACCATTCCCTCGCTGATTGTGGGAACGGTGGGTGGCGGAACCGGACTTTCAACCCAACGCGAATGCCTCGAAATGCTTGAGTGTTCCGGTGCCGGACATGCGAGAAAGTTTGCGGAAATCTGCGCATCGGTTGCGTTGTGCGGAGAATTGTCGATTGCCGCAGCAATGTCGGTTGATCACTTTACCCGATCTCATCAGTCACTTGGAAGAAAATCGAATGGCTGAGGTTACGAATGATTCATCGCTCTTCAGGAGATTTCTTCAATATCAGAAAGAACGATTTCCGTTTCTGGCGCATGGTCCACTGATCGCTGTGTTCACCTTTTCGGCTGTTTCGTATGCCAGCATTGGCCGGGGTCGAGAAACTTTTATTGATTTAAAAACATACTGCATCGGAGTTTTTGCCACGCTTACTCTCTTCTTTCTGGTCAGAATTTTTGATGAATTCAAAGACAAGGAGGACGATTTAAAATACCGCACCTATCTCCCGGTTCCCCGTGGATTAATTCGTCTGAAAGAATTGCGCAACATCGGCATTGTTGTTTTTCTGCTGCAAATCGCCATGATCGCTGTTTTTCAGCCGGCGATGTTTCTGTTGTACGCAATTGCTTTCGGGTGGTTGCTGCTAATGGGCGTCGAATTTTTTATTCCCGAATGGCTGCGAAAACATCAGATGGTGTATATCACTTCCCACATGTTTATTATTCCATTAATTGATATGTATGCGAGCGGGCTCGACTGGCGGATTGAAGGTGTTGCTCCTCCTTCGTGTTTGATCTGGTTCTTTGCTGTTTCGTATTTCAACGGACTCGTGCTCGAAGTCGGGAGGAAAATCAGAACTCCCGAAAACGAAGAAGAAGGTGTGATTTCATACACCGGTTTGTATGGAACAAAAGGCGGAGTGTGGCTGTGGTTAGCACTCACCTTTGTCACAATGATCTGCGCAATTATCGCCGGATTGGTCGTCGGTTACGGAATCACTTCGGTGATAACTTTTTCAGTGTTATTCATTTTGTGTGTTATTCCCGCAACTATGTTTCTGAAAAAACCGGAAACGAAAACTTCTAAATGGATTGAGTATGCTTCCGCAGCCTGGACCTTCTTTATGTATCTTGGCCTCGGAGCAATTCATATGATTACCCGAATTTTGGCATGAAGCATATCATCGACGGCAGTAATATTCACCCTGAACAGGCTATTGGCGGTAAGGCTAAAAACCTGGCCCTGCTCACCGATGCCGGATTTAATGTTCCCAAATGGGCTGTTGTTGATGCCGAACGAGTGGATCAAATGCCGTTTCTCGACCGGGAAGATTTTTACCACGACCTCGATGACTTCTTCGGAGAGAAACACGAAAAGTTTTATGCTGTGAGGTCTTCCGGAATCGATGAAGACGGTTCACAGTTTTCGTTCGCCGGACAATTCGAGACTTTTCTTTTTGTTCCGTATGATCAGATTTACGAGAAGATTATTGAGATCCGCGATTCTGTTTCTTCCGAAAGATTGCAGACCTATCGTACCAAAAATCAATTAGAACACAACCAAACAATGGCAGTGATTATTCAGGAAATGCTGAATCCGTCTGCTGCCGGCGTTGCTTTTGGAATGGATCCCGTGAGTGGCAACCGAAATGTGAAAATCGTGTCTTCGGTGTACGGATTGGGTGAAGGATTGGTTTCCGGAAAACTCGATGCCGATACTTTCCGGATCGAAGATGATGAGATCACACCGCATATACTCCGCAAAACGGAAATGATTTCAGCTTGCGAAAACGGGGGAACCGAAGTTCGTGAAGTGGAAAGGAACCTTCAGGAAAAACCATCTCTTCGCGACGATCAGATTCTGGAATTGGTGGAAATCCTCTCCCAACTTGAATATCTCACGTCGGCACCGCAAGACATTGAATTCGCCGTTCAGGAAAATCAGATTTATCTTCTGCAAACCCGTCCGGTTACGGCAACCGGCAGCCGCGATGGCGAATACACACTTTGGGACAACAGCAACATTGTTGAATCGTATCCGGGAATAACCACACCGCTCACCTACAGTTTTATTCTAAAGATGTACGACCGTGTTTACCGGCAACTTGTGGGAATAATGGGCGTTCGGAAAAAGGACATCGAAAAACACAAAGACGTTTTTGCTCATACACTCGGACTCGTTCGGGGGCGGGTTTATTACAATCTTCTTAATTGGTATAAAATGCTCGCCATGGTTCCGGGATATTCCATCAATGCCGGATTTATGGAAACTATGATGGGCGTTAAAGAAAAATTTGATCTAAAGGAAGATTACAAAACCGGAAAAGCTCAGGCGTGGTTTCAGGTAATTATTATGCTGTTCAACATGATTCGTCAGCAAATAAAGTTACCCGTTGAACGAAAGAAATTCCTGAAAAACTTAGAAGAGATACTTGCGGAATATTCTGCAAAGGATTTTGAAAATATACCGGCCGATGCAATCATTCGCGAATATTCAGCTTTTGAACAAAGCTTATTGCTCGAGTGGAAAGCTCCGTTGGTGAACGATTTCTTCGCCATGATCTGGTTTGGGATTTTGCAAAAAACCACGTTTCGACTTGAAGCCGATTCACCAAATCTTCACAACGATCTTTTGTGCGGAAGTCAGGATATTATTTCGGTTCAACCGATTCATGAAACCATCCGCATTTCGGGAATTATTCGCAGTGAAAAAGAATTATCCGAATTGTTCCGAACTAAAAATGCCGAAGAAATTTTCAGGGAAATTCAGGACGATCTCAAATTTTCAACCCTTAAAAAAGAGATCGAAGGATATATCCGAAACTTTGGAGAGCGATGTATTGGTGAACTAAAACTCGAATCGATTTCCTACGCACAACAACCTGAACGATACATTGAAGTTCTCAAATCGTATGTGGTGAATGATGTTTCGGTTCGCATAGAAGATATCGATACACAACTCCGAAAATCGGCGGAGGAGAAAATGGAAAAAGCGCTGAAGAATAAGTTTCTGAAACGGCGATGGTTTCAATTTGTATTGCGAAAAACCCGGGAACATGTGAGCAGTCGTGAAAACCTCAGATACGAACGAACACGGGGCTTCGGAATGGTTCGCCGGATGTTTTCTGCCCTCGGAGTTCAGTTGGAGAAAGACGGAATTTTAGAAAACAACCGAGATGTGTTTTATCTGAAACTCGAAGAAATTTTATTGCTCAAATCCTTTAGCACAGAAGAAATACGGGCGAATATCAACAACCGGAAAAAGGAATTCGAAGAGTACGAAAAGCAGCCTATTCCTTCCGAACGATTTTATACCTACGGAGAAGATTTCAGTGATGTTTACATTTATTCACATGAAAAAGTAGAAACGATTGATGGTGATCTCAAAGGCATAGGTTGCTGCCCGGGAAAAGTTAAAGGTAAAGTGCGTGTAGTTCACGATCCGCACGAAGTGAAAAGCCTGAACGGAGATATTCTCGTAACCACCAGCACCGATCCCGGTTGGGTTACGCTGTTCCCGTCGTCTTCCGCCATTCTTGTGGAACGTGGAAGTCTGCTCAGCCATTCGGCAATAGTTTCGAGAGAAATGGGAATTCCGTGTATTGTCGGCGTGTCGGGACTTCTTCGAACCCTGAGAACGGGCGACGAAGTTCTGATGGATGGAAGTTCCGGAATTATTAAGCGACTTTCATGAACCGGCATTTAGAAACCGTTCGACACGATTATATCCGATATGCTAATTGTTGGGAAGATGCCGACGTATTGTTAGAAGCTCTTCAGCTAAAACCGGGAAATCGCGTTTTGTCGATCGCTTCTGCCGGTGATAATTCTCTGTCGATGCTGGTGGAAGATGTTGAATTGGTGGTTGCAGCAGATGTTAATCCGGTTCAACTCTTTTTAACCGAAATAAAAAAAGCAGCCATCGAGCATTTCGATTATTCCGATTGTCTCGGCTTTTTAGGATTTAATACATGTGATTTCAGAAACGAATTATTTCAAAAAATAAAGAACACTCTTTCCCCCGATTGCCGGCTGTACTGGGAAATTCATACCGAATGGATGAATCAAGGCTTTATTTATATCGGAAAATTTGAAAAGTACTTTTTACTGTTCCGGCAAAAAATTCTTCCGTGGGTTCATTCGCAAAGTGATATTTCGGAACTGATGAAAACCAAAATCGCGGATGAACAAAAAATCTATTTCCATAATCATTGGAATTCCTGGCGCTGGAGATGGTTGTTCCGTATTTTTTTCAGCCGCTATGTGATGGGAAGATTCGGACGCGACAAAGCTTTTATGAAAGAAGTGGAAGTTTCCGTCTCAGATTTTATTCTGAAACAAGCCGCCCGACACTTGTCTTCGGTTTATTGCCAAACAAACGGTATGCTCCGGATGATCATGAGTGGCACGTTCGGAGACGATTTGCCGCATTATGTGAGAGAGGAAAATTTTGATAAAATAAAATCCCGGATTCACCGCCTCGAACTGTTTGAAGGATATGCGCAATTGTCTTCACACAGCAAAAAGGGTTTTGACAAATTCAATCTATCCAACATCTTTGAGTACATGTCTCCCGAAATGTTCTCCGAAACCGTGCGGCAATTTGTAGCTCAGTCACGACCCGGAAGCCGGTTTGCGTATTGGAATCTTATGGTTCCGAGAATTATGTCAAATGTGAATAGTGAACTAAATTCCGACACCGAATTAGAAGAACAACTGCGCAACAGAGATCGTGGCTTTTTTTATTCCGGTATTCATTCAGATTTTAAATTATGAATTCAAACATTGTACACACCCTGATTCTTGGCGGTTTGTATCTGGCCCTCTTTGCCATAGCCGAATTGCTTTATCACAAGTTAAAAGTAACAGCCGAACACACACGAAAAATAGTTCATGTTTTTTCGGGTTTAATTGCTCTCTCCTTTCCCGTCTTTATCGATAGCATTCCGTTAGTCGGTGTTCTGTGCGGAGGCTTTTTGTTAATCTTAATCTGGAGTATGCGCTTTGATAAACTGCACTCCATTCACAAAGTAGATCGTAAAACGTACGGTAGTATTTTATTTCCTATCGTGGTTTTTGCGTGTTACATAATTGCCAACCAGCTCGAAGACCGGCTTTATTTCTATATGCCGCTTATCATTCTTGCCGTTTGTGATCCGCTGGCAGCATTAGTCGGTAAAAAATTCCCGATCGGAAAATTCAGTATCGGCGGTTCAGTAAAGACCGTAATGGGTTCTGCCGTTTTTATTCTTTCCGCATTTCTGATTACCATGTTTCTGAGTTCAATTACATGGTACGACATGAATGAAATTACCACCTTCACCGCACTGGCCGTTGCCGTGGCAACCGGAATTGCAGAAGGTGTTACACATCGCGGTTATGATAATATATCAGTTCCCTTAACAGCAGTTTTAGTATTGTATCTGATCAATCATTTTGCGTGAATTCCGCTCTTCGGATTATCGCATACAAACCTGAAGACCCCGGCTTTGAAGATTTTATTAAAGCCGGAAATTCATTTTACCCGGAACTTCCGGCAAACGTTTTCATTAATCAACCTTCCAAACGGTTTTTAATAAAGGGTTTTCTGTGGTTGCAAAATGATCGGCCGATTGCGAGAGCTGCTTTATATCTCAATCCCGATTTAAAATATCAATCCGAAAGTGCCGCGTGTTTCGGAGCGTATGAGTGCGTTGATGATGTCGCTATCGCCGGAGAAGTCCTGAACTTTCTGGAAGATGAATCCCGGAAACTGGGTGCAAAATTTCTAATCGGACCCATGGAAGGCAGCACCTGGAATAATTACCGGTTTAATATGTCGGATGAAAATCCACCGTTTTTTTTAGAGCCTTATCATCATCTCTTTTATCCGAAACAAATGATGGAAAATGGTTTTGAAATCATCGGTAATTACCGCAGTCACTCCGATACAAAAATTGATGTTGACGAAGAACTCATTAGCCGGTACGAAAAACATTTGGCCGAAAACGGAATGCGCATCCGCAATATGGACACGCTGAAAATAATGACCGATCTCCGCAAGATTGCCCGGTTTTGTAATGAAGCATTTGCAGGAAACTTTCTGTTTACTCCGGTGGATGAAGAGGAGTTCGTAAACAAATTCATGCAGATTCGTCATTTGATGATTCCCCGTTTGATCATCATTATTGAAAATGAAGCGGAAGAAATTCAGGGACTATCTTTTTCCATTCCCGATGTGGGCAACACAAAAGAAAAAACGCTGGTCGTAAAGTCGATGGCGAAAAGAATGACCGACGAACTGAAAGGTTGTGGAAGTTACCTCGGAGCGAAAACGTATCAGGTTGCTAAAAGTCTCGGATTCGAAAAAGCCATTCACGCTTTTATGCACGACGACAATACGTCGAAACATCTTTCGATTGGGAAATTTAACGGTTCTGTTTACCGGCAATATCAGCTTTTCGGAAAGCGGCTATGAACATCGTAAACCTGTTTGCGAATGCCGCCCGATCGCATCCGGATAACGCGGCTATTATTTTTCAGAATAAAACTATTTCTTATTCCGGATTGCAGTCACAGGTCTTTAAAACTGCAGCCTATTTTCAACATAAAGGCATTTCAAAAGGCGACCGGGTTTTGGTTTTTGTTCCGATGTCTCCCGATTTATACCGGATCGTTCTGGCCATTTTCAGTTTGGGCGCAACGGCAGTTTTTGTGGATGACTGGGCCGGACTCAAACGACTTTCGATGTGTTGCCGGATTGCCGAATGCAAAGGATTTGTGGGAATTCCGAAAGCACATTTATTACGGATTTTGTCTAAAGAGATCCGGAAAATTCCGGTTGTTCTCAACCGGAATAAAATGCTGAATGATGGAATGGAAATAATAGAAACCGGCGATGATGACACCGCTTTAATAACATTCACAACCGGTACGACCGGCATTCCGAAAGCCGCAAAACGAACGCATGGTTTTTTGAAAGCACAGTTCGATGCTTTAACGGATGAAATTCAACCCGGTCATCAGGATATTGATTTAACCTTATTACCGATTGTACTTTTTGTGAATCTTGGTGTGGGCGCTACTTCATTAATTCTAAAAGAAAAAATCTCTAAACCGGATGAAGTTAATTATGAAAATATTGTTTCTGAAATCGCAAAACACCGAGTTAATCGGATCACTTCTTCTCCGTATTTATTGTTAAAACTTTCGGAACATTACATTAAAACAAAACAGAAAACCAATAGCATAAAACAGATCTTTACCGGAGGGGCAGCAGTATATCCGGAAGATGCGCAATTATTGATTCAGGCCTTCCCGGATTCGGATATCAATATCGTTTACGGAAGCACGGAAGCCGAACCCATCAGTTCGATTAAAGCGAAGGATCTGGCGGTTTGTGATGTAGCGGAAGAAAAAGGTTTGCGGGTTGGAATTCCGTATCACGGAACAACGGTGAAAATCGTTTCCATTTCGCAGGATGTGATAGAAATACATACGGAGGAAGATTTAAAACAATTAGAAGTTGCGCCCGGAGAAACCGGAGAAATTATCGTTTCCGGAAATCATGTTTTAAAGGAGTATTACAAAAATCCGGAAGCATTAAAACGAAATAAAATTTTTACTAAAAACGAAACGTGGCATCGCACGGGAGACAGCGGTTTTGTGTTAAACAATTCCTTATTTCTGACCGGTCGTTGTAAAGATCTAATATCCTATAAAGACAATTTTCTTTCTCCGTTTCTGATCGAAAGTCAGTTGCGGAAAATACCGGGAATACGCACCGGAACTTTAATTGAGCATTCCGGAAAACTCTTGCTAATCGTAGAAACGGATCAATTAAAAAGTGAAATTATAAAGCGTATTCCTGAGATTCCGTACGATGAAATTATTCTCAAAAAACAGATTCCGCGTGATCCGCGACACCATTCGAGGATTGATATGGAGCGGTTAAGAGAGGAGGTTTAAAACCCGCCCGGATGAAACGTTCTTGAAATGTTAAAACCGAAATGGATATTTCCTTTCGACCATTTATTGGAGGTCTGGCACAAATACGCTTTTTCAAACGTGCCGGTTGCGTTGGTGAGGTGCAACTGGAATGTATGCCATCCGGTGTTGATGTCGAAACCGATCGAAAGCGGATTTGTGTATTGCTTGCTGATCTGGTTCGGGAACACATAAAAGTATTCGAGGTTTAATGTAATCGAAGGAAGAATTTTCTGTTTCAACCCGACACCCAT
Organism: Bacteroidota bacterium; assembly: GCA_016124755.1. Lineage (GTDB taxonomy): Bacteria > Bacteroidota > Bacteroidia > NS11-12g > UBA9320 > WGNA01. Next base: position 177,468 of record WGNA01000002.1, on the reverse strand, counting down.
TCCGAATACATCGTTTTTGTACTTCGTGGAATCCACTAAGTTTCGGTGAACCAGAGTCGGCATAATCTGAGCAGAGAATTTCTGGGTGAATTTGCGGGCAATTACCAATTGGTGATTGTAGCTCAAACGCGAGGTAAAATAATTGGTTCGACCCGCCGGAGGTGTAAGACCGCTCATGTTCATTCCCGCGATATACGCAGCGCTGATCGGCATCTTCCCGTTCTTTTCGATTTGTCGCAGGAAGCGGTATTTCACAAAACCGTCGATGTTTTTTTCGTATGTGCTTCGACCAATTCCTACGGTAATATTATCCGTGATTCCGTAATCGAACGACATCCGCATTGTGGCGTTATCAAGTCCGAAAAAGGTGGAATATCCGTCAGACAAAATTCCGAAGCGGTGGTTAATCCGGAAGTCGAGAACGTTCTTTTCGATGCTCTCGGTTGTATGACTGTTTACGATCCGGCTCGAGTAAAATGTTTTGGTTGTGTAAACCGGTTTTTCGTCTTCGTCGAACTGGGCATTTGCCGAAATACTTAATCCTATTAAACCTAAAAAAAGGGTGGTTTTAAAAATTTTCATGCTCATCTTTTAATTGTCTAATGCACCGGCATTTATCCAGGCTTCAATTTTAGCAATATCACAATCGGGAATTTTATTCGCCCCTTTTGGCATCGACGAGGCTCCCGGAAGCTGGTTGATCGACAAATGCAAACGGCCGTTATCCACCTGCGCTTTCACTCCTTCATACGTGTCGAGAATAATTCCTCCTCCGCTTGGTCCGGCCGCCGCAGTGCTGTGGCAACTCAAACAATATGTTTTAAAAGTTGTGCTTACCTGATCGCTCAGTTTAACATTAGTCGTATCGCACGTAGCTGTACTTCCTTTGGGATAAAGCTCCTGTTCTACATCGTAGTAACACGAGGTAATTTGCCAGAAAGCAATAATCACCAACAGAGTTAAAAGCGTGTTTTTGAAATTCATTCGTTCGGGTTTTCCTGATTAATTATTCTTAGCACCTCCTCGTATCCAAACGGCAATTTTGGATTTGGCGCAATCTTCAACTTGTCCCGGGAGCGGCGGCATGGGTTGGTAACCACTCCGGTGATTAATCGTTCCATCCAGTTTTCCGTTATCCACCAAAGTTTTTACTTCGGTGTAGTTTGTAATGCTGATTCCTCCGTTACCGCTCGATCCGTTATGACAGCCTTTGCAGGTAGTTTCCAGAATTGGCCAGATGTGTGTTTTATAACTTACGACGGAAGTGTCGCAACGGTTTTGGCAGGAGTTGTTGAGCGCACCCTGTTCGATCCAGATTTTAATTGCATTAATCTGTTCTGGTGTCATGTATAATGGCGGAGGCGGCATGATCTTATTTTTATTGGTGGTAACCATGTATTGATAAATCTTGCTCGCTGCAGGATTAAAGGCTATTACTCTTCCCGTTTTAATAATGTTGTTGTAATCGGTTAACACAATTCCTTCCATGCGTGAGTTTGCGTCGTGACAACCGGGTTGTGCGCAATTAGACAAAATAATGGGAAGCACATCCGAAACAAAATAAACCGTATCCGGACTACAGGTGTCTGATAATTGATTTCCGGTAGTGTCGGTATTGTGTTGGGTCGTGTCACCGGTTTGAACATCATCGGTTTTGCGAACCGGAAGCTCATGTTTGCAATTCTGTAAAATCAGAACAAGAGCGACAAAGGATACAGTAATCGTCAGTAATTTCTTCATTTCAGTAATATAAACGGGGACAAATTAAACTTGTAGAAATGGGTATTCTGTTATGATATTTAACGGATCAATTCTGCGGAGCTCCGGTTTCAATCCAGTGCCGGATCTGATTTTTAGAACAATCGGTAAGCACAGCAGGATATGGCGGCATAACCGAATAACCATTAGTTCCATCCAGAACATCTTGCAGGCGACCGTCGTTCACAATGTCTTTGACCTCTGAGTAGGTTTCTAACAAAACACCTTTTTCGGCCAGACTTGAGTTGTGACAACCGACACAATTTGTCGAAATCACATTGCTGATGCGACTGATATACGTCGTATTCGAAGTATCGCATCCGAGGCATTCATTGTTAAGTGCTCCCTGATCGATCCAGTTTTTAATATTCTGGATCTGACTTATTGTGAGCGAAGCAGGCGGTGGAGGCATACGATTATGAGTGCTTATTAGCACCTCGTACAGCATACTACCTCCGGAATTGAAAGCGGTTACGCCACCGGTTTTCATGATCTTGCTGTAACTCGTAAGTTCAACACCTTCCCTTCTCGATTTGTGATCGTGACAACCACTCATCGCACAACTCGATTGAATTACCGGCAATACCTGATTCACAAAATAGATCGTATCGGGATCGCAGTCGTTTGAAAAAACAACCGGAGTCGGGATTTCGTGCTTACAGTTCTGCAGAAAGGTGCCGGACAACAGCACAATCAACAGGGAAATGAAGATTCCTCTTTTCAAGTTTACTTCGAATTAGTCGCCGCAATTTATGTGTACAGACAAATAAAGGAATCACGGTTTTGTCTCTAACAATCATTAAGACGTAGTTTTTACCAAAGTGCACCAACGCGGGTTTGGGTATGTGATTAAACTCATGATTGGTGCGAAAGCCAAGTATAAAACCTTTTCGCCTTATTTTGCAGCCATGTTGAAACCACTGCTGAAATCACCACTGCTTGCGGTGATTCTTTTTTTTACCACGAATGCCTTTGCTCAGAACAAAGGAGTGCTAAGCGGAAATTTTCAAAGTAACTTTTCGGTATTCGTCCGCGACAGTGCGATCGGTGCGTACGAACCGCCACAGTACAACAGCGATATCAGCTCTGCCGAGGCGTGGTTGTTTTTGAATTATCAGATCGGTGATTTCAATATTGCAGCGCGTTACGATCTCTTTAATAACAGCAACCTCCTGAATCCGACCGGTTCGTTTTCGGGTCACGGCCTGGGTTTCTGGCAGGTTAAAAAGAAAATAGACAAACTCACCTTAACCGTCGGGTCTTTTTACGATCAGTTCGGATCGGGTTTAATTTTCAGATCATACGAAAACAGACTCATCGGTATCGATTACGCAGTGGAAGGTGTGCATGCCCGTTACGATATTTCGCCTTCGTTTTATGTAAAGGCATTTACCGGAAACCAGAAAGGTTCGCAATCGAATCGTTTCGGAACATCGGAAGACATTATTAAAGGAATTAATTCGGAGAAGATCTTTTATCTCAAAGAAGGAAAAGGACAATTTACCCTTGGAGCAAGTGCTTTCAACCGAACGCTATCCAAAAATTCGATGAATGAAATTGCCACGGAAATCAACAGCTACGATTTGGGAGACCGCTTCGATCCGAAATACAATGTGTATGCATACAGCGGATATGTTACTGCCACGTTCGGAGACTTTACCGGTAATTTCGAATACAACGGAAAATCAAAAGAAGCCCAGCGCGATGAACAACAAAAGCTTGTTCTGAAGCCTGGAAATATTCTGCTCGGAACCCTCAGTTATTCTAAAAACAAATTGGGAAAAGAGAAACACGGTGGAATCGGAATCAATCTTCAATACCGGAGAATCGATCATTACCAACTCAAGATCAATCCAAATGTGCAGTTACTCAACGGACTTCTTACTTACCAGCCCTCGATGTCGCGACAAGCCACTTATAGATTGCTCGCCCGCTACACTGCCGCGGCTCAGGATTACGGCGAAGAAGCGTATCAGGCCAATGTGATCTGGACCATCGGCAAAGGAAAAACCTTAAACCTCAACTATTCACACATCACCGGGCTTACAGGTAAAAAGCTGTACCACGAATACTTTATGATGTATGAACACAAGTTCGGCTGGAAATTTAAAACGAAAGTCGGATTGCAATCCATCTTCTATAATCAGCAGGTCTATCAGGCAAAAGATACTTCGTATCACAACGTGAAAACCGTTACTCCTTTTTGTGAATTCACGTATAAAGTAACGAGAAGAAATTCCCTCCGCTTCGAATGCCAGTACCTCATGACCAAACAGGATCTCGGAAGTTTTGTGAACGCCATTCTCGAATTGAACATGTCTCCGCATTATTCATTTGCACTTTCCGATATGGTGAATGTTGATCCGGTTCGTCACTCGGAAGGAGCCATTATCGGTAATAACATTATTCACTACTGGACGGTATTTTCCAAATTCAACATTAACACAACTTCGTTCACGCTGGCTTATGTAAAACAGGTAGAAGGTGTGAATTGTACCGGTGGTATTTGTCGTCTTGAACCTGCATTCAGCGGAGTAAAATTCACCCTAACAACTAATTTCTGATCATGACCAAGGCATTTGAAGTTGCCATTATAGGAGGAGGAATTGTCGGGCTCGCGACCGGACTTCAAATCCTCAAAAAACGTCCGGGAACCCGATTGGTGATTCTCGAAAAGGAATCTTCAGAAGCAAAACATCAGACCGGGCACAACAGCGGAGTGATACATTCCGGACTGTATTACAAACCCGGATCTTTAAAAGCGCTCAATTGTATCCGGGGTTATGAGATGCTCTTAGAATTCGCTAAAGAAAACAACATTCCTCACGACATCTGTGGAAAGGTTGTGGTGGCGACTTCAGAAGAAGAAGTGCCGGAACTCGAAAAACTTCAGCAGCGCGGCGTTGCGAACGGACTAAAAAATTTAGAATGGCTTACACCCGAACAAATACGGGAAAGAGAGCCGCACGTTCACGGAGTTAAGGGTTTGTTTGTTCCGCAAACCGGCATTATCGATTACAAAGTTGTTTCGAATCACTATCGCAAATTCATCGAAGAAAACGGAGGTGAGTTCCGAGCTTCTTTTAAAGTGGAAGGCATTGCACGTTCCGGAAAGAACTGGATCATCCGCAGCGGAAATCAAACCGTGGAAAGCGAAAGTTTTGTGAATTGCGCGGGATTGTATTCCGACAAAATCGCAGCACTCTCCGAAAAGGAACTCGACGTACGAATCATTCCTTTCCGGGGTGAATATTATATGTTGAAACCGGAAGCGCATCATTTAGTTAAAAATCTCATTTACCCGGTTCCCGATCCGAACTTCCCGTTTCTCGGCGTACACTTCACACGTATGATGAACGGCCATACCGAAGCCGGTCCGAATGCAGTTCTCGCACTTAGAAGAGAAGGATATACGTGGAAGGACATTCACTTTGGCGAATTATATCAATCGCTCATGTGGCCCGGATTTCAGAAGGTGGCTAAAAAATACTGGAAGACCGGAATGGGTGAAATGTGGCGGTCGTTTTCGAAACACGCCTTTACAAAAGCGCTGCAGAAACTCATTCCTGAAATTCGTGAAAGCGATCTCATAAAAGCAGAAGCCGGAGTGAGAGCACAGGCCTGCGACCGCGACGGAGGCCTGTTAGACGATTTCCGGGTGATTGAAAAACCCAATGCCATTCACGTATTGAATGCACCGAGTCCCGCTGCCACTTCCAGTTTGTCGATCGGCTTGACAGTTGCCGAAAAATGGATATCCGCTTTAGACTAAAGTGAAACCTACTTCACAAACAGATCTTTCTTTTTGACATAAATCAGTTTGCCGAATGTCTTCAGTTCTGCGGCGTTCATTCGTTTGAGATTTCCGGAAGCGGTGATAATTATCGGCCGGTTTACAATAAATGTGTTGTAAACTTTCATTACATCATCAAATGTGAGTGAGTCGTAGGCGACGTATTCATCCGGACCAAACAAATAATCAGATCCTATTTTTTCACTCCAGTCAACTGAATACGAAATCACCCGGAAATTCGGATATCTCCGGGCGGAGCTGTTTTTTAAACCTTCCCGAATCGTTTCGATGCGATCCGGTTTTTGAGGCATACTGTCGAGCAAGCCTTTCATAACCCGTATGGCTTCAACAGTCTTATCCGCCTGACAACCGATGTAACCGGTAAAGCCGGAAGAATCATTCTGATAAGGTGCAGAAAAATACCCGTATGCCGAATATGCCAGTGAACGATACTCACGGATTTCCTGCATGATCAAGCCTGAAAAATCTCCATCCATATAATTATTAAAGGCGCTCACTCTGGCTTTTTCCCATGGACTTTTTTCTCCAGGAACCGATGGAACCCTGAAGTTAATCTGGCTCTGAACCGATTTCTTGTCGTTGGTGAGATAGACTAAATTGATCGGGGTTTGAGGTTCCGTATGTTTGGTGAGGGGAGATTCTTTGTGGTTGTTCGCGAGTTTCATGGTTGAACGAAGCATTTTAGTGATTTCTTCACCACTTGTTTTTCCTACAAAGTGCCATGAAGCGTTGTACGTCACTAATTCCTGAAATATTTTTAACAGTTCAGAGGCCTTCATTTTTTTCAATTCCTTCAACGTCGGACGATTGAGGTAAGGTGAATGCGATGGGTTTGTGGCATAATCAAACAAAGCCACACCAACTGACCGAGGGTCTTTTAATTCGTACTTACGTATGGCTTTCTCCTCATCGTACATAATGTCGATTACCTTTTCCTCAACCTGAGGCTCGTAAATTATTTGGTTAATCAAATCCAAAGAAGGTTGCAGGTTTTTCTCCAGCCCGGTGAATTGAACCATGGTATATCCCCGGTTGGAATAGGTATACCACGATAATCCCAGTTTCGCAAAAGCATCTTTGGTTTGGTCGAGATCCATGTCTTTGGTGTGGAAATAGTCGGACAGATCCATTGCCAATTCCAGGTTTTTCAAGGTGTCGTCTCCAACCCAAAAAGCGATATTCATAGAAAAAATATCGTTAACCGGATTGCGCGTTACAAAGAGTTTGTTGCTTTCATTCAGATTCGTTCGGTAAACGTCTTTTTCGGGATCAATAAATCGAGGAGTCCGGGCTGCTATTTTTCTTTCCTGAAATTGTTTTGCAAATACGGACTCTTCGGTTTGGTCTGTCACCACCGGTTTAAAGCCCGGTTTTTCCAGAACGGTTTTCGGCGGACTTCCGGTTCTCGACCGAAGTGTGAAACGATGTTTGGTCAAATATTTTTCGGCAACCCGTTGCACATCGGCTTTGGTGATCTTATCAATTTTATCGCTGTAGGCAAGATAGTCTTCCCAGGTTGAATTAGATCCGTAAGCAAAGGCAATATTGAAAGCTCGGCTTTCATAATTTTCTAATGATCGCTCATGATCCATCGTCAATTCAGTTTTTACCATTTGTAAGAGATCGTCTGGGAAATTGCCTGTTCGAATGGAATCCAATGCGTCCATCACCAGTTTCTCAGCCGACTTAAACGACTGCCCGATTATTTTAGGAACGATTATTAAAACCAGTGATCCGTCATCGTTCATGTTGTAATTGAAAAGATCAGCCTCCATAAGTTTGTGTTCGCGCTGAAGTTTGTTGAGAGCACCGGTTTCCGAACCATTGGATAAGAGATAGGAGAGCACTTCCATCGCATGATAATCGGGATGGTTATCGGGAATGGTTTTATAACCGATCAGTTCCATTCTTATCGGAGTGTAGCGCACATTCTCCTGTTCGTCTTTGGAAAACTGATGGTTTTCAATTTTTGGAAATTCCGGAATTTTCCCTTGTTTGAGTTGCGAGAAATGATGCTCAATCATGGGTTTTATTTCTCCCGGATTAAAATTCCCGCTCAGCACCAGCGCCATGTTATTCGCGACATAATACGTATGGAAATATTCGTACATCCGGTTGAGTGACGGATTCTTTAGATGTTCAACAGTACCAATGGTAGTCTGGGTTCCATACGGATGATTCTTGAACAGATTCTTGTTGAGTTCTTCAAACAGTTTTTCTTCTATACCATCCATCGACAGGTTCTTCTCTTCATAAACCACTTCCAGCTCCGACTGAAAAGAACGGAACACCGGATTCTGAAAACGGTGGCTGTATAGTTCGAGCCATTTGTCCATTTGTTCCGTCGGAAAAGCATTGTAATAACACGTGATATCATTGGTAGTAAAAGCATTTAATGCGGTGCCACCAATGCTTTTAATGAGCTTATCAAACTCGGTTGGCAAGCCGTATTTCGAAGCTTTTATACTCTGCTCATTTATTTTTTCCTGAATCCTTTTTCGCTCTTCTTTATCGGTTGTCTTTCCCAATAAATCGTAATACATATTAATGGAATCGAGATGCGGTTTTTCCTTTTCGTAATCGGAAGTTCCCATTTCGGTGGTTCCTTTAAACAGCATGTGTTCGAGATAATGCGCCATGCCGGTTGCATCGGCCGGGTCGTTTTTGCTGCCCACTTTCACCACAACTAATCCGTAAACCTGTGTGGCATCCGGGTCGGGATTCAGATAAACTGTCAGATTGTTGGGCAATGTATATTTCTCAACTCCGACGGCTGAGTTCTGTGCCGAAAGTTGAAATCCGAAAAGAAAAAGAATCAGAAAAAGGCGAAGTGTTTTCATGGGATTTAATGTTAAAACTGAAAATTACGGAATAGTTGAATAATTCTGAAATGACCAGAAGCCAACTCAGAGATTTTCCAGGGCTTGCATTACAGCAGCTTTCCTGCGCGTTGAAACCGGAACATATCCGCCGGAAATCAGGTTGAGATGGCCGCCGTCGGTTTTCACAAATTCTTTAATGTATTCCACATTTACTAAATGCGATTGATGCACTCTCAGAAAGCCGTTATCGGAAAGTAGTTCGTCGTATTCTTTGAGGGTTTTTGTAACTAAAACTTTTTCTCCGCTCTTTAAAAAAATGTGTGTGTAGTTCACATCCGATTCGCAGCGGATAATGTCGTTTAGTTTTACCACATGAATTTTGTCCTGCGTATTCAGGATCATCTTTTCCATTTTGCCAATGCTGCGACTAATGTTTTCCTGCAGCAGTTGCATGCTCCTCGGATCGTCCTGTTTTCCGCGGGCCTTCTTCACTGCCGCCTGCAGCTCATCTTGATCAATCGGTTTTAATAAATAATCAATTGCCGAAAATTTAAATGCCTTTAATGCGTGTGCATCGCTCGCTGTGGTAAAAATGGTTTTAAAGGATTTCCGCTGAACCATTTCCAATAAATCAAAACCGTCGCCGTCGGGCATCTGAATATCCAGAAAAACGATGTCGGGCGATTCCCGGTTTAATAACTTAGCCCCGCTCACAACACTGTCGGCTTCCCCGATAATGTCTACATCCGGTGCGACTTCTTTTAAATCCGATTTCAGAATTTCCCGCGCTTCAATTACGTCGTCGATTATTACTGCCGTAGTCATCAGTTCAGGTAGAAATTATGTCTGCAAAATACCGGTTTAATTTTTCGGAAGCTTTGTAATGCTGCAGAATAAAGGGCAACAGATCTTCGCGACAGGGAAGATTTTCGTCTTCGTATTCTGCCATAAAATAGAATTGCTTGTTGTAAACCCACGGATTGTCATCTGCCAACCCTTTGAGTTCCTTCGGCAAGATTTTGTTTTTATCTCCTTTAATTGTTCCGTAAACCGAAGCGAAATTTTTATCGTCTATTAACTTCTGAAACTTCTTCGGATCAGCAATAATAGCTTTCCGGATTTTGAGCAAATTGTCTTTATCGGGCATATACATTCCTCCTCCGATCCATTGCTGATGAGCGCTCAGTTGAATGTAAAGTCCGGGATACTGCATATCTTTTCTTCCGCCGTCTGAAATAATCGCACTCACATGCAACTGATACGGTGATTTGTCTTTGCTAAAACGGATGTCGCGGTTAATTCTGAAAACGGCATCTTTCACCTGAATTTTTGAATTGGTGGCAGACAGCAGATCGTTCACCAATTGGTAAAACGGTTTTTTAACTTCATTTTCATAAATCTTTTTATTGGCCTGAAACCAGTCGCGGTCGTTGTGCGCTGCCAGTCCTTTGAAGAAATCCGTGAATTGAGAATTAAAATACATTCGGTTGAAATCTGAAATAAAAGAAAAGGTTATCCGAACGGGCCGGATAACCTTTTATGCTTTGGGAATAATTTAATTTTCGGTGTTGTCCTGAATCGGGTAATCGATTCGGGTAACATATTTCGCCGGATCTGTTTCCGTTGGAGGTCCTGTGATATAGGTTTCTATCACCGGAGCATTTTCAACATAACTAAGCTTGTTGTCGGCAATGTATTTCATGATCATGTCGTGTGCTGCACCAATTCCTTCGTACGGGCCGGTGTACAACATGCTCGCAAAACGACCACCCGGAACGTTGATTATACTGTAACCTGCGGGTGCTTTATTGCCTTCCACCAGCGCAACAGCAGCCATTTCGCTCTTTTGATTTACTGTGTCCCAGGTAAAATAGAGTGCGGCCGGACTACCGGCAATCGCAATATTTTCTTTACCACAGGCAGCCATCAGCATTCCGATTTGTTCGCCGTATTTCATGCCTACTTCCTTTGTGTTGATGGTTTCTCTTTTTCCAACATAGTCTGTGGCCGGGCGATCGATAATTTCTACTTTCATTTCGGGTTCGGTTGGTATATTTTTCAATTCTTCTTCGGCTTGAGATTTAAGGGCTGCCAATCCGTCGACATACGTTTTGGATACCATTTTCTTTGCTCCGAAAACGGCTGCAAACATGTTGAAGGGAATACTCATTTTCTGATTCATTGTCCAGGTTACTTTCGTATTTCCCTCTCCTTCATCAGCGAGCATTATTTCAACATTTGCAGTACCCGACATCGGTTTAATAAAATTCACGGTGCTCTTTAATGTATGATTTTCGGCATCGGTTTCATCAATCACCTGAGAACCCGAGCCCGCTTTATCATTTCCTGTCCAGGAGAATTTTGAACCCACAGCACCCGGTTCACCTTCATACGTAATTTCCATTGCCGAGTCGAGTTTCATCCACGGAGACCATTTGTTTGATTCTTCCCACGATCCTACTTTTTTCCAGACGAGATCGATCGGGGCATTAATCGTTACGGATTCGGAAACCGCAATTTCCTTCGGAAGTACAAGAGAAGCGATGAGTGCCAGCGCGACAATCACCAACAACAGAATGCCAATTACCTTTAGTGCTTTCATTTTGTGTTTGAATTAGGGTGTTAAAAGGGGCGCTGAATTTACTCAAAATACTCAATCCCTTTTAACCGGTTAAGGGTTTTTTAATTTGAGGAACAAGCGGTTTTTAATAATTCAACCTGTAAGAATCACTTCGGGATAACGAGTGAATCATTTTTTTACCACCTTCTGCAAATCGTGTAAAACCATATAGTTACTATGCATCGAGCCCCTATATATTTGTTTTAATACGAGGGAATCGACTTGCGGATCACACCAAATAAAACCTTGGCGCAGAAGAATATCATGCATCTTTTTAGGTCGTCAATATTGCTTTCAGGAGTTGTATTGGGTTTGGGTTTAATGCAGCCGAAACAGTCTCTTGCTCAATATCCACGGGCATTTTCAGCATCTAACTACTCCGGAACCATCGGTGCTTTTTTTAATCCGGCAACGTTAGCCGACAGCCGGCATCGATTTACTTTCACTCCGCTGGCTTTTTATGGTGAGGCAACCAATAATTATATTAAAGTTCAAACTCCGTATAATCAGTGGAAAGCCCTACGGGGGAAATTGCCAGACGACCTGCTCGACGAAAATGGAGTTCCGGTTTTTTACGATTCTTATGTAAAAGAAAGATTGAACGGAAAATCGAAACAGGCTTATGCAAATTTCGAAATCACCGGACCCTCTTTTATGTTCGGATTACCGAATAAAATGGGAATCGGCTTCAGTACCAGAACCCGGTTTTTTGCCGATTTTAAAAATCTGAACGAAGATCTGATGAAGATTTTTGTAAAGGATTTTGACACCACATACGAAGGTTGGAGTCCGGGTGCACATCAAATAAAATATATTCACAAACCCAACGGACAAAATCGTTTTGGCGCAGGTGCGATGGCATTTCAGGAATTCGATTTCTCTTTTGCGAATGTGATTTACGACCGAAAAGCACACTTCATAAAAGCCGGGCTCACCTTTAAACACATGGTGGGTTTGGGTGCTACTTATTTGTCGGTCAATAATCTGAATTACGAACTCTTAGGACAGGATTCGATTCAATATTATAACCCGGAAATCACCTACGCACGAACCAGCGAACAATACTATACCGACGATCACCGTCTGTTTGATTTTTTTGGTAAAAACCGGTTAGGAAAAGGGAATGCACTCGATCTGGGTTTTGTTTATGAATTTCGTCCGCGATACCGGGAATATTATTACCGGATGGACAAAAAAAGGCAGGAAGACCGCACTGCCAATAAATATTTGTTTAAGGTCGGAGCATCTGTTTCAGACTGGGGTAAAATCAGATTTACCAATCCGGATTACACAAGAACATTAGAATTATACGACGACACTTTTAATGTGTGGACTAATTTTAAAAGTGCAAAAACATTAACGTCAACACACAAGATAGATACTTTCGCGCTGGCCAGATTTACCAAATCTGATAGTTCCTCCGAAGGGTTTTTTTCTAAACTTCCCACGAGTCTAAATCTGATGTTCGACTATCAATACGACGAACATATTTTTTTCGGGGCAACGTATATTCAAACCCTACGGACCAATTATGTGAAAGGCGTTCGAAAACAGAACAGCCTTTCACTAAATGCCCGCTACGAAAGTCGTCAGCTCGAAGCCGGAACTAATCTGGTAATCGGTAAGTTTTATAATAAAGTGTTGTGGGGAATGTATTGCCGGGTCGGTCCTTTTTACATGGGAACCGATAACCTTGGGGGAATTTTTACGGCCAAAACCACAAACGGTTTTAACCTGTATGCCGGATTTCAGATTCCGATTCTTCAAAACAGAATAAGCGATCTCGACGGCGATATGGTAAGCGACGAAAAAGATTCGTGCCCGGATGTTTACGGAAGTGAAACGGCCAAAGGTTGCCCCGACGAAGATGGCGACGGTGTGCCCGATGATATCGATTACTGCCCGTTTGATCCGGGTGAAAAAAAGACTCATGGTTGTCCGGATCCGGATAATGATGGTCTCGCATTAAGTGACGATAAGTGTCCCGATAAACCCGGTTTGAAAGAAAACGAGGGTTGCCCTGATTCGGATAACGACGGACTCGCCGATCACAAAGATCGGTGTCCCGATGAAGCCGGTCCGGTTGAAAATGAGGGTTGTCCGGAGGACAAACTAAAACCGGCGGAAGAAAATCCGAACGAAAAGGTGGCCGAAAAACCGGAAGAGAAAAAGACCGAAGAAGCCAAAACCGAAAATCCTAAAAACGATGATCCTAAAAAAGACCCGGTTGTAACGAAGGAAAAGGAAGAACCCAAAACAGAGCAAACTCCCGTTGTAGAGAAGCCCAAAACGCAACCGGTGAAAACCAATCCGCCGACTCCGGTGGTAACCAAACCTTCGGAAACGAAAAAATCGCCTGATGATTTAACCGTGCGGGATATTGTCGGGCTGATGAAGTTTAATGAATACGACTACTATCTCATTCTCGGAGTTTATGAATCGAAAGAGCTCGCAGATCTTTTGGTAAAAAGGCTGAACAAGGAAGCCGGCGTTCTCACCTATATTTACTTCGACGAACAAAACGGATTAAACTATGTCACGTTTGGTCGGGCAACAGATCGGGCAACGGCAGAGAAACAATTGGATGAACTCGACCGGCCGGCGGTAAACAGATTAATTAACGGTCACGTATGGTGGAAGAAAGTTCCGAAATAAATTCCGCATCGAATCACGGAGTTTTTGTTACGAAAGGATTTGTGCGGGGAGGAATCGCCGCCAACATTATGTTGGTGGTTGGCATTTCCATGAGCGTGATGTTTATGCTTTTTTGGCTGAGTCTGAATGTGATAGTGGTAACCGTACTTTTTATTGGCATCGTTTACGGATTGATCTATCTGTTAACCGGCAAGACGGTTTACATATTAGAAGACGGCGGAATCCGTCGACAAATAACCCCCAACTGGAAAAAATTAAAACCGGGAGAACAGTTTTATCCCTGGTCGGAAGTGATGTCTTATGTGCGGGGAGACGATATGAACCGGGGAAAACAACGCTATAATTATCTGAACATTTTTGTAAAAAGTGCTCCCGGGAAACTTACCCTTTCGGATGATAAAAGTGATAAAATAGCATTTGCCGAATGGGCAGATGCTTTTGAAAAAATTGCCGCCAATCCGGATGTGGTTGTGCACGATGTTATTAACCAAAAAGAAACTCACACAGGCATTTCTCAACCGGAAGAACAACCTCATGAAGCTTCCGCATTACCGACAAAACCGGAAAATCAAGTGGCGACAAAAAGAGGTGCTATTAAAAAGGAAAAAACGTTTTACGAAAAGCCAATCGCAAAAATATTGACCATTGTGTTTATTGTTTTTTGCGGATTTTTTATCAATTGGGCACTAACAAATGGCATGTCTTCCACAAACATTTTTCGTCTTACGGTAATTGTAATTCCCGGAACTTTGTACATGATTTACCGGGTGTTTTACCGGAAGAACAATTCATGAAATATTTTAAACTGTTTTTAATTTTTATGCTGTTTCTCACAGCAGGAACCGTAATCGCGATGTTGATGGCAAAGTCTGAACATCAGGCTACCGATACCCGGGAATTCAATTGTTCTGCGGATTCGGTTTGGAATGTGATGAGCTCACCGGGAAATGCCGGGAAATGGATTTTCAATTTAAAATCTGCACGTCGGGTGGCTGTCAACGGTGATTCGTTAAATGTGGTTGCCACCTATGATAATGGAACAGAAGAAGGTTTGTCGGTGGATCAGATCTGGGTTTTAAATGCAACCGAACACAAACTCACCATTCATTCGGATATCGATGACCGCCTCACGATGATTCAGGAATACGCACTTGAATCTGATCATATAAATGGAAAAACGCTGGTTAAGATTCATGGCTGGCTTAACCGAATATTAATGAATGGTGTTTCTTCTGAAGGAGGAATCGGTTCGCAACTCGGCAAAGAGCTGGAAGTCCTGAGTGGATTGTGTGATTGAAATTTCACTTTATATGCTTTTCTGAATGGATACACCAAGATTGTAAATTGGTTTAAAGATCCGCTTCGCACTATTTATTTTGTTCTGTTTAATACATAATCTGTCGGTAGCGTCCCCGCTACCGACTTTGGTTTAATTAAATAAATTAAGAGAATGAAAAAATGAAATCCGTAGCGAGGACGCTACGGACAGGTTCCGGTGGATGATTCGGGTTGGATTTGTATTTGGTAAAAATGCGGGGGTAACGCATGCGGTTGATTTAATTAATAAATGAAATCCGTAGCGAGGACGCTACGGACAGATTCCGGTGGATGATTCGGGTTGGATGGATTTGAAGGGTTGGAAAGTAGGGGTAAAAATGTAGGGGGTAAGGCATGCCTTACCCCCTACATTTTTACCCCTACTTTCCCTGACGGAATTTGGCGGCGGACGGTCCGCCTACGCTGAAGCTTCGGCGGACGAGGGCTTAACGATTGAAGCGGTTACGAAAGGCGGGCAAACGGTTGGCGGTGGCCGAACAAAAAAGCGACTGGGAGAAGCTCTTTTTGTTGGCAACAACGCCCCGTGCGCCCGACTGGAGTTTCAGCGGAAAGCGTGTTAAAAGCCACACATTTATATATCTATGATCGCAGATTTACGAATTGGGATCGGAGTTGTAGAAAACCTATTCATGGAAATAACAAATATGAACGGGTTTAACTTTAATGCTTGTTCTGTTTACTTTTCGAAAACGAAGGTTCGGGTTCGTTCGTAGTGATAACCGGCATCTTCCTGCTCCTCGTCTTGCCAGCCCTGATAAACACTTATTTCATTCCCGCTTTTTATTGCATAGAAATAATCTCCGGAACCGGCATACCATCCGCCACATGCTGCGATAGCCGTATCGGGAATCTGGTGATCTGCAAATTGTGCTTTTTGAATCACGGAAGCTTCTGCAACGGTATCAATTGTATAGAGAAATTCATCCATGGAAATCTGAACCATTGTAACCGGAATTTCCTCTGAAGAAGGAAGACTGGTCGCAACAAAAACGACTTTATCTGGAAACGGAACTTTTAATTCAATACGGTCGGCATCCTTTTTCTGAACTGCGCACGAGGCAAGAGTTACAGCCATCAAAAACACAGGTAATTTGTGGACTTTAATCTTCATCGGTTTCTTATTCTTTATCGTTTGTGAATTCGGAAGAAAAGTGTTGGCGATGTTTTTCCTGATCAAATTTTTCTTTGTTAAACGACGCGGAGCCGCCTTTCGGAATCGAAAGACTTTGCCAATTATCGCTCATGCTTTTGCACAAAAAAACAATTTGTCCGACGTGATAAGCGTAATGTCCCAACTGGCGATGAAGTGCTTCCAGAACGGTGTGACCCTGATTGCGGATGTACACAATTTTGTTGAGGTCGGCGTCGGTGAGTGGTTCTAATGCATTGAACAAACACTGCCAACCTTCCTCCCATTTTCCCCAAAGATCTTTTGAATCGGATATATCGTTTTCAAATTCGGCATCGCGTTGCCGCCATTCTTTCTCGCCATCGGAAGTGAGAAAATTCGTCCATCTCGAAAGCATATTCCCCCACATATGTTTCACAATTACCGCAACCGAATTGCTTTCTTTATCGTGAATCACAAAAAGATTTTCATCCGGGGTTTGCTGCATCGCCTTGTCGCCAAGGGTTTTGTAATATCGGAATAATTGAATGAGGCCGTTAATAATCTCAGACCCTGACGGTGTTGTTTCGGAAGACATTGTCGAAGTTTTTTTAGAAGGTTGCTCCTGACAAATCTATCACTTATTCACACTCCTGAAAAGCGGGCTGACCAAGGAATGTCGTAAATTTTCACTGCCTAATGCAACCTATTGCCAATCGGTGAGACTAAAGGGTAAAAGGAGAAACTTGGTCAATGAGCAGGATATAATAAAGGCCTGTATTGATAATGACCCGAGTGCACAGAAGATGTTGTTTGAAATGTATGCCGCCAGAATGTTAGGGGTTTGTTCAAGATATTGCCCAAACATTGAAGATGCGCGCGACGCTTTGCACGAGGGCTTTATTAAGGTGTTCAGGCTTTTAGAGAAATTCAGAGGAAACAGTTCGCTGGAAACCTGGATGACCCGGCTTATGATTAATACCTCCATCGATCATTATAAGAAAAGTTTAAAGTTTGTGCACTACGAAAACAGCGACGACGTGCATGCACTGAACGATGACGACGAGGCATGCTATATTGAAACCGACGAGGAAACTACTGTGACTGCCCAACAACTGCACGATGTGATAAAAGAACTTCCGGATGGTTACCGGATGGTCTTTAACTTATATGCTGTTGAGGGTTTTAGTCATAAAGAAATTTCACTCCAGCTCAACATAAGTGAAGGAACGTCTAAATCTCAACTGGCAAGGGCGCGGGGTCTGCTCAAAAAATTATTAAAGGAGAAACTGAACATTGGCTAAGAAAAAAGTACATATCGACTCGCTTTTCAGAGACGGCATGAGCCAACTTCAGCAACCGCTCAACGGAACGGAGTGGGACCGACTTTACAGTGAATTACATCCTCCCAAAAAGAAAGGATTTTTCTGGTGGTGGATTTTAATTCCGATCACCGCAATCGGAATAGCGATTACTTCCTGGATGTTTTTTAACGGCAATACTTCAACACTCACTAATCAGTCAAAAGCCGCCAGAGAAATTCAGGAAACTCAATTGCAAAGAGGAATCATCACAAAACCGGTTCAACAAACAACAACCTCGAATGGGGAAATTCTCTTTGCGGAACAGAAATATATTAATTCATCGATTGGAAAATCCATCGGAGAAAATCCATCTTCTTCCGGGTTAATTTCTAAACCTTCTGAATCAAATAATTCAGGAACAACCATTTCAAGTAGCACAACGGTTGTCGGAGATTCCGTCCGAAAAAATCAATCTCCGATAAAACTTCAGTTAAGACTTCCCGGGAGTTGGTATAAAATCAGTCCGTGGGTGCCGGTTTTTGGAAATGTTCTGGCGAATCATTTCCAGTTATCCTTCCCGAAAAATTCTGTTCAGCCAACCTCTTATATCGGACTTAGCATCGGAGGAAATCAATTAAAACAAAAACTGGGTTCTGCCGATGCTGAATATCTCAGACTTCGAAATCTGAACGAAAACAATTCATTGAAGCCGCAGATCGATTTTCAGTACGGCTGGAATTTCAAAGGTCTCAACCTAATGACCGGTGCGGGTTACAGCGAATACGGAAGTTCACTTGATAAGAAATTTACGTATCAGATTTACGATTCCATTCCATACATCCCGTTCCCGAATCCTTTAGATACACAATGGATAAAATGGAATTACCGCGACACTACGATTCAGACTCCCGGTAATTCGCCGGTTTACCGATATTTGAGTATTCCATTAGCCGTGGGTAAATCTTTTAACATCGGAAATAATTATGCATTAGAAATTGGCGCTCAAACCCAATTTCGATTCTTACTTAATTCTGCCGGCACCGGTTTGGGATCCGCATTGCAACCTGTTAATCTGAATGCAAATCAATTTAACCGGTTTGCTTTAACGGGAGGCGGTTACGTGGGTCTCAGAAGACAAATTAATCTTCAGTATGATGTAGCCATGCGTGTGACATGGAGTGGCGACTTTTTAAACATGATGAAGGGAAGTGAATATACACAGCGGTTCTCGGCAACCGGAGTTTCTGTAATCGTAAGACGAAAACTATTCTGACATGAAACATTGGAAAGTATTATGGTTGGCTTTTTCCATTTTTATAGCATGTGAACCTTTTCATGTCGGGGCGCAGATATGGCAACCTCTCGACAACGGCATTCCTGAACCGGCAACGGCTGTAACTGCAGCATTGGGTATGTATGCGGCCGCCTATACTACCGGCATTCAAAAAGATATTCGGGTGCATGAAATCAGCATTTGGAACGGAGTGTACTGGTCGAAACTGCCAACTATTTATGCGGATTCTAATTCAAAAATTCTCTCGATTTTATTTAAAGATTCCGGATTGTATATCGCCGGAAAATTTACCCGGTTCAACCTTTTAGACGACGTACGAAATATTGTTTTCTGGAGAGATGGAAAATATCATACGCTTCCGGCAATGTCTTCAACCTCAAATGCCAAAGAAGAAATTATCGAACACCTCGACTATCTTGGCGAACGACTCGTTGTTGCCGGAAAATTTAAAAATGATGCTCAGAGCGGTGGTGATAATCTTGCTTTTTTTAAAGAAGGAAAATGGATCGATTCCGGACTGGCAAGTTCGCTCAACATTAATGGAACCGTACACACCACAACCGTTGTTGGAAACCGGCTTGTAATCGGAGGTGAGTTTACCAAAATCGGCAACCTTTCTACGCAATACGTTGCAGGTTTAAATTCTTCTGTTTCACTGCGACATGAGAAAAATGAATACATACCTGTTGAAATGCTTCCGTACGATACAAGTGTTCTTTTTTATGGTAAGCATGCAACCGACAAATCCAAGGCTCCTTCATTCTTTCTGCTTTCCAGTGATACGCTTGAATCAGCACTAAAAGGCATTGATAAGGTGATTAATATTCAGGATATTTTTAGTGATGGAGATAAAATATTTGCAATTGGTGAATTTGAATTATCGTCGGCATCGGAAACTCAATATTTAATTCAGTTTCGGGATGGAGAATGGGAAGAAGTTGCCGGTGGCGGATATGAAGGTATGTCGATCGGATTTTTCTGGAGAAATCAGATCGTTGTGAGCGGTCCGTTCAAAGCTCTCGGCAAACTCGAATTAATGCATGTTGCCCGTTATCAGGCCGATGTGGGAGCGGTTATCGGCAAAGTTTATTACGATAAAGATGCGAACTGCGATTTCAATAACCGCGATGAATTACTAAACGACCGAATAATTCAAATTGCTCCGGGTGATGTTTTTATTCGTCCGGATGAAAAAGGCAAATACATGGTATTTCTGAAAGAAGGGAAATACACATTTACTATTCTTCCCAAGAAATATTGGAATGCATCTCCGTGTGATAAACTTTCGAAAACGGTGGTTGTGAAAAATGGTCAGGTTAATGACTCCGCAGATTTTGCCTTGGTTCAGGATACATCTGTACGCGATCTTTCCGTAAAGCTCATCGCTCAAACCGGCGGACTCGCTCCCAAAACAAATAAACAACTGTATTATATAAATTTTGAAAACCTCGGATCAAGCGAAGTGGTAAACGGATTTTTAACTCTTCATTTCGACGACAAATTAAAAAATTTAAATGCCAGCATTCCCCCGATGAAAGTTGAAGGAGATAGTGCAGTTTGGCGAATCAATCAATTAATTCCCGGGGTGAAACAGGTAATAAAATGCAAGTTTGATCTGGAAGACGGAAGCGATGATAAACTGCATTTAATGGCTAAAATCAGTGATGGTAAAGCCACAATGGATTACGATCAGGACAATAACGAAAGCTCTTTAACCCAAAAAATAACAGAAGAACAAATTGAAATTGGCAAACAGGTAAATCCGGGAATGGTAACCGGAGACACCGCGTTTATTCTGCCAACTACAAAGACTGTTGACTATCAGATTAGTTTTAGCAATTACAGCGACGATACCGTTAATACGGTTTATGTAATTGATACCATTCAAATTAATCACAGTATGCAGGTGATCCGGGAAACCGGTGCAAGTCACCCGTACACTTATCAGATTCTGCCGGGAACTCCTGGTGAAAACATCGCCGTTATTATCTGGACTTTCCCAAACATCCGGCTCGCTCCCAACCCGACTAAAAACGGCGAAATTGTGAACGATGATGGTTACATTGGCTTTAGCATAGGTTTAAAACCCGGACTTTCCGTTGGAAATATCCTCACGAATACAGCTCAGGTTGCGTTTGATTACAGCGATCAGAAAAACAGCAACGAGGTATTTGCCGTAATTTCTGACCACGATGCTATTATTCCGGTAACGGTGGCAAATGGCTGGAAGATTTATCCCAATCCGGTTAACGATATTATAAATGTTGAGCTGCCGGAAAATAATCGGAGCGAACCCACTGCTTTTTTTATTTATTCGTTGGATGGCCGATTGTTGATTGACGGGCAATTGCAATTAGAAACAGAACAGAACATCTCAGTTCAAAATCTGAGCACCGGAATTTATATTTTAGTTTTTAGCAATCAAAAAGGAAGCTGGTCATCCCGAATTGTTAAAAATTAAATAATAAATGCTTCTCCGCTTAATAACACCAACTTGTGGATCACTTCAATTTTAGAATTAAAAGAACAAAATGAATTGTGCGAAGCGGACTCTAAAACAAGAATAGGAACGCGTGGGTGGGCCGTCGGAAAGGCGGGATAGCCCCGGCGGGAATTTTTCATTTGGTAGAAAATCGGGAAAGTGCTTGTCACTTCTTTCCCCCGATTTTCAACAAATGATAAAGGGCGCTTGGGCAGCTTTCTTTCCGACTTGATTTTTTGCTTACTTTTTTATCAACAAAAAAAGTGAGAAGAAAAGAGATTGTAAATCAATCCGCTATCAATTTACAATCTTGGTGTATCCAAACGGAGAAGCATTAAAAATTAAATAATTAATTTATTCAACATGTACCTGCCTTAGTGATAATGGCTGGTTTTTACTTTTAGCTATTTATTCAGTTTTGTTCTATTTCTAAATTCATTAATAAAAGGAAATTCCTTTTTAAAACGAACCTGCGCCAACATCTTTAATCCGCAGCAAAACTGTCGTTTCCAGGGTGTTTGAAAATTTTTTATGATAAATGATGCAACCCTTTTGATTGCGCTCAGACTAAAAATATGAAAAGCAAAAAAGGGACAACCTAAACACTCTATTATGAAAGAAATACTAATCAAACAAGTTGGCAAACCAGGAAAGTCGGGCACTCTCCTATTCTCATTAATTGTCTTTATTTTTTCTCAATCCTTCGCCCAAAGTAATTGTGTAAAAGCTGATTTCGGTTTTTATATTGATCAGAATTCCAAATCCGTAAAATTTGAAGCAAAAGCTTCATCCAATGCTGTGGCCTTTGAGTGGGATTTTGGAGATGGTAAATACGGTAAAGGACAGAACGAAGGACATCAGTATGCCAAAGCTGGTGAATACAAAGTATGTCTGACTGCATGGGCATTTGACAGCAGTACAAAACAAAGATGTTCAACCACTGTCTGCAAAAAACTCGTTATTCCGGACTGTGATCTCAAAGCGGATTTTGAAGTTTATACAGATGGAAATCAAATAAAAGCAAATGCAAAATCAAATGGAAAAACACCCGAATATTACTGGTCTTTCGGTGATGGTTCCGGCGCTAAAGGCAACGAAGTAAAACACGAATATTCCGGCGCAGGGAAATATGAAATATGTCTGGGAGTAAAAGATTCTGCAACCGGATGCGCTGCTAAAATCTGCAAAACCGTTGAAATCCGTAAATGCAATCTTGAGGCAGATTTTGAATTTGCCATTGACGGTTCCGTGGTTAAATTATTAGCAAAATCAAATAGCAAAAACGCACATTATATATGGAGATTCAGCGATGGTTCTGACGCGCGTGGACGAGAAATGAAGCATGAATTTTCGAAAGAAGGGAAATATGAAATTTGTCTTCTGGTTATTGATACATCCGAAAAATGTGAAGCCAAAATTTGTAAATCCATTGAAATCCGTAAATGCAATCTCGCAGCAGATTTTGAATTTTCCGGAGAAAACGGCGGGTTTAAATTCAGAGCAAAAGCCAATGAACAAAACGCTGCTTTTGAATGGGATTATGGTGATGGAACCTACGGCAAAGGAACTGAGACTTCGCATCAATACAAACATTACGGCAGTTTCCGGGTATGCCTGACAGTTTACCTGAATACTTCTTCAGCCGCAAATGCGTGCAAAATCACCATCTGCAAACTCATTGAAATTCCGTGTAAAATCGACACCTGTCATCTAAAAGCAGATTTCAAATTTTCGACTGATGGTAAAGAAGTGAAAGCTGTCGGCAATGCCAGTGATGATAAAGTTCTTTACTACTGGAGCTGGGGCGATGGAAGTGCGGATGTTGGCCGCGAAATGAAACACAAATACAATGATTTTGGAGTTTATGAAATTTGTCTCACTGCATTTAATCCGAAAACACATTGCACCATTACCACCTGTAAAAAAGTGGTGTTTGAAAAACCGTGTCATCTGAGAGGTGGTTTCAAATACACAATAGCAAACAACAAGGTAATTTTTAAAGCAAGAGGTAATTCAAAAGATGCAGAATATGCCTGGAAATTCGGAGATGGTGATGGCGGAACCGGTAAGGTGATCAAACACGAATATTCTAAACCCGGCATTTATGAGGTTACTTTATTTATATATGATAAAACAACCGGTTGCAAATTAGAAATCCATAAAAAGCTTATTATTAACCCGTTTAAAAAGCACGAAATCCCGGCAGAAAATTCAGGTGAAGAAGACAAGTTGGTAGCAGCGATTGAGCAAAATTCAACGACTTCAACTGTACAAATTGCTGAGACATGGACCGCAACGGCATTTCCGGTTCCGACCCAAAATGCGATCACCTTCACATCTGATCAAAAAGTTATAACCCATGCAACCATCTACACCATGGACGGCACCGAAGTATTAAATGCCAAAATCGATGGCAACAGCCAGCAGGAAATTGATATAACTATACTACCAACCGGCTTTTACTATGCAAAAGTTACAGCCGAAGACGGAACGGTGAAGACCGTCAGGTTTATTAAGAACTGACCATAACCATTACTTTCTTCCTGATGTTACCCCGGCTGAGAAGTCGGGGTTTTTTTGTGGGTGAAAAGTGTTGGGGAAATTGGTCGAGAAAGCCCTTAAGGGCTTCTTCCCGCGCGTGATAACAAAGATTCTAAAAACCAAAATACCCGAATGTCATCGCGCGGACAAACTTCATTAAACGCTTCCCGTAAAACATGAACATCAGAGCAGTTATTCACCCATTTTAGACCGACAAAAAACTCAAAATCGGTGATTTGCTAAAAGGGCTTAAGCCCTTAAAGTTAACATTGCATCCTTCACCCCCCCCAACCCCAACCATCGCTTTTGAAACCCCTTTCGTCGTTCAGTAAAACCAAACGCAAACTCATGCAACCATCATCGGTTAATTCTTTAGCTTTGACCTGTTAAACTCTAACACTTCTGATTATATGAATTCTGAACACCAAATCATCGATCGCGAATTACTGTCGTACGCAACAACCGAAGAAAAAGCAACCTTTTACCGGAGAACGTATGCGCATCTCGCCGGTGGCTTTCTCGTTTTCCTGATTCTCGAAACGCTGTTTCTCTCAACTCCCGCCATCGTTAATCTCGGATTGCGGATGACGCAGGGTTATACCTGGCTGATCGTGCTCGGATTATTCATGCTCGCAACTTCGCAAGCCGAAAAAATGGTGGCTCGCTCCACCAACCGAAACGGACAATATCTCGGTTACTTTATTTACATCCTTGCCGAAGCCTTCATCTTCGTTCCGCTGCTCAGCATCGCCATGCTCATGACCCAAAGCACCGTGATTTTTACTCAGGCTTTTATTATCACTCTCGCACTTTTTGGCGGACTTTCTTTGGTTGTTTTCGTAACGAAAAAAGACTTCTCGTTTATGAGAACTTTTTTGGTAGTGGGTTCTTTCGTCGCACTCGGACTCATCATTGTCGCAATTATTTTCGGGATCAATCTCGGCTTCTGGTTTAGTGCCGCTATGGTACTGCTCGCTGGCGGAGCCATTTTATATCAAACCAGTAATATCGTGCACCGCTATCATTCAGATCAATATGTACTCGCTGCTCTCGGATTGTTCGCATCCTTCATGCTGCTACTGTGGTATGTACTGCAAATGCTGATGAGCAGAGATTAAGACACGAACTCTAAAAACTTTTAAAAGGGCTGATCAAACAAAAATGGTTAGCCCTTTTTTATTTTCACAAACCACATTTCTACTTCTCCCTTTCCTTTTGCCTCAACTAATCCGCGGTGCTCAAATTCGAATTCCTTATCATTTTTAATTCGTTCATACGTCTGGCGCGATATATTCACTCGTCCTGCCAGTCCCGAACTTTCCATCCGTGATGCGGTATTCACGGTATCTCCCCATACATCGTATTGAAATTTTCGTACACCCACAATTCCCGCCACCACCGAACCTGTGTGTATGCCGGCCCGCATCTCAAAAGGTATAGCCCCGCTTGCCATTCGTTCCGCCCTTCGTTTCTCCATAAACTCCTGCATTTCCAGAGCAACCATAACCGTTTTCTTCGCCGAATCATCCGATGCAACCGGTAACCCTCCGGCAGCCATATACGAATCTCCGATCGTCTTTATTTTTTCAATTCCGTGTTGGTCGCAAATGCCGTCAAACGCCTTAAAACAATGATGAATTTCATCCACCAATTCCACTGCATTCATTTTCTCCGATACACTCGTAAAACCTTTGAAATCGGTAAACAAAATCGAAACATCCCGAAATTCCCGGGCCTGTGCTTTCCCTTCCCGCTTCAATTCCTCCGCAATCTCCTGCGGCAATATGTTCAGCAATAAATTTTCTGATCGCTCCTTTTCCACGGCAATGGCATTTCTCGACTTGCGCATTAGTCTCGAACGCAGGTAAAAACCAACCGAAATAATTACCAATAAAATCACCGAACCGATCAACTGGTTTCGCATTATCGATGTTCTGTGCAACTCTTCTTCGTGTTTCAATTGCACCATCAATTTCTCCTTTTCCGCAGCTATGCTGTCTTCAGCTTCCCGTTGCCGAAATTCCATCTGCAACAGTTTTTCCCCGGCTTCCTCTTTTTTTAAACTGTCATCCAACCGGTTCTTCATTTCCAGATACCGGAGCCCGGCAACCATATTATTCATTTCCTTATTGGCTTTGTACAAACAGTCACATGCGTCGCGAAGTGTCACCATATATCCAGACGCTTCACTTATTTTGAACGCTTCCCCGCACCATTCTATCGCCTCCCCGGCCTTTCCCGATTCTAAATATTTCGAGCCAATACTGTATTGAGACAACGCCATCCCTTTTTTATTGCCAACAATTGTTTCCAGTTGAAGACCTTCCCGATTGATCCGGATCGACGAATCGATGAAACCGGTTTTCTCATAAACCCACGCAATATTGTTCAGTGCTCTCGCCATCCCTACTGTGTCCCGTATCTCTTCGCAAAGCCGAAAACTATTCCGGAAATCCGACATGGCTTCGTTCGGTTTTTCCAATTTCATCCGAGCAACCCCAATATTATTTCGTGTAGTGGCAATCGCCCGCTTGTCGCCCGATTCTTCCGCTATTTTCAGCACTCGCAGAAACTGATTTAAAGCCTTTTCAGACTGATTCTGATATTGATAAATCAAGCCGATATTGCCCAGCGCCGAAAGCACCCCCTTTATATTTCCCGTCTGCTCCGAAAGCGCCAGATTCTGTTCAAACAATAGCAACGCTTTTCCGTAATTACCGGAATTGTTGTAAATCACACCCATCAGATTCGCCGACTTCAGTACGCCGGTTGTATATCCTGTCTTTTCAGAAAAATCCCGCAGATCTCTCGCCATCTTCAACGCCTCAAACGGGCGCGAATACGCTTCGTTTTCCCAGATATACTGCTCATAAGCGTTCGCCCTCACACTATCAGAAACCGACGTATTTTTCCAAATGTTCAACAGTGAGTCCGCCGGCTGTGCAACACTTTTTTGTACGCGCATAAACAGAAACGCTCCCAATAAAAAACAGATCGCAATACAATTCCCGAAGCTTCTCATCCACCGGCTAAATTATCGGTAATTGTCGGTTTTCAGAATTTTTGGTTTGGGGCTTTTTACGCGCTTTCCGCTCGCAGTACTCACCGGATCACAATTCGTCACAGGCTTGCGATGAGCTCATTGCCAATCGCTTCCGCAAACCGGTTCCGAAACTTGTTCCCGGCTCCGCGCTGCCCGCTTCAATCCCTAAGCCCTCGTCCGCCGAAGCCGATAGGCGTAGGCGGACCGTCCGTCGTCCTCGTCCGCCGAAGCTTCAGCGAATGAGCACAGCGAAAGAGCTAAGCGAAGGCGGACCGTCCGCCAAAACCTGTTCATCCACCGAACTCCCTTTAAACAACACGAACAAAAACAATCCGCCAACTTCCTCCGAAAAAGCTTCAACGCAACTACAAGCCTGCGGGTTTCCATCGCTTCCATCCAACTGTATATTTGACGCCAACTCAGTAATTCATTGGATTCATTTATTTCTACCAAAACCGGTATTCCGTTAAAATCGGTAAGTGCCGTTATAAAACTCCTCGAAGAAGGAGCCACCATTCCGTTCATTGCCCGCTACCGGAAAGAAGCTACCGGTGCTCTCGATGAAGTGGAAATCGAAAAAATTGAATCGGAAAGAAACCGGTTTTTAGAATTAGCAAAAAGAAAAGAGCAGGTTCTCAACCGTCTGCAGGAACTCGGAATTGCCGACGTCAACCTCCTTTCACGAATTCGAAACTGCACCGATTCGGTCGAACTCGAAGATCTCTATCTTCCATACAAACAAAAACGAAAAACCCGCGCTACTGCTGCCCGCGAACTCGGACTCGAACCCCTCGCAAAAATCATCATGGCTCAGCGACAAAACGACATCATCGCACAGGCACACCGATTTGCGCGAAAAGGATTATCTGCCGACGATGCTCTGCAAGGTGCCCGCGATATTATCGCCGAATGGGTGAGTGAAAGCGTTGCCGCCCGAAATCAGGTGCGAAGGATTTATCAGAATTCCGCAGTAATAAAATCACGGGTAGATTCCAAAAAAGAAGAAGAAGCCCAGAATTACAAAGACTATTTCGAATTTGATCAACCCTTAAAAAGACTTCCGGGTCATCGCATACTGGCAATTTTGCGGGCCGAAAAAGAAGGTCTGCTCAAAGTGAAAATTGAAATCGATCAGGATTTTGCTTTAGAAAAGCTCGACAAAATTTTCATCCGCTCAAATGCAGAAGCCGCCAACCAAATTTCCATCGCTGTAAAAGACGGATTAAAACGACTTCTCATGCCCGGCATCGAAACCGAAATCCGGCAGGAGGCCAAAGAAAAAGCCGATGAAGAAGCGATCGGGATTTTTGCCAACAACCTGCGTCAATTATTACTCGCCCCACCTCTTGGAAGCAAACGGGTTTTGGCATTAGACCCCGGTTATAAATCCGGATGCAAACTGGTTTGTCTCGACGAAACCGGAGCACTTCTGCATCATTCAACCATCTTCCCGCACCCGCCTCAAAGCAAAATCCCGGAATCGAAACAATCTGTTCTCAGTCTTATTTCAAAATATAAAATGGATGTGGTCGCTGTTGGAAACGGAACGGCCGGAAGAGAAACCGAACAATTCATCCGGCAATGTTTGCCCAAAAACTCGCCGGTTCAGGTTTTTATGGTGAACGAATCCGGTGCTTCTATTTATTCAGCATCTGAAACCGGAAGAAAAGAATTCCCGGATCTCGATCTCACGGTTCGCGGTGCTGTTTCCATTGGCCGCAGATTATTGGATCCATTGGCAGAGCTTGTTAAAATAGATCCGAAAAGCATTGGTGTCGGGCAATACCAACACGACGTTGCACAGGATAAACTCCGGAACAGTCTGGGCAACACCGTTATTTCGGCTGTGAATAAAGTCGGGGCGAATGTGAACACCGCCAGTGCTCACCTCCTGCAATACATTTCCGGGGTGGGACCCAAACTCGCCGAACAGATTGTTGATCACCGAAACACCCACGGAAAATTTCTCAACCGCAAACAACTCATGAAAGTGAAGGGGTTCGGAGCAAAGAGTTTCGAACAGGCTGCAGGCTTTTTGCGCATTCCCGACGGAGACAATCCATTGGACTCAAGTGCGGTTCATCCCGAATCATACGACGTGGTTGGCCGGATGGCAACACGATACAATACCAAAATTTCAAATCTCATCGGTAACGAATCCATTACCAAATCCATTAATCTCAATGATTTTGTTAATGAAAAAACCGGACTTCCGACGCTGCAGGATATTATCTCAGAATTAAACAAACCCGGACTTGACCCGAGAGGCGTTGCGGAGTCACTCGAATTTGATGAAACTATTCGAACCATTGATGATCTGAAAGTCGGAATGATTCTCCCGGGACGAATTACCAACCTCACAAAATTCGGAGCGTTCACCGACATCGGCATTAAAGAAAACGGCATGATCCACATTTCGCAGATCACCGACCGCGCCATTTCCGATCCCGCCGACTTCCTCCACATCGATCAACTCGTTAAAGTTCGTGTTCGCGATATTGACCACGAACGAAAACGCATCGGACTCAGCCTCAAAGATATTCCTGCTTAAAAGCGACATAACTCATTTCACATCTCGCCTTTCCTACTTTCCATCCAAAAAAGCAATTACGATCGACATCCGTTAAAATGCTGCTCGTCCCTCACAGTCTTTCGCCGAGATGATTCCGTGTTTGAACTCACATTGATTCCAACGGCTTACCCGACGAACTCTCTGGAGTTGTCGGGTTTTAACCCAGCTCATTCTTGGATGCCGACACGATTTAGTTTAATTTCATAAGACGAAATATCAAATCGTCGTCGGTATTTGGCAAAATGCTGCTCGTCCCTCACAGTCTTTCGCCGTTATGATTCCGTGTTTGAACGGACCTTGATTCCAACGACTTACCCGACGAACTCTCCGGAGTTGTCGGGTTTTAACCCAACTAAGGCAAAATGCTGCTCGTCCCTCACAGTCTTTCGCCGTTACGATTCCGTGTTTGAACGGACCTTGATTCCAACGACTTACCCGACGAACTTTCCGGAGTTGTCGGGTTTTAACCCAACTAAGGCAAAATGCTGCTCGTCCCTCACAGTCTTTCGCCCAAGTTGGGTTAAAATTGCAGCACTGTTAACGAATCGTTGATAATCGTGTCAAAGACATCCTCCGCAACCAACACCGAAATATTATTACAGGCTTATAAATCCATGTGCCGGTCTCGCGCCATGGCAGCCATCTACGACGAAAACCGTCAGATTACCAAATACGTTCATTCCACTTCAAAAGGGCATGAAGCCATTCAGCTTGCTCTCGCCTATCACCTCACACCCTCTGATTGGGTCGCACCGTATTACCGGGATGAATCATTGCTCCTCGGCATTGGTATGCAACCTTACGAACTCATGTTGCAACTGCTGGCAAAACGGGATGATCCTTTTTCCGGCGGAAGATCGTATTACTCGCATCCTTCTTTAAACCGCGACGACATGCCGAAGATCGCACATCAAAGCAGTGCAACCGGTATGCAGGCAATCCCGACAACAGGCATTGCGCACGGATTGAAATACCGCAAAGAACAAGGACTCCCGGTGGATATGGATTCCATTGTGGTTTGTTCTATCGGAGATGGTTCGATGACCGAAGGTGAAGTTAGTGAAGCATTGCAAATGGCGGTTCTTCATCAATTGCCGATCATGTATCTGGTGCAGGACAACGATTGGGGAATTTCGGCCAGTG
The DNA here is from genome assembly GCA_016124755.1 of Bacteroidota bacterium. Lineage (GTDB taxonomy): Bacteria > Bacteroidota > Bacteroidia > NS11-12g > UBA9320 > WGNA01. The sequence continues at coordinate 146,974 of WGNA01000002.1, read as the reverse complement.
GCGATGAAATGCGCGCTATGAATGCGGCCGAATTTGCCAAAGGCTTTAAAGGAATGACCGTGCACAAAATCGACGGAACCTCTTTTTCGGAATGCTACGAAGAACTCGGGAAAATCATCAAAACCCTGCGCAAAGAACAAAAACCGGTTTTGGTTCACGCAAAAGTTCCGTTGCTCGGTCACCACACGAGCGGTGTTCGCAGCGAATGGTACCGCGACGATCTTGAAGAAGACATGCTGATGGATCCGTATCCGAAACTTCGTGATGCCTTATCAAAATCCGGAGTGACAGATGAAGAACTCGATGCCATGGCAATGGAGGCACGCGCCTTTATTGAAGGAGAATTTCAACGCGCTGTAGAAGCTCCCGAAGCAGAAGCACATCAGCTTACCGAACATGTTTTAGCTCCCACTCCCGTAACAGAAGAAACCGGAGAACGCGCACCTGCCGGAGCTGAAACAGTAATTATGGTAGATGCGGCTTTACACGCCATGGATGAAATTATGCGCAAACATCCCGAAGCCCTTTTGTATGGTCAGGATGTAGGCAAAAGACTTGGCGGGGTTTTTCGGGAAGCCGCAACCCTCGCCGATAAATATGGAAACGACCGCGTGTTTAACACACCGATTCAGGAAGCCTACATTGTTGGTTCAACCGCAGGTTTCTCGGCTGTTGGATGTAAGCCGGTTGTCGAAATTCAATTCGCTGATTACATCTGGCCGGGTGTAAACCAGTTGGTAACCGAACTCAGCAAATCCGGTTATCTGAGTCAGGGAAAATACCATGTTCAATCGGTTATACGTATTCCGACCGGCGCGTATGGAGGCGGTGGCCCGTATCACTCCGGAACTGTGGAAAGCAGCATCCTCCCGATCAAGGGAATTAAAATAGTCTATCCGTCGAATGCGGCGGATATGAAAGGACTGATGAAAGCAGCTTTCTACGATCCGAACCCTGTGGTAATGTTTGAACACAAAGGATTGTACTGGAGCAAGGTTCCCGGAACCGAAGAAGCCAAAACGATTGAGCCGTCTGAAGATTATATGGTTCCGTTAGGCAAAGCCCGAATTGCACTGGAAGCTTCGCAAGACGCCGTTGAAAACGGAGAAAGTGTTTCTGTGATAACGTACGGCATGGGTGTTTACTGGGCTAAAGCAGCCGCTAAAAAATTCCCGGGACAAATTGAAATTCTCGACCTCAGAACACTGAGCCCGTGCGACGACGAAGCCATTTATGATCAGGTGAAAAAGCACAACAAAGTACTCGTGCTTACCGAAGAAACATTGACCAACTCTTTTGCCGAAGCCATTGCCGGTCGAATCGGAAGAGAATGTTTTCAATGGCTCGACGCTCCGGTTCAGACGCTTGGAAGTGTCGATGTTCCGGCGGTTCCCCTCAACATGGGACAAGAAAAGGTAATGCTGCCCAATGGTGATAAAGTCGCTGACAAGCTTCAGTGGCTTCTCGAATATTAATGATGACCATCGGAAAGGAAGATATTTTAAATCCGACTGTCTGGCTCGGTGAATTTGAATGGCGCGAACCTGTAACCACGCTCACCGATTTTCTGGTTGCGCTGGTTTGTTGGTTTGCAGTGTATCGGTTTGTTAGCCTTCCGAAGTCTTCGAGAAATCCGGTTTCCTATATGTGGTTTCGCAATTATTTTATCACGTTCGCTATTGGAATGACTTCCGCTGCGTGGTTTGGTCACGGACTTCAGGCATACATTACACCTCGATATAAAGTGATCGGCTGGATGTACGGCGCCACAGGATTAATGATGTTGCAGTTTGGATCTTTTCAACTCATCAGACAAAACCTGCCGAAATTTTTAACCCGTATTCTTCCAATTATTTTTATTTCGGAATGGGCTGTGGTAATTTTTTTAATGGCCAATCCGACCACCAGTAATTTTATGGTTACACAGATTAATTCGGTTGTTGCTTTAATAATTCTCGTGCTGCCGATGCATCTCTTTTTGTGGAAATCGGTTAAAAATGTAGTGGGTCGGAATGTGGTGTTAACGCTTATTTACAGTGCGGTTCCCGGTATCATTTACAGCAATCAGGTGAGTCTTCATCACTGGTTTAATTACCACGATATTAGTCATGTGCTGATGGCGGTGTTCATGTCTCTAATGTTTGTATCGCTTTATCGTCTCTCTGATGTACGTCATCGACAGGATTGATATTCATTGCCCGTTTCAAGCCATCTGTTTTTTTAGTTTTGCACCAAAATTTTAAGAGATGTCTGCACAAGGTTGGCTGATTTTGTTCGGAGTATTGGGAGTTGTGATTCTCGTAGAAATCATAATTGCCCGCCGAAAAAACATGCAGGTCTACACAATGACCGATACTCTGGTGAATATTTCGTGTGGTATTCTGGAGCGGGTTTTCGATTTTTTCTGGTTTGTGCTGATGTATTTTCTCTTCGGCTATCTTTTCGAAAATGTAGCGCTTTGGCAAATACCGGCAAATCCTTTCACCTGGTTTTTAGGTCTGCTCGTTGCTGATTTTTTAGCCTACTGGCATCACAGGCTCAGCCATGAAATCAATGTTTTTTGGGCAGCTCATATCGTGCATCACCAAAGTGAACAACTCAATTTAACCACCGTTTTCAGAGTTTCCCTTTTCGCTGTTATTAACCGTTCTTTCTTTTTCATCTGGATGCCTTTAATGGGATTCGACCCGACAACTACAGTTACAACCATTGCATTTGTAGGCGCATTTCAGTTTGTAACACATTCCCGCCTGGTGCCGAAACTCGGTATTCTGGAACATATCTTCTCAACGCCTTCGAACCACAGAGTTCATCACGCCAGAAACGAAAAGTACATCGATCATAACTACGGTCACGTATTTATTATCTGGGATAAACTCTTTAAAACGTATTGTCCGGAAGAAGAAGAACCCGAATACGGAATCACAACCGGCTTCGAGAGTGCCGATGCCTATAATGCCCATTTCTTTTACTGGAAAGATTTGTTCGCCAGAGCCAGAAAAGCAAACAAGTGGTCAGACAAAATCAAATTGTTTTTCTCCAAACCGGGCTGGACTCCCGAAGATGCCGGATATCTTCCCAATCGATATTACACCGATGAAAAGGGAAACCGACTTCCGCATGAACGGGTAATTAAACCGGAGTTTGGTGTGTACATGCTCATCAACAACCTGTTTACATTAGGTCTGTTTATCTGGTTGGTTGCGTTGGGTGGTTCCGAAAGTTCACGTACCTGGGAAATGTTCCGCGACAATCCGCAGATACTCGGCTTAACCGGAATAATTCTCTTCTCCATTTTTGCGCACGGAAGAATGCTCGACAGTCAGGTTGCCGCCAATATTATTGATGGCATCCGACTCATTCTGATTGCCATCGGAATTCACTGGTTTTTCGGAAATACAGAATACGCTTCGTGGCTCATTCCGTCGGTTTGGATTTACACTGCCATAATGATTGGCTGGTTAATCCGCATCAGCACTAAAGGTATGGTCGGGGCTTTACCGGCGTCACAGGTTCACGCTACCGTTTGATAATTTCTAAAATTCTACATCCTTTTTTGTAGAATTGAAGAGTGATCGAATATAAATTTCACATGATATTATTTCTGTGCTTTGTAATTTTCACGAAGCATTGTGATGCCCAATCTGATACCAGCGACACTTGTTTATCTTACAATGAAATTTCTACATTAGCATCCGGAAGAAGACTTTCCTCCTATATTAAGGATGTAAAGGATAGTGCTGATGAAGTAGTTCAATTGAGTTTTTCGTTTTACAAGGATTTATACCAGCAAAGGACAGCACCTTACAGACAAACTACTGGTGGGAAAAAACCTAAAACCACTCTGAGGCTTCCGCAAGCTACGGGTTTGGAATTACTGTCTGTGTATGATAGCGTGCAGGACGCAAATACAAAAACTATTAATTATGCTAAGGAAGTTGAAGAATTTTCCAACCGCCGGTTTGAAGAGAATCGCAAAGTCGCCTTGAGTAAAATCAGTACTGAAACCAACCAATTTTACTGTAACCAAGTGCTTGTTTCAGTGCCGGAGAATGTGAATCTTATATCGATAGATATTTCAGTAGAACTTGACCAACTCCTGCAGGAATGGCTCAACTCAAATCTTCGGAGCAATTAAACAATGAACCTGCTTTAGGAAGTCACCTGCGTCAACCCAATTCTCTAATTCCCCATTTCTCCAATTAATAATTGCTCTCACCATTCCGTTTCCTTATTTTTCATACTAATGACTTCACCCGATTTCATTTCGACTTCAAAAACCTTGAACCGCGTTTCGCGCTTATTCGAAAGCAATTCAGACGGAGTATTGGGTGCCGACTGAAAACTCAGCGTGATAAAACAAGCCTTTCGGTTTTCGGTAAATTCCAATTCATCGACCTCAATATTTTCCGCTTTCGGGTATAAGGCTTTTAGATAATCTACCAGCGATTGGGTTATTACTGCGAGGTCTTTCATGAATTGGAACTTTATTTCTCCGAAATTAATCCCAAAATATACATTAGATCATTTACTGCGAGCGCAAATCACATCACCACGTGAATGAACATCATTTCTCTCATTCACCATAGCGATACTATGCATCAATCGAGAAATGCCGCGTGGTTTCGAGCTTTGCACAACTTTATGCTGACACCGCAGGTCGTCAGTACTCGTAACGATGTTCCAATGCATAATTTGGGTTAACCCAATCTCCATTAACCCGAAGTAATCTGTTATTCTTCGCCAAAGACTTTTTTCAGAATGTCGTTCACCCGGTGTGTAACGTCGGTTCTGATTTTCAGTTCTTCGTCGGCAACCTTTAAAAACAAGCCGCTAAGTGCCTTTTTAGTTGTGTGTTCGGTGAGTGAATTTGTTTCAATTTTTGCGAACAACACCCCATTTAATGAAGCTGTGTTATACGCATTGATCAGATCCTTATAGGCACTTTCGGCGGATATATTTCCAACCAGCGTTTTATTTAGCGAAGCACTGATTTTGGGTGTAAATGCCGCAGTAAGATTCGTTTCCGTTTTTCCTCTGAGGTATGTTGTTGCAGCATTGCTGTCGCCATTCAATATGGCAAAACCATCTGTAATGGTAATGCCGGTTATCGCATCAATGAAAATAGGTTTGGCTTCGATTGCCGCATCTTCTGCAGATCGGTTTATCGCTTTAATGGTACTTTCCACTAAGGCAGTTCCACCCGGCACTTTAGAGATATTTTTAATAATAGCCGCAGCCTCATCCGGAAGCAGAATTTTTACCAGATCGTCTCCGTAATATCCGTCAACTACCGACAATACAGAAACCGACGTATCGGTACCCACAGTGAGTGCCGATTTCAAGCCTTGGATGACTTCTTCATTTGTGAGTCCGGTGTCCTGAATAATGTCGTTCACCTCGTCGCAGGAAGTAAAAACTGCGGAAGCACTCATGGTAAGAGCCAGTGCCAGATACACTAATCTTGGTCGTAATTTCATAAAGCAATAATACTATTATGTTCGACCACGAACGAGAATGCCAAGCCGCGAAATATTCGGGAATAACAATTCAACAATCCGGTGACAGCAGTTCTCATTATGAATAACAATTACAAACCTTCTGGATATTTTTGACCGAATCAAACCGATGCTTTTGTTCAGAGACGTACTTCACAAATGGCAATTCCGCTATCTCGTTCAGGCTGCATTTCTGATGTTTCTGATGTTGTTCATCAATCCTGAATATCCGAATGGCTGGGATACGGAATGCTGGCGAACCTGGGCAACCTGCATCAAAGAACACGGACTCGGAAAAGTGTACGAATGCGGAACCGACTACCTTCCGCTTTATCATTACATCCTCTGGTTGTTCGGTTCTTTTCAATCGGGAACTGCAGAACTTATTTCAAACCTTTCTTACCTCAAACTTTACACGTATGCATTTGATCTCATCTCCGGATTTTACATAATCAACTGGCTTATCCGGCTCGGACTTCCTGAAGAAAAAGCGCTGAACCGCGTCGTGTTTTACGTTCTGAATGCCGCCATTCTTTACAATACTTTAGTTTGGGGACAAGTCGATTCGATCTTTACCGCCTTCGTATTCATTTCGGTTTTTTTCACCTGGCGGAAGAAGGTTGTTCCCGCCATTCTGTTCTTCATTTTGGCGCTCAACATGAAGTTGCAGGCCATTGTTTTCTTCCCGGTGATCGGTTTATTTCTGCTCCCGGAAATCATCCATTCATTTAGTCTAAAAAAATTAATAGTTTGGATCGCCGCTCCTGCACTTCTTCAATTTCTGATTGTTCTCCCGTTTCTGAAAGCCGGTACATTTCCCATTCTCTGGAAAATTGTTTTCGACTCGGTTGATAAATACCCGGTGATTTCCATGAATGCTTACAACCTCTGGCATTTCCTGATAAACGGCAATCTGATGATAATTCCCGACGACCGGTTGTGGCTCGGACTAACACTCAAAAAATGGGGTCTCATTTTATTTTTTGCTTTTAGTTTTAGTGTGCTTTCCCCTCTGTTATTGCGATTGATTAAAGCATTAAAAGAAAAACAAAAAGTTCGCTTTACTCCGGAAATCATGTGGCTTTCGATGGCATTAATTCCGCTCGCCTTTTTCTTTTTTAACACACAAATGCACGAGCGATATTCTCATCCGGCTCTTATATTTCTGATTGTTTACGGTCTTTATAAAAAGGATCCCTTGCCGGCTGTTCTGGCTTGTGTTGCCTATTTATTAAATCTGGAAGATGTACTGCGAATGTTAAAATTTCAAAACCACGGCATCTTTCTCTTCTCCCGAAAATTCATTGCAGCACTTTATGTTTTAACCATTGCCATAGCCTTTCATCGGTATTGGAGGGAATTGCAAACTCAAGACGATATTGTTTTCGCTTCGGAGTAATCGAACATTAAGACTTACACCTTTCCGTATAAATTTTCATGAAATAACCTCCGTTGCGGGTGTTTGAATCGCCTATGTTTACAAGATGAAACAACGGTTCCTGCTAATCAGATTTTTCTTGATTTCCTTTTTGTTGAATCCGTTAGTACAGGCGCAAACCCTGATGTACAGTTCCGGTTCTTCGGTTTTTCAATTAAAATCAGATACAAAGGATCCTGAAAAAATTATTGAATCGGAAACACCTGTTACCATAATTGGTGTCGATACAAATCAGCATCGGATCCAGTTGAGAGATCCGAATTTTGCCGCTTCCTATTATTCTTCCGAAAATTTTTCACGGCTTTCGGTGAATGAAAGAATTCAAACCTTCGAATCCGTTCCGAATTATAACCCGTCGGGAAGTCACTACATCAACCACTTGTCGCTCTATCAGGCGCAAAATGATGTGTTTTTGAGAAGTTCCGGGCTAAAAGACTTCCAGAATTTTGAAGGTTATTTCATCAGCGATCATGAGGTTGCGGCAGTTGCTACCACTTATGCAGTAAGGAGTAACTGGTTTTTGATTTACAACTTCTCAAACATGTCTTTGTCGAAACAAGTAAAGGTTCCGGTTGACTACTCCGTGATGTTTCCGATGAAGGATAAACAGCGTTTTATTGTTGCAGAAAGATTCAATTCTTACCAGCCCAAATTATTTATTATAGACAGAAAGAGTAGTGTTTTAGAAAAAATTGAAAGCCCTTTAAATCTTGGGTCGGTAGAGAGAATATTCGGTTTAAACGACTCTGCCGATCGGTTTTATGTTCAGACCAGTAATGGTATTTTTTCTTGTAATCCGGACTCAAACGACTGGCATACGCTTGCCCGTCCGACCGACAATAAATACCTGTCTTTCTTTTGTGCTAATGATAAAAGCTTCGCGTGGGTATTGGAGCGTTGGTCGGGAAATGTATTAAAACAGGAGATAGAAATCCGGGACTTTAAAAATCCGGAAGTTGTTCATACCCTTTATCGAAACGAAGATAATCCGAGAATAACGGGCATATCTTTTTTAAACCAAACCGCAGAAACCTTTTCCACTCAGTCTTCCGATAAATTTCAGGTTCAGTTTCAACGGCAGCTCGATGTTCAGGATATTTTTTACAGCAACAAGGGAAATTACTTTATAACATCGCCGGCAAACGACGATCACATCACACTATGGGACAACCGTAGTCTGCGACAAATCCGTAAAATCCCGGTTCAGCTTGAGACCACGCATCCCCAACCGGTTGTAATTGATGAAGATCGCCAACAGATTTTCTGCATGTGTAAAGACAAATTCCGCATTATCGATCTCAACACCGGAAGGGTTTTAAAAGTATTCTCCAGATCATATCACCCCGAAGGTTTTAGTACAGAAATTAACCAACTCATTGATGCCAACGGATTTTTCGAAAAAGAAGGAATCCGCATTTTCTCGATAAAAACCTCCGAACAAACCGGCAGTAAACGGGGAGATTACAACCGGTTGATGTATTCTGCTTCCCTGCACAAATGGTTGGGAGTTTATAAACACAAAAAAGTGGTTCTGCTCGACACGAATTTTAACCGACACGGGAAAACATTTCGCATTAAAAGAAAACACGACTATTTATACGATTATAAAATTTCTCCCGACGGAACCCGACTGCTGATGGTCTATCCGATAGACGCGCCCATTTTTAGTGGCGGCATGTCTCCCTGGGAAGTTTATGATATTAAAAGCGGTAAACGAATCGCAAATGGAAAATTCCGGTTTGGTGATGCTCACGCAGAGTTTTCACCCGATGGCAAAAGCTTCTATTTTATTCATTATGCAGATTCGGTGGATGAAGAAGGTTATAATTTTAGTTGCCTGTACCGATTCGATCTGATCCGCAAATACTGGGATCCGGTAGTTACCTTTTACACTGATGGCGGAACCACCGCTTTTAGCCTTCATCCCGATGGAGATTATGCAATGCTTTCTGTGGATGGAAATCTCAGGTCGGTTCGACTCGACAAAAAGCGGTTTGAACGGGAGGCACCATCCTGCATTCAGGTTCAATACACAGCCGTGGACTATTTTAACGATAAGAATGTATTGGTTCGCAACGGTAATACACTGCATGAACTCGACTTCTCAAATCCACGAGAATACCGCTATCACAAAGACACCACAAATGCCTATCGTCCATTTCATTTAGCCGGCAGCGGTTACTGGTTAGTGGAAGATACTTCGGCTTATCGCGAATCCGGAGAAAACTACGACATGGTGTACACTTTACTAAAAGCCGGGGAAGCCAAACCGGTAGCCTCCATCGCACTACACAATGAGATTCTGCTGGAAGCACAGATAATTGAAAAAAGAAATGAAGTTCTGCTTTTTACCTTCGGTTCGGAGCCGGATGAAAAATATCGCATCGTTAAATTTGATTTGAAAAAGCGTGTGCTCACCGACGGACTTTCGTTCCCGGGAGAGCGAGTCGCAACCGATAAAATCAACAAGCTTCAATTAAGCAAAGACCAAACAACCCTGATTTTTCCGGGATACGACGAACTACACCAAGACATTCTGCATTTCGTTTCGATTTCCGGCGACTCAATTTGGGTTACCGGCAGTGCTCAAAGTTTTAACTGCGCGATATTTCACCGAACAGCCAGATTAGCGTTTGTCGGTAAAAGTCATTACGCCGGGTCGGAAATTTCTCTGTTTGATTTTAAGAATAATTTGGTTCTTAAAAGAGTCGGTTTACTCGCCGACGGAATTAACTCCATGGTCGTTTCTCAGGATGGAAAATGGTTGCTGGTAACCGGCTCTAAAAACATGTTTCGCTTTGCATTGGAAGACCCGGAAATGTTGGAGAAAGTTCGACCGCACAACGTGTTTTATCCGCTCGATGCAGTTGCAAACGACAGCGGTTTTGTAATAGTCGATTACAACGAAATCATTCAATACGATTTGGAACTCAACGAACGATACCGCATTATTTCGGGTTCCGAAGAAGGTGTTTTTGTAGTTCTGCCGGATGGCAAATACTTTGTGTTTGCGGGGAAAGTACCGGAATACATTCATTACTCGGTTGGCAGAAATGCGTACACATTCGATCAGTTCGATCTGCAAAACAACCGGCCGGCGGAAGTGCTGAAAGAAATGGGAAAAGCTTCCGAAAAGTTGCTGACCTCTTTTGAGGAAGCCCGAAACCGGCGAATGAAAAGATTTGAAAATCTGCCCGACAATCCGACTTCGGTTCCGGTTATCGAGTTGAACCGGACAGAAATTCCTCTACATGTTTCGGATAGTACTTTTCAATTCAACATTCGATGTACCGACTCTCAATCGGCACTTAAATACATACACGTCTGGATTAACGGAGTTCCGGTCTGGGGGAAAAACGGAAAACCGGCGAACGGAAACACCATTCACACATTAGAACAAAAAATTGTGGTAACTCTTGGTTCCGGAATGAATACGATTGAGGTGAGTTGTTCGAATACTTCCGGATTGGAATCGCTACGGGAAAGTTTCCAGATTCAACTGGATGACGAACCGGCTACACCCATTCTTCATTTTATACCGATCAGCATTTCGGATTACCGCGATACACGGTTCCGGTTGAAGTATGCAGACAAAGACGGGCACGATTTAATGAATGCTTTTATACAGCATCAAAAAAATTATCGGATTGAAGTGGATTCCTTTTTTAATGAATCCGTCACGCGGGAAAATATTCTTCGGTTGAAGGAACGATTACTAAAGACTTCAGTGAATGATGCAATAGTAATTTTCGTTTCCGGTCACGGGTTGTTGGATACTTCTTTCAACTGGTGGTTTGCAACCTGCGACATGGATTTTTCGGACCCGCCAAAAAGAGGAATTTCTTACGAAGAGCTTGAATGGTTGCTCGATTCGGTTCCGGCGCGTAAAAAACTTCTTTTGGTAGACGCTTGTCACAGCGGTGAAGTGGACAAAGAGTCGATGTTACCGGCAGACACTTTTAGTGAGAACGATAGTCTTCGTTTGGTAAGCCAGAATTTCAAAGGCGGCAAATCTATTTCGAAATCCAATCTGGGATTGCTCAATAGTTTCAATCTGATGCAGGAATTATTTGTTAATCTGAGCCGGGGTTCGGGCACCGAAATTATTGCAGCAGCAGCGGGAAACAGCTATGCGCTGGAATCTGATAAATGGAAAAATGGTGTCTTTACCTATTCCGTAATTTCTGCGCTCAACGATCCGGATGCCGATCAGAATCACGACGGATATATAAGTGTAAATGAGTTGCAGCAATTTGTGATTCCCAAAGTGGAAGCCTTAACCGGTGGAGCTCAGAAGCCCGTGATGCGACAGGGAAGTGTTCTTTTTGATTTTCCGGTTTACTAAATCAATTGCGAATCAGCTTTGTTTAATCATTAAACAGTGAAGAGGAAATCCGCTAGTTTTAAACACGATTCTTATCTTTGGTTTTATGTTTCGGGATGTCGTTCGAACCATCTTATTGATTGTTGCAATCTTTAATTCGAATCTGAAAGCACAGGTTCATGTAAGCCTGAATTCTGCGACTCAGTATTCGTTTACCGCATCTGTGGTGCAAACCAATTCTTCTTCGGCTGCTTTTTCAGTTGAATATTATAACCCTCCATCCGGACTTCCGGCCTTTGTGAATATTTCGGTTCAGGATATTTTTTCCGGGAGCAGCATCTGGGCAGTACAGAATGTAGGTCTCATAAACTTCCCGGATACTCAGACCTGGGTTCTTCCTTTTAAGCTTACCGACAAAATGGGTTATACTCCGGGAATCCGGATGGGCTCCCTTTTCTATCACCTTACGATCAGCGACAGTGTTCTTACCTCTGCTCCCGTAATTTCACCTACGGATTATATGCCGGTTAGTGTACAGCACGATTCAATTGCCGTTTATGGAGATTACCACTTAAATCCTCACTACCGGTTACCGGCTTCAACACCCGCGCAAATCAAAAAATGGTTTTCGGGAAATACTATAACCGGTTTGTATGAAGGATGCAACATTCCCAACATTGATCTGAATGCCGGCAAGTATTCATACGACACCGTTCTGGGTTGGGATTCCCGCATTCCTTATTATCCGGGCGACGAAAACAACTGTGGACCGGCTGCCGCTTCCAACGGCATTTCCTGGCTCGGAATGAATCACGCAGAATTAGAAAAAATCTTCCAACAATTTTTCGGAACCGATTCCCTTGCCCAGCGAAGAATGATGTCGCTGCTCACCAACCTCATGCAGAAAGATCCGAAAAACGGTGTAACTCCAGCGAATATGATTGCAGGCTTGCTGCAGTTTTTCGATTCGATTCAGGCACCTGTTCATGTTAAATATCAATCAGCCGCTCAGGATGCTCAACTTTGGGGAGGCGTTTTTTCTCCCGATTCCAGATATGGACACCGCGCCGATAATCTCAGTGATCTGATGAATAAAGGTTTGCCGAATGCCGGTGTTAATCCCGCCTGGCTTCGATCTGAGCTTGCCAATGGCGAAACGGTTATTCTCAACACCATGTATCTGGTAGATTCTGCCGGCTACAAAGTTTTCAGAAGAGCTCATTCGGTTGTTTTAACAGGATGTGTTCATTCGGGTGGGTTCGATCGGGTTCACATTAAAGATGATGGCAACCAGAAAAATTCGGGGGGTAAAAGACAGCGCTCTTCAACCATGGTTTGCGACAGTGCGACAGGTGGTGCATGGCATTTACCCGAATTTGATGAAGCCGGTCAGCAATGCTATCTCAACAGTGTGGTGTCGATGAGCAATGATACCTCAATCCATTTTAATCAACCGAAAAAAATAACCGGAGGATTTAAAGATCCGACTTTAGATCTCCCAAAAGATGAAACCGATTCATTCCCGATAATCGGGGGGATTTGCGGTTTTGCCTGGAATGAAATCGATCGCGATAAAGAATGGTACATGCATCTCAAAATTGAGATTCCCGGTTTAAATGAAAATCCGTTCTTCTTTCCGGATTTGCCCCTACCCAACGATCGAAAAGAGTTTCAGGAAAAGATTGAATTCGCATTGCCCGATCCGTTTAACACCTGGAAATACCAATCACCCGATTCACCTTTCGTAATTATCATCGACAGCCGCATCACCAATACTCCGCTGAACCGGGATTTTATTTACTGGCCTCCGGCAGAACACCCGGATACATTTAAGCTGGAACCTAACATTATTTTCAACCGTCCGGTAACCGGTCCGGCAGACACGATTGCGATTCCTGTTCAACTTGAAGAAATGCGCATTACCAACGGCCCGGTTTTCCCGTTTTCAGGCGATACGATCTTTCCGTATTTCCCTCCCCGGGATTTACTGATTCATCCCGATTCATTGCGAAAGTGGCCGGCGTACGAAACAGCATTAGACGGAATAGACCGGTTTATGTCGGCATACGACGATTTTAGCGAAGGCAGCCGGAACGATCTGAGGAGTAGTATAGAGCGCGACGTGAAAAGTCATGAACCTTTTCCCGATCAACTGGAAATGAAGGATCTCATCCGCGGACTAACAAAGGCTTCGTACGAAAACCGGAGCAAACTCAAAATTGAATTTCAAAGCCGCTCCATTACCGATTCGATTTTTGAACCGGACACTTCCACGTACACTCCAAAAGCCTTTAACAGAAGCCTTACCGGAGCAAATCGTATGCGCCCCGATTTTGTGATCAATCAATTCAAATCCAGAAGTGAAATTCTCTTGCACCTCGCCCGTTGGAAACGAATTGATCACGACAGTGCGGTTTATCTCGGTGGGAATGTGGTTCGTGTAAAAGAAGTAATGAGCTTCGGAAAGAATCTCGTTCTGAGTGTTGCCTACGATGAAAAACCGTTTGAAGAAGGTGGAGTAACCGATGACTGGTGTTTTATTCAAATCGATTCAGCCTCGGGAACCTGGGTAGTCGTAAACAAAACTGTCTCTTCCGGAGGAACAAATCACCCCGGAATTTTAGAACTCACAACCATTGAAGATATCGTCGCTCTTTCTTACGACGCGATGGCTTTCAGCGCAGTTCCAAAAGCTTTTCGTAAAGACTGGAATTTGTTGGTGTACGGAAATCCGGTTCACGACTGGGCACATTCCGGATTGTATAATTCGGGAGAAACACTCGAAGATGTTACCATCGAACTGCACAGCAGCAACGGTCGCATTGTAAGTTCCATTTATCTGCCGGTATTTCTCAGCAATCAGCAATTTGCACTCAGCCAGTTCCCGGAAATTAATTCGGTTCCTAAAGGGGTTTATTATGTTACCCTGTCGAGCCGCACCGGAACGAGAACCTGTGTTTTTGTGCATTAAATTTTTTTCTTCATTCGGGTTTGCGCGACCAAAATCATTCGGCTCTTTGTAATCAGTCATAGTTAGCCCGCTCTTTCCTTCAAAGTTTTGTGCCTTCGATTTTCTGATTTCTCACCCGATTAAAAAGGTACAATGCCAAGATATCACAGTTTGGGAAGCATCCCGCACAAACGCCATGTTACATTCCGTAAAGCAGATGGTTCTTTATATCAGGAAGAATTGTTCGGAACCGCCGGATTTACCGGAATGTCTTCGCTGCTTTATCACCACTACCCTCCTACTTGTGTGCATCAGTTTGATGAACCGCGCAACATCCGGCCAAAAGTGGTTTTGGAAGACAACATGCGCGCATTGAGTTTTCAGGGATTCAACCTGCAGCCGGAAGAGGATTATCTTGAAAGCCGGAAGGCTCTGTTTGTTAATAATGATCTTCACGTGGTATTGGCCGCTCCAATGGGTTTTGCCAAAGATTATTTCTTTAAAAATGCAGATGCCGATGAAATGATTTTCGTTCACGAAGGATCGGGTAAACTCCGCACAACCTATGGAAGTATCGATTTTAAATACGGCGATTATCTCATTATTCCGCGCGGAACCATTTATCGGATCGAGTTTGATACAACCGACAACCGACTGCTGATTGTCGAGAGTTTCAGTCCGATTTTAACACCTTCAAGATACCGGAATAACTTCGGACAGATGTTGGAACACTCTCCGTTCTGCGAGCGTGATTTTAGGTTGCCGAAAGATCTGGAAACGCATAATGAAAAAGGGGATTTCAAAATCTTTATCAAGAAAAAGGGAATTCTCTATTCCTACATTTATGAAAATCACCCGTTTGATGTAGTGGGTTGGGACGGATTCAATTATCCGTATGCGATTTCCATTTTCGACTTCGAGCCGATAACCGGACGCATTCACATGCCGCCTCCGATTCATCAGCAGTTTGAAGGAAACAACTTCGTAATCTGCTCTTTTGTTCCGCGACTTTACGACTACCACCCGGATGCGATTCCTGCTCCTTATCACCACAGCAATGTCGACGCAGATGAGTTGCTATATTATGTGGATGGAGATTTTATGAGCCGGAATAATATTCGGAAAGGACAAATCACTTTACACCCCGGCGGCATACCACATGGTCCGCACCCCGGAGCCATTGAAAGAAGCATCGGAAAAAAAGAAACCAAAGAACTGGCGGTAATGATTGATCCGTTTAATCCGGTTGCCATAACCGAAGAAGCCATGAAATTAGAAGTAGGCGATTACTATAAATCGTGGAGTATTAAAGAAACTGCTGAAGCCCTTTAAATATCATTATTATGCAAACACTAAAAGACGTTACAAATTTTGATTACGGATTGGAGAAAATTTTTCCGGAAGCCGATGACTTTCTCCCGATTCTCGGAACCGACTACGTAGAATATTATGTTGGTAATGCAAAGCAGGCGGCACATTATTATAAATCTGCCATGGGTTTTCAATCCCTGGGTTACGCCGGACTTGAAACCGGATTAAAAGACCGCACTTCATACGTAGTGGTTCAGGATAAAATTCGGTTGGTTTTTACGACTCCGATGCCGGGAACCGGTAATACCGAAATTTTCGATCATATCACCAAACACGGAGATGGGGTGAAAGTGATTGCTCTATGGGTTGAAGACGCAACAAAGGCCTGGGAAGAAACCACTTCGAGAGGAGCTAAGTCGTACTTCGAACCGTATTCTCAAACCGATGATAAAGGAGAAGTTGTGCGATCCAGCATTCATACGTACGGCGACACAGTACACATTTTTGTTGAACGCAAAAACTACAACGGAGTATTTCTGCCGGGCTTTGTGAAATGGGAATCCGACTTTAATCCGCCTTCGTGTGGTTTAAAATATATCGACCACATGGTTGGAAATGTGGGTTGGGGCGAAATGAATACCTGGGCGAAATTCTATGGTGATGTGATGGGATTTGTCAATCTTGTAACCTTCGACGATAAAGATATTTCCACTCAATACACCGCTCTTATGAGTAAGGTGATGACCAATGGAAACGGTCGCATCAAGTTCCCAATTAATGAGCCGGCGGAAGGATTGAAGCGCTCACAAGTTGAAGAATACTGCGACTTTTACAACGGTGCCGGATGCCAGCACATCGCCGTTGCCACGAACGATATTGTGTTTACCGTAAAACAAATGCGAAGCCGGGGAATAGAATTTTTACATGTTCCGGGAACGTATTACGACACCGTTCTTGAACGGGTCGGAGACATTGCAGAAGATCTCAATATTCTGAAAGAAAACGGAATCATGGTCGATCGCGACGACGAAGGATATCTGCTTCAGATTTTCACCAAACCGTTCACTGACAGACCCACTTTATTTTTTGAAATCATTCAGCGAAAAGGTGCACAGTCGTTCGGAAAAGGAAACTTTCAAGCCTTGTTCGAATCCATCGAAGCGGAGCAGGTGAAAAGAGGAACGCTGGACAAATAATTCTAAACCAGTTATGTTACTTCCTATTAATTTTAAGCAATGGATTGATGAACATCGCTACTTGCTAAAACCGCCGGTCGGCAATCAGGTGGTTTACGAAGACACCGATTTTATTATAATGGTAGTCGGTGGTCCCAATGCGAGAAAAGATTTTCACTACAACGAAGGAGAGGAATTCTTTTATCAGCTCGAAGGCGATATGGAACTCCCGATTATTGAAAACGGAAAAAGGCGCATTATTAAAATAAGAGAAGGAGAGATATTTCTCTTACCTCCGAAAGTATTGCACTCACCTCAACGCGGACCCAATACAGTGGGGCTTGTAGTTGAACGCCGTCGGGAAAAAACTGAAATGGATTCGTGCTATTGGTTTTGTGAGAACTGCGATAATCAATTATACAAAGCCGATTTCCACCTCGATAATATTGTAACACAGCTTCCGGTATTGATGGAATCGTTTTATGCCGATGAAAATTTAACGACCTGTTCGAAGTGCGGAACCCGGATGGAAAAACCAGAACTTAAAACAGAATAATCGTGGGAAATAAATCAGCCACCATTGTTGGCGCTGGATTGGTCGGTTCGCTTTGGGCTGTATTTTTAACCAAAGCCGGCTATAGCGTTAACATTGTTGAATTGCGCAGTGATCTGAGAAATACAGATATCGCGGCCGGTAAATCTATCAACCTCGCATTTTCCCAAAGAGGCTGGACCGCTTTCAAAGCTGTGGGAATCGAAGATCAGATCAAGGATTTTGCGATTCCGATGTACGGAAGAACCATGCACGATGCAGAAGGTAATCTTACTTACCAGCCATACGGACAGGAAGGACAGGCGATTTATTCCGTTTCGAGGGGCGAGATCAATCGCCGCATGATGGATATTGCCGAACAACACGGAGCTCAGATCCGGTTTAATGAACAATGCACCGGTGTGGATCTGGAAAACGGGATTACCTTTTTCAAAAACACAAAAACAGGAATTTCAAGCGAGCTTAAATCCGATCTGATCTTTGGTGCCGATGGTGCTTTTTCTGCCGTGCGTTACCGGGCGATGCAGAAACTCGACCGGTTTCAGTACAGCCAGCATTACATCGAAGACGGATATCGCGAAATTTTACTTCCGGCGAATGAGGACGGAACACACAAGCTTTCAAAAAACAGTTTGCACATCTGGCCGAGAGGCAGGTTTATGTTAATTGCACTTCCGAATGAAGACGGTTCCTTCACCTGCACGCTCTTTATGCCTTTTGAAAATCATGAATACGCTTTCGATCGGCTGAAGACCCGAACCGATGTTGAGCATTTTTTCCAAACGGTATTTCCCGATTTTTATCAACTCATGCCGGAAATAGCCGATGCCTGGGAAGATCATCCACTTTCTTCACTTGCCATTATTCGTTGTTATCCGTGGACTCATGGAAAGGTTGCCTTGATGGGCGATGCGGCACATGCAACGGTTCCGTTTTACGGTCAGGGAATGAATTGCGGTTTCGAAGATTGCTCGGTAATGTGGAGCTTAATGCAGAAACACGGTGAAGATTGGGATGCAATTTTCCGTGAATATGAAATCCTGAGAAAACCGGAAGGAGATGCGGTTCAGAATTTATCATTAGATAATTATCTGGTCATGCGCGACGTGGTTGCCGATCCCGATTTTCTTTTGCAAAAGAGATTTGAACGCGAAATTCAAAAACTTTATCCGGATAAATATATTCCGCTTTACAGTCAGGTTTCTTTCAGCGATATCCCGTATTCACAGGCATTCGAAGCCGGCAAGAAACAGGATGTTTGGATTAAGGAACTTATGGCGAAACACGATATTGAAGCGATGTTCAACAACAACGAGATCGCAGATTTTATTCATGGATTGATCGCCGCTCAGTCGTAGTTTTCGAAATTGAAAATGTTTTACGGGTTTTAAATAATGAATTGATGGAGAACGAAACGGAAAAATTATTTGAACAATTAAAGGAGAAATACAGCAGCATCGGACAAGATGTGAATACCCATCTTAAAGGTTTGTTGCAGGCTAAACCCATTACATATTGGGACTATATTCAAACCGATGCGCTGTTAAATCTGCAAATTCAGCGAACGGTTCTACCCGATGAAATGGTGTTTATTATGTATCACCAGATCAATGAACTTCTGTTCAAAATGATACTTCACGAAATCCATCAGGTTGCGTTTCACACCCATCTTACAACGGAATTTTTCTCCGAACGACTGCTGAGAATCAGCCGCTATTTCGACATGCTTTCATCGTCATTTGAAATAATGATGAACGGCATGGAAGTGAAACAATATCTGAAATTCAGAGATACTTTAACCCCTGCAAGTGGTTTCCAGAGCGCGCAATACCGCATGATTGAATTTGCATCCACCGAGTTGATCAACCTCATCGACAACCGCTTCCGGTCAACCATCGACCGCAACACTCCTTTTGAACACGCATACGATCATTTGTACTGGCAAGCTGCGGGAAAGAATCACAAAAGCGGAGATAAATCAACTTTATTAAAACTGTTTGAAGAGCGGTATATAGACGACTTTATTGTTTTTATGAAGACGTACAACACGCTTAATCTCTGGTCTAAATACAAATCATTGCCGGAAAACGAACGTAAGGAATTAGACCTGAGAAATGCGATGCGACATTACGATCATACGGTAAATGTTCGTTGGGTAATGGCGCATTATCACGCAGCGGAAAAATATCTGGAATCTGAAAATAAAACCGCAAAGGCAACAGGCGGAAGTGATTGGAAGAAATACATGCATCCACAATATCAGAAGCGCATATTTTTCCCGGATCTTTGGACTAAAGAAGAATTTGAGTTTTGGGGAATTAACAACCTGGAAGGTTATCAGCCCCTTGAAAAGTAGGCAGTATTAATCTGCATTTTCGATTAACTCGCAACCAATAAACTTCCAGGCTTTGTCTACTTCAATGAAATAGGCCAGATAACCGGATGGCTGTGCCGGATATTCTACCACATACATATTACTCAATTCACTGAACTTTTTAGTGAAGTCTGTTTTCAGCGTTTCGTTGAGATAATTTCCATCATACTTTTTTGCCTCGCCATGTGGATTGGCATTCAGATAATTCATGGCAGACTTGGCTTTATCGGTTGCGGTCATCTCATCCAGCGTTACCGTAATATTGGTTGAACCGGCGATGATAAATGGAAATACCGCATGACTTGTTACATACTCATCACTTGTACAATACAGAGTAAACTCGTTTAGAAAAGTATTAAAATCGGTTGTCGGTGCCGGTGTTTCTTTTTCGGCTTCACCGACTTGAGAGGTGTCTTCTGTTGAATTGTTTTCTGTTGATTCGTTACTTCCTGAATTGCATCCGAACAATGCGGCTAAGACAAAAAATGAGAGATAAAGTGGTTTCATAATTTTAGCTTTAGTGATTAACAAATATGCACAGAGATCACTTTCTCTGATTCTGTTTTAAAAGATTTAATGAATTAAGAACAAGAAAACCGGGGTTCCGTCTGAATTCTTTTTTTGCTGTTGTCTTAAGGATGGGTTTGTAATTAATTTTGAAACAAGCCACACAGTAACTAAATCAAAATCCCAAAGAGAACACCTATGAAAAGAGGTTCCATTCTGAGGGCAGTTACCATTGGTGTGGCTGCCATCTTTTTCTCCGCCTGTACCGTTGTGAGACCCGGAGAATCCGGACTTAAACAAAAACTCGGTAAGCTCAAACCCACTCCGCTTCAAACAGGAGCGCATTATTTCAATCCGTTTGTAACCAAAATTGTGAAGATTGATGTGAGAACGGTTGAGGTTTACGAAAATCTTCCGTTGCCAACCAAAGAGGGTTTAAGTGTGAATGCTCAAATCGCTTTACTCTATCATGTCGACCCTAAAATGGTGAGTGATGTTTACACCAATTTCGGATTGAACTACGAACGGGTAATCGTCGTGAGTAATTTTCAGGCAACTGCGCGGGAAGTAAGTTCCCGGTATTTTGCAAAAGAGTTGTACGCCATCGACCGGGAAAAAGTAGAACAGGTAATGAAGGATCTGCTTTCGGATCACCTGAACGACAAGGGCTTTATTATCGATGCGGTTTTGCTGAAAGATATCCTGCTGCCGGAATCCATGTCGAGAGCAATTCAAAATAAAGTGAATGCTGAGCAGGCGGCACTACAGATGGATTACATTATTGAAAAACAAAAAAAGGAGGCGGAAAGAATGTACATCGAAGCAGAAGGTATTCGCCGGGCCCAGAACATCATTGACTCATCTCTCACAACCAAATTGCTCCAGTACAACCAGATTCAGATGTTGAAGGAGCTTTCCAATTCAACCAACGCTAAAATTATTATAACTAATGGTCAGACCCCGATGATCATTAATGAACAATAAGCTGCTTTTTTAACCTTGGAGTTGCCGTGTCGGTTTGATGCGGCAACTTTTCTTTTTATTGAATGCACAAACAGAATGTGCGTTTATTTTTCTAATTCGCATATCGGAACCTCCGGATTCGGGAGATTCCACTTCGATGTCGTTCAAAACAAAATCACTGATCTGGTTATTTCTGTTGACAGGTTCACATCTTGTCGGCAGTACTCCTTCGTATTTTAAAGCACCCTTTGTTTGCTATTCTGTTGATCAGGGTTTATCGCAAAGTTCGGTTTACAGTCTTTTTCAGGATCGCAGAGGATTTGTTTGGGCCGGAACCGCCCAGGGCCTGAACCGGTTCGACGGATATCAGTTTGTTCAGATCCGGAAAAATTTCTCCAGATTTTCATCGCTTCAAAACTTCCTTAGCGGACCGGTACATCAGAATAACAATGGTGATATTTATTTCTCATCAAGATCTGGAATCATCGTTTTTCGGGAAAAAACCGGCGATGTTGTTTCTCTTGTAATTAATGGTTTATCGCTGGAGAAATCGCAATGCGAAATCATCGGAATCGACACTGCGTCTCAAATACTATGGTTTTGGAATGGGTATGATGAAATGGTTTCATACCAATTAAAAAATGATTCTTACACTAAATTTCCGGTTCCCGAAAATCTGAAAAGCAAATCCCTTATTAAAACCCGATCGGCTTTGCTCGATGGAAATAATATATGGTTTGCCACCCCAATGGGTTTTGCTCATTTCTCTACCCGCACTCATCAGTTCAGGCTGTTTGGTGAAAACTATTTCCGCTTGAATAAAATTTCATTCTGCAATGCCCTGCTAAAATCCGGAAACGGAAACTTCTGGATTGCCACTCCTAATTCGGTAATCGAATACAATCTTAAAAAGGGCGTAATCCGAACCATAAATGTACCTGCCCGAAAAGGTTCAGACAACTGGATCAATGTTATGGTTGAAGATACTTCCGGCAAAATTTGGATGGGGTCTTACACCGATGGGTTATATCGTCTCGATCCAGCGAATTCAAAACTTGAGATTTACTGTCGTGAAAACAACGATTTCTTTATTTCGAATGGAAATCAGATCCGCTCATTAATGATCGGCAAAGACCAAAATCTCTGGATTGGAACCGATGGTGGCGGATTGATGAAACTCGATCTCAAACCGCTGCGATTTTATTCATATCCCCGGTACCGGTATCCGGATCAACCTCTTCCGGGAACCTTTATTAAAAGTTTTTGTGAACGGGATGATTCAACCTTGTTCCTCGGAACTTACGACAAAGGACTGGCAACTTTTAATCTTGTGAATCAAGCGGTAGATTTTACCTCCTGGAAGAATAGCGAACAAAATCTTGCGGTTGGATTAAAGAAAGATTCCGACGGTTTTTTGTGGGTTGGCTCTTTGGGAGAAATTCTGGTTTTCAATCCAAAGCCATTGCAATTATTGAGAAGATTTAATCTGAGTTCTGTCGCCGGCTCTGGAAAAAACGTAACGGTTCACGACCTCATTATTACACCGGAACAACAGCTAATATGTGCCACTACGAACGGTATTTTTTATACTAATGTTAAAAATGGAACAGCTTCTTCTTTCCGGCAAATTCTTCCATACGAAAATCTGTATGCCCTGTATCAGGCAAATGATGGTTTCATCTGGACATGCTGCGAATATTCTGATAAAGTGTACCGACTCAAAATCTCAAGAGATCAATTGGTAATTGCCGATTCTTTGGAGAACATGAACATGATCCGGTCTTTTTGCCAACTGGAAAACACGGTTTGGATGGGTTCTGAAGAGGGCCTTGTCCGGTTTGATTTAAAAACCCGTAAACTCAAAACGTACACAACCGAAAATGGATTAGCCGACAATTTCATCTATGGAATTCTGGCTGATAATTCCGGTGATCTCTGGATTAGCACGAATTCCGGATTGTGCAGATTAAATCTTGCCACCGAAAGCTTCACGAATTTCAATGTCTCCGACGGGCTGCAATCAAACGAGTTTAATACAGGCGCTTTTCTCAGAAGAAAAGATGGTTCTTTCTTGTTTGGCGGCGTAAACGGATTTAATCTTTTTTACCCGGAACTCATTAATCCCAATTCGAACCTTCCGGTGCCGGCCATTTCCAGATGGGGAATAATGGACATGCTTTCTCCGGAAAACCAATTATCACCGGCTATTTCGAGTATCACTCTACCTTACGACAGCAATTCACTGTACTTTGAAATCACCGCGAATGAATTTACAAATCCACATAAAAACCGATACGAATACAAATTGGTGGGTTTTGATCACGACTGGGTTCAATCGGGTGGTCGAAGGTTTTTCCGATATGGAAATCTTCCCTCGGGAAAATATCAGCTAATGGCCCGCGCATACAACAACGACGGAATTGCCGGACCCGAAACCCAATTGATGGAGATAGAAATTCTTCCACCATTCTGGGAAACTACCGGGTTCATTTTTCTGATGATCCTTGCCGGTGTTGCCGTTCTTGGGTATCCGGTCTGGTATTTACTTACCATCCGTCTTCGTAAACGGGTTGCGCTTTACAAACAACAAGAAGCTGTTCAACAAGAACGCGAGCGAATTTCGAGAGACATGCACGACGATCTGGGCGGTGAACTTTCCAGAATTGCTCTACTCAGTGAGATCGCCAAAATGAATCTGAAAGATGAATCGGGATTGAGCAAACAATTGGATAAAATTTCCGGGACCGCTGTTGAATTGGTTGAGAATCTCAGCGAAATTGTCTGGTCGCTGAATCCGAGAAACGACTCTTTGAACGGATTGATGGAATACATCCGTAACTACGGTTCGGCTTTTTTTGAAAACTCAAACATCTGTTTCCAAATAGATTTTGTAAAACCTCAATCGGATATTCCCGTAACCTCTGATGTTCGTCGTCACATTTTTCTGGTGGTAAAAGAGATGATGAACAACGCCTTAAAACATTCGGAAGCCCGCAATTTCTCAGTTCATGCCATATCATACGGCAATAAGCTGGATATGGAACTAACAGATGATGGCAAGGGACTTTCAGGTTTCAGTGATTCGGGAAACGGTCTCCGAAACATGCAAAAGCGCCTAAAGATTCTCGGAAGTGAATTGCATATCGAAAGTGAATCCGGTAAGTTTACTCGGTTTCGCTTTAGTGTTGAACTAAAATAAAACGCACATCAGATGCGGCTTTGATAGGTGTATAAATCGTAATAGCGGCCTCGGCTTTCGATTAATTCGTCGTGCGTTCCCTGTTCCGAAATACGACCGTCTTCAATTACTAAAATCTGATCTGCTTTTCGAATAGTACTGAGCCTGTGCGCAATTACAAATGTGGTTCGGTTGCGCATAAGTTCTTCCAGACTTTTCTGTATAAACAACTCGCTTTCGGTATCCAGATTCGAAGTGGCCTCATCCAGAATAATGATTTTCGGATTTGCCAGTAACGCTCTGGCAATGGATATTCTTTGTCTTTGTCCGCCCGAAAGTTTCACCCCTCTTTCTCCGATCACGGTGTCAAGTCGGTTTTGAAAACGGTCTGAAAATTCATTCACATACGCACCTTTAACTGCCGCCATCAATTCTTCTTCGGTAGCTTCCGGTCGCGGAAAAAGAATGTTTTCGCGGATGGTTCCTTCATACAGAAAATCATCCTGTAATACCACTGCGAGATGTTGCCGGTAACTCGAAAGATTCACGCCTGCCAGATCAATGTTATCGATAGTAACTACGCCGGAAGTAGGATTTAAGTAGGTGGCAGCCAAGCCGGCAATGGTTGTCTTTCCCGAACCGGATGAACCAACCAAAGCAGTAACACTTCCAGCCGGAGCTTTGAAATTGATTCCGTGCAGAACTTCCTTATCCTTTTCGTATTCGAAATGAACATCGTGAAATTCAATATCACCATTGATACTTCCCAGATGTTTGGTTCTCACTTCCGGATCGTCTTCCTCTTCCATCTCCATGATTTGTTGGGTTCGGTCGAGTCCGGCCATTGCTTCGGTAAGCTGACTTCCGATATTGCTCATCTGTACAATCGGCGCGATCATAAAACCGAGAAACAGTGTGAACGAAATAAACTCACCATAAGTCATGGTATTATCCATCATAAAATACCCGCCGATTCCCATTATTCCGGCAGATGCGAGTCCGAGTAAAAAGGTTGAGGTGCTCGTAATAAAGGCAGTTGCGGTGAGGCTCTTTTTAACATTTAGAAACAGATCTTTCACGCCTTTTTCAAAAACTTTGCTTTCTTGTTCTTCTGCATTAAAACCTTTAATGACGCGAATTCCATTGAGGGTTTCGGTTAATCTTCCGGTTACATCAGCATTGAGCTTCCCGCGGTTTCGGAAAATCGGCCGGATGCGTTGAAAGGCTTTTAGTGCGATAAACGCAAACAAGCCAACCGGCAACAGAACGAAGAGAGTCATCGTGGCATTAATGCGTATTAATATCACTAAGGAAATGATGGCTGTAATGGTGCCTCCGATCAATTGAACCAAACCGGTTCCCACCAGATTTCGCACACCTTCCACATCATTCATCACGCGGGAAACCAATTCTCCGGATTTGTGATTATCGAAGAAACTCACAGGAAGTCGTAACAGTTTTTTCTGAACCTCAGACCGCAATAGGGAAATGAGGTGTTGTGCTTCAACACTCAAAAGTTTGGTGAGAGAAAATGAACTGATAGCCTGAACTAAAATCCCCGAACAAACGATGATGAGCAGGTTTCGCATAGCGGTTATGTCGCCCGAAGGAATGATTTCATCAATCAGGTTTTTGCTGGCGTAGGGCAGAATTAATCCGGATAAACTTCGGATGAGGATCAGTACCAATCCGAACAAAACAATTTTGCGACGAGGCCAGATATATTCTTTAAAGGCCCAGTTATAGGTAATCTTTTGGGTTGTCATAGGAAAGGAATTAGAACAACCCTTTGTCAATAAAGTTGAATCGTCCGAAATATATTTCCGGAATTAAAAGGTAATCAGGCTTTAATTTTAGTCTGCAACCCGAACAGTCGGAATCATTGTAACTTTAGCTTTGATGCTATTGGTTATAAGACACGCGGCTTCTGATTTCGTGAGAATTCTCTCTGCTTTTTCACGGTCTTCTTCGTTTGAAATAGTGACTTCCGGTTCCAGAATAATTTCCGACATCATAAATTTTCCGTCGACCTTTTCGAGCTTTCCTTTCGACTGGCAACTAAATTTAGAAAAGCTGAGCCGGGTATTTTCTGCAATGGCTAAAAAGGTTGTCATGAAACAACTGCTCACAGACGCGGTAAACAGATGTTCCGGAGACCAGATTCCAGGCATTCCTCCCGGAAATTCAGGAGGAGTTGCCACTTCAACACAGCTTCCGGCATCACGGTTTAACTCAGGAGAACACATCACGCCTTTACGATCGTGTCGCCAGTTTACTTCAACATTATAGAAATGCGGTTCCATACTTATTCAACAGAATTTGTTTCAGATATACTCGTTTCCGAATTCCCTTTTCTCTTGGGTTCGCGGTAAAATAAAAGTCCACCCATCATTGCTCCGTATAAGGTGCTGTTTATTGGTTTGGATGTTATGGCGCAGGTTCCGGAACTGCAACCAACATAGAAATAATAGAGATAGCCTGCGATCGCACCGATGGTGATACCTATTAACAGGAATTTATACGATTTAATAAAGTTCAAAACTGACTGTAATTTGGGAAGCAAATTAATCAGGATTTTGATGAAGGAATCGTAACCGGAGTTGCGGAAGGGGGGAATGGGGGAATCCACCATTATAAAAATCTCTTCTTCATAAATGCCCTGCCAGAACCACTCTTTAAATATTTTTCAAATTGATATGCCCGGTATTTATTGTTAAAAGTCAAATAGATAATCACAGAAACCGGCAATCTTGTGCTGGTAAAGGAAACCCTTCCTTTTTCATGATAACTTAAACGAATGAGTAAATTAGAGGTACACCCGACATAATGTAGTCCGTCTGAACATTCCAGAATGTAAACAACCCAACTCATTGTAATTGCAAGATATTTATCCCAGGATGATTTTAATTCTTCAGTTAATTTTTTAAGCGTTTAATTGGTTTTCAAGCAATCGGTTGATTGATCGTTCGTCATTAAATCAGAGTATTTTTTCCGCCTTCGCCCGCTCTGTCAATTGATTTCGGATGAGGTAAGTTTTTTGCCCGACGTCGATTTTTCTTAGGAAAAAGCTATGGCAGACGCGTGGAGCTTCTCCGCCGGAGCCCGCTCTGTCAATTGATTTCGGATGAGGTAAGTTTTTTGCCCGCCGTCGCTTTTTCTTAGGAAAAAGCTTTGGGTGAAGAGTGGAGTGTCTCCGCCGGAGCCCGCTCTGTCAATTGATTTCGGATGAGGTAAGCTTTTTGCCCGCCGTCGCTTTTTCTTAGGAAAAAGCTATGGCGGGCGAAGGTGGAGCTGCCGGGAGTCGAACCCGGGTCCGGAATGGAATTGAATCGCGCTTTCTACATGTTTAATACCGGTTGTTGTCGGGAAGCGTAAGGTCCGGTACCAACCTCAACGTTTCCGTAACCTGCATTATAAGTAATGACCCGGCAGGTATCAGTCATCACTATCCGGGCATTTCGACCGCCCCGGATCTGCCGCAGCCCGAACGAAGCCGCAGGGGGCGGATGGCAATATGCTTAATCTCTCAGATTAGGCAGCCATGGCGTAATTAAAATCGCCGTTTATGATTTGAGGGTTCCGTTTCAAGAGCTCTTCCCACAACGCTCTACATGCTTACACGTCAATTGGCCCTCCCGTCAAAACCAGTCAGCCCCGATTGATGTACGATTGTCGCTCACAAAAGTAATTCCTCTGCCGTTTCGTAACGTTTCTCCCGGTCTTTTTGACGGTTTGTCAGCATTCTAAACGGAAACACATTCTTTTCCTGACCTTTTGTTCGTTCGCTCCAAATACCTTTGCCGCCGGTTTTTACCACACACCACATGAAATTAGCCTTGATCAGAGAATGGAAAAATCCACCCGATAAGCGGGTTGCACTTACGCCTCTTCAGATGCAGGAATTATCGCTGAAATATCCGGATCATTCGTTTGTTGTTGAATCTTCACCCGATCGCATTTATTCAGATGAAGACTATCGCTTAAACCGGATTTCTGTGGTGAGCGATGTTTCGGATTGCGATATTCTGATGGGTGTTAAAGAAGTTCCCGTTGATCATTTAAACGAAGGGAAAACCTATCTCTTCTTCTCCCACACGATAAAAGCACAACCGTATAATCGTAAAATGCTCCAGGAAATTCTGAAGAAGAAAATACGCCTGATCGATTACGAATGTTTAACTTATCCGGATGACGGAAGAATACTTGGATTCGGAAACTGGGCCGGAGTTGTGGGCGCATATAACGCTTTGCTAACCTGGGGGAAAAAATACCATGCGTTTGACCTGAAACCCGCATACTCTTTAGCCCATTATGAAGATTTAAAAGTTGAGCTCGATTCCATAAAGCCTAATCTTCCGATGCTCAAAATTGTAATTACCGGCAACGGAAGAGTCGCGAACGGAGCTCTTCAAATTATGGAACATCTTGGAATTCACGAGGTGGATCCGCAAACGTATTTGCACTCATCGTTTTCGGAAATCGTGTTCACCCATCTTAAAAACCATGAATTGTTTCATCGGAAAAATGGATCATCTGAGTGGGACACACACCATTTTTATACGCATCACGAGGAATACGATATTCGCTTCGAACCATTTTTTCAGGAATCGGATATATTGATTAACGGCATGTACTGGGAACCATCTATGCCGGCATTGTTTACGAAAACCGACACGGCGAGAACAGACTTCCGGATTAAAGTTATAGCCGATATTACCTGTGATGTTGAAGGTTCTGTGCCCATCACGCTTCGGGCGACCTATCCAAGTGATCCGACTTTTGGTTGGGATCCGGCAAAGCAATGTGAAACCAAACCTTTTCAAAAAGACTGTATCGATGTAATGGCGGTAACAGTTCTACCATCCGAATTACCGGCAGATTCGAGCCGGGATTTCGGGGCTTCGATTATGAAGGAAGTTGTGCCTTTATTGTTAAACGGAGATCAGAACACCATTTTGGAAAGAGCAACCATTGCGGAAGGAGGACAATTAACAACCAAGTATTTGTACCTCTCAGATTATGTTAATGGCTGATGGTTATTTCACCAGATTAATGTAACGAACTTCCAGCCGATCATGATCACGATCGCTAATTTTAACAGTGTTCCGGCCATAAAGCCAAGAAAGCTTCCAACTCCCGATTTCCAGGCTGTTTCCGTATTCTGACCTGCTATTAATTCTCCCGCAATTGCCCCCACAAAAGGCCCGATTAAAATTGTGAACGGACCGGCAACCGGAAAAATGATGCTCAGAATTAAACCAGCAACACTTCCCCTTTTTCCGGCATTTGTGCCTCCGAATTTCTTAGTTCCCCAAACCGGTAAATAATAATCCGCGACTGTAATGATGATTACGACCAAGGCATAAATACTCAACAATTTGCCCGTTGGGTGTGTAAGAACATTCGAATGAAAATATAAAATCGGCAGGGCAAAATAGGCTAAAGGCGGCCCGGGAAGAATGGGTAGAAAACTACCGAGAATTCCAACCACTATTAACAACAATCCGATTACAACGATCAAAATATCCATCCGAACAAAATTAGAATCTGATTGTAATGTAGAAACAACAGTTGTGACTCACGGCTGTTTTTTATCCGCATTCATTGTATTGTATTATTGACCGTTGAAAACCGAAAAAACAAAAGTTCTGTTTGTTTGCCTGGGAAATATCTGCCGGTCACCGATGGCTGAAGGTGTATTTCTCGACCTCATCAAAAAAAAGAATCTGAGTCATTTGTTCGATGTGGATAGTGCCGGAACCGGAAACTATCATGTTGGAGAACTTCCGGATTCCAGAATGCGGGAAACGGCTAAAAATCACGGAATCACTTTGACCGCGACAGCCCGTCAATTGAGAAGGTCGGATGCCAATAATTTTGATTACATCGTGGCGATGGATCACTCAAACCGAAAAAATATTTTATCGGTTTTTCCCGAAGAATTTCGCGCGAAGATTTACCTGATGCGGGATTTTGATAATTCGGGAGATGAAGAAGTTCCGGATCCATATTGGGGCGGGATGGAGGAATTTGAAGAAGTATTTCAGATTCTGTTAACA
This sequence comes from Bacteroidota bacterium, assembly GCA_016124755.1. GTDB lineage: Bacteria > Bacteroidota > Bacteroidia > NS11-12g > UBA9320 > WGNA01. Next base: position 116,644 of record WGNA01000002.1, on the reverse strand, counting down.
GCCAACCATAACTTTCTTAACAAACTCATTGAAAACAACTTTGCGCTTTAGTCAAATGCTAAAATCCAAATACCTTTTACTGCTGCTCATAAACACTTTGGTCTTTTCGGTCAAATCCGGAGCTCAGAGCTCTTCCTCCATATTGCACGACATTGAAAAACTGGATCACATCGGAAGAGTATTGTATATCGCAGCACATCCGGATGATGAAAATACCCGGCTGATCAGTTATCTCACAAACGAGTTAAAAGCGGATGTTTCCTATCTCAGCATAACCCGGGGAGATGGAGGGCAGAATTTAATCGGTACGGAGATCGGAGACGGTTTAGGGCTAATCCGCACAAATGAACTTCTTGCAGCACGAAGAATCGACGGCGGTCATCAGTATTTTACCAGAGCGATCGATTTCGGCTTTTCCAAAACACCGGAAGAGACCCTGAAAATCTGGGATAAGGAAGGTGTGCTTTCCGATATGGTTTGTGTTATCAGAAAAGTGAAACCCGATATAATTATCACACGCTTTTCTCCGGAAGTGAATCCGGAACATTCGACGCACGGACATCATACCGCTTCTGCACAACTCGCTCTTTTGGCGGCTCAATATGCTTCTGATCCGGCCAAATATCCTGAATCGGCAAAGTTGTATTCAACGCATAGTGTCAATAAAATCTTCTGGAATACGAGCTACTGGTTTTACGGAAGTCAGGAAAAAATGGATGAGGAAATGGCGAAAAATCCGAACAAGTATCTGGCACTTAATGTCAATAGTTACCTGCCTCTACTCGGAAAAACGTGTTCCGAAATTTCCGCTCTCAGCCGGAGTCAGCATAAAAGTCAGGGATTCGGAAGTTCATCAAGTTCCGAAGAACAAAGGGAGCTTCTTCAGTTATTAAGAGGAGAACAAAAAGGAAACGAACTGTTCAGCAACCAGAAAACCCATTGGTCTGATCATTCGACCGCAAAATCCATAACCACACTGATTCAGGAAATCACCAGAACATACGACTACCTGCACCCGGAAAAATCAATTGCTGCTCTGTTAAAACTTAAAAACCTGATCAGGCAAAACCCAGCGAAACTTGACGACTACATCATTCGCCAAAAGCAGGATGAACTTGATCGCATAATTACAGACTGCCTCGGGCTTCGCGTTTCGGTACTTGCTTCCGAGAGAAAGATCTACCGGGGTGAAACCGGGATTCCGGTCACCATCGACATTACATCATTTTCGTCTTTGGCTAATGTTGAGTTATTGGAATATAAGATACCGACATTGGGAATTCAGGAAAGCGCTGTGGTTTCCATTACCGGAAACGGATTTCATATTAAAAAAGAAGGAAGTGTATCGAAAGACCATCCGGTTTCTCAACCGTATTGGCTTTCGGGGAGTAAAACACTTGGATCGTATACGGTTCCAACGGATTTGTCTTTGATCGGACAACCGGTAAATCCGTATGAATTTGTCTGTTCGGTTAAAATTAAAATTGAAAATCAGGAGATCGTACTTCCATTTCCGGTTTGGTATGGAAGCACCGATCCGGTAAAGGGAGAAATTCGGGAACCCCTTGTTGTTGTTCCCGACGTGATGCCCGGGTTGGAAAAAGAAGTTTATGTTTTCACGGCCGGAGCTACCCGAAAAGTGTTGGTGAATTGCATTTCCGGAAAGCCGGGAACAGAGGGAAAGGTGATGCTGAATCTCCCGGAAGGATGGAAATGTGAACCTGCGTTTTATTCTGTTAAAACAGGTGCGAAAGGCAATCGCCAAACATTTGAGTTCACCGTTTCTTCCCCGTCAAATCAGCAGTCCGGAGAAATTTCAGTCGTATTTAAAAACGAAACTCAAGGCTGGAATCAGAGCATTCGCGAGATTTTGTATGATCACATTCCGAACACTGCTTATTTCCCGAAAGCTTCATCATCTCTTCAGAACATTAGTATTGAAAAGCGCGGAAACACAATCGGCTACCTGATGGGCGCCGGAGATAAAGTGCCTGATGCGCTCAGAGAAATTGGTTATTCGGTTACAGAAATAACGGTTAATGATATTCTTCAGCGACCTTTAAACTTCGACGCGATTGTAGTTGGCGTAAGAGCTTTCAACACACTCGAAAATATCGGCGATGTACATCAGGTGTTAATGAAATACGTGGAAAACGGTGGCAATGTCGTGGTTCAGTACAACACTTCACATCGCTTGTATTCGAATGATATCGGACCTTTTCCATTAAAACTCTCCCGCGATCGGGTTACGGAAGAAGATGCTCAGGTAACTTTACTGAAAGGAGATCACCCGGCGCTGAACACGCCAAACAAAATAACCAACAGCGATTTTAGTAATTGGGTACAGGAACGCGGTCTGTATTTCCCGGAATCATGGGATGAAAACTATTCGGCCTTACTTTCGATTCACGACGAAAACGAGCCCGCCCGAAACGGAAGTTTGTTGGTTGCGAATTACGGTAAAGGCTATTTCGTGTACACGGGACTTTCCTTTTTCAGGGAGCTTCCTGCCGGTGTTCCCGGAGCATTCCGTTTGATGGCGAATCTGGTTTCGCTCGGAAATTAACGTCTGTTTAAACGTTAATTCTAACGCTTCAATTCAAAACGCTCGCGATTCCCGGAAGATCTTTTCCTTCAAAATATTCGAGAAGAGCACCTCCGCCGGTTGATACATAACTAACTTCATTAAGAAGATCAAACTTCTTGATGGCTGCTGCGCTGTCACCGCCTCCGATGAGTGAGAATGAACCATTGGAAGTTGCTTCGGCAACTGCATTTGCAACCGACTTGCTGCCGTTTTCGAAATTGCTGAATTCAAAAACTCCCATTGGGCCGTTCCACAACAATGTTTTAGATTCACCGATAACCTCACTGAATTTCTGAACTGCTTTGGGTCCTATATCGAGTCCCATCCAGCCATCGGGGATGTTGTTGCTGTTGTAGGTGTCGTTCCCGTCTTCGTTTGAGAAAGATCTCGCACAAACCGAATCTTCGGGTAAAAAGATATTTACTCCTTTCGATTTGGCTTTTTCCAGCAGATCCAATGTTAACTGGAGCCGATCCGATTCGCAAAGGCTATTACCGATATTTCCCCCCTGAGCTTTAATAAAGGTGTATGCCATTCCGCCCCCAATGATGATGTTGTCGGCAATGTTCATCAGGTTTTCGAGAATCAGAAGTTTGTCTGAAACCTTTGCTCCTCCAACAATTGCTGTAAAAGGTCTGCCCGGAGTTTTCATCACCTTGTCGGCATTCGATATTTCATTAGCCATCACATAACCAAAGCATTTATTTCCGGGGAAATGATTGGCAATAACGGCTGTTGATGCATGAGCCCGGTGTGCCGTTCCAAATGCATCATTTACATAAAAGTCTCCGAGAGAAGCAAGCTTAGCGGTAAAAGCCTCGTCTCCTGCGGTTTCTTCATTATAGAACCGGAGATTTTCAAGAAGGAGAATTTCGCCTGGCTTCAGGTTTCGACTTTTCTCAACCGCTTCTTCACCGATGCAGTCGTTTGCAAAAAGCACCTTTGTGCCGGTAATTTCAGAAAGATGATTCACCAGATGACGGAGTGAAAATTTGTCTTCCGGACCTGTTTTAGGCCGACCGAGGTGCGACATCAGAATTACAGAACCACCATTATTCAAAACCTTTTTAATAGTTGGAACCGCAGCGGTCATTCTCGCATCGTCGGTGATTTCAAATTCTGCATTTAACGGAACATTAAAATCAACGCGAATCAGGGCTTTTTTGCCGCTGAAGTTGAATTGATCAATTGTTGGAATTGTCGCTGTTGTTGCCATCTTTCAAAGAATTGAATGTTTCAAGTGCATTAAAGTTTTGAGCTGCTTCACCAATCCGGATAATATGGATGAAGTCGATCTTATCTCCCTGTAATGTGTTGTTGGCGTATTGCTGACCGTCGACCACATGACCAAAAATGGTGTGTTTCCCATCAAGCCAGGGAGTTGGAGCAACCGTAATAAAGAACTGACTTCCGTTCGTTCCCGGGCCGCTGTTCGCCATGGATAGTTTTCCTGGTTCAGTGTGTTTCAGCGAGGCGTCGAATTCGTCACGGAAATTATAACCCGGCCCGCCCATTCCGGTGCCCATTGGGTCTCCACCCTGAATCATGAAGTCCTGATCATCTCCGTTGAACTTGCTGATTACCCGGTGAAAGGTGAGACCGTCGTAGAATGGTTCACCTGCCGGTTTTGCTGTATTGGGCATTGTTCCCTCCGCAAGAGCCACAAAGTTGGCAACGGTAAGGGGTGTTTTTTCCATCTCCAGTTTAATCAAAACACTTTGGTGATGCGTGTACAATTGAGCATATAAACCTTCTCCGAAATATTTACGAACGGTATCCGGATTGAGGAAATGTTCCTCTTTTACAAATTTGGTCGTCTCTGAACTTCCGGTTTCTCCGGCTTCTGAATTTGCATTTGATTTTCCTTTATCACAGGAAATGAAGGCAACAGAAAATACTGCGATTAGTGCTAATTGAATTTTTCTCATATCAAAATGTTCTGTTTGGGGCTGGCAAATTTAGCCAAGTGTTTATTTTTTTCGGATGACCATCAGTCCGTCGCGAACGGGCATCAAGACATTTTCAACACGATTGTCGGTCTGGATTTTTTCATTGAACTGATGCAAGGCCCGGGTCTCTTCATCTCTGGCGATCTCATCTGCATTCAGAATCTTGCCGCTCCACAAAACGTTGTCGGCGATGATAATTCCTCCGGATGGCATTTTGTCGATGATCATATCAAAATAAACAGAGTAGTTTTCTTTATCTGCATCGATAAATGCAAGATCCACCGGCTGATCAATGGTTGGAATAATTTGAGTTGCGTCGCCGATTTTCAATTCGATCTGACCGGCAAACGGTGACTCTTTAAAGTATGAATTGATGCGGTCTTCAAGTTCTTCATTAATATCCATGGTGAGAAGCTTTCCCTCAGGTGCTAATCCTTCTGCAAGACACAGCGCTGAGTAACCGGTGTACGTTCCCACTTCTAAAATAAAATTAGGTCGAACCATTTTGCTGAACATACTGAGAATTCTCCCCTGAATATGGCCAGAAAGCATTCGGGGCATCAACACGTTTGCGTATGTGTCGCGATTTAAACGGGAAAGAATTTCGGTTTCCGGAGATGTGTGATTCTCGGCATATTCCGCGAGTTTCAGGTCTATAAATTCCATTTGCGTTGTGTTGGTTATCGATTCGTTAGGCGGGCAAATATCAACTGGTGATCTGAATTAATCCCGGAATACTTGCGGAAACTTGTGCAGCGGAAATACGGATCATGAAGGATGTAATCAATCCTCAAAAAGGGGAAGGGTTTCTGATAAGTCGCTCCCCAACCCTGACCTCCCTCCACAAAAGAATCAGAACGGTCACCTCTGAGTTGGCGATACGCATAACTGTTCGGTGTATCGTTTAAATCCATACAAATAATTACCGGATAGGGAGACGTTGACATGTGTTGGCTCAACAAATCACTTTGCCCGGCTCTTTTTTGAGAAGCTTGTTTTAGTCTTCTTACGATGCCTTGCGCATGCACTTGATAATTATCGTCGAGATTCAGTTGTTTCATCTTGTGATAGTCGTCGGGTTTAATTCTATTGCTTTCAAGATGGAGAGAATAAATACGAATAGTGTCTTTGTCCCGGACAATATCGGTAAAGATTGCATCGCTGTAGGTACTTGGTAAAGGCAGGTTTTCGGATCTGATTATCGGGTAGCGTGAAAATATCTGAACTCCGCAATACCAACCATGAACTGCGTTGCTTCTTTTGTACGGAAGAGTTTTGGGTTTAACCTTTCCATAATCCTGATTTAATTCGAATAATGTGGCAAAATCCACCTGATTGGAATCGAGAAATTGCGCGATCCGATCCGGGTTTTGTTTGTCTTTTCCAAAGCCCCAGGTGTTAAATGAAACGACATTTAGGTTGTGCTCTCCGGGATTTTTATCGCCTGAAAAACCGACCATTCGATGAACATACGGCAAACCCATCAGGAGAACCGCAGTCATGATCATTCCTCTTTTCAGTCCTCGGTTGAAGGCGGGAATCCACATAAGAATTCCGGCGATGTACCAGATTTGAAAGGTAAGACCGAAAAATACGATCGGCCAGAAATGTTTCGGGTTAATGAAAGGTGCCAGATAAGACAACAACAAACCGGCGATTATTCCCCACAGAAGTAAGCCGGCTATTAACCGGAAGAATTTTTTCATTCTGTTACTCGCTGGCTCTGAACAACATTTCTTTTTCTTCCTTGCTCAGACTTTCGTAACCCGACTGGCTGATTTTATCCAGAATTGCATCAATCTCTTCCTGACCGGGTTTTCCGGAGGTGCGGATGTTAAACGGATTTGTGCTTTTCGAAGTTGAGCCGGATGTGTTCGGAGATTTTTTATTTCTCAAAATTTTGCTCTCGTCTATCACCTGATATTTGGGTTTAAATGGGTTCCTGATTTTGCGAAGGAAATTAAAATTCAAATTGAGTCTTCCCTGCATTTGAAGAACATAAAGTGCCCCGAATGCTGCACCGCCGAGATGTGCCAGTCTTCCTCCTTCATTTCCCTGAGAAAATAGAAGAACATCCATCATCACTAAAAATAACGCAATCCATTTCAGTCGTACCCGGAAAATACCAAACAGAAATATCTCGTAGTTCGGAACCAGAACGGCCGTTGCAACGATAATTGCATTTACCGCTCCGGAGGCACCTAACATCACAGAAGATTCCGGCATCTGTGTGAAAATCGGAAAAACATTATAGAACAAAAGGTAAAGTACACCACCGGTTAATCCGCCGAAAAAATAGATCTGGTAAAAGCGTTTGTTGGTTGTGAAGTCGATAAGAATGCGCCCGATGAAATACAGCCAGAGCATATTAAACAGTATGTGCATAACACCCGCATGGAAGAACATGTAGGTGAGCAGTGTCCATGGTTTGGTGATGAACTCACTAAACCATGATGGAAGATAAAAATACTTGCTGAGATAAAAATCTACATCGAGTTTGTAAAGGTGTAGAATGAAAGACGCCAAACCTGCCAAAACGAATACTGCAACATTGATGATAACCAGTTTCCGGATCGGTGAATCATCTTTGTTAAACTCGTATTTAATGCTTTCCCAAACGTTCATTCTGCGGCTCAATCAATAATACTAAAAGAAGGAATCTCTCCTGGTTTGGTTCCAATATTTGACAATTATAATACCCGCTATCAATCCGCCAAGATGAGCAAAGTGAGCGATGTTGTCTCCCGGCAAATTTGCGACTCCACTGAATAACTCAATGAGCCCGTAGATTGTTACAAAGTATTTCATCTTGATTGGTATTGGCGGGATAATTAGCATCAGAATCATATTCGGAAAGAGAATAAAGCATGCGCCCAACAATCCGAAAACAGCACCGGATGCCCCGACAACCGCACCATTATATAATCCATTCAAATGTGCCATTGACGGATCCATAAAATTCTTATCCATTTGGATCACTTTCCAACCTTCGTTTATCACTTCCTGAACCTGCGATGGATCCATGGAGTTTGTAAGTTGAATGATTTGATAGTGAACCACCAGAAAATGAAGAAGTGCTGCAGAAAAAGCCGTCACAAGATAGAAAAATAAAAAGCGTTTTGAACCCCAGACCATTTCAAGCATACGACCGAACATCCAGAGTGCAAACATGTTAAAGAAGATGTGTGTGAGCCCTCCGTGCATGAAAAAATGTGTGAGAATTTGCCAGGGTCTGAAGAACTGAGATTGCGGATAATGCATTCCCAGCAAATTGATCAAATCAATTCCTTTTGATTGGGCCACAATGGTGGCAACAAAAAAAAGAACATTAATAATCAGCAGGTTTTTTACTACCGGTGGGGTTCCGTCTGACAATCGGTATTGCATAATATCAGCTTCCGCTCTTCTTAAACATGGCCTCCAATTGCTCCGGTTCAAACGCATTGAGCACCACCCGGCCTGAAGGCGTATGACCCGGATGATTACATTGAAACAACGATTGAAGCAGAGAGTTTATCGACTCCTCTGAAAGTGGTGATTTATTCGGCATACAAGCGTTTCGGGCTAAAGCTCTTGCCAGATTTTCTCTTTTGTCGAGATGAAGCGATTGCTCGTTCATTTTAAAACTATCGAGTATGCCTTCTAGCATTTCCCGCTCCTCGCCTTTTTTAATATCGGCTGGTGTTCCGTTTACAATCACGGTATTTTTCCCAAATGAACTGATGTCAAAGCCAAGTTGCTCAAGTTCATCAGACAAATCCATTATAAGATGATAATCGGCGGCCGGAAGTTCAATAGTTCTTGGGAACAGCAACTGCTGACTCGGCGTTTTCCCCTGCTTTAACTGACCCAGATATTTCTCGTATAACACACGTTCATGGGCTCGCTGCTGATGAACCAGGTATAAAGATCCGTTAATTTCTGCTGCGAGATACGTATAGTTAAACTGAAAGCTTTTTCCGATCCGGACATCCTCTTTTTGTATCAGCGGTTTTGGTTCTTCCCGCGATTGAAACTCGGGTGCCGGATTGTCGCGGAAGGGTTCGTATAACCTCTCCCAATGGGTGGGTTGTTTCTCCCGCTTTCGGTTTTGTTCAAAGGGAGAATATCCCGGACTGACCGGTGTTGGGTTGTTGCTGAAAACTTTCCCGGTATCCGGAAGTCGGTTAACGAAACTCTCTGTTTGAAAAATCCCGGGGATGGTTTCAATAACCGGAGTCTGATGGTATTTCGACAGCGCTTTCTGCACCACCGATTTTATGATCGCATAAATGTGTCGGCCGTCTTCAAACTTTACCTCGGTTTTGGTCGGATGAACATTTACATCAATGCGTGCCGGATCCATCTCCATGAAAATAACGTACATGGGGTGGAAGTCAGATTCGATCAATCCATCAAACGGCTGACTGATCGCATGGTGAAAATAGGCATCCCGAATGTACCGGCCGTTTACGAACAGATACTGATCTCCACGCGTTTTCCGGGCTCGTTCCGGGCTTCCCACAAAGCCATGTAGTTTTACAATCTCTGTATCTTCTTCAATGGAAATGAGTTTACCCGATTTGGATTTAGCCAATACATCTTCAATGCGTTGACGGAGATCGGTAGGTTCCAGCTTGTACACTTCACTATTACCGTTAACCAGAATCATTTCCACATCCGGTCGGGCAAGGGCACATCGCTGAAACTCTTCAATTATATAGCGGCTTTCAACTGTTATCGATTTCAGAAAGTTACGCCGAACCGGAATGTTAAAGAACAGGTTTTTTACGGAAATGGAAGTTCCCCGGTTGAATTGAACCGGCTCCTGTTTTTTTACCTCCCCGGCTTCAATTACTATTCGATTGCCGAGCGAATCTTCATCGGATCTGGTTTTTAGTTCTACCTGAGATACGGAAGCAATGCTGGCTAATGCTTCTCCCCGGAAACCATAAGTGGATAAGGCAAATAAATCCTGAGCTTCTTTAATTTTAGAAGTGGCGTGGCGTTCCCAACACATCCGGGCATCGGTATCGCTCATTCCCTTTCCGTTGTCGATAACCTGAATCAGTGTTTGGCCACCATCTTTAAAAATCAGCGTAATGGATGTTGCTCCGGCATCAAGACTGTTTTCGAGAAGTTCTTTAACCACCGAAGCTGGTCTTTGAACTACCTCACCTGCCGCAATCTGGTTGGCAATAGACTCAGGAAGAAGTCGGATTATATCAGGCATTAATAAAAGCCCCGAAGATAATACCAAAGGCCTTGGTATAAAACGCCAGATAAAATACTAACCCAAGTGTTATCAGAATAAACAGGAATCGAATTCGCGAGCCGTGATTGATTGTGTTGTAGGGAGTTTGATACGCGGTGGATTTCTTATTAAACCCATCTCTTATTCGCTGTTCAAAACCCTTTGGATCGTAATTTCCGGAAACTTCCATTCTGACGTTATTCACCCGATTCTCCAAATCCTCTTTGTCTTCGTCGTAATAACGCGGAATGTAATTGAATCGCCGGTTGGCTCTTCGTCCGAATTGAATTCTCCGGATTTCCATGGTGGCAAAGTTAGAGCATTAATACAGATCTGCGCTCAGGCGTATTTCCGTTTGCGAATGAAACCATTCACCAAACCGAAAACGATCATCAGAACAACCGGCAAAACCATATTAACCAATTGCCATTTTCGTCGGTCGGTCTTCACTTTTACTTTATCGAGCAATCGCAGCACGATTTTCTTCGACCGAACTTCAATCAGATTAGAGTCGTCGCAGAGGAAATCCACACAATTCAAAATAAATTTCTTGTTGGCAAAAACCACAGATTCATTGAACGCTTTCGAAGCAAAACGGTCGTATCCAAGAGGATAAACCTGATTGTCTTTGCTCACCTGATTGGCTATCAGATCTCCATCCGAAATCACGATCATCGAATTGTGATCAATCGTTTCTTTAAAGTCTAATGGAGTTTTATCTTTCATGGCGGGTCTGTGTGCAAACACCGATCGAAACCGGCCTTCAAGCAAAACCGCAGCGATGTTTCCCGGCTTGTTGAACATTGCCTGATCTATTTTCAATCCGACCATGCCGATCGAAACATTCACCGGATTCTGTGCAACCCGGCTGTTCGGTCCGCTCACCAAAAGCGGTGTTTTTTTAACTTCCTTGTTGGGCAGTGTATCAATGCTTGAAACAAATCTTCCCCAAACGGAAGTCAGATTCCGGACAATCGGTTGTTCTGAATCCGGTGCAAAAAGCGGATAAAAAATCCAGGGTTTAAAACCGGGCTTTCCTCCTTGTTGGGTCTGAATTACCGGAATGCCATGACAGTTTAAGTCTTCGATTAAATCGGGATTAATGCGCACACCATATCTGAACAGAAGATCATTCAGATTCAGGTTGTAATCCGCCGTCATTATGGTACCGTATTTCGCCACACTATCCATTTCCGCAATCAGGCTTTCAGCGAGAACAATGAGCTTACCTCCGTTCATTACATACTGATCGAGCAGATAAAGCTCATTGTCCAGAAAGTTCATTCTGGGTTTTGCAACAATGAGTGCTTTGTATTGATTCATCTGCTCCATCACTCCATTGATTAGAATTGATCCGGCGTTCTCCGGATCTTTTTCAATTTGCGGGAGGAAGTGCTTTGTGCAATTGGTGTCGGTTAGGTTGAGATTGATCCGGTCAACCTTATAAAATTCACTTAATGACTTTGCTGCGTCGGCGTATTCGATGGGTTCCAGTTCATCGTGCCCGGATGTAAACGCAATCTTCGCAACCTTTTCCGCCACACATTGTCGTATCACGTTACCGATTTCGTATTCGAGCAATTCGATGCTGCTGTTAATATCGTTGTCGAGTGTTTTGCCGAATTCCCTTTTGAGCAGATTTAACGGATATTCATTGTTCTTATATAAAACCAGCGCAGAAGGGATGATGAACTTTTCAACTTCGGCTTCATCGTCTTCCACTTCCGGGGTAGTAATCTGAAGTCCTTTAGAATAAAGCTCTCTCAGAATTTCTTCCTTTTCATCAACGGTTTTGTCTGCCAGCAAGTCCTCAAAACGGTATTCCAGATTCCCTCCGGAAGCACGTCTGAATTCGTCGAGCATATCGCGGGTAGCATTTTTCAACCTTTGATATTCAGAAGGAAATTTTCCATCGAGAAAAACCTGCACGTAAACCACATCGTCGAGTTTCTGTGCTAATTTTTCTGAGGCCGGAGAAAGTGTAAATCTCTTTTCCTTAGTGAGATCAAAACGCTTATACCAAAGGTCGCCTGCAACATTTAGTGCCGATAAGAAAACAACGAGAATGAGCAGGCCCGAAATCCCCTTCCTCTTCTGATTGCCCTTTAATTCTTTCGTCTTTTCTACCATTTTCTTCTGCCGAAAATAAAGTGTGTTAATCCGAGAAAAAAGGTTGTGAAGCTCCCGAAGTACAGGACGTCCCGCGTATCAATAACACCACGGCTGATACTGGTGTAGTGGTAATCAATTCCTAACCATTCCAGAAGAAAATCAAACCCTGCACCTTCAAACAAGTCGCTCATTTGGCCTAATGATGAATAGAGAAAGAAGCAAAGAAAGGTCGATAGCACGAAGGAGATAATCTGGTTATCGGTAAGTGCGGAAGCGAACAGTCCGATACTCACATAACAAGACCCCAGACATAAAAGTCCGAGATACGAACCCCAGGTTGCTCCACTATCGATATTACCCGCCGGGCTTCCCAATTGATAAATGGTAAAATAGTAAAGAAGTGTAGGAATTAGTGCGAACAAAACCAGTGTTAAACCCGCCAGATATTTACCCAGAATAATCTGCCAGTCGGTAACCGGTTTGGTTGAGAGAATTTCAATGGTTCCTGTTTTTCGCTCTTCGGCAAACGATCGCATTGTGATGGCAGAAATAAGAAAAACAAATACCCAGGGAGCCATCATAAAAAGGGTGTCGAGGGTTGCTTCTCCGTAATCCAGTGCGTTGGTGCTGGGATAAATCCACATAAACAAACCAATCGCAAGCAGAAAAACCACGATCACGATGTATGCGATGAGCGAACTTAAAAAACCCCTGACCTCTTTAGTAAGTATCGTCCACATACAAATTATCGGGTGTATTGACGGAAGACATTTTCCAAACTGAGTTCATCTTCCTTTTGTTTGAGAATAATGTTGGATTCGGAAACGGCAAAGTTGAACAATGCTTCCTGAATTCCCTCGGGATCAGAACAAGAGAGTTTATAGGTTGACGCACCAACCTCTTCAACAGATGTTATCCCTTTTATCGCTTTCAGTTTTTGAACAGAAACCGGTTTCTTAAACCGCACAGTCAAACGGCTTTCCGAGTTTTGTCTTCTCAGATTGGTCACGGTGTCATCGGCAACAATATTTCCTTTGTTAATAATAATCACCCGATCGCACATTGCCTCCACCTCCTGCATAATGTGCGTGGAAAGCATTACGGTTCTGTCTTTTCCGATTTCCCTGATAATGTTTCGTATCTCAATTACCTGATTGGGGTCGAGACCGGAAGTTGGTTCATCCAGAATGAGCACCTGCGGATTGTGAAGTAATGCCTGCGCCAAACCAACGCGCTGTCGATATCCTTTCGAAAGCGCGGCAATTTTCTTTTTGCTTTCCCGGGTCAACCCGGTTCTTTCAATCATTTCTTCCACCCTTTCACGAATTTGTTTGCCGATACCGCTGAGTTCACCCATGAACCTGAGGTATTCGCGAACATACATTTCGAGGTAAAGCGGATTGTGTTCGGGAAGATAGCCGATTGCCCCGCGAGCTTCTTTTGATTGATTTGAAACATCGTAACCACAAACCGATGCGGTTCCGGATGTGGCAGAAATGAAGCCGGTAAGAATCTTCATTGTTGTACTCTTACCGGCTCCGTTCGGACCCAGGAACCCTACAACCTGACCATCGGGAATTTCAAATGAAATTGCATTAACCGCAACCTGATGATCATATATTTTAGTAAGTCGGGATACCTGAATCGACATATTTTACTCAACCATAACCTTGAACGTGGATGATCCACGGCTGTTGCTCATTTGCAGGAAGTAAGTTCCCGCAGCAACTTCATTCAACGGAATGCTGATGCTGTTTACACCACTATTGATAAAATGTTCTTGTTCTGATAAAACAGCTCCCTGCATGTTCACCAACCGTATGGTCAGCGGTTCGGCGTTGCCCGAGGTAAATTCCAAATGAATAGCTGTTGTCGCCGGAACAGGATAAAGCTTAAAGTCGTTGAACAGGATCGGGTTAATACCCACATGCATGGTGTCTATCTTAATGCTTGCAGAACCTTTGCAACCATTATCGTCTGTTACTGTCACAGAGTAAGTTCCTTTCTGTTTTACCGTGATGTACGCTTCGGTGCTGCCGGTACTCCACAAATAAGATTTATATAATCCCGGTTGCGGTTGAAGTTTGAGAGAGTCTGTGTCGTAAATCGTCGTGTCATTTCCCAGTGTAATTACGGGGTTCGGTACGTCTTTCACTGTAATTGAATCTGTAAAGCGACAACCGAAAGAATCCACAACAGCCAGAACGTAGGTACCGCTGGTGGTTATTTTTAATGAGTCGTCGCTGGAGCCACTCAACCACTGATAACTCAACATGTCTTTAGGTCCGACAAGATATTTCGAGTTTCCGATACACAAATTGAAATCCGCACCGAGACTGAATTTCGGAGCATTTCTTTGAGTGAGAATAATGGTGTCTGAGTACGGACAACCATAACTATTGAAAGCAGTAAGGTGATAGGTTCCCGGTTCGTAAACGGTTAAGTTTTGTAAGGTTGATGCGGTATCATTCCAAATGTAATTACCGAGAGCACCAGGACCCAATATCGTATACGCTCCATTTTCACAAATCTCATCATCGCTTCCGAGAGAGAAGGTTGAGAACGGATTTGTAAAGACCATTCTGCTGTCTGATCCTTTGCATCCGTTTTGATCCACCACATCCAGAACATGTTTCTTTTCTGTGTTGGTTGAAAAAGATTGCTTGGTGCTTTCCCCACTATTCCAATTGTAGCTTTTCATATTCGGAGGACCAACCATGGTTAAAGGAGTGTTTTCGCAAATGGTTGTGTCGGTGCCCAGATCGAAAGTTGGAAGTGCGAACGTTTTTACTTTCATGGTATCGGTGTAAACACAACTGTTTACATCGTAACCTGTGAAATAAATTGTATCTGCCAGTTTTATTTTAATGGCTTGTGAAGAAGAGTTGATATGACTGCCTTTCCACTGATAGTTTGCCATGTTCGAACGTGTTGTGAAAATCACGGAATCACCCATACAGAAGAATGTGTCGCGGGCAAAGTCGAAGGTTAGTCTCGCGTTTACAGTAACCGAAACGTAAGCACTATCCGGAGCGCAAGCACCATCTGTGGAAGTAACTTTCAATTTATAGGTTGTGGAGGATTTCGGCGACACGGTTGGGTTTGCATTGGTGCTTACAGTGGTTCCTTTGTCGTCGGTCCACACATAAGACAAACCGGGAGTTCCGATTTTTCCCAACGAAACAGATGTGCCTTCACAAATAGTAAAGCTCGGTTGAGAAACTTCCGCGACCAATTTGCAACAAAGGGTTGAATCCCAGCCGGAAGAAATGGTTGTTGTGGTTAAGGAAGGTGTTTGTGTCTGGTATCCCTGAGTAATTAAACCAAAGGTCTTACCTCCGAAAGTCATGTTACTCGCATTGATCAATTCAAATTTGGAGTTACAGTTTACAAGACCTCCGTCGTCTGCTTTAATAATATAAATATCATCGTCGGAACTTCCTTTAAATGATCTGGTCGTGGAAAGAATTGTTATTCCTCCGTCTCTTGCGGTGGTTACGTCTGTTGGCCAGTGGCCGTCTCTTTCAGATGCTCCAATCATAGAATAATTCTGCAGGTTTCCGGCAGAGGTTATTTTCAGGTGGAGAACATCCCGATCCATTCCCTGAGGATCTGTGTAACCTACAATAGAATAGGTTCCGTTTGAATTCACCTGAATGTTAAATGCTCTATCGTCTCCCATTGAGCCATAGCTATACAAATTGTTGATCGCACCGGAAGTGTCGGTCATTAACAGGAATATATCATTGTCGCCGGTTCCAACTCCTTTAGACCAGCCGGTAATCAGATATTGATTTTTATCGGTTTTCAAATCCCAGGCAACATCATCCATGTCGGAGCCGTATGTACGCATCCACTTGAAATTTCCAGTTGAATCAAATTTTGCAACGAAGGCATCTGATGTTCCGGCATGACCGGTTGTTCCCCCTTGCACGAGACTGTCGTAGTTGGTCATTCCACAGATTAGCACGTTACCTCTTGAATCTTCCGTAACACTATACGCCTCTTCGTTACCTTTACTTCCGAACTTTTTATACCAGCGAACATTACCTGCCGAACCCAGCTTTGCGATAAATCCGTCGTCGCCGGTAGAATCGTTCGTCACATATCCGATAACATAATAGCCGTTTGAAAAGAGCGACTTCAAAACATAATATGCATCTTCCGCACTGTCTGATGCGAACGTTCTTGTCCAGACAACGGTTCCGTTTTTATCGGTTTTAAAAACCAAAGCATCCTTGTTGTTGCTGTTGTATGATTCGGTTGTTCCGGCGATTACAAATCCCGAATCGGTTGCCAGTGTTATTTTCCAACCTACATCATCTTTACTACCACCATATGCCTTAGACCACTGAATCTGGCCCATACCATTTGTTTTTACCAGATAAACATCTTTGTCTCCGGAGCCAAAACTTGTTGTAGAACCGACGGTAATATATCCCCCGTCGAGTGTTCGCTTAATTGAGTAGCTGTTTTCAGAACCTGATCCACCAAAAGATCTTTGAAATCTCGTATTCTGAGCTAAGCCCAAAACAGGTAAAACGGTGAACGCCAGCCAAAGCAGTTTCATTGAAATGTTCTTCATTTTTTCCAATTGATAAAAAGTGATCCGACGACTTTAAGGTCGTTCAGAAATCTCGCAATCTATCTATTATCTGATAGTTCTGCGCAAAGAAAGGAATTGTCAATCAGATATATTACTGAAATTTTAATGTGAGATCGAGGTTGTACCGGACAAACTTTTTCATGTGTTTACGATACGGTGTATTAAGAACAAACTCTCCGTCTTCCGAAAGTTCGTCGGGACTGTAATGCGATTCGTATTTCGATGGTGAGCACACCGACACTTTGTGAAGGTGTGAAATCAGTTTGTCGAAAACAGAACTCATTTGTATTCCCGGAAGTCTGCCTCCCCTACCCGATGAAACTCCTGCAAAGGCAAATACTTTTTTATCAAAAAGATGGGCGAAGTCGTGATTGCCCACTTGATGAATCATGTTCACTAATTCAGCAGATGGAAACCAATTATACTCCGGACTGATAAGAATAATAAGATCCGATTGATCCCACGCGCTAATGAGTTTTTCTTGAAAAGGCGTTAAGTTATTTATGTCTAATTCGTACCCGTTAAAGAACGGTATATCGTACTCCCGGAAATCAATTACCTCTGCCGAATATCCCTCTTCCAAAATCAGATTTTTCATCGCATTTGCCACACGTAGTGTGTTGTTGCCTTCTCTGGATGATCCGGAAATAATTGCAGCCTTCATTAAATGTCGTTCAGTTGTTTCGTGATGAATTCTATGTTGCGGAAGTTTCTGGCCATGTCAATAAAATAAATCCAAAGTTTGGGTCTGCTTTCCACCAACCACTCATTTCCGTTACGTTTCACCGTTACAACATCTTTGGGCGCAAATCGGTTTGACACTTCAAATTTCCACTCTCCGTCTTCCTGCACTTTTCGAAGTTTCCAGTTCTTGTTAGCCTGAGTAAACCGACTAATTTTATTTTTCATTTCCGCGGAATTAATCTCATGGTCTGATTTCAATTTATACTTCTGCCAGGCCTTCATAAATTGTTTGAGTTCCACTCCGGTTGCTTCCGAAAATGCCATTGCATTCCAGACAGAAAACACAATCCCTATCGCAACAGAAATTAACAAAGCAGACGAATTATTGAGTTCGATAAAGTCGTATCCGTACTGAAATGTATTGTGATTGCGGGTTGCCAGCGCGATCAACGCCAACGTAAAAGGCACGCTCACCAAAGAAATAATTAGCCAGTTTAAAAGAAAAACAATGAATTTGAAAACGGTTCTACTATTCATACGGGAGGTTTTTCGCCAAAATACAGAAGGCTTCTTCGCGGTTGTGTGACTTAATAAGATTACGGGCTTTTTCTACGGCGACTTCAGGTGTTGTCGATTCCGCGGCAAATATTTCCGCTTCGGTTGGAATCGTTTCCATTTGTGCGATTCTTCCCAAATCGTTTCCACTCAACAGTGATGAGTTACGGATGTTTGCCGGAAGTGCATCGATCCCAACGCCAATTGTGGTAAGTGGTTTGGGAATTTCAAAAAGAGCAGAACCATGTGCTCTGCAATAAAAATCACCTCCCATTCTTGCAACGAGATCGATTTTGGTTTGATCCACATGATGATCATCGAGCATTACGTCTTCCCGGAAGTGCATTCTCAAAACTTCGCAGATGATGAGGTTTCCGGCGCCACCTCCTTCTCCCAGCGAAATAATCTCGTTAACCTTACACTCAAACTGAACCGGAGATTCTTTTACTCTCGCAGGCTTAATCAAATCAGAATCAACCGGCGTAAATCCGGATTTAACAAATTCGTCCACTCCCTTTGCATAAGGGGAACTGGCAAGACTCATTTGTTCTACCATTTCGTAATTCACGATGTTGATAACGACCTCCGGAACTTCCTTACAGTTTTCATATGTGTCTTTCGTCGCACCGGTTCTTCCGCTTCTGGATGGCGAAAAAACCAATACCGGAGGGTTTGAACTAAAGACATTAAAAAAGCTGAACGGACTCAGATTTCGGTTGCCGGAGCTGTCAACTGTGCTGGCAAAGCAAATGGGTCTGGGGCCTACACTGCCGAGGAGCAGTCTGTGTACTTCCGGGATTTTAAGGTCACCGGGATTTATTGTAATCACGATTTTACTTTAACTATGAAATAATTCTTCTTTCCCTTTTGAAGGAGAATGTACTTTCCGTTGATGAGAGCGGATTCTTCAATCTGAAATAACTCATCAACTTTTTCTTTGTTCACAGAAATTGAGTTTCCTTTCAACTCTCTTTTTGCTTCACTTTTGGATGCGAGAAAACCGGAATCTGCAAGTAAATCGACGATGTTCATTCCTGTAACACCTTCCATTTCCGATTGATCAACTCCTTCAAAAACATCTAAAAAATCGGACTCGCCAAGACTTCGAAGATCTTCGGAGGTTGATTTTCCGAAAAGAATTTCAGACGCAGCAATTGCCGTATTAAGTGCTTCCTGGCTGTGAACCATGGTTGTAACTTCTTCCGCAAGTCTCTTTTGTAACAAGCGTAAATGAGGCGCAACGGCGTGTTCGGTTTCCAGATTTTCAATTGTATTCTGGTCTAAAAAAGTGAAAATGCGAATGAGCTTACCCGCTTCATCATCTGCTGCATTTAACCAGAATTGGTAAAATTTGTACGCACTTGTTCGGTTGAGATCGAGCCATACATTTCCACCTTCCGATTTTCCGAATTTACTTCCGTCTGATTTTGTAAGGAGCGGCGCCGTTACAGCATGAGCCTCACCTCCTTCTATTCTTCTAATGAGCTCGGTTCCGGTAACAATATTTCCCCACTGATCACTTCCTCCCATTTGTAAGCGGCAATCATGGTTTTTGTACAGGTGACAGAAGTCGTATCCCTGCACAAGCTGATAGCTGAATTCGGTAAAGGAAATACCGGACTCGATTCTGTTCTTAACCGAATCTTTGGCCATCATGTAGTTCACCGTAATGTGCTTGCCTACGTCCCGGATGAAATCGAGAAAGGTGAAGTTTTGAAACCAATCGTAATTGTTAACTAATGATGCCGCACAATCACCATCAAAATCGAGAAATCGGCGAAGTTGGTTTTCGATTCCCCGCAGATTTTTATCCAGTGTGTTTTTATCTAATAAAACCCGTTCAGCCTTTTTACCGGATGGATCTCCAACCATACCGGTTGCTCCCCCAACCAAAGCCACGGGTTTGTGTCCGGATCTTTGCAGATGCATCAGCAACATTATCGGCACGAGGTTTCCTACATGCAGCGAATCTGCAGTTGGATCAAACCCGATATAACCGGTAACCTGTTGTGTGTTTAATAATTCTTCCGCTCCGGGTGTGTCTTGATGAAAAAGACCACGCCATTTAAGCTCATCCAGCAAATTGTATTGGGGTGTAAAACTCATAATTCAGGCGGGCAAAGATAATCTTATCCTTTGCCGGATCAGAATTTAACACCGAGAGAAAGGGTGTTTAGTTAAGAGGTTTCAGATAGTCTGAATTGCAGTATCCTTCTGACTTCTGTGATTTCACCATTAACCAGTTGTCGTTAATTCTTTTCTTGAGCGTAACCTCAGTTCCGTTCGGAAGCTTTTCAACGATGTCGTGATCGGTACTGGGTCCGGATCGCATATTTAAAAACCGCACCTTGGTTTCTACTTTTAATTTTATTCCCTGATCACTGATGTCCCGGACGTCGATTTCGTTAATTACCCTTCTGATGCCATCGTAATTTTTCATCAGGTTGGTAACTCTTCTAACATCTTTTCCATTGTCAACCATTCCGGTGATGTGCAGAATTCCATTGTCTTCTGAGAAACCCAGATTTTCAACTTCGATTCCTTCAGATTTTATTAGAGCAGCAAGCGGGTGTTCCGCCTGTGTTGAATCCTTCTTTTTAAAAATATCGAATAATCCCATTTGTATGTGGCTTATAAAACTATTAACTGCGTTGACCGTTTACCAGACGTCCGCGAAATTAATCAATTCGTCGATCGGCCCGAGGTCTCATGTCGTTAATGGTACGATTTGATTTTCGAAGGCCGTTCGGTTATCAGTAAATTTGCCTTGATGAAGAAAATCCTGATTGTGCTGTTCTCATTGCTGAGCCTTTCCAATGTTCAGGCGCAGAATTCTGATGAAGAACTTGCCGCTCAATATTATGCAGACGGAGAATTTGATAAGGCGGAAATTCTTTATCGGAAACTGCTCAAGAAAGATCCGGGGTCGGTTTATCTGTACCAGAATTATCTGGATTGTCTGATCAAACTAAAATCATTTGACGAAGCGGAAAAAATGGTCGCCCGACAAATCAAGAAGTACGAAGACCGTCCGCTTTATTCCATCGATCTGGGCTATTTATATTCACTTCGAGGAGCCGAAAAAGAAAAAACCGAGCTGTTCGAAAATCTTATTAAAAACCTGAAACCCGGGTATGCTGAAACCGAATTGTTAACCAATGCTTTTCTGAAAAGAGAGTTTTACGATTACTCTATACAGACCATTATTAAGGGGAGAAAGAACCTTCAGTCTGCTCAGGCTTTTTCTGATAAATTGATTGATCTTTATTATAAAACTAATCAACCGAAAAAGGTAATAGATGAATGTCTCGAATTACTGGTGAGTGACCCGTTGAGTCTGGATTTGGTTGAATCAAAGCTGGTAAGATTGATCGATGAACAATCGGAGACAGCATATCTTCAGGAACGCGTTGCAGTTTACCTTCAAAAGAACCCGAATGTTTTGGTTTTCGACGACCTTATTATGTGGGTTTACATTCAACAGAAGAAATTTAATGCGGCCATGAGACAGGCTCTGGCTATGGATAAACGTAACAATTCGGAAGGAAGGGTTTTGGTAAATCTCGCACAGGTTTGTATCAGCAACCGGGAATTTGATATCGCCATTTCTTGCTATGAAAAAGTAATTGAGTTCGGTCCGGATGGATATTTCTACCTGTCCGCAAAAATGGGATTGCTTCAAACGGCCTATCAAAAACTTCAGTCGGGAAAGCCGTACACAACGGAAGAACTGGATGCATTAATCACCCGATATAATGAGTTTATTACCCTTTTTGGTAAAACATGGAACACCGCAGAAACGATCAAAGAATTAGCAGATATCTATATTTATTACAAACACGATCTGGACAAGGGAATTGGTTTAATGGAAGAAATCGTTTCTATTCAACGACTTCAACCTCATATACTCGGCAATTACAAACTTGATCTTGGCGACGCTTATGTAATGAAAGATATGGTTTGGGATGCCGCGTTGCTTTACGGGCAGGTTGATAAGGAATTTAAGGAAGATCCTTTAGGTCAGGAGGCAAAATTCAGAAATGCCAGACTTTCATATTTTCAGGGAGATTTTGATTGGGCCAAGCAACAACTTGATGTTTTAAAAACAGCAACAAGTCAGTTGATTTCGAATAATGCTATTGAACTTGCATTAACTATTGAGGATAACACCGGGTTGGATTCCACCACCGACGCATTAAAAGAATTTGCGCATGCTCAGCTTCTACTCTTTCAAAACCGTTATTCAGAGTGTCTGAAAATTCTGAACTCTCTTCCGTTCAAATATCCGAATCACAGTTTGGAAGATGAAATTGCTTACACAAAAGCCAAGGTTTACGAGAAACAGCGTGACTATTCCAAAGCCGAAGAATATTACAAAACGGTCTTTGAGTATTTTGGCTACGACATACTTGCCGATAACGCAATGTTTGATCTGGCAAACCTGTATCAGAATGTATTAAACAGACCTGAAGACGCGATTAAACTGTATGAAAATCTTATCTTCAATTTCAGTGGTAGCTTGTATGTGGTTGAAGCGCGTAAAAGATATAACGCACTAAAGAGTTTATATCCTTCCACTCCATCTCCCTGAAAATCCTTTATAGATTTCGGAAAAAGCCTCAGGCAAACTTTCAATAATCCCGGAAGCACAAACCGATTCGGAACTGTATTTTTTCTCCGCGATTTCTCCGGCTAATCCATGAATATAAACACCAAGACGGGCCGCTATTTCCGGGTCGTATCCGCGTGCCAGCATAGAGCCGATTACTCCCGTTAAAACATCTCCGGAACCTCCTTTTGCCATGGCAGGTGTACCAGAATTATTGAACGTAACCAAACCTTTAGAATCAACCACAACAGTATAAGCACCTTTCAGAACAATTACTGATTTTGTGGAAATACAAAACTCCGTAGCTGTTTGAATTCGCTGCAACGTGTTGGAATGTTGGCCAAACAGCCGGTCAAATTCAAGAAGATGGGGTGTGAGAATAATATGTTTCGGTCTCTTTGAAACATACCAGTTTCGCCAATCCGGATCATTCGCCATGTTGTTCAAAGCATCTGCATCCAAAACGAGATTTGAGTCCCCTTCAAGAATCTCATTTTTTATGATTTCGGAAAGCTCTTCCTTCACACTTAAACCCGGACCAATTGCGGTTGTATTTGATTTGTTTAGCACCGGAATTACGGATACACGATCCGGATTTTCATCTGTTGAGGTAAGTACATCCGGAATCAGATTCGAAGTGCTTTCGGTAATCGTTTTTATCGAATGAAGGGTGGTCAATCCACATCCCGAAAGAATAGCCGATTTTGCAGAAAGCAATGCGGCTCCCGCCATACCCTCTGATCCTGCCACAATTAATAAATGCCCGCCACTGCCTTTGTGCATGTGTTTGTTTCGATGTAAAGCAGATAATGCGGCATCTTCCTTGGTCCATAAAAAGAAGTTGGTTAAAGACCAATTATTATTTACCGGCTCGAGACCTATATCTAATATTTCCCAGAAAGAATTTGCTTCGGCAAATTCTGGCAGTAACAAAGCAAGTTTTGGAAATTGAAATGTAAATGTTCGGGACGCCCTTATATAATTATCATCGAAAAAATCTCCATTCACAGGTATCCCAGAAGGAATATCTACAGATAAAATGGTTTCGGCTGTAGAGTTGATCGTTGTAATGATTTTTTCGAACTCCGCCGTAACAGGTCTCTTTAATCCGGTTCCGAAAATGGAATCAACAATCTGTTCTCCGGGGCTGAAGTAATCCGCATTCTTTATTTCAAAAAAATCAATTCCGGAAGTTGATCTCACGACCTGCTCATAGAAAAGAAAATCCTCGGTTGCTGTTTCTGAAAAGTGCAGTTTCCAGACCCGGCAAAAGAAACCCATTCGGTTTAAAACAATTGAAATCACAAGTCCGTCGCCACCATTGTTTCCCGTTCCGCAAACAATGTCAACAGGAATATCTTTACTGAGATATTTCCTCAACGATAGAGCACAACGACTACCGACTCTGAACATCAATTCTCTCGAATTCAGCTTTTGATTCCTGATGGTGCGAGTGTCGATATCCCGGATTTGTGATGATGAAAGCAGTGGTTGCATACGTGAGTTAAAGAATCTCCTCAAATGTAGAAACCCTTGGCAGATTGATTTTGGATGAAAAATTAGAAAGGGGTTGAAAACCTGAAGCCGCCGAAATTCCCGTCGCTGGTCAATACTTGTAAATGTCAACAAACCGGACTTGTAAAGAACAGAATCGGTTTTCTATTCAGTTGTTCGGATTGTTTTTCGGGTTGAATTTTTTAGGGTTGAAAATCAACAACATATAAAATATGTGTGTATTAAATAATGGTTAACACACCATGTTAAAAAATGTGGCGTTAGGGCCGCGAAATATGAAGACCCTTTAATTCCTAATGAAACAAGTTTACATTACTTTTTTGCTTGGCTTTTATCTAATGATTGGTTCAGTTCACGCTCAACAAACCGTTGGACTGTTTACCTATGACACTCTCGCTGCTTACGATGGTTACACATTGTTTGCTCCCTTTAACACAAAGAAAACATACCTGATCAACAATTGCGGACACTTGGTAAATCACTGGGAAAGCGATTATCAGCCCGGTGCGAATTGTTATCTCAATGACTCAGGTTACCTGATTCGCGCAGGTTTAGTTTTTTCTCCGTTCAATGAAGCCGGTGGTGCCGGTGGAATTCTTGAAAAATACGATTGGGACGGAAATCTCGTATGGAGCTATCTTTTAGCTAATGATTCCTTTTCGCAACACCATGATTTCCGGATCATGCCCAATGGAAACATTCTGGTTTTGATTTGGGAAAAAGTGAGTGAAGCTGATGCCATCGCCAATGGCCGGGATCAGGCTCTTATTATGGAAGGATTTATCTGGACTGAGAAAATTATTGAAATTAAACCCAAAGGTTCTGATGATGCAGATATTGTTTGGGAATGGAACGCGATGGATCACATTATTCAGGATTACGATTCTAAAAAAGAAAACTACGGCGTCGTTTCTGAGCATCCTGAATTATTAGATTTTAATTCCTCATTGATTTCAAATCCTCACGACTGGCTTCACTTTAATTCGGTTGATTACAATGCCACACTTGATCAGATTATGATAAGTTGTCACGCTTTCAGTGAAATTTACATCATCGATCACAGTACTTCTTCATCGCAGTCTTCCGGACATTTCGGTGGTAATCAAAATCAGGGTGGCGACATTCTTTATCGTTATGGAAATCCTCAGGCGTATGACAGGGGAAACGCAACCGACCGGGTTAGCTTCAAACAACACGATGCGCATTGGATTGCAAAAGGTTTAACCGGAGAAGGAAAAGTGTTGTTTTTTAATAATGGAACTGAACGCAAATATTCGTCTGTGGAAATGTTCACACCCAGTGTAAAACCCGGAACACACACATATTTAATTGAACCCAATAAACCCTTTCAGCCCTCAAACTCAGAATGGTCTTATACGGAAAATTCCTCCTCTTTTTTCAGCACCAACATGGGTGGGGTTCAGCGATTGCCGAACGGAAATACTTTGGTTTGTGAAAGTACAAAAGGAAGGATTTTCGAATTCGATAAAAACGACAAGATTGTTTGGGAGTATGTATGTCCCATTGTTGCCGGAGGACCGATTAAACAAGGAAACAACGCTGCCGGCAATCAAATCTTCAGAGCTCTTAAATACAGTGTATCTGCCGATGCCTTTAAGAATAAAAACATTGTTGACGGCAAACCCATTGAGCTTAATTATCTCTATAAATTCTGTGATGACACTACTTCCCGCCAGCAACCCAACGATACGACTACTCACGACACTACCCATCACGATCTGGTTAAATTAATAAGTACGGGAGGCATCAAAGTTTACCCGAATCCGGTAGTGAATGTTCTCACGATTGATAACACTTACGGACGATCTGTTTCGTGGAGACTTGTTACAACAACAGGTCAACTTGTTGCTGAAGGTAAGACAACAAAAACCAAAGAAACAATTGCCATGGACTCCTTAAGTTCCGGTCTGTACTTTTTAGAATTAGCGGATCCTGAAACAGGAGTTATACATTCAATCCGGCTTCAGAAAGAATAGTTCAGAAAATAGAATTCTGGATGATTCCTTTTTCCAGATTCAAAAGATACTTTTTGGCCTCGAGCCCACCCAGATACCCTGTCATCGAACCGTTAGTTCCTACGATCCGGTGACAGGGTATTATTATTGGCAAAGGGTTCTTCGCGATGGCCGAAGCAACCGCTCTAACGGATTTGCTGTCAGCTATTTCTTCCGAGAAATTGAGATACGATTTTGTTGATCCATTGGGAATCTCCATCAATTTAGTCCAAACCAATTTTTGAAAATTTGTGCCTATAATTTCTAATGGCAGCTCCGGAATGGGTTGATTGAATTGCAAATATTTTAGAATATGTTTCCGGGTCTTTTCCAGTAATTCCGATTCTGATTGGTGCGACATATTATCCGATGCTCCGAATTTTACTGAGTTGATAAGACCTTGATTTTCCTTAATGGTTATAAAACCCAACGGAGTTTGAAAAGAAATAAATAAGCTCACGATTCTTCCTTACTAATGCCTTGTTCCGGATGTTTACCGGTAAATTGTGAATACCAGTTTTTTATGTTTTTTACAAATAAATCTATGTCACCTTCCGCTTTCAGAAGATTTCCGATCACAACCTGTTTGTTGGCATAATCGAAGGCAACAGGAACAATTGGTACATCCGCTTTTTGGGCAATAAAGAAGAATCCTGTTTTCCACTTGGGGTTATGTTTTCGGGTTCCTTCTGGTGTTATGGTTAGTATAAATTCATCTTCTTTATTAAATAAATCAACCATTTGATCTACCAGATTTTTCTTTGAAGATCTATCTACCGGATAGCCGCCAAGTCTTTTAAAAAGCCAGGAAAGTGGTCCGATAAACAACTCTTTTTTGGCAACATATCTCGGATAAAAATCCAGTTTAGCTCTTGCTCCAACACCTACCAAAAAATCCCAATTACTTGTGTGAGGCGCAACAATGATGATATACTTCTTAATGTGGTAAGCAGGTTTTTCTCCGGCTATTTTCCAACCCAGCAAGTCAAAAACGAATGCATAAAACTTTCTCAATAATTGAAAATTTAAATCTTCAGTTTGGTTGAGTAATATTCACTTTTCAGAAGCGGACAAATTTTATATCTGGGTTCTTTGGTATCGAGGTATAAAGCATCTAAAACTTCATATACATTTTTAACTCCGATTTTATCACACCATTCAAAAGGACCGAATGGATATGCTGTTCCCAACTTCATTCCCAGATCAATGTCTTTTCTGCTCGCAGTTCCTTCCTGAAGTGTATAAAACGCCTCGTTAATGATCATAAAAATAACTCTGGGTGTTACCATTCCGACACGCGACTTCACCCACTCGTATTTCCAGTTCCAATCTGTAACAAATCGTTGAAATACTTCCTTATCATTATTCTTAATGGCAGTTACTTCCATTATTTCCCGATCAATAAATGAAGGCAAGGTGTTCATTCCGATTAAATGACATTTTAACGGCGACAGACATTGTGCAACTACTTGCTCAAGCTGGTGTTTTACAGCACCAACGATAACCAGTTTACCGGCAAGATCCGTGTAGTCATTTATGTGTTCCGGATAATCATCGAAGTTGAGATCAATGATGACATCGGCTTGGGTGAAATTTTTATTTTTGACTTCAATAAATTCAGATGTTGAAGGTAGTCTTTTCTTCAGTTCTTCCAATCTGTTGGGTGTGCCTAGCGCTGCTATCTTCATGTTCTTCGGGGTCGAACAAAAATACAAATCAAGAATCACAGATGTCGGAACGTAAAATCATTAAAACAGAAAATGCACCTGCTGCTATTGGTCCTTATAGTCAGGCTGTTCTTGTCGGTAATACCCTGTATTGTTCAGGTCAGATTGCTATTAATCCTAAAACCGGTGAAATTGTTAATTCAAATATTACTGATGAGACTGAACAGGTTATGAAAAATGTTGGTGCCGTTCTGAGTGCAGCACAAATGGATTTTGGCCATGTTGCCAAAGTCAGTATTTTTATGTCAGATATGTCTTTCTATACTGAAATCAATGAAGTTTACGCCAAATACTTTTTGAATGATCCTCCTGCAAGAGAAGCTGTTGCTGTAAAAACACTCCCCAAAAATGTAAATGTGGAAATCAGTGTTATTGCTGTAAAATGAATGATAAGCCAACCTTAATTGTTGCAACTAACAATGCTCACAAGCTTTTGGAAATTGAAACTCTGTTGGGTGATTATTGTTCTTTAAGATCGTTGCAGGATGTTGGTTATACAAACGACATCCCGGAAACGGGAGAAACATTAGAGGAAAATTCCCTTATTAAAGCGGAAACCATTTTTAGAAAATACAAACTAAATGTTCTCAGTGACGATAGCGGACTTGAGGTAGAAATTCTGGATGGAGATCCAGGAGTTGATACTGCTATTTATGCTGGAGAACCCAGAAATGATGAACGAAATATTGACAAATTATTAAAAGAGTTGGATAACCAATCGGTTAGAAATGCAAGATTCAGAACCGTTCTTACACTCTATTTTAATAATGAAGTTCATCAGTTTGAAGGTATTGTTGAAGGTATTATTGCAAGCGAAAGAAGAGGATCAAATGGATTTGGTTATGATCCTATATTTATTCCTGAAAACCATAAACACACATTTGCGGAAATGGAAAGTTCAGAAAAAAACAAGATCAGCCATCGTTCAAGAGCTTTAGATAAACTCATGCAATTTCTAAAAAAATAAACCGGCTCTGTTTGAACCGGTTTTAACAATGGTCGGGATGACTGGATTCGAACCAGCGACCACACGCCCCCCAGACGTGTACTCTAACCGGGCTGAGCTACATCCCGAAACGCGGACAAATTTAATTACTAATAAGGTAATGAATAGCGCCAAACATCAGACAGCGTAAAACTGTTCTAAAAATCTTGTGTCATTTTCAAAGAATGTTCTAAGATCCTTGACTCCATACTTGAACATTGCGATACGTTCAACACCCATCCCAAATGCAAAGCCGCTATACTTATCTGAATCAATTCCACAATTTTTAAGCACCGCTGTGTCTACCATACCACAACCCAATATTTCAAGCCAACCGGTTCCTTTTGTAAGTCGTTTATCTGCATCTGATTCTGTCCCAAGATAAATATCCATTTCTGCACTGGGTTCTGTAAAGGGAAAATAGCTGGGTCTGAAACGAACTCTGGTTCCTTCTCCAAAAAATTCCTGTACGAATAAAAACAGTGTTTGTTTGAGGTCTGCAAAGGATACCTTTTCATCAATATACAATCCTTCAATTTGGTGAAAGAAGCAGTTTGATCTGGAACTTATAGCCTCATTTCTGTAAACTCTTCCCGGAGAAATTGTTCGAATCGGGGGCATTTTATTCTCCATCACTCTTACCTGAACAGATGAAGTATGCGTTCTTAAAGAAATTTCATTTTCAATAAAAAAAGTATCCTGCATGTCCCTTGCCGGGTGATTCTCGGGAAAATTTAATGCCGAGAAGTTATGCCAGTCATCTTCTATTTCAGGACCTTCTGAAACATCAAAGCCCATTTTAAGAAAAATCGATATCAATTCTGTTTTAACAACTGATAACGGGTGTATTCCGGTTGTGCTAAAATTGAAGGATGGAAGGCTAAGATCATAATTAAAATCTTCCTCGTTGGCATCAAATTTAAGTTTGGCATCATCAAAAATCTTCTCCAAGTCGGATCTAAGTTGATTGAGAAGTTGTCCTACATTCCTTTTTTCTTCGGTTGGAACTTCTTTCAATCTTGCAAACAATTCGTTGATATCGCTTTTCCTGGTTAAAAATTTCAACCTGAATTGCTCAACATCTTCTTTGCTTGCGATTTTAAATTGTTTTGCTTGTTTTAAGACTTCTTCAATCTTCTCTTTCATCTCAGCAAAAATATCAAAGATGTGATTGTGGTAATGGAGATTGCGCTTTCAACAAATGAAAAGAAAAAAGAAAATTTAAAAATTTATATTTCTTAATTAAGTGCTGTGAATTTGTGGATTTCTCGTGCGATGAGATGGTTTGGATTTTAATATCAACATTTTTTCATAAAGATATTTATGCTGTCCTATCAATAAAACAGCTAAATGTTTTGTGTATGCTGTTCAGATAATTTGTCATTAACAAGAGAGATGTTAATAATTGATTCTGTGAAATGTTGTTAATGAAGTTGTTGTTAGAGATTGGTCAAGTGGAATTTCTGTGCTGTAGTGTATGTCGTGAAACAGTATTGTTGGTATTTAAACCACAAAATGGAGGTTTATTAACAATTTAAGAGAACTTGAGTTTTTTTCTAATGTTTTGAAAATGAGGTAGTTATTCTAACAAATCAAAAATAAATGCGTTTTCCCAGTTTTTCCGTATAACCAGAGGGGAGGGAGAAATGTAAATCTTCTCAGGTTGTCTTAATTTAACAATATCTCCATTAGTCCAGTACCCGTTTTTATCAGAATCAACAATTACTTTTAGGGTAAATGATCCAGGTTGTATAAATGGGAAGTAGAAGGAAGTATCTGAATTGAATATTCTATTATATACCACTTGTTGATCTAGATTTTCGTTGGAGAGTATTTGAAAAATACATCTTTCGGTGTTTTGATTTGTTTTGATTTGAATTCTGGCTGACCCTAATTGTTCAGCGGAATATAAAATTGCTTCAATACTA
Organism: Bacteroidota bacterium; assembly: GCA_016124755.1. GTDB lineage: Bacteria > Bacteroidota > Bacteroidia > NS11-12g > UBA9320 > WGNA01. The sequence goes on along the minus strand of WGNA01000002.1, from coordinate 86,139 downwards.
TCTGTGGAAGGAATTGCGGAAGAGAGATTAAGTGCTGAATCTTTAACTATGAGCATTACACTACCGGTTATAGTTGAGGGTAGTTTAACAGAGAAGAGAAAGGGATTTATTAATTCTATGTTTGAGGCTGGAACAATACTACTGTCTTGAACAATTGAGATATATTCTTTCTTTACATCGAGTAATGGGTTATCGGAAGCTACATATATTTTGTTGGTTTCTGTTAGATGTGGTTTGAAAACGGAAAGCTTATTAAGAGTGGTGTCGTTGGAAAAGATATATTTTGTTGTTATAGAAGCAAGAGTGTCGGTACCAATTGTGAGATAGAGATTTATTGTATCAGATTTTGGTATTGAATTTTTATCGATAAACGCTTCTAGGTAATTTTCTTTCTGATTGTATCTTGAGATTAATGGGTTCTTGGTTTGTGCTGAGCCATACAATAATTGAATGCTATCCTGTAGTGAGCGATTTAGATAAATATTGAATTTGTTAGATTTTATCTGACTTATAGATTTGAATTGGTATTCGGTTTCTTCAAAAGGAAAGGATGATATATCATTTGCTATGGTAGTGTTGGAATCTACATTTTTAAAAAAAACACGTTCATTAACATCTAATCTTGAATTTTTATTAAGATCCGTAAATCCATAAATGAAATAGTTGTTTTTCTTGATGTTAGTGAAATTAAAGAAACCTGAAGAATCGATTTGGGTCTTGTATAATGGTAGGGTTAGATTAAATATGGAATCGCGTTCTTTATAAGGATATAAACAAAGCTTGTTAGAGAATTCCGGTTTACCATTGATTGAGGAATACACCTTTCCTGTTAGGTTACCTGAATCAAGAAAATTACCTGTTGAGAAAACTAAATCAAAATTGTTTAGAACATTGCCTTCGTTAATGTCAGAAATCGAATTGCCCAAGTTTAAATGATAGGTGGTATTTGGCTTCAGGGAATTAGGCAGGGAAATAATGAATGATTTATTTTTAACCTTATAGGTTAGCGCTTCGTTGATAGGAGGAGATAAGAATACCTCATTATTGAAATCCTTTACGACTATTAATTCATCAAAATTGAAGAATATTTTAGATGGATAAATGTTGACTTGTGCACTGTCTGGATTGGTGGAAATAACTGAAGGAGGAGATGTATCGGTATCACCGCCGGTTAAAGTTCCTACCGTAGCACAGGAAAATATGGTTGTAGCTACTAAAAATAGTAGAACGAATTGTTTAAAATTCATCGTCCGAAATAAACCAATAGCACGGAAATATCAGATGCACTTACACCACTAATTTGTGTTGCTTGCCCAATGTTAATGGGTTTTATAAGATTTAGTTTTTCTCTTGCTTCAGACGACAATGAATTTACTTTGTTGTATTCAAAGTCTGATGGAATTTTAATGTGTTTAAGATTTTTTAACTTCTCAGCTACTTCTTTTTCTTTTTGTATATATCCTTCATACTTCAGTAGAATTTCTGATTCTTCAAGTTCTGTTGTTTCAAATTCTTTTAGATTGTAACCAATTGAACTATTGAGAATATCATCTATTTTTAATTGCGGGCGTAAAATCAATTTACTGAGTTTGGTTTTTTCGGTAATTGTTGAAGTATTAGCTTGTTCAAGTAAAGGATTTATAACAGAAGGTTCAACTGATGTGTTGTTGAGAATATTTAGAATGGAAGAAATATTCTGTTGTTTTTTATTCAAATTATTTAATCGTTCATCCGAAGCCAGACCAATTTTATGTCCAAGTGGAGTTAATCGTTCGTCAGCATTATCTTGTCTTAGCAAAATTCTGTATTCTGCCCTTGAAGTAAACATGCGATAGGGTTCTTCAGTTCCTTTGGTTACTAAATCATCTATTAAAACTCCTATGTAGGCATCAGATCTATCCAAAATGAATGGTTCTGTGTTTTTTACTTTTAGGGCTGCATTTATCCCTGCAATTAATCCTTGTGCTGCTGCTTCTTCATATCCAGTCGTGCCATTAATTTGACCGGCAAGAAATAGATTATTAATTATTTTGGTTTCAAGAGTGTGGTATAATTGAGTAGGGTGAAAGTAATCATATTCAATTGCATAGCCAGGTCTAAACATTCTTGCGGTCTTGAATCCAGGTATTTCTCGTAATGCTCTTTCTTGGATATCTATTGGAAGAGAAGTTGAAAAACCATTGATATATGTTTCGATGGTGTTCCATCCTTCTGGTTCCACAAATATTTGATGCCTAGATCTTTCTGCAAAGCGATTTATTTTGTCTTCGATGCTAGGGCAATATCTGGGACCTATTCCTGTGATGTTCCCATTGAACATTGGGCTTTGCTCAAAACCTTCTCGGAGTATATCGTGTACGGTGGTATTTGTATATGTGATGAAACAACTTAATTGTTTTTCTAACGGTTGAGGTTTGTAAAAAGAAAATGTACTGGGCAAATCGTCCCCCTTTTGTTCTTCCATTAAGGAATAATCTAAACTTCGCCCATCAACTCTTGGGGGTGTTCCGGTTTTCATTCTATCTGTTGTAAATCCAAGTTCAACTAATTTTTCTGTTATGCCGGTTACCTTATGTTCGGAAATTCTTCCACCTGAAAAGTTATTTAGTCCGATATGAACTAATCCATTGAGAAATGTTCCATTAGTAAGAATTAGAGTTTGACATTGAAAGTTAAACCCGAGTTGTGTAACTACGCCACAAACGTCATCCTTATTTAGAACAATGTTGTTAACAGTGTCTTGAAATAGGTGAATATTTGGATGCTGCTCAAGGGTTTGGCGCCAAATGGATGAATATTCATGACGATCTGATTGAGCACGTGGACTCCACATAGCAGCACCTTTTGATCTATTAAGCATTCGAAACTGGACAGAGGATCTATCTGTAATGATGCCCATTTCACCTCCTAGGGCGTCAATTTCTCGAACAATTTGACCTTTCGCTACGCCACCAATTGCGGGGTTGCAGGACATTTTGGCGATTGTTTCTAAGTTTGAGGTGATTAAAAGAACTGTGCAACCCAATTTGGCAGAAGAAAGTGCTGCCTCACAACCGGAATGACCAGCACCTACTACAATAACATCGTATTTCATTGTTTCACGTGGAACATTTAGGCGTTATTTAAATAGTGATCTTCCATGTTTTTCATTTCATTCTTTTCTTGCAGAGTTTTATCATTATAACCCATAAGGTGTAAGATTCCGTGAATAATTACCCGTTTTAATTCTTGTTCAAAAGTTACAGAATATTTAGCTGAATTGCTTTTGACACGATCAACGCTGATGTAGATATCTGCCAATAAATGTGAATTATCATTATCTCGTAAATCAAAGGTTAGTATATCAGTGTAATAGTCGTGATTTAAATGTTCAATATTTAGTTCTAATAGAGATGCATCATTTAAATATACAACATTCAAGTTTTCTACTTGCTGCCCCATTTGGGATAAGCAGCTTTGTATCCATTTTGTTAGATCTTTAAGGTTGACATTACATTGAAGTTCTAACATCCAGTGATGATTAATCATTTCAGCGAATTATTGATAGATAGCCGGATTGTTGAGTTTGTCTGCCTTGATAGTCATAGATATAAACGGAATAAAATATTAGATCTGTGTGGATATTGTCACCTTCAATGTTAAATGTATAACCTGTTAGTACATTATTTCCCTTGTAGATTACTTCTCCCCAACGATTGAATAAAATGAAATGGGATTTGGTTACATCTATGTTTTTACCTAAAACTTTAAAAGTGTTGTTGGAACTGTTGACATTTATTGCGTTGGGTATAAATATAGTGGAGTGTTCATCACTTGTAACGATATTTGACTTAGACTGTTCTTTTATGTTAAATTGATTTGTTGAGGCATTGGCAACAATTTGGTATTTTTCATATGAATCTTGAATTAAATAAAAGGTGTCTTGGGTTTCAGCAATATTGTTCCACGTGAAACCATCGAATCCAAACAAAACATATAATTCGACCCCATTTATATAACCGTCATAAGAGCTCCAATAAAGAACGTTGTTTTCTAGTTTTAATAGAATTGAACTAACCTGATTTGATGTTTCTTTATAAGTTCCACATGCTGATTTTGTTGATGCTATAAAGCTATAAGGGGAGTCATAGGTATCAATAATATAGTTTAAATTATATGAACTATTTGTTTGAATCACTTTATGTTCAGCAACATTTGATGGTGAAATTGCAGGGTGTATTTGTGAAATCGTGATGCTATCTCCTACATGACCGTTCAATAACCAAAGTTGCATATTGATTGTTCCGGGTTCTTCAATGGAGCAATGACTGATATAAAATAAATCTGATGGTATTCGCTCTTTTGCAAAGAAGGAGACACTGTTAGAACTGGTAGTAATCAGCGGATCGGAAAGAGCTTTAGTGCCAATAAAGAATGAATAGTGTTTACCCAAATCATAAATATATTGAGTGAAGGTGTCAGATAATTGTACAAATCGAGAATAATTCGATCCATCTATGGATATATATAGGCAAAAAGTGTCTGATAACCAACCTATATACCTGTTCCAATTTAATTTGAGCATTTGTTTACAACTGTCGATGGTTATGTTTAACACGATTGGTTTATGAGCTCTGCTGATTTTGGAAAACCTATCACAACTGTCAAAAACTGCTAATGTAATGGGATAAGATTTTTGTAAGGGGTAATTGGATAATCTGTAATTTGTTGTGTTAGTATCGGCTAATTTGGAATTTATACTTCCATTTTCCTGATAAATTCTGTATCCTTTAATGTTTTTACCAGAAGGATTTCTCCATCCAATTAGGAGTTCATTAGTGTTTGGGTCGAATGAAAGAGAATCAATTTCTATGGATTCTGGACGTTTAATGGTATATATATCAGAAGTTAATGAAGGGTTTCCAAAACAATCGTTTGAAGTAGAAATATAAAACGACCAATCGCTAAATGCATCTGACAATTTGAATTGAATTAACGTTTGGTTTTTGTTGTTGCTTGTTCCAAGAAGTATATAGGGTGTAGATGAATTTGGGCTGGCCCAGAAATCATTTCTGATAAATGAGTTACACAAATCCTCAGTTTTGGAATATGTAATGGTTACGACACTGTCTTCGGTATTCAAACAAGCTGAAAATATACTTGGAGCGTGTTCCGTGGCATGCGCGAAAACACCGGAGACTGTAACACATATTAAAAGGAGGATGATTCTCAAAGCTTTTGAAAAACGGAATTGAACTGCAAAAGTTGTAATAATAATTTCAACTTTTAATTATCTATGTGTAATGTGATTCTTATCGGATGATTTTACCTGTGAAGGAGTTTGTGCTAATATCCGGGAATACTCCGAAAGTTTAGCGGCTACAGGGTATTTTTGCATGCTATGAGTAATGAAAATCAGAACCGTAATGAATCTGGTCCACCGAATCTTGATGGAACTGATGGATTAAGAAGAAGAAAGAGGATCTCCAGAAACTCAATTGAGGATAAGCCACGAGTAACGCAGGAAAGACCATCGAAACAACCGCAAGAGGTTCGTCTCAATAAATTCATAAGCAATTGTGGTATTTGTAGTCGTAGAGAAGCGGATGAAATTATTTCTGAAGGGAGAGTTATGGTTAATGGAACCATAATTAAAACATTGGGGCACAAAGTGGTTTCATCAGATTCTGTTTCGATAGACGGTAAGGTGTTGACAATAGCGCCAAAGATTTATGTGATTTTGAATAAACCCAAAGATTATATAACAACAACGAATGATCCGCAAAACCGAAGAACAGTAATGGAGTTAATAGAGGATCTAAAGGAAGAAAGAGTTTATCCTGTTGGAAGGTTAGATAGAAACACTACCGGTATATTGATTTTCACCAATGATGGAGAACTTTCACAAAGACTAATGCACCCCAAAAGTAATGTGCCCAAGGTGTATTCGGTTACATTAAATAAACCGCTAGAACCGTGGCATTATCAAAAACTTCAGAAAGGAATAATGCTTTTTGACGGACTTATCAGGCCAGATAAAATTGCATTTATAGATGCATTAGACAAAACAAGAATAGGTGTAGAAATACATAGTGGTAGAAATAGGGTCGTTAGAAGAATGTTCGAAGCATTGGGGTATGAGGTAGAAAAACTTGATCGTGTTATCTACGCAGGATTGGATAAATCCGGATTGCAAAAAGGCAAATGGCGACACCTGAGTTCTAAAGAAGTTCATTCGTTAAAGACTCTGGTAAGTCTAAAGTAATGTTGGAGGGTGGTCCTTATAGAATTAATGAAGTAGCTCTTATTGGGGATTATTTAGATTTTCTAATGCTGGAAAAAAACAGGGCAGCATCAACGCTCAATGCATATCGAATTGATTTAACTGCATTCTTCTTGGATTTCGCAGCAAGAAGTACTACTCTGTGGCCATCAAATAAGGATATTGAACACTATTGCGAGGATCTTACCAAAACAGGAATTACTGCCAAAACCATTGCACGTAAACTTTCTGCCCTGAAAGGCTTTTTCGCTTATTTGGTTGTTGAGAATGTGATTACTTCAAACCCGGCAGAAAGTATTGAAATGCCGAATAGCTCATCTAAGCTTCCTGTGATATTGACAAATGATGAATTTATTAGAATCATCTCGGCAATTGATGTTAATTCAATGGGTGGAATAAGAGATCGGGCCATTTTAATGCTGATGTATGGTTCTGGTCCACGTGTATCTGAGATTTGCTCATTGAAAGATTCGGATATTGATTTTGTTGAAAATACCTTATCACTCAATGGAAAAGGGAATAAGCAAAGAATTGTTCCTTTTGGTGATAATTCTAAGATAGCGTTAACCGAATACAGATCAGCCAAACTTAAGAGGAATAATAGTACTTCTTCTGAATATTTCTTTCAGAATAATCGAGGAAAACAAATCTCCAGAGTCTATTTATTTAAAAAAATCAAATCTCTTGCTCGTGAAGTGGGTATTAAAAAAGTAATTAGTCCTCATACATTAAGGCATTCATTTGCAACCACATTGATTGAGAGAGGGGCAAACATTAGGGCCGTACAACAACTATTGGGACACGAATCAATTTTAACCACAGAAATCTATACACACCTCGATCGAAGTTACTTGAAGGATATTATTACAGAGTTTCATCCCCGCTCATAATTTTATATGATCGAAAGTGATTTTATCTGAATTTATTGAGGCAGGAGTACCAAATGGAATTGGATGGTTTGGGGCAATATGCCCACTTTTTAATCCTGCAAATACAGGAATCCCGCTCTCGCCAATAATTTCTAACAGACTGTCTTCCGGGGAAAACCCAAAGGGAATTGGATTATCCCGCAGGTTTGTCATACCACCAAGTATGATAGCTGAAACTGGGCGAAATAGTCCATTTCTAGATAAATTGAGAATCATCCGGTGGACGTGGTAAAGATACTCGTCTAAGTCTTCAAGAAAAAGAATCTTTTTTTCTGTATTGGGTTTCGTTGAGCTACCTAATACACTATATAGAACAGACAAATTACCTCCTATAACTGAAGATTGAATATTTGCTTCGGAATGTTGAGACAGATTAACCAGATTATAACATAATGATTCTCCAAACAACCAATTCATCATACCGTTAAAACCTTCAGAGTATTCAGAATCATTAAGATGTATGGGCATTACAGCGTGTAAGGATGCCAAACCAAGATTATTTAGGTGGGTGTGCAAGCCGGTAATATCCGAATAACCGATCATCCATTTGGGATATCTTATTATATTTTTAAAATCAATGTAATCTAGCAGCGAAACAGTCCCATATCCTCCTCGAGCAATCCAAACAGCGCTAACCTTGGGGTCATCAATTGCTTGCTGTAAATCAGAAACTCTTTCCGAAATGGTTCCGGAGAATTGATGAAACCTTCCTAAAAGGTTTTTACCAAGACTCACTTTAAGAGAGTAACTTTCTAAAAAATTAACAGTCCTGTTAATCAAATCTTTTTCAACAAATCTGGCTGTGGCAATTATTCTAACTTCATCACCGGGTTTCAAAAGGGGTGGCTCAATCATGTATTTCTGCATTGCAATTTCCAAAATTAGGATACAATTAACCGGAAGCAGATTCGAATAGGAATGTTTTAAATTCGCGACTTCAAATTCGATTAACTCATAATACATATATGAACTTCAATTTAACTGAGGAGCATGAAATGATTCGCCAGGCTGCTAGAGATTTTGCCCAGACAGAGTTGCTGCCAGGTGTAATCGAGCGGGACAATTTGCAGAAATTTCCTTTAGAACAGGTTCGCAAAATGGGTGAATTAGGTTTTATGGGGCTTATGGTTAATCCAAAGTATGGAGGGGCAGGAATGGATACTATTTCCTATGTGTTGGCAATGGAAGAAATTTCAAAGATTGATGCTTCCGCTTCTGTTGTGATGTCTGTTAACAACAGTTTGGTTTGCTGGGGTTTAGAGACATATGGAAATGAAGAACAAAAACAGAAATTTTTAGTTCCATTAGCGCAGGGAAAAATACATGGGGCTTTTTGCCTGTCTGAACCAGAGGCAGGAAGTGATGCCACATCACAAAAAACTACCGCTATAGACAAAGGTGACTATTACCTGTTGAATGGAACCAAAAACTGGATAACCAATGGTGGTACAGCAGATACTTTTTTAGTGATAGCTCAAACGGATATTGAAAAGGGACATCGAGGAATTAATGCTCTAATTGTAACCAAGGACATGCCTGGATTTGTTGTCGGCAAAAAGGAAGACAAGTTGGGAATTAGAGGTTCAGATACTCATTCTATAATGTTTCAGGATATAAAAGTTCCCAAAGAAAATAGAATAGGTGATGATGGATTCGGATTCAAGTTTGCCATGAAAGTCCTGTCTGGTGGAAGAATTGGAATTGCCTCTCAGGCCTTGGGTATAGCTTCCGGGGCTTTTGAACGCTCTGTTCAGTATTCAAAGGAAAGAAAAGCATTTGGTACCGAAATAATGAATCATCAAGCCATAGCCTTTAAGTTGGCAGACATGGCTACTGACATCGAAATGGCAAGATTACTTTGTCTAAAGGCTGCATGGTTGAAGGATATGCATCTTGATTATGCAAAAGCGTCCAGTATGGCAAAGCTTGTTTCTTCAGAGGTTGCAATGAGAACAACGGTGGAAGCAGTGCAGGTTCATGGAGGCTATGGGTTTGTAAAAGAATATCACGTAGAAAGACTGATGAGAGACGCAAAGATTACCCAGATTTATGAGGGTACATCAGAAATTCAACGAATGGTTATCTCTAGAGATATTTTGAAATAACTCTCGGTTAAAGAGATAACACTAATTGACCATAAGGATTTCTGAAATTGTTGCTGAAGTTATCGAATGATAACCAGGTTTTGCTTTTACAAAAACTTTTCTACCCCATTTTCTATGATCTGTTGTCTGTGAGAGAAGTTTATAGATAGGGGAGAGAAACTTTCGTCTACCTACTGTAATTAGAAATGTCTCCAGAGGTTGAAATGCTGGCTGAAAGTCAGTTATGATACACAACTGGAACCAATCGCACAAAATTTCTGAATTGCCACTATAAGATAAATGAAAGGTGTGCTCTAATGAAACTACCTGTTCTTTAGATATGCTCTCTTTTAAGGATCTTAAAAACCGCAACCAATGGTGAGTAGTCCAACCAGCTGTATCAACAACGTTAATATCCCCGGATACAGAAAACAAAGCTGATAAAGAATCAACACGGTTAAATTCTTCGGAATATGGTTTAGTACAATTGGAGGGAATTCCAGGGCCATATACCCAGCGCTCTAACATCAATTTCTTTTCTGAACCCTTGTATTTGTTAAGTAGGTTCTTTTTTAAATATTGAATGAACCTCTTCGTGTTCATTGGCTGAAATGAATTTTCCGTGAAATATTTTTTGAGGAAAGAATCAAAATGCTTTCGACCAACTATTTGCTCAATTGTTTGTAAAAAGTATCTGCCCTTTTCATAAGCAACATCGGTTAGTCCGTCATCTGGATTTCTACCTTTAAGGTTTAAGAAGAGATGCGTATCTTCAGACTTGTCTTCTTTTAAGAGATCAGAAATTGTGTGTTTTAACTCATCCATTCCTAACACGTTCAACATGTCAACATACCTCTTACCATATATTGATTCCATGATTCTTTGTTCAAAATAAACCGTAAAACCTTCGTTTAGCCAGAAGTCATTCCATGTTTCATTGGTCACAAGATTTCCGGACCAGGAATGAGCTAATTCGTGCGCAATGAGTGAAACAAGTGATCGGTCTCCCGCAATAATAGTAGGTGTTGCAAAAGTGAGTCTGGGGTTTTCCATCCCGCCAAAAGGAAAGCTTGGTGGAAGAATTAAAACATCGTATTTCTTCCAAACATATTTGCCATAAAGCGACTCAGCACTTTTAATCATTTGGGGAAGAGAGGCCAGCTCCCAGGACGAAGCTTCCAACATTTCAGATTCCGCATAAACCCCACATAACGAGTCAAGGGCTTGATATTTAATATTTCCACAAGCGATTGCTAAAAGGTATGTAGAAATAGGTTGATCCATTTCAAAATGAAAACGACCTGACTCATTGCGTTCAACAGGGTTTTGAGCACTCATCAAAACCAGGAGACCGAGAGAATTACCAATATCTGCAGAATATGTAAACTTAATACCCGGACTATCTTGACAGGGTACCCAGGATCTGGCCAGAATTGCTTGGGATTGACTAAAGAGAAAAGGATATACTTTGCCATAAGTTTGTTTTGGATTAAGCCATTGCAGAGCTTCGCTTTCTGGAGATGTCTCATAGAATATCTCAACACTTTTTGTGTTACTTTTCAGATCAATTGTTAAATCCTGACCAAGAATGGAATCTTTTGGAGAAATAGAATAATTGGCGGTATCTCCATCATCGAGTAATACCTTGTGAATTACAAGATCTTTTGAATCAAGATGTAAATGGTTACTATTTCCCAATCTGGCAATAGAAATAAGCACACTACCAGAAAGAATTTTCTCGTCAAAATTTATTTCAAGGTTCAGGTGAAGGTGTTCGACTCTATTCTGATTAGGATTAGAAAAGGAGTGAACATCTTTTTCTAGAAATCGATATGTGGTCGATGAATCATTTACTTTTTTTCTGTTTTCATCATTAACAACACAAGAATTATGGAAGAAAACAAGAGCAAGAATGAAGAAATAGTACCATCGTTTTGCCATGCTCGTATCTTTTGGCGTCAAAGATAAAAACCTGACAATATTCAGTTAAAGATGCCGTTAACCGCGTGAGCTAAAATAGTGTTGGTCACGTAGGCAATTCACATATTTTTGCACAACTTATTAATAAATGAAAATAGGGTTAAAAGGATTTAAATCTGTAATCACCAAAGCAAGAGCGCTTGTACCAATCGGTTTGCTATTTTGTTTATTTTCTGTCTCAAATGCACAGAATTATAATGATTATGGAAGTTATGACTATAACAGTGATTATGGTCAGGACTCGACAACCGACAGTTCTGGTGGATACTCAGATTACTCAGAAAATGGTTATGAAGATTATGATCCATATGGAAGTAGTAATCAAAACACCGTAAAGAAAAAAGAAAAGAAACCGTATGTGCGCTTTGTCCCTCCTTATGATTCGACAAGAGAATTAGTGGTTTATCAGGCAATTATTGAGGTAAAAGATCGCGAAGGCTATGAAGTAGAAATTGATACCATATATGGTAGAGCCAAGAAATGGTTAGAAGCAGAATTTGGCAAAGACCTTAAAAAGGTTGTTCAGTCCAATGAGGAAAATTCTAATGCGAGTGAGCAAGAGTTCAAAATAAAAATCCATGCATCCTTTCCATGTATAATAAAACCCAATGAGTTTGTTGAGGTACAGAACGGAACAATTCAGTATGATATGGAAATCAGAGTACGAGATGGCCGATATCGTTATTCAATAAAAAATCTGGTTCATGTTGCTGACCCAAGACCGGGAGAAAAAGAAGGAGTTAAAACGTACTTCGAATATTTAATGAAAACCAAAGACGACATTGTTAACAGTGATCAGGTGTTGATTGCAGCCGATCGCAAAATAACAACTATGATGAACGGGTTGAAAAAAGCTTGTGAGACAGCTCCGATTGAGGAAGAAGATGATTGGTGAGAACCAATTGGTTGAACATACACATAGACCTATGACTAATATCAATTGTCATAGGGCTATTTTTTTACGAACATTGAACCATGATTGAAAAACTCAATATCCTGCTGTCATCTTACGAAGTATATTACCAAAACTTAAGAGGATATCACTGGAACATCAAAGGCAAAAAATTTTTTGAGCTTCACTTGAAATTTGAGGAATTTTATACCGACACCGCTTTGAAGATAGACGAAGTTGCAGAACGAATTCTTACTTTGGGAAACTCTCCTCTTCATTCATATTCCGACTTTTTGAAAAACTCAAGAATAAAAGAGTATAAGAACGTATCGGATGGAGATATTGCTGTTGATCAAATTAAAAATCAACTACAGGAATTAATTAATCTGCAAAGAGAAATTCTGATAGATTCTGAGCAAGTTCATGACGCAGGAACCGCAGATTTGGCTACAAGATTTATATCTGAACAGGAAAAAACACTTTGGATGTTGTCTTCCTATTTATCATGAACCTAAATGGTACTATTTGTTTCTCAACCTTTTTATTGATCTCCAGAGAATAGGGGGTGTCCAATCTGTAAGTGTTGAGACCAATTTGTTATATCTCCGCATACTGTTCTCTGATTTATCACCCTTTCGGTCGACAAACAAAGTTGTGTGATCCTCCAGACCTTCATTAATTTCTTCGGAAGGTCTCCCATTAGAATAATAATAAAGAGCCAGTGATTTTCGGCTTCTTCCCTCCGGACATTTAAGTGCATCCGGGTGACCATGGTAAGAAAAATCTGTTGTCGAAAACATGGCCATGCGATTAAAAATTGGTAGAAGTTTTTTCTCACACTTTGTCATATCGGTATTCCAAAGTTCAAAATGACCCCCATATTCTTCTTTCCAATCTTTATTAAGGTAAACCAAAACATTCAGCCGTCGATCAAGTCGGGTTGCCTTGTGCTTATTGAAGTCTGCATGTACCTTCAGGTAACCGCCAGGTTTAATTTGATGACAACCTCCCCCTTCAAAACTTGGATCCGGAATCAGGTTTTCAATACCGGTTAATTCTGATAAAAAATTAAGAAATGGTTCTGAGTTAAGAAAGTGCATGAAGACTTTGGTTTTTTTTCCAAATCGTGATTCACCCCGTGATGCAAGCTTAATTTCATTCGGAGTTTTATACTGAATATCCGACTTGTCACCCATTTCCGGGAACTCCTCCAGAACATCATTCAGAAAATCTTCATTGAAGAAGTTATCAAAATAAATATTCGGAAAAGGTTTGTTGTTCACATACTCATTTTTGTAATGGCTGGCAAGCCCCATCAACTCATCGTATTCCAGATCCATGATCTGGTAATCTCCTACGGTCATCTACTTAATAATGAGGTGTAAAAAAAAGAAATATTTTTGTGACAGCAAAGACAGAGGCTCTTATGAATCAGTATAAATTGTGGAACAACATAGTTGGGTGGTTTACTTTCGCAATCGGAATGTTGGTCTATTCATTGACCGTCGAACCATCCGTTCCATTGTGGGATTGTGGCGAATTTATTTCGGCTTCTTACAGCCTTCAGGTTGTTCACCCTCCGGGAGCCCCGTTATTTCTGATGTTGGGAAGAATATTCGCCATGTTTGCCATGGGAAACTTAGAGAATGTTGCTCTTGCCGTTAACATGCTTTCTGTTGTTGCAAGTGCACTTACAGTTGCGTTTACATTCTGGATTACAACACATCTTGCTATTAAAATTCTTGGCAAGTCTCTTCAGAATCCGGAACTATCGTTGGCAGAAAAAATATCTGTTTATGGTTCCGGCTTAGTTGCGGCACTCTCACTCACCTTCATGGATACTTTTTGGTTTAGTGCAGTTGAGGCAGAAGTGTATGCCTCATCTTCGCTGTTTACGGCACTTTCGTTCTGGGGTATTCTAAAATGGGAGTCAAATCTTAACAGAGTGAGACCCGACAGATGGCTTGTATTTATTGCATTTACGATTGGGTTGGCTATTGGTCTTCACTTATTGAACCTTCTCGTTGTGCCTGCCGTAATCCTGTATTATTTCTTCGTGCGTTTCCCATTCAACAGAAGAAACCTCATTTTGGCTTTGGTTATTGGTGCTGGTTCATTGGTTTTTCTGAACTGGATGCTGATTCCAGGCTTACCAAAAATTGCGGCATTTTTCGATAAGCTATTCGTAAATTCTTTCGGTCTTCCGTTTAACAGTGGAGTGTTGTTCACAGTATTGATGGTTGGTGTGGCTATGTTCCAATTGATTCGGTACAGCATTAAAAACCATAAACCGCTGTTAAACCTGGGCTTGTTGTGCTTGACTTATGTTCTTTTCGGATACAGCACTTATACAATGGTTGTTGTGAGATCTCTTGCTGAGCCACCAATTGATATGAATAACCCGGAAGATGCATACAGTCTTCTCAGTTATATTCAACGTGAACAGTACGGTGAACGACCATTGTTCAAAGGGCCTTATTACAATGCCAGACCAATTGATCTTGAAAGAACTTCGAAAACATACAGAAAGGGAGACGACAGTTACGAAGAAACCGGCTATCGGATGAAATATGTATGGAGAGAGGAAGACCAAACTCTTTTCCCGAGAATGGGTGACCTCACCGAGAAGAATACAGGCTACCGTCTTTGGTATGACGAATCAAAAAATGCGGAAGGAGAAATTAAAACCCCGACGTTTAAACAAAACATAGGTTTCATGTTCTCTTACCAGTTGAACTGGATGTATTGGCGATATTTCTTCTGGAATTTTGCCGGTCGACAAAGTGATAATCAAAACGTTGATCACAACCCTTTTGATGGAAACTGGATGAGTGGACTCGACTTTATCGATCAAAACAGAATTGGAAGTCAGGACGGAATACCACAATCTCTTACACTCAACAAGGCCAGAAACAAATATTATATGTTGCCATTTTTGTTGGGACTTCTTGGACTTGTTTTTCATTACAGAAAGAGCCAATTAGACGCAATTGTTGTCACGGTTCTTTTTATTTTCACCGGGATACTGATTGTGATTTATCTGAACCAACCGCCACTTGAACCCCGAGAAAGAGATTATACGAATGTTGGTTCTTATCAGACTTTTTGTATCTGGATCGGCTTGGGAGTTTTGGCAATGGCATCTTTCTTTAGCAAATGGTCCAACAAAAGTGTCTCTGCAATTGTGGCAACCTTCATTGGTTTAATTGCCGCGCCATATTTAATGGGTAATCAAAACTGGGATGATCACGACAGATCGAAACGATATCTCGGTATTAGCTTCGCTAAAAATTATCTGAACTCATGTGAGAAAAACGCGATACTGTTTACAAATGGGGATAATGATACTTACCCGTTGTGGTATGCACAAAATGTGGAAGGGTTCAGAACCGATGTGAGAATCATCAATTTGAGTCTTTTAAGCACAGAATGGTACGCTCAGGCTCTTACAAGAAAGTACTATGCTTCTGATCCGCTTCCAATGACCATCATTCCGAGAGAACAACTTAAAGATGGCCAAAGAGATATGCTTCAGTATATGGAAGGTAATCCCCGCTTTAAAAAAGATGACTACTATAGTTTAAGAGATGTTCTTAATTACATGGTTTCAGACAATCAGGCTGACATGGGCAGAACCAGAGATGGTGAATTTGAAAACTATATTGGTAGCCGACATGTGGTTATTCCGGTAAACAAACAAGTTATACTAAATGAAGGAATTGTTCAGCAAAAGGATTCCGCTAGAATCGTTGAATATTTGAAATTCGATCTTCCAAACAGAATGATGAAGGGCTCCATCGTGATGATGGACATCATTGCCACAAATGCGGAACAAGGGTGGAAAAGACCTATCTATTTTACAACCACAACGGGAGACGATACTTATGCAAATCTTCAGTCCTATTTCAGACACGAAGGTCTTACTTACAGACTTGTGCCGATTCAAAGTAACTGGAGTTATGAAAGAGGTCTCATTGATTATGACTTACTTTATAATCGTTTGATGAATCAGTTTGTCTGGGGTAATATGGATAAGGGAACTATGTTCCTCGATAGTAAAGCTGCTCTGGTTCCCAAAAACCTGAGAGTTCTTTTTGCTCAGGTTGCCGGACGATATGCGTCTATTGGAGATTCCGTAAAAAGTAAAGCATTGCTTGATAAGAGTTTGGTTGTAATTCCTCATTCAGTTTTGCCATTTGAAGCATCGATAAGAAGTTATTATATCGATATCTATGCAGATATTCATGCTAAAGAAGAAGCGATCAAACTGCTACACGAGAATGCTCGTGAAATAGAGGACCAGGTGAACTATTATAGTGCATTGTCCAAAAAAGGTGGCAGGGAGATACGCGCACAGTTCCGTGCTAAATTGATTGGTTACAGATCTGATGGAAGAGACTGTTTATTTGAAGACGCAATGAGAACACAGCAACAGGCTGAGGAGCTCGGAGAAAAGAGCATCGCATTAAAAATGAAAGAGCTCACCACTAAAATTCAACCTCAGTAAAAACCATTTGAAACACAAGGCGGAACCCGGGAGCAATGAGCTTATCTATGGAGTTCATTCTTTGGAAGAAGCCATCGCGGCGGGAAGAGAGTTTGAACGGATTTATATTCTGAGCGACACCCAATCAGAATCTCTAAAAGCCTTAAAAGCAATAATCAAGGAGAATCGGTTGCCTGTCCATCAGGTGCCGGTTCAAAAACTTAACAGACTCTGTCGGCGCAATCATCAGGGAGTTGTTGCATTTCTTTCAATTGTTCCGAACGTTGCTTACTCCGAAATCATCACCTCTGCTTTTGAGAAAGGTGATACCCCAAAACTTTTAATACTTGATGGTGTAACGGATGTGAGAAATCTGGGAGCCATTGCCAGATCTGCAGTAGCTTTTGGATATCACGGCTTAGTGATTTCATCACATGGTTCTGCAATGATTAATGGAGATGCCGTTAAATCTTCTGCCGGTGCTTTATTGAAAATTGCGGTTTCAAAAGTTGGAGATCTCAATAAAGCAATTTCCGAAATCAAAAGTTTTGGTTTGATGTGTTTCGGTCTCACGGAGAAGACAAATAATGAACTACCGTTGGGTATGGAACTTCAGCCTCATGCATTGTTGGTTGGTAGCGAAGAAACAGGTATCGACCAGTATAGATTAAAATTGTGTGATGCTCTATTTCGCATTCCTATCTCTGCTGAAATGGATTCGCTAAATGTATCTGTTGCCTCCGCTATAGGAATGTATATTCTTTCCGGTTCCAGTTCAAAAATGTGATTTCTAATCCTTTTTGAGATGTGTAAAACGACATGAATCTTCTGAGATTAAGGACACTGTCTTTTTCAATTTGCGCCCTAATGCACTGAATAACAGCCAAAAAGTGGAATAATTTCATTGCGAATCAACGAACAATAAAGTGCTTGTTTTTCTCGTATAGAAATTCAATTTTCGCGAGAGAGTAGAACCCGCTTAAAACAAGGTTATGTATTGGACATTAGAATTAGCTTCGTATCTCGATGATGCTCCCTGGCCGGCAAGCAAAGATGAATTGATCGATTATGCAATTCGATCTGGTGCACCATTGGAGGTCGTTGAGAATCTTCAGGAATTGGAAGATGACGGAGAACCGTTCGAATCAATCGAAGAAGTTTGGAGCGAATATCCCACCACAGAGGATTACTTCTTCAACGAAGACGAACTTTAAACAGGAAAAAAATTATGAAAACCCCGGAGCATAAGCTTTGGGGTTTTTTATTTTATTTGCTTTGTTGAAACGGGTCAATCACTTTAAGAACTTCCTTTAACAACGCGGTGTGACCAAAACCCGATGATCTGTTGCAGGTTGTTCCACAAATATTTGCTAATTCAACTGCATCTTCAATGGGAACTTCCGGGTCTTCTGAGTCGTGAAAAACTGCATATCGAACCTTCCCGCCTTTGTTGATCATTTGTGTTGCCGATTTGTTGAAACTCATTTCCGGGAAGTTCTTTTCCAACCGAAGAATCATCTTTGATCTGGTTTTAGTGAGATTACCGAACACCGAAAGAAATTGATCAACGATCTGATCAAAAAACACCGGAGCAGAAATACTTACAGCCAAAACAGAATCGGGACCAGCATAATTTTCCAGATATTTAATAACGGACAACCCACCAAGTGAATGACCAATATAAATTTTGATAAAACCCATCTGTTGGTTTAAAAGAGAAATGGTTTCAACGAACTCAAAAATGTTGGTTTGTTTTCCGGAAGAAGAGCCGTTAGCAGGAAAATCCGGAACGATCAACCGATAACCTCTTTCAGTTAAATGCGGAATCAGCCACTTAAAAACAGATCCGTTACTCGACCAACCATGCGCTAATAAAATGGGAGTGCCGGAATGGCCAAAAATCCGAATCAAAACCTGTTTGTCGTTAACCTTGATTATGCGATGATCGGCTGCTTCACCAAACGTCATTCTGGCTTTAATTTTAACAGGAGATAAAAACAACCGGGCACACAGTCTTCCACTCAGTTGAGGAGCAATCTTGTCCAGAACTTTTATGAGAATTCGATTAATACCAAAGACAATTTTTAAAACCTTGAGACGAGTTTTTCGTTTCACCTTCCTTCAAGCTGGGTAATTACTTCTTCAACAACAGAGTTGTTTTTTGGATTGATTAACTGATGTCCCTGATTTAATTCTTTCAAAATAGCAGAAGGTATTTTCCTTTTGAAAAATCGTGCACCGCGTATTGGGATAACATGATCTTTCTTTCCGAAAATAAGAATAACTCGAATATTCAATCGGTTCAGGCTTTTTATAGTTGCGCTCCTCGATTGAAAAATTCGTGATGCACTTAGCCATCTTTTTTTTAAAAGAGATCTCTTTTCGGATGTGTTAATGCTTTTAATATAAAAATGCGATACATGTTCCGGTAAGATTCCGATTCTCTCTGCGATACGAATAAGAGGAACAATCCAAAACGCACTTACGACGAATCTGTTAAAGATAAAATTACCGATCCGGGTTCTGGTTAAAAAGTTAAACCACGGGCGAACAATTAGTCCATCCGCAGCAATCAGCCAAATTTCTGAAACAAGTTCGGGAAACAATGTTGCAAACCCCATGGCATAATTACCACCCAGACTGTACCCCATTAATGATAATGGTGTTTTTATTCTTTGATTTTGGATAAAGTCAGTCAGCAACTCCTTCATGCTTTCTGTGTTCAGAGGGGGTTCATTCCATTTGGTTTCTCCCTGAAATGGCAAATCAATCGACCAGACTGTATAGCGATTTTTCAACCCCTTTTCCCAAACTCCGAAAACCGAACTGTCCTGATCATATCCGTGAAAAGCGATCATATGAATTTTGCCCTGACCAAATCTTCTGAAATTGATCACGGATTCACGCCACTCGAACTTTCCTAAAACCTTAATTTTGCCGAATTTTAAAGATCAACGATGCCCAAAGATAGTTCAATAAAATCCGTACTAATCATTGGTAGCGGTCCCATCATTATAGGTCAGGCTTGTGAGTTTGATTACTCCGGAAGTCAGGCTGCACGCTCATTACAGGAAGAAGGAATATCAGTCACTTTAATAAATTCCAACCCGGCGACAATTATGACAGATCCGGTTATGGCTGATCATATTTACCTGTTGCCGCTCACCACAGAATCGATTGAAAAAATTCTTCAGGAACAACAAATAGATGCTGTTCTTCCGACAATGGGTGGGCAAACCGCTTTAAATCTTGCCAAAGAAGCAGATGAGTTGGGCATTTGGGAAAAGTACAACACACGTATTATCGGTGTTGACATCAATGCGATTGAAAAAACAGAGAACCGGGAAGAGTTCAGAAAACTCATGGGCGAAATAGGAATTCCCGTTGCTCCGTCTAAAATTGCCAATTCATTTCTGGAAGGAAAAGAAGCGGCTCAGCTACTGGGATTTCCTTTAGTTATCAGACCATCTTACACTTTGGGTGGAACCGGTGGAGGATTTGTTCACAGCAAAGAATTTTTTGACAGCGCCTTAAAGCGTGGACTGGAGGCATCACCAACTCATGAGGTTCTTGTCGAAAAAGCGGTATTGGGCTGGAAAGAATATGAACTTGAACTTCTTCGGGACGGGAAGGATGACATCGCGGTTATCTGTACCATCGAAAATCTCGATCCAATGGGTATTCATACCGGAGACTCCATCACCATTGCACCCGCTTTAACATTAAGCGACACATGTTTCCAGAATATGAGAGACATGGCTTTTAAGATGATGAGAAGCATGGGAACATTTGCTGGAGGTTGTAATGTGCAGTTCGCAGTTAACCCCGAGAACGAAGATATTATCACCATAGAAATCAACCCAAGGGTTTCAAGATCATCTGCTCTTGCATCGAAAGCAACGGGGTATCCTATTGCTAAAATTGCAGCAAAACTGGCGATAGGATACTATCTCGACGAACTGAAAAATCCGGTTACTAAAACTACTTCCGCCTTTTTTGAACCGGCAATCGATTATACCATCATAAAAATTCCTCGTTGGAACTTTGATAAATTCAGAGGATCAGATACGTCTCTCGGTTTACAAATGAAGTCGGTGGGAGAGGTTATGGCAATTGGTCGTTCGTTTCAGGAAGCATTGCAGAAAGCTTGTCAGAGTCTTGAACTAAAAAGAATGGGACTTGGCTGTGATGGATGGGAGGAAAGAAACCTCGACAAACTGATCAACAGTCTGAAAAATCCGAGTTGGGACCGCATCTTCCACATAAAGGACGCAATTACTTTGGGTGTGCCAATAACTTCGATTCAGGAAATTACTAAAATTGATCGATGGTTCTTAGAGCAGATTTATGATCTGGTAAAAACCGAAAGACATGTTCGTAAGTTCACGCTTCAGAATATTGATGCTCATACACTCAGAATTGCAAAGGAGAAAGGATTTTCAGATTTTCAGATTGCTCACGCAATGGGTGGCTGCACCGAAGATGAGGTTTATGCCAAGCGTCACGAACTCGGGTTAACGCGTTCTTATAAAATGGTTGATACGTGCTCTGCGGAGTTTGAGTCGCCTACCAATTATTTCTATTCTACCTACGATGGAGAAAATGAATCAAAACCAACCGATAAAAAGAAAATTGTTGTAATCGGTGCCGGTCCGAATCGAATCGGGCAGGGCATTGAATTCGACTACTGCTGTGTTCATGGTCTGTTGGCAGCTAAGGAATGTGGGTACGAAGCCATCATGGTGAACTGCAATCCAGAAACGGTATCAACAGATTTCGACATGGCCAATAAGCTTTATTTCGAGCCGGTATTCTGGGAACATCTTCGGGAGATAATCGATCTCGAGAAGCCGGAAGGTGTGATCGTTCAACTCGGAGGGCAAACCGCTCTTAAGCTGGCTCAAAAATTAAATGAATACGGAACTCCTATAATTGGTACTTCATTTCCAGACATGGATCTGGCTGAAGACCGGGGATCTTTTTCTGATCTGCTAAAAACACTGGATATTCCGTATCCGGATTATGGGGTTGCTGAAAATGCGTATGAGGCAATCGAAATCGCAAACAAAGTCGGTTACCCGGTTTTAGTAAGACCGTCTTATGTACTCGGTGGTCAGGGGATGAAAATCGTGATCAACGATGAGGATTTGCAGAAGGCTGTGATTGAACTTCAGGGAGATTTGCCTGGCAACAGAATTTTGATTGATCACTTCCTCGACAGAGCAGAAGAAGCCGAAAGTGATTCGGTTTGCGACGGTGAAGAAGTACACATTCTCGGGGTCATGGAACACATTGAGCCTGCTGGTATTCATTCCGGAGATTCTTCTGCTGTGCTGCCTCCTTTTGGATTCTCAGAAAATGTGATGGATCAGATCGAGATGTACACTCACAAAATTGCTCATGCATTAAAAATTAAAGGATTGCTCAATATTCAATTCGCAGTAAAGAATGAAAAAGTTTATGTGATTGAAGCAAACCCCAGAGCATCCCGAACTGTTCCCTTTATATGTAAAGCGTATGATGTACCCTATGTGAACATCGCGACGAAGATTATGCTCGGGGAAAACAAGCTAAGTGATTTTAAAATAGAAAAGAAACCAAAGGGTTTTGCCATAAAGCGACCGGTTTTCTCTTTTGAGAAATTCCCGAATGTTAACAAGGAACTGGGGCCGGAAATGAAATCAACCGGAGAGGCAATTTATTTTGTTAAGGACCTTAAGGATCCATACTTCAGAGAGCTTTACAGGGAGAAATCCATGTATCTCAGTCGATAATGATTATTAGAAAAATACTTCTTGTTTTAGTCGGGTATCTGCTCGTACGATTTTTTTATGGAATCTGGAAGTTCCGGAATTCTGTAATCCGACAGATGAAGGAAATGCAAAATCAGGGAAGCGGTTCAAAGGATGGGGAAGTTCATATTTCCGCTTCCAAAGGGTCTGCCCGAAAATTTGAAAAGAATGATGAAGGAACTTATGTAGACTATGAAGAGGTCGAATAAATTCCTTCATCCATAATTCGTTAGTATTTCATTTTTAATGGTCGTCGGTACTGGTGTTTTCCGGCATTAGAATACCAATCAGGTGATCCCCGATCAAATACTGTTTAACCACTTTCTTTAGTTCATCAGCAGTCATTGCATTAATCGCAGCTTTTCGGCTTTGCTGGTCCATAGATACATTTTGATACAAAGCGTATCCCATCATTCTGTTCAACCAGTATCGATTGTTCTGAACATCTGAATCGACTTCTTTGGTCATAGCCTGTTTGGCTTTGTTCAGATTTTTTTCGGTCGGGCCTGCTTCTCCGAGAAGCTGTAGTTGATTCATTGCGGCATCAATTAATTCGTCAACTTTTTCCGGACCGCAGGGAAATGAAATCGTGAAAACCATATTCTCGTATGGAATTCTTGAGAAACGGGCATACGAAGAGATACCATAAACGCCGCTCATTTCTTCTCTTAATACTTCGATTAATCTTATATCCAGAATTTCTGAAATCATCTCAAGTTGGAGATCGAGTTTTTCACTATATGGAATTTCTCTGGCAATTTCGATCTGCACCCGACTCTTCGGTTCCGAACCTTTTACGATCACGTCCTTATGGGTACCGGACTTATATCGTGACCCCAAATCTTCTGTTTGTTCTTCGTCCGCAGAACCCTTTAGACTTCCAATGTATCGCTCAACTAATTGTGTTATACTATTTACATCGAGGTTACCGACAAACATATATGTGAAGTCACCGGCGTTGGAAAACCGTTGTTCGTAAACCTTTTTTATAACCGAGTAATCGGTTGCCTTCCAGTCTTCATCATTCGGAATTTCAAATGCCCTGTTATCATTTTCGTGAGTGAATTGATTCCACTTTACACTAAAATAGCTGTTGGGATTTGCACTCATGTTGTCGTAAAATGATCGTTGTTGTTTTATAAAAGACTCAAAAGCTTGGTTGTCCCATCGGGGTTGTTTCATGTAAAGATGGAGAAGTTGTAACATCGTTTCAAAATCTTCCGGTCTGCACGACCCGTTAAATCCTTCGGTTGTTGAATAAATATAGGGATTAAGACTTACCCTCTTACCGGCAAGCATCTTCTGTAGGTTTGTATTTGAAAAGGATGCAACTCCGGATTCGCCCAGCACACCCAGCCCCAGATGGATTGCTTTATAATCCGCATCATTCAATAAATTAGTTCCGCCCTTGCTGATTGCAGAGAAAAGAATCTGATCATTTTTGAGGTCCGTGTGCTTGTACAAAATTTTCGCTCCGTTTGAAAGGATAATTTCATAGGCATCCAGGTCCTTATTAAAATTATTACTAACCACTTTGCCCGGCATAGGTTTAATAACCATTAATTCATTGGGTAGTATTTCTTCTTCGATGGGTTGAACTTCCAGTTTATCCATCCCGTTCATAATTGAAAGAATGGTGGCTTCGTCCGGCATTTTGGATTTATCAGATTCCGGCCCGGTCATTATTACCACTCTGTTTTCCGGGATAATTAAATGGTCGAGAAAATGATTGAGTTCTGCCAGAGAAATGCTCTTCACATTTTTATCAAAGAATTCGAGACCCCATTCCGGTGAGGCGAATGAATTGTTGTCTAAAAAGTATGAGACTAATCGACCAGCATATTGTCGTGATTCGGTTTTGTTTTTCTCTTTTAAAGCACCTTCATAACCGGTTCTCATGCTTGTCTTTGCCCGTTCAAATGCAGCTTCCGAAAAACCGAATTTTTTAGCCCTTTGAAGTTCGGTTAACATTTGTTCTAATGCTTTTTGGTATTGTCCCTGACTCACGACAGCAAATCCCTGCAAAGCATTTTTTCCTCGGGCAAACATTTCAGAAGTATAAATTCCACCGTATGAAAAAGCAGCTTCCGGTTTCTGTCTTAATTCATCAATTCGCTCATTCAGCATGTGAAAGAACAGGCTTTCTTTAAGGTCTTTCAAATGTTCTTCTTTTGTTCCTGCAACCGGATGCATTCCTTTTTGCTTGATATAAAACTGAACCGTGCCATACGAAGCTTCAGGATCTGTGGTGGTTGAAACGAATGTTTCGGTGTGATCCGGAACCTCAACGTTTACTCTTTTCAACTCTTCTTTCGGGTTTTTTAACTTTCCGAAATGTTCTTCGATCTTTTTTCTGGCAGTTTGAACATCAATATTTCCCACAACCACAATTGCCATCAGGTCTGGTCGGTACCAGTTTGTATAGAACGATTCGAGTGCATCACGACTGAAAGTCTGAAGAATTTCTTTTTTGCCGATCGGAAGTCGTTCTGCGTATTTGGAATTGTATAGTAATTTGGGGAGATAGTCTTTCATCATTCTTTTTTCTGCCCCGAGACCCAATCGAAATTCCTCGAGTACAACTCCTCGCTCCTTAACAATTTCTGTTTGCTCAAGTAAAAGGTGTGAAGCCCAATCTTCAAGAATTAAGTAGCCTTTGTCCATTACCGTTTTATCAGCTGTGGGAAGTGAAAGCATGTATACTGTTTCGTCAAAACTGGTGTAGGCGTTAAGGTGAGCCCCGAATTTCACCCCGGCACTTTGCAGGTAATCAACCAATTCATTTTTCTTAAAATGTTCAGACCCGTTAAAAGCCATATGTTCCAGAAAGTGGGCAAGGCCTTGTTGATCATCTCTTTCTAATACGGATCCGGCATTTACCACCAAACGCATTTCAACTTTATCTTCCGGCTTCTCGTTATGCATGATGAAATACTGCAGCCCATTGGCGAGTTTTCCGGTAACAACCCGATTGTCTAAAGGAACCTTGTCCGTTGCTTGTTGGGCTTTTGCTCCCAGAAATGCAAACGGAATAAACATTAGGGTGAAAATTCGTTTCATGTATTTAAAATAGTTTTCAGCCAAAATACCATAATTCCTTTTTGGGTTGGCTGATGTCGATTAACACTACCAAAAACTCTTTAACGAAAAGGATGTTCTCCCAAAATGGAAACTGTAATTCACTGGTTTCGTAGAGATTTAAGATGGTACGACAACACATCACTGTATCAGGCTTTAAGTAATTCTCTACAAGTCCTTCCTGTTTTTATTTTCGATCCGGAAAATTTCAACGACAACTTTAATGATCTGAGAGCAGACTTCATTTACAAGCAATTAATCAGACTAAATGAGGAAGTTAAAAAGCAAAACAAGGATGCAGGCATTTGGGTTACATCGGGAAACCCCCTGGAAATTCTGCCGGAGATTTGCAGGCAACATAATGTATCTGTCGTTTATGCCAATCGGGAATACGAGCCACACAAGATCACCCAGGAAGAAAAGCTCAGGGAAAGGCTCCGTGAAGACAAAATTGAATTCCAACTGTTCAATGACCACCTGATTCTGCCTCCAGACAGAGTTAAAAAATCGGATGGTGGAATCTATCAGGTTTTTACTCCATACAGTCGGCAGTGGCGTTCAGCAATATTGAATGAAGAAGTTCACGAGAGGCCATCAGATAAATTTCTGAACAGGTTAATCTCATTACGAAATTCCCTTCCTGTGCAATCTGATCTCGGATTAAAAAACTTTGAGATAGATTATCCTGAGAGAAATGTTAAGGATGATATTTTTAAAAATTACGAGTCAAATAGAGACCGGGTTTTTGTGAATGGTACCTCCAGACTCAGTGTTCATTTGAGATACGGGACCATCAGTCCAAGAAAATTATTCCGGCACACCGATGCTATTAGCCAGAAGTATTCGACAGAATTAATCTGGCGAGAATTCTATGCGTCTATACTTTTTCATTTTCCGGAAGTCGTGGGCAGATGTTTTAAACCCGAGTACGAAAACATTCCATGGAGATCAGACGACGATCATTTGGAAAAATGGAAAAGAGGCATCACGGGTATTCCTCTGGTTGATGCGGGCATGAGAGAACTGAACAATACCGGATTAATGCACAATCGTGTTCGTATGGTGGTCTCCAGCTTTTTAACCAAAAATTTGTTGATCGACTGGCGGTACGGAGAAGCCTATTTTGCAGAAAAGTTATTGGATTTTGATTTGGCCAGCAACAATGGAAGCTGGCAATGGGCAGCTGGATGCGGAGTAGATGCAGCACCATATTTCAGAGTTTTTAACCCGATATCCCAACAGGCTAAGTTTGATCCGCAATTTAAGTACATCAAAAAATGGGTGCCAGAATACGGCACCCTCCAATACCCGAAACCTATAGTGGATCTGAAATCCAGCAGACAGCGTTGTATCGAAGTTTACAAAAATGCTCTGAGTAGAAACTGATCAGATATACGCCGGATATTTTCCGGGGTTGTATTCATGCATCATGTTATATAGAACCGTGAATACATCTTCTGCATTGGGTTTACTAAAATAATCCCCATCTGTTCCGTAAGCCGGACGGTGTGCTCTGGAGGTAATAGTTCTCGGAGGGGAATCGAGATATCGGAATGCCTCCTGTTTTTCCATTACCTGTTGAAGTATAAATGCGCTCGCACCACCTGGAACATCTTCGTCTAAAACCACCAACTTATTTGTATTCTTAACAGACTCAACTATGTCATGTGATAAATCAAATGGGAGCAGAGACTGAACATCAATGAGTTCAACCGAAATGTTGAATTCTTCCAACATGGTGATAGCCTCCTGAGCGATTCTGATGCAAGAACCATAAGAGAGCAGGGTAATATCGCTACCGGAATTCAGAGTCTCAACTTTTCCAATCGGAACAGTAAACGAACTGTAATTATCAGGAAGCTTTTCTTTTAATCTGTATCCGTTGAGGCATTCAACAACCAATGCAGGCTCATCGCTTTGAAGCAAAAGGTTATAAAATCCTGCGGCCTGAACCATGTTGCGCGGAACCAATACATGCATTCCTCTCACGGCGTTTATGATCATTCCCATGGGCGAACCACTGTGCCAGATACCTTCGAGTCTGTGTCCGCGGGTTCGAATAATAACCGGAGCTTTCTGTCCACCCTTGGTTCTGTACTGAAGCGTTGCCAGATCATCACTCATTATCTGAATAGCATAGATCAAATAATCGAGATATTGAATTTCCGCAATTGGCCGGAGTCCTCGCATAGCAGCACCTATTGCCTGGCCAATAATGGTGTTCTCCCGAATTCCGGTATCCGTAATTCTGATTTCACCATGCTTTTCCTGTAGTCCGGCAAAACCCTGATTTACATCTCCGATTTTTCCAACATCTTCACCAAATGCCAATACTCTCTGATCCCGGTCGAAAGCGGAATCAAAACATTTTTGCAATATTTCAAAACCGTTGAGGACTTCTGAACTATCAGAAAATGCTGCAGGAATCTCAGAAACTCCAAGAGTATTTTCAGAGGATTCACTGTGAAGATAACTGCTGTACCGATCGAAATTGTCGCGTTTAAAAGTTTCCAGATAATCGACAATTTTGTTTTTATAATCACCGGATTCACCAATCATTTTACGGAGCAATGTGTGAATAGACCGGCCCAGTTCTTTTCTTTCAGACCCCGGATTTTTTATTAAAGTGGTAATGATTTCCTGAGCCGATGTATAGGCAACAGAATTTTGAGGAATTGATTTTAATACTTCTGCGAGAACTGATGCATCCGATTTAATGGGTTGATTGAATGCCTCCCAGGCGGCTTGTTTTTCTGATTTTACAAACTGAATTGCTTCTTCTTCCAACTGATCCACTTCTTGTTCGGTTGCCAATCCGCTTGACAAAATCCAGGATCTCATTTGTTTAATGCAATCATATTCTTCCTCCCACTCAAGTCTCTCTTTCGACTTATATCTTTCGTGGCTACCGGATGTGGAATGACCTTGTGGCTGTGTCATTTCAATAACGTGAACAATTGCAGGAGTATGAGTCTTTCGGCACTTGTCTGCTGCCTGCGTATATGTCTTGATTAATTCGGGATAATCCCAGCCGCGAACAGTGTATAAGTCGTATCCGATTCCATCCTGATCGGTCTTAAAACCCTTTAGAAGTGAAGTCAGGTTTTCTTTAGTGGTTTGATATTTTGCCGGAACCGAAATTCCATACGCATCGTCCCAGATAGATACAAGCATAGGAACCTGCAACACACCAGCAGCATTAATGGATTCCCAGAAAGGACCTTCAGAAGTGCTGGCATTTCCGATAGTTCCGAAAGCTATTTCATTTCCATTAATAGAAAAATCGGTTAAATCCTGCAAAGCGGGATTCTGACGATAAAGTTTAGATGCCCATGCAAGACCAACCAATCTGCTCATTTGTCCTGCGGTCGGACTAATATCTGCCGAGCTGTTAAAGGAATCGGTCATGGATTTCCACATGCCTTTTTCGTCGAGAAAGCGGGTTCCAAAGTGGCCGTTCATACTTCTTCCGGCGCTGGCAGGTTCGGCATTCACATCTGTATGTGCATAGAGCTGGGCAAAAAACTCCCGCACGTTGCTCATCCCTTTTGCGAACATGAAAGTCTGATCTCTGTAGTAACCCGAACGGATATCACCCTTCTTAAAGACTTTCGCCATCGCTATTTGTGCGACCTCTTTTCCGTCTCCGAAAATGCCAAATTTGGCTTTTCCGGTTAATACTTCTTTGCGACCGGTTAAACTCGCCTGACGACTAATACAGGCAGTTTTGAAGTCTGACAGTATTTCCTTTTTAAATTCTTCTCTGCTGATTTCCTTCTTTTCCACAGCCGGTGATTGAGCCATAGGTTTTGCGATTAAATTAGTCCCCAATTCCTTAATACAGTAGTAATTTTGAGGCCTGCAAAGATAGAAATTCTTGCAAGCCAAAGTTCCGGACAGACTAATCGTCAATGGATATCTCCAAACAAAGAATTGTGTTTTTCGATGGGTATTGTAACCTGTGTAATTTCAGCGTGAATGTTTGTGTTCGATACAACAGTAAAGGGAAACTCAAGTTTGCCTCATTACAATCGGAGACCGCTAAACGACTTTTAAATATTGAATTAAGGAAACCGGGTGAACCGGATAGTATTGTGTTTTGGGATCACGGAAGGGTTTTTACAGAATCCGATGCAGTAATGCGTTTAAGTCGATATTTGGTTTTTCCGATATCCGTATTTGGGAGTTTTCTCTGGATACCGAAATCATTTCGCGATGCGGTTTACAGATGGATTGCCCGAAACCGGTATCGATGGTTTGGGAAAAAATCAACATGCCGACTGCCGAGTGAAAAAGAACGAACTATGTTTCTCGACTAACTCCTCATCACGGGTTCACGCTGGATACTCTGGAGGCACCTCTGGTATGAACCGATACATTCGGGCTTCCTTTATATTCTAATTTGCTGTTCCCGTTTACCTCTCCCGTGATTTCGCTTGATGCGCTTATTTCACAATGGGCTGCTCCGTCAATATCTGCATTTACACTTTCGGCTTGAAAATCGAATCCATGAACTTTTGATGCTCCGGCAAGATCCATCAGTAAAATTTTAGCACTGCCGCCAAGGGTTACATTATTCGCCCCGGCCGCATCAATACTAACTTTTTCGGCATTAAGATCCCGAACTTTTACTGTATTTGCCCCCTCAACATCGATGGAGAAATAGACCTTTTTAGTTCCAGAGTTTGCGCGATATTCAACTTCACTCGATCCGTTTATTTCTAAATTTTCAAGATTTGAAGTGTGAATTTCTAGTTTGAGGGAAGGGTCTTTATTTAACCAATCGAGCACGACATCAAGATCGTCGTTGCGCTCAATGGTTAGCTTTCCGTCCACAGATTTTATTTCAAGCGACTTTTCCCATTCCTTGTCTTTCGGGTAAATCACCTGATTGGTTCCATCTTCAATTATCTCAACTCTCACTGCATCTGAAATTTCAATTGAAGTAAATGCTGTAGATTGATTTGAACCGTAATTTCTGCTGTTATATTCTGCCTGAGAACAATCAACACATGTTAATCCGGATACCGACATATAAAATGTTTTGCCGGCCATATCTTGATCAAAGACATTCTCTTTGTTCTGAATATTATGAAGAATATATCGGGTGTTTTGGTTGAAAACCACATACTTGCCCACCGGAACATGAAGCGTGTATTTCATTTCCGGCAACTTGCTTAATGAAGGGTCTTTCGTAATAATCTTTTCCTGAACACTAAATATGTTTGTTTCGATTTGATAAGATTCAACCAATTTGTTGATACCGGATTTTGCCGAGGCATCATCGCTTCCTCTTGATTTTTTATAGATTTCTAAATAGGCCTCCTTCTCTTCACATTGTACTACATCCAGATAAATGTTGCGATCGGTAGAATAAAATCCTTTTGGAAGCGAAGAAGTAGATGTTGTAACAACCAGAGTGTCTCCGTTAAATATAAGACTGCTTTTGTCAACCTGAGTTTGTTCGTTTCTTATTTGACCGATTCCATAGAAGACACCAGCCACACCCGTAATCAAAGTCATTAACCAAACAGCTAAGACACTTTGACGAACAATTTTATTGGGTTTTGGTACACCAAGCATTACGGTTATTATTCTAACCAACAGATATGCTACGGGAATTGCAATGAACAGAAAGAATGAAATTTTTACGACCCAATATGAAGCCGGACCAACAAGTGAGCTATTCATTTCATCCGCATTGAAATGAAAGTTGTGACCAAACTGAAACCAACTTTCACCGGAAAAAAAACGGAAGAAAAATACGATCAACCCTATGGCAATAATTGCCGTTAGCAGCACTCCGAATACTTTGGCAAAGGCTGTAAGAAGGGTAATTAGTACAGAAATAATTTTGTCGAGAAACGATTTAACATTTTCGCTTCTGGCAGATTTTTTTATTCTCTCATAGGCCTGAGTTGCCTCGTCGCGAATGGTGTTTTTTATGTTTTCTACATTGGGAATTTCTCCAACCATTTCTAATCTCTCCGCCGCTGTTTTGGGTTCGGGAAGCACTGCCCAGAGCAAAATATAAACGAGCAAACCCGTCCCAAAAACAAAGAAGAAAATAAGCCAGATAATGCGAACGATAGTTACATCAATATCGAGATACTTTGCAAGACCGGCGCACACTCCACCCACTTTTGCATCTTCCGGATCCCGGAAAAGTCTTTTATACTTTTTAGAACTGGATTCATTTTGCGGTACCTTTTCTTCTTCTTGGTTTTTTTCAGAATCTTCCCCTTCGTCCAACTCACTCGGCTTGCCCATGGTAGTAGCAACTTCCTCGACATCTGATTTATTAATGGAAACTTTTCCTCCTTTTAATTTATTGAACAGCATTTCTGCAATGCGATTCTCAATATCAGTCATGATCTCTTCAGCACTATCGGTTCCGTTGAAATGAACCTCGAGACTCTTGAGATAATCACGTAAACTGTCATAAGCATCTTCTTCAATCTGAATGGCGATTCCGCCAAGGTTGATTGTAATGATCTTGTTCATTGGTGATAGGGTTATTTGTTTTTATTAGTTGTGAGTTTTTTAACGGTTGTGCTAAGGTCAATCCAGGTCTTGTCTAATTCACTCAAAAATTGTTGACCTTTCTCGGTGATAGAATAGTACTTTCTTGGAGGACCCAGAACAGATTCTCTCCAGTTATATGCCAGAAATCCCGCATTTTTTAGTCGGTTGAGCAAGGGATATAATGTGCCCTCAACAACAATTAGCTCCGCTTCTTTAAGCTGAGTAATAATATCGGAGGCATATATTTCGCCCTTACCAATAATGGCCAAAATGCAGTATTCCAGTATTCCTTTTCGCATCTGGGACTGAATATTTTCAATGTTCATTATTGCTAAATTGTTTTGCAAATATATGGGCAAAATCAGGAACCTTGCAAAACAAAGTACTGAGAATTTTTGAATCGCCGGATTAACTTCCGTTATTTTCGATTAAATGAGGAAACCTCTATTCCCGGGTTTGTGATAAACTAAATAGAATCGTAACACTCCATCAGGCAAAGAACTCCATCGGAATACTCAACAGATACAATTCCACTGGATTCAACGAAATTGCTGGAACCGGTTCTGGTCGGTAGAATGAAATCTTCGTTGTTGAGGTTGTACTTAAGTCCGGTAGTTTTAATATTCAAAACGTCTGTCAGCGGCATTATGGAAATTTGAGATCCAGCCGGATAATATTTCCGGAAGCTTTTAGGCAATGCGAAAATCCGCGAATGATCATCGATCATCACCAGCTCCAGTTTTCCGGAATAACGCCCTAATGAAATCAGATTGTTATAAGTATGATCTAATCGTTTGCCGGTTGCCCAAACAATATTCACCGCCTGATGTCCTTGATTGATCAGGAAATCCAAACCCTTATCAAAATCGGTTTTTTGTTGATCAGGAG
Organism: Bacteroidota bacterium; assembly: GCA_016124755.1. Classification (GTDB taxonomy): domain Bacteria; phylum Bacteroidota; class Bacteroidia; order NS11-12g; family UBA9320; genus WGNA01. Next base: position 53,223 of record WGNA01000002.1, on the reverse strand, counting down.
TGTGAATCCATTCGATCTTTTGCTCTCCTTCCACCGACAATCGTTGAACATTAATACTATCGAAATCTCCAAGAACAGCATCCACTTTAATTCCTTGTTGTAAGACCCTGTCCAAAGCACCGTCAAGAACGAGAACAAAAGGACTCCATTCCAGAAGTTGCCCTAATATTTCCATTGAACAGGAGGATCCGTTGGCGATCATCAGTGCCGGTTCCTGTTTTTCTTTGACAATGTGGTGTGACGACATATATTACTACGACTTTACAACCCAGACACGGAGTGCCTCAGTTTTTTTCAAAATAAATGGGTTATTTGTAGGCGCTGAAGTTATGAACCGTAAAATCATATTGATCTTTTCTGTTGCTGTTCTATTGGTTGTTGGATGCCGAAGAGATAAGAAGGTTTGGGAAAGCAACTATCTTCTACCCATTTTTCAGACAGATTTATCCATTGATGATTTAGTAGCGGATTCTCTGCTAAATGTAAATAGCGACGGATCATACAGCCTGGTTTACAGACACACCATAGCCATCGATTCTGTGGCTAATTATCTTACTGTTCCAGACACGGTCGATACCGTTAATGTAAAACTTCAGAAACTCGTTTTGGATGATCGCAGTCTGATGGACACCTTTACATTGCGAGAAATGGATCCGTCAGCAGGGTTACTGGATGGTTTCACCGTTCCACTTGAAGCGTACGACATTAAAGATGCCGGCGGAGAACAGGAGATAGATGTTAGCGAAGCCTTTTTTCAAACGGCAAAATTTAAAGAGGGGTTTCTCGATGTTACTCTTCACAATGATTTACCGGTATATGTTGATATGATTGTCTTTCAGCTGACAAATAAGAATGATGGAAGCATTGTGATCAAAGACACATTTACGGACATTCCTCAATTTGCGTCGGCAACAAAGTCAATTTCACTGGCGGGTAAGCAGGTTAACGGAATACTACTTGGAAAGGTGTTAAGGGTGAAAACAAGAGCGAGCACGGGTCCTGTTTTGGTGGATGCAGATAAAGGAGTTCGTATTGAAATGATTGTTCGGGATCTTAAGCCGGAATATGCAACGGCAATCTTTCCGGCTCAAACGCTGGTTTCAGATACTCAAGAGGTGAAATATGATTTTGGAGGAGCACAGATAACCGAACTCAGAGCGAGAAGTGGATTTGTTAAAATGAAGATCTTCTCAACGATAGAGGAAGAAATCATTATAAATTACTCATTTCCATTTAGCGGAGAAAATGGTGATTATTCAAAACCATTTGATCGGCAATATTCTGTGCCACCGGCTTCTCCCGGAACAACACAAAAAATTGAAGTCTCATTTCCTTTAGATGGTTTTGCGTTGCAGTACAAAGGGAAAGACCCGCTTAACCCCCCATTTACTAATACTGTTTACAGCCGGCTCACAGCAAGAACGGTCTATTCCGGAAAGGTAAGAAACCTGTCTTTAGACGATTCGGTATATATTGAGTTCGGGTTGGTTGATGTTGTTCCTGAATTTGCTTTTGGTGATTTTGGAAGTAAGTCGTATGATCTGGATGAAAAAATTGACGTGAAAGCACTTCACAATGTTTTGGGTACAATCGATCTCGAAAAGGTAAGCATGAGACTTACCTATGATAATCTTTTTGGAATGCAGGCAATGACAACCGTAAATTCAATTGTTGCCGACAATACCCGCACAAACAAGCAGACCACTCTGATGAATTCTGATTTTATTGGTCAGGACATTTTGATTGGTAAGGCTTCAAACCCTCCGTTAACTCCCTTTAAGCGCATTTACAATTTTGATCAGTCTAACTCGAATATCAAGGATTTTGTTGAAACTCTGCCGGATAACATTAGTGCTAATATCAATCTTGTGACGAGGCCAAATGGGAGCTACGACTTCACAGACTTTATTTTTTACGACAGTTATCTAAAGGCTCATCTTGATCTGGAAATACCTCTCAATTTTGCAATGCATAACATGCAGTTCGTGCGTAAGACTTCTTTTAGTTTGGGCGATGTGTCGAATAATCAAAAAATAAAAAGCGGGACTTTTAAGCTTAAAGTGGATAACGATTTTCCACTTGAAGCAAAAATTGAGATGGAGTTTTTGGATGATAATGAGAATGTGATTCTCACTCTTTTTAAAACTGATAATACAATAGCCGCAGCTACCATTCCCGGAACTCAGGAAAAAACGAAAAGCCCACAAACTTCATGGTTGATTGCTTCTGTTAATGCAACGGACATGGACCTTCTCAGAAATGCCACAAAGGTTCGGGTTACGGCGAACTTTGATACACCGTCGGGAAATCGAACCAAAATTTTTAATTCTTACCAACTTAAAACAAAACTGATTGCAGACTTTGTTTATGAACAAGGCGTTTAAGGCGGCGCTTATCCTCTGCCTGATTGCCATCACTTCTCAAGCATTCTCGCAGACGCGAAAGCCGGGATTGATTCTTCGAGATACTGCCTTTTATCAGCACAACGATATCTTAAACCCGTCGGGAAAATTTATTGAACTGAAAGCAAGTGCCGGAATCTCCTCAAATTTTTTAGTCAAACAATTGTTCTTCTCAAATTCCTGGGATAGCAATTTAAAAGAAGAACAGCTTAGTCATCTGAAACCTGTCAATACTCTGGGAATTAGTATTAGTGCAGATTTACGATACACAGATTACAACAGTTCTGTCTTCGGGAAAGACAATTTGCATTGGTTTACCGGAGTTTCCTCGACAAATCTTGGTGGACTGCAACTTCAGGATGAAACAACAAGGCTCATCCTGAATGGCAATAAGAATGTTCGGGACATATCATTCAATGATCACAAGAACGGCTTAGAACTTTTGTGGTATTCTGATGTGTATTTAGGTTTATCAAGCCATGGAAAGAAATCAAGATTTTCGGGCGCTATCGGCTTTACTGTTGGCCATCGTTTGCTCAACGCTCGTTTAAGAAGTGGGGAAATAATAACCGAAGACAATGGAGAAAGAGTTGATATTAAGGGAATAAAATTCAAATATGAGGAGGCTGTTTCTAAGTTTAATTCCGGTAACGGTTTCATTACAAACTGGAACTACTCAAGGGAAATTAATAATGGAATCGTGTGTTTTTCTCTCAGTGATTTTGGAATCATAGGTTGGAAAAATTTAAAAACATACCAACCGGCTCACGAAACATTCTCATATAACGGATTCTACATTGACCAGTTTTGGAACAATGATTATAGCTTTAGTGTTCAGGATTCAATTGAAGGGAATTACATTATTAAGTCAGAAGGAACTGTTTTTCAAATGACTCCATTCCTATTCAACACCACGGTCAAGCAGTCTTTGGGCGACAAAAGTTATTATCATTTAAGTCTTTCGTACAGAGCATTACCCGGCTACATTCCTTCGCTCGAAGTTGGAGTACACACCCGTTTTTCTAAATCGTCATTGTCACGCTGGACAACCGGTTTTCAGGCCGGCGGATTTGGTCTTGCGGCTGTTCTGTTTGGAACAGACCTTATCATTAGCCGAAATATGTCGCTTTCGGCGAATATCAAAGGAGTCGAAAATCTTATAATTCCCGGAGCCCCGGTTTTCTGGATGGCAAATGCTGCCGTCGCCATAAAGATTCAGAAATAAGGAAATTAATTTTACTAATGGCTACCAGAAGGCCAGGTGAACAAAGGTCGTTCGGAAACAGAATCGGAAATTTCCGATGCGATCCCTGCAAGTGTTTTTTCATTAGAAACATTGTTCAGAGCCTTGTCAATCATTGTAAAAACAAATTCCATATCAGTTTCTTTCAGACCTCTTGTTGTTACAGCAGAAGTACCTATTCGAATTCCGGATGTAACAAAAGGAGATCGGGTTTCTCCCGGAACGGTATTCTTGTTTACTGTTATGTGGCACTTTCCAAGCGTGTCTTCTGCTTCTTTACCGGTTAATTCCGGGAATTTAGGACGCAAGTCAATCAACATTAAATGATTGTCTGAACCTCCTGAAATCACATGATAACCATTGTTCTGGAACATGCCGGCGAGAACTGAAGCATTCTTAATTACCTGTTCTGCATACGACTTGAATTCCGGAGATTTTGCTTCTCTGAAAGCGACGGCTTTTCCGGCAATTACATGTTCTAATGGCCCACCCTGACTTCCGGGAAATACGGCTGAGTCGAGCAGGGAAGTCATACTTTTCAGGTTGCCTTTTCTATCCCGGTCGTTGAATGGGTTTTCGAAATCTTCTCCAACCATAATCATCCCGCCACGTGGCCCGCGAAGAGTTTTGTGAGTAGTGGTTGTTAAAATATGGCAATGTTTGGAAGGATCTGTCAGCAACTTAGAAGCAATTAAACCGGCCGGATGTGCAATGTCTGCCATTAATACGGCACCAACTTCATCAGCGATAGCGCGAAATCCGGCAAAATCCCAATCTCTCGAATAAGAGGAAGCACCGCAAATGATAAGTTTGGGTTTTACGGATCTTGCTTGATCGCGAACCATATCCATATCAACCAAACCGGAATCGGAGTGAACACCATAATGATGAGCCTCGTAAATTTTACCCGAAAAATTAACCGGTGATCCGTGTGTGAGGTGTCCTCCATTCGACAGATCAAAACCCAAAAGCTTGTCACCAGGTTTTAAGCACGCGAGCATAACCGCCGCATTGGCCTGTGAACCCGAATGTGGCTGAACATTAGCCCATGAAACACCAAATAATTCTTTTGCACGATCAATTGCGAGTTGTTCCACCTCGTCCACAACCTCACAGCCGCCATAATATCTCTTACGTGGGAGCCCTTCTGCATATTTATTTGTAAGAATACTTCCCATGGCTTTGAGCACGTCGTCTGAAACAAAATTTTCAGAGGCAATAAGTTCAAGTCCAGTCTTTTGTCTTTTTTCTTCCTGAGAAATGAGATCGAATATTTGTTTGTCCATGTAGCCAATATTGTACAAGCAAAAATATGTATTAAGCTAAATGCAGCGTCGTATCTCGTATAAATCTTATCTTAGCGATCCTTTTAGCCCGTAAATACGGGATATGTCATAGATAAAAAGCTCAGATGAAACCAAGTGCCCGATTTTCTGAACTGCAAGTTGATTTGAGTCATATGTGTAAAATCATCAGGTTTTTAGTGGCTTTGGTTGTCGTGCCACTTTTACTTGCGGAAATAAGTGTTGCCCAAAATGTCGGTATCAACGAAACAGGGGCTGATCCTGATAATTCTGCAATTCTTGATGTTGACTCTAAAACAAAAGGTCTTTTAATTCCGAGACTTAAAAAAGCAGATCGTTTGGCTATCATTAAGCCGGCAAACGGTTTATTAATTTACCAGACAGACGATACCATCGGTTTTTGGTATTATGATCAGATGGTTTGGAAGCCTGTATTTCAAAACATAACCACCGGTAAAGGATTAACCGGAGGCACACTTAAAGCCTACGGGACAATCCAGATGGCGCCAACAAGTGTAAGTCCCGGTCAGTATGGACATCCCGACAGTATCCCTCAGTTTACAGTGAATAATCTTGGTCAGTTGATTTTTGCCCGCAATGTTCCGGTTAAGGAAAGAGATTCGGTTATTGGAAATGAACTTTCGGATACTATCAATACGTATGGTATGATGACCAGAACCGGGTCTGGTTCGTCTGTGGATCCGTATAAAGTGGGGATGTTGCCTGGTTCATCACCTGGAGATGTTTGGATGTGGGATGGAACCAAATGGATAAGTGCCAGCATCAGTTTTCCGGTATTCAGAGAAAAAGACAGTGTTATCGGCAATGAAATTTCAGACACACTTTTATCTCGAGGGGTTTTGTTAAAATCCGGATCCGGAACATCGGTAGATCCTTATAAAATCGGAGTACAGCCAGGCCTTAACGTTGGAGATGTTTGGATGTGGAACGGCAGTTCCTGGGTAAGTGGCAGCATTGTTTATCCTACACTCACTGAAAAAGACAGCGTCGTTGGAAACGAAGTACGGGATACGTTGAATGCTCATGGAATACTCACAAAATTCGGTTCGGGCACTGCTGCAGACCCACTCACTATGGGGATAAATCCGGGAATAAACCCCGGGGATATCTGGATGTGGGACGGAACAAAATGGATCGCTACAAAATTTACAATTCCATCGGAGCAAGATAGTGTAATAGGAAATGAGGTTCAGGATACCATTAACGCGAGAGGAATCCTGAATTTATATGGAACCGGAACCACTGCAGACCCGTTAAAAGTTGGTATTGAGCCCGGAAAAAATATTGGAGAAGTGTGGACCTGGGATGGCAACAAATGGATTTCCGCTCCGGTAATTCATCCGAGTGTGAATATTCCAAAAGAAAAAGACAGCATCATAGGAAACGAGATTGCAGATACCATGAACACTTACGGTATGATGCGGTTATACGGCTCCGGAACGGATGCCGATCCTTTTAAAATTGGAATGACTCCCGGCACATCTGCCGGACAATATTGGGCCTGGGATGGTAAAACCTGGGTTCTCTCAACAATTGCATTTCCCAAATTTGCCGAACGTGATAGTGTTGTCGGTAATGAAATAAGTGACACTATCAACTCAAGAGGTATTTTAACCTTGAAAGGGTCAGGATCCTCTGCCAATCCATTAAAAGTCGGGGTTAATTCTGGGAACTCTTCAGGTGATGTATGGATGTGGAATGGTAAAAAATGGGTTCCGACACAAATAACACATCCTTCGGAAATTGATGGTGTTATTGGCAATGAGATTCAGGATACGATTAATTCAAGAGGTATTTTAAACCGCACCGGCACCGGCACAGCCGCAAGTCCCTATAAAGTTTCGATCAATCCCGGAAATTCAACCAATGATGTTTGGATGTGGAACGGGTCTAAATGGGTTCCGACTCAAATAACACATCCCTCGGAAATCGACGGTGTAATTGGTAATGAGGTTTCCGATACAATAGCGAATGGTTTCCTGAGCATGTCAGGTGCGGGAACTGCCGCAAGTCCGAAGAAATTAGGTTTGAAACCGGGTATTAATACGGGTGATGTTATTATGTGGGATGGAACAAAATGGGTGTCCAGTTATTTCGGGAAAAACACGTTGGATGATGCTTATGATGAAGGCGGGAGTGGTGCAGGAAGGATAATTATTGCCGATGCAGGTTCTGTTCAGATTAACGGAACCGACGGGCTTTTGGTAACCGGAACTCATGGGTCTGGTGTTGGGCCGGGAACGCTCGGAGCGGGAACACGGATGATATTCAATCCGAGAACTTCCTCTTTCAGAGCTGGGAGAGTAACGGGTACACAATGGGACGGAACAAATACCGGAATCTATTCATTTGCTACCGGATATAATACCTTGGCTTTGGGAAACAGTTCCATCGCGATGGGTATTCAGTCGGAAGCAAAAGCACAAAGTGGAATTGCTATAGGAGACAGTTCTTTGGCGAACAATCAATATTCAACGGCTATTGGTGATCATGCAAAAGCCGACGGAATTAATTCTATGGCAATCGGTGATAACGTTTGGGCGTATGGTCAAAACTCAATTGTAATTGGTCATAACTCATACGCTCCTCAGGCATTCTCGGGCATCTTCGGTGAAGAATCCTATGTAACCGGAAAGTATGCGTATGTAATGGGATACCGCGATACCGCGAAAGGAGATTATTCAACAGCTATCGGTTACAGAGCATATGCTGAAGGTCTCGGCAGTATTGCACTCGGATCGTATGCTCATAGCAACAATCCATATTCGATTTCCATAGGTTACAACGTCTCTGCAATTGCAGACAAGTCGGTAGCTCTTGGAAGTAATGTTTCAACGAACTTTAAAAACGGATCATTCATTTTCGGAGACAACAGCACATCAACAGTATCTTCAAGTAATACTCTCAATGAAATGACCATGCGATTCGCCGGCGGTTACCGAATTTTTTCGAACAGCGGACTAAGCACAGGAGTTTACATGAATGGAGGAACCAGCGGATGGACAAACTACTCCGACAGAAACATGAAAGAGAATTTCGAGACGATTGAAGGTGAAAGGATTTTAGGTTCCATTAAAAGACTGGAAATAACAAAGTGGAATTATCGGAATACAGATACGGGGATAAAATACATCGGGCCCATGGCGCAGGATTTTTACCGGGAATTCCATTTAGGAGGTACCGATAGTTTGGGTATCAACAGTGTGAGTATGGATGGAGTTAATATGGCAGCCATTCAGGCGTTGATTTACCGAACAGATAAAATTCAAACCATCGAAAATCAGGTTTCGGAATACCGGGCCAGACTTGCCGCACAACAAGCTGAAATAGACCTTTTAAAAGCCCAGCTTGAAGAGCTTCGAAAATTAATTATAGAGCAATCTCAAAACTGATATTCCGGATGAAGCGGCTGCTGTCCACATTTATCATTTGCGTTGTCTGGCAATCTTTGATTGTTGCACAAGGCGTGGTTAATAATGGAGCTCAGATCGTAATTAAAAACGATGCGCAGGTTGTCATCAATAAACAGAATGCCAATTACCTCAGTAAATCAGGTGCATTGGTTTACTTCCGAAACGGAGGCTATATATTGCTTGATGGCAACTGGATAAACAATTCATCAAATACGGCAATTGCATCCAATTCGGGTACGGTCGTTCTTACCGGGGATACTCAACACATTGCCGGTACCACAGCTACCAGTTTTAACAATTTATTTCTCAGAGGCAATGGTGACAAAATTCTTGATACCGATGCACTGATTGGAGGTGGTCAGTCTGGAAAGAAGACAGGTTCACTTGATATGCAGAACCACAATCTGATTATGTTTTCTAAAACACTTGTGGTGAATAATAGTGCTACGAATGCTATTCAAACAGGTTCCGGCAAATTAATAGGAGAAACCGATCCTGTTGCAGGATATTCAACGGTTCAATGGAACATTCGAGGAGCAGGCTCTGGCAATAGTTATGTCGTTCCGTTTGGTACAACTGATTTTATTGCCATACCCGTTACTTTTAATATTTCCGGAGCCGGTGCTCAGGTTTCCGATTCTGGTTATTTTTCGATTTCGACGTATCCCACGGATCCTGTTCAATCACCCAATAATCGTCCGTTGCCCACCGGAGTTACAAACTTTCTGAATCAGTATAAGGTTGAGAACGACATTAAATCGGTTGATCGGTTTTATGTAATTCTTCCGGGCGGATATGCTTCGCAACCATCCGGGAATATTGAGTTCCCTTATGTTGATCGGGAGTGGGATGCCACAGTAGGTAGCTCAAACAACATTATTGAAAATGAACTGGTACCGGCTCGATTTCTTCCAGGCGGAACTTCGTGGGATTATTCATTAAAAGGTTCTGCTTATTCCAATGGCAATTATTGTATGTCGGCAGATCTGTCTGCGCTGGGCGGAATTTATGTTCTGCAAAATATTCCTCCTTGTCCGGTTGCTTCTTTTTCAGCCAAAGACGATTGTCTGGACATAGGAATTTTGTCTAAAGATTCTTCATTCCTCGAAAGAGGTTATATCGATTCCAGTGTGTGGTTAACAGACGGAATTTTTGTAGAAGATCAAAATGTATTTCAACATTATTTCAAATTTCCAGGCATTTTTCCTATTGAAAGAAGAGTAAGAAGTGACAGAGGATGTTGGGATACTGTTACCCGTTCCGTAAAAGTGTTTCCATTGCCAACATCAGATTTTGTTCATTCCGATACATGTCTTGGTGAAGTAACCCTGTTTTCGGCGACTTCCACTTCTCCAACGGGATTGCCGATAACCTACGAATGGTTAATCGACGGAAATAATTTTAGCACAGCCAATATCACACATCAATTTTCTGATACTGGTTCAAAACCGATTCAATTGGTAAGTGTAAATGCATGGGGATGTCGCGACACCATTATCGAGTCCGTAGAAATTGAACCGCTGCCTGTAGTTGATTTTCAATTCACCGATATCTGCGAAGGCGTTCGTGCAGATTTTATAAATCAAAGCGAGACCAAGGGCAGTCTTACACAAAATCGATGGAGGGTTGATGATCTTGTTGTCGCCTTTACCAAAGATTATAGCCAGACATTTAATAAGCGAGGCAATTATAACGTAACTCTTCACGAGATGAATTCTTTTGGCTGCATTGATTCGGCAACCAAAACGCTTGTTGTGAAACCACGTGCTGTCGCCAATTTTTCGATTTTCCCCAAGGAGATTTATATCACAGAGCCTTACGTAAATCTTGTTCAAACCAGTTCGTTCGCCAATACTTACGAATGGGAATTGGGTGATATGTCGGGAACCGAATTTGGACCGGAAGTATTTCATACTTACAACGACACTGGATTGTTTAGCGTAAGACTTATTGCCGGCAATGATCAGAATTGTCCGGATACCATCTTTAAAGTAATACTGATTAAACCAGCGCTCAGAATTTTTATTCCGAATGCTTTTAATCCCGGAGAAGACGGAGGGATTAACTCAACGTTTAAACCGGGAGGAATGCTTTACGGATTAAAGGAAATGACCATGGATATTTATAATCGTTGGGGAGAACAACTCTATCACACCGATGACATTAACAAACCCTGGGACGGAACATATCTTGGCAAGACGGTGAAAGAAGGAGTGTATTTATACGTGATCAAAACCAAGGATGTTTACAATCAGGTACTTTTCTATAAAGGCACTGTAACCGTGGTCAGGTAATTCTGCGCAATCTTTATTTACTTAATCGATTTATTTCACAGCTAAATGATTAGTTCATTTGTCTGTTTCATATTCGCCGGTTAAAGTACATCTGCAATGAAAGCAATTATTCCTGTCGCAGGAGTTGGCACAAGACTAAGACCCCACACACATACTCAACCAAAGGCATTAGTTCCGGTTGCGGGCAAACCCATACTTGGTCACATCGTTGATGGTTTGATGGACTGGGGGATTGATGAGTTCGTTTTTATCATCGGTTACATGGGTGATAAAATTGAAAAGTACATTCAAAAAGCATATCCCGATATCAATACTTTTTTTGTTTTACAACCTGATGGAATGGGGACTGCCCATGCACTCTGGCTTGCAAGAGATGTTTACCGCGAAGAAGAAAGTGTACTTATTGTTTTAGGTGATACCATTTTTAAAGCCTCGGCCCAACAGGTTCTTACCAGTGAATTTTCGACAATCGGTATTAAAAAAGTAAATGATCCGAGGCAATTTGGTGTCGTTGAAGTTGACAATAACGGCTTTGTTACGAGATTGGTTGAGAAGCCCGCAATACCTAAATCTAATCTGGCACTTATAGGAGTTTATAAAATCAATAATGTACCGCTGTTGATTGAAGGGTTGAGAAAAATTCTGGAAGATGAAAAAACCATTCGGGGCGAATATCATTTAACAGATGCCCTGATGTATATGGTTGAGAAGGGCGAGAAGATGAAAACATTTGCAGCCGAGAGTTGGTTCGACTGCGGTAAAAAAGAAATTCTTTTGGAAACCAATGCGATTCTTCTAAGAAGATTGGAAGAAAGAGGTTATCAAACCGATCAGGTGGAAAATACCATTATCGTTCCGCCGGTTCATTTGGGAAGAGGAGTGAAGGTGAGCAATAGTATTATCGGCCCGAATGTATCAATTGGCGAAGACACGGAGATACATTACAGCATAATTCAGAATTCGATTATCGGACATCAAAGCAACATCAACGAAGTAAATCTGAGATCGTCGGTAATTGGAAACGACAACACCTTAAGCGGCTCAAACCTGAGTTTAAACCTTGGTGACAGTACCGAAATTAAAATGGGATAATTACGAAGTATGGAGTGTGTAATCGAAATACTCCATCACTTGATTCACGAGCAATTCTTTGCAGGCTTTTTCAACTTGTTTTCTAGCATCCGATTCATCAGTTGCTGTTAATTCAAGTGTGATTCTTTTGCCGATGCGCACGTTGTGAATGTCATTCAAACCCAGATGATGCATTCCTTGTTGAACGGTTTTACCCTGGGGGTCAAGAAGTGCCTTTTGCGGCATAACGTTGATCTCGGCTGTGAAATTCATCGGACAAAATTACGGATAAGAGATAATAATATGTAGAACAGAATTATCAGGGGAATGCCGGTCCAGCGAAGCAACACAAACAAAATAATTGCGCCTGAAATCAAAAGGTAGCGATACACATTCTCCCCAAGACTCAACGATTTAAATTTGAGTGAGAACAACTTGATTTCAGAAACCATCAGAACTGAAAGCAACACCGGAATAGAACTGTAAATCCAAACATTTGAAAGCATCGACGCTTTCATTGAGTGATCAAACTCTATAAAAAAAGGAAAGGCCGCCAGAAAAATTGCAACCGATGGAGTGGGCAATCCGTAAAACTCCTCGCTTTGCCGGTCGTCGTTGTTAAATTTAGCAAGACGTATAGCAGCAAACAACGGAAGAATTACAACTATGTATTTCGCCGGCCCCACCGAATGAAATTCTCCGATCTGATAATAAAGGATTGCAGGCGCAAGTCCGAAAGAAACCATATCTGCTAAGCTGTCGAGGTCTTTCCCGATATCCGAAGTTACCTTGAGCATCCTTGCCGCGAGCCCGTCAAGAAAATCCGGGATCGTTGCCAGAAGAATTAATACTCCGGCCATCGGTACATCCATTTTTAGTGAGAAAATGATAGACAAACTCCCGAGCAACAAATTGCATAGCGTGATCGAATTGGGAATATGGCGACGAAGATTCATTAGAATACTTTGGCAAAGTAAATTGAATTGTACATGCTGATAGGTATCCATCCTATTTTCTGTAATCGTAATTTCTAAATGTTTTGTCTTTTTTTCTTAAGAACTATTTCGGCCGGTAACCGTATATGGAATAAAAGGTCGTAGCCTTGCCGCAAAATGAAAAAGCTAACTACACTCCTGTTTATATGCTGCACTTACCTGGCAACTCATGCGCAGAAAGTGACAGTGAGTGGTAAAATCACAGATGCCGGATCGGGTGAAGGTTTAATTGGTGCTACTGTGGTTGCCAAAGGTACCGGACTCGGAACAGCCACCAACGGATATGGATTTTACTCACTAACCCTCGATCCGGGTAAAGTTATTCTGGAATACTCCTATGTTGGTTTTGAATCCGTAATTAAAGAACTGAATTTAAAATCAGATTCAACCATCAACATCGAATTAGGTGAGAGTGCGGATATTCTGAAAGAAGCTGTAGTTAACGCCAAGAAAAAAGTGGAGAACAAGGAAATCTCTGTGGTTAATATGGACATTAAAACGATCAAAGAAATTCCGGTGATTTTTGGTGAGGTAGACGTTTTAAAAACCATCACACTTATGCCGGGAATTCAGAGTGCAGGAGAGGGAAATTCCGGAATAAATGTTCGCGGCGGTTCACAAGATCAAAATTTGATTTTACTGGATGAAGCAACTGTCTATAATGCTTCTCACCTGTTGGGATTTTTTTCTGTTTTCAATGGTGATGCAATCAAGGATATCGAAGTATATAAAGGCGGGATTCCGGCAGCCTACGGAGGTCGTCTGGCTTCTTTGATCGATATAAAAATGAAAGATGGTAACCGAAAAAAATTCGGAGCCACAGGTGGTATCGGTACTATTTCAAGCCGACTCACTCTGGAAGGTCCGATTGTGAAAGATAAATCCTCTTTTATGATTGCCGGCCGGCGTTCTTATGCCGATATATTCCTCCCGCTTGCAGGTGGCCAGGTAGCAAAAGACAGCCGTTTATATTTTTATGATCTGAATATGAAAGCCAATTATGAATTGTCTGATAAAGACAAAATTTACCTCAGCGGGTATTTTGGCCGGGATGTTTTTGGATTTGGAAGTCTCTTCGGTGTGAGTTGGGGAAATGCTACTTCAACACTTCGTTGGAATCATATTTTTAATAAAAAATTATTCCTGAATACCTCCTTTGTATTCAGTGATTTTAACTACGGTTTCAATTTCGAATTTGCGGAGAATGCCTCTTTCGGATTAGAACAAAAAATTCGGGATTACTACATCAAACCCGACTTTTCATATTATCTCTCACCCAACAGTACTCTCCGATTCGGAGGACAATTAACCAAGCATCGCTTTAATCCGGGAACTTTTAAAGCCAATAACGATGCAACCAGAGAACTCTTTAAAAACGACATTGTACTCGAACAGCGAAATGCTCTCGAGGGAGCTGTATACATAGATCACGATTACAAATTTTCAAAGAAATTTAATGTTCGTTATGGTCTGCGGATTTCCTCTTTCGCAAACATGGGTGGAACCGAATATTCGTACACCAAGGACGCCAATTATCAACCCATCGACAGTCTTACAAAAGCCACACATTACAAAAAAGGGGAGATCTATAATATTTACGGAGGACTTGAACCCCGACTCGCTGTGAGTTATAATGTCGGCGAGCAAACCGCACTTAAAGGCACTTTTAACCGAACCTTCCAATATATTCAACAAGCTTCGAACACAGCATCGGCCTTTCCAACGGATCAGTGGTTCTCGTCTAATCTCAACATTAAACCACAAAGGGCAGATCAGGTAGCGGTTGGTATTTTCAAAAATTTTCCGAAAGGAATTGAAGGCTCATTTGAACTTTATTATAAGTGGATGAAAAATCAAATTGATTACCGAAACGGAGCCAATCTCGCTTTTAATGAAAAACTGGATGGAGAACTGTTATTGGGTAAAGGTCATGCTTACGGTTCAGAATGGTACCTCAGCAAACCAGAAGGTCGAACCACCGGTTTTATTTCCTACACATTAGCCAGAACCACCCGTCAGACGAATGGAATTAATTTTAACAAAGTGTATTCGGCCAATTACGATATCCGGCACAATTTATCAGTAGTGATTAGCAGGCATTTTACTTCTCGACTTACTGTAGCAGCCACTTTTATTTACACTTCCGGCAAGCCATTTACACCTCCGGTCGGCAAATATTTTTTCGAAGGAAAGTGGAATCCGTATTATGGTGAAAGAAATAATTACCGCATTCCGGCATATCACCGGGCGGATATCGGAATCACCTGGAAAAACCGAATTAAGCCCAATAAGAAATTTAAAAGCAGTTGGAATTTTTCTGTGTACAATTTCTATAACCGGGCAAATGCTTATGCGATTTATTTCCGTGAAGCAACCGACAAGGAAGTCGAGGAAAACCCGAATGTAAATGCAGGAGATCAGGTTGCAGTGAAAGTTACGCTCTTTAAAATGATCCCTTCATTAACCTGGAACTTTGAATTCTAAAACCATGAGAATATCGAAATCTTTTATTTTACTGCTGTCGGTTTTTGCGGTTTTCGGACTTACCGCCTGTGAAAAATTAATTGAACTGAAAGTGCCGAATGCAGATCCGGTAATCGTGGTTGAATCTTCCATTTCAACCGATACAGTTTTTTGGGAAGTTTCATTAACCTGGTCTCAACAGTATTTTAATCAGGCCCAAAGAAAGTATGTGGATGACGCTATCGTCACAATCACCGACAACATAGGCGGTCACGATACTTTGTTTTATTCAGATACCGGCGTTTATGTTTCCCGTTATCGTCGGTTTTGTATACCGGGGAGAGAATACACACTCAACATTTACAGAGATGGCAAAACGTATTCTGCTACCGAACTCTGTAAGTTTCAGGATCCGATAGATTTCTTAATGTCTTTTTATCTGCCGGACCAAAATGGTTTTATCGAAGCTGGATATTACGTTTTTGAAAAAGCGAATGAAATTGAAACCAGCGGTGATTATTACCAATGGAAAATCTACCAGAACGATACGCTTAAAAAGGGATTTGGATATTTACTCGATGAAGATGAATTCAGAGAAACCTCTTTCTTTAACCTCAACATTGACCCGAACGATCCGCTGAAAGACATGGATCGGAATATCTTACCCCGACCCTTTCCTTTTAAGTTTGAAGTGGGAGACACGGTTCGCATTGAGCAGTACAATATCTCAAAAGCATACTACGACTTTTTAAACGAACTCGAAAGACAAATTTCCCGATCCGGAACACCGTTCGATCCTCCACCTACAAACCCGAATTACAACATATCGAATGGAGCAATCGGCTTTTTCAGCGTAAGCAATGTTTCGAAAGCTAAGATTGTTGTACAGGAATAAATAGGTGTTACTGCTTTGCTAATGCAGCGAGATTTCTGAAATCGTCCAACATTTCAACACTTTGTTTTTCGAAATAATTTCCTGTTCCGGGGCCGTAAAAACCGGTATGTATTCTAAAGATTTTTCCTTCCGGAAGAACATAGAACAAGGTCGGGAAGGAATTTAGTTTTTTAATGAAACCTAACTTATCGGCAACGTCACTTCCTGTATGACCACCGTATAAAACAGGATAGGGAATTTTTAAATTTTTGCTGAGTTTGTCGAGGGTTTGTTTCGCGGTTTCAAAATCTTCTCTTTCAAAAGAAATCGCTAATACTCCGATTCCCATTGATTTCAGAGAATCATAAACCGATGAAAGATAAACCGATTCGTCCATACAGTTCGGGCACCAGCTTCCCATTATCTGAATCAACATGGGTTTTTTGAAATATTCAGAGGTGGCATAATTGAGTTCCTTGCCATCCATCAGCAACGCATTAAAATTCATCCGGTTGTTGACTGAGGTAAGTTGAGTCATGGTATATGGATCCTGCAATACGACAAGGGAATCTCTCCAGGCAGAAAAATTTTCGTGATGATGTTTGCCGCTGTAAAAAGTACCTTTCAATGTATCTCCGGCCAAAATTCCGGTAAACAGAAAAGCATGTGAACCATCGAATGCAGAATATTTAAATTCGGTTCCGTCGAATCCGCCTTCCAGAAAACGGTAGTCACCGGTCTCGGTTATAAATGTCCCTTTGGTGCTGTGTTCATCTGTCTTGAATAACCCGATGGCAGGATAAGAATTGGAATCTTCGCCAAATCGGGCTGCCCATTTTCCATCCATACCGTCGTTCACCAATTTTTTAAAACTAAAGCGTTGATTTAAATTGTATTTGGCCTTAAACGGAAGAATGTAATCGTCCCCTCGAGAGTAATCCTGCCAGTAACCGGTCATCTCATTTCCCTTTACATGCGCAACTATTTCAGTATGAAATACAGGACTTGGGATACGAAGGGTGTCGTTTACAAAAGTGAGATTCGGTTGCACGATTGCCTCATCACCATTGTGAATGGCCGCAACGTAGTTACTATCTGTTTTAATGATTTCCAGAAAAAACGGAAGAACCGCAGAATCTTGTTGAAGATTGATTTCGCACCTCCATAGCCCGCTTAACTGATCTTCTTTTTCTTGCTTGCTGCAACCCCCCAAAAGAATAAATGGAATTGCGACTGCGATTGTAAGAATTGATTTCACGGTTCAAATTAAATAAAGGATTCGGTTGCGGATTTGAAAAAAGCCCGGAGGATTGGTAGTCGCTCTGCCTGATTTCAATTAGTTCCCATTGATAATGGTAAAATGATTTGGCAACTTTATTAATGAGCAAATCCGAATCGCATTTCGAAAAGTCGTTCAGCAAGATTGAGATCTGCAAACGGTTTCTTAATCAGACGAAAACTTATATTCGTTGGCAACCAAATCGAATTTCAGATTTACAGATGTCGATCTCCAATTTAAAAAAGCCACTATCACACACCATAAATCATTGGTTCATTTTTCTTTTACTGTTTGTTCTAAAGACTAATTATGCCTTTTCACAAGGTGTTGTTTCCGGAACTGTTTTCGGACCGAACAATCAGCCGTTGGCCGGTGCCGGTGTTGTAATAAAGGGAACCAGTCAGGGAACCGGAACAGATGCTGCCGGCAAGTTCACGCTGAGTGTTCCGGGCTTTCCTGTTACACTGGAAGTAACCTATCTGGGTTACGAAAATCAGGAAGTAGTTGTTACCGGGCCGACGAATACTTTAAAAGTATTAATGCAGGAGGGAAGTTCTGATTTTGGAGTTGTGGAAGTAAAGGCAGATCGCATTAGTGAGAAACAGCGGGAAGAACCATTAACGGTAGAATCCATCGGGTTAAAGGCAATACAGGAAGCTCCCGCAGCATCGTTTTACGAAAGTCTCGGAAATCTGAAAGGTGTGGATGTTACGGCAGCAAGTCTTGGATTTCGCGTAGTTAATACAAGAGGATTTAACAGTACCAGTCCTGTGAGAAGTCTGCAGTTGATCGATGGTGTCGACAATCAATCACCCGGACTCAACTTCGCGCTTGGAAATTTTCTCGGGGCGAATGATCTCGACATCAGAAAGGTTGATATTATTGCCGGAGCCAGTAGTTCTTTTTACGGGCCCAATGCTTTTAACGGAGTAATCAGTATGGAAACCAAAAATCCATTTGATTACCCGGGAGTAATGGTGGAGACCAAATTGGGTGAACGCAATCTTGCACAGGCTGCTTTCCGGTATGCTCAGGTGTTTAAGAATAAATCGGGCAGGGATGTCTTTGCCTATAAATTGGGATTGTTTTATATGACGGCACTTGACTGGAAAGCGGAGAATTATTCTCCAACCAGTGATGCGCTGTACGGTCCGAACAATCCGGGTGGATACGACGCTGTAAATGTTTATGGAGACGAAAGCCTTAGCGCGAATAATAACTACACCTCACCAACAGATAAATATGAAAATCCGGGTCTTGGTTATTTTTACCGAACCGGTTATCGGGAGGTGGATCTTGTGAATTACAAGACGGAGAATTTAAAATTCAACACATCACTTAATTACCGGTTCAACGATTCTCTTGAACTGATTTATGCATTTAATCTGGGTGGAGGATCAACGGTTTATCAGGGAGACAATCGTTACAGACTTCAGGATATCTGGTTCTGGCAGCAACGGCTGGAACTTCGGCAAAAAGACAAGTATTTCATCCGGTTTTATACCACACAGGAAGATGCCGGAAACACGTATGATATTGTTTCTACTGCGTTTCGCTTAAACGAAATCAGCAAAAGCAACGGAAGCTGGAACACGGCATATAAAACCGACTGGAAACTTTTAGGATTTAAGAAAAAGGTTGAAAATCTTCCGGGCTATCCGACCTACAACCCAAACGTTCATGAATCCATTGAAAATTGGGCTAACAATTATCTGGATCCTTTCCTGCTTTTGTATCACGACTCACTTGTTCGCTGGCACAATCAAAACAGAGCGTATGTGGATCAGGCTGGTGGCGGCGGAACATTCCCCCGTTATAATGAATCCGGTGCCGGCTTCGACAGCATTTTTTCGGATGTAACCAGTCGTTTATTCACGGATGGCGGAACCCGGTTTTACGACCGTTCTGCATTATATCATTTGCATGGTGAATATAAATTTAAACCCAAGTACGGAGAAATAACGGTTGGCGGAAACGGAAGAATGTATCGTCCCGATTCAAAAGGAACCATTCTGGAAGACACGGGCAGCGTAGTGATTACGAATCACGAATTCGGGGTTTACACCGGACTCGATAAAAGTCTGAATCACGACAAAATGAAAATGAACGTGACCATGCGGATGGATAAAAACCAGAACTTCAATTTTCTGTTTTCTCCGGCAGCTTCATTGGTTTATAAATACGATAAGAAGAATACATTCCGGTTTTCATTTTCTTCTGCCATCCGCAATCCGACTCTATCAGATCAGTACCTCTATTATAATGTTGGACGTGCACGGCTGGTGGGAAATCTTAATGGTTTTGATTCGCTTATTACCATTGAATCCTTTAATAATTACAGGGCAAGTGTGCTCGATTTAAGTAAGCTGGTTTACTTTAATGTTGATCCCATAAGACCCGAAAAAGCCAAAACAGTTGAATTGGGATATAAGGGGTCATTACTAAAAAATTCATTGTTTATTGATGCAGGTGCTTACATGACTCTTTACCGCGATTTTATCGGTTACAACATCGGATTGGTTTCCCAATTCGATCAGGCAACCGGGTTTCCACTTGGTGGTATTCAGGTTTATAGGGTTGCTGCGAATGCCAAGAAGGCGGTTACTACGCAGGGGGCGGCTGTTAGTATTAGCTATTATTATAAAAAGTACGCACTCACCGGAAATTATTCGTGGAACCGATTGAATAAAAAAGGAACCGAAGATCCGATCATTCCCGCATTCAATACTCCGGAGCATAAGTTCAACATCGGATGGAGCGGAAGAAACATGTCTTTGTTTCACATCAAGACCGGAGAATTTGGTTTTGGAATTAATTACAAATGGATAGCCGGGTTCACCTTCGAAGGCTCTCCACAGTTTACCGGATCGGTTCCGTCTTACGACATGGTTGATGTTCAGATCAATTATCATCTAATCGGATGGCACTGCACTTTTAAATTAGGTGCATCTAACGTGATGGGAATTTTGCCATTGTTCGACAAACCGGAAGACGGAATGAAAAGGACCGTATTTAACAATCTGAATTATCAGGTATATGGTGGACCTTACGTCGG
This sequence comes from Bacteroidota bacterium, assembly GCA_016124755.1. GTDB lineage: Bacteria > Bacteroidota > Bacteroidia > NS11-12g > UBA9320 > WGNA01. The sequence goes on along the minus strand of WGNA01000002.1, from coordinate 32,809 downwards.
AAGATTAGCCTATTTCTCTGTACTGTTTGATTTAAACCCTAAATAACCGGAACGGAAACACAGATTAGAAGCGCGGTTGATCAAATACCGTTCGCCACAAGTGGTGCAGGTTAAAAAATTGTTTAATTTGGCGGGATTATCAAAATAATTTCAACCGGAATTATTGACTAAGAGAGAAATTTTATGAAGAAGAGTTACAGTTATTTAATCGCCACCGTTTTAATGGGTTGGAGCCTTCAGGCATCAGCTCAAAAAAAGTATGTCGATGAGGTTTTTACCGACGCCGACATCGAAGTTACGTCAAATGTTACGTACGCAACCAACATTGATTTTCTAACATCCAAGCTAACTGATCCGATGCGAATTGTTCAGGACTTAACGGCAATCAAAACCGCTCTGGCAATGCAGCAACCGATTCCGGCAACCTATTACAATCCGCTTGACACTACAAGCAAGGTTAAGGTTACCGATATTAAAATGGATGTATACGCTCCAAAGACATCGGTTGATACTACTAAAGCAAGACCGGTGATCATCTACCTTCACACAGGAAACTTCCTGCCTCCGGGCATCAACGGTTCTCCACTCGGATACAAAACAGACAGCACAGCAATATACCTATGCCGTCAGTGGGCGAAGATGGGTTATGTTGCTATTTCTGCAGACTACCGCCTGGGTTGGAATCCATTGGCAACCACCGTTCAGGAAAGAAGAGGTCAGTTATTAAATGCCGTTTACCGTTCTATTCAGGATGTGAAAAGATGCGTGATCACGATCAGAACCGATGCTGCATCGGCGAATACGTATAAAATCGATCCGAATAAGATTGCGCTTTACGGTGAGGGCACCGGAGCCTATATCGCAATGGCCTACACCACTCTGGACAAATACACCGAAATGGAGCTACCCAAATTCATCAATCCGCTTAATGCTAAATCGTATATCGACACAGCGAATGTTGGTCTAATCGATGGTTCCGGTGGAATGTTGAATCTTTATCCTAAAGCGACTGCCGCTACCAAAGTTTCTGCAACTGTAGCTGCAGGTGGTGCGTTGGCCGATACTTCCTGGCTTGAAAAAGGTGATGCGGCAATGATTGCCCTTCAATGTATCAGAGATCCCTTTGCTCCATTCGATGAAGGAACAGTTGTGGTTCCCACTACTCTCGAAGATGTTGTGGATGTGCAGGGAGCAAATGTATATGTGATGAAAGCCGTAAGCCTTGGAAATAATGATGCGTTCAAGAATATGCCGAACGACGATATTTATACGAAAATCGCCCGTGAGAAATACGGCAAGACGTTCGACTACATTTATCCGGCACCGAGAAACACGATTACTGTTAATAACAATCTTGAGGGACTTTTTGCAGTTGATCTGGCCGCCGGCGCTTCTTTGTTTCAAAATCAGGCAGGTCCCTGGCAATGGTGGGATCCAAACTCAGCAGCGGCCAAATCTGCAGTTGCTCCCGGTGTAACAGCACACATGGCGTCACTGGGTTCCAATCCGGATATGTCGCCGGCAAAGGGAATGACCTGGCTCGACACTATTCAGGGTTATGTGATGCCGAGACTCGCGATAGTATTTGGATATTACACCACAAATGATTTTGTTGGAGTAAAGGATATAGCATCGATCGACGCTAAAGTTTATCCGAATCCGGCAAATGATGCTTTGAATATTTCAGCGATAAAAGGAAGTATCCAAAAAGTAACAATCCGGGATTTGAATGGTCGGGTGGTTTTTGACGCGACGGGTCTTTCCAATCAGTTAACTCTCGATATTTCCGGTTTAATGAATGGTTTTTATTCAATGGAAATTCAAACCTCTGAAGGAACAGCGCAAAACAAGATTCAGGTTCTTCACTGAACAAATAATTTTTGAGTACAATGAAAAAGGCCGTCCGATGAATTTGGGCGGCCTTTTTACTTTATGTGAATTGTGAAATGACTTGAGCTTATTGAATCTCTCCCACCAGTTTTATGTGAAGACCAAACTCATCAAAAATGGTTGCGTCACCAACAGCACTCGATTTATACGTAATTCCGTATTTGGTTCTGTCGATACTTAAGTCGGTTTGATAAAAAACATAATGTTCCGATTGAGTTAATAAAGTCGCGGTAAATGTTATCGGATTCGTTTTATCGAGGATGGTAAGATTACCGGTAACTTTCTGATGCTTGCTGTCGATCTTCTCTGAAGAAGTTATCACAAGTTTGCTTTCAGGATATTGATTGACGTTAAAAAATTCCGGGCCACGTATGTGGTCGTAAAGTTTTTTACTTTCTGAGTCGGTAACTTTAATCGACTTCATGTCAATCACAAACGAACCGGAAGAAATAAGCGAATCCTTTACTGTAAAGGAACCGCTTTTCAAATCAATCGTGCCGGTGTGCTGACCACCGAGTTTGTAACCTGTCCAGTTTAAACTGGTTTTAGCCGGCATGGCTTTGTAAGAATCTGTCTTTACATCAGTGGTAAAGGCCAACAGCGATGTCACTGTGATGAGTGTGAAGGCCAAAAGCAAATTTTTGTTTTTTGATGGGAGCATAAAAAAGTAATTAGTGTTTTTACATTTTACCCGGAACATTCCGAAGTCTGTCCAGGAGTTCATTTATTTTTTGTGCTTCAGTTGATTTAATGTGATGGAAGGTCGATTCAAAAACAGGAAGAAGCTCGTCCAGTTCTTTTAAAACCTCAATTCCTTTTTGTGATAGTTTAACATCAACTTGTCTTCTGTCTTTCGGACAAACTGCTCGTTCTATCAATTCCTTTTTGTGCAACTTGTCTACCAGCCTTGATGCGTTTGACATCTTATCGATCATTCGCTCCGTAATGGAATTAATGGAAACCGGTTCAGGATGCTGGCCGCGTAAAATTCGCAACACGTTAAACTGTTGCATTGAGAGATCGAAGGGTTTCAGAAAGGTATTCAAAATGTTGGTCAGATAGCTGTTTGTATAGGCTATATTGATGAACAACTTCTGGTACTCCGAAGTAAACTTGTTCTGCTTAATATCGTTTTCGATTCCCATTGATTTATTGTAATGCACCAAAATTAGGTGTATATACAATCAAGGTCAAAACCGGTAAATCATACTTTCAGTTTTATTTCGATTGTCTTCTTTTCGTCGAATGAAAATCCGGCTTGAAAGATTGAAATAAAAAATTCTGCTTTAAACCTGCAATCTGTCATGAAAGGGATGAACTTTCGCGACTTCTTTATGTTGATGCAAAAAACAATTTGATGCCAAGGATTTTCTTTCCCCTCATTATAACCGGTATTTTACTCGCTCTGGATATTTATGTTTTTTTCGGACTCAAGTTTTTAATCCGGGATTTTAGTCCACGCACGACCTATATAATTAAACTCAGCTATTGGGTTTTCTCATTTCTGTTGATTGCCTCTTTTTGGGTGGTAATGAGTTCTTATGATGGACGTCTGATGTCGTTCCGCGACAAGTTGGTAATGTCTGCGGTTTTTATCTTTATGCTCACCTTACTGATTGCATCAGTTTTCCTTTTACTCGACGATGTTGTTCGTGTCTTTGAATGGATTTTTAAACGAATCAGCAAACCACAGGAACTAAGTGAATACGGAGTTCAACGAAAAGATTTTATTGTAAAAACAGGAGCCGTGCTGGCCGGTTTATTTGGCACCGGAATGACTTATGGAGTTGTGAAAGGTTCGCATCGTTACCGCGTAATTACTCAAAAGCTGAAGATTCCGAATCTCCCGGATTCTTTCAGAGGATTAAAAATTCTCCAGATCAGTGATATCCACAGCGGCAGTTTTTGGAATAAAGATGCCGTTTTGAAAGGCATAAAAATGATCATGGATCAAAAGGCCGATCTCATCTTTTTTACCGGCGATCTCGTAAATAATGAAGCTTCCGAAATGGATGATTATCTGGATGTGTTCAATCGCATCGAAGCACCAATGGGTGTTTATTCCATTCTTGGAAATCACGATTACGGAGAATATTTACCCGGTTTCACCAAGGAAAAATTACCGCAAAATATTTCACGGGTTTCGGCGGTTCACGAAAAACTCGGTTGGAAATTATTGAGAAATGAGAATGTGATTTTTGAAAAAAACGGTCATTCGATGGCGGTGATCGGAGTGGAGAACTGGAGTAACAAAATGCATTTCAGCAGATACGGAGATTTGGATAAAGCATACAAAGGTGCAGAAAGTTCCAACGTTCAATTATTGCTTTCGCACGATCCAAGCCACTGGAGAGGAGAGGTTTTGGAACGATTTAAAAACATTCATGTAACCTTCAGCGGGCATACACACGGCATGCAGTTCGGGATCGAAACCGGTGGCTTTAAATGGAGTCCGGTAAAATTTGCTTACCCCGAATGGGCCGGGCTTTACGAAGAGGGTGATCAGAAATTATATGTGAACAGAGGATTCGGGTATCTGGGTTTTCCGGGAAGACTTGGTATTTGGCCGGAGATAACCGTTTTTGAATTACATCCTGCTTAGCAGAACACATAGGTTTTATCGCGTGTGATTATATTTTGCGATTCGGGTTCATTTTCAAACCCGGAAATGGCCACAAGTATTTGTTGTGTTTGATTTGGATTAAATCCTTCGGAATTCTCAATCATTACTCCATAGATTTCCTTATTCACTTTGTTCAGATTGTTTGTCATCCATCGAAAAGTAATTTTCTTTTTCACTAAAACAGAAGCAATTCGTTTGGCTTTTTTACCGGCTCCCCAAAGGAGTAATTCATCCCTGGGGTTAAAATCGATATCCAGAAAGTAATGAATCTTGAGATCGGTAAATCGATTGTCTGAGTACCACTCCGAAACACGGGTAGTTCGGTATTCATGATCCCGCCAAAGGTGTATTATTTCGGAAGTGCATTTGGGTTCAAGTCCCAATTTGTAAAACCGAAAACACAAATCATAGTCTTCGGGATAAAACGGACTGTTGAAACCTCCGGCAGCCATCAGATTTTCTTTGGATGTAAGCCAGCAAGGCGAAGGAACGGTACATTCCCGATACACATTTTTCCATGTTTTGCCTGATGTATTGGTGTCATTCATCCAGTCTCCATATTGCCGGTATCCGTCACGCAAACCGTCGGATCTGAAATATTTTACCTTACCCAAAACGATTGCGTTGTCATTGATCAACCTGTACATTGATTCCAGGTTATCGGGCATTTTGATATCGTCTGCATCCATTCGTGTGATGAACTTACCACGTGAAATTTCCAGTCCAGTATTCATCGCTTCAATCACCCCTTTACCATTATTCTGTATCAGTTTAATGCGACTATCTGATCTGGAAAATTGCCCGACGATATTGGGACTGGAATCTACAGAATGGTCGTTTATCACAATCGCTTCCCAGTTGGTAAAGGTCTGTTTAACGATGGAAGACAAACATTCGGAAATAAATTTCTCCTCATCTTTAAAGGGAAGAATGATGCTGATCAACGGATTTTCAGACATGATTCAAAAATAATTTCTCCGGGCTTGTACATCCGGTGTTGATTACCATATCTTTGACCCAGGGCGTTGAGATAAATTGAAAAATTCAACACTTTAACAATACCGGCTGAACCGGTTGGTCAAAACCAGGCCCTATCAGCATTGCTGAAGAGGATTACCGAACGGGGGAAGGTTGCGACAGACTGGAGGCCAAATCCTATTTTTTTTAGGGATTTTTCAACGATCACGCCCTATTTTTTTATTTCGAAAACAGCGTACTTATCTGATCAGGTTTTTTAGGGTCGCTTATATCAAATTGAAATATTCCTTTATCTGAAGTCACCAACATCCGCTTTCCGGATAGGATAACATCAAAAGCATTTCCGACCTGGCAAACAGAAAATTGATTTTGCAGAATTGCCAAATCATTTCTCGAGTCAAAAATTCTGACGCCTCCGCTTCCATCACAGATTACAAGCAACGAATCTTTAACTGCCAGTCCGAATGGTTCTGTTAAAAAATGCTGAGCAATCACGTTGGGGCTTGTCGGGTTTGAGATGTCTATAACCTCAAGTGAGTTTAGTGCAGAACCACAAGTGTTACTTCCCCTTAATGTAACATACGCCCGATTGTTTTGAACCACCACAGGATCACATCCGCGTGAATGAAAAACTCCACTCACCTGTTGAAGCTGCTGATTTTGAATTTTCATAATGAACATCCCAAACTGACTTCCAATAAAGAAAAGATCCTGGTGCAGATACACCGTCTCAAGTCCGTTTGTAATAATCTGTGACGAAACTTTAACCGGCTTGTGGGGATTCGCCAAATCGAAGAAAAAGATGGTAGAATTGTCGACAACAAAGAGTCGGTTGTTGTCGAAAATCATTCTGGAAGTTGAACCAGATGTTCCGCCGCCTGACATTTCCGGAACGGCAACGAAGTCTTCAAAAATACGCCCGTTACTTCCACCGCAATCTCCATTATCAATCACTTCTTCAATTTCCTTTTCAATAAATGAAACCGGAAAGGAGTCGCCCTTTAACTGGTCAGAAAAAATTACTTTCTCACTTCTTCCAACAACCTGAATCTGATCGATGTCGCTGATGTCGAATGCTACTATATCGGGCCCCTGATCTACATACAACAAACCATTGCCGGTTGCAATATCGTGGCAGGCGTGCATGGAAATGAATTTCTTAAAGACAGGAGAAGAAGGATTGGAATTGTCGACAACATGAATCCCTTTCTCTTTTTCAATGATGAACAACAGGTCTCCGTATTGGTTGATTTTACCCGGATTCTCCAAAGAAACCGAAGATTGAATTTTGATGGAATTCCGGATGTCTGTCAATGATTCATACACCGGCACATTCGCAACATATCTTCTGGTTTGGCGGCAATGGGTATTGCAGGAAGAAAAGATGGCCGAAATACTACTGACAGTGATTAGTAAACAAGCCCGATGTCCAAGAACCTTTTTCATAACTTTACCGGAATCAAATATTCAAAGCTAATGCTTAGGAATACGCCCGGATACCGACGATTCTCAATTTTGTTTCATTTCTTTTTTTTCTTCCTGCTTCTGGGATTTAGTTGCCCTTCGAATGCTCAGCAGAGTGATTCTGTTGTTCGCATTAAAATGAAATCGGGATTGCAGGTGAAAGGAGTGGTGCACGAATATGTTCAAAACGAGTATGTGGAGATATACACCCCAATGGGAACCTTCATGAAGATTCAATGGGATGATATTCAGGAAATAGATTTCTCACCATCAACTTCAAACGGGGCTAAAACGGTTTTGGTTGAGAGAAAGAAATTATACCCGATGGCAGACAAAGGATTTTTTCTTAAGATGAATCTTTCAACCGGATGGCGACTGGATTCGTGGGGAGACTTATCACTGGTTCCCGGAGGCGAATTAAGTATCGGCAGGACATTTAGATCACAACACTTGTTGTCGGCTTCTGTCGGTTATCATTATTATTTTTTCCCCGATAATGCCTTTACTCCGATCTGTCTGGAGTATGATTACCGATTGAGAAAAGAAGGTAAAACTCCTTTCTTCTATGTGAGATCCGGTTATGGGATTCTAAGTTTTTCGGAGTATATCCGATGGTTGAATGGTACTGCGAAAGGTGGATTAAATACCGGTTTCGGAATTGGATTCATGAAAAAAACAAGACCACATTCAACCCGGTTTTTTTCGATTGGAATGACACGTCAATTGATGTCAGCAGAATATTGGGATCAGATTTTCGACGACCGAATCCGGGATGTTTTTGTTAAGGAGAAAGTCTTTTACAACAGTTTTGACATCCGTTTCGGATATATTTTCGACTGATGGTCACGCCGAAATTACTCCGCTTCCAATCATTTCATCATCAATATACCAGGCGGCGAATTGTCCGGGAGTCACAGATTTTTGCGGAGTGTCAAAGAGCAGAAATGCACCGTCAGACTCTTGAATTAATGTAGCTTTTTGAAGTTCCTGACGATATCGGATACGTGCGAAAACCGGCAACGAATTTCCTTCACCCGGTGCAAAGTCTTGTCTCAACCAATGGATTTCAGAAGTATTCATAAACAGGGCAGACCGAAAGAGGCCCGGATGATTTTCGCCCATTCCAACATAAATGATGTTCTCATTTACATCCGTCTGCAGAATAAAAAGGGGTTCCGCTTTACCTCCGACACCAAGACCTTTTCTCTGCCCATTGGTAAAATAATGTGCTCCCGAATGTTTGCCGATCACCTTACCCATTTCCCGACTCAATAAAAAAGGTTGAGCCAATTCAGACAAGGTTGTTTTTTCATTCAAATTGAAGATGGGATGATCGGAAGATATTTCGATTATATCTCCTTCTTTTGGTTTGAGTTGTTGTTGAAGAAAATCGGGAAGTCTTACTTTTCCAATGAAACACAACCCCTGGGAATCGCGCTTTCCTGCGGTTATCAAATCATATTTTGCGGCAATTTGCCGTACCTCAGATTTCCTGAGATGACCAATTGGAAATAAAGCTTTTGAAAGCTGCTCCTGATTTACCTGACACAAAAAATAACTCTGATCTTTATTTTTATCGACCCCGCCAATCAATCGGTAAATTGGTTTGCAATCAATAACTGTTTCTTCTTTTTGGCAATAATGTCCGGTCGCGATATAATCTGCCCCGAGTTCAAGTGCTGTTTTTAAAAAGACGTCGAATTTAATTTCCCTGTTGCACAACACATCCGGGTTCGGGGTTCTGCCGTGTTCATATTCACGGAACATATAGTCTACAATCCGCACTTTGTATAAATCACTGAGGTCAATAGTTTGGAAAGGGATTCCAAGTTTTTCCGCGACTAACAAAGCATCCTTGCTGTCTTCTTCCCAAGGGCACTCATCAGAAATCGTAACTTCCGTATCGTGCCAGTTTTTCATAAAGACGCCAATTACATCATAGCCGTCTTCGAGAAGCAATGCGGCGGCAACAGATGAATCCACACCACCTGATAATCCAACAACAACAAGTCCTTTGCTCATTTTAGCGAAACCGCCGAATGCGGTAAAAGTTCACAATTTATCCGGAACTCAGTGGGTGATTGATAATTTTCCGGAACTAAATCTTCCGTTGTTTAATTGCACACGGTACAAATACATACCGGAAGATAAATGCTGGAGATCAACAATTCCGGATACTTCCAAATCCTCGATCAAAACTCCTTCAATGTTTGATATTAGTATTCTTTGAATTGAACTTTCGAATCCGGGTTTCAGAAAAAATATTCCATTAGACGATGGATTCGGGTAAAGCAATCCCTGAATCTGCGAATACTGATTTTCAACAAATCCGAATTTGGATACCTGAACCATAAATTGCTCAAGAGTATCTTTCTGACTGGTATTAAACCCGGCAACTTTGCCGAAAGTCTGAATTGCAATTTTCAAAGGATAATCACCGATGTCACTTTCTTTCGGGTTGCCGTGCAAGGTTGCACATCCCGTAGAATCCGGTATGTAGCTACAGTTTTTTCGGGAACAGGTATAATAAAAACCAGTTGGTAAACCCAGAATATCATTCACCCGAATTGAGTCAATAGTCGCTTTAATGGTGTTGCCATTAATTACTACCGTAGTATCTTTAAATACCCGGATCTGAAGCACCTGTTTATATTCCTGACCTGCAATGGCCGGATCAACTTGTTTTGGGTGAAAGCCGGATTCGGTAATGTTTTGATCCGGAACACAATCCTGAGCGATAGTCGATGCGTAGGATAACACCACAAATACTACCGAAAGCAAAACTCTGAAACTCATGGCAAATGTGTAAAATTGTGTCTCACGAAAGTAAGAGAATCGCCACCTTGAGACAACTCATATTTCTGTCGTTACTGCTCGGGTTAATCGAGTTTGCCGGCGCGCAAACAATATCAGTTTCAGGTTGGGTGATCGATACGGTGAACAATACTCCGCTTACCGGTGCCGCAGTTCAGGAGCTTAACAAAACTTCAAATGGAACGATCACCGATTCGAACGGTTATTTCAAACTGTCGGTAAGTTCATCAGTTGTGCGGATTTCCTACATCGGTTATGAAACCAGAGAAATACGTGTTAATGCTGCATCCACGAACGTTTTTTTCCGCCTGAAAGAATCCGGTGATATGTTGAATCAGATTGTGGTGATTGCCGATCGAAACGAAAAGCGACTTAAAGAATTAACCACGTCGGTTGAAACACTGCGACCAGATATTGTGAACGACAAAAATCCCGTGGTGATTGATGAGGTGGTCAACCAGATTCCGGGAGTCAGCATTACAGAAGGGCAGGTGAACATTCGGGCGGGAAGCGGCTGGAGCTATGGCGCCGGATCGAGAGTTACCGTCTTTATTGACGGAGCACCCCTTTTAAATGGCGATGCCGGATCGGTTCTCTGGAATTTTGTATCAACCGATAACATTGGAAATATTGAAGTTTTAAAAGGTGCCAGTTCTGTGCTTTACGGTTCTTCCGCCCTTAATGGAATCATTAACATTAATACACTTTGGTCAACCGATAAGCCGAAAACAAGCTTTACCGCTTTTTCCGGTTTGTATGGAAATCCGGCTGAACCGGGTTGGAAGTGGACGAACACAACGCGAAACGTACAGGGTATCAGAATGGGGGACAGTAGGTCTTTCAAAAAACTACAGTTGAACTCCAATATTGAAGCGGTTCAGGACGAAGGTTATCGGTTCGGTGATTTTGAAAAAAGACTTCATCTCGGATTGGATGCACGATACCGGCTAACAAAGGATATGTATCTGGGACTTCGAACACACCTTTTAAAAACGGATGTGGGTTCTTTTCTCCTTTGGAAAAGTTACGACAGTGCATACAATGCGTTGGACGACGCCTTTACAACCACAAACGGAACGAAGCTGAGAATAGATCCTTTCTGGACTTTTAGAACCAAAGGCAACTGGTTTTATAAAATCAACTCCAGATATCTCTATGTCGACAATCAGGTGGATTCCGGAGATCCGGATAAAGACCAGTCGAATTCTGCCAGCACCGTTTACAATGATGTTCAGATCACAACTCCGCGACTTTTTGGATTACAATTTACCGGAGGAGCTTTATACAGTTTTGTTAAAAGTAATTCGCCGTTATTCAGCGGAGAACAACATGCTTCCAACACTGCGGGATATGTACAGGGAGAATGGAAATACCGAAAACTGATTGTAAATGCCGGTGGTCGTTTCGAACATTATGAACTGAATGACTACAAAGAATCAAAGCCGGTTTTCAGAGGTGGTATAAATTATCAGATTTCGAAAGCCACTTTCATCAGAGCTTCTTACGGTCAGGGTTATCGTTTCCCGACCATTGCCGAGTCGTTTATCTCAACAAAGGTTGGAATTGTGAGTGTTTTTCCGAATGAAAATCTCAGATCAGAATCGGGCAACAACACCGAGATCGGTTTAAAACAAGGTTTCAGATTTAAGAGCCTGAAAGGTTTTTTGGATGTTGCGGCTTTCCGAATGTATTATAATAACATGATGGAGTTTACCTTTAGTCAATGGTCTAAAGATAATTCGTTCGAAAACGGATTGGGCTTGGGTTTTAAATCTCTGAATACCGGTAAAACAGAAATTTCCGGATTGGATATTAGTCTGAACGGTGAATATGAAATCGCAAAAAACAAATCGATTCGGTTCTTGTGTGGATACACATATAGCAATCCGGTTAGTTTGGAACCTAATAAACAATTCGCGACAGACAGTTTTAACCGGGTGATAAGTTATCTCTCTACCAGTTCTGATAATTCCGGCAATACACTCAAATACCGGAACAAAGCGCTTCTCAAAATTGATGTTTCTATAAATCTTAATAAATGGCAGGGCGGATTCAGCGTGCGGTACAATTCGTACATGAGCAACATCGACAACAATTTTGTGACCCCGCCGCTCTCGATTTTTATCCCGGGAATTCAACAGGGTCAGGATCTGAACTCTCACGGAACCTGGATAACAGACATCCGTATCTTTTATGAATTCCCCAAAAATTACAGAGTCGGAATTGTGGGAAGCAATATTTTCGGAACGGCATATATGATACGGCCGGGTGATATGGGGCCACCGTCAAAATGGTTGTTGCAGGTGCGGAAGGAAATTAATTACTGATGGTCTTTTAACTGGCGATCGATTTCCACCAGACCGTCGTACCACGAATCTCCAAATCTTCTTCTCAAAGCGGTTTCAACAAATTCAAAAACCTTTATTCCTTCCATTTGTCCTTTATCGCATGCCGGACTGCAAATCGGCCAGCGGTGATAATTCAGTGCCGTATATGTTTCAAATTCCCGTATCCGAACCGGATATAAATGGCAACTAATGGGTTTAATGAAATCGATGCGATTCTGATAATATGTGTGTTCAATTCCGCAGGTTAACACGCCATCGTTTCCTTTTCTAACGAATGCACACCTGCCGTCGGGAAGACATGTTGTAACCAACTCACCATCGAAATCGGCTTCGTAAAAACCGTTTTCCTTTATGAACTCTCTGTTTTCCTCTTCGAGATGATTCAGGATTTCAGGTAAATTTTTTTCGATGATTTCAACTTCCTCTCTGGACAAGGGTGCCCCTTTGTCTCCTTCGATACAACACGCTCCCTTGCAGGCCTTTAGATTACAGGCAAAATGTTCGCTCAGAAGTTCGTCTGAGATGAGCGTGTCTTCATGAATAATCATGCGTTTTGTTTCAGGTATTCATTCGGTCCGAGCTTTTCGAGATTGGCGGCTTTTTCTTCCACCATTTTTCTCAGACCTTCTTTGTATTTAATGATGTTGTTCATCACTTCAGGATTTCCCAAACCAATTATTTGCGCTGCCAGAATACCCGCGTTTTTAGCGCCATTGATGGCAACAGTTGCAACCGGAACTCCGGGAGGCATTTGCACGATAGATAGCAATGAATCTTCACCGTTGAGGTTTCTGCTTTTCACCGGAACCCCGATTACCGGTAAGTGGGTTAAAGAAGCTACCATGCCCGGAAGATGTGCAGCACCACCGGCTCCTGCGATGATGACTTTAATTCCCCTTGAAGCCGCATGCTTCGCATACTCATACATTCGGTCGGGTGTGCGGTGAGCAGAAACCACTGTAATCTCACAATCAACTCCAAGTTCCTGTAGAATGGAAAATGCTTCCTGCATTACCGGCAGATCGCTGTCTGACCCCATGATAATTCCTGCTTCGGGCTTCATAAATAATGTGTTGATGGGAGCAAAGCTATGGATTTCCGGTTTGTGCTACCGGAACGATTCTCAGGGTTTCCCGGATCTTCTTCATGTTTTGGATTGCGGTTTCAACATCATCAGCCAAAACGGTGAAGTGCCCCATTTTTCTTCCCGGTCTGGTTTCCGTTTTATTATACCAGTGTAGCTGGGCTCCGGGTGTAGAAAATAATGTGTCGAGTCCGTTGAGTTGATAATCTCCGGAGACATCTGCCGGTCCGATGATGTTAGCCATAACAGCCGGAGTGTGCAGTTCTGTATTTCCCAATGGGAGTCCGAGCAGAATTCGCATTAATTGTCCGTATTGAGAAGTGTAACACGCTTCTATCGTATGGTGACCGGAATTATGCGGTCTGGGCGCGATTTCATTAATTAGAAGTTCACCGGATTTGGTGAGAAACATCTCAACGGCAAACAATCCGATTCCGTTTAATGCCTTGATTGCTTTAGTTGCCAAATCGGCTGCTTGTTGTTGAATTTCTGAACCAACATTGGCGGGAGAACATAGAAAGTCAACCAGATTAATTTCCGGATCAAAGACCATTTCAACCATCGGAAAAGTTCGAATTTCATTCTGTTCGTTTCTGGCCACAATTACCGAAACTTCCAAACATTCGGGAATGAATTCTTCAATAACCGCCGGCAACATTTCCTTTATTGAATTACCGGAAATGTCTGTTCGGTTCATGATCTGAACACCTTTTCCGTCGTAACCACCGGTACGGCTTTTTACCACAAGCTGCTCGCCTTTGAGTGATTTTAAATTTTCGTTCAGTACACTTTCATCAGCATCATCAATGATGATAAACGGTGAGGTATTAAGGTTGTTCCCGGCGTAAAATTCTTTTTGAAGACCTTTATCCTGAATGATGGCAAGTATATCTGATGAAGGAATCACTTTTTTACCTGAAGCTTCTATTTCCCGCAGTGCGTCAACATTAATATGTTCGATTTCATAGGTTATTACATCTGAAATTTCAGCCAATGCCCGTATAGCATTTTCATCTGTTAGCTTACCGGAAATGAATTGATCGGCATATCGTTCAGCCGGCGAACCGGGAGCGTCTAAAATATTAAAGGTGACATTCCAGGGCTGAGCACTTTCGATCAGCATCTTTCCCAACTGACCTCCACCAACGATACCGACGCGGGTTTTAAAGGGGTGCGACATAGTGTGACAAAGGTACTACACTCAACCAGAAGCACTTTTGAATTTTACCCGATATTTGGTCACCCGAAATTCGTATGAAACAAAAACTACTAATTCTGTTTTCCTTTTTTCTTGTATCCTCTGAGCTTTGGTCGCAATGTGTTTTGGTTCCATTCAGTCTTCAGAAAAAAACCTACGATTCTGATGTCGTGATAGAAGGAAGAATACTTTCTTCATCATCCTTCTGGAATGCGGAACACACCTTTATTTATACCAGCCATAAAGTTCAGATAGGAAAGATTCTTAAAGGTTCAGATTTACTATCCGGCTTCAGCGAACTGGTAGTTATTACAGAAGGAGGACAGGTTGGTTTCGACGCCTTAAAAGTGGAACCGGCTCTTGAGCTTCAGAGCGGGGAGGTCGGAGTTCTATTTCTCAGGAATTCGGAAATCAGACCATTGAATTGCTCGGATTGTGACCTACCCCGGTTCATTGGTATGGCAAGCGAACAATCCTTTATTAAATATGATGAAGAGACACTAAAGGGTCACGGATATTTTGAAGTGTACAATGCAATCGGCGCAGATCTACTTCCTAAAATCCAATCGTATTCGAATGAGGAAATCAAAGAAGTGGATGATTTAAAAATAGGATTTCAGGGAATCAAACCATTGGCGGCACCTGTAATCAGCACGATGACGGCAGATAGTGTTTCGGCAGGAACAGCAACATTGCTAACCATTACCGGATCGAATTTCGGAATAATCAGAGGCAATGGAAAAGTAGAATTTGTAGATCCGAACTATGGAGATGGAAGATATTTTGAAATTCCATATCCATCATCTTACAAGTCGTGGAGCAATTCGAAAATTGAAGTTTATGTACCTACCCGGGCAGGAACCGGAAAAATACGGGTTACGAATAACAGTGCAGAATCTTCAACCAGCTCATCAAATCTGTATGTGAAATATACGCATTCGAATGTCGGTTACTCCGGAACTACCGGAATTGATTCGGGTTATTACCAGGTCAATCATAAAAATGATAATTCGAAGGGAGGTTACACGTGGCAATGCAATAAAAAATTTGCTGCCAAACCGGAGGCCGTTAATGCATTTCTGAGAGCCGCTGAAAACTGGAGATGTCAGACTTTAATGAATTGGGATCTTGGAAACGATACAACTGTTGACCAGATAACAAGAGATAATGTAAATGTGGTGCGTTTTACAAAGTTCACAGACGGTCGATTGGGTGTTTGCTATAGTTGGTACAGCGGATGTTTTAACTCAAGTAATGTTTTTTGGTATGTGGCAGAACTCGACATTGAATTTGACAGTTCACGCAACTGGAATTATACGACCAATGCTCCCGGAAAAAGTCAGTATGATTTTGAAACGGTTGCAACGCATGAACTTGGCCACGGACAGCAACTGTCACATGTTATCGATCCGACTAAGATTATGCATTATGCTCTCGGCGCCGGTGACAGGAATGTTATTTTGAGTAAGTACGATATTGAAGGTGGTGAATACGTTCGGGAAAAAAGTAAACTTGGAGATCCGTGCGGACCATCAACGTATTACGCAATTAAACCGGAAGACTGTAACATCACAAAACCTAAAAGCATAATCGCTGCGAGTGATACGCTCACTTGTCCCGGTAAGGAAATAACTTTAACCAATAGTTCTGAAGGTAAGGTCAAATCAATAAACTGGAGTTTCGGAACGGATGCATCTCAGAGTTCGTCAACGTTATCAGGACCGCATACCATTTCATATTCTTCCTCCGGTACCAAGACAGTTCAATTAATCGTAAGTAATGATTTCGGCTCTGACACCTCTTTCAGAAGTATCGTGATTTTACCGGATACACCTTCCGCTCCCGGAATGTTTGTATTTGATGATACGGCTTGCATCGGAATTTCGAGATATCAGATTGCCTCAGTTGAAAATGCAACTCGATACAAATGGACTGTTGGTGCAGGTGGAGAAATTCCGGGTGTGTCAACCGATACAGTTGTTGATGTAAGTTGGACTAATGCCGGTTCCGCAAATGAGCTTTCGGTGGTTGCCGCAAATAGCTGCGGAACAAGTGATCCGGCTACGGCATTAATTGAGGTTATTCCGGTTGCAGTTGCTTCTTACACCGAAGTGAATGAGAGTTTAACGGTTCAATTTACGAGCGATTCAAAATCGGCTTCAAAGTATGAATGGGATTTTGGAGACGGAGAAAAATCTTCGGAAGAAAATCCATCTCACAAATTTCCGACAAGAGGAGTGTACACGGTTGTTTTACATGTCTCGAATCATTGTTCCGACAGCTCAATTAGTAAAAACCTCTCGGTTGATTATGGTGCCGGAATTTCTTCAGTATCCGAAACAATTCTGAAAGTTTATCCGAATCCGAATAATGGAATTGTGAAAATCACAACAAAGAAAACCGGAACAATCACTTTTTCTGATGTTACCGGTACCGTGGTGAAATCGGATAAAGTTGATGGAGTGTCGGAAGTAGATGTAACAAATTTCTCAACCGGGGTTATCTACTGGATTTTTGTCTCCGAAGACGGAGTTTTCGAAAGTGGCAGATTAACATTAATCCGCTAAGGTTTAACGACTGTAATTCGGAGCTTCCTTCGTGATTGTAATATCATGAGGATGGCTTTCACGAATTCCGCTTCCGGTTATTCTTGTGAAACCGGCAGTTTTCATTTCAGCAATGGTGGATGCACCGCAGTATCCCATTCCGGCACGAAGACCGCCTACATACTGGTAGATTACTTCCGCAAGACTTCCTTTATAGGGTACGGTTCCAACAATTCCTTCCGGTACTAATTTGGCAATTCCTTCTTCGGCATCCTGAAAATACCTGTCGCTGCTTCCTTGTTTCATGGCTTCAATTGAACCCATTCCTCTGTAGGATTTAACTTTTCGACCTTCGTAAAAACTTGTTTCACCAGGTGATTCGTCGGTACCGGCGAAAAGGGATCCGGCCATAATACAATCTGCACCACCGGCAATAGCTTTAACCAAATCGCCGCTATACCGGATTCCGCCGTCGGCAATGATCGGTACATCGTATTTTGCTGTTGCTTCAGCACAATACATTATGGCTGAAAGTTGTGGAACACCGATTCCTGCAATGATTCTTGTTGTGCAAATTGAACCCGGTCCTACACCAACTTTAACCGCATCTGCGCCGGCTTTCGCTAACATTTCGGCACCTTCGGCAGTGGCAACATTGCCTACGATAACCTGTAAATCCGGGAATTTGGATTTAATTCTTTCCAACTCGCGAACAACTCCCATCGAATGTCCGTGTGCAGTATCCAGTGTAATCACATCAACATCTTCAGCTATTAAGGCAGCAACCCGATCAAGGGTGTCGGCGGTGATACCAACCGCAGCTCCGACCAATAATCTTCCGTAGGTGTCTTTGGCAGACATCGGGTGGTTTTTAATTTTCTCAATGTCCTTGAAAGTGATTAATCCTTTAAGAACACCTCTTGAATCTACGACCGGAAGTTTTTCGATTTTGAACTGTTGCAGAATATCTTTCGCTTTGGACAAATCGGTGTTTTCATCTGTTGTGATGAGATTCTCTTTTGTCATCACCTCCCGAATGTTTTTATTCAGATCTTTTTCGAACCTGAGATCCCTGTTGGTGATAATTCCCTCTAAAACTCCATCAGCAGAAGTGACCGGAATTCCACCAATCCGGTTGTCTTTCATAATTTTTAATGCATCGGATAATGTTGCACTTCCAGGCAGAGTGATCGGATCTTTGATCATTCCGCTTTCGGATCTCTTCACCTTTTTTACTTCGCCCGCCTGAGCTTCGATCGACATGTTTTTGTGAATGATACCAATACCTCCTTCACGAGCCATTGCGATGGCAAGCCTGCTTTCGGTAACGGTATCCATTGCTGCCGATACAATCGGGATGTTAATTTCGATTTTTTTGGTAAGTCTTGTTCGGGTATTTACGTCTCGGGGAAGTACTTCTGAATATCGTGGAAGAACGAGTACATCGTCGAAGGTGAGACCTTCATAAAGCACCTTGGATGGGGAGGAGGACATGAGCAAATAATTTAAGAGATGTTATTATTTGCCGCGCAAAAGTAAAGTAATCTCATTGCATAAAATGACAAACTCTTGTAAAGTTCCGAAACAGATTTCCGGAGGTATTTGAAACCATTAATTTTGCGAGCTTTCTTTAGCATGGCTCTTTACCAAACCTCAAAACAGATTACCAAGTTCACCATCAGCGGGTTGATTGCAGTTGCATTTGACTTTGGGGTTTATTACGGACTCAGCAATCTCTTTAAGGATGCCTCAATTAATCCG
The DNA here is from genome assembly GCA_016124755.1 of Bacteroidota bacterium. GTDB lineage: Bacteria > Bacteroidota > Bacteroidia > NS11-12g > UBA9320 > WGNA01. Next base: position 14,103 of record WGNA01000002.1, on the reverse strand, counting down.
GAAACCGTTTTTATCGGATTTAACTGGAACGACATCTTTAAAGCAATGGGATTTATGTCGGGGACATTCGTTACGTACAATCTGAATAAATTTTGGACGTGGAGAAAGTCTGACAAGAACCACAAACGACTGATGAATTTTATGGTTCTGTATTCGATCTCTTTTGTGATAAATGTGTTGATTAACAAATGGGCTCTCAGCCTGTTGGGAGACAACGAAATTGCCTTTGTTTACCGCACATTTGATAAATCGGTACGGGAATTAATTGTTCTTAAAACAGACAAACTTTTCGCATTTATACTTGCTACCGCAGTGAGTAGTATCGTGAATTTTGTTGGTCAGAAAATTTGGGTTTTCAGCACCGGAGTAGATCCAATTAACGATACGGACGATTCAGAATAGCATCATAGATTATGGCCTGTTTGAGGTCTATATCGTGTTCGTGATGATCGAGGGGTTCCATCTCGATTTTCTCAATAGACTTCACTTTAATTACAGGTTTCGATTTGGGCTCTGCTTCCCATTCGGGTCTGAGGTATTCTTCCTGTTCATGGTTATGGGAGAGTTTCTTTCTGTTTCTTGATTCAACCGGTTTTGGTGGTGTTGAAGAAGATTTGGTTTGTGTTTGATTACTTAATTCCCGAAGAATTTCTTCCAAACTTGTCGGGTTATTTCCGGGTCTTTTCGGTTGTGACTTTTTAGGAGTGTTCTTGCTTTCTGACGAAACTTTTGAAAACAAATAATACAAAGCAACCGCAAACAGACCTAAAATTTTAACCCATTCCATGTTACGAATTTAAGGAAGTAAGCAAACCATTGTTCGGATAATAAAGGTTTCCAATTCAGAATGAACTTTTTTTGCCGGATGATTGGAAGTGATCCGGATTTTTTTCTTGCACGTCAGCCAGAAGAATTGATTTTGTGTCTGGGAACAAACCTTGGCGATAAAGAAGAAAACCTGATCAAAGCTTTGGAAAATCTGGAATCGGAGTTCGGACCTGCGATTAAGAAATCTACCGTGCATGAGACGGAACCCTGGGGAAAGAAAGATCAGGATGCTTTTCTAAATCAGGTTTTGATTTTTGAGACGAATGTTCGACCTCACATTGCAATGGAGGAAATACTCAGAATTGAAAGAGATCTGGGTCGTATTCGATATGAAAAATGGGGTCCGAGACTTATTGATATCGATATTCTTTTTTACGGCAACCAAATTTTTAAATCCGATTTTCTTGAAATTCCTCACCCGTATCTTCACCTCAGAGAATTTGTTTTAAAACCGTTATCGGAAGTAGCTCCAGATTTAATTCACCCTGTATTAAACCGTACCATTCGTGAACTACTCCATGATTTATCAGCTGAAAACCAAGTAGAAAATTAAATGGCTTTCCCTCTTCACTTGTTTCCTTCAATCCATTGGTTTCACGCATTTATTAATTCTAAATCGGAAAACAGAACCATTGAAATGCATGAAAGTTGGGTTAAGCAATCTCCCAGAAATCACTATTTGATATCCGGACCGAACAAGGTTCAGAAACTTATAATTCCTGTTGTCAGAAACAGCTTATTTAAAATTACGGATGTTGAAATTAGTTACACTGAAAACTGGATGTTGAATCACTGGAGATCGTTGGAAACGTCGTATAACAAATCACCCTTTTTTGAATTTTATAAAGAGGAATTGAGGGAACTTCTTAACTCACATGAATTGAAACTGGCCGATTTTAATTTGAAATCAATTGATTGGTTAATGGCCAAACTGCAACTCAGCATCGAATTAAAACTGACACAAGAGTTTCAGGGTCCTGCTCATCTTAGGGAGACATTGGAAGACGTGTGGTACAGTCAGGTTTTTCCGGTTTCTGATTGTGAGTTATCCGAGATGTCAGCTCTTGATTTGCTTTTTAACAAGGGTCCGGAAGCAGGTACTTTTATACTGTCTCTTCCGAATAAACACCCATCTCACTAAACTTCTCAATTCGTTGGGAGATTAGCTCTTCGGAGGAAAGATCCTTTAATTCTTTGATCATTTTTTTGATCTCAGTCTTGAGTGTTTTAAACATGCTTTCGGGATCGTTGTGCGCTCCGCCCAATGGTTCTTTAATCACGCGGTCGATGAGTTTGTTGTTCAACATATCGTCGCTGGTCAATTTGAGAACCTCGGCCGCTTTCTCTTTATAGTCCCAGCTTCTCCAAAGGATGGAAGAGCAGGATTCCGGAGAAATAACAGAATACCAAGTGTATTCGAGCATAGCAATGCGATCACCGACTCCGATTCCCAGAGCACCACCGGAAGCCCCTTCGCCGATCACGATACAGATAACCGGAACTTTCAGAACAGACATTTCAAGAAGATTCCGCGCGATGGCTTCTCCTTGCCCGCGTTCCTCTGCTTCCAATCCGGGTGACGCACCCGGAGTGTCGATCAGGGTGATAATCGGCCGGTTAAATTTTTCGGCCAATTTCATAAAGCGGAGTGCTTTGCGGTAGCCTTCGGGGTTAGCCATCCCGAAATTGCGGAACTGACGATCTTTTGTGTTCCGGCCTTTTTGATGACCGAGAATCATCACCGGAATATTATCTAACTGAGCAAATCCGCCAACAATGGCCTTGTCATCACCGATGTTCCGATCTCCGTGTAGTTCCACGAAGTTCTTGGTCATTCCGTTGATGTAATCCAGTGTGTAAGGTCGATCGGGGTGACGAGAAAGCTGAACTTTTTGCCAACCGGTAAGTTCCTTATAAATGGTCTTACGGGTAGATTCTATTTTTTTTTCGAGCTGGCTGATTGTATCAGACATATCAACTTTCCCCTTTTGATGGGTCAATCTGGCTTTTTCTAATTGCTCGTTGAGTTCTTCGATAGGTTTTTCGAAATCCAGTAGCATCATATTGATCGGGCTTTTGGAAGAGGGCAAAGGTAATCATATGCCAAAACCAACACAGGTGTTTCGAGATTTAGAAAATTTTATTTGCCGATTCCGAAATCTGCTATATTTGCACACCCCAAAAACGAGTGGTTTCTTATCATTCAAAAACGGGTAAACGGTCTGGTAGTTCAGTTGGTTAGAATACCTGCCTGTCACGCAGGGGGTCGCGGGTTCGAGTCCCGTCCAGACCGCAACTAAAGCCTAATTGTCAAGCAGTTAGGCTTTTTTATTGTCCTGTGAATACGCTTTTTAAAGATTCTTGATACAAAGGCGTAGTCAAATTAATTTTCAAGCTACCGGATTTCTCGTTACCGAAAACGTATAGTCATCCGGATTTTTTTCGTGCAGAAATTTTCGCGTAACCTCTTCTTCACTTGATCCCCAGAAATAGGAAGTATGTGATTGTGTTTCCGATTTTTTCTTCCATTGAATGGTGAACGAATACTTGGTTGAGGTCTCGTGTCCGGAGGTTATGTACTCCAGCATTCTTTTTAAACAAACAATCGAACTGGCACCCCGACTAACATGCAAAAGCATATACTCCTGATGTCTTTCATTATAAGTCAAAAGATGGAGTTTCACGGTTTCATCTTCTGAAAGCAGATTGACATGATAATCGAAATGGCAGGAAACTCCGTTGTCGTTTCTCAGGATTTCCTGAATCTCATGTTGAAGTTTAATCTGCTCCAGCTTCTTATCTATTTTTGACATCCCGGGAATTTTTGACAAAGATGGTTTTCTTTTTAAAAATTCCGTGGTTAACCAACACTCCTTCTCACTTCAATCGCGATGCGTAATAATTAACATGGAACTCGACGATAAATATTTTATGCAGCAAGCTTTGAAACAGGCACGGTTGGCTTTTAATGATGACGAAGTTCCCATCGGCGCAGTAGTGGTTTTAAACCAACAAATCATCGGGAGAGGTTACAACCAAACCCGCAGATTAAATGATACAACTGCCCACGCCGAAATGCTCGCACTCACTGCTGCTTTTCAATCGTTTAATTCAACCATTCTGGATGAATGTGCCATGTACGTTACGGTTGAACCTTGTGCCATGTGTGCCGGTGCTTTGAAATGGGCGAGAGTCGGTAAAATTATTTACGGGACCAATGAACCTAAGGCGGGCTTTACACTTTATTCCCCATCGCTGCTTCATCCTAAAACCCAGATTATTTCAAATGTTTTAAATAAGGAATGCGCTGATTTGATGCAGGAATTCTTTAAATCGAAACGATAGTTTTTATCGAAGATCCAGAAGCTTTACAGAACCGTCGGGTGTGATCATATAAAATTGTTTTTCAACTTTTTTCTCGATTCTCACTTCCGGTTTTTTGTTCCGTACATACTTCACCTTTATATCAAAAGTGTATTGGATATTCGGTTTATTAACCGCACTGTTAATCACAATATCAAAGTCGGTGAATGGCAGAAAGTCGTAGTAAAGAGTTGGTGCTACGATAGGATTCATCACAATTTCATTCCCTGATTTTTTAAGTAGCTTATCATACGAAAGGCGACTCACACCGGTATATTGACGGTATCGGCTAATCGGATAAATGGTTCCCGAATTTTCAGCCATCATTTTATCAAAGCTGTCGAGTTCAAAACCGGCCTTCTTGTATTTTTTAAAGATTGCATCGAGGTAAGCCAGTCCGGCGTGACGCATTGTGTCGAAATAATTTTCAGGGCTTGCAGCGAAATAATCCACTTTAACCAGATCGTAAATTTCATTTTTGGAAGCTTCAAAAACGATGTCGTTCAACAAATTATAAGAGTTGTAGGTAATGGTAATAATCTTATGCAGCTCGAAACCCAACGGAACTTCATTTTGATTTTTGCTGAACAGTTTCTTTTCGGTTTCAATTCCATAAATCGGTACCTGAGAAATCAAATCAACTACGAAATCCTTGTCTTTAATTCCAAGTGATTTGAGTTGTTCTTTAAAAGCATTGATTCGTTCATTTAACAAGGTATTCACATCCAACGCTGTTTCCGCAACCTGTTGAACACTGAACACGGCGTTAAATCTGGTTGCCTCAACGTTCATCAAGACTTTTACTTCCATTGTAAACTCGTCCATGCTGCCTACACCGGCTTGCAACAATTGCATTTGCTGATGATTCAACTGGACTTGTGCCTGCCAGTTATTGATCTCGTTGTATTTGTAATTCTGAATCCGGATTTGAGCCCGGCCGGAATTGAACATCAAACCAAAAAAAAGAGAGAAAAGAAGAATTCTGATTGAGTATTTCATTGCTGAATTATTATTCAACGAATGTTCTAATCACAACAACTCAAAGCAATCTCCTCTTAGGAAACGATGTTCATCCGCAAGTTAAAGTTGAAAATTATTTAGCCGAAGTTATAACCGGTTTGAAGCGATTTCTTCAACGCATTCCGGATTTAATAATGTTGAGATATCTCCGAAGTTGTCGGTTTCACCGGAAGCAATTTTTCGAAGAATTCGCCTCATGATCTTGCCACTTCTGGTTTTGGGTAAACCAGTACAAATCTGAATTTTCTCCGGTTTTGCAATCGGCCCGATGAGTTTTGAAACCACATCGACAACCTCTCTTTTCAACGTTTCGATGTTTTCGGGTTTGTGAATGCAAGTGATAAAAGCGTAAATACTGTTTCCTTTTATATCGTGCGGATATCCAACAACAGCGCTTTCGTTTACCAAAGGATGTTCATTAATCGCATTCTCAATTTCAGCGGTTCCAAGATTATGGCCGCTTACAATTACGATGTCGTCAACCCTGCCGGTAATCCGGTACATCCCGTTTTCATCTCTTTTACACCCATCGCCGGTGAAATAATTTCCGGGAAATGTGCTGTAATAGGTTTGCCGGAACCTTTCGTGGTCGCCGTAAATAGTTCGCGCCATTCCCGGCCACGGAAATTTAATGCAAAGTCTTCCTTCTGCAGGATTTTCTAAAACTTCCGTTCCCTGTTCATCCATGATCGCAGGTTGAACTCCGGGCATCGGGTAAGTTGCAAAAGTGGGTTTGTCCGGAGTAACACCGGCAAGTGATGAAATCATAATTCCCCCGGTTTCGGTTTGCCACCACGTATCTACAATCGGGCAGTGTTTTTTGCCAATCACTTCATCGTACCATTCCCAGGCTTCCAGATTAATGGGTTCGCCAACTGTGCCTAATGTTTTTAAGGTTGAGAGGTCATGGCTATCGGCAAAGGATCGGTCGCTGGCTTCCAGAGAACGAATCGCCGTTGGAGCAGTATAAAAAATATTGACGCGGTGTTTTTCCACTACTTCCCAGAATCTTCCCATGTCGGGGTAACTGGGAATTCCTTCAAACATTAATGTAGTGGCACCCGCGCTCAATGGTCCGTAAAGAATGTAACTGTGACCGGTAATCCATCCGACATCTGCAGTGCACCAGTAAATATCTTCCGGTTTGTATTGAAAAACATTGCGGAAAGTAAAGTTGGTCCAGACCATATAACCACCGCAAGTGTGAACCATTCCTTTGGGTTTTCCGGTTGATCCGGAAGTATATAGAATAAACAGCATGTCTTCCGCATCCATTGTTTCAGCTTCGCACGTGTCGGAAGCTTTTGCAAATTCTTCATGCCACCAAACATCTCGTTGAGAATGCCAGTTTACCGCACTTTCGGTACGACGAACGACAACACATTTTTGTACAGAAGGACAAGAAGATAACGCTTCATCAGCAATGTCTTTAAGCGGAGTAACTTTACTTCCTCTAAATCCTCCATCGGCAGTAAGAACAATATTGCACTGAGCATCATTAATTCTATCGGCAAGAGATTTAGCGCTGAAGCCGGCAAAAACAACAGAATGAATTGCTCCGATCCTCGCGCAAGCCAGAACGGCATAAGCCAATTCCGGAATCATTGGCATGTACAGACAAATCCGGTCTCCCTTTTTGGCTCCCAGTGATTTGAGCATGTTTGCCGCGCGGTTAACATTCGAGAGAAGTTCTTTGTACGTGATGTGAAGTGTACTTTCGTCAGGATTATTGGGTTCCCAAATAATGGCGGTTTTATTTCCCAATTCTGATATGTGCCTGTCGAGGCAATTTTCGGTAATGTTTAACTGAGCACCTTCGAACCAGCGGATCTCAGGTTTTAAAAGGTCGTACTGAAGAACGGTATTCCATTTTCTCTTCCAGATGAATTCTTCCGTCGCGAATTCATGCCAGAATTTTTCCGGATCAACAGTACTTTCTTTATAGAGTTTTCGGTAATCTTCGAGTGTAGAAGCGATAAATTTTGAAGCCATAACGGCCCCTAATTTATCATTCTTATTTGACTCACAAGGCTGTTCGCATCAATAACCCCACTTTGTCGCCACTTCAAATCTCCGCCTTTAAAGATCATCAGAGTGGGTACTCCTTTAATATTAAAATGCATGGCGAGTGATTGATTTCGGTCTGTATCAATCTTTATGATTTTGACATCATCACCAAGTTGTTCTTTTACCTGATCGAGAATAGGAACCATCATTTTGCACGGGCCACACCATTCAGCGGAAAAGTCAACAAGAACCGGAACATCTCCGGATATTATTTCATTAAAAGTCATAATTCGGTTTCGGGATATTAGTCAAGGCCGGTGCCATTCGAAAATACTGACAAATTAGCACCGGCAATGAAATCGGTTAAACGAGTCTGTTAACAGAAACCCAACTTCCTCCGTTGTAAACTTCAATTCCGTTCTGGGATAAAATAGACTTTGCTGTTCCGCTTCTCATTCCCGAAGCACAACAGGTAATCACCGGTTTATTCCATTTTTTGATCTCATTAACTTTGCTCTGAATTCGATCTAAAGGAATGTTCTTAGCTCCTTTTACATGGCCGCCCTGAAATTCGCCGGCGGTTCGAACATCCAATATCACCGCACCTTTTGAGATCACGTCTTTCAGGTCGACTTTCTCCCCGAAAATTTTATTTATAAATCCAAACATGCCGCAAAGTTGAAAACACCTTTTAATTAACACCGTAACACCTGTTACTCTCTCGGAAATGTTTAATCGTGAAAAGGTGTCTTTGTTCCACCTGATTTATTTCTTGATTTGTAGAGAAATAAAAAATCGATCATCATGAAAATAATTTCCTGGAATGTGAATGGAATCCGAGCCTCGGTGGGCAAGGGATTGCTGGATATAATAAATGACTTTGATGCAGACATCTTCTGTATTCAGGAGACTAAGGCTCAGGATGCTCAGGTTGATGAAGCGCTTTCCGAATTAAAGGGATACACGATTTACAGGAACTCGGCGGTTCAGAAAGGGTATTCCGGAACAGCCATTTTAACGAAGGTGGAACCCCTCTCTGTTCTGCCGGATATTTCGGTGGAAGAGCACGACACGGAAGGAAGAGTGCTCACTTTAGAATACCCCGGATTTTATCTTACTAATGTTTATGTTCCGAATAGCGGGAGTGAATTGAAAAGACTTGATTACCGGCAAACGTGGGATTTGGCCTTTTCCGACTATCTCAATGAACTCAGAAAAAAGAAACCCGTTGTGGTTACCGGAGACTTTAATGTTGCTCATGAAGCAATTGATCTTGCTCGTCCGAAAGAGAACTATAACAAAACATCCGGTTACACACAGGTAGAAATTGATGGAATGGATCTGATACTTTCAAAGGGCTTTGTGGACTCATTCAGAAAGTTAAACCCGGATGAAGTGAAATATACATTCTGGAGCACCCGGTTTAATGCAAGAGCCAGAAACACCGGATGGAGAATCGATTATTTTCTGGTGAGTGAAGACTTATTTCCTAAAGTTTTGGATTCAACGATTCACAATGATGTTATGGGCTCTGATCATTGCCCGATAGGTTTAGAACTGGATATTTGAATCATTCAATGAACGTTTACCGAACATGAAATTCTTGTTGAGCATAATTCTGTCGGTGTTACTGTGGGTTACAGCAAAAGCACAAATACCCGTTCAATATTTGTTGAGCCAATCTCAATTGGAGATTTCTTATCAATCCCTTTTTCCGGGAACTTACATCTGGAAACCCTTTAGTCCGATTGCGGCAACCTTAAACTATTTACCCAAAGAGAATGATCCTATCGGTATTGCCGGGTCTGATTCTACCTCATTTCGACCTATGGATGTTAGTTTTCACAAAACGAGACCAACCGAAAAAAAGAAGCGATTGGCACAAACCAATTGCCATACATTCTCCCTGAAGTGGTGGGTACCATTGGGAGAAAAACGAACCTCATATATTGGCATATCGGCCCTTTATACAGCGGGTATTCCGGGAAAGATAACCCGAAATTTTTATTCTGATGTTCCATTTGGCAATGCAAACACTTTGTATTACACCCAGTCGGGAGTGTACGATGAAATTTCTGTTCACAGGAATTCAACCGGCGTTGATACCACATATCAGTTCACCAGAACCAAACTTGTTTCCGTTCAGGAACCTCAGAAATCATTTGGACTTGGTTTAAACCTTAAATTGGTTTTAGCAGAGGATCCTGATAAAAAATGGTTGATAGAAATGGATGGCGGCTTGTCTGTCAGCAGCACATTTAAATCTCCGGTTACAGTTTATTATTCATATTTCGATTACTATCAGAATTCTGATAAACGCACATTGGGAACAGAGGTTCTGAGCAGTAAGGATGTGTTGGTTTGGAATAATCCGGTAAATACCGATGTTCAATCGTACAGCTTTGTGGCACCGCCTCTTTATACCTATCAATTTAATTACGGACTTGCCATAAGTGTGAAGCCTTCACAAAAAGCGCCTCTCCGACTTTCACTCAGACCCGGAATTGCCAAATACAGTCTTGTGCGAAAAAATAAAGTGCTAGCCAAATCAGGTGCTTTCTCTGTCGGCTATTTGTTAACCTGGCAATTGTGATTAACCATTTTTAATCGGGCTCCGGAGTTTAGAGTTCAACATAGAAATAAACCGAAATGGAATTCCGGTATCTTCCTGTACAGCCTGAACATGAGCAAAGAAACTCACTTTCTTTAATCCCATTGAATTCCATTTTACAATTCTATCCGCCCAATCCTCGATTCTTTTTTCATCACTAAAATGATTTCCTGCAGTAAACCGAACAAAAGCATGTGGTGAAGTTAAACGCATGTGGAGCATATCTCTCCTTCCGGTTGTATCGGTCAAAATATGAGTAACTTTATTCTCACGTAATAAATTCTGAAGTTCGTTTGAAACACTTTTCTCTGAAAACCAATTTTCGTTTCGGAGTTCAACCGCCAACTCAACATCTTTTGGCCATGATTCTATAAAACTTTTTAAAGAGGCAAAACTCGAAGGTGAAAAACTGGGATGCATTTGTAAAAAACAGGTGCCTAATTTTTCTTGAAAACCTGTCACCGAAAGCAGAAACTGATCAACAAGATCCTGAACGTTTTCAAGTCTTCTGAACTGTGAAATGCTTTGATTAATTTTTGGATAAAACTTAAAATCATCTGTCGTGCCTTCGTACCATTTCCGAACCTGATCGGGTGGAAATATCCGGTAAAAAAATGCATTGAATTCAATGGCATTAAATCTTTCAGAATAAAAGCGCAGAGGATCTTTTGTTCCTCTGGGATAAAATTCTTTCAGATCTGCTTTCCCCCACTTAGGCATTCCGAAATACAACTCCAGATTTTCGTATTTGCCATTGAGAATGTTAATGGTATCGGGATGATCCTGGGGTAGGCAAAGATCCAGGTGATCGAGTTCTTCTGCTTTACCGAATTTCATTTTGTTTTTTCAATGTGCATTCTGATGACGGACGCAGGACCTTGATGAAATGGGCCTTCGTCAAGAACTATTTCACATGTTTCAATTTGATGAATTATCGCTTGCGGAAAGTATTGAACAATGGTTTCATCGTACAACATATCGATATTTTTTGGGCCTCCCGAATTGTATTGAAGTTGTTTTTGAGAAAATCCCTCCATAACAAGAGAACCTCCTTGTTTAATTGATGACCAATATTTATTGAATATCTTCTGGCGCACTGAAGTGGGTATGTGATGATAAATTAGAGCGGCGAGGTCAAATGAGTCATTTGCTAGCTGAATGTTTTCAAAATCATTAAGAATGTAGGTGAAATTAACTCCTACTTTTTGCGCTAATTGTTCTGCTTTCATTTTTCCCTGAATGCTTCTGTCGAAAGCCAAAACCGACCAACCTAATGAAGCTGCATATACGGCATTTCTGCCTTCACCTTCCGCAGGCAAAAGCAGAGTTCCTGTAGTTTGATTGGCAAGTACGCTCTTCAGAAATTCATTTGGTTTAATACCGTATGCATATTCTTGTGATTCATATCTGGAGTCCCAAAAAGACGATTCTGGATTTGTTTGCTCAGGTTTCATTCGGCAATATTATGGTGCAGGAAATTAGTTTTTTGATAGCACAGATGATTAGTGCTATACTCAGTTTAACGTTTGAAGAAAAACATTAAAGCAGGTGACCGTTCCAGTTCAGTTTTTCGATTTCCATATCACCAGGCGGCATCTTTATTACAGCAGAGAAATAACTATTTTATAATTCTCACTTTACGTATATGTGGATAAATATAATTAGATTTACCCCGTAAATGCTGCATAGGTCGCAGTTATCCACACATGAATGAGTTTACCCTAAAACATCCCAAACTAACCGTTCATGAGGATACATTACTGATGAATCAGACACCGTATAGTGGGTTGATTGGAGAGCATTACGGAAATGGTGCGAAGAAAAGTGTTCAACAGTACCTCGATGGAAGATGCCATGGAATCTTTAAGGAATGGTATGAGAATGGAAAATTATCTCAGGTTTGCCTTTACCGGGAAGGAGTCCGACATGGTGAATGTAAAAATTGGTGGCCTAATGGTCAGCTTAAATCAACTTCTTCTTTTCATGAAGGCAAACTTCACGGAAATCATGAGACGTGGTTTGAAGATGGGGTAAAAGAAAGTTGCAGGCAATATATAATGGGTAAAGAATGGGGAAGACAACAAGAGTGGACTCAAGACGGAGACTTGGTTGCTAATTATTGTGTAACCAATTCAAATCCCCTTCGAACCAGCAGCGCTTCCGGAAATTGATTTTTTTTGATTTTCGTACCAACCGTATCTGCCGATATTGCGTCATTGCAACAGAGGAGATAAGTCCGCGTTAAAATTCCGATGCAAAAAACCGAAGAACAGGTTCTCAATTGGGTTGAAGGTTGTAAAAAGACAGACCGCAAATCGCAGGAATGTCTTTACAAATATTTCTACCCTTTGATGATGCCGGTTTGCATGACATACGTCGAAAATAATGACGACGCAGTTGATATTTTTAACAGGGCATTTCTTAAAATTTTCTCCTCTCTTGACTTGTATAAATACCAGGGTCCTTTCGGTGCCTGGGTTCGTAGAATAGTGGTTAATACAGCAATAGACTTCCTTAGACAAAACAAGAGAATTTCACTGCAGACATCAATTGATGAAGCATTCGATGTTCATCTTGATAGTCATATTCTGGAGGATATGACATCTGCAGAAATTCTGTCGATGATTAGATTGTTACCGGAAAATCACAGGACGGTTTTAAACCTGTATGTGTTTGAAGATATGACGCATGCGGAAATTGGCGAACAACTCGGAATTTCTTCGGGTACTTCTAAATGGCATCTCAATCAAGCCCGAAAACTACTTAAGGAAAAAATCAATCAACTCGGAATAGTGTGTAAATGAAATGAGCGATACCCCTAAATATATTGAAGTTTTAAAAGACAAAATCACTCAGGTTGAAATTCCCCCTGTGAACGAAGCATGGGAGAAAATGAATCAGATGATTGAAGCAGCGCCGGTTCAAGCGGGTAAAACTCCTGTTTCCGGTCTCAGGTATTTAATAACGTTGAATGGAATTGTCGGCTTTATGATCGTCTCTTCCTGCGTATTAATTTACAGTATGAGTAAAGGTCAACATGGGCTAAATAGAGGCAATTCCTTGTTCGGAGTTGAATCTGCTTATTCTGAAGAAATAAATTCGAATAACCGACTGGCACTGGGAGAAAAACCAGAACAGTCTGCAAATCGAGATTTTACTGAGACAAAGTATCTTTCAGATCAGAATGAATATGATAACACCGCCAGATATTTAAGAACAAAGCAGGAAGATAATCTGAAAAGAAAAACGCATCAAAGTGCAGTGGCGGTCAAATCCGGAATGAAACGAAAGGAAGATGAAGTTGAAGAAATTACCCGGACCACCGACACCTTATCAAGACAGCCATTCCACATGAGACCCAATTCTGGATCTGAGTTGGATATTCAAACTAGTGAAGAAGAGGGGTATCATATGCCGGAGAAGTCGGTTAGCATACATTCTTATTTGGGCGTACATATAGGAATGCAGCTTATGCCTCTGCTACCGGGAAGTCCGAAAACAATATCCGGTGGGTTATTGGGAGGTGTCAATTGTTTTGGACTAAATTCCGGACTACAAGCTCAACTGAACTATAATGCAATTGCAATCAGACCAATAAGTCATGTGGAAACCCAAAACGTCAGCGGTGTTAAATCCAGCGACAGCATGGTAATTTCAAATATTAATTATCTGAGTGCACCTTTATTGGTTCATTTGGGAAATGGAAATTTCGGTCTGTCATTCGGGCCACAATTTTCAAAACTCTGGTCGGTAAAAGGAGATAATTATTCCGGAATTAATTCAACCGGCAGTACTGAATATGGCAACCCGGAACGCAACAGTAATCTGATTAGTAAGAATCTGGTTAACCAATGGAACGTTGGGTTATTGGTAGCTTTCAGTGGTCAGAACAAGAGTGGATTAGGCTTTAGTGTGGAATTCCAGCAATCACTAACAAATTATGCAAAGAATAATCTATCTGTAAGTGCACAGAATTACACGGCGCTACATCTTAAGGTTACCAAACTTCTTTATGCAAGGAAAAAGGTGGAATATCTGGAAGAGGACATAGAATGATTTGATAAAAAACTAGTTGAAGGGGGGTGTTATTCATCCCCCTTTTTTGTGGGCATAATTTCCGGAAATCATTTAGAGAGTCAGGTGCACTAACTAGCTTGAGAAATAATTTTTTGAAGGAGTTCCGGAAACTTTTTAAGATTTCGGATGAATACGGAACTTTTCATAGCTTTAATTTTGATTTCAATCCTTCTGGCTTTGGAAATATCCTGAGTCGG